>CALWSK010000001.1 GCA_944384195.1 uncultured Clostridia bacterium
AATATACTAAGTAACTTGTCTATCTTTACCTTTCCCTCTACTACACATTGTGGAAATATACTTTTTAGTTTTTCTATATCCTCTTTTACTATATCTTTTGAATATCCGTCCATATTATTTATCCTCCATATTTTCTTTTTCTTGTTTTTCTAAAAGATTTATAGTTTTTATTAATAATTCTTCTAAATCTCTTTTTTTATCATTTTCTATAATTTTTAAATTTTTGTCAATTTTATTAATTTCATCTTTTTTTATGCTTATTAAAATACAATCATCAGAGCTATTATTTATTAATTCATTTTCAGTAGTTATTTTCATATTTAATTGTTCAAAAATAAAATTTTCGCATAATAAATCATTTATTATATTTAATTCATAAACATATAGTTTTTGTAAATAAAAATCATATTCAATAAAAATTATGTTCATCACTTTTTCTATAAATTTAATAGCTATTAAATAATATATTATACCCAAAAAAGTTATTATTTTTTGAATTATAATTAACATATTTAATTTTTTTAAAAGATTTTCTATTTCACATTTCATTTGTTTATCTTCATAATAATCTATAGTATTTATATTAGGATTAATTTTATTAACTTCTTTTACCATTTCATTATAATTTTTCTCTATTTTAGGTAATTCATTTTCTAGATAATCTTTAAACGTATTGCTACAAAATTTTAATATTGTAACTGCTATTACAGTAACAAAAGTAATAATAAATATCTCTTTTATATTAATAGCTTTATTTATTTTTAAATTTACATAATTTAATCTTTTTATTAAACACTTTTTATTTTTAGTTAAAATTTCTTTTTTATCTTCATAAAAATTTTTTATTTCTATTTTAATTTTTATATAATCTTCAAAATTACAATTTTTAAATCTCGGAATATATTGTTTTTTTATTTTTTTTATCTCTTTTGAAATATAGTCCATATTATAAAATACCTCTATAAATATCAATTTTCTTCACTTTGCAAATATCTGCTTATTACTCTAAATATCCTTTAATAAAATTCTAAAATAAACATTCTTTCAAAGCTTATATCAAATTTTTCTTGTTCTTTTACATTTTTAATACTATTAATATAAGTTTCCTCAAATCTTATTTCATCTAAAAATAAATCTTGTTCTAATTTTTTAAGTTCTTTTTCTAGTAAAATAACCTTTTTACTAATAGTTATCTTTTCTATCTTATTTGTAGTATTATTTAATTCTAATTTTAATCTAGATATTTCATTTTTAGTATCATTTATATTAGTTTTTAATTTATATTTTTGTATCTTAAAATCTTCTTCTACATCTATGTTATCTCTTTTTTGTTTAATTCTTTTATAAAATATTTTTTCATATTTTTGTTTATCTAAATTTTTTTCTATATTTTCTATATTAGATATAAAAATATTATCAACTTCTTCAACTTCTAAAATATCAAGCCCCATTAGCTCCCTACAAATATTATCATTTAATATAATGCCATTTTTAGTAATTCCTATAAACTCACAAAAAACATCTGTTGCAAATGCTAAATGTTTTATCTTAGTCTTATATCCTAAAATAAAACAAGCTTCTATATTACCTAAAACTTTTATTTTTGCATATCCTTTAACTAAACTATCCATTTTTAACTTAAATGTAGTAAATAAGTCTTGTGTTATATTGCTTGTAAAAGTTAAATAGTTATGATGACTTATACCTAAGCTTCTATCAAACATACTATATTTTATTTCTTTTTCAATTTCTTTCTGATAAATACTTTTAGGTATATATCTTTTTAGTACACTTATTGTTCTTGTTTTTTCATCATATTTAAATCCTTTTTCATCTTTAAGCACTAACTTTGCAAGCTCCCATATAGCATTATTTATAAAATCATTTTTATATTTTAAATAAGCCGGATTTATAGTATATTTTTCTTCTATATCTTTATTAAATATATATTTTACGATTGTTTCTGTATCTTCTAATAATTTAATGTTTTCTACCTTGTTTTCATCTAATATATTATTATATTGCTTATCTATTTCTTCTTTAGTCCTTAATTTTATCCCCATATCTTCGCAAAAATCTATTATATTATCTGTCATACCCATTATATCATTAAATTGTTTTATTCTCTTTTTTATAAGCTCTAATAATCTAACATCATAAAAGTTATTTTCATTAAAAAAATTTATAACCAACACATCAAAAGCTTGTCCTTGTCTATGACATCTGCTTATACGTTGCTCTATTTTTAAAATATTATAAGGTAAATCATAGTTTATTACAAAACAACAAAAATCTAGGTTAAAACCTTCAGATGCCACATCTGTTGTTATTAATATCTCATATTTTGACTTAAAATTTTCTATTATCTTATATTCTTTACTATTATCTCCATTAAAAATTAATGTTTTATATTTCTTACTTAATAAATCATATAAATACTTTTGTGTAGCTTTACTTTCAGTAAAAATTATAGCTTTTTTATAAGCCCCAACTGCTTTTATTTCTTTAAATCCATTTTTCAAAATTAAATCTAATTGCTTAAACTTATTACTTGTCTTTATAGCTCTAGCAATATTTAGCATATTTTTTAAAATATCTAATTCTCTATCAGAGTTTTCTATTCTTTCTGCTCTTTTTATAATATTTTCAAGCATATTGCAAAAGCTAGTTATAGATGATGATAAATTTTTAGTAAACATTAATGCTAAATCATACTGTTCCATTTTAGGAAATATCTTTTTATTTTCTAGCGATATATAACTCTCTAAAATTTTATATAAATTTTCCTCTTTTTTATTAAAATTATATTTTATAGTTTTTATTATTCTATTTGGTATTTTAACATAATGCTTCACTTGAGCTTTTAATGTTCTAAAACAGTATTTATTTGTTTCTTCTATTAGTTCGTGATAGTTTTCTTCTTTTTTGTAATACCTTTTAAAAAATGTATCTTTATCCATTCCATTAAAGGCATTTTCATCTATAAATTTTATAATACCATATAACTTTAATATGTTTATTTCAAATGGTAATGGAGTTAGAAGTAACTTAAAGCTATCTTTTATGCTTTCTCTTAATTTACTAATATATTTATTTTCTTCATTGTAAAAACTACCTAACCTTTGTGCTTCATCAAATATAACTATATCAAATTTAGCATCTTCTAATAAATCAAATTTGTTGTTTAAATACTCATATGTAGTTAATATTACTTTTTTATCAAAACATTCTTTTCCACTATTTAATACTTTATAATCTAAAGTAAGATTATATTTAATAAGGTTATCCCATTGACCAACTAAAGATAAAGGCGTAACTATTAATATCTTTTTATCTTCTATATAGTTTTGTGAGATAAAAATCATAGATGTAAAAGTTTTTCCAAGTCCGGCCTCATTACCTAATATTAGTCCTTTTTGTTTACTATCTAGGGCAAATATTGTTTCTGCTATTTGATGAGGATATACTTTCATAACAGATGCTGAAAATATAGGGATTAATCTTTCATAATTCTCTTTATATTTTGAATTTATAATATCTAATATTTCATAAAATATATGATATTTGCTTTTCTTTAACATATCAGATTCTCCTAAAATTCTTTCTATATACAATATTATACAAAATTTATAGATTATTTTCTACATATTTTTAACTAGATATTACTTCTTTTCATTGTTATAAAATAATAATCTTTAATACTTTAGTATAATCTTCTCATAACAAAATTATTTTAAATCTTAATTTTATAAATTAGATATTCTATTATATTTAAAACTAAATTTACTATATATAATATAAAAACAAAGATAAATAAATTTAAAATTATAAAAAATATTTATCTTTGCTAAAAAATCTATAAAATATAAACTATATTTTTAATACTATATTTTAGTGAAAATACAACATCATATTTATATATCCACTAAATATAATACACTTTTAGTATTATCAAGAATATCATAATATGTTATTTATTTTTTATTGCTAAACATATTATAATACTTTTACATAATAATTTTTATTACCATAAGCTATGATAATAATTTATAGTGCTGTTTCCTAATAAATTAACGCTTTTAAAGAATAAAAAGATTGTAGGTAATTAAACTCTACAATCTTCTTAATACTATTTATATATTATACCGCCGCCTAAAACATAATCTCCAGAATAAAATACAGCAGCTTGTCCAGGTGTGACAGCTCTTTGAGCATCTTTAAATATAGCTTCTACCATATCACCTTTTTTTCTTATTATACAAGGAGCTTGCTTTTGACTATATCTTAGCTTACCCATAACTTCAACTTCACCTTCTATATCTTCAACACACATAAAATTAAAGTCTTTTATAAGTACACTTTTTTTAAATAAACCTTCATTATCAGTAAGCACAATTTCATTCTTATCTGCTCGTATCTCTGATACATACATAGGTTTTCCAAATGATATACCAAGCCCTTTTCTTTGTCCTATAGTATAATTTGTTATGCCCTGATGCTTTCCTAATATATTACCGTTTATATCTACAAAGTTACCTTTCTTAATCTTTAAATCAGAATTTTCCCTTATAAATTTAGCATAGTCTCCATCTGGAACAAAACAAATATCTTGGCTATCTGGTTTATCTGCCACAACAAGCCCTATATCTCTTGCTATTTGCCTTACTTCATCTTTTGTATATTCTCCTATAGGCATAAGAGTATGCTCTAGTTGGAACTGAGTTAAGTTATATAAAGCGTAAGTTTGGTCTTTAGCTTCTGTATTAGCTGTTTTTATAGTATATCTATTATTTTGGGGATTTTTAACTATTCTAGCATAATGTCCCGTAGCTATATAATCTGCATCAAGACAAAAAGCTTTATTTAAAAGACTTTCCCATTTTACATATCTATTACAAGCTATACAAGGATTAGGAGTTTTTCCTTTTGAATATTCATCTATAAAGTAGTCTATAACATTTTCTTTAAATTCCTTTTTAAAGTTTAATACATAATATGGTATACCTATTTTCTCTGCCACCATTCTAGCATCATCAACAGCAGAATATCCGCAGCAACCTCCATTTTCTTCTAAACATTCTCTTTTTTCATCTTGCCATATTTGCATAGTAACGCCAATAACATCATAGCCTTGCTCTTTTAAAAGATAAGCAGTAACAGAGCTATCAACGCCTCCGCTCATACCAACTACAACTCTTTTCATATCTTGCTCCTATCTTTATTCTTCGTGATGGTGATGATGATCTACATCTTCTTTAGGTGGTTTTAAGCCTTCTATAGTTATATTATTTTTTTGAGCATAATCCCATAAAGCAGATTGTAAAGCTTGCTCGGCAAGACAAGAACAATGTACTTTAACTGGTGGAAGTCCATCTAAAGCTTCCATAACAGATTTATTTGTTATTTTAAGAGCTTCTTGTATAGTTTTTCCTATTATAAGCTCTGTAGCCATACTACTAGTTGCAACGGCAGCTCCACAACCAAAAGTTTTAAACTTGGCATCTACTACAACATCGCCATCTATTTTTAAATAAATTTTCATAATATCCCCACATTTAGGGTTGCCAACAGTTCCAACACCACTAGCATCTTCAATTTCTCCAACATTTCTAGGATTCATAAAATGATCCATTACTTTTTCACTATATTGCATAATTTATCCCTTCTATCTATATCTTAATTATTATTTTTTATAAATTCTTCATATAAAGGCGAGATTTCTCGCATTCTATTAACTATAGGTGGTAATTTTTCAAGTAAATAATCTACATCTTCTTCTGTATTATATAATCCTAAAGATAATCTTAAGGATCCATGAGCTTTCTCGTGAGGAAGCCCTATAGCAAGTAATACATGTGATGGATCTAAAGAGCCTGAAGTACAAGCACTACCGCTAGATGCACATACATCATTCATATCAAGAAGAAGTAATACCGATTCTCCCTCTATAAATTCAAATGATATATTACAGTTGCCCGGTGCTCTATTTTCTCTAGGACCATTTAATTTTGAATATGGGATTTTTTCTAAAATTCCATCTATTAGCTTATCACGAAGTTTTGTAAGCCTTTCTATCTCTTCTGGCATCTCCTTTGTAGCAAGTTCTATAGCAGTCCCCATACCTATAATACTATCTATATTTTCTGTACCGGCTCTTCTATTTCTTTCTTGAGCTCCTCCATGAATTAAAGGAGTTATTTTTATCCCTTTTCTTATATATAAAGCTCCTATACCTTTAGGTCCATAAAATTTATGAGCAGACATAGAAAGTAAATCTATATTCATATCTTTTACATCAATTGGTATATGTCCAACAGCTTGAACTGCATCTGTATGGAATAAAATTCCTCTTTCTCTAGCTATTTTACCTATTTCCTTTATAGGATTTATAGTACCTATTTCATTATTTACAAACATTACAGATATTAAAATTGTATCTTCTCTTATAGCATTTTTTAAATCTTCAAGACTTATATTTCCTTCTTCATCTACCGGAAGATAAGTAACTTCATATCCTATAGTTTCTAAATATTGACAAACATGTAAAATTGCATGATGCTCTATATTAGTTGTTATTATATGTTTTCCTTTGTTGGAATAGCTTTGTGCAATACCTTTTAAAGCCCAGTTATTAGATTCAGAACCGCCACCTGTAAAATATATTTCATTTTTATCACTATTTATAGCCTTTGCAACTTTTTCTCTATTTTCTTCTATTAAGGCTTTATTTTCTCTAGCAATTTTATATATGCTAGATGGATTACCATAGGCTTGCTCTAAATGATCTATCATAGCTTTAACAACTTCTGGGCGAATTCTAGTTGTTGCGGCATTATCTAAATAAATTTCTTTTTTCATAATACTACTCCTCATTACTAATTAAATCTTGAAGGCTTATAGAATGTGCTGCTTCTGCTAACTTGTCGCTAATTTTTGCCCAAGCATCTCTTACATTACATTCTGAACAATTTGCTTTACCACATTTCTTTTTAGGCGGTTGGTTTTCTAAACAATCTACAAGAGTTAGGCTTCCTTCTAAAATTTTTAATAAATCACCTACTGATATCTCCTTAGGATCTTTATTTAAAATATATCCCCCTTGAGCTCCTCTTACACTTTTAACCATATCAGCCTTTTTTAATACGGCCATAAGCTGTTCAAGATAATTTTCTGGTATCCCTTGTCTATTAGCTATACTCTTAAGAGACACACATTTTGTTTCATTGCTATTTATAGCTAAATCCACCATAGCTTTTATGCCATATCTACCACGTGTAGAAACTTTCATATTATCCTCCTAATATATATAATATATAAAATTTAAAGGAATTTTTTAAGTTTTATATTAAAATAGCTATGCTATATAAATTATTTTTTATGTAGCTCTTTGCTACAATATTAAATTACCACTTTATTTGTTTAATGTCAAGTATTTTAGTAGAATTTATTTTAAATTTATTGTTCTATATATAAATTGTTTTGAATAAACTTATCTAAAAAGAAGATTAAGGAGTGGTTATAAGTGAATAAAAACTTAAAAAATATTCCTAAACAATTTTTAAAAAATACGTCATTTTCAAATAATTATAGCACAAACATAAGCATTTCTTCAATACAAAATAAGGAAAAAAATTCACAAAATTCTAATTATGATAATATTTGGATAATTTTAATTCTTTTAATTATTTTAGATATTATATAATATATAATCTTTTTTATATTTTTATACATATGCTAACATATTTTTAATACAAAAAGCCAACCATATAATATTATAAACTGGTTGGCTTAAAGTACTATTTATTATTAAAATTCCTATTTGATATATTTATTACAAACAAATAATGTCCCTATATCTTTACCTTTTAAAATGTCATATAAAATATTTATATCTTTTCCAGAAGCTATAACCATATCCGCACTATTCTCACAAACAATTTTAGCAGCAAAAACCTTAGTTTTCATACCACCAGTTCCTAAAGAGCTAATAGTATCTTTAGCTTTTTTTTCAATATCATTATCTATCTTATATACTGTACTTATAAGCTTAGCCTCTTTATATATATTAGGGTCTTTATCATACATTCCTTCTACATCAGATAATATTATCAAAATATCCCCTTCTAAAAGATTACAAACATATGATGCTAATATATCATTATTTTCAAATTTATTTAATATAATATCATTTTCATTTATTATAGGCACAACATTATATGCTAACATTTCATTTATAGTGTCTTTTAAATCTGTTTTCAACTCATTTTCTTCTAAAGCATCTTTATTTATCAAAAGTTGTGCTATAGTTATATTTTCTTTTTCAAAAATCTCAACTATATTTTTTATTAAAATAGCCTGTCCTATAGAAGCTAAAGTTTGTATTTTTGCATTACTTTTAAGATTACTTTTACCAAGACCAACTGCTCCAGAAGTTATAACTATAAGTTCTTTTTGTTCATTTTGTAAATTTTTTACTATTTTAGATAAATTTTGTATAACATTTTTATTTATACCATCAGCACAAACAAGAGAAGTTGTTCCTATTTTTAAAACTATTCTTTTGTGCTCTTTTATTCTATTTCTAAAATCCATTTTTTACCTTATTTTGTTATTTCATTTATAATATTTTCAAATTGTTTTTTTATTTCTGCTTCACATTGTTCAAGTCCGCCTTTATATATATTAGCAAGACCTTTTGTAGTAGGAAGTTCTGCAAGCAATTTTAAGTCATTATCTTTTAATAATTTTTCTATTTCATCTCTATCATAAATTTCTATTTTTTCATTACAATGCGGGCATAAAATATAACTCATATTTTCTACAATACCATATATTTTAACATTCATTTTCTTAGCCATATTTATAGATTTTGTAACTATCATAGAAACCATACTTTGAGGCACAGATACTATAATAAGCCCAGATAAAGGAATAGTCTGCATTATAGTAAGTGTTACATCTCCAGTTCCTGGAGGCATATCTATTACAAGATAATCAAGCTCTCCCCAAAGAACATCTTCCCAAAACTGAGAAACACACTTGCTTAATATACTACCTCTCCATATAACGGGTTGATTTTCATCATCTAGCATAAGATTTAAAGATATAAGCTTAATACCATCTTCTGTTTCCGCTGGTATTATCTTATTATCTGGTGTACCCGCCACACAAACATCTTTTCCAAGCCCTAAAAGCCTTGCTACGCTAGGTCCTGTTATATCTGCGTCTAATACCCCTACTTTATATCCTTTGCTAGCTAACTCTCTTGCAAGAGTAACAGAAACAGTGCTCTTCCCAACGCCACCTTTTCCACTCATAACTCCTATAACGTTTTTGATTTTGCTATTAGGATTTATTTTAATTAAACAACTTTGTTTAGATTTATCACAATTATTTTTCATACTACAAGAATTACAATCTCCCATTGTATCATCTCCTTATAAGTTTAAATTTTCCATTTATATAATAGCAAAAAGAAAATATTTTGTCAAATAATAGCTAATCTAAAAACTTGTATTGAAAACTTAATAAAAATATCTTATAATTATAAAAAATATTACTAAGAGGTGATCTATGCTTTTTAATTCTTTAAATTTTATAATTTTTTTATTTATTACTTTAGGACTATACTATTTACTACCTCATAAATTAAGATGGTATCTCTTATTAGTAGCTAGCTTCGTTTTTTATATGGCTTGGAGAGTAGAATTTATCTTTCTTATTCTGTTTTCTAGCTTTTTTAACTATTTTATAGCCATATTAATAGAAAAATACAATTTATACAAAAAACCTATTTTAACCTTAGGAATATTTATAAATTTTTCCTTGCTTTTTATCTTTAAATATAGTATATTTATAAACCATTCTTTTATGGAAATATATAAATTTTTAAATATTCCATACCCTATAAAAGACTTTGACATAATATTACCTATGGGAATATCTTTTTATACTTTTCAGGCTACTAGCTATATAATAGACGTATATAGAAGTACATATAAAGCAGAAAGAAATATATTAAAACTTAGCCTTTATATTATGTTTTTTCCACAACTTGTGGCAGGACCTATAGAGCGAGCAGATAGACTATTAAATCAACTTTTCCAAAAACATAAGTTTGATATAGATAATATCTGTTTAGGAACTAAAATAATGATTATAGGCTATTTTAAAAAAATTGTTATAGCAGATAGAGTAGCTATATTAGTAAACACAGTATATAATAATCCTTTAGAATATAGTGGGCTTTCTTTTATTATTGCCACTTTCTTTTTTGCCATTCAGCTATATTGTGATTTTAGTGGATATTCTGATATAGCTATTGGTTGCGCTAAACTTTTTGGAATAAATCTTATGCAGAATTTTAAAAGTCCTTATTTTTCTAAATCTGTAAAAGAATTTTGGACAAGATGGCATATTTCGTTATCTAGTTGGTTTAAAGATTATTTATATATACCTTTAGGAGGAAATAAAAAAGGTACTATAAGAACTTATATAAATCTTATGATTACATTTTTAGCAAGCGGTCTTTGGCACGGTGCCAACTGGACTTTTGTTATTTGGGGAGCGCTAAATGGATTTTATCAAATAATAGGATCTGTAAAAAATAAAACTTTATCTAAATTAAAAATAAATTTAAAATCAAATATAGTAGAGTTTTTTAAAATTTTAATAACTTTTAGTCTTATATGTTTTTCTCTTATATTCTTTAGAGCTAATACGGTTTCTGATGCATTTTTTATTGTATCAAATCTATTTTCCGATATATCAAATATTTTTAATATTCAATATCTTTATGATATATCAAAAACTTTAGGACTTAATATATTTGAAATTTTAATTATATCTTGTTGTATATTATTATTATTTTTTATAGAACTCTTTGAAAAAAATAATAGAATATATATTTCTTTAGATAAAAAACCTTTTATTTTAAGATTTGCTTTTTATTATATATTAGTAATTATAATTATTTCTATGGGGGTGTTTAATAATGCAGGACAATTTATCTACTTCCAGTTTTAAAAAATATTCTCTCTTTCTGCTAAAAGTTTTACTTTTTCTAATTACATTATTTCCTACAATTATATTTATAGGTAATACTTATTCTAAAGCTAGCACAGAAAATATAATAAACGGCTTTAATAAACAAAGATTTGAAGATTTTTATAAACTTCCCAAAAATAGTTTAGATATGGTTTTTTTAGGCTCATCACATTCTTACTGCACATTTAATCCAGAAATATTTGATGAAACATTAAATACTAGTAGCTTTCAAATGGGTATGCCCCTACAACATCCAGATTCTACTTATTATACTTTAAAAGAAGTTTTAAACTATCAAAAACCAAAAATTGTTGTTATGGAAGTTTATTGGGATTTATTAAAAAATGATTTTGAATTTAACCAAGTAAAAACTTTATTTCAAGTTTTAAAAAATCCTAGTTTAAAACAAGAATATATAATAAAAGATTTTCCATTATCAGAAAAACTAAAATATAGCATAAATATTCTAAAATATCAAAATGATTACTTTGCATATAAAGGAAATGAAATAAGCCAAAAAATAAAAAATAAATTTAATCTAAAAGATAAAGTAATAGAAAAACAAAAAGGAACAGAAAAATACTTATCAAAAGGTTATGTATATTGTGATTATAATATGTTAGATAGTGAATATAACAAAACAAACCAATTTAAAAATCTAGATGGAAAAAATTTTGTTCTATCTAAAGTACAAAAGGAATTCTTAGAAAAAATTATATCTCTATGTAAAGATAATAATATAAAACTAATTTTTGTTACAGCACCTATTGCTAATGTATCTATAGACTATATAAAAAACTATGACTTAATTCATAACCAAATACAACAATTTGCTAATCAATATAACATTTCATATATAGATTATAACATTATAAATAAAAATGAAAATCTACTTACAAATCAAAATTTTAGAGATGATGCTCATCTTAATGATAGCGGAGTTAAAATAATATCTAATCACTTCCTAAATATACTAAAAGAAATGAATATTTTACAATAAAAATGGTTGACTTTAAATAACATTCGTGTTATTATTAAGATAAATTTTATAGTTTTTATTAACTCAAGTTTTATATTTTTTTATTAAATTTTTATTATTACATTTAACTAGGATTTATATTTATTTATCCTTTTAATATATTTTTATATCTACCTTTAAAAGTATTAAATGTCATATTCAGTTACTATTTGTAACTTAAAATTTATTAATTAATAGTCTTTTAGATTTACAAAACTTGGAAATAATGTTAATATTCTCTATATAGTTATTTCTTAATTTTAGGAGGTTCTTTATGAAAAATGGTACTGTAAAATGGTTTAATGCTGAAAAAGGTTTTGGATTTATTAGTGTAGAAGGTGAAAATGATGTTTTTGTTCATTTTTCTGCTATAAATTCTCAAGGTTACAAAACACTTGAAGAAGGACAAAAAGTTCAGTTTGAAATTGTTGAAGGAGAAAAAGGTGCTCAAGCATCTAATGTTTCCATTTTATAAATAAAAAATTATTTTTTAAAAAAGCCCTTAAGGGCTTTTTTATATTTATATATATCTATTAATCATATATCTGTTTCTATTTTCCGTAGCTTTTCCATATTGAATAGCTTGTTTAGGGCATTCATTAATACAACGTAAACATTGATAACACAATTTCTTATTCCATATAGGTTTTTTATCTATAAGTTGAATAGCAGATATTATACAATTTTTAACACATAAACCACATCCATTACATTTATCAATAACATAAAATTTTCTAGTAGTTCTTGCAAATTTATTAAATCCAAAATTAAAAATAGTAGATTTTAATTTTGAGAATTTGCCTTCTTCTATATCATAAACTTTATTTTTATTTAAAATATCAGTAGAAATTGTTTTAATTTTATTATAGGCATTATTTATCTTGTTATTTATAATTCTATCTTCATCTATATCTGTTCCTATAATATAATTATTTGGCATAATTAAACTATAACTACTATCTAAATGATAAATCTTAGAAAATCTTTTCATGGCTAGTCCAGCTTCTTCACCACAAGTACATATGCCAAAAGTAAATATATTAATATTTTCTAATTTTTTAGCAAAATTTAATACTGGTTCTGGAGCTCCCCAAGCATAAATCGGAAATATAAAACCTATTTGTTTTTCATCTTTAATATTAGGGATTTCTTCAAATTCCATAATATTATAAGCTTTATCAAAAGTTAATTCTGCAATCTGTTTTGCAACCCATTTTGAGTTACCTGTTCCTGAAAAATAAAAAATCACTGTATAAAACCTCTTTCTTGCTATAAATCTTAATTTTAAGATTATCATATTAATAAAATATAAAATTTTTAATTCAAATATAAATAATACTTACATATATACTTTAAAAAATTTAGTTTTAAAACTCTATTAGACATATATTTATATATACATAAATCTTCTCAATATATTAATAAATTATCTAAATAAAAATTTAAATTAGAATATTTAATTTTATAAAAAAGTTGTATACTATTTTTTATCAATAATAATAGTATACAACCTTTTAAATTTAACAATATAGAAATTTTTAATTATCTAATGTATAATTCCCCAAGATAATATTCTAACATTGCTTTAGAATTTTTCATTTGCTCATCTGTACTATTTACATTTTTTAAAACATTTTTAGCATTTTCTAATTCTTTTGTAAAGTTTTCCCATCTTTTTTCTATATGATTTGTTGCTCCAACCATATCTTTAGTTATAGTTTCCGCATACTCTACTAATTCTTTAAGTTCTTTTCTCACTTGAGTTTCTGTTACTTCTTCTTTAAGATATAATTCACTAATAACATATTCTAACATTACTTTAGAATTTTTCATTTGCTCGTCTGTACTATTTACATCTTTTAAAACATTTTTAGCATTTTCTAATTCTTTTGTAAAGTTTTCCCATCTTTTTTCTATATGATTTGTTGCTCCAACCATATCTTTAGTTATAGTTTCCGCATACTCTACTAATTCTTTAAGTTCTTTTCTCACTTGAGTTTCTGTTACTTCTTCTTTAAGATATAATTCACTAATAACATATTCTAACATTACTTTAGAATTTTTCATTTGCTCGTCTGTACTATTTACATCTTTTAAAACATTTTTAGCATTTTCTAATTCTTTTGTAAAGTTTTCCCATCTTTTTTCTATATGATTTGTTGCTCCAACCATATCTTTAGTTATAGTTTCCGCATACTCTACTAACTTTTTAAGATCTTTTCTTACTTCAGTTTCTACTACTTCTTCTTTAGGATTTACAAAATGTAATTTTGTATCTCCCCAACTTGCATGATCTGAACCATTTCCATTTCCACCATCAGTAACAACAAGTTTTAATTCTTTAGCACCATTTATATCTACTTCAACATATTTTTGTTCATCTGTAGAGTTCATTAAACCACTATCAAACTTTTTAACTCCATCTACATAAACTTCAAAACTTACAGAACCTATACTACCATACATTTGTCTATCCACACCAACATAAGATGTAAAATAAGCAAAATCTTTATCTGTTAAATCATAAGTTATTGTTGAAGTTGAATGAGCACCTATTCCCTTTTCATAAACAACTCCTTTTCCATCACTACCTGTTAATCTTAAAGGATTATAACTAGTAGCTTTGTCTTTAACAGGTTCAACATATCCATTTTGAGTTGAAACCCAATCATATTCTGTTAAATATTTATAATCTTTCATGTCAACTACTGCAACATTTCTAGTTTTTATAACTTGATTTCCATCATTATCTGTAACTTTATATGTTATATCATATTTACCAACCTTATTAAAGTCTACATCTCCACTAACTTCGACTTTATCAGTAATATCTCCATCTTGTGGGTCTATCGCTGTAAAAGCTTGATTTAAATCAATTTTTTCACCAACTTTAGTAGATATTGATCTTGGTATAGTTAAAATTGGATCATCACTATTTGTTATAAGCTTAGCTTCTCCCCAGCTACCATGATCTGAAGCATTTCCGTTAGATGCATCATTTATTATTAATTCTAACTTTTTAACACCACTAATAGGCACTCTAACCTTTTTAGCCTCACTATTATAGTTCATAACTCCACTATTATATATTTCTTTACCATCTGCTAATATTTTGAATATTATACTAGATCTATCTTGTTCTGATATATTTTTATCTACACCTATATAAGTTTCAAAATATTCATAATTCTGATCTGTTAAATCATAAACTATTTCTGAATTAGCGTGAGTTCCTATACCCTTTTTAAATGAAGTGTTTGATCCATTTATAGTTAATTTAATATCTCTATTTGTTGAAGAACTATCTTTATTTACTGTTCCATAATCTGTCCTAGCACTTTCCCAAAATAAATCAGTTATATATACATAATCAGTTACAACTTCAACGTTTAATGTTTTTTGTGAAGTAAAATTATCATCTGTAACAGTATATGTTACTTGATAATTGCCTTTTTTATTAGTATCTACACTACCATCTATTTTTATAAATTCACTTATATTTTCACCTTTATAATTATAAGCCTCTACAATATCTTTAGGATCAAAGTTTTGACCTAATTTTAATGTTAAATTATTTTGTGAAAGTCTTAAGGTTGGAGCATATGAACTGAACTCAACAGCTTTACCCTCGTTTAATTTTTTATCAAAAGGAACAACTTTATAAGTTACATTTTCATCAAGTGTTGTAGATTTATCTACAAAGCTATTTGTAGAAGTAAAGGCTATAACTTCACCATTTTTATAAATCTCATAACCTAAAACATCGCCTTTACAACTATCATCTACATTAAAAGATAATTTAATATTATCACCCTGTTTAGATTTTATAACTTGTAAATTAGGATCATTTTTAAATCCTTCACCTGTATATTTTATAAATTCATAATTTGAATACCAAATTTTCTTTTCTGGTTTTTGATATTTTTTAGTAAATTCTTTTGTATTTTCAGATACTGGGAACCCATGTCTTTCAAAAAATTCTGAAAGATCTAATTCTAATGCCATACTAGAATAATAAACCATTTTATCTAATTTATCATTTTCATCTTTTACTCTAATATCATTTTCCCTATATATACCATTAAGTTTACCCCAATAACCTGGATATACCATTTCTAATTGCCAAAACGGTGCTATTTTTTCAAATAAACCACCATCTGTATATTTATTATTATCTAATTTTATTATATTTTTATATACTTCACTTTCAAAAGGTATTCTTTCGTCTAAAGTGCCATATTTATAAGAAACATATTGTGGTAACATATTATTAAGAACTTCACTAATAGTTAATGCGTCTATATCTGTATTATGTCCTATTTCGTGATTAATCCCCCAGCCATTAACACTAGTTAATAAGCTTGACATAACATCTTTTTGAACTCCTATATGATTACCTGCTGCATACATATATCCATAAGGCTGTGCTAGTCTTATATTTTGTCTAGAATATTTAATATCATGTTTTTCACTTCTACCATCTAGTCCTAAATAATCAAATAACATTTTTAAATGATCATTATACATTTTTACTGTTTGAGATGGTTTAAATCCTTGATTAATATATGTTTCATAAGCACCACCCGTAGTAACTGTTAATACCATATGATCTGAAACAATTTCAACTACATCAATCATTTTTCTATCCATAACATTCGGATTTTTAGCAGCATCTTCATCTACTTTCTTTTTATAATCTTTTAAAAATTGTAAAAAGTCTTCTTCGTTAGTATTTTTATCATATATAGGAAACTTTTGAACACCTTTTGCAAATCTTAACGTAGGAGCTTTTCCTTGTTGTTCTGGTGTATATGGATTTATTATATAAATAGGTCCACCAGGTGTTACACTATGTCCATACCATTTATCTTGTTCTACCTTAGGAACAACTATATCATTTCTCCCTGGTTTTAATTGTACTGTTCTTGCCCAACTAGACCAACTCCCCTCTTGTTGAGAAAATAATAAAGAAGGAACTGGTTTTCCAGGTTCAACATCTACATATACTGTAATAGTATCTCCAGGTAAAGCTAAAATACCAGTTGGTTGATGATTATTACCAAAACGCATTTTTAAATTATTCCAAGAGTGAGCATCTCTATCACCTTGTTGTTCTGCTACAACTGTTTTAATATCTTTAATTTGATCTAAAATAATGTCTTTAGCATCTTCTATATATGGTACAAATAATTGATATAAAGGATGATTTTTTGTCTCTTTTTCTAATTCCTCTATTTTATCAAGAGAATTAAACTCTGGATTTAATTCAGTCATAGCATAGCTTGTAAATAACCTCTTAACCTTATCTTTAGTTTTATCTTCCTTGTAAAGCATTATTTCAGATGCCGAAGCCCAATCTTGGTCAGCTTTTTTAAATACAAATTTTAATCTTTTAAATTTTGTAGGTTCAAATTTAATTTCTACTAAGTCAGCAACAGAACCACTATAATTTCCGCTAGTTACTAGTTCAAAATCATTACCATTATCAGATAAAGAAGAATAAATTTCTAATTCCTTAGCAAATCCCTTACCTCTAGCACCATCTCTTCTAGCAGCATAAACTATTCTATCAAGCTCTGTTACTTCATCTAAAGTAATAACAACTTCATTTGTAAAACTGTTAGAATTAGGTTTACCTGTTTCCCAATGAGTATTTAAATTACCATCTATAGCTTTATTAAGCTGAGAATTAGGATAATGCCCACCATTATTACTAATAGATTTTATTTTAGAATTTTCTAATTTAAATAACTTATTATATTCATTAATTTTTTCATTATTTTGTAAATCAAATCTAGTTATAACAGCATTTTTAGATTGTTGTATTGATAATAAACTAATACCATTATTAATTACTGCAGAATTATCTTCCTTTAACCCCCTTGCATTTTCAACTATTCTGTAATCTCTATGTTTATGTGATTTATCTGTGTTTTCTGTATTATTATACAAGTAATTATCTGGATTGATTAATACCTCATCTTCACTTGGTTCTTCACCAAAAACACTTACTAAACCTAAAGGACTACTAGCCAATATTGTTGCCATAGTCATTATAGCTATTCTCTTTTTATATAACATTTAATATTCCCCCAATCTATTTAATGTATATTAATAGTATAACATAATAAATTACATTAGGTCAATATATTTACTGTATAAATTTTACCAAAATTATCTATAATTTTAATATTATAAATTAAAATTTAAACAATTTATATAAAAATAAAGTCACTTTTTTAGTAAAAATACCCAATCGTATATAAATAATTTTAATCCTATATTTATAATATTAAAGTCAAAATAATTATTATGTTTTTATAATTTATTTTAGTACTATTTTATTTTTTAATATCATAATAACAATATTTTATTTTCTTGAAAATAACTTTAAGTATTTACTTTTTTATTTTTCATATTATTTAATATTATTAATAAATATTTATATATTTCTTCTTTTGTTAATTTTTCTTTATATATATTTTTTATATTTTTAGTATACATATCTTGCTTTGGATCATTTAAAGAAGTTGCATTTTTATTTTTCTCATAAAGTTCTTTATTAAGTTCACAATCATTCCCACTAGGGTCAACATAATAAACATGGTTATTAGCACAATAAGCATAAAGATTTAGCCCATCTCCCCTATATGTATCTTCTTGTGTGAACCTTGCTATAACAGGGTTATAAAACCTTGCCCTTAAGTAGTACTGACTAGTTATTGGGTCTAATTGTTCTCCATTAAACTTAAACCTATTTTTTACTGTTTCTTTTTGGCTTGTAACATTTCCCCAAGCGTCATACTCATACTCATTTAGTATACTATCATCATCTACTATATGGGTTATACTTCCCATTTCGTCATTTGCATAATGATAAGGTACCGTAAAGATATACGGACTGCTTTAGCAGGCTTTTTAAAATTTATTTTTAAAAAGTACTTAACCAAAAGTTTTAGCATAATCACTACTACTTGCTAAAATTTCAGAACCACGTATATATATCGTCCATTCATTTTCTTTTTCTGCTATTACTTCTTTCTAATTACCGAAAAGATATGCAGACTGCGTTAGCAGGCTTTTTCTTTAGAAAAAGTAATAACAGGTGTTAAAAATAAATTGAATAAGTTGTCCATTTTCTTCCATTTCATAGCGTAAACCTTCTTCATCATAACGATTTATTTGTATATTACCATCAAAAGTTTCTACCTTTGTTGTTTGGTTAAAATTATTGTATGTATAATTAGCCTTGTCATCTTGTAAAAGGTTTCCGGCATTATTCCATTTAAAATTAGTAGTTTTTCTATTTTTTGTAAATTTAGTTAATCTGTTTATATTGTCATAAGAGTATAGCTCTTCAACTCCATTTATAACTCTTCTTGTCCTATTATTATCCTTATCATAGAATAGCTCTTCTCTGTAAATTTCCCTACTTTCTAAAAATTCACTTTTAGATTTTATTACTTTAGATAACTGCTTATTTTCATTATAAACGTATCTTGTAAAGTTTCCATTCAGTTCATTTTTAGCTACTCTATTGCCATTTCTATCATAAGAATAAGAATTATCTACTATTGTTTTTCTATTATGTTGTATTTTAAGTCCTGTTAAATTTAAGTCTTCATCATAACTATAGCTTTGCTCTAAACTACCATTTTTATATTTCTATAATATAACACATTTTCTAACAAATCAAGCTTATTGTATTTAAATTTATCTATCTTTTTAATATTAATAAACTTAAATTAACTTACACTAAAACAAAGAGTCAAGCTAACATCAGCTTAACTCCTTGTTTTTTAGAATTTTTATTTAATTAAAAGTGCATCTATTTCGTTATATATTTTTTCTACAAGCTCCTTATTTTCTCCAGTAATAAAGCCACTTAATCCAAAATCAATATTTGCTTGTACAAAAGAATAAAAACATAAACATATACTAACTCCATCCCCATATCCATAATAATCTTTTCCATTATTTCTTATTCCATCATCAAACCAAGTCCTTTTTATATTATATTTTTTTAATATATTTTCTATATTTTCTTTTATATTTTTATCTCTTGTATTATTTTCATTAGCATTATCTATTCTAATATAATTATCAAAACGTTCATATATTACAAATATCGTTTGAAATAATAAATTCTCTAGATTTTTTGAAATAGGTTCAATTTTTATTTCCATACCTAATGTATTAAATTTTTGTTTAATTAGTTTACTTTTAAATTCTTCAAACCATCCTCCTTCTTTTCCATTTTGTACTGATTTTTTCCACCAATTATATTCTTCTAACAAACTTTCATTATTTTTTTCCTTAACAAAATTTTCGAATTTTTCATCATATCTTTCTTCTATAAAATATTTTGAAATTCCATTTGGTTCATATCCTATATACTCATTTGAATTTATTACAGATATTTGTCCATTTTTAGTTAAATCTAGTATTAACATTTTTTCTGAAATGTTCCCTTCACTTAAAAGTATACAATTAATTTTTTCAGAATTATTTAAATATAAATTTATTACATAAAACTCATTATATTCTATCATATAATTAATATCTATACTCTCATACTTTATAAAGACTTCATCTTTTTTGCCCATATTTTTAAGATACATATATAAACTTTCTGGTATTTTAAAGTCTTTATCTACTATTTTATATATATTTTGAAACTTTTCTATTTCTTCATCTGATGCCCCTTCTATTTTATCTTTCCAATTCTTATCAAAGTAACTTATATACTCACTAAGTCTTTCAAATAAATCTTTATCTGTTCCTTGTCTTGGAAATACTCTATCTTTCATATTTTATTCTCCTTTTTATTTATTTAAATTTGCATTCCTCATATATTCTTTTATATTTCTAGGGTCATTACAAGTAGCACAAGGTTCCATTTCCTCATAATCACCTTCTTTATAAAATTCACTTAACTTTTTAACTTTATTGTTATTTGTTCCTTTTCCTCTAAAAACAACATCAAATCCATCTATTTCACTATTACTTAAAGAAGCTGCTCTTGCTGCCTTTGGCTCTGCACATTGTCCTTCTTCATTTCCTAAAAATTCTCCATTAGGACCTGTAGGCCTTTTAAGTTTTTCTATATCTATTGACTCCCCTGAAACTCTATATCTATTTTCTACATCTTTATTTAATTCTTGTTCTAAATATTTTGCTACTTAATTATTTTTATCTTTATCATTTGGATTTCCAGATATACCAACTGAAACTGTGCCATCTTTATGTGTAAAAACAGCAATTGCTTTATTTTGATCTTTTCCTCTATGCTTAAAGAATACTCCTCTTTCTGGTTTTTGACCTATAGAACCAAGCTTATATAAAACATCATCTAAAGTTTTAGCTACATATTGTGCTTCTATATAAGCTTTTTCAGTACGTGGTGGATATTGTGCATTCTTAATTAATTCTTCTCCAGTAGGACAGCTATTGTGTCCACTAGGGTCAACATAATAAACAGGGTTATTAGCACAATAACTATAAAGATTAAGTCCATCTCCCCCTATATGTATCTTCTTGTGTGAACCTTGCTACAACAGGGTTATAAAATCTTGCCCTTAAATAATACTGTTGTGTAATAGTATCTAATTGTTGCCCATTAAATTTAAACCTATTTTTTATAGTTTCTTTTTGGCTAACAACATTACCCCAAGCGTCATACTCATACTCATTTAGTATTCGCTTGTCATCTACTATATGGGTTATACTTCCCATTTCATCATTTGCGTAGTGATAGTAAGTCTTAGCATAATCACTACTACTTGCTAAAAGTTCTGAACCTCTTATATATATTGTCCATTTATTTTCATTCTCTGCTATTACTTCTTTCTAATTACCGCAAAGATATACGGACTGCTTTAGCAGGCTTTTTCTTTAGAAAAAGTAATGACAGATGTTGAAAATAAATTTAATAAGTTGTCCATTTTCTTCCATTTAATATCGTAAACCTTCTGCATCATAACGGTTTATTTGTATATTTCCGTCAAAAGTTTCTACCTTTGTTGTTTGATTAAAATCATTATATGTGTAATTATCTTTATCATCTTGTAAAAGGTTTCAGACATTATCCCATTTAAAGCTTATATATTTAAAGAAAATCAAGCTAATTACTAGCCTGATTTTCTTTTTTATCTATCTTTTAAATATAAGTCTTAATAATATTTCTTTAAAATGTATCTAATATTTTTAATGTTTTATAATATGAAATATCATTCCATCTTCTAGCATATGAAAAAGGACATTCTTTTCTACTAATTTCAAATATTTCTCCTTCTTCCAGTATTATAAAGTTTTTTAATTCTTGTATAGTTTTATTAATATCAACTTTTAAATATAAATCCTTTTCTATAGCCATTTCTATTTGTTTATGTTTAATGTTTATTCCAATATACATATAATAATCAAAAACAGCTTGTATAAAATTTTTAGGTAAGGAACAAACTGTCAAAAATTCTATTTCTTCATTATTATTAATTGAATTCAAAATTCTACTTCTATTATTTTTTCTTTTTAATTGTAAAATTCTTTTGCTTTTTACACTTTCACTTTCAAATTCAATATAATTTGGTTCATAATTATACTCTAAAACTTTATTTTCACAATAATTTAACCAATTTAGCCAGTTAAAATTATCTTTCATCTTTCCTTTTAAAGTTACTCCAACTACCATTTTATCAAACTCTTCTAACATAATAAACATCTCCTTTATTTTGGATATTTTTTTAAGCTTATATTACCATTATTTACTTTATCAATACATTTAAGGTTTACATTCTCAATTTTCTTTCCACCAGCACGATTACCTAAAAGCTGAATATTAAGGTCTAATCTAGCCTCTAAATCTTCTCTTCTATCAGTTTTACTAGGAACTTCTACTTGGTCTATCAATCCATCTTTTCTTACTCCCATTACATCTGGTCTATTGTTAGGACTAGGAGTTGGTGATATTTCTTGAGATAATCCTTTATTTATATATATTTTATCATATAAACTACTTTTAACCATTTTATCTGTTTCAACTAAAATAGTTTCCCAATGTCCATCTGTTCCATTTTTATGAGGCTCACTTGGATATATAATCATAGTATCATTTACAACTTCTATGTTTTCTTTTAATATAAACTTTTCATACTGTTTAATTTTTTTACGTTCATCTTTAGTTAAAGTTGGATCATTAGCATCTAATCTTGCTTTTAATTGCTTATACTTACTTGGACAAATAATATTTTTCGCTTTAACATTCCCACTAGGGTCAACATAATAAACAGGGTTATTAGCACAATAAGCATAAAGATTTAGCCCATCTCCCCTATATGTATCTTCTTGTGTGAACCTTGCTACAACAGGGTTATAAAACCTTGCCCTTAAGTAGTACTGACTAGTTATTGGGTCTAATTGTTGTCCATTAAATTTAAACCTATTTTTTATAGTTTCCTTTTGGCTTACAACATTTCCCCAAGCATCATACTCATACTCATTTAGTATTTGCTTGTCATCTACTATATGGGTTATACTTCCCATTTCATCATTTGCGTAGTGATAGTATGTTTTAGCATAATCGCTACTACTTGCTAAAAGTTCTGAACCTCTTATATATATCGTCCAATTATTTTCTTTCTCTGCTATTACTTCTTTGTTTGTATTGAAAATAAATTGAACAAGTTGTCCATTTTCTTCCATTTCATAACGTAAGCCTTCTGCATCATAACGATTTATTTGTATATTTCCGTCAAATATTTCTACCTTTGTTGTTTGGTTAAAATCATTATATGTATAATTAGCTTTATCATCTTGTAAAAGGTTTCCGGCATTATCCTATTTAAAGTTAGTAGTTTTTCCATTTTTTGTAAATTTAGTTAATCTGTTTCTATTATCATAAGAGTATAGCTCTTCAACTCCATTTACAAGTCTTCTTGTTCTGTTATTAGTCTTATCATAGAATAGCTCTTCTCTATAGACTTCTTTATTTTCTAAAAACTCTCTTTGAGATTTTATAACTTTAGATAATTGCTTATTCTCATTATAAACATATCTTGTAAAGTTTCCATTTAGTTCATTTTTATCTACTCTATTGCCATTTCTGTCATAAGAATAATTACTATCAACTATAAGCTCTCTATTATGAAGTATTTTAAGTCCTGTTAAGTTTAAATCTTCATCATAACTATAGCTTTGCTCTAAACTACCATTTTTTAAATATCTAACTAAGCCATTATTATAGTAATCATATTCTGCTATACTATTTCCATTATATAACACATTTTCTAACAAATCAAGCTCATTATATTCGAATTGTGTTATTTTTCCTGTAACATCTATTTCTTTTATTTTATTTCCATTTTTGTCATATTCATAGGAAATAAGTTTTCTTCCACTAGCACTTTTACTTGCTATTCTACACATTATATCATATGTATAATTATACTGCATTCCATTAGCTATAGCACTTTCTAAATATCCATCTTTTGAATATTTATATACTTCTTGTAAGCTATTATCTTTTGTCTTTCTATAGAGTATATTTTGGTACATATTATAACTATATTGTGTTATAATACCATTTCTATCTACTTTTTCTTTTAGTCTGTTTTCAAGATCATATGAATATTTTTCCCTTGCTCCGCTAGGGTCTATTATCTCTATTAATTGACTAGAACTATTGTATAAATATTCTGTTATATGATTTTCTCCATCATTAGAACTAGTTATATTTCCGGCAAAATCGTAAGTATATTTTTCAATACTTCCATCTGCTTTTTGTATACCTGTTATTCTACCCCATTTGTCTAATATGTAATGCGTTTTGTTTTTCTCACCGTCCATTATTTCAACAATGTTACCCCTAGCGTCATATACAAAACGTTGTTTTAAATCGCCTTTGCTTCTTATTATTGTACGATTATTCATAAAATCATACTCAAAACTTACTTTATTTTGTTCACCGTCTAATTGAGTAAGTAAATTTCCTTGGGCATCATAAGTATTACTTTGTATAACTTTTCCATTTGGTGCTATAACAGTTACTAATTGTCCCATTGGATTATAATTATATTGATAACCTAGCCCATTATCTTTTTCAATATCATATTGTTCTAGGCGCATTTCTTTTTCAAGTAAACCGTTTGGATTATAATACTTTCTTGTTATACTTCCGTCTTTTTCTATTCGGCGTATTTCCCTGTTTAATAAATCATATTCAATAGTTGTTTTTCTACCTTGATTATCTGTTATTTCAATAAGGTTACTTGCTTTGTCATATGCAAATTTTGTAGTATTATCTATTCCACCTTTTTCAAAATGTCTTTCACTTATTAGCCTATCTATACTGTCATATTCTCTTATTATTTCATAGCCATTAGGTGTTTTTATTCTTGTTATATTTCCATTTTTGTCATACTCTATTTTTGTTATTGAATTTACTTTATTTTCTAATAAACGTATAATTTCTATAAGTCTACCTACTTTATCATAGTTATATATTATTTCTTGCCATAAAGTACGATTTATTCTTCTTCTTTCTTTAGATACTTTATTAAACACATTATAGCTATACTCTTGTACTGCTCCTGTACAATCACTTACTTTTGTTCTTCTGTTGTCTTTGTCATATTCAAAAGTTATTATATGTACTTCGCCAATATAACTATCTTTTGTTTGATGCTCTATATATCTATTTTCTTTAATAACATTGCCCGATAAGTCGTATTCATATGTTGTAAACCTATATTCATAAGAATTAAATGGTTCTCTTTTTTCAACAAGCCAATTCATATAGTTATACTTATATAATATACCTACTTGCTCGTCATCATCAATTCCCTTTTTATAACTATTAGAATTTATTTCCTTTATAACATTTCCTTTTAAATCATAAACATATCTTTTTATTATATTATGTCTAGAGTCTGTTATTTGCACTAGCCTATCCATACAATCATATGTATAAATATAACCTGCTCCATCATCTAAATCTTTGTCATATTGTTCCGGTAATATTATTTTGATAATATTTCCATTAGCATCATATTTAATACGCTCTATACTTCCGTCTGGATATATCGTTTTTATTTTGTTGTCAAAGCCGTCATATTCATAAGATATTCCTTCCCCATCATTAAGCTTAATATCATAACTATTTGGGTTTATTTCTTTTAATAAGTTACCCTCATAATCTCTTGGTGTTGCATATATATTACCTTCGGCATCTTCTGTTTTTAATAGTTTATGAAATGGTGTATACTCATAACTTGTCCCTATTTCTTTTTCTATGTTTTTTGGCAATATAACTTTTTTAAGATTAAACATTTGGTCATATTTATAAAGAGTTGTATTTCCTAACTGGTCTATTTCTTTTGTCATTATGTCCATTTGGTCATATTCAAAAGCTCTAGTTCCATAACCATTTTCTACACTTGTACATCTTCCAGCCTTGTCATAAGTATATGAATATTTATTCTCTTCATTTGTTATATATTTTGTAGGTTTGTTAAACTCTCCATCTTGGAAGTTATATTCAAAGGTTTTTTCCCTACCTTCAGGGTCTATTTCTTTTATGATTCTTCCATATTTGTCGTATTCATATAATACTACAAGTTCTCTTTCATCATCTACTTTTCCTACACTTTTTATAACATTTCCTTTGTTGTCATATTCATATCACATATATTTATCTTTTTTAGTATTTTGAATATAAATATTAGATATTTTTAGTTATACCATTCTTCTGAACTGAATTGATATGAGTTTTCTAATGGTTTTATATCAAAATATAGAATAAATCTTTTTATTTCTTGTACTAACATTTTTAGATTTATTTCACTTACTTTAAACCCTTTATGATTATTCCAACTTGTATCTACTTCTATATTAATACCTATTTCATTATAAAACCAGTTAATAAAATCATTCATTAACATAATAAATCCAATATTCTTATTCTTAATTGTAACCCAAAATAAGTTTTGATTTTCACTTATCACTTCAATCCTAATCTTTAAATCGATATCTTTAAACCAAACTTTATTATTTATAATTTTTTCTTCTTGCATAACTTTTTACTCCTTTTAATTAATTTTATTATATAATCCTGTTAAAATATCCATAGCTACACTTGTCTTAGTACTACTATATATAACTTCTTCCCAAGAACCATACTTTTCAAATAATTGATCTGATTTTGGTCCCTCCTCTCTACAATATTGTAATAAGTTTCTTTCTTTCATACTTTTTAGCCCTTCTAAATTATTAGAATCTATATATGATTTTATTCTATCATTATTTCTAGTTTCTACTATTATGCTAGCTATATCTTTATCAGAAAGTCCTTGTTCTTTAAAACACTTAACTTTATTTTCAATTTCTAACCTTTTTATTTTTAATTTTTCATGATATTTTATTCTCTCCTTTCTAGCGTATTCTACTTCTTCTGAGTTTGTCCAATCTATACCAAATTTTTAAAGAGAACCTCCTTTTCTAGCCGAATAACCATATATAGCTTTACTATTTTCTTCTATTTGTTTAGAGATATTTGGATTATTTAATACAATTGATTTTATATCATCTATTTTTTTACCTTTTTTATTATTTTTTCTTTTAGCTTCAATACTATCATTTTTCTTATATGTTTTATTGGATAATTTTGGTACATCTCTTTTTAACTTAAAATTTTTACTTTTTTTCTACCTTTTTTTCTTGAAAAAGCACTTATACCATTTTCAACAAACACTCCTCCAACCATTTCAGTAACAAATGGTATTGCATTTTCAAGTACACTATCATTTTCAGTTTCTTCTATTTCAGTATTTTCTTGATTATTTTCTTTATCTTCAATCATTACTTGTCCTGAATCTAATGGTTCTATTATTCCTCCATGTCTACATATTAAAAATGATTTTGTTGTTACTGCTCTATATCCTTTGTTTTCATCTTCAGCATTTCTAAACTTATCAAACCCATCTTTATCTCCATTATCTACTATTCTTACATCTTCTTTTGTATCTCTCCAATTTCCTATTATATTGGGTATACATCTTGTTCCTTTTACCACTTGTTCTATTGGATTGCCTTCTTCATGATACACTATTTTTACTAGTTTTACACTTTCGCTTTTTAATACTGGACTCCCCGAACTACATACTCCAAAATACTTTATGTTTTCTTCTAGCTCTTTATCTAATTCGTGTACCATTGAAAACCTTCTACATATACTACGTGATCTTTTAGCATATCTAGTTTTCTCTGGTGGCTTCCACAGCTACATTTTAATGTTGCTTATCTTACTACATATTCTTGTAATATAAAATTATATTATTATCCTACATTATTTGTTAAATCTCTACAATATTCTAAAAATTTAATTATAACATATAAAAATTTCTCAATTTCTACAAAGTGAACTCCTTCTAAATAAACGAATTCTACCTCTTCTAATTCAAATAACTCATAATTATTCCAAGATATTTCTATTTTGTTTTTTATTCGTCTAAAAAAACATCTGCTAATATTGAACCTCTCCTACTTGTAAACCAAGAGTGTTTAAATCTCCAACCTTGATATATATCAAATAAATTCTCATAATTTTCTATTTCTCTATCTGTCTCTATATTATCCTTTAAAAATTCATTAGATTGTAAAAAATTAAAACATTTTTCTGCTGCACTATTTCCTTCTATTTCAAAAGGAAATTTATCTTCTTGAACAATATATTCCAAGTTTTGTATAAACCATTCTAATATTCCTTCAAATGTATACCATAGATATGTCATAGTTTTATTATATCTTTTATATTTTAAAATATTTTTACCATCTACATACATTTTTAACGTATTATATACCTCTTTCTCATTTTCTTCATCTATCCATATACCGACTTCTATTGAAAAATCTTCTTTATTTCCAAATGATTTTATATTTTTTATATTTTCCATATTTCAATCTCCTATCTTCTTTTTCTTTTTTTATTAGAACTTTTATTATTAATCATTTTTTTATACTCTGAATTTGTAATAATCCCCTTATCTTTTAACGCTTTCGCTATTTCTTTAGGACATTCATCTGCAGTATTTTGTATAGCATATCCATGCCAATTCCCATTACCACTAGGTTGAAATTCTATTATATCCCCTTCATAATAACTATATAACTGTTTTTTATCTTCAACAGACATTGCTTCATCAAGAACTTTTGTCCAATTTGATCATCAGGAATAGGGTTGAAACTCCCCCACCCCCATTTACTATGTTTATGAGTTGATTCATATACTCTTCTTTCATTGTTATTGCTAATAACTCCATTAGATAAATTAAAATTCATGTTTAAAAATGATTTTAATGAATTTATAGAATTATATATCACACTTATATTTTGTAAAAAAGTTTCTATATTTGCAGTTTCTTCTATTTCACTTTTCTCTTGATTATTTTCTTCTCCTTCAAGCATTACTTGTCCTGAATCTAAAGGCTCTATTATTTCTCCATGTCTACATATTAAAAATGATTTTGTTGTTACTGCCCTATATCCTTTATTTTCATCTTCAGCATTTCTAAACTTATAAAACCCATCTTTATCTCCATTATCTACTATTAAACATATATATTTTTTTATAACCATATATTTCCTAAAATTTCTAAATTTTGAAACATTTTATAAATATAGGTATCATATTTATTTCATAATAATTTTTATTTATTTTTTATAATCTATACATATTTAAATTTTTATTCTAAAATATATAACTTTATTAATTAATGTAGCTTTTTTAATACTATATAATAACATAATTTTAATTTATAATAATATAATTATATATTTTATGTTATTTTGTCAATCCTTATGTAAATTTTTTTAGATTTTATCTTAATATATTAGGTGCATATGTGTTATAATATATTGGTCTTCTTATAGCAAAAATATCATTTAAAAGCAAACTTTCTACAGTAGCTCTTAATAGCCCCCATCTATCCCACTCTCTAAAATAGTTAGAAGTTCTTTCATTTCCTACTTCTCCTACTTGGTCTAAACTCTCACTTGCAAGATCTATAACTCTATCTATCATATGTTCCAAAAAGCTCCACCTACTCCTGCACCTTTTCTAGCCTCGTTCATTATTAAATCTATATCAAACTGTTGTTTACTTCTTTTATAACTAGCAGGGTCTGCTACAAGTATTTTTCCATCACTTGTTATTCCTCTTAACACTATAAAGTGTCCACTATTTGTAAATATTTCTTTACTCATAAGTGCTACTACTAACTTACCATTATTAAGTGCGTCTCCTACTTTTGCCTTATCATTTCCTACTCCCTCTGCATTAAGTCCAAAAGCCTTTGCACAATTTGGTATTAAACTGTGATATGAACCACTCCCTTTAGCATAATATCCATTCTCAACACTACAGTTGCACATATAAATCGAGTCGTATATTTGCCCTGTTAAACTAGATACTACAATAGCCATTGAAGTCGGGACACATCCGTGTGTCCCGACTTTATCTGTACCATATAATTGATTTTTATATTTTTCATCTAATTGATTAAAATATACAACACTTATTTCACTATCTATAAAAGCTATATCTCCATATTCTTGCCCACTTCCTTCAATATAATCTTTATCATAAATACCTATACTTTGGTTATATCCATAATCTTTTTGAAATTGCTCTATTGCTAATATTTCATCTCCAAAAATAAATTGTTTAAACATATCTAATGGATTTGTTATTAAGTATAAAAAAGGCTATTAACATTAATAGCACAACAGTAGTACCAACAATTATATTAAATACTATTTTTCTTTTTTCTTCATCTAATGTTATTTGTAACAATATTCTTATTAAAACTTATTTCATAACATTTTCACTTCCTTTCAAAAATTATTTAAAATAAAAATGTTTATATATTTCTAAATCATTTGTGTTTAGTATAATAATTTCTTTATTTATATTTTTGGCATAGTTTAGAGTGTTTTTAGTACCACTTTTATTGCAATTTATATCATAAACTCCAAAAATAATATTAGCCTTATCTACTAAATATTTATTTCTCTTAAAAAAACAATCATCAGTATAATTTTCTTGTAATAAGATTATTTTAGTACAATTATTTAATATAATTTTTAGCCTATCTTTGTATGATTTGCTCCAATTTTGTTCAATACTATTACAAGGTAGTATACAGTAAAGTTTTATATCATTATATTTTTTCATTAATTGCAATACTATTTCACCACACCATATATCAACACCCATTGCACAACCTGTTAAAAATATTTTAACACCGCCTAGGTACATTTTTTCTATCTGTTCAATTATTTTAGCCTTTAATTTTATACACTCTATATCTTCTTCATTATATTTAAAACTAAATTTACTTGGTCTATGTCCAGTAAATGAACAAATTTTATTCATAAAATCTCTCCTAACAATTAACTAGTTTATACAAAATTATATTGTAATAAATGATATTATACAATTTTAAGTTGTTAATTTCAATACTCATTTAATTTGTATGTTAGATTATTTTACAAATAGGAGTGATTAATATGAACATAAGTGAAATTTTAAGAAATCTAAGAGAAGATAAAGATTTAAAACAAATTGATATAGCTAAAATTCTTTGTATAACACAACAAACTTATTCTAATTATGAAAATGCTAAATCGGAAATTCCTTTAAATCATTTAATAAAATTAGCAGAATTTTACAATGTATCTACAGACTATCTTTTGGGTAGAGTTACCTATAAATATAATTTAACATCATTAAACGAAAAAATATCAAGTACGATAACTTTTGGCGAGTTATTAAATAAAATTTCAAAATTAAAAAAATCTAATCTGAATTCATTATTAGACTTTTTAGATTATCTTGTAAATAAAAAAGATAATAACTAATATAATTATTATCTATTTAAGTATTTACAAATATTTTTATATGTTGTATAATAAATATAACAAAAGGCAATCGTGCCAACAATGTTTTATACTTTATTTACTGTGGAAGTAATAGCACAAAACTTTGCTAGGGTCAGGTGCTATTACTTTTTTGTGCTTTTTATCAGTACAATCATCAAACCTATGAAATTAATCATATTATTTGACAATGTAAGTAATATCATAATTACTTCGTATGTACTCATTTGCACCACCTCCAATCTATTTTAGATTGAAAGTACACCTCCTTTGTTTTATATTTATATTAAACAGTATAAGTATAAAACATCGTTGGCTTGTAAGTAACAACACTTACTATCGATTGCCCTGTATATATTTTAAATCATTTTTTTACATTTTGCAACATTTTTATAATTTTATCTTCCCCCACTTTTGCCCATATATTCAAGTTTATACTCAGGTACAGTAAAGTTTATATGCAACCTTTTAGCTCCAGCCATAAATAAGGCGTGTCCTCGTTTTTTAGCTAGTAATAAGTCTTGTTCTGCTTCTGTTAAATCATACAATTTAGTTGTTTCTTTTAAATTTTGTCCATCTGTTCCCATAAGTATTTTATAGGTTGGTATATCCAAAAGTGCTTGTCCATATTGTTTTATGTTATCACTTAAAAAATCTACTACACTATGGGATATTACTGCAAGACTACCCTCATACTTTCTAACTCTTTTCATCATATTTCTTAAATACACAAGTGATTGAGGCACTTTTTCATCTATCATTAAATAACTTTCATCACATATTAACATTATTTTTTCATTTCTATTTTTACATATCTTTTCCCAACAATAAGTAAGTATATTGAAATATTGCGTCCTTTTTACACTATCAGAAGTACCTTGTAAACCGTTGGTATCAAAGCATATAAAATTACTATTATCTTCAACTGTTGTGTATCCATTCCATATAAAACTATCACTTCCTGTTGCTATATCCAACAATAGTATTGATATTTGCAATAGTACTTCATTTTGACTTTCTTTAAATTCTTCTAAAATTAAGTTATATAAATCTTTAAATGTTGGAAAATCTTCTGCTTTCAATTTATATATATCTGTATTCCAATCTATACCAAAATTTTTATAAAGTTTAACTAACATATTTTTTAAAATAGCCATTTGCATATCTGTTAAAGAGCTATTATATAGGCTAAAAAATATCTCTAAATTTTTTATATGTAAAGCTAAATCGTTAATTCCGTCATCTTCATTAAATAACTTATCTGTTTCATTTTCATCATCTTTAGGTAAAGGTCTTATTTATAGTGGATTTATTTTTCCTTTCGTTCCACCAACTGCATTTATAAGATTACCACCTAAATTTTTACATAGCTCTTTATATTCACTTTCTGGGTCTATTAAAATAATTTTTGTACCATTCATATACTCGCTTATAATTATATGTTTTATAACAGTAGATTTACCAACACCACTATTTCCCATTATTACAATATTTGAATTAGTCCTATCGCTTGCTCTTTTCCATATATCTGTTATAACAAGCCCACCATTACTATCTGTAGCTAAATAGTATCCTGCTCCGTCATTAAATCCACTTCTAGCAAAAGGAAAGCCACCTACAAATGTTGATATAGGTACAATTTTTTGTAGTATATTTTCTATCTTTTCACGATTAGTAAAAGTAGGATATATATGCTTAAATAATTCTTTTTGTAAATTAGGTATGGCTCTCATCTTGCATTTTAATACACTTATCATACTTTCCGAACGCCTACAAACTCTCTTAAAATCTTGTTCATCTCTAGACATTGTAGCAACACAAACTGTCATAAGTGCTACTGTTTCATTTTCTCTGTCTATTTGAGCAATTATTTTCTCTACATCTTCTGCCGATTTTTCTGCTCGTTGTCTAGTTAAAGGGTCTTTTGAAGATTCTGCTAAACTTCTATCATAAGTAATATTTCGGGATATAGATGCTATTAAATTTGTATTATCAACAGGTTTTATGCCTATTGTTACAACTGTATTAGGAATATTTGTTATTTTAGATAACCATTCACTTTCTACTTTATTAGGATACTTTATAATGCCATAAATTTTGGTAAAACTTTCACCTATATGTAAAGTATTTTTGTTAAATCTCAAGCCTATTGGAGTTAATATATCAAGCATTGGATTAGTTTGCTTTTTCTTATTTTTAATATTTATCTTCTTAGCCATTTTATTCTCCTTTAATTATTTATTATTGGTATATTTCTTGAAAATTCAGTATCTTCTAAATGTGCATAATAAGGATTATTTATTAAGTTAATAAAACTCATTATTTCTCTTTGATTTAATATTTCACAACCTATATTATTTATAGTAAATTTTTCTGCAAGTAACATAGCTTTTCTGTTTATTTCCTTTTCAATACCTTCTTGATATTTATCCCATATAACTAGGTAAAATTGTCGTTCTGCTATATCTCCACTTAATGCAATTATGTATAGTATTAAAATTGTGCCATCTATTACTACACTTGTTAATATTGTTATTGATACTATTAGTGTTCTAATTTTTCCTCCTTAAAAAATAAAAAAAGAAGAATATAATAAAATTATCCTTCTTTATTATTTTGTTATTTCAAATCATTACATTAAAATCTATTTGAATTTGTATTATTTAGTTACCTATATCTTTGATTATTTCATTATACATATCAAATTGCTCTTTATTAGAACAAACAAAAAATATTTTTTGTAAATTTATTAAACTACTATAATTTTCTTTCAAATAGTTTAATACATTTTTTACAGCAATATTACTACCGATTTCTAAAGGACATTTATAAATACCCATACCAATACAAGGTATAGCAAGTGTACAAAACTTATTTTCTTCAGTAATTTTCATAATATTAAAATAACAATTTGATAATTTTTCTTCTCTATCATCTTCTTCTAAAAACCACTTTGGAGCAACTGTATGTATAATTTTTTTACAATGTAAATTATAACCACTTGTTAAAATAGCTTTACCTATTTCTAATGGTGCATATTTTAAACACTCTTGTTCTAGATTTATAATACCTGCTTTTTTATATATAGCTCCACATAAACCAGAACCTTTTAAAAGAGAAGTATTGGCAGAGTTTACTATTGCATCTACTTTCATTGTTGTAATATTTTCTATAACAACATAAATTCTTATATTTTTAAAATAATACATTTCTTACACCTTTAATTTATAAAATTTTTAATATAATCATCTAATATATTTTGTAATATATCTATCTTATCTAAAATATCTTTTTTATTATACTCTATTGAAAATAAAGTCATACTATTACCTAATCTAAATTTTGATTTTTTAAAATCTTCTATTTTTACATTTTTTTGAAACATTTCATTTTCTTTAAAATATGTTATCACTTTTTCATTTAATTGTCTTATTTGCTCTTTATAATTTTCTATACTAATATTTTCATTAGTTTCTATTCCTACCTTTAAAGCTATTGCAAAAGTTTTATTTATTAAATCATTTTCTATTTGAAAATATAGAGTATATTTTTTTAAATTTTCAACTTCTAAATCGTATCCACCATACCAAAGTCCTTCAAAACCACCTTTAGCATTAGATATAGAACCATACCCCCAAAAGTTTTTAACTTTATTTTTTAAATATTCAAAAAATCCTAAATTGTTAAAATAATCATATTTATCTAAAGGTATATCATAAATTTTACAACATATTCTATAATCAATAAACTGTAAATAACTTACATAGTCGTTAAAAATAGTGTTCTTCACATTTGCGTGTAAAAATAACTCTAACAATTTTTTTCTATCAAATTCAAAATCTACATTTCCTTCTCTAAATGGTTGTTCTATTATTTTATAATATACACAAATAATATTTTCTAATGGTATTTTGTCATCTTCTACTAATTTTTCAGTATATCTATTTATTTGGTTATTATGTGTACTAGTAAATGTTTTATCTTCAATAATTATATATACATCATCAATCCTAACTAAAATATCTATATTTTTATATTGTTGTCTTATTTCTGATACATAGCTATCTTTTTCAAAAACCTTTTTACCATTTTTTATAGCACCTTCTCTTATTTTATTTAAAAACTTAAAGGCTACTTTTGTTAGTTGATTATTTATGTTGTTATTTTCTTCTAAAGCAAACGAAAGTAGATAACATATAAAAGCATCTTGTGATAATTCACTTGTTGCATATTTAAAGATATTATTAGAATCTAATTTTTCAAAAAGTTTCATTTTTTTAGAAATTTTATTTTTATTCATAAACATTCTCTCCTTTTAATCATTATAAAGTTTACTTATATTTCTAATTTCTTCTTTCATTTTTTCTACTAATTCTTTAGGTTCTAAAATTTTAACTAATGCCCCTTGAGATAATAAAAAACTTATTATACCCTTATCATAAAATGTTGTTTCAAATATAAACTTATCATCTATTTTTTTCATAGTTGCATTAGGCAATTTATCTAATATAGCTTGTGGACTTACACCTGTATATTCAAATTTTACCATTTTTAAATCACCATAATTCATAAGGTTTAATTTATTTTTAAGCTCCCCTTCATCTAAAATTTGATTTTTATTTAATTCAAATTTTGTTTTATGGTAATATACTTCTGTTATTCTATCTACTCTATAATACAATAATTTAGAGTTTTCATCATCAAATCTATATGCTAATAAATAAAAATAATATTCACTAAATACTATTCCAACAGGATTTAACTTTCTTTTAACTTTCTCATCATTAACTTTATAATAAGTTATTGTTATTTGTCTTTTATCATCTATACATTTAGCTATGTTCCAAAGTTCATTTATTAAATCTAAGTTTTTCTTTTTTATATCTTTATAGCTAAATAATTCATTTTGTATAAGCTTATTTATTAAAAGTTTATCTTTTTCACAAAGTATATTTTGTAATTTGATTATAATATTAGTAATATCCTTTTTATCAATAGCACGAGTACATATTAATATTTTTATTATAGCAAAAACTTCTTCTGGTGAAAGCAAATTAACATTTGTTAATGTATATGTTTTAGTAGTATTGTTAAAATATAGCTTTATGTTAAAATTATTATTTTGTGATAAAAACTTTTTAATCTCTGCTATATCTCTACTTATTGTTTTTGTAGATAAACTATACTCTTTTGATAATTTTTTTATAGAAATTTCTTCACCTATAATAAACCTAAAAAATATATCTAATAACCTTGATTTCAAATTCTTCCTCCTTCTAATATAATTATATAATATATATGTAGACATACTTATGTCCTTATTGTACCATAATTTTATATATTGTAAAGGACACCCTATAATTTTAATATTATAAGTTGTCCTTTATTGAAATATAATTTTCTAATACCCTATTTTAGGTAACTTACCATTAAATGTTGGCGTTGTGCTTATTACTGTTGTTGTAAATTTATCTTCGTGTTTTACTGTTTGCATATCGTATCTACCACCAATAGTAAGTATATTAGTAAATTGTTCATTTTTCTTAACATTACTATTTACTTTTGCATAAAGAAATGGCTTTTCTACTTCTCTAAAACCAACACCAACTATTTCAAACTCATATTTTAAGTCGGTAATATATTCGCCTTGTTGTAAGCCTTTAGTTAAGTCTATTTCATAAACTCTATCAGTAAATAGATTATCTTTAAGTACTTTAAATTCCTTGTTTTTATTAGTTTTATATACAATTCTATACTTCATATTTTGGTTAAAAGTACCTGTAAATAACCTTTGTACTCTTATAGCATTTGGTAAACTATCGTGTATATAAAAGTCTTCTAAAGCAACAGTAGATAAGTTTTGTAAATTATTAAAGTCATATCTTATTGTATCTCCTGCTTTAGTTTCTTTAACAGTAGATTTTTCGCCACCAGTTTTTAGCTCAACAGATTTATTTTCTACTTCAACTTTTACAATCTCGCCATTTTCTTTAATGCTTACTTCAAATTCATTTTCATTTAAAACATAATAACTTGGAGCTTTAGTTTCTTTAATGATATATTCTCCATAAGGTAACTCGCCTGTTCTAGCTATACCGTTGTAGTTTGTAACAACTATTGTTACTTCTTTACCTGTTGCTTTTTCATATATTGCAAATTCTGCACCTTTTAAATTATCTCCGTCAAGTTGCCCTGTGATTTGATTATTTTTGTTTCCTATTTTATGAATTTCTATTTGGCCAAAAATAGGAGTATTAACAAATTCAACTTTTGTTGTTTTACCCCATTTAAGCTCAATCATTTTTTCTCCATCATTTTTAATGTATCCGTCTTTAGCTTTAGTTTCTTTAATATAGTAAGTTCCTTGTGCAAGTTTACTTTCAAGATAAATTCTTCCGTCTTTATCTGTTGTAAATTTACCCATACTTTGCTTTTTACTATTTAAAAGCTCAAATTCAACACCAGATATAGGCTTTTTAGTGCGTTCATCTATTTTTAATAAATCAAGTGTTGCAAGAGGGTAGTTTTCCCATTCAACCATTGTTTCAGTACCTATATCAATTTTAACTTTTCTAACACCTTTATCAAGTGCATAACCTTGTGGTACTGCCATTTCTTCAATCAAATATGTAGCAGATTCAAGTTTATTTATAAGATTAATTTCTCCCCATTTATCTGTTACAAATTCGCCTATATTTTCGCCATTTTCTTTAGTTATTTTAAACTTAACATTAGGTATAGGTTTTCTTGTAACATAGTCTATTTTTTTAAGTCTTATACTACCTAGTTTATCATTTTCAAATATAACATTAGTATAATTATTTGTTTTAACTTCTACATTTTGAACATTATTGTTTAAAGCATATCCATTAGGAGCTTGTATTTCTTTAACAGTATACTAACCTTGCTCAAGTCCATTAATACTAATTATACTATTGTTATCTGTAATATAGTTAGCTCCAATTAGCTCTCCATTTACTTTTCTAACTTCAAATTTAGCACCTTGAAGTGGTTTAGAAGTTTTACTATCTCTTTTTAATATTTGTATACCTGCCTTTTTAGAGTTAAATATTTCGACTTTTTGAGGTTCTCCCTGTTTCAAATGCACAAGTTTTACGGTATTATCAAGAGCATAACCACTACGAGCTTGTATTTCTTGTACTTTATAAGTACCTGTTTTTAAATTAGGTATATGGATAAAACCTTTTTCATCTGTTCTAAATAGTCCGTTTCTTGTTCCTACAACTTGCCCTTTACTATCTGTTACTTTAAATATTGCATCTGATAAAGGATCTTTTGTAATACTATCCATTTTTTTAATACGAAGCCCTGCATTTTTTCTGTTTTCAAAAGTTACTGTAACAGAAGAAGTTTTATCTTTATTAAGCCATATTGTTTGAGCTTTTTCAGTCATAACATATCCTGTTGGAGCTTTTGTTTCTTCTATGATATAGCCACCTGCTTTAAGCCCTGTTATAACTGCAACTCCGTTATGATTAGTTATTACATTAGCAATAGTAGTTCCGTGTGTACCACTAGAATTACCATCAGATATAATGCTTATACTAAAATGAGCCCCTGCAAGTGCTTCTCCTGTGTCTGCATCAACTTTCTTTATAACTATTGCATTTTTAGGAGTATTTTCAACTGTTATTTCTTTGCTTTCTCCTGCTTTAAGATAAAATTCATAAGTACCTGTTCCTTGAATTTCATATCCTTGTGGAGCTTCTATTTCTTGAATCTTATACCAACCTTCTTTTAGTGTACCTGCTTCAATTTCAATCTTTCCATTTTCATCAGTTACATAATCATTAACTTTTTCTACTGCTCCATTTTGTGTAGTGGCATAAAATAAGCTAAACTTAGCTCCTTGTAAAAGTTCTTTTCCTATCCTTCCTATTTTATTAATACTTAAATTAGGTTTTTTAAGATTTTCAAAAATTATTTGTACTTGATTATCTCCTGTTTGATTTGGTTCAAGGAAAACAAACTTTATTTGTAGGTAAATATTCACATATAATTTGTTTATAAACATTAGCCTCGGCTACTTTAATGCTATTAGGTATAATATAATTAAAAATATTAATATTTTCTCCAAAACTACTATTTAAAAGTTTTTTAACTTCTTTAGATGTCTTTATATTTTTACTATCTATTGTTATAAGTATTTCATATATTTTTAGATTTTGATTTACTTTCTTTATCATCAAATAGTATCTTATTAATTCGATTAAACCTTTTACCAATAATATTTCAGATTGTGTAAGTATAATAAGACTATCTATAATGACCATTACATTTATCATAGGTGTTCCAATCTGTAGCATACAATCTATTATTATATAATCATAATCTGATTTAACTTCATCAATAAATTTTTTTAATATATATTATCGTAGATAGTTTACTTTCTAAAGAAAATAAATTTTCATTATATTGTACTAAATCTATACCTTTTGTTTTTATTATGTAATCATAATAAAGAAATACATAGTCACTATTAATTATAGCATTTAAAATAGTTGATATAGTTATACCTATGTTGTTAGGATTTTCTTGTCCCATTAGCATAGTAGTATTAGCTTGTTCATCTTTTATCTCAAAGATATGAGGACAAAATATTTAGATTTTGGCTTTTGATTTCAAAAGTAATGAAAAATCTATTAGCAATACTTTTTTATTTTACTTACCTAGTAAGCATACTAAATTTATTGAAGTAATCGTTTTGAAACCTCCCCTTTCTAAGTAAATATCACTATAACTTTGTTCATAAAAATCTACTCCTTTATAATAATTTTAAAAATAAAACTTATTTAAACCCCTTTATAATTCAAGGTTTATTAAATTAAATCTTATTATATAAAGTTTATCCATATAATAATATATGTTTACCCTTATTTCAATCTTATATAAATATAAAAGGCATAGAATAAATAATTCTACGCCTTAAACTTTTATCTTAACACATTAGGAGCATAAGTATTATAATATATTGGTCTTCTTATAGCAAAAATATCATTTAAAAGCAAACTTTCTACAGTAGCTCTTAATAGCCCCCATCTATCCCACTCTCTAAGATAATTAGAAGTTCTTTCATTTCCTACTTCTCCTACTTGGTCTAAACTTTCACTTGCAAGATCTATAACTCTATCTATCATTTGAGATATAGTTTCTCTATCTATCCCACTTATACTATACACAGGGCTTCCTATAAAGTCAAACTCATCTAACACTTCTACAACAAAAGGATATAAAAATCTATTTATATCAGAATATAACTGACGCATAAGCTCTGCTTCTCTTTCTCTTATATAGCCTACTTCAGATTTATCTTGATTATTTATATTTAAATCTTTTATATCTATTATTTCTTTTTCTTCTATTTTTTCAATATTATTAATAGATTTTATATCTTCTTGATCTGTATTATCTTTAATATCTATTTTTTTATCTATTTTCTCTCCAGATTTCTTAATAATATAAAAGTCTTTCAAACTATACTGCATAGTCTATCTCCTTAAAAAAATATATATTAAATTATATGTATAATTTATATTTTTAGTTCAATATATTTTTATTAATAATTTTCAAATTTATAATTGATATTATTATAAATTAATGGTATTATATAATATATTGTTAAATTTTATAAGAAGGTGTTTTTTTATGATAAATTTTCAAGAAGAACTTTCTAAATTTAATCCAATTTTAGAAATAGAAAATATAGAAGATAATATATTAAATGATGAAATTATTGATATTATAGATATTATACAAGAAATATTAGAAAATAGAGGTTAGAACAATGAAATGTCCTATATGTTCAAGCTCTGTTATAGATGGACATATCTGTCCTAAATGTAATACTAATGCTTATGTTTTTAATAAAATTTTTAACATATCTGTAAAGCTATACAACAAAGCTTTGGAAAAGTCTAAAGCTAATGATTTTAACTCAGCTATAATTTTGTTAAAAAAAAGTCTATATTTTAACAAAAATAATACCCAAACTCTAAACCTATTAGGACTTTTATATTTTGAAACTGGTAGGCTCGGAGAAGCTGTGAAACAATGGATACTTAGTACTAATATAAATAGTCATAGCTCTAATCTTGCCTTTAAATATCTTGATATATTTAAACAAAATATAAGAAATTTCGAAAAATTAGATTCTGCAGTTATCCTCTATAACGAAGCAATACAATACTTACATAATAAAAATGATGACTTAGCTATAATAAGGCTTAAAAAAGCTATAGATATAAATCCTAAGTTTATTGATGCTTTAAATCTTCTTGCTCTATCTTATATAATGCAAGGAAAAAATAAAAAAGCAATTAAAATATTAAATAAAGTTTTATTACTAGATATAAATAATCAAATAGCAAAGTCTTATCTTAAAAAGCTAAATGCTCCAAAATCTAATAAAAAAATTGAAAATAATTTAGATATAGAAAATGATGAAAATGATAAACCTAAAAACTTAAATCCTTTAAAATTTATTATTACATTTATATTTGGACTTTGCTTATCAGCTTTTACTATGTATTTTCTATTCATTCCAGATGCGATAAATAAAAAACAAACTCAAATAGATAATCTAAATATTAAAATAGAACAAACTACTAAAAATATTATAGAAAAAGAAAAAGTTATCCAAGATTTACAAAAAGAAAATCAAAATATTCTTAAAGAACTAGAAAAATATACTTCCAAAGAAACTATAACTAATAATTTTAATAAAATTAATATAGCTCTTGATTTTTATAAAAATGGTAATGAAGAAAAGGCAAAAGAAGTTATTAATTCTATAGATACAAAAGGATTTTCTAATGAACAACTATCTGAATATAATAAATTAAAAAATAAAATACAAGCAGATTAATTAATCTACTTGTATTTTTAACAATTTATAATTATCCTACAAAGATTTGAGTCCATTTAGTCCCACGTACAGCAACGCCTATATACTTAAAATTTGGGTCCAATATATTTTCTCTATGTGATGGAGAAGCTAACCAACCATTAGTAACTTCTTCAGGATTCATTCCATATCTTGCAATATTTTCACCAGTATAAGTATATCCTAAATTATCTGGAATATATTTAAATATCTTACCATATTTTGGACTTATATGTGAAAAATACTCATTTTCATACATATCTGTAGATTTAAATTCTGCTAATTCCATCAAATCTTGATCAATCTCTAAAGGTTTTAATCCATATTTAATTCTAGCATCATTAACAAGTCTTATAACTTCTTCTTGTGCATATATTATCTCATCTATGCTACAATCTTCATAAGCCTTATTACTAAGAATTTTATTTTGCTCAGCATTTGTTAAATCATTTATTTTGTTAGATAAAATAGTAGTCTTAGTCTTAGGTTCCCATTTTATTTCAAAACCAAAAAGCTCTGCTAAATTTCTTACTGACATAAATATTGCACCATCTTTAATTTCTGCTACTGGTCCTAAATTTTTAGCTAATTGTTTTTCTATTCCATTAAAAATAATATTATTTGTATTACAAATAAAAGTAGCTATATCATCTTTATATTTTATGGTTACTTTTTTTCTTATATCATCATAACTAATATTTTCTTTAGCTATTCCAAAAGATATAGGAACAAATTTTAATGGAATCATTACAGAATTAGTTTGTTTTTGTATGTAAGGTGCATTATTAGTTTTAGCATATATATCATTAATAATAGCTTTTTCTTGTCCTACTGAAATTTTAATAATTCTTTCTTGTGCATCTGCCGTTATAGATAAATTTAATATTGTAGCTCCTAACATTAAAGTTCCTAAAAAATATTTTATATTTTTTTTCATAAAAGTCCTCCTTAAATTATCACAAGCTAATACTTTTAATTGTATTCTTTAAAATATTTTTATAATTTACCACCTTATTTTTTATTTATATATTATAATTTATCTTATTGCTTTTTTCAATATTAATTATACATAACATTTTATATATTTTAGCTTATTTTCACTTTTATTTCAATTAAATAAACTAATATTTCTAATATAAAAATTAAGAAAATTTCCTACTTTTTTATTTATAATTATAGAATTAGTTTTAAAATATTATTTAATTTTATTAAAATTATTATTTAATAAATCTTGTAATTCATTTGCAAAGCGACATATATGAAAACCATCACACACAGCATTATGTACTTGTATAGATAAAGGTAATAAATATTTATCTTGTTCTTTAAAATATTTACCCATCGTAAATATTAACAACAAATAATCATATCCATGTTTAAAATTTAAATTAAACCCTTCAAAAGTTGTCCAAGGTATCATATAAATAGAAAATGTATTTATAAGAGTATTTTTTTCAGTTCTAATTCTTGTTTATTTTTAAACATATCTATATCTAGTTTGTAATTATTAAAAAAGATTTGGTAATATTCATCATAATTTGTCCATAAATTAGAAAAAGTTTCTGTTTCCTTATTAAACACAGTATAACATAGTATCATTTTATTAAAAATTATTAAATTTCCATTAGCATCTTTTCAAGTTTTAAATTAATCATATTTATTAACAATATTTGTAATTGAATATATCATTACCGGATAAAGTTTTAAATTATATTCTTTTATTTTACTTATATCTAATTTAATAGTCATACTATATATGCATGGTATATTTTTATAATAATATTCAAAATAATCTTTTCTAATCAAATTATCAAAATCAATATATCTATAACTCATAAAATATCATCCTTTAAAAATATAAAATAAAGCAATAAAAATTAATATTAAAATATTTATATTTTATATAATAATAACTAAATTATAAATCTATATTCTCATTTTAATATTTTAAAATATTAAATAAAAAAGTTGTATACTTTTTATAACAATATTTCTTATATTGCCAGTATAGTATACAACATTTCAAAATTTAATTTTTATAGTTAGAGTTTATCAAGTTATATAATTCTAAATCAAATTTCTTTAAATTTATTAGTTTAAAATTTTTATCTACAAAAGGGTGAACTGTATGTCCTATATTTATTAAATTTTTTTCTTTATAAACCTTATATTCAAATTCTATTTTTACATTTGTCATATTTTTTATATATGTTTCTACAGTTAAGATATCTTCATATAAAGCTGGGCGTATGTACTTAGAGCTAAGCTCACTAAGAGGTAACATTATACCTCTATCTTCTATATCACTATAAGATATTTTAAAAACTTGTTTTATAAAATTTGTCCTAGCTTCTTCATACCAAATAGGATATACAGAATGATGAACAACTCCCATTTTATCTGTTTCTTGATAACGTACTTTAATATTTGTTTTAAAACACATAATTTCACCCTTTTCAATATAAAAGATATTATTCTTGTTTATTATTCAAATTTAATTGATAATATATTTTATTTACAGCTTTTAATATTATATACATAATAAGACAATGTATAGGAATAGTAACAGATTCTTTAAATGCTCTTGCTGGTAATAAAACTAAAAATCCTTTTCCTGTAAACATAGTTACCCAAATAGTACCAAAAGTAAGATTAACTATTAAAGAAATTAATATTTTTGCTAATATTATTCTTAACAAAAGCTTTTTTGTTCCATACTTTGATCTATATAAAAAAAAGCCATAAATTAGTCCTCCTAATATAGCATTAAATGTAAATCCAAAAAAATATGATCCCTTAGGATTCATAAAATGAGTAATTACATCTATAGTGCCTCCTAATATCCCAGAGACCACTGGACCAAATAAAAATCCAGCCACACTATTAGCTATAAAAGAAAATCCAATAACTATAATATTGCCTATGTGGATAGATTGAGTGCTCAGTATAAGCGAAAGAGCAAGTAAAAATCCACAAATAACAATAGTTCTAGGTTTTTTTAGCTCTAAAAAAGAGCTTTTCATTAATTCTAACATATTATACCTCCTAAAGTAAAATATGCTACAAACATAGAAGGACTATGTTAGCAGCGGGATGCGGAAAATATATCGCAAGAACTCTTTTCGTATAATAAGCAACTCCCCGTCTTATTATCACTTAACGCATATTTTCCTACTCTGCATAAAAATTAAATTTTCTACATTATACCATATTTTTTATATTTAGTAAAGTAATAATAAAAATATCTAAAAAAGAACCATAGCTCCTATAATTGTATTCTTAGAAGTATCTTCTGATAAATATATATCAACATTATATTTTAGATTTCTTAAAAAATTATCTTTAAATAAACAATAACTTTTTGATATTTATCCTCCTAAAATTATTGATTTATAATCAAAATCTGCTAGTACTAAATTAAAAAAATTGGTATAATGAATACTAAGAAGACTTTTTTATAAAAGAAAACATGGAAAAAGCAAAAAAACAAATTAAAGGTAAAACTCTAATTTGCGGAGTTGGTGCTAGTCTTATAACAAAAGGAGACTTATATATATATGCCGATATATCAAGATAGGAAATCCAACTTAGATATAGACAAGGTATGACAAACTGAAATGTAGAAAATAAAGATGCTCCAATATTAAAAAAATATAAAAGAGGATATTTTTTAGAATGGGGAATGGCTGATAGACATAAAATAGAAAACTATAAATATTTTGATTTTATATTAGATACAAATCAAAAAAATAATCCTAAAATGATTACTAGCAAAGCTTTTTTTGAAAGACTTTTACAAGCTAGTAAAAATGGTTAAAAAATATTTGTGGACTCGATAAAAATCGTAAAAGTTTCGCTTGGGGTTTTGATGGAATAACAGAAGAAAATAGTATAGTTCTTAGCTATAATAATATTGATTTTGAAACGCCAGATATAAATCTTGTCTTTTGTGAACCCATAAATTTACTAGGTGAAAAATTATATGCTAAATTTGGTAAAGAATTCCCTATAAGATTTAATTTTTTAGATACTATGGAATTTGTAATTTATCACTTCAAGTTCATCCAGTAACAGAATATATACAAAATAAATTTGCTATGAACTATACTCAAGATGAAAGCTTCTATATCATAGATGCAAAGGAAGATAGCTATGTGTATTTAGGGGTTAAAGAAAATATAAATAAAAATGATATGATAAAAAATTTAAAAGATGCTCAAAATAAAAATATAAATTTTGAAGTAAAAAAATATATAAACAAAATTCCAGCTAAAAAACATGACCATTTTTTAATATCTGTTGGTACTGTTCATTGTTCTGGTAAAAATACTGTTGTATTATAAATAAGCTCAATACCTTATATCTTTACTTTTAAATTATTGGATTGGGGAAGATTAGGCTCTGATGGATTACCTCGCCCTATCCATATAGAACACGGAGAAAAAGTAATATACTCTAAATCTAGAAGAAAATAACAAAAATATATATGATATATTTAAAAATATGCAAAATGATTATAAAAGAATAATTACTTTTATGATATAAAAGTTTAAAATATAAAATATATATTCTTTAAATTTTAATTTATAATAATAGTTTATATTATATTTTTACTATAATAATTAATTATAAAAATTTAATAATTTAAATATATTTGCAATTATAGTACCTAGCTTATAACTAAATATTATAGAAATACATATAATATTAATATAAATAGCCCACTTTATTAAACTAATTTTATAAATTTTTAAAAAGCAATTATAAATATAATCCATAAAATCAACTCCTATATTTTTAAAAATATCTCTTATATCTTTTTAAAACAAAATAAATAATTTTTACTTTCCTAAAAAACTTATACCAACAATTCCTATTCCTAAATTTTTTTTAAAAAGATTATTTGATGAAATTTTTATATAAAATTTTCCAACGTCATCACTAAAAGTTTGATTAACACTTAATTTTTTTAATGACAATATTCTTAACTGTTCTGCTAAGATTGTTAATTCTCTTTCAAATTCTTTACCTTTTTCAATAGAATTCTTAAAATTTATAAACTCAATTCTTTCATCTTCAAAAATTTCTTTATTTAATATTAAATCATAAACTTGTAATAATAATTCTTCTTTAATCAACTTCTTATTTTTTTTATTTTTTAACAAAATATTAACCCCTTTAATAAACTAAATAAAAAATAAATTATTTATATGTATTATATAAAAATATAACTATTAAATTAAATAACCAATAAATTTTCCTATTCCATTTCCTATTATGTAAGAACAAATTAAAATAATTATTGTTAAAAAGTATTTATTATTAAATATATTATTAAAATAATCCATATAATCACCTCATATTATAAAATATTATCATTAATTTTAATACTAATTATATTTTTATTATATAACAATATTTAAAAACATTCAATATACATAGTTAATAAAATTTAATACTATTATTTATACATATTTCTATTTAATTTTAATTATATATAAACTTTAGATATATAAAAAACTCTTTACTAAATATTTATTTTTATATTCAGTAAAGAGCTAATTTATTATCTAATAGGTATTATTTCTGTCCAATAACCATCAGGATCATTTATAAAATAAATCCCCATTTCTTTATTTTCAAAACAAACACATCCCATTTCTTTATGCATTTTTAAAGCATTTTCATAATCATCTGTTCTCATAGCTAAATGTATTTCATTATCCCCAAGATTATAAGGTTCTTTTTTATCTCTTAACCAAGTTAGCTCTAAAAGATGATTACCTTTTTCATCTCCTAAAAATACTATCTTATAGCTCCCATCAGACGCTTCTTTTCTTTTTACTTCTTTAAGATTTAAGGCTTTTTGATAAAAATCTAAACTTTTTTCTAAGTCAAAAACATTTATATTATTATGACAAAAATTAAATTTCATATAATAACCTCCTCTAAAATCTAAGCATTATTTTGTGATTTTCCTTTAATACGATTTTTAACTTTTCTTATTGTTATAGTAAATAAAATCACAGTAGTTACTGCTGAAATAAAATCTGATATAGGTTCTGCTAAAAATACTGCAAAAGATTTACTTTCTATTGTAGTATTAAATATAGCTTGCTGTATATTTATAATTATATCATCTGGTAATATATTAGGCAAGATATATATAAGCGGAATAAGCAAAATAATTTTCCTAAGAAGTGCTATAAATAAAGAAACTTTAGCCTCTCCAAGAGCAACAAAAGTTTGTTGGCATATAAATTGAGCACCCATTATAAATACAGAAAAAATATAAATTCTAAGACTTATTTTAGAATATATCATAAGAAGATCTGTAGGCTCTGTAAATATACCTATAAATGTTTCTGGAGATATAAGTATAAAAAGCCACATACTTGTTGTAAAAATAAGAGTAACTATAAGAGATATAATAAAAGTTTTATTAACTCTATCCATCTTCCCAGCCCCAAAATTAAAACTTATTATAGGTTGAGCACCTTGTCCTATACCAGTACAAATCATAGATATACATTGCATAATCGTAGATAAAATAGTCATAGAACCAACTGCTATATCACCTCCATAAGCTTTTAAAGATGAATTAAAGGCTATATTTAATAAACTCTCTGTACTTTGCATAATAAATGGAGATATTCCAAGCATAAGAACTGGTAACATAATAGATTTTTTTATTTTAAAATATTTAGAATTTATCCTAATTTTACTTTTTTTAGACTTTATTAAGAATAATAATACCCAAATGGCAGAAGCCGATTGTGATATAACAGTAGCTAAAGATGCACCCATAACTCCCATATTAAATATCTTTATAAATATAAAATCTAATATTATATTAAGTCCAGCTCCTATTAATACTGTTTTCATACTAATGTTCGCAAATCCTTGACTGTTTATAAAAGGATTAAGCCCAAGAGCCATAAGTACAAATACAGTTCCTAGTATATATATATTTATATATTGTTTAGCAAAAGGTAAAGTCTGATCACTAGCACCAAACATAATAAGAAGCTTTTCGCTAAATATAAGGAAAAAACTAGTAAGTAAAACAGCTAAAAAAATAAGACTTATAAAACAATTACTAAGTATCTCTTCCGCTTCATCATATTTATTCTCTCCCATTTTAATGGCCGCTCTTGGTGCTCCTCCCATACCTATAAGACAAGCAAAAGCGGATATTATCATAAGGATAGGGAAAGTAACACCAACACCAGTAAGCGCTAATGTTCCTATATTAGGAATAGATGAAATAAACATTCTATCTACAATATTATACAATAAATTTACTATCTGAGCTATAACTGCTGGTATAGCAAGCTTTAGAAGTAATTTTCCTATATTTTCTGTACCTAAATCACTATTTTTAGATTTTTTTATTTCTTCTGATGATTGCATCAATTAGTCCTCCCTATTTTGTCGAAATATTCTATAGCTTCATCATAATTATAAATCTTAAATATAATTTTATCTTCTATATCTTGATAGCTCTCGTCTATATCTACTACCATTATAACATCACAACCTGCACTATAGCCGGCTAGTATACCATTTCTAGAATCTTCAAAAACAACTGCATCTTCTGGCTTTAAATTTAATTTTTCTAATGCTTTTAAATAAATATCTGGCTCTGGTTTACTCTTTTCTATCATATCGCCACAAATAATAACATCAAAATAATCTATAAACCCGACCATTTCAAGATATTTTTTTGCTATATCTTCGCTAGAAGAAGTTGCAATAGCTGTTTTTATGCCTTTTTGCTTTAAATACTTTAAAAATTCTTCAATAGTATTTTTCACCGGAATTTTATTCTCTTCTATATACTTATCTTTTAGCTCTTCTCTTAGCTTTCTTATTTCAAAAAAATTATAATCATTTCCAAACATTTCTCTGAAAATTTTTTCTCCAACATTAGCAGTAGTCCCTCTAAATTTAGAAAGATGCTCATTAGAAATATCAAGTCCAAATTTTTTACCAGCTTCTATCCAACATTTCATAAGAATTCTTTCTGTATCAAAAATAACTCCATCCATATCAAACAAAACTGCCTTATACATAATTATCCCCCTATTTCATCTTTTGATAAAAATACTTCAATTTTTGCATAACCTTATAATGTATAGTATCTTTTTTGTAAAGTCTATTTATGTCTTTTTTACCTGCTTCTTTTTCCATAATAATAAAAATAGCTTCATCTATATTAGATACCGGATATATACTAAAAATATCTTTTTTGACACTTTCTATAACTTCTTCTTTTAAACATAAATCAGATACATTCTGCAAAGGTATTATAACCCCCTGCCCTTTTTTTAATCCTCTTTTTTTACAAATATCAAAAAATCCTTCTATTTTTTCATTAACACCACCTATAGGCTGGATATCTCCAAATTGATTAACACTTCCGGTTATAGCCATATCTTGTCTTATAGGTGTATCGCTAAGGCTAGATATAACTGCTAAAAGTTCTGCTAAAGAAGCGCTATCTCCATCTATACCACTATAGTTTTGTTCAAAGCAAAGTCTACAAGATAAACTAAGCGGAAATATATCTCCATACATATGACCTATATAACCAGATATAACTTCAACACCCTTATCATATATAGCTCCGCTCATCTTTACTTCTTTTTCCACATTTATAATACCGGCTTTTCCCATATATGTTGTAGCAGTTATCTTTATTGGTTTACCAAAACATATATCTCCATAATCAAGTACAGATAATCCATTTATAGAACCTATTTTTTTGCCATAAGTATCTATAAGTATCTCATTTTTTAAAATCATTTCTTCATATTTCTTTTCATATATATTTAAAAATTGTTTCTTCTTATCTATAGCTTTTTGTATGTAATCTTTTGATATATATTCTCTATTATCCATTTTTGCCCAAATATTAGCTTCAAATAATATATTTTCTATCTTATTAAACTTAGTACTTAGTTTATCTTGACTATTTGCTATCCTAGAACTATATTCCAAAATTCTTTTTATAGCAGATATATCAAATTTTAAACTACTATTTTTTTGTTCAAAATTTTTTATAAATCCTATAACAGATTTTATGTTTTCTTCTGTGTTTTCCATTTCATAATCAAATATAGAATGTATCTTAAAATATTTATTAAAATCTTCTTCATATTCAGATAAAAATTCATAGTAATAGCTAGAACCTATTAAAATAAGCTTAAAATCTATATCTATTACTTGTGGTTTTATAGTAGTAAGAGGGACTTGATAATCTTTTAAAGGTTCTATTTTTAATTTTTTAGTCTTTAAAACTTTTAAAAGAGTTTCAAAACAAAAGTGATTTTTTAAAATATCTTCTATATTTAGTATTAAAAATCCGCCATTTGCTTTATGTAAAAGGCCTCCTTTAATCTTCATATAGTCTGAACTAAAATTTCCTAGCTCATTTTCAAACTCTATCTCACCTACAAGATTAGCATAACTTGGGTTATAATCTATAATAACAGGAGCTCCTTTATTTCCTGAGTTATCCACTATAACATTTACACAATATTTATCAAAAGCATCTTCATCATTTTTCTTATTACAACTATTAAATATATTATTTTGTTCTTCTTCAGAATTGGTCATAGCTAAAATATTATCTATCAAATCTTCTTTTAAATCCAAAAGATAAGAAGTTATAAAACTATTATCTATATACTTATTTTGTATAGAAGATAAATGTCTTCCTATATACAAAAGTATATAATTAAAATAAAGATTTTCTAGCTCTTTTTTAACTTTTTCATCAATATTTTTTATCCCTTTTACTATAGGAGAAACCTCTTCTTGCAATTTATCAATTTCATCAGTTATAGTATCTTTTTCACTTTCTTGCAAAGCTTCAAATTCTTCATCCGTCATAAGCACATCTTCATTTATAGGCATAAAATATATGCTTCCACTGGCATTTTTAAGTCCAAACCCTTTAGCAAGCGCCTTTTCTTTTACTTTATTTAGAATTAAATCTTTTTGCTTATTATATTTTTTAAAAATCTCTTCTTTTTCTATTTCAAATTCTTTAGAAAAAAATAATTTAGGAAAATTAGTTTTTATCAAATAAATAAATTCTTCTAAATCTTCCTTAAATTCCTTGCCAAGTCCGGCCCTTAAAAATATAGCCTTAGGCTCTTTTTCATTTTTAAAATTATACACATATACTAAGTCTTTTGCTACATCTCTAGTACTAGCTATATCTTCTACATACTTTTTAACACAAGTATGTTTACCAACTCCAGAAACACCGCTTACATATATGTTATATTCATCATTTTTTATATTAAGCCCAAAACAAAGAGCCTCTATAGCATTTTCCTGTCCTATTATATCCATTTTAGCATCTAAGTTAATATATTTTTCTATAATAGCTTTATCATATGCAGGAGTAAGTTTTGTATAATTAAGTTTTTTCATAATATCACCTCCAATATAAATAAAGTTTATGCTTATAAATGTTTCCACATTACTATAGCATCTTCCTTATTGTCATCATAATACTCTTTTCTTATACCTTCCATAACAAATCCATTTTTCTTGTATATATCTATAGCTATTTTGTTACTAACTCTCACTTCCAGCGTAATTCCTATCATTTCTTTTTCTTTAGCTATATCTATAAGAGAAGATACAATCTTAGTAGCTATACCTCTCTTTCTTTCTTCTTTTTTTACTGCTATATTTGTTATGTGTCCTTCATTTATAACGTGCCACATACCTCCATATCCTAAAACTTTATCATCTTCTATAGCAACTATATATATAGCCATCTTATTATTTTTAATTTCATCTCTAAAAGATGCCTTGCTCCAAGGAATAGCAAAACAATCTTCTTCAATAGCAAATACTTGCTCTATATGTTCTAATGTCATATTTTCTATATGTATCATTTTTTATTTAACCTTTCTTCAAGTTCTCTTTGTGCTTGAGGTTTTCTAAGATATTCTATTTCTAATTCTCTATAAGAAATAACTTTTCCAGCTTTAAAATAATCTATAGCAAGACTAGCTAAAGAGCTAGCTTTTTGTATGTTTAAATTTGAAGGAGCAAAGCATTCCCTAGAAAATTTACTAGATAATAAATCTTTATATACAGTCGCTCCATCTCCTAAAAATATAGGGTTTATATCATTACTTTCTATATATTCTATAAGTTCTAATATAGTAAGTGGACTATCTTCTAATACAACTTCTAACTTATCTTCTTCAAATTTATATATACCAGAAAAAATCCTTTCAGACTTAGCATCTATAATAGGTACTATATACCTACTCGTATCAAAAATATTATATGCCATAGCTTGTAAGGTAGATATAGCTACTATGGGGTTATTACTAGCTTGAGCCATAGCTTTTATAGTAGCTACCCCTATTCTAAGCCCTGTAAATGAACCAGGGCCTTTAGCTACTGCAAAACAATCTATATCTTGTATATCTAAATCTAATTTAGCTAAAAGCTCATCTATTAAAGGCATAATGATAGTAGAGTGATTTTGTTTATAATTTATATTTATTTCACCTAAAATCTTTTCATCTTCTATTATGCAAACACTAGCTACAACAGTACTAGTATCTATAGCTAAAATTTTCATTTTATCACCTCTATCACTCTATAATTATCTTCTTTTTCAAAATCTTTCTCTATTTTTATCCAAATAGCTTCTTTTGGAATAATATCTTTTATAAGCTCTGCCCATTCTATAAGACAAACTCCATCAGAAAAAAAATATTCTTCATATCCTATATCATACATTTGCTCTATATCATTTATCCTATATACATCAAAATGATAAAAAGGTAAGTTACCATTATATTCATTTACTATACTAAATGTAGGGCTTGTTATTTCTTCTTCTATACCAAGCCCAAGAGCAAAACCCTTACTAAAGTGAGTTTTACCTGCTCCTAAATCTCCACAAATACAATATATTTCACCTTTTTTAGCATTTTTAGCCATATTAAAGGCAAACTCTTTTGTTTCTTGTTCAGAAAAAACTTCTAATTTCATATTATCAACCTTCTTATTAAATTTTTAAAAAGTTTACCTTATATTTTAACATATTTTTATATTTTTAACAATATTTATTTAAAAATAAACTTATTCTATTCCAATATCTTTTTCTTTCTATTATTTCAGAAACTAAATGTCCAGCATTATTTACTATCATAAGCTCTTTTTCACATCTAGCATTTTTATATAAATCAAAAACCATTGTTGTAGGTACAAAATTATCAACTGCTCCATGTATAAAAAGTATAGGTAATTTATTATTTTTTAATTGTTTTATGCTGGAAGCATTTTTTAATGAGTAGCCATTTTTAAATATACAAACTAAGTTTAAAAACTTTAATAATACAATAGGAGTTTTTTTTGTTTTTCCAAATTGATATTTAAATACATCATAAGCACAAGTATAAGCACAGTCAGATATTATACATTTTACATTTTTATCCATTTTATCTCCAGATGCCATAAGTATAGTACTAGCCCCCATAGATACTCCATATAAAACAATTTTACAGTTTTTATCTATTTTCTTTATATGTTTTATCCAAAGAGCTAAATCTTTTCTATCGTGCCATCCCATACCTATATAATCTCCTCCACTTATTCCGTGTCCTCTAAGGTCTGGTATAAGCACATTATATCCCTTTTTATAAAATTTTTTACCTACTTCATACATAAATCTTCCATTAGCTCCATAACCATGTAAAACTATTACCCATCTATTACTATTATTCTTAAACCACTCTGCAAATAATGGTGTATTTTTATATCCTTTAATTTTTATTCCTTCTACCAAGGTATTATCAAGCCAAGTTTTTATTTTTATCTTTTCTTCTTCAAAGTCTTCAAGAACTATTCTTGCTTCATCATTTACATCTAAAAGCTTCATCATAGCACTTTTATTATTTCTCTTTAAAGTTATATTATATAGATATACTATAGCAAAATACATTTCTCTTAAGATAAATCCAAATCCTAAAACAATAAAACCATAAATAAATTTTTTATTTTTTATTTTCATAAATTCACCTCTCCTTAAAAGTATACCCCTTAAAAAATTTTTTATCATTAATTTTACCATTTAATTTTTGTATAAGACTTTTTTAAGTGGGAATTCTATATTTAAGGAAAAAATCTATCTTAGCAAAGGGTGGTTATTATGAAAATATTTAAAAATAAATTTTTTTATATAATTTTTGGTTTTATAGTCACAAGTTTTTTCTTTATGTTTTATATAAATATGTTATCTCTTCCTCAAGAAATAAATATACTATCTGGAAGCACACATAAACTAAATTTTAACGTACCAGTTGTAGCTACTATATCTACAGAAAATGACTTAAATATAAATGTAAATAATGAACCTATAGAAGATAAGAAAAATATAAATCTAAATAAAGATATATACTTAAACTCATCAACCGAGGGTAAACATAATTTAAAACTATCTGTTATGGGTATACCTGTAAAAAATATAGCTCTTTCAGTATTGCCAGAAACTAAGCTTATCCCCTCTGGAAATTCTGTAGGAGTTAGAATAAATACAGACGGAGTAATGGTACTTGGAATTGGATATGTAGTAGATAAAGATGGTAAAGAAGTAGAACCTGCCAAAAATATTTTAAAGCCTGGTGATATGATATTAAAAGTAAATAATGAGCCTATAGATAGTAAAGAAACTCTAATATCTTGTATAGAAAAAAATGATATATTAAATATGGAAATTAGACGAGAAGATAATTTACAAAATGTAACTATAAATTGTGTAAAAGATGAAGAAAATAAAAATAAAATAGGTGTTTGGGTAAGAGATAGTACTCAAGGTATAGGTACTTTAACATATATAAATCCTGAAGATAAAAGCTTTGGTTCTTTAGGACACGGAATAACAGATGTTGATACAAGAGAAATAATGAAAGTTAAAGATGGTAAACTTATGCAATCAGATATTATAGATATAAAAAAAGGAGAAAAAGGTTCTCCAGGTGAACTTATAGGAAATATAAAAAATAAAGATAAAATAGGAAATATAGAAGAAAACACAAATGTAGGAATATATGGAAAAATAACAAATGATGAATTAATAGATAAATCTAAAGCTATTGATATAGGTCTAAAAGATAGTGTAGAAATTGGTAAAGCTACTATACTTTGTAATATTGATGGAAGTGTAAAACCATACGAGATAGAAATAGAAAGTATAAATAAATATAATATAGATAATTCAAAATCTATGGTTATAAAAATAACTGATGAAAACTTGCTTAATAAAACGAATGGAATAATACAAGGTATGAGCGGAAGTCCTATAATACAAAATGGAAAACTAATAGGCGCAGTAACACACGTTTTTGTAAATGACCCAACTAAAGGTTATGGAATATATATAGAAAATATGTTAAATAGAAATGCTAGCTAAAAAAGGGATACTAAATATCCCTTTTTTAATATATAAACTAAATTTTTAATATTTTAAATTACATAAATTTTTCTTAGCAAAACTAAAATTTGTTTCTCCACATATTATAATATGATCTAAAACTTTTATATTAACATAAAGCAAGGCATTTACTATCTGTCTAGTAACTTCTAAATCTGCATTAGAAGGATTTTGATTTCCACTTGGATGATTATGCCCTATAATAACAAATGAAGATTTATATAAAATAGCATCTCCAACTACTTTTTCCATATATATAGGAGAACTATTGGAATTTCCATCACTTATTTTAACTACTTTTTTAAGTCTTTTATTCATATCAAGACACATCATATAAAAACTTTCAAAGGGTTTTCCTGCTAATAGTGCTTCCAAATAATTTTTGGCAATAGAAAAACTATTTATAACTATATTTTCACTATTTATTTTACTAAGTAAAAATTTTCTACATATATGAGGTATCATAGTTATTAAAACTGATGTTTGCTCTGAAACTTTACATCTTTTTTCTATTTCATCTGGATTAGCATTCATAAGATTATATAAACTTCCAAATTCATTTATCATCTTATGAGCAAGTTCATTTGTATCCCTTCTTGGAATAGCATAAAAAAGTAAAAGCTCTAAAACTTGATGCTCTTCAAAACTATCTAAATCATTATCTTTTTTAAATCTTTCTCTAACTCTTTTTCTATGATTTTTATGTAAATCGTTAGACATTATTTACCTCAACTAGTGCTTAAATTTTTCAATTTCTGGTAACAAATATTCATTTAATACTTTAATATGTGTTCCTTTCATACCTAAAGAACGTGTCTCTATAACTCCAGCACTTTCAAATTTTCTAAGTGCATTTACTATTACAGACCTTGTTATACCCGCTTTATCTGCTATTTTACTAGCTACCAAAAATCCTTCACCTTCTTTAAGCTCTTCAAACACATTAAGAATAGCTTCTAATTCAGAATAAGATAAAGTGGATATACAAGCTTTTACATTTTGTTTTTTTCGTTCTTTTTCTGAATTTTTAAGACTTGTTTTATCCCATATTAATATAGAAAAAATAGATAAAATATATTCTGCAAAGATATCTATATTTTCTTCAAATGCTTTATCTTTTCTATATATAATTATCATACCTATTCTTTCTTTGTAAATATACATAGGTAAAAATAAGCCATAAACTTCTCTTAACATTTCCTTGTCTATATTACTAAAATATAAATTATCAAGACTTATATTAAGCTTATTTTCAATAACTGTTTCTAATTGATTTATAACTTGTATTTCAAATTTTCTTTCTCCTGTAAGTTCATTTTCATTAATAAGACTAGTCATCTTATTATTTATTTCATATAAAATAGCCCCATTATTATCTATTACAATTAACTCTGCTTCTAATAATTGAGCTATTTTTAATAATAGTTTTTCACATATATCATCATTTATAGAAGCTTCTTTTAAAGTAAGTGTTAAGCTACTAATATAATTTTTTAAATCTAGTACCATATATTTATACCCCCTTTATTTATTTTGTTCTGATATATAATAACCACATTCATTATTACTACAACATATAATCTTATTTTTTGTTCCTTTTTCTATTAAAAATTCTCCACATTTAGGGCATATATTTCCAGTTGGCTTATTCCAAGACATAAAATCACATTCTGGATTATTTTCACAACCATAAAATTTTCTTCCATTTTTAGTTTTCTTTATAAACACTTTTGCTTTACATTTAGGACAAGCTACATTTGCATCTTCAAAAAATGGTTTTGTATTACTACAACTTGGAAAGGATGGACAAGCCAAAAATTTACCATATTTGCCATATTTTACAACCATATTTTGTCCACATTTTTCACATATAATATCTGTCTTTTCATCTTCAATTTCTATATGTTCTATCTTTTCATAAGCTTGTTTTATCATTTCTTCAAAGTCTGGATAGAATTCTCTTAATATATTTTTCCATTCTATCTTTCCTTCTTCTATTTCATCTAGCTTATTTTCCATATTAGCAGTAAAATCTACATTTATAATTTTACCAAAATTATTTTTTATGATATCATTTACAACTTCTCCAAGCTCTGTGGTGTAAAAAACTTTTTGTTCTTTTGTTACATAATTTCTAGCAGTTATAGTAGAAATAGTAGGAGCATAAGTACTAGGGCGTCCAACTCCTATCTCTTCTAAGGTTTTTATAAGAGTAGCTTCTGTATATCTAGCTGGGGGTTGTGTAAAATGTTGTTGCTCATTTATTTGCTTACATTCAAACTCTTGATTTATTTCAAGATTTGGAAGTAATATATCTTTTTCATTTTCTTTTTTCTTTTCTTCATTCTTTTTATAAACCTTAAGATATCCTTCAAATTCTAATACAAACCCAGAAGTCCTAAAATCATACCCATTATTCTTAATTTTTATAGTTTTTGTTGTATAGATAGCACTTGACATTTGACTTGCCAAAAATCTCTCCCATATAAGCTTATAAATCTTATATTGCTCTGTTGTTAAAGAATCTTTTATACTATCTGGAGTTCTAAATGTATTAGTAGGTCTTATAGCTTCATGGGCATCTTGACTTCTTCCTTTAGATTTATATTCTTTTTTCTCATTTGTAAAATATTCTTCTCCATAATTTTCAGTAACAAAAGCTTTAGCCTCTAAAAATGCTTCATCAGATATCCTCACAGAATCTGTACGAATATAAGAAACAAGACCTACTGTCCCTTCTTTTTTAATACTCACACCTTCATAAAGTTGTTGTGCTATTAACATAGTTTTAGAAGAAGCGTAACCAAATAATTTAGAAGCTTCTTGTTGTAATGTACTAGTAGTAAAAGGTGGCAAAGGATTTTTAATTCTAGTACCCTCTTTAATACTTACTATTTCAAACTTATTATTTTTTATAGCATTTAATACAACATCTGTTTCTTCTCTAGACTTAAGCTCTATTTTTTTATCATCTTTTCCATAAAATTTAGTTTTTAAAACTTTATTTTTTTCAAGTTTTAAATCAATATCTATAGTCCAATATTCTTCTGGAATGAAATTTTCTATTTCTTCATCTCTATCACAAATAAGCCTAAGAGCTACTGACTGAACCCTACCAGCACTTAAGCCCTTTTTCACTTTTTTCCAAAGTAATGGACTCATTTCATATCCCACTATTCTATCAAGCGCTCTTCTTGCTTGTTGTGCATCTACAAGATTCATATCTATTTCTCTAGCCTCTTTTATAGACTTTTGTACCGCCGCTTTAGTTATTTCATTAAAAGTTATTCTATATACATTATCTTTCTTATCTTCTAGTCTTAATGCATATAAAAGATGCCAGCTTATAGCTTCTCCCTCTCTATCAGGGTCAGTAGCAAGATATATCTTATTAGCTGTTTTAACTTCTTTTCTAAGCTTTGCAAGAAGCTCTCCTTTACCTCTTATTGTTATATACTTAGGCTCAAAATCTTGTTCTATATTTATACCCATTTCACTTTTTGGCAAATCTCTAACATGTCCCATAGACGCCTCTATCTTATAATTAGAACCTAAGAATTTTTTTAAAGTTTTTGCTTTTGCTGGCGATTCTACAATAACTAAATTTTTTTTAACTGCCATAAGCTAACTCCTCCTCTATTATAAAGCCCTTATATATTTTTGTCCTGCCATCTTTTGGATAACACCTTTAAGCTCTAACATAGTAAGAGCATATTGGACTTTTTGTGTTGTTAAATTTGCCTTTAGTATTATCTCATCTATAGTTATAGGCTCTGTTTTTACATAATCATATACTATTTTTTCATCTGGTTCAAGTATATTTTCTATATCTTTATTTTGTTTATTTTTTTCAAAATTATAATTATTATAATTTTTTAAATTTAAAAGTATATCTTCTATATTAGTAAGAGGATATGCACATTCTTTTAAAAGATTATTTGTCCCCTCACTCATTGGATTATTTATATTTCCTGGTATAGCAAATACATCTTTTCCTTGCTCTAAAGCTTGAGCTACTGTTATAAGAGTTCCACTTTTTTTAGCAGATTCTACAACAACTATAGCATCACTTATACCGCTTATTATTCTATTTCTCATAGGAAAATTAGCTGGATAGGGAGAAGTTCCTATAGAAAACTCACTAATAATACAACCATTTTCAATTATTTCATCTCTTAAATTCTTATTATTAGGTGGATATATAATATCTACACCGCATCCAAGTACAGCTATAGTCTTTCCTCTACCATCTATAGCTCCTTTATGTGCCATAGAATCTATCCCAATAGCCATACCACTAACAACTGTTATATTATTTTCTGCAAGCTCTTTACCAAATTTATAAGAATTCATAGCTCCATATTGAGTACATTTTCTAGCTCCAATAACTCCAACTTTATGTATATTATCAGGCATATTACCTAACATATAAAATCCAATTGGAGCATCTGCTATATTTTTTAAATTTTCTGGATAGTCCTTATTGTCTTTAGATATAAACTTTATCTTATATTTTAAAAGTTCTTCCCTATTTGTTTCTAAATAATTATAACTTTTAAAATCTAAGATATTTTTTATATTTATTTTATTTTTATTACAAAAATAGGATAATTCTGAGCTATCTAAATCAAAAAAATTTTTAGCACTTTTATATTGTTCTAAAATATCTTGTTTTTTTCTAATACTAAGCCCCTCTAGCTTACTTAACCACATTAAATAATCATCTTCTAAAAACATAAAAACCTCTTAAAATATAAACTTTCTATCCAAATTCCTAAGCTGTACCGCTTCTGCTATATGAGCAACTTCAATATTATCCTTTTCATCTAAATCGGCTATAGTTCTTGAAATCTTTAGTATTTTATGATAAGCTCTTGCACTAAGATTTAATTTTTCAAAAACATTGTTTAATATATTTTTTTCTGCTTCTCCAAGCTTACAATATTTTTCTATAAGACTAGCGCTAAGTTGGGCATTAAAATAAATTCCCTCATTTTTATATCTTTGTATTTGTATTTTTTGTGCCTTAAGAACTCTTTTTTTAATATCCTCTGAACTTTCATTAGGTCTATTACTGCTAAGATCATTATAGTCTACTGCCGATGCTTCTACTTGTAAATCTATCCTATCAAGCAAAGGTCCACTTATCTTTGATATATATTTAGAGATTTGGTTTTGAGTACAAGTACATCTATCAGAATATCCATAAAAACCACAAGGACAAGGATTCATAGCTGCCACCATCATAAGATTTGCTGGAAATGTCATACTTCCATTTACTCTAGATATAGTAACTTCTCTATCTTCTAATGGTTGTCTAAGTTCTTCTAACACATTTCTATGAAATTCTGGTAACTCATCTAAAAATAAAACTCCATTATGGGCTAAACTCACCTCACCAGGCTTAGGAACTCTACCTCCACCTACCATAGCAGAATTTGATATAGTGTGATGAGGTGCTCTAAAAGGTCTTTTATTTATTAGATAATTCTTATTTTGTAATATACCAGATACACTATATATCTTTGTTATTTCTAAGCTTTCTTCAAAAGACATATCTGGTAATATACTAGGTAATCTTTTAGCCATCATGGTTTTACCAGAACCTGGAGGACCAACCATAATTATATTATGCATACCCGCCGCGGCAATTTCTAAAGCTCTTTTAACATTATCTTGCCCTTTAACATCTGCATAGTCTAAATTATTATTAAGTGTATCACTTTTGAACAATTTGTCAATATCTAAATTTAACTTTTGTATTATTTTATCACCATTTAAATGAGCTATAAGCTGATTTAGATTTTTAGCACCTATAATTTCTGTCCCAGATACTAAAGAACCTTCTTCTATATTTTCAAAAGGTATTATAAATTTAGTTATACCACTAGACTTAGCAGTATGTATCATAGGTAATATACCATTTACAGACTTTATAGAACCATCTAAAGATAATTCGCCTATTATCATAGTATCTTTAAAACTTTCTTCCCTAACTATCCCTATACAAGATAATATACCTATAGCTATAGGTAAATCAAAAGAAGGTCCTTCCTTTCTTATATTTGCTGGTGCTAAGTTTATTGTTATCTTTTTTACTGGCATATTTATTCCAGAATTTTTAATTGCTGTTTTAACTCTATCTTTAGCTTCTCTTACAGCAGAATCTGGCAAGCCCACTATATCAAAAGAAGGTAAACCTTGACTAATATCTACTTCAACTATTATTTTAAACCCATCTATTCCTATCAAAGCAGATGATATAACTTTTGCTAACATAAAGTCTTTGTCAAATATATTTGACATACTCCTTTCTAATAATATTTAACATTTAAAAAATGTAGAAATGTTAGTTAAATCCCATTCTACATTTTTTTTAATTTTATCTATTATTATTTTTTATAGGCTCATCATAAGTTTCTCCAAAAGTTTCAACTGTTATTTTTTTAATTTTTTGTTCTTGTTTTGGCCTATCAGAAAAGTCTGTTTTAACCTCCGCTATTTTATCAACGTTTTCTATACCTTCTATAACCTTACCAAAGCTAGCATAAGAACCATCTAAATGAGGAGCATCTTTATGCATTATAAAAAATTGAGAACCAGCACTATTAGGATTTTGTGCTCTAGCCATAGATATAACTCCTCTTGTATGCTTTAAATTATTTTCAAAACCATTTAAAGCAAACTCTCCATCTATACCATATGAAGGACCTCCCATACCAGTCCCATCAGGACAACCTCCTTGTATCATAAAACCTTTTATAACTCTATGAAAAATAAGTCCATCATAAAAGCCACTATTTGCAAGGCTTATAAAATTATTTACTGTGTTTGGTGCTATATCTTTAAAAAGCTCTAATTTAATAACATCTCCATTTTCCATTTCTATTGTAACTATTGGATTTTTACTCATTTTTATTTCTCCTTATTATTATTTTTATATATTAATTTATAAATTTTTTTACGTATTCTTTGTATGGCATTGTCTATAGACTTTTCATTTTTATCTAACTTTTTAGATATGTATGTATAACTTTCTCCTTTTAGATATAAAGATAAAACTGTTTTTTCAAAACTGCTAAGTATTTTATTTATTTCCTCTTCTAAATTTAAAATATTTTCTTTATCTATAAATATTTTCTCCGGATTTAATAAATTATCTTCTAGATTATCTACATAAGTTGTTTTATTTTCTTCATCAGAGATAAAAGTATCAAGTGAAAGAGAAGAATTTAATACTGATTGTTTTTTTCTATTAGCAGTTTTTATAGCAGTTATTATCTGCCTATCTATACAAAGGCTAGCAAATGTCTTAAAACTAGCTCCTTGTTTATAATCTCTTATAGCTTTATAAAGCCCTATCATACCTTCTTGGATAATATCTTCTTTGTCTAGCCCCGTGGCAAAATATGCTCTAGCTTTTATTTTTACAAGTTGTTTATATTTATTTATTAAAAAGTCTTGAGCCTGTTCATTTTTATCTTTTATAAAATCTAAAAGTTGTTCATCTGTAAAATTTTCATACATATTTTTTTCCTTTATTAATCTATAAAATATATTAAAAGGCTCTTTAAAAGAGCCTTTTATAAGCAAACCTATAAGCCGAGTTCTGTATTAAACGGTCATCTATCTATTGCCACTGTTACCAGTTGGCCTCTTGCGAACTTTTATGAAACTAACGAGCAATTTTAAACGTTTCAATGTTCTTGCACCAGGTGGGGTTTACAGAGCCTCCCTTGTCGCCAAGGGAGCGGTAAGCTCTTACCTTACCTTTCCATCCTTACCATATAGGCGGTTTATTTCTGTTGCACTATCCTTAGAGTCGCCTCCACTGGACGTTATCCAGCACCTTGCTCTGCGGAGCTCGGACTTTCCTCATACTAAATGTACGCGACCGTCTGGTTTACTTACACTAATAAGTGTATCACAACTATCATTTATTAGTCAAGGCTTTCTTAAATTTTAATCTTCATATTCTACATTTTTATCTAGTATCTTATGTTCTAAGTATCCTATAATTATAACTATTAAGCAACTTAGCAATATAAAAGATATTCTTGATATAACAGAATGAAAATTATTATTAAATATAACTTGTGCGGCATTTAAAGCATTTATTGTTATAAATATAGCTTGAATAGTATAATTTTTTATAAATGTGTATACATAGGCAAGAATAGCTGTTAAATACGCAAAATATTGCTGTGGTATTAAAAATCCTCCAAATAATAAAAAATATCCTATTACACCTATAGCTGTTCCTATAAGCCTTAGCTTCATTCTTTCCTTGCTAGTGTTAAAATGAGGTTGTGTAAGAGCAAGTGTACACGCACTTATCCACATTCCTCTTTTCATTCCAAAAATATCTATTATAAACATAGCTATAGTTACTCCTATAACCATTTTTATACAAAAAACTGATGTTTCATGTTTCATATCTATATTTTTAAATATTTCTTGTATCGTTTTTGTTTCTTCTGTATTTTTACGATGCCTTATAAAATATAATATAGATAAAACTATACCACAACCAACCACTAATAAAAATCTTTTTAATATCTCATCTTTTGGAACTGGATTTCCTTGTGCAAATATAAACATAAGCATAAAAGGTATATATGTTCTAAACATTAATTTTACCGTCATAAGTATCATTATTATAAAAATAGTAAGTGCATTTGTAATTATCGCTATATATATATTATATTGTTCTATTGTAATAGCTATAGCTATAAGAAGATGTAAACCAAATATAACAAAAGGTGCTTGCTTTTTATCTATACCTATGTCTAAACTAAATAACATAATTGCTGCCGTAACAAAACCTACTGCTATAAGTTGATTTACACTACCAAAAGAAGATGAAAACCAAGATACAAATAACATTATAAATGCAATTTGTAAAAAATTTTTAAAAGCTAATTTCATAAATTCTTTTTTATTTCCCATTAAAATATTCCTCCATTTGCATTTTTATTCTAATATATAATATAGATATGCAAACTATATTTTTAAAAAATTATAAATTTTATATAATTTTCTTTCTATATAAAATAGGTTCTCTCTATTATTAGAGAAAACCTATTTTTATATTAAATTTTTCCTATATCTTTTCTGTAATAGCAATCTTTAAATTTTATATCTTTAAGAGCATTATAAGATTTTTCTAATGCATTATCTAAATTATCTGCCTTAGCCATAATCCCTAGCACTCTTCCTCCATTAGATACAATCTTATTATCTTTTAAAGCGGTTCCAGCGTGATAAATAAATATATCTTCTAAATTTTCATACTTTTCAAGCCCTAATATTTCATATCCTTTTTCATAACTTTCCGGATAACCTCCAGATGCTAATATAATACAACAAGTTGAAAAATCTTCCCACTCTATATTTATACTAGATAATTTTTTATCTATACATGCATCTATTATATCCAATAAATCTGTTTTTAATCTAGGTAATACAACTTGTGTTTCTGGGTCTCCAAATCTTGCATTATATTCAATAACTTTAGGACCATCTTTTGTTAACATAAGCCCAAAAAACAATACTCCCACAAAAGGACGTCCTTCTTGTTTTAAAGCATCTAAAGTAGGCTTAAATATTGTATCATAACAAGTTTTAGCTATCTCTTTTGTATATTCTTTGCAAGGAGATATAGTCCCCATACCTCCAGTGTTAGGTCCTTTATTTCCATCAAATGCTCTTTTATGGTCCTTTGCAGATACCATAGGAACTATAGTGTCCCCATCACAAAAACAAAGAATGGAAACTTCACTACCTGTCATAAATTCTTCTATAACAACTTTTTCCCCAGATTTACCAAATTTTGCATTTAGCATATTATCTTCAAGACAAGTCTTTGCTTCTCCAAAATCTTTACAAATAACAACACCTTTTCCAAGAGCTAGCCCGTCTGCTTTTATAACAATAGGAAAAGTTACTTTATCTAAATAAGCTAAAGCCTCATCATATGAAGAAAAAGTTTCATATGATGCAGTAGGTATATTATATTTTTTCATAAGCTCCTTAGAATATGCTTTACTTCCTTCTATTATAGCAGCTTTTTTATCTGGTCCAAATATTCTAAGCCCATTTTCATTAAATTTATCTACTATTCCTGCTACTAAAGTATCGTCCATAGAAGCAATAGTTAAATCTATTTCTTTTTCTTTAGCAAAAGAAACAAGTGAGTCAAAATCCATAGTAGAAATAGGAACAAGCTTAGCAAGTTTAGCTATAGCTGGATTTGTACTAGCACAATATATCTCATCTACCCTTTTAGATTTAACCAAAGTTTTTATTATGGCATGTTCTCTCCCGCCACCACCAATAACAAAGATTTTCATAATTATATCCTCCTTACAATTCCATCTTTTATAGTTATCTTATTTTTGGCTATAAGATTTATAGCTTGAGGAAGTATTTGCCATTCCACTTTTTGCATAACCTTCTTTTGAAGACTTTTTTCTGTATCATCATCATCTACAAAAACACTATCTTGCAATATTATAGGTCCGGCATCTGCCTCTTCTGTTACAAAATGGACAGTAGCACCAGTTATTTTAACTCCGCTTTCTAATACTGCCTTATGCACTTTAAGCCCATAAAACCCCTCACCACAAAATGATGGTATTAAAGACGGGTGAATATTAATTATTTTATCTTTAAAAGCATCTACAAAATCTTTAGATAATATAAGCATAAATCCAGCTAATACAACAAGATCTATATCTTTTTCTTTAAGATAAGAAATAATAGCTTGCTCTCTTTTTTCTTTACTTTCAAATTCTTCTAATGAAAATACCTTTGTATTTATGCCACTTTTTTTGGCTATTTCTAAAGCAAAAGCATCTTTTTTATTACTAACTACAGTTTCTATAAATACATTTTTTAAGTATCCATTTTCTATGCTATCTATTATAGCTTTAAGGTTTGTCCCACTCCCAGAAACTAAAACTGCTATTTTAAACATATATCTATACCTTCTCCTTCATCTACATATCCTATAACAAAAGCTTCTTCGCCTAGCTCTTTTAAGATATCTAAGGCTTTGTCTTTATCTTCGCTAGATATCGCAAAAACAAGCCCTATACCCATATTGAAGGTATTATACATATCCATTAATTTAACTTGCCCTTTTTCCATAATAAGCTTAAATATATAAGGTATAGGGAAACTACCATCATTTATAACAGCTTTTTTACCTTTTGGCATCATTCTTGGGATATTTTCTATAAATCCACCACCTGTTATATGGCTTATCCCTTTCACATTCATTTTTTCTATCAAAGTAAGTACGGTTTTTACATATATTTTAGTAGGAGTAAGTAAAGCTTCTCCTAATGTTTGTCCTAGCTCTTCTATGTATGTATCTAAGTTTTGCTTATTCATATCAAAAACTTTTCTAACAAGAGAATACCCGTTTGAATGGATACCGCTTGAACTAATACCTATAAGCAAATCTCCCTTAGATATATCTTTTCCATTTATTGCTTTTTTATTATCTAATAAACCAACAGTAAATCCTGCTAAATCGTATTCATCTTCTGGATAAAAAGACGGCATCTCGGCAGTTTCCCCTCCTATAAGAGAACACCCTGCAAGATTACATCCCTTAGCAACTCCTTCTACAATCTTGGCTATTTTTTCTGGATAGTTTTTTCCACAAGCTATATAATCAAGGAAAAACAAAGGTTCTGCTCCACTACAAATTATATCATTTACACACATAGCCACAACATCTATCCCTATAGTATCGTGCTTGTCTAAGAGAAATGCAAGCTTAAGCTTAGTCCCTACACCATCTGTTCCAGATACTAAAACTGGCTCTTCCATATTTTTAGCCTTTTCTATAGAAAATAAGCCTCCAAATCCTCCAATATCAGTAAGAACTTCTTTTCTGAAAGTAGACTTAACGTGTTCTTTCATCAGTTCTACTGATTTATATCCCGCTTCTACATTAACGCCAGCTGATTTGTAATCCATATTTAAAACCTCCAAAAAGCACTTTAATATTAAAAAACAAATGTGAAATAATGTAAAACATTAAAATCACTCAAATAAATAATAACATAAACAAAAATATTTTTCAATTTATATTTTGCTAATCTATAGTTTTTATGTCTTTAAAAATATTTTTAGCAGTATTTATATCAGATTTTACACCAAAAGTACATATTTTGGAATTTTTTATACCACTTTCTAAAATTTTACCATATTTTTTAATATCATCTACCTTAGCATCTAAAATTTCTCCTCTTTGTCTATTCAATATTTCTTCGCTAAGCCCTCTAAAATACCTATGCATAGCCACTTTGTTTATTTCATTATCTTTAAACGGTCTATCTAAAAGATTTATCGTACCTATTTTATACATATGTATATCATCTTCACTAAACTCTAATTGTTTTATATATTCTGGAATATCTGTAAATATATTATAAGTTCTTTCAATATTAGGGTCCATATATGATAAAAGCGTTAAATATCCATTATCATCTAAAATAATATCTCCACCATATGCTCCCCCTTCTGTCCTTATCTTTTCCCAAATATATTGGCTTTGTAATATCCTTTTTAATATTTCTACATCTCCTAAATACTCAAAATCTTCTATTTTACAAACCATAACATTATAATTTACATCTATAGGTAAGGCAAATGCTTCATTTTGATTTTTTATTTTAAAATCTAATTTTATTTTTTCTCTTTTTATATCTTGTAAAAATTCTAGCCTGAATATATTGTCTTTTACTTTTTGTAACATTTTTTGATTACAAGAAGTTCCTATAAAAGCATTTGATTTATCAAATATATTTTTATTTATATATTTCATCTTATATATTATATCATCTGTATTTTCATCTATATTTTCACATAAATCTTTTAGCCAAAAATAAAAATCTATACCTTCTATTTTTTCTGAATAAACTCCTCTAGATGATATATAACTTTTTGCTCTTTTTATGGCATAATCTTTAGAGTTCCTTATTATATTAAGTTTTGTTTTATAAAGCATCTCTAATAGTAACTTCTTTATATTTTCTCTATCATCAAAATTAGTATTTTTAAATATTTCATTTAAAAGCTCAAAGCCTTTTTCTAAATTTTCATTAAAAAATCTAGCCGATAGACTAAGTCCTGTTGTAAAATTATCTTCTTCTAAAAATATAACTCCATTTACACTACTTCCAGAACCTATTATTAAATTGATCTGTTTTTCAAGCTCTAAAGCACTATATTTTTTAGTACTAAGTTTACCTGCTAAGTATATATATATATTTATGTATTCTGCATATTCTTTAGCAAGGCTAGAAGTATCTATTTTTAAATTAAAATATACTATCTGACTATCAATTATATTATATATAAATGGCATATTTTCAATATCTTCTATTTTAGTATCTATTTTAAAATTTTCTCTTGATATATCTTTTATTTCTAATGGTGGTATCTTGGCTATATTTTCTTTAGAATCTATTTCTTGTTGATATTCTAGAAGTTCTTTTGTGTTTTTTTCAAAATTAAAATCTTTTATGTCTTTATTTATAGTATTGGTAGGTTTTAATATTCCAAAAACTGCATTATTATTATATACTAAATTTTCCAAAAGAAGCTGTTTTAAATCTAATTTATTAAGATTATTTATAAGATTATCAAACTTTATATTATCAAAATCGTATTTTTCGTACAACATATTTCTAAGAAGACAAATGTTATAAAAAAGACCCTTAGGTTTATATCCAAAATCTTTTTCCTTAAAATAAAAATCTGTGCTAACTATTCCACCTTCTAAAAGACTTATATCTATATCTAAATTTTTAATAGTATTTTCTAATATATCTTTAAATCTATCTAAATTATCTTCTCTTGTTTCTTCTATTATTATTGAAAAAACTGGCTCTAACATATCATCATCTATATAGCTAGATACATCTTCACAAACTCCAGCTTCAACTAAAGCTTTTTTAAGTATCCCATTTTGATTTTCCGTAAGTATTTCAGAAGCTATATCAAAAAGTAAATTTTTTTCTTCATTTTTAGAAAAATTAAGTTTAAAGCTAGCTTGTATATAATTTTTATTTTCTAAATCTTCATCATCAATATAATAGGTATCTTCAAATAATATAGGTTTTTCTAAATTTTTACTTTTTTCAATAATCTTAGGTTTAGATTTTTCAAATTTTGATAAATATTCTCTATCTAAATAATCTAAATAATAATCTATATCTAAATCACCATAAAAATATATAATACTATTAGAAGGAGTATAATATTCTTCATATGTATTTATAAATTCTTCATAACTTAAATTAGTTATATCATCTGGATATCCCCCACTTTCAAATGCATAACCCTCATTTGAAAATAACTTTTGCTTAACTTTAAAGTCTATAAGAGCATCTGGAGTAGAATAAGCCCCCTTCATTTCATTATAAACAACACCATTTATATCCTCTCCATCAAAATTCCAACCCTCTTGTAAAAATATACCTTTCTTATCTTTTATAAGAGGAAAAAATACTGCATCTAAATATACATCCATAAGTTTAAAATAATCTTTTTCATTTATACTAGCTATGGGGTATAATGTTTTATCTGCAAATGTAATAGCATTAAGATATGTATTTATTGTGCATTTATCTAGTTGATTAAATGGTTCTTTTAATGGATATTTTAATGAACCACATAAAACACAATGCTCTAATACATGAAATACTCCTGTGTCATTTTTAGGTAAAGTTCTAAATGCTATAGAAAAAACTCTATTTTTATCTTCATTTGATATGTATACTATTTTAGCTCCTGTTTTTATATGCTCATATATATATCCTATCCCTATATCTTTTATATTTTCTTGATTTATTTTTTTATAATTCATATTTTTCCTTTCTCTTTTTATCAAATTTTGTTTATTATATAATATATAAATTTTAAAATCAATATCAATATATAAATATTTATATATACCAAATATTGACTACTAATTTATTTTATTATAAAATTAAAAATAAAGTTAAGAAGGGAAAATTTTTATGAAAGAAATTATTTTTGCAACAACAAATAAAGGTAAAATAGAAGAAATACAATCTATTTTAGGAAATGAATATAAAGTATTATCTATAAAAGACTTAAATATTGACATAGAAATAGAAGAAGATGGAGCTACATTTGAAGAAAATGCTATAAAAAAAGCCACGGAAATTATGAAAATAACAAATAAACCTACTATAGCTGATGATTCTGGACTTGAAATAGATTATCTAAATAAAGAACCAGGGATACACTCTGCTAGATATCTTGGAGAGGATACTCCTTACAGTGTAAAAAATCAAAAAATATTGGAACGTCTTAAAGATATTAAAAAAGAAGAAAGAAAAGCTAGATATATTTGTGTTATAGCAGTAGCTACAACAGATGGCAAAACTATTACAACAAAAGCAACTTTAGAAGGATTTATAAGTGAAGAAGCTAAGGGAGAAAATGGTTTTGGTTACGACCCTATCTTTTTTGTACCAAGCCTTAATAAAACTTGTGCCGAACTTTCCTTAGATGAAAAAAATAAAATAAGCCATAGAGCTAAAGCATTTATGCAAATTAAAGATAAATTAAAGGAGCTAAACTAATGAAAGCCTTAGTTTTTAGTGATAGTCACGGATATATAAAAAATATGATAAAGGCTATAGACCATTTTAAAGATGAAATAGATATTATAATTCATCTTGGAGACTATGTAGATGATGTATCAGAACTTTTATATTTATATGATATCCCTATTTATAATGTAGCTGGAAATAATGATTTTACAAATATACCAAATGAAAAAATTTTAAATATAGAAAATAATAAAATATTTATAACTCACGGACACGAATATAATGTATATTTTGGAGCAGATAGAATATATTATAGGCTAAAAGAAATAGGAGCTAATATAGGACTTTATGGACATTCTCATACTCCTTTTGCTCTAGCAGATGATGATATTATTATTTTAAATCCTGGTAGTATATCCTATCCTAGAAGATTTCCAAATCCAAGCTTTGCTATACTTTGTATAGATGAAAATATTAGTTATAAATTCTATAAAATAGAAGATGATATGATAGAAAATTTTAAAATATAAATGAGGTAGTTATGGATATATTAAATATATTAAAGCAAGAATTTAATGTAAAACTGGATTATATAAAAAATATAGTAAAACTTATAGACGAGGGAAACACTATTCCATTTATAGCTAGATATAGAAAAGAACTAACCGGAGCTTTAGATGACCAAATATTAAGAGAAATTTTTGATAGACTTACATATCTTAGAAATTTAGAAGAAAAAAAGGAACAAACAAAAAAACTTATATTAGAGCTTGGACTTCTTACAGAAGAAATAATCTTAGATATAAATAAAGCTAATACTATAACAGAAGTAGATGACATATATAGACCATTTAGACCAAAAAGAAGAACAAGAGCTACTATAGCAAAAGAAAATGGGCTTACTCCTCTTGCTGATATTATTCTTTTACAAAATCCTAAAAATAATGTAGAAGCTATGGCAGAAACTTTTATAAATGAAAATATTAAAACAAAAGAAGATGCAATATCTGGTGCTCTAGATATAATAGCAGAAATAATATCTGATGAGCCAAGTTATAGAGCTATAATAAGAGATATATTTATAAAAAAAGCTCTTTTAATTACAAAGTCTACAACAGAAGATAGTACTATTTTTGATATGTATTATGATTTTAAAGAGCCTATATCCAAAATAGCAGAACATAGAATATTAGCTATAAATCGTGGTGAAAAAGAAGGTATCTTAAACGTAAAAATTGAAGAACCAGAAGAAGAAATCTTAAACATATTAAAGAAAAAAATAATAAAAAAATCTAGCTTATATTTAGAACAAGCTATAGAAGATGCCTATAAACGTCTTATCTATCCATCTATAGAAAGAGAAATAAGGGTTATACTAACAGAAAAAGCTGGAGAAAAAGCTATCAAAATATTTGGAGAAAATCTAAAACAACTACTTATGCAACCACCTATTAAAGATAAAATAGTGCTTGCTATAGACCCAGGTTTTAGAACTGGCTGTAAGTTAGCAGTTATAGATGAAATAGGAAATGTATTACAAACCGGGGTTATATATCCTACTACAGAAATAGAAGAGAAAATAAAAAAAGCAAAGGAAATATTAAAAGATTATCTACAAAAATATAATTATGAAGTAATAGCTATAGGAAACGGTACGGCATCTAGAGAAACAGAACTTTTTGTAGCAGATTTTATAAAAGAAATAAATAAAGATTTACACTATATAATAGTAAATGAGGCCGGAGCTTCTGTATACTCGGCATCTAAACTTGGAGCTAGCGAATTCCCAGATTATGATGTATCACTTAGAAGTGCTGTTAGTATAGGTAGAAGACTTCAAGATCCACTTGCAGAACTTGTAAAAATAGACCCTAAAAGTATAGGAGTTGGACAATATCAACACGATATGAACCAAAAACGATTAGAACAAGCTCTTGGTGGAGTTGTTGAAAATTGTGTAAATACTGTAGGAGTAGACCTAAATACTGCTTCCCCTTCTCTTCTTTCTTACGTCTCTGGTATTTCTAATTCTCTAGCTAAAAATATAATAACCTATAGAGAAGAAAACGGAAAATTTAAAAATAGAAAAGAACTTTTAAAAGTTAATAAACTTGGTGCTAAAACTTTCTTACAATGTGCCGGCTTTTTAAAAATTGAAGATGGAAATGAACCTCTTGATAATACTTGTGTCCACCCAGAAAGCTATGATGCTACAAAACTACTTTTAAATTATTTAAATCTTGATATAAATAATTTAGATATAAATATACTAAAAAATATAGATATAGAAGATATGGCATGTAAGCTAAATATAGGTTCTATCACTCTAAAAGATATAATAAAAGAGCTTGAAAAACCAGGACGCGACCCTAGAGAAGATATGCCAAAACCTATACTAAGAACTGATGTTTTATCTATGGAAGATTTAAAAGAAGGTATGATTTTAAAAGGTACTATAAGAAATGTTATAGATTTTGGAGCTTTTGTAGATATTGGTGTCCATCAAGACGGACTTGTTCATATATCAGAAATAACAGATAAATTCATAAAGCACCCCTTAGAAGTAGTTAGCGTATCAGATATTGTAAATGTAAAAGTATTATCTGTCGATATGAAAAGAAAAAGAATTTCTCTAACTATGAAAATTTAAATATTTAGTTGATTTTAGCATAAAAATGTATTATAATTATTAAAAATATATAAGGAGGGTGATTTTATGGCTCTAGGTGTTTTAGCTATTTTCTTTTATGTCATAATAGCTTTAGTTGTTTTAGGTTCTTTAGGAATATTTGTTATTAAAAACCCTTTATTACAAAAAATTCTTATATTATTTATGGTTATTTTATCAATAACTATAGGTATAATTAATTTTACTTCTTTACCTAGCAATTTTATACTTAAAAAGATTATAGCAGTTTTAATAAGCTTAATTCCAGTGGGAGGACTTGTTTTAGCTTACTATAAAAAAATTAATCCTTTAATTTTAAAAATAATAATTATTCTAGGTAATATTTTAGGTTCTTTATTCCTTATGATATAGAGAAATTTAGGCGTTAGATTTTATATCTACGCCTTTTTACTTGACAATTTTTTATTATTATGATATTATGTATAAAACTAAATAACATTTTGCACAACTGGCGGTATGTGAATTAACACAAGGGAGTGCAAAATTTGTAATCGTCCGTCTGGGTACTTTATTTTGTGCACAGGCTTTTTTTGCGTTTTTAATATTTTTATTTTTAAAGGAGAATTTTTTATGAGAGCTTTACTTAGTGTATATGATAAAACTGGTATTTTAGATTTTGCAAAATCTCTTTCAAACCTTGGAGTTGAACTTATATCTACAGGTGGTACATATAATCTTTTAAAAGAAAATAATATCCCAGTTAAATCTGTTTCTGATATAACTAACTTTCCAGAATGTCTAGATGGACGTGTTAAAACATTACATCCTAATATACACGCGGGAATTTTAGCTAAAAGAGATGATGAAAAACATATAGAACAATTAAAAAATCTTAATATAGATTTTATAGATATTGTTGTTGTTAATTTATACCCTTTTAAAGAAACTATATTAAAAGATAATTTTACACTAGAAGAAGCTATCGAAAATATAGATATAGGTGGACCTACTATGCTAAGAGCTGGTGCTAAAAACTATAATGATGTATCTGTTATAACTAGTCCTAAAGATTATGATATGGTTATAGAAGAATTATCAAAAAATAAAAAAGTATCAGTAAAAACTAATATGTATCTAGCAGCTAAAGTATTTACTCATACAGCACATTATGACACATTAATATCTAACTATCTTAGAGCTCAAGCTGATTTGCCTAAATATGATGATGTTATAAATCTTACATTTGAAAAAGTACAAGATATGCGTTATGGAGAAAACCCTCATCAAGATGCTTGTTTTTATAAAGAAATTACTACTGAAAAAGGTGTTTTAACTAATTATAAACAAATACAAGGTAAAGAAATGTCCTTTAATAATGTAAATGATACAAATGGAGCTTTAGATTTATTAAAAGAATTTGAAGAACCTACTATAGTTGCCGTAAAACATTCTAACCCTTGTGGTGTTGCTAGTGCTGATAATATATATGAAGCTTATATAAAAGCTTATAATTCTGACAAAATTTCTATATTTGGAGGTATAGTTGCATCTAATAGAGAAATAGATGAAAAAACTGCCCTAGAAATGAGCAAAATTTTCTTAGAAGTTATTATTGCTCCTAGTTATTCAAAAGAAGCATTGGAAATATTTTCAAATAAAAAAAATCTTAGAATTTTAATTTTAGAAAATATAGATGATAAACTTCCTTCTAATGCCTTTGATTGTAAAAAAGTATCTGGAGGACTATTAATTCAAGATGTAAATAGTAAATTAATTGATAAAGATAAATTAAAATGTGTTACAAATAGAAAACCTACTGACAAAGAATTAGAAGATTTAATTTTTGCATTTAAAGTTGTAAAATCTGCTAAATCTAATGGTATAGCTATTTGCAAAGATAAACAAAGTTTAGGTATAGGTAATGGACAAGTAAATAGAATATGGGCTACAAAACAAGCTATAGAACATGCAAAAGAACTTATATCTGATGATGTATTAGAAGGTAGTGTTTTAGCATCTGATGCTTTCTTTCCTTTTGATGATTGTGTAAAAGAAGCTGTTGAAAATGGTATAACTGCTATAATACAACCTGGTGGTTCTATAAGAGATGAAGATTCTATAAATTTATGTAATAAACATAATATAGCTATGATATTTACAGAAATAAGACATTTTAGACATTAATAGTTTATAAAAAGAGCTAGAATTTATCTGGCTCTTTTCATTTCTTCCTCTATAGCTTTTCTTATTTCCTCTATTTTAAGTCCATAAACTACTTGTACATTTTTATCATCTATAAAAATAACTTTAGATGCTCCCGTTTCCTTTATTAAAATTTCTTCATTTACTTTTGATGTATCTTCTAATACTAATCTAAGTCTGCTAATACAATTATCCATTTCTTTTATATTATCTTTTCCACCAATACCTTCTAATATTTTTTTAGCATTTACATTTCCTATAAATCCTTCTTCTTCTCTTTCAGATTGTATAACGCTATCTACAACTTTTCGTATAGCTTCTATTTTAAGCCCATAAACTATATGAACAGAATTATTTTCTTCAAAAATAACTTTAGATGCTCCTGTTTCTTTTATTAAAATTTCTTCATTTACTTTTGATGTATCTTCTAATACTAATCTAAGTCTAGTAATACAGTTATCTATTTTTTTTATATTATCTTTTCCACCTATTGCTTGTAAAATTTTCTTTGCAAATTCCTCTGTAAACATTTATATTCCTCCTCTAAATTTATAACTATATATAAATTATAACAAATTTTTTATTTATTTCAATAATAATTTAAAAAATTTTATATAGGAATTTTTATAATAAATTCACTTCCAAATCCCTCAGTACTTTTTACTTTTATCTTACCATTATAATATTTTACTATATGTTTGACTATAGAAAGTCCAAGACCTGTACCACCATCATTTTTACTTCTTCCTTTTTGAACTCTATAAAATCTTTCAAATATTCTATTTCTATCTACAAGAGGTATCCCTATTCCATTATCTTTAACAATTATTATTATATTTTCATCTGTTTTAACACAATTTATTTCAACATAACCATTTTGTTTATTATATTTTATAGCATTAACTATAAGGTTGTTAAATAACTGATGTATTTTTTTATAGTCTGCAAAAATAGTTATATCCTCACAATTATTTTTTATATTTATATTTTTTTCTAAACACATTGGTTTTGTAGAACTAATTATATCTTCAACAATAATTTTTATATTCACTTCGCTCTTGTTTATTTCAAATTCTTTATTTTCAAGTTTAGAAATTGTTAATATATTATTTATAAGATTAGTTATATTTGTTATTTCTCTTTGAATTATTTTTAAAAATTCTTTTTCTTGTTCTCGTGATTTTGCAAAATCATTATAAAGTAATTCTGTATATCCTTGTATAGAAGTTATAGGAGTTTTTAATTCGTGCGATACATTAGAAAAAAATTCTTGTCGCATTTTTTGAGTTTCTCTTTCTGCTGTCACATCTATAAGTAGCATTATTACTCCAGAATATTTTTCAAACACACCTTTTTGTATTTTATTTATATGTATAGAATATATCTTATTATCATCAGTATTTAAATCAAATATATTTTTTTGCTTAGTTTTTAATACTTTATCTATATTTTCAATAATTTTTATATTTTGTGTATAATATAATATATTTTCTCCTAAAACAGAATTCTCACAATCTAATATTTTTCTAGCTCTCTTATTGATTATTAAAACATTTTTATTTTTATCAAATAGTATAAATCCTTCGTTCATATTATCTAAAATATAATTTATCTTAGATTTTTCTATCTTTAACATACTATCTATATTTTTTAAATTTAGCTCTAAATTTTTTATCTCATTACAAACACTATTTATTTCATCTATTTTATATTCTTGAAAATCTACTTTAAGATTTCTATCTCTAAGCTTTGGTAGTTGTTCATAAATATCTTTTAATGGAACTACTAAATTCTTATATATAATCTTTTTAAAAAAAATATATACTACTATAGCTAATAAAACAAATAAAATTATAGTAATAAAAAAATTCTCAAATAATATACCAAATAAATTTATATTTTTATATATACATAAGTAATAATTTCCATATTTTTTAATATAATATAATTTTTTATATTTATATTTTATAACTTCTAAATCATAATCAAAAATTTTATTATCTTCACCATATATACAAATTTTATCTTTATTATATACACTTAAATTAACATTAAACTGCTTATTTATACTTTCAATATTCTCATTAGAATAAATATTTAAAATATTTTTAAAATTTTCTTTAGAGTATTTAATTAAATTAGCAATTTGAATAAATATAAAACTAAAATATACTAAAATAAAACTTAATATTATAACCCTAAAATAAATTTTTATAAAAAATTTTTTCAAATTTATATCCCCTACTCGCTTATTTTATAACCTATACCTCTAACAGTTTTTATATAATCTTCTGCTGATAATAATTTTCTTCTTAATGTTTTTATATGTATATCCACTGTTCTAGTTTCTCCCAAATATTCATATCCCCAAATTTTATTTAATATTTCTTCTCTGGATAAAGGTTTATTTTTATTTTCTACTAAATATTTTAATAATTCATATTCTTTAAAAGTAAGCTCTATCTTCTCATCATTTACACAAACTTCTCTTAAAGTTTTATTTATTTTTATTTTTCCAATATTTATTATAGTTTCTATATCTTCAGTTTTTGCATCGTGTATATAATCAAGCTTTCTAAGATGTGCTCTTATTCTTGCCATAAGCTCCATAAGGCTAAAAGGTTTAGTTATATAATCATCTGCTCCACTATCTAAACCTTTTATTTTTTCAAGTTCACTATCTTTTGCAGTAACTAAAATAATAGGAATAAGCTTAAATTCTTCTAATTTTCTTATATGTATAACTGTATCTATACCATTCATCTTAGGTAACATAACATCACATAAAATTAAATCTGGCTTTTTATTTTTAAAACTTTTTATTGCATCTTCCGAATTTTGAAATAAAAATACTTCATAATTTGAACTTTTTAAAGCAATTTCTAAAAGCTCTGCAATATTTATATCATCTTCTATTATATATATACAATAAGACATTTTTTCACCTTTCCAAGTATTAAAAAACAGCTATTCCAAAATATTTTATTTATTTTAAAATAGCTTGTTTTATTGATTACTAAATAGACATAATATCTTTATTTTTAAGCTCTACTATTTTATCTATCTCTGATACATATTTATCTGTTAATTTTTGTACTTTGTCTTCTAAAGATTTAAGCTCATCTTCTGTTATTTCACTATTTTTTTGCATTTTTTTAAATGTATCCATCGCATCTCTTCTAATATTTCTTATTGCTACTTTAGAATCTTCGCCTTTTTTCTTAATATCTTTTGTAAGCTCTTTTCTTCTTTCTTCTGTAAGCTCTGGAAAAACAAGACGTATAACTTTACCATCATTTGATGGATTTATGCCAAGGTCAGATGCATTTATAGCTTTTTCTATATCTTTAAGAGTAGATATATCATAAGGAGCTATTTGTATAAGTCTAGCTTCTGGAGTAGATATATTACCTACTTGGTTTATAGGCATTTCCATACCATAAGCTTCTACTTTTATTCTATCTAAAACGTGAGGATTAGCTCTCCCTGCTCTTATAGTACTTAGATCGCTTTCAAGATTAGAAACAGATTTTTGCATTTTTTCTTCAAAAATTTTTATATCAGACATATTTATACCTCCTATATACTAACTGTAGTTCCTATTTTCTCTCCACTACCTGCTTTAACTATGCTATTTTCTTCTAAAAGTCCAAAAATAATAACTGGAATTTTTTGTTCATAACATAAATTAGCTGCTGCAATATCTATAACTTTAAGATTATTTTTAATTATATCTTCACAAGCAATTTCATCATATTTTTTAGCATCTTCATATTTAGCTGGATCTTTATCATACACCCCATCAATACTTTTAGCAAATAATATAGCATCTGCTTCAAGTTCACTAGCTCTAAGAGCAGTAATTGTATCTGTAGAAAAAAATGGATGACCTATTCCACCAGCAAATATTAAAACTTTATTTTCTTTTAAATATTTTAAAGCAACCTCTTTATTAAATTGCTCTGTCATCGCACCAACCTTAAAAGGTGTCATAACTAATGAATCTATACCATTTTGTTTAAAACTATCTGTAAGATATATAGCATTCATAATTGTTGCCATCATACCTATGCTATCTGCCTTGCATCTATCCATTTTAGAGTCTGCACTTCTACCTCTCCAAAAATTTCCCCCACCTACAACAAGACAAACTTCTATATCTTTTTCTATTAGTTGTTTTATCTGTAATATTATATTATTTATAGTTTTATCATCAAAAGCGTTAGACGTATCTCCTGCTAGTGCTTCCCCGCTAAGCTTTAGTATTACTCTCTTATACATAAAGGTTACCTTTCTTTTGTATTTTTAAAAAAATTCCTTAACAAAAGGCTAAGGAATTTTTAATTTTATTAAATTTATATAAATTAACCTTGCATAGCTTTGCTAACTTCTTCTGCAAAGTTTTCTTCTTTTTTCTCGATACCATCACCAGTTTCAAAACGAACAAAACTTTTAACAGTAACTTCTGCGCCAATTTCTTTAGCAACTTTTTCTACATATTTAGCTACTGTTTCTTTTTCTTCTGCTTTAACATATTCTTGTTCTAAAAGACATTTTTCTTTTAAAGTTTTATCAAGTCTACCTTTGATAGTACCTTCTATTACTTTATCTGGTTTTCCTTCAAATTTAGGATCGTTTTTAACTTGTTCTGCTAAAATTCTAGTTTCTTTTTCTATAAAATCTGCTGGAACTTGTTCTCTATTTAAAAATTCTGGATTCATAGCAGCAATTTGCATAGCTACGTTTTTACCTGCTTCTAATAATCTTTCATCTTTAGAGCTAGTAGCAAATTCAACTAAAACAGCAACTTTACCGCCTGCGTGTATATATGAAACTAAATAGCTATTTCCATCATTAACAACTTTTTCAAAACGTCTGATAGTAAGGTTTTCGCCAATAGTAGCTATATTTTGAGTTAATACAGAAGAAACAGTTTCTGCTTCATTTTCATTCCATTTTTCTTCAAGTAAAGCTTCCACAGTAGTTGCATCAGAAGTAACAATTTGTTTGGCAACAGCTTTAACAAAATTTTGGAATACTTCATTTTTAGCAACGAAATCTGTTTCGCTATTTACTTCTAATAATACACCAACTTTATTGTCTTCTGTAATATGAGCAAAACTAACACCTTCAGCAGCAATACGTCCTGCTTTTTTAGCAGCAGTAGCAAGCCCTTTTTCTCTTAATACTTCAATTGCTTTTTCTATATCTCCATTAGTTTCTACTAAAGCTTCTTTACAAATGCTCATACCAGCACCTGTTATTTCTCTAAGTTCTTTTATCATAGCAGCAGTAACAGCCATTTTCAGTACCTCCATATTGTATATATTAATTAAAAAGCCTAGCCCAAACGGGTTAGGCAATATTTATAATTATTGTTCAGCTTCTTCGCTAACTTCAGACATTATTTCGCCTTGTTTAGCTTCGATAACAGCATCAGCAATTCTTCCGGCAATAAGTTTAACAGCTCTTATAGCGTCATCATTACCTGGGATAACGTGATCTATTTCTTCTGGATCACAGTTTGTATCAACTATACCAACAGTAGTAATGTTTAAGTTGTGAGCTTCTTGAACAGCTATTCTTTCTTTACGTGGATCAACAATAAAAATAACTTCTGGTATTTTAGTCATTTCTTTGATACCACCAATGTTTTTATCTAATTTTTCTTTTTCGTGCATAAGTTTTGCAACTTCTTTTTTAGGTAATAAATCCATTGTACCATCTTCAATCATAGTTTCAAGATCTTTAAGTCTTTTAACTCTAGTTTTGATAGTTTCAAAGTTAGTAAGCATACCACCTAACCATCTTTCGTTTACATAGTACATACCACATCTTATAGCTTCTTCTTTGATAGAATCTTGAGCTTGCTTTTTAGTACCAACGAATAAAACTTCTCCACCTTCTTTAACAATATCAAAAACTGCTTGATAAGCATCTTCTACTTTTTTAACAGTTTTTTGAAGATCAATGATATATATACCATTTCTTTCTGCAAAAATATATTCTGCCATTTTAGGGTTCCAACGTCTAGTTTGATGTCCAAAATGAACCCCCGCTTCTAATAATTGTTTCATTGAAATAACGCCCATTATATTTCCTCCTTTGGTTGTTCCTCCATAAGCCTTAGCTAAGACTTAAAAGCACCCCTTAGACTAATTAGCTTATGTGTGTTATATTTTTCCGTATCATTGTATCATATATAAATTATAATTTCAAGTATTTTTTACTAAATTTATCTTATACTTAATCATAACTTTATCAGTATATAATTATTATTTATCATTTATTATTTATAAACCTAATAAATAATTACTTAACTTAGTTCTTTCTATACTATTTATATCTATCTCCACTCTTTTAATAATTTATATATTTATCTTAATGATATAAAATAATTTTATTTATCAACTATTTATTATATATATTTTCAAAATAAGGTGGCAAATGGTGGACAAAATAATATTTTTTATAAGCTAAAACTATCTAAAATCCTTATTTTACCTTACTTAACAGGCATACAGTTTCAATATGATAAGTTCTTGGAAACATATCCATAAGCTCTAATTTCTCTACTTTATATCCATTTTGTATAAAAGCATTTAAGTCTTTTGCTAATGAAGATGCCTTACAAGATATATACACTATTTTTTTAGCATCAAAAGATACTAGCTTTTCTATAGCTTTAGGATTTATTCCTTCTCTAGGTGGGTCTAATATAATTAAATCTGGTTTTATATCAAGTTCTTCTACAACTTTATATACATCACCAGCTATAAAATTACAATTATCTATATTATTAAGCTTAGCATTTATTTTAGCAGCTTCTACTGCTTCTTCTATAAGTTCCACTCCTATAACCTTCTTTGCTTCTTTAGAAACAATTTGAGCTATAGTCCCTGTCCCACAATATAAATCAAATACAACTTGATTTTTCGTTTCTCCAATAAAACTTTTAGCTATAGAATAAAGATTTTCTGCACCTTTAGAATTTGTTTGAAAAAAAGAAAATAAAGATATTTTAAAATCTAATCCTAAAAGTTTTTCATAAAAATAATCTTCTCCATATATTTTTTCTATTTTATCTGCTTTTATAACATCTGCAACAGAATCATTAACTATATGTAAAAATCCCTTTATTTCTCCATCAAGATTTAAAGATAAAAGCTCATTTTTAAGCTCTTGCAAATCTATACTAAATTCACTAGTAGTAACAAGCCCTATCAATATTTGTTTTGTAAAGTAAGCTTGTCTTACTAAAAGATGTCTTAAAGTCCCTGTCTTTCTCATTCTATGAAAAAATGTTTCATTAGTCTTTTTAAAATATTCTAAAACACAATCTAATATCTTACCTATATCCTTAGAAACTATCCTACAATTTTTAGCATTTACAACCTCATAATAACTATTTCTTTTTCTCATACCCAAAGATAATTCACCCTCTTTTCCAGTATCCCCAAAAGAAAATTCCATTTTATTTCTATAAGCCTCTATATCTGGGCTTTTATTTATGCCTAAAAATTGAAAATCTTTTATTCCTTCTTTTTCTAATATATCTAAAACCATTTTTTGCTTAAATTCTAATTCTTTCTCGTAAGATATATTTTGATATGTACAACCTCCACATTCTCCAAAACATTTACATTTAGGTTCTATTTCATAAGCTGCTTTTTCTACTATTTCTAAAAGTCTACCTTCATATTTTTTCTTTTTCTTTTTTATACTCACTCTAACTTTTTGATTAGGTATCACATTTTTTATATATACTTTTTCTTGATTAAAATATCCTATTCCTTTATTGGGAAATTCTATATCATTAATTTCTAAAATATCTTCTAAAATTTTTTTTGCCATAATAAAACTCCTTATTTTTATAGTCTATGTATATATTATAATAGGTATTATGGATATATTCAAGAAATCAATTATTTAATAATAAAAATAAAAGACAGTTTTATTTAAACTGTCTTTTATACTACTTAATGTAAACTTAAATTAATAATTATATTTATAATATTAATCCTATATACTGTTTATTATTTAAGATCTTGGTCTGAATTTTCAAAATTATTACTATCTGCCACTTTTTCTTCTACAAAATCTTTGTCTGCATTTTCAACACTATTACCGTCTATTACTTTTTCTTCTACAGAATCTTTATCTATATTTTCAACATTACTACCATCTGTTACTTTTTTCTCTACAGAATCTTTATCTGCATTTTCAATATTACTACTATCTATTACTTTTTCCTCTACAGAATCTTTATCTGCATTTTCAACATTACTACTATCTATTACTTTTTCCTCTACAGAATCTTTATCTACATTTTCAAGATTACTACTATCTATTACTTTTTCTTCTGTAGCATCTTTTTTACTAAGGTCTGGTATTTCCGATATATTTCTAACTGTATTATTTACCCAATCAATTTCAAATAACATAGTTTCTTTGTATTGTGAAGTGTCAATTTTATTTTTACCAACCCAAGCTGTATACCATTTTATATTATATGTACTCATTTTTCTTGTTAAAGTTACTTCTAATACAGATTTATTTACATCTTTTGGAGCAACTAAAACTAACCCAACATTAGGATTAAATCCACCCGAAATTAATGAAGAAATTTGATCATCACCTAAAAAATTAGTAGTACTTTTATTTTGGTATCTTTTAAGCATAAACATTTCATTGCCATATAAGCCATCACTATCTAATGTATATCCTTCTTTAGTTTTAACAAATGTAGTTTTCCAAGAAACTAAATCATTTCTATCTATGGTTTGAACTGTTTTATATTCCGGTTGAGAATAACTAATAGTTTTTGAATCAGTATAATTTGCATTCACATTCGCGCTCGCACCCACACTTGGTTTTGTAAAATCTGAAGTTATTTGTACGCCTCCACCTACACTATATGATATTGTATTACTAACATTTTGATCTAAAATAGTATTTTTAGGTGTTGTTTTAATTATTTTAACTTCATTATCATTTGAAATATTTCTTACTTGGATGCCATACTCATAAGGCCATTCCATTATTCCTCTTTCTTCTTTTTCATATATTTTTTTACCAGATGGGATAAATCCATCTAATGAAAGTATTGCAGTTAAACCTGAAAAATTTCTATCTTTTACAAAACTAGCATCTAAAGTGACTTTCATATCACCTTTAACCTGTGAATCTATAGAACCATATTTTTTTACTAAAACCTTATTATCTGTATCTACTACAGTTTCGCCTTTTTCATTTTTAGTAATAGTTGAAACTGAACCTATAACATTAGGATTTGAATTTGAATTACTAATAGAAATATTATCTGCATATACAAATTGTGTCGAAAATATACTTGTTAATAAAATTATTGCTATTTTTCTTTTCATAAAAATTTCCTCCTTGTATATTCAAATTTTCCTTTTTTTGGGGTTGATACTCTAAATAAGTTAACGTCAACTTAATATTACTAGCTAGTAGCCTAATATTAACATAAAAATTTTTCAAAGTCAATTATATAAAAATTAATATTTAAATGCAAAATATTAAAAAAATTTTAATGAATAATTAATTTATATTTTTAAATAAATATACTTATATTATTTATTTCTATATTAAACTGTTGTTAGCTAATATTATAAAAATTAGAGTGTTTTTTGAACTATTCTTTGTATATAATATTATGTATAAAAAAAGATAGAATGATACATATCATTCTATCTTTTTTTATTTATATATTTTTATTTGTATAAGTTGGCATTACTTTTTCTGGGAAAAATCCTTCTGGAAATAAAGCTAAAAACTCTTCAGAAGTAACCTTTTCTTTTTCTAAAAGAAGATTTGCTACCTTATGAAGATATTCTATATTTTCTTCTAATATTTTCTTAGCATCATCATAACATTTAGTTATAATCTTATTTACTTCACTATCTATAGAGTTTGATAAATCTTGACTTATTTTTTCTTTATTAAAATCTATAGGTCCAAGTGAACTCATACCATATTTTACAACCATACCAAGAGCAATATTAGTAGCCCTTTCTATATCATTTGAAGCTCCAGTTGTAATATCTCCAAAAATTAAATCTTCTGCTATTCTACCACCAAAAAATACCATTATTTCTTGTAAAAGATAATTTTTAGATAAATATCCTTTATCTACTGGTAAATTTAAAGTATATCCTCCGGCTCCACCTGTAGGTATTATAGAAATAAGATGCACCTTATCTACAAGAGGTAACATTTCACCAACTATAGCGTGCCCTGCTTCGTGATAAGCAGTTATTTTCTTTTCCTCATTACTTATAACCCTACTTTTCTTTTCAGCACCAATACTAACTTTAATAAGAGCTTTTCTTATATCATCTATTTCTATAAATGACTTTTCTTTTTTAGTAGCTATTATAGCAGATTCATTAAGAAGATTTTCAAGCTCTGCTCCTGTAAAGCCTGCTGTAATCTTAGCCACCTCTTCTAAATCTACATCAGTACTTAACTTTCTTGTCCTAGCATGTACTTCTAATATTTCTTTTCTTCCTTTTACATCTGGTGCTCCTACATAAATTTGCCTATCAAATCTTCCTGGTCTTAAAAGAGCTGGATCTAAAATATCTACTCTGTTAGTAGCAGCTATTATTATTATATTTTCATTTGGAGAAAATCCGTCCATTTCTACAAGAAGTTGATTAAGAGTTTGTTCTCTTTCATCATGTCCTCCTCCAAGTCCGGAACCACGTTTTCTCCCAACAGCATCTATCTCATCTATAAATATAAGACAAGGCTTATTCTTTTTAGCCTCTTCAAACATATCTCTAACACGAGATGCACCAACCCCTACAAACATTTCCACAAAGTCAGAACCTGATATACTAAAAAATTTAACACCAGCTTCTCCTGCTATAGCTCTTGCAAGAAGAGTTTTACCAGTACCAGGAGGTCCTACTAATAAAATACCCTTAGGTATTCTAGCTCCTATTTCTCTAAATTTTTGAGGACATTTTAAAAATTCTACTATTTCTTCTAAGTCCTCTTTTTCTTCTTTTAAGCCAGCAACATCTTTAAATGTTGCTACTTTTTGGTTTTCTGTTAAAACTTTTGCTCTACTTTTACCAAAACCAGACATTCTTCCTCCTATAGGACCACCTCCAGAAGAAGAACCATCTCCTCTATTTTTTTGATTAAAAATTCCAACTACTATTGCTATTAAAAATATTCCTAAAATAAGAGGAATTATATTACTAAAAAGAGAACTTGTAACTCTTGGCTTCTTAGTAATAATTAGGTTTTTAGCGTTATCATAAGAATGAATTAGATTCATAAAAGATGATATGCTAGGAATTTCTACCTTAGTTACAATACCATTTTTAAAATCTACTTTTACATATCCATTATCAAAACTTTCTTGATTTAAATAAATTTCTATATCTTTTATATTATTTGTGTTATTGTTTTTTATATCATCAACAAGATTGCTATAAGTATAATTTTGCGATTGCATACCTATTTTACCAGCTTGTGAATAAAAATTAAGAGAAAAATAAATAAATATAAATATTATTATGTAAACAAAAAACCATTTAAAAAAATTAGGTTTCTTCAAACTAAAACCTCCTTATAATCATTGATATAATTATAGTTTTACCTCTCCAACATAAGGTATGTTACGATAGTTTTGTTTATAATCAAGCCCATATCCTACTATAAAAGTATCTGGAATTGTAAAGCCTATATAGTCTACCTCAACATCTACCACACGTCTACTAGGTTTATCTAAAAGTGCACATAATTTTAAATTTGCTGGATTTTTGCTTCTAAGATAGTCTAATAAATAACTAAGTGTTCTTCCAGTATCTATAATATCTTCTACTAAAATAACATTTTTACCTTCTATATCAACTTCTAAATCTTTATTTATAGTTATTTTACCACTAGATATAGTCTCATTCCCATAGCTAGATACGTCCATAAACTCAAATTGGATAGTAGGTTCTAGTTTTTTAGCTAAATCTACCATAAAAGTTACTGCTCCTTTTAACACGCCCACTAAAATAATTTCCTTAGAAGCAAAATCTTTATTTATTTGATTTGCAATTTCTGTTAAACGCTCATCTAACTCCTTTTCGTTTATTAACACCTTAATTTCTTCTGACATTTTTTTCTTCCTCCCAAATATGTAAAAAAACATTATTATGCTTATTTGGTTTATATTTATCACATACAAATAAGCCTAAAACAGAAATTATATCATTTTCATTTACTAAAATTGGATATAAATTTCTGTAAGAAGCAGGTATTTTTAAGTCTATAAAAATATTTTTAAGCTTTTTTGTCATACCATTTATATAAACTCTATCGCCTGCATTTCTTTGTCTTAAAAATAACTTGTCTTTTATTGTATCACAATTTAAGGAAATAGTACATACTTTTGTTGAAAAAATTTGAGTATTTATATCATATTTTGTCAAAAGAATATTTTTATTTATCTCTTTTATATAAATTTTTTCGTCTAGTATTATTTCATAATTATATTTTATGTCATTTTCTACACATTTGGATTTTTTTGATATAATAATTTTATCATATTCTTTAAATACATAAATGTTATTAGGAAGATTTATCTTCTTACCTGTTTGATTTTTGATTATATTAATAATCGATTCTATATGCTCTATAGATATATTATTTAAATTTTCATTAAATACTCTAATAGAAAGACGTAAAACTCTTTTTAAAATAACTCCATCTAAAATATCTAATTTTTTAATATCTAATATAATTTTATTTTCATCTTGAAATAATATAATTTTATCTAATTCCTTTTTGGCTAAATCTTGTAAAAATTTTTCTTCATCAGAAAAAATACTAGCCATATTAGTAAGATTTTCTACTATATTAGGATTAAATTCTTCTTTAATATAAGGTAATAAGTCTAATCTTATTTTATTTCTTGTATATATATTAAGATTATTCGTAGAATCTTGCCTATATTCTAAATTATTATCTTTACAAAATTTTTCTATATCCTTTCTATAACAATCTAATAAAGGTCTTATTATAGTTCCTCTTTTATATGCTATACCAGATAGGCCTCTTGCTCCAGTACCTCTAAAAAATCTCATAATTATAGTTTCAGCATTATCATCTTTATTATGAGCTATAGCTATTTTTTGTGCATTATTTTCTTTTAAAACCTGCTCAAAAGCCTTATATCTGTATTTTCTTCCTGCCTCTTCCGTAGAAAGACTTTCTTCTTTAGCTTTTTTATTTATATCAAAATTAAATACTTTAAGCTCTACACCTAATTTATCACAAAATTTTTTTACAAAAATACAATCCTCATCAGATTCTTCCCCACGCATACAGTGGTTTATATGAACTGTTGTTAGCTTTAGATTATATTCTTCTTTTATACTATATAAAAAATATAATAAAGATATAGAATCTGCACCTCCAGATACCCCAACCACTATATGCTCATTTTTTTCTATTAATACATGTTTTCTAATTGTTTCTCTTGCTATCTTTTCTAACAAAAATATCACCTCAATTTATATATTATAATATATTTTTTAGAAAAGATAAACTATATTTTAAAATCCTACCTTAAATATTAGATAACAAATACAAGCTAATGTACAAAATATAGCTACATTTAAAACATTATTATAAAATTTTAATTGTCTTTTTGTCATTTTAGTTTTAGATTTTTCTCTTGGCTGTGGATACTTCTTTCTCATATAATCATTTATAAGTTTTTCTGCTTCTATAACAAGATTTTTAGGCATAGTTTTATCCTCTTCCTTTAATATAAATATAGCTTGTTCATACCACTTAGACTTATTGCCGTTTATAAATACAACTTTCTTCTTGTCGTTCATAATAATTTCTCCTTTTGCTAGTTTATATTATTATTTACAAAAAGTAGAAAATTATACATATATTAATATTAATTCCAAATTCTAGCCACTAAAATTGTTATATCATCTTTTATAACACCCTTATAATTATCCTTAGTTTTTTCATAAATAGCATTTGCCACATCTTCTGGATTTGTATATTTATTTTTAAGTAAAATATCTGCTATCCAATGTTCCTTATTTATTATAGCATTAGTAGAATCTAAAACACCATCTGTAAACATAACTATTATATCTCCATTAGAAAGCTTTTTACGTGTTATATCTGGATTAACATTATTTAAGATACCAACTGGCAAAGAACTAGATTGTATAACCTCTATATTATTATTATGTAAAATAACAGTAGATACTGCCCCTATCTTTAATATTTCACAAATACCTGTATATAAATCTATAACACACATATCAAGAGTTGCAAAGCTATCTTTAGCAGATTTTAAAAACAATACAGAATTTATCATATTTATAGCAAGCTCCTTAGAAAAACCAGCTTGAAGAAAATCTTCTAATATTTCAATAGTAGCCGTACTTTCTATTTTAGCATTTTTACCAGAACCCATACCATCAGATAATGCTAATATATAATTTCCATCATTTAAAGCAAAAAAAGAATGACTATCCCCAGATTCATTAGAACCTTCCTTATGTCCTGTTATAGCAAAAGTACTTATTCTAAACTTTTGTTCTTCTATAAGATTTAAAGAGCATACGCTTTCATCATCTTCCTTAGTAACTACACATTCATAACAAGCTCTACACATTTTCTTATTTAATATGCTATTTACTATAGGTATGACTGTTTTTGCACATTTATTTGGAACATAGCAAGGTTCTATCTTTAATAAAACTTCTAGTTTATTTTTTTCATTTTCTGTTATTATAACATTTTTTGTTTTTATATTATTTTTTTCTAATGCATATCTAAGTTTTGCCTCATATTCTTCATTAAAACTTATATTTTTAGAAAGATTGTTAGAAAGGCTATGTATTATATTAGATATACCATCTAGCTGTTTTCCTACAAGCTCTCTACTTTCTATAACTTTATTTTTCCAAGCCATATTTAGCTTATATATTTCAAATGTTTTATTTAAAACTTCTAAAAACTGATTGATATTTATACAATTGTTTATAAATTCTTTAGATATACTGTTTTTGTCTATACAACCTTTTTTTTCGTACATATCTAAAATAAAAAATACATTTTGATATGTTGTATAAAAATTTTTTTCCCAGCAAAATACTTTAAGAGTACAATTATTACACATTTTAGATGCTACCTCATCTATAAGATTACTTATATCTTGCTGTTCTAAATTAGTTTTCTTATCTGATAAATTGCAAAAAGTTTTAGATAATTTTTCAAAAGATTTTGCATAATTTTCTAGCTTATCACTAGTGAGAACCTGTATTTTTTCTGTATATGTAGAAGCTACTTGGCTTTTAGTATTATTAAAACTCATACTACCACGTCTGCTACAAGGTATAACTAAAAATATAATAAGACTACCTATGCTAGAATATAAAAGCATACTATCTATTAAAGATATACTAAGAATTAGGCTTAAGATATAAACAGATAATATAAAAATACTACCCATAATAAGTTTACCCTTTTGCCTAACAAGACTAGCTATTATGGATGCCGTAGTTATTATAATAACAAAACTTGGAGATATATCTTCTGTTAAAATAAGCAAAAAACTTGATAATACAGAAGCTATAGTACCTACAGAACTACCATATATATAAGATACAAATAATAATAAACTCATAATAAAAAAATATGTAAAAGATATATTACCTATTTTCAAATCTGCCGAACCACAAATAACAGAACCTATTATTATACCAAGACTAATTATTTCTTCAAAATTTATTACCTGTTTATTTTCCTTTACTATATATGTTATACCTTTATTTAAAACAAAATAAAGACAAAATGTAAGTAAAGTTTCAAATATAGTAAGGACAAGATAGTAAGTAGAAAATTCATTTGATATAAATATATATATTCCTGATATAGCTATAGAAAAACTAACTAAACTAACCTTAAAAAAATTACTTCTACTTTTCTTACTACTAGAAAATAAAAAATTAAAAATAATAAGAATAATAAAACATATAACATACTTTATTATATAAAAATTATCTAAATTTGTAAAAAATCCTAAAAATGTTGATACTAAAACCAAATTAGCTTTTTTACCATTTAAAAATACATTTCCTATATAAGCTATAGCTATTGGATTTAACATATGAAATATACTTATTCTTCCAACAAAAAAGCCTATTATAGATAAAAATATAAAAATAACAAATTCTTTATTCAAAACTAATATTTTATCTGTATTAATCTGCATATAATACCTCCTTTTCTCATATGCCCTATTATAAAATATTATGCAAACAACTTTTGTCATTTTTAATAAAATATATATAAAAATAAATTGACAAAAAAACATAAAAATTTATATAATAAACATAAAAAATTAGAGGAGATAATATGAAAAATATAATATTTGAAGATGATGATATATTATTAGTAAATAAACCTTTTGGTATGCTTAGTCAACCAGATAAAAAAAATATGGAAGAAGATTTATATTCTATTGTAAGTAAATATTTAAAAAATGATAATATAGGACTCATAAATAGACTAGATAGAGGAGTTGGTGGACTAGTACTATTTTCTAAAAATACTCTTAGCTCAAAAGCTTTAACACTAGATATGAAAAACCATAATATAGAAAAAACCTATCTATCAGTTGTATCTGGATCTCCTAAAGAAGAAGACTATCTAATAGACTGGCTTTTTAAAAATCAAAGATTAAATATTTCTAAAGTAGTATGTAAAAATAGCCCAGGGAGTAAAGAAGCTCGTCTTAAATACTATAATCTAAACTCAAAACAAATAAAAGATAAAATTTATACCCTTTTAAAAATAGAACTAGAAACTGGAAGACACCATCAAATAAGAGCCCAACTTGCAAATCAAAATCTTTTTATATACGGCGATAAAAAATATTCAAATAACAAAGAAAAATCACAAGGATACATAGCACTTTTTGCATATAAATTAAAATTTAAACACCCTAGAACCCAAAAAGATCTATGTTTTAAGGCTCTTCCTTTTGATACAAATAACATATTTTTACAATTTCGAGAAGATATAAAAAAGGCATAGAAAAATCTATGCCTTAAAAATATAATTTTATAAATTCATCTACAGATATTGGTTTTGAATATAAATATCCTTGAACCATATTACAACCCATAATTTTTAATATATCTTCTTGCTCTTTTGTCTCTACTCCTTCTGCTATCGTTTTTATATTCAAATCTCTACACATAGATATTATATTTTTTGTTATAATTTCTTTTGTAGGATTTTCTCCAAGTTTATCTACTATGCTTTTATCTAATTTTAAACCATGAAATTCAATATCAGATAATATAGTTATATTACTATATTTTACTCCAAAGTCATCTAATAATATTAAAAATCCAAAATCCTTAAGCCTTTTTAATACTATATATATAGAATCTTTTTCTAAATCCCCTATACTTTCTGTAACTTCAATTTCTATATATTTGGGGTCTATAGAATATTTACTTTTTATTCTTTCTACAGTCTTTAAAATATCTTCTTCTAATAATGTTCTTTTAGAAAAATTCAAAGATATAGGAAATAATTCCTTACCTTCTTGCTTCCATTTTTCCATCTGCTTAAAAACTTCTTCAAAAACAAACAAATCTATATATTGAATAAGATAATTACTTTCTAACAATGGTATAAATTTATCTGGAGGTATATAAGCTCCATCTTCCCCTCTTTTTCTTATGAGAGCTTCTGCACCACATAAATTGTCTGTTTTTAAAGAAATTTTCGGTTGCAAAAATATTTCAAATTTCTTTTTTTCTATATCTTGCTCAACTTCTTTTAAAAGTTTATTTCTCTTATAAACATTATTAAAACTATCTAGTTTACTATTTTTATTACTTTCTTTTTTTCTTAAATATATAGCATGATTTACTAATTTATACAATTCTTTTTCTTCGCTACTCCATACCTTACCATAAGTAATGGATAATCCTACTTTTTCTAATTTTAAAACAAAATTCTCTATTTTATTTAAAAAATATTCATAGTCTATATTATCTATTACAACTAAAAATTCATTACCATTTAATCTAAATATAGAATCTTCATAAAATTGTTCTCTAAGCATATTAGATAAAATTAATAATATTTCATCACCTGCTAATATTCCTGCTGTATGATTTATATTATTAAGTTCATTTAATGCAAGACATATAACTCCTATGCTTTCAATATTTTTCTTATTATATTCCCTTTCATATTGAATATAATCATTTCTACTTAGAAGTCCTGTTAAAGAATCATATGTACGCTCATTTTTTAACTTTCTAATAAGATTATTTTTAAATAATTCTTCTGTTAAAAGATATGATATATTTTTAGAATAATCTTCTAATTTTTCTAAATAATCATATTCTTCAAAATTACACATATCTACACAAATTATATAACCTAAAGTATGATTTATCTCTTTCAAAGGGAAGATAAGCATATTATTTAAATTATATTCTTGTATTATATTATATAAATTATATGATATAGATATAGCTTCTTGCTTGCAAGAAATATATTTAGGAGCATTTAAAGGATTATATGACAATTCATTTTCTATTACGCTAAGCAATTTATTTTGTATTTCATATTTATGTTCATTAGAAGAAATTAAATTTTTTTCTATTTTATTATTTCCATCTAAATTAAACATATATGTACATTCTGCATTAAAAAACTCTGTAATAAGTTCAAGTAAAATCTTTATGTTTGACTCAAAACTTTCTTTTTTAGATAATTGATATATAGATGATAAAATCAAATTTGATATATTTTTAGAAAAATTATTGCCCTCCATCTCCTCATTATTTGATATAGGAGTTGCTAGAGTAAACATAGCATTCTTGCCATTAAATTTTATAAGTTTATTTTTTAATATAAAATCTTCTTTTAAATATTTATTATATCTTTTCCACACGAAAAAACTATTAGAATTCCAAAAAATATTCTTACAAAAAGAACAAGGTTTTGACTTATTATGTAATATTTTGTAACATTCTAATCCTTCACATTCTTTTGGTTGCTTATTTAAAATCCTATAAAAAGCACTATTAGCTTCTAATATCTTATATGTAGAAGGATCTATAATATATGCTATATTTCCTTCAGCAGATATAACCTCATCTATATTTGTATAATTTTTATCAATACTTTCTTCTATAGGAATTAATGGATATTGATTAATTTCTTCTTTAACTTCATAATAATTATCTTCTTCAAAATCCTGCTCACAATGATAATCACCTTTAGAACCATTCTTCTTAACAATATAAAGAGCTTTATCTGCCATATTAAAAAGATGCATATAATTTCTTTTACAAGAAATAGCAACTCCTATACTACAGCTAATTTTAAATCTTACAAAATTTTTAAGTTCTTTGTAAAAAAATAATATTCTTTGTTCTAAATCATTCTTTTTAACATTTTTGGCAAATAATACAAATTCATCACCACCAAATCTTGCTATACAATATCTTGGCATAAATATTTGTCTTAATTTTTCTGAAATATATACTAAAACTTCATCCCCTACATAATGTCCATAAGTATCATTTATAATTTTAAAATCATCTAAATCTATAATGCAAAAAGCAAATTTATTATTCTCGTCAGAATCAAGCATTATTTCATCTACAATTTCTTTAAAAGAATTTTTGTTATATAAATTAGTTAAACCATCTATCTTAGAACTATATTTTAATAATATTTCCTGTCTTTTTCTATCGTCTATATCTTTTATATAAAATAGCCCTAATATATCCATCTTATAAGGCTCTTTAAAAAGATTACATGTAAACTCTATCCATCTTATATTTTCTGGAGATATCTTTCTTCTTACTTCACATTTTATTATACGATTATTATTATAATAATTTTCCATAAGATTATCATAACTTATTATATCTAAACATTTTTGCCTATCTTCTGGATGAATATTATTTATAGAATATTTTTTTATTATTTCTATAATGTTTAAATTATTTATATCTTCTTTATAAAAATTCCATAGTCCTCCAGTATTTAAAAACTTATAATCTGTTAGATTTATTTCTCCATATGCTATCATTTCTTTTAATATAGCTTTATAAAATCTAGATTCCACTACATAAGATATTTCCATTTCTTTTAGTTTATCTATATTTTTTATATTTCCTATAACAACACTATCTATACGTGAGGATAATTCTTCTTTAGATAAAATCATTCTATACCAAGAATATTCTCCTTTTCTATTCTTCATTTTTAATTCACATACAGCTTTTTTATCCCCTTCGTTTATTCTTTCAAAGGCAGATAAAAAAATATTTCTAAAAAGCACATCTACCTTACCACTTTCTACCCAACAATAAGGAAAATTTTCTATATAATTTTCACCTTTTTCAAGAAGTATATAATTTGTATGGATATATGCTGTATTACTATCTTGATACCATTCAAAAACTTCATTATCTGTATTAGCTAAAACTTTTTTCATTTGATTTAAATCATTTATATTTTGATGATATCCTTTTATTAAAATAACATCTTCTTTTTTACTATACATTTTAGCATATGAACGAACTATTATATCTCCAAGCCTTGGATGCTTCCATAAATACTGTATTTCTATAGGTTGTTCTTCAGAACATACCTTATTAAAAGCTTTTCTTACATATGAATAATACCCTTTATATATTCTAGAATACCAAAATTCAAAATTTTTTTCGCCATTTAAATCATGATTTGCACCTATCAAATTTATCATGACTTCATTGTAATACATTTTATTAACCCCAGTAGATCGATTTATTTCCATCATCCAAAGGCCAATTTTACTATTATCTAATATATCTTCAAAATTTAAATCTTTTACTGGGCCTTCTTGTGTTCTTAGTTCCATAAAATTTCTCCCAAAATCCTCTTAAAATTTAAATATTTTCATACAGTTTTGATGCATCTTCTTTCTTTACAATTTCTTTTATATCTAAAACTCTTATTTTAGTAGAATTATTACCAAAATTTATTTGTATTATATCTCCTACCTTTATATTAAGAGATGCCTTAGCAACTTTATCATTTACAAAAACTCTACCTGCATCACAAGCTTCATTAGCTATAGTTCTTCTTTTTATTATTCTTGCAATTTTAAGATATTTATCAAGACGCATAGTAACCCCTCCTTATTTGTATTAAAAATACTTCAATATATAACACTAAATTTTTAGCTTTGTTTAATTTTGTAAGAATATTATAAATAACTAAAAGGCTGAAGATACAAATCTCCAACCTAAATATAAAATTATTTTTTATTTACTGCATCTTTTAAAGCTTTACCGGCTTTAAATCTAGGAGCTGTAGAAGCTGGTATCTTCATAGGTTCTTTTGTTTGTGGATTTCTACCCATATGTTCTGCTCTTTCTATTACATCAAATGTTCCAAATCCAACTAATCTAATTTCACCTTTTCTTACAAGTTCTTCTGTAACAACTTCTTCAAAAGCTTTTAAAGCTCTTTCTGCTTCTTTTTTTGTTAATTCTGATTTTTCAGCTATAGCTGAAACAAGTTCTGCTTTATTCATTATATAATCCTCCTCAAAACTAAACAATAAAACATTCTCTTTTTATTTATACCTTTTAAAAAGCATTTTGTCAAGAATATTTTAATATTTATTTGTAAAATAATGATTTTGAACCTTTAAATAAAACTTTTAACTAATATTTTTGTTAATTTTAACTAATTATTTACCACTACTTCCTAGGCTTCCAAACATACGTTCTGATGGTATATCCTTAAGCTCTTCATATGATATAACTTTAGGTTTTATTTCATTATGTATACAATGTATTATACCTTGAAAAAGTGCTTTTTCATATGGATATATAATATAAGCATTTTCTATAAGTTCTCTTATCTTAGGCTCTAACTTATTTATATCTATTTTAGATATAATAACTGGCTTATTATTACAATTAGTAGTAGCTAAAAACCATTCTCCCCTATAGCTAGAATCTATAACTCCTGCACTATATTTTATGCCTTTACTCCCAGTTGAGCCTCTCTCTTGTATCTGTATATAATAATTTGTAGGTATAGCACTTGCTATACCAGTTGGAACAAGTCTTGTTTCTCCTGCTTCTATTATAAAATAATCTTCTTCAAAACAAGCATATATATCAAAACCAGCATTATAATCTTCTTTTGATGGTATTATTGCCTTTTCATTTACTTTTGCAAAATATAAATTTTCCATGTTTATCTCCTAATATAAAATTATTTTTTGTTGTTTTAAAGTTTGTTTAACATCTATAACTCTTTGGTTTGAAGAACCTTTCCATTGTAACTTATTATCACGTAATTCAAAAATAAATTTTCCATCTACTAAAACATCTATATAATTTATAAGATCCAAATCACAAATCTGCTCCCAGCTATATCCTGTATAAACCCAAATATCTTTTTGAGGATATTTTTGTTTTATCTCTTTTATCAGTTTAAAAATAGGTTCTCTATTTTTAGTATGTAAAGGGTCTCCACCACTAAATGTTATACCTTTTATATAATCTTTATCTAAAGATGAAAATATCTCTTCTTTTGCCTCATCATCAAATAAAATTCCTCCATCTATATCCCAAGTTATAGGATTATGACAATTATAACATTTATGTTCACACCCTGCAACCCATAAAACAACTCTAAGACCACTACCATTTAACATATCATCGTGTGTAATGTTGTGATATCTCATATTTTCTCCCCTTACATACTCACTCTATCTTTTATTTCTTCCATCTTAGCTACATTAAGCCTAGTATCTCCATTTACTCTAGAATAACTAAGATAACCATTCATTCTATCTATCTTAGTCAAATTATCACTTTTACATTTTGGACATGTATCCATATCAAGCTCACTATGTCCACAATTATTACAATAAGATAAACTCAGGTTTATTCCTTCATAAAAACCAAGTTTCATAGCTCTTCTTATAAGAGTTTTTATAGCATCTTTATTATAATCTATAGGATATTTTACATATTGTATTTTTCCACCATTTAATAAATCCCAAAAACGTTTTTCACTATCTTGCTTTTGTATAGGGGATATATCCTCACTAACATGTGTATGGAAAGAATTACTAACATATTCTCTATCTGATACATTTTCTATTATACCAAATTTTTTCCTAAATTGCTTAACTTGTAGCCCACATAAACTCTCTGCTGGAGTTCCATATATAGCATATAAAATATTATCTTCTTCTTTGAAGATATTTATTTTTTTATTTATATGTTCCATAACCTCAAGAGCAAAGCTACCATTTTGATATATAGATTGTTTATTATGTAATTGTTCTAACTCATTTAAAGCAGTTATCCCAAAGCTTGCAGTAACAGATTTTAAAATAGGTTTTATCTTATCACTAGGTTTTAAATGCCCTCCATAAAATCCTCCTTCACAATAAGCTACTGGATTTGTAGAAGCTCTCATATTTCCTAGATAATCTATAGTTTTTATATGAAGCTTTCTTATCATATCTAAATAATAATCCAATTCTTCATAAAAATCTTTATTTTCTTGTTTAGCCTTTTGATATATCATAGGTAAATTTAAAGATATAGCTCCTACATTAAATCTACCTACGGAAATAGCTTTATCATTTTCATCTATAGGTTTTGCTCCGCCTTTTTCAAACCAAAGACTTAAAAAAGCACGACATCCCATAGGAGATATTACCGTATTGTATTCTTTATAAGCTCTAGCTACATAACTATCACCAGATAAGCTTAAATAATCTGGATACATAGTTTTTTGAGAACATTTTATAGCTTCTTCAAATATATATTCTAATTCTTTTCCTTCTCCATGTAATTCTTCATCATACAAAAATACTATTTTTGGAAATAACACCGGCTTTTTATTTCCTTCTTTTCCTTGACCTTCTCTATGTACTTTTAATATAGATCTATTAGCCATTTTTTCAAATTCACCTTTACCAAGACCCATAGTAAAAGTAACAAAAGGATAATCTCCTCTGGAAGAGCCAACAGAATTTAATTTATATTCTAATCCTTGAAATCCTTGTTCAAAATCTCTTTCAACTTTTCTCAAAGCTTTTTTATGTATATATTCCTTATCATCATCTGTTAAAACATTATTTTTAGCAAACATAAAAGTTTCTGTTATATCTTCAATATATCTTTTATAACTTTTTTCAGCATATTTAGATAAAATCTTATCTATTTCTGGTACAGTAAATCCTCCATATTGTTGAGAAGATGTAGAAAGTATAACGTCTCCCATAACATCAAAACACACTGCTAGGCTTCTTGGCTCATTATACCAAAGATTTCCCATTTCAAACCCACCTTCTAATACTGTAGCCATATCAAAAAGACAACAATTCATAGTATCTCTTCTAGATGACATATCATGGATATATATATACCCATCGTTACAAGCTTGTCTTTCTTCTTTAGATAAAAAGAATTTTTTATAAAGTTCACGGTTTAACTCATTATATATAAGGCTTCTTTTAGTAGAGACTAAGGCACTATCAGTATTACTATTTTCTTTATCACCTATATACATTATAGATTGGGCTTTTTGATATACCCCATCTAGCATATGAACAAAATCTTGCTTATAATTCCTATAATCCCTATAACTTTTAGCCACTTCTTTATTAACTTTGTCAAGCGCTTTTTCTACAATATTATGTATTGTTTTTATAGGTATATTATCTTCTCCTATAGCTTTTATCTGCTCTTTTACGATATCACAAATAGAATTATAGTCTTCTTCTTTTAAATCACATAATACTCTATTAGCTGATTTTTTGACGGCCTCTATTATTTTAATTTCGTCAAATTTTTCCAAAGTTCTATCTTTTTTTATAACATTTAGCACCTTAATACTACCTCCTTAATCACTATATTTAGTTAATGCATAGCAAATTATACACAAGGTATAGTAAATAGTCAAGATACTAATTAACTTATTTTTTTATATTTTTTTGGTAAAATTTTGTGTATTTTTATCTTGAATATATTTTAAACATATTATAAAATATACATAGATTAAACTTTTGTTAGTTTAATCAAACAATATTAGAAAGGACGATTTTTATGATAATACGACAGCTTAGCTTATTTTTACTAATTAGCTTTATAAGTCAGATTATTTCAAGTTTTTTACCTATTACTTTTCCAGCAAGCCTTTTCGCTATGCTTTTTATATTAATACTTTTAATTTTAAAAATATTACCAATAAATAGTATAGAAAAAGTAGGTATTTTTTTACAACAAAATCTAGCACTATTTTTTATTCCTCCTGCGGTATCTATTATGGAATATTCTTCTACTATAAAAAGTCAAATTGTACCTATACTTTTTATAAGCATAATTAGTTTTTTCCTAACTTTTATATCAACAGCTTATACTGTAAAACTTGTTATCTACATTATGGAAAGGAGTAAAAAAAATGAACGAAATTCTAAATAGCTCTCTTTTTGGTATAGCTCTTACTTTAATAGCTTATGAAATAGGTTGTATAATATATAAAAAATTTAAGTCTCCTATTTTTTCACCTTTTATAATAGCTATAGTTCTTATCGTAAGTACTTTACTTATATTCAACATCCCTTATAACTCTTATGCTGTTGGAGGAAATGTTATAAATATGCTTCTTACTCCTGCTACATCTGCTCTTGCAATATCTATATATCATAGACTAAAAACTTTAAAAGAAAATATCTTACCTATACTTATTGGTACTTTTGTTGGGTCTTTAGTTTCTATATCTAGTATAATTATTATGTGTAATATTTTTGGACTTGATGATAATATAAAATCTGCTATAATACCTAAATCTGTTACCGTTCCTATTGCAGTAGATTTAGCATCAAAAAATGGAGGGCTTATCCCTGTTACTATAACGTGTGTGTGTATTACTGGAATTATTGGAGCTATGCTCTCTCCTATTCTTATAAAAATATTAAAACTTAAAAACTCTGTGGCTATTGGTCTTGCTATAGGTACATCAAGCCACGGTATAGGTACATCAAAAGCTATAGAAATAGGAGAAACTGAAGGTGCTATTAGTAGTATTGCTATAGCTCTTGCTGGTGTTATGACTGTTATTATATATATTTTTTTATAATTTAATTTATTTGTAACACATTTGTAATTGAAATATCTTTAAAAAAATGTAATAATATTAATAAGAAAAACTATATTAGAAAGGATAAATAAAATGAAAATATTTATTAATATTATACTTATATTATTTTTGACTTTTTCATTTGATTTGCCTACATATGCTTCTAGCATTACAAATTATGATAGACCAAAAAACATAAGCCTTGAAAATCCAAATCTTATATTAAATGGCTCTTATCCTATAATTTCTAATCTATCAAACAAATCTTTTGAAAAAACCTTAAACGAAAAAATAGCAAATCTGATACTTGATAAAGTAGATAAATTATCTCAAAAACCAAACAAAAAAATAGAACTTAGTTATAACGTCATAAAAGATGATAATATAATATCTATTCTTATATATTTTAAAAATATATATACATTAGATACGGATATTTATAGTATAAATATAGATTGCGAGACAAATAAATATATAAATATAAATTCTATTTTAAATGAAAATGGTATAAATTATGCTAACAAAGTTGTTTCTGAGAAATGTTCGTCTATGGGAATAAAACCTATTGCAGTTGATGAAAATACGCCTTTTTATTGTAAAAATAACAATATATATATAATTTTTGGAGCCGGTAAACTTACATTTGCTCAAAAAGGTAATTTAACATTTGAACTACCTAAAAAAAATCTTAAAAATTATAAAATATCAGAAAAAAATTATTATACAAAATCTAATTATAATGTAAAGATGGTACCTCTTAGAAATACTCTTGAATATTTTGGATATCAAACACGTTGGGATAATAATACAAATTCTATAACTGTGACAAAAGATAAAACATTTGTTTCCTACTTAAATATTGGACAAAATAAGTATTCTGATACTAAAAATAAATTTATTAGACAACTAGAATTTGCACCAGAAATAAAAAATGGAATAACTTATGTGCCTATATCATATTTTAGCCAAATTTTAGATATGCTTTTTGCTACAGATAAAGAAAATAATATAATTATTTCTGAATATTATATATAAGTAATTTTATGAATAGCTTTCAACTAAAAATTTTAGCTCTTATAACTATGATTATCGACCATATAGGGATAGTATTTTTCCCTAATATTCTAGTTTTTAGATTTATAGGAAGAATTTCTTTCCCTATATATTGTTTTTTGATAAGTCTTGGGCTTAAATATACTAAAAATTATAAAAAGTACATATTAAGACTCTTTTTATTCGCTATTATATCAGAACCTTTTTATGACTTATGTTTTGGATTTAAATTGGATTTTTTCTCAAAAACAAATGTTATTTATACTCTATTTTTAGGAACTGTTTCTATAATTTTATACAATAAAATAAAAAATAAATTTATAAGAATAATAACTCTAATCTTATTCTTATATTTAGCTTTTTTATTGAATACAGACTATAGCTATTTAGGTGTTTTACTAATTTATATATTTTACTTTTCAAAAACAAAATTTCAAATTTTATATTACGGCTTATTTTGGGTAATACTAAAAAATATAAATGGTATAAATACTATAATATTTAATAATGTTCCTATAAACTATATACAAAATATAATTATGTTTTTTGTATTTACTTATCTTGCTTTTTTTATTATTCTTAGATATAATAATAAAAAAGGTAAATCTTTAAAATACTTATTTTATATATCATATCCTTTACACTTATTTATATTTTATATATTAAAGGTGATTTTATGAAAGTACTAATAGACGCAGATTCTTGTCCTGTGCTAAAAATTGCTACTAATCTAGCTTTACAAAATGGCTTACATATAGTTGTAGTATCTGATACTAGTCATAGCTTTAATTTTGATAACTCTAATATCACCTACGTTTTAGTAGATAAAGGTTTCGATAATTCAGACTTTGCTCTTTTAAGTAGAGCCAATCCAAATGATATAGTTATCACTCAAGATTATGGGCTTGCTTCTATGTGCCTTGCTAAGTGTTGCAAAGTTATAAATCAAAATGGACTTATATACACAAATAAAAACATAGATGAACTTTTATTAAGAAGGCATATAAGTAAAAAACTTAAAACATATGGTAAAAATAAAAAAAGAACTTCTTTTGATGATGAAAACTTCTTAAAAAATTTTAAAAAACTAATGGAGGACTTACAATGAAAAAAAAATTTTTATTATCAGCTATTCTATTTTCTATGACATTTACTGTAGCTTGTGGAAATAATGAAAAGAAGGAATCTACAACAGAAAGCACTGTAGAAACAACTACAGAAAATAATTCACAAACAACATCTAATGAAAATGTATCTAAAGATAATACTCAAGCAGAACTTTTACAGTTTTCACCACTAAAAGAAGGAGAAGAAATAGCCATAATAAAAACAAATTTTGGAGATATAAAACTAAGATTCTTTAAAGAACAAGCTCCTAAAGCAGTAGAAAACTTTATAACACACGCTAAAGATGGTTACTACGATAATCTTATTTTCCATAGAGTTATAGATGGATTTATGATACAAGGAGGAGACCCTAAAGGTGATGGTACTGGCGGAGAAAGCATATGGGGTGCTCCTTTTGAAGATGAAAACAAAGAACAAAAACTAAGACATTTTAACGGAGCAGTAAGTATGGCAAATAGTGGTCCAAATACTAATGGTAGTCAGTTTTTCATTGTTCAAAATTCTAATATAGATGAAAGTATGAAAAGTGATTTAAAATACTTTTTAGAACATCAAGATGAAGAACAAAATGGAGTAAAAATAAAAGATGTGTTCCCTGCTAATGTTTGCCAAAAATATCTTGAAGTTGGAGGAACACCTTGGCTAGATGGACAACACACTGTTTTTGCTCAAGTATATGATGGTATGGATGTTGTAAATAAAATAGCTAAAGTTAAAGTAGGCGAAAATGATAAGCCTGTAGAAGATGTAGTTATCAAAACTATATCTGTAGAAAAATATAAAAAATAAAAAGGGCTTTTAGCCCTTTTTTGATATTCCTTTTATTATAGATAACTCTTTTACAAAATTAGCTTTTATTATATTAGTAGATATATAAAATACACAAATCTTTTCATTATCTCTAATATAAGCAACTCTGCAAACAAAATCTTTATCTAAAGATATTTTATATTCATAAATAGTACTACCTTTATATTTTAATTTATTAATAATTTTCACCTTATAAGCTTTTTCATTTAAAAAACTTGTTATATTATCTAATATTTCCTTTTTAAGACTACATTCATATTTTTTATTATGTTTAAAAAATTTTTCTATATATTTATTTTGTTCCATTTCAATATACATAATCTAATCTTCTTTTCTCTCTAATTTATAAAATCTAACCATAGAACTTCTTGGAAATTCTTTCCTTTGTATAATTTTTAATATTTTTTTAAGTTCTACTTCTTCTACACTTTTAAATACTTGTTTTTCAAAACCATTTTCATATATATTATATTTATTTCCTATTTTTTCAATAAGAATACTTCTATCTCTTTTATAAGTTCTTATATCTAAACAATTTCCATCTTCCATCTTTTTTAGCTTTTTTATAGCATCTGATATAAAATTATCTATAGGAATCATAATATATCACCCCTTTAATATATAATAACATAGCATATCTTGCCTTACAAGATTAAATTACAAAAATGTAATTTTTATGCAATATAAAATACTAGAAAAAAAATGAAAAATATTATATAATTTATATAATAAATAAAGAAAGGAAAATTTTTATGGAAATAAAAAAAGGATTAAATAGTTTTCAAATAAAAATGATAGCTCTATTTTTTATGGTTCTTGACCATATACACTATACTCTTAGTACATTTAATATACCTATACTTTTTAATATTTTAGGTAGAATATCTGCTCCCCTATTTTTATTTATATCAACAATAGGTATAATTCATACACGTTCCCCTAAAAAATATCTTTTAAGATTATGGCTTGGATTTGTATTTATGAATATAGGTAATTCTATTATAAATAAATTTTTCCCTCTTCCAAATGGAGGAATTATAATGAATAATATATTTAGTACTTTATTTTGTATGTGTTTTATAATATATTGTATAGATAGCTTTAGAAAAAATAAAAAAATATAAAATACTTATTCTTAATGCTCCTACCTATACTATCTGGATTTTTAATGATTGCTTTAATTTCAAAACCAGAATTTTCTATATTATTTAAAATATTTTTTTATACTATTCCAAATTGTATATTTTGTGAAGGAGGCTTTATATTTGTAATTTTAGGTATAATATTTTATATATTTAAAGATAATAAGAAAAATCTTTGTATATCATATATAATATTTTGCATATTAATATTACTACTAGGGTATAATAGCTCTGCTCCATTAGAAAGTATGTTTATATGGAATATACAATATTTTATGATTTTAGCACTCCCTTTTCTTATGCTTTATAATGGAGAAAAAGGGAAAGATATAAAATATTTCTTCTATATATTCTATCCTGCACATATATATTTATTAACAATATTAGCTTTTTTTCTTGACAAATTAAAAAACTAATGATAGTATAAACATATCAAAAATTTTTAATATGTTATTTGAGGTTTTTATGTCATATCAATTTAAACAAGATGCTACTATTTTTAAAGCTCTTTGTGACGAAAAACGACTTTTTATCCTGGAACTATTAAAATCTGGTGAAAAATGTGCTTGTGTTTTAATAGAAAAAACTAATATGGGTCAATCTGCCCTTTCTTATCATATGAAAATATTATGTAATTCTGGACTTATAAATGCCAGACAAGAAGGCAAATGGACATATTATAGTCTAAGTTATACAGGATCTAAAAAAGCAATACAAAGACTTATTGATATAACTAATATGTCATCTTAAGAATTATCTTATAGATGACTTTTTTAACAATATCATATCAAATTTTTTTGATATATTCTTAAGGGGGTCTCTTTTATGAAAAATATATTTTTATTTATTCAAGATGAAATACTTAGTATGAATTGGCTAAACTTTATAATAGGAAATTTATTAAATAGTCTTGGTATAAACTTAAATAATAAAATAGGCCAAAGTTTACAATTTTTTATATATGATACTATAAAAATAACTATTTTATTGTGTATACTTATATTTTTTATATCTTATATACAAAGTTATTTTCCACCAGAAAGAACTAAAAAAATACTAAGTCGTTTTAATGGTATATCTGCTAATATTATATCTGCTTTACTAGGTACAGTTACCCCTTTTTGCTCTTGTTCTTCCATACCGCTTTTTATAGGGTTTACAAGTGCTGGACTTCCTTTAGGAGTTACATTTTCTTTTCTTATATCTTCTCCTATGGTAGATTTAGGTAGCTTAGTATTACTTATGAGTATATTTGGATATAAAGTAGCTATAGCTTATGTTATAATAGGACTAATAATAGCAATAATAGGTGGTAGTATTATAGAAAAAATGCATATGGAAAAATATGTAGAAGATTTTATAAAAAATGCTAATGATATAGATATATCTTCCCCTACTCTTACTAAAAAAGATAGAATAATTTATGCTAAAGAACAAGTTGTAGGAACATTAAAAAAAGTTTTTATCTATATTATAGTAGGTGTCGGTATAGGTGCTCTTATACATAATTATATACCTCAAAATTGGATAGAAAATATCTTAGGAGGAAATAATCCTTTTGGGGTTATAATAGCTACTATACTAGGGATACCTATATATGCCGATATATTTGGAGTTATACCTATAGCAGAGGCCTTACTTTCTAAAGGAGCTTTACTTGGAACTGTTTTATCATTTATGATGGCAGTTACTACACTTAGCTTACCATCTATGATTATGTTAAAAAAAGCAATTAAACCAAAATTATTAGCTTTATTTATAGGAATTTGTACATTTGGCATAATAATTGTAGGTTACTTATTTAATATATTTAATTCATTTTTATTATAAGGAGGAATTTTAAATGAAGTTATTTAATAGAAAAAAATCTTGTAATTGTAGTTGTAATTGTAATAATAAGACTTTGGAAAATAATACTGTGTTAAAAGATGAAAAAGGTATAAAAATTCTAGGTACTGGTTGTAAAAAATGTGAAGAATTAAAAGAAAATGTAAAAAAAGCATTAGAAGAACTAGATTTAGATATTCCAGTAGAGCATATAACAGATTTAATACAGATATCTAGTTATGGTGTAATGTCTACTCCTGCCTTAGTAATAGATGGCAAGGTATTATCTTATGGAAAAATATTAAAACCTAGTCAAATAAAAGAATTTTTAAAATAAGAAAGGAAATATTATATGAATAATAAACCAAAAGTAGCTTTTATATGTGTACATAATTCTTGTCGCAGTCAAATAGCAGAAGCACTAGGAAAATATCTAGCATCAGATATATTTGAAAGCTATTCGGCAGGAACAGAAACAAAACCAAAAATAAATCAAGATGCTGTACGTCTTGTAAAAGATAAATATAATATAGATATGGAAAAAACACAGTATTCTAAATTATTAGAAGATATACCATTAGTAGATATAGTTATTACTATGGGGTGTAATGTTAACTGCCCTAATCTACCTTGTAAACATAAGAAAGACTGGGGATTAGAAGACCCAACTGGTAAATCAGATGAAGAATTTTATAAAATAATAGATAAAATTCATACAAATATTTTAAATCTTGCTAAAAGAATAAAAGAAAACAATATATAAAATAACCCCACTAAATAAATTAGTGGGGCTATTTTAATTAAAATTTAAGTCTTTTATTTATATAATGCATAAGCTTACTTATTTCAACTCTCTCTTGCTCCATAGTGTCTCTATCTCTAACAGTTACACAACCGTCTTCTTTACTATCAAAATCATAAGTTACACAGAAAGGAGTTCCTATTTCATCTTGTCTTCTATATCTTTTACCTATACTAGATGCATCATCATAATCACAAGTAAAATATTCGCTAAGCATTTCATAAACTTCCATAGCCTCTTGTGATAACTTCTTAGATAAAGGTAAAATAGCAACTTTTATAGGAGCTAAGGCTGGATGGAACCTAAGTACAGTTCTAATATCAACATTTCCTTTTTCATCTGTTAGCTCTTCTTCATCATAAGCTTCACAAAGGAACGCTAAAGTAACTCTATCTGCACCAAGAGATGGCTCTATACAGTAAGGAATATATTTTTCATTTGTAGTCTGGTCAAAATACTCAAGCATTTCACCAGAGCTTTCACTATGTTTCTTAAGGTCAAAATCTGTTCTAGAAGCAATTCCCCAAAGCTCACCTTTACCAAATGGGAATTTATATTCTATATCAGTAGTAGCGTTACTATAATGAGAAAGCTCTTCTTGGTCGTGGTCTCTAAACCAAACATTCTCTTCGCTAATATTAAGAGATTTAAGCCAGTTCATACAAAATTCTTTCCAATAGTTAAACCATTCCATTTCAGTTCCTGGTTTACAGAAAAACTCAAGTTCCATTTGCTCAAATTCTCTAGTTCTAAAAGTAAAGTTACCTGGAGTTATTTCATTTCTAAAAGATTTACCTATTTGACCAATACCAAAAGGTATTTTTTTACGGCTAGTTCTTTGTACATTTTTAAAATTTACAAATATACCTTGGGCAGTTTCTGGTCTTAAATAAACTACATTTTTGCTATCTTCTGTTACTCCTGCGTGAGTTTTAAACATAAGGTTAAATTCTCTAATATCTGTAAAATTATGTGCTCCACAAGAAGGACAAGCTATATTATTATCACTTATAAAAGTTTTCATTTGATTATGGCTCATACCATCAGGGTTTCCCTCTATATTGTTTTGTGCCATATAATCTTCTATTATTTTGTCTGCTCTAAATCTTTCTTTACATTCTTTACAGTCCATAAGGGGATCGCTAAATCCTCCTACGTGTCCAGAAGCCTCCCATACTCTAGGGTTCATAAGGATAGCACAGTCAACTCCCACATTATAAGGGCTTTGTTGGATAAATTTTTTCCACCAAGCTTTTTTTACATTATTTTTAAGCTCTACACCAAGTGGACCATAATCCCAAGTATTAGCAAGCCCTCCATATATTTCAGAGCCAGAATATACAAAGCCTCTAGATTTGGCAAGTGATACAATTTTTTCCATATTTTTTTCCATATGTCTATCCTCCAAAATAAAATTATTTTTTATTTTCTATAGTAGCTTGTACAAAATCTTTAAATAGTGGATGTGGTCTATTAGGTCTAGATTTTAATTCTGGATGGAATTGTGCACCAACAAACCAAGGATGAACATCTTTTCTAAGTTCCACTATTTCAACAAGTCTTTCATCTGGTGAAACACCTGCTATAACAAGCCCTTTCTCTATCATAGCATTTCTAAATTCATTATTAAATTCATATCTATGTCTATGTCTTTCATATATAAGCTCTTCACCATAAGCACTAGCAGATAAAGTATCTTTTGCTAACTTACAAGGATAAGCTCCAAGACGCATAGTTCCACCTAAGCTATCTATATCTTTTTGTTCTGGAATAATATCTATAACCGGATATTTTGTATTTTCTTCTATTTCAGAGCTATTAGCTCCTTCAAGTCCAAGTACATTTCTAGCAAATTCTATAACTGTGCATTGCATTCCAAGACATATACCTAAAAATGGTATTTTATTTTCTCTAGCATATTGTATAGACATAATCTTGCCTTCTACTCCACGTCCTCCAAAACCACCTGGCACCAAAATAGCATCCACATCTGAAAGAAGAGCTTGTGCCGAGTTTTTCTCTACATCTTCAGAATCTATCCATTTTATATCAACTTTAGTGCCTGTATGTATACCTGCGTGATTTAAAGATTCTACTATAGATATGTAAGCATCATGAAGTTCTACATATTTACCAACAAGACCAACTCTAACACTATCTTTAAGTAATTTTTGCTTTTCTACAACATCAAGCCAATCTGTTAAATCTGGCTCTTTATTTGGTATATCAAGTTTTTTACAAACTATATTAGCAAGATTTTCTTCTTCTAATAATAAAGGTACTTCATATAAAGAGTCACAATCCATATTTGGAATAACACAATCTTTATCTACATTACAAAATAATGCAAGCTTATCTCTAGCTTCCTTATTAATATGATGTTCCGTTCTACAAACAATAATATCTGGTTGTATACCAAGAGATAAAAGTTGTTTTACCGAATGTTGAGTAGGTTTAGTTTTCATCTCTCCAGATTTTGTAAGATAAGGTATTAATGTAACATGGATATAAAGTACATTTTCTTTAGAAACTTCGTGAGCTACTTGTCTTATAGCTTCTAAAAATGGTTCGCTTTCTATATCTCCTACAGTTCCTCCTATCTCTGTAATAACTATATCAGATTGAGTAGTTTTTCCTGCCCTATATACTCTCTCTTTTATTTCATTTGTTATATGTGGAATAACCTGAACAGTAGCTCCAAGATATTCTCCTTTTCTCTCCTTATTAAGAACAGACCAATATATCTTACCTGTTGTTATATTATTATTTACTGTAAGATTTTCATCTATAAAACGTTCATAATGACCTAAATCTAAATCTGTTTCTGCTCCATCATCAGTAACAAAAACTTCTCCGTGCTGATATGGGCTCATAGTTCCTGGATCTATATTTATGTATGGATCAAATTTTTGTATAGTAACTTTATAGCCCCTAGCTTTTAAAAGCCTTCCCAAAGAGGCTGCCGTAATACCTTTTCCAAGTCCAGAGACAACGCCTCCAGTAACAAAAATGTACTTTGTATTCATTATCTTCACCCCTATTTTATATTTTTCTTCTTTATTTTAACCTATTAATTATATTACTATAACAATATCCTTGTCAAGTTAAAACTAGTATAACATTAGTTATACTAGTTTTGGAATTAGTCTGCAAAGTTAACTATATTTTCTGTATAATCAACTTGCATATCATATCTCATATAGTTTATAAGTCTATTTACAATAGCTGCTGCTTCTGCTTTACTTATAAAAGCTTGTGGCTTAAATTTTCCTTCATCATCACCAGATATTATACCTATTCTATTTGCGGCATATATTTCTTTCTTAGCCCAAGGTTCTATATATTTATCATCTGTAAAAGGAGTTATAGGTGTTGGGTCAAGTCCAAGATGCTCAAGCCCTAAAGTTCTTAATAAGATTACTATTGCTTCTTGTCTTTCTATAGGGTCATCTATATGATATTTTCCGTCTGTTTTACCAAAGGCAAGTCCTGCATTATAAGCAGCCATAATATATGGATATTCTTCTCTATCTGGCATAACATCAGAAAAAACAAGTTGTATAGGACCATTTTGTTGCACATTTTCTATAGGCAACTTTATAGCCTTAACAAGCATCTTAGTAAATTGCCCTCTAGTAATAGCTTGATTTGGCTTATAAAATTTAGGATCACCTGTTAATATCTGCATACTAAATAATTTTTTAATATCTTCTTCGGCAAAATGTCCTTTAAGATAACTCATATCTGGCACTATAAGTTGCTCAAAAGTATTAAAGCTAGGTATTGATATATTGCCAGAAGCATTATTATTATAAGCAAATTGTGGAGGCATAACATAAATGTTATAATTTAGCCCACTTTTATTTTGCATAACTTCTTTATAGTTTCCTTCAAAACTAATAGCAGTTGGTTCATTTTTAGAATATTCTAAAGTTTTATTAACAGATACACTAGGTCTTAATTGATATTGCATTTGCCAGTCTTTAGCAGTTAGAGTGACATTTAATTTTTGAGTTTCTGTGGAAGACCAAGCGCTATTATATCCATATATAACCCCGCTTATTTCTTGAATTATTTTATCTTCTCCAAAAGTATAAACTGCTCTATGTGACACATCACCTTTATAGTATGTTACACCTGGAGTTTTTTCTTCTATAATACCTATAGAAGATTTAGATTCTTTGTTATCTAAATTAAATGTTTTACCATCCACTGTTATTTGCTCTGTCCATTTAGAAAATTCATAATCTTTTATAGTTTGATTTTCTTCTTTTCTATAATTAACATTATAATCTATAGTTCTATTTAAAGTCATACCCTTAGGAGTTGTTGCTCCATTTGCCACCTTATAACTAACAGTATATTTTCCATTATTAGAAGTAGCTTCCCCTTTAGAACTTACTGTTATATTTCCATTATATTCTTTAGGATTTCCCGTTAAAAATATCATTTCTTTGTAAGGCATAGTAAGAGTATTTTTAGTATTTTTAGCTTTTGTATTTAACAACTGCTCTGTCGTTTTAGGTAGTTTTCTACCTTCTGCTATTCCACCAAAAACGCCATAGTCAAGAGTATTTGCATAAACATTAGTAGAAAGTATACAAACACAAACTATAGCAGAAATAGCTCTACTTAAAATTTTCATAATAACCTCCGTTTTTTGTGGATATTGGGGCTATTTAAGCCCCAAACACATAAACTTAATTTTCTACAAATACTATTCTAGCATTAATTTCCATACCACTTGATATTTTACTTGGTATACTTTCTGTAAACACTTTTAGTCTATCTCCTTTTTGTATGCTAGAAACATTTGTTACTTTATTATTTTTTATAACTATTGTATTTAATTCTGTTTTTAAATTCATAGTTATTGTAGGGTCTTTTACACTTACACTATCCCAAGTATTGTCATCTTTCATATATTTAGCATCTTTCATTTTTACTGTATCGCCAGCTTCATAAACTACACCAGAAACTATCTTAGTAGGATATGGTGCTTCTATTATATGGCTAGCTCTATCGCCTTCAAATACAATAGTAAATGTTTGATCTATCTTACTATCTGTAGTATATCCTATAAACTGATTGATATTTTTGATACCATCTTTAGATATATAAGTTGTTTGTCCATCTATAGTAAATGTTCTTTCTACTGGACTATATTCCCACTTATCTCCATTTAGCATACTCATAGATTTAACTGTAAACGATTTATTTTCATTTATAGATTTTATTCTAGCTCTTGCTATAGTTACAGATTTAGTAACCGGCGCTTCCATTATATCAACAACACTGGCTCTTCCATCTCCATTTAAACATACTCTTACATAATCATTAACATTTATATTAGCAGCACTTACAAGTTTTCCATCTTTTCTTATTATTGTACCTTCATCAGTTGTAATAGTTCCATTTGAAGGAGTTGTAAAGCTATTTATACCATTTGTAGTAGCTACGATATCTGGTGCTAATTCTTCATCACGTCCACTTCTAAAAGTAACTTTGCTTATAACATCTCCAGAATAACCTTTTTCAAGAGCTACATAAACTTCTCCATTAGAGCGTTTTAGCTTAGTTTTTATAAAATCTGGCGATACACGATTACCATCATAGTAATATTGTATATTTTTATTTGAAGTACTTAATTGTCTTATCTGCTTATAGTCTTGCCAACCACCTTTGCCAAAAGTATAGCTATTTTGTAAAGACAATTTTTTCTGAATAGCATCAAAAGTTCCTACCTGACCTTTTAATATATCACCTATTATATGGCCACTATCTTCTACTATTATCTCTTTTACGCTCTCAAATACTTCCCCAGGAGCTAAAACTGCTTCATTCATAAGTAGTTTTACATAATCTCCAGCTGTTACTTGAGTTAATTTTATTGGCTTTCCAGATTTAGAAGCAAATACATCACTAGATACTTCATACCAAGAAGTTTGTTTATTTTCAAATTCTACAAGTATTTTAACTAAATCTACCTCATCATCTACTTGTAACACTTTCGCTCTTCTCATTATATAGTTTGTAGATGCACTAATTCTTTCTATATAAGTTGGTTCATCTTTTTTAGACTCTATAAAAACAATATCCCCAGCTTCTATCTTATCTATAGTAGTATCCCTAGGGTCATATTCAAAATTAGGGAACATTTGGTCAAGATAACCTACATCATCAGATTTTAAGTCGTAAGTTTGTTTTTCAACTTCTACTTCATCTTTATAATAATTTTTAGTTATACGATTGCCATTATTATCAAGAATTATCATATAACCATATTGTGGATTATTTTCTACTACAACCCCTCTTAGCTCTTTTGATAAATTAGCATCTCCAACATAAGAAATTTTAGTTACTATATTATTTTTAAGCTCTAGCTTAAGCATACTTCCAAAAGGTAAATCTTTATCTTTTCTTACTTTTCCATCTATTTCTATATAATTACCTTTGGCATTATTTCCTAAAATAGCATCTACTGTATAATAATTAAAAGTTTTATCATTTTTATCTTTTAATTGGATTATACCATTTTGATAATCTATGCTATTTAACTTACCACTAACACTAGTTGTATCTACAGTCTTATCTTTTACAGAAACAAATTTTATTTCTTTTGTAAGATCATCAACCAGATACTCTACTTCACTACCCTCTCTTAAAGAAGAAAGTCCAGTAACAGCTCCAGCATTATATACAACCGCATCTTTGTTTAAAGGATTTGGAGTATTATCTTTTTGCATAATATAGCTTATAACTTCTACTTTGCCATCACTAGTTCTTATATATATTTTACGTTGCAAAGTAGCTTCTCCTGTTGTACTAAGCTGTTCATCTTTAATACCAGCAACAGTACCTAACTTTCTGTTAAGTCCTACAGAATTATTATATATATCTCCCATATTGCTAAGCACTTGTGCCATCTCTGCTCTAGTTATAGCACCTTTAGGATTTAATCTTCCGTTGCTCCCTTTTATTATTCCATTATCAAGAGCAGTTTCCATATATTCGGCATTTTCAGATGAAATATTTTCCCAATCGCTATAGTTATACAAGCTTTGTTGAGTATTAGAAGTTAAAGGAGCTCCCGTTTTTATATCTAAAGCTTTTATTATCCAAGTAGCAACTTGCTCTCTAGAAGCTGGAGCATTCCTTAAAAAAGAACCCGCTGGAAGTTGTTCCTGATTAGGATTTGTGGCATCTGTATATTGAGCTTGAGTTATAAGTCCATTTGTCCTAGCAAGACTAAGATAACCAAGGCTCCAGACATCTAAAACACCTTGTGTATTAGACTGTGCTTTTAGTCTTTCTCCTTCTGCTTGTGCCTCTTTTTCAAGCCCCATAACTCTAATAGCAAAAGCTAATGCTTCTTCATTAGAAACACTTGCACTAGGACGAAAGCTTCTGTCATATCCTTTTATAAGATTTAAAGCTCCGGCTTTAGTTATTGCCTCTTTAGCCCAATATCCATTTGGGACATCATAAAATTTAAGGTTTGGTATTGTGGCTTTAGCCTCGTCATTTCCAGAATATGTATCTTGAACAACATCTCTAAAAATAGCATTATCTGTAATAGCAAAGGCATTTGTACAGCTAGAAAAAGCAAGCATACAAGCCAAAACCATTGTTTTACTTTTTTTCATAAAAAACCTCTCAAATTTATAGCATTTTTATTTTAATTATATCATAAATATCGACACTATAAAAGAACAAAAAAATTAAATTTTTATTACAAATTATAAATATCTCTTACAAGATAATAAACCACAAATAGTCTTACTATCTATAATTTCGCCTTTATATATCATATTTATGGCTTCATCTAATGGCATTTTAACAACTTCTATAAATTCATCATCATCAAAATTAAATTCTCCTTTTTCAAGCTCTGTTGCTAAAAATATGTGTATTTTTTCTGTACATATGCCTATAGCCGGATACATAGTATACATATATTCCATTTTACCTGCTCTTATAGCAGTTTCTTCTTCTAGCTCTCTTTTAGCACATTTTATAGCTTCTTCCCCATCATCCATCATACCAGCTGGTATCTCAAAAACTATAGATTTTGCAGGGTGTCTATATTGCTTTACTAAAATTACATTACCATCTTTATCTATAGGAACAATAGCAGTAGCATCTCCTCTTAATACTACTTCTCTTTTAGCACTATTTCCATCTGGCAGAGTTATTTTATCACATTGTATTTTTAAAACTTTTCCAGAAAAAACTAAATCACTTTCTAAAACTTTGTATTCATTTTCCATTCTATACACTCCCTTTATAAAATTTATTTATAATATATCATATTTCTTATATATAGTCTACTCTTATAATTATATATAAAATAATTTATATATCCTATTTTTGTTATTTTTGTATATTTTATCCTCATTTTTATAAAATTATTTTTAATATTTGTCTATTTAATTTTTTATAATTTAAATATATAATTATATGGATAATAAATTTTTACGGAGGTTACTTATGAATAATATTTGGCACAATATAAACCCAGATAGAATAAAACCAGAAGATTTTGTTTGCGTTATAGAAATACCTAAAGGTAGCAAAAAAAAATATGAACTAGATAAAGAAACAGGACTTATTATCCTAGATAGAATTTTGCATACTTCTATGCAATATCCAGCAAACTATGGCTTTATACCTAGAACTTATGGAGACGACAAAGACCCATTAGATGTTCTTCTTCTTTGCTCTGAAACTATAGACCCTCTTACTCTTGTTAGAGCTTATCCTATAGGTGTTATGCATATGATAGATAATGGAGAAGGCGATGAAAAAATTATAGCTATTCCTTGTGATGACCCATTCTATAATAGCTATAAAGATATTAAAGATATCCCTAAACATATCCTAGACGAAATGGAACATTTCTTTACTAGATATAAAGATTTAGAAGGAAAATCTACTACTATAGAAAAATTTGGCGATAGTCAAGATGCAAAAAATATTATTTCTTCTTGCATAGATAATTATAATAAAAAATTTAGCTAATACATTTTATCATAAAAATAAATTATATCGTAATTATATAAATAAGGTTGCAGACAGAAAGTCTACAACCTTATTTATTATTAAAATCACTATTTAATTTATAAGCTAGTGTCATAAGACTATCTGTAAGATGAACATTTTCTATCATAGTCCCTTTTTCCTCTTTTAACTCTGTATTAGAAAAATTCCATACCCCTTTTATTCCACAACTTACAACTTGTCTATATATAGACTGTGTTATATTAGCAGGAATAGTAAGAACTGCTATATCAACCTTATTTTCACTAGCAAATTGTTCTAATGTATCTATATCTCTAACTTCTATTCCTCTTATTTTTGAGCCTATTATCTTAGGATTTATATCAAATATACCAGTAAAATTAAATCCTCTTTTTTCAAATTTAGCATAATTTAATAAAGCTTGTCCAAGGTTTCCAGCACCAACTAAAATAAGATTATAAGTATTATTAAGCCCTAATATATCTTTTATTTCTCTTAATAATATCTCTACATTATATCCATAACCTTGTTGCCCAAAACAACCAAAATTATTTAAATCTTGTCTTATTTGAGATGCTGTTATATCCATTTTTGCACTCAATTCTTTAGATGATATCCTTGTTATACCATTTTCTAAAAGGTCAGATAAAAACCTATAATATCTTGGTAATCTTCTTATAACCGCTAATGAAACTTTATTGCTCATAAAATCATTCCTTTATAAAATAATAAACAAATTATACAATCTTGACGACTTTTTGTCAATCTTTACTATTTTAATTCTTGCTATTTTTTAACAAAATGATATAATAAAACAAAAATAAAAATTAAATGGAGGCTAAAATGGTTCTTTCTTGTAACAATATAAATAAATCTTATGGCATTAATAATATTTTAATCAATATTTCTTTTAATATAAATGAAAAAGATAAAGTAGCTCTTGTTGGTGTAAATGGAGCGGGAAAATCCACTCTTTTTAAAATACTTATAGGAGATATTTCAGCAGATAGCGGCGATATTTCTATGCCTAAAAATGTTTCTATAGGATATTTTTCGCAAAATCTAAATTTAAATGAACAAAATTCTATATTTGATGAACTTCTTACTGTATTTAAAGATACAATAGAAAAAGAAAATATGCTAAGAGAACTAGAAGAAAAAATGTCAATCTATAAAGGCGAAGAATTAGAAGAAATTATAAAAAAACATACAGATATAACAGAATTTTTAAATAAAAATAATTCTTTAGATTATAATAGCCGTATAAGAGGTGTACTTAAAGGACTTGGATTTGATAATAACTTTTTTGATACTAAAATATCTTCTCTATCTGGTGGACAAAAAACAAGAGTTGCTCTTGGTAAAATTCTTCTAAAAGAACCTGATATTCTTCTTCTAGATGAACCTACAAACCATCTTGATATAAAAGCTATCCAATGGCTAGAAGGATATCTTAAAGTCTATCCTAAGGCAGTATTTATTATATCCCACGATAGATATTTTCTAAATAAAATCGTATCTAAGGTTATAGAAATTGAAAATTCTAAAGCAAAAACATATAATGGGAACTATTCTGTATATTCAAACAAAAAGCAAATAGAACGTGAAATACTCATAAAAGCATATCTAGAACAACAAAAAGAAATAAAAAGACAAGAAGAAGTTATTAAAAAATTGCGTTCTTATAATAGAGAAAAATCTGTAAAACGTGCAGAAAGTCGTCAAAAACTTTTAGATAAGATGGAAAAAATAGAAAAACCAGAAAATTTACCATCTAATATGCGACTTGTTCTTTCCCCTAAAGATGAATGTCCTAATGATGTTATAACTGTGGAAAATATATCTAAAAGCTTTACTACTCCTCTTTTTAGCAATATATCTTTTGAAGTTAAAAAAGATGAAAAAATAGCTCTTGTAGGTGCTAATGGTATAGGAAAAACTACTTTATTTAAAATGATTTTAGGACTTATATCTTTAGACAGTGGAAAAATAAAAATAGGTAATAATGTATCTATAGGATATTATGACCAAGGACAACAAAACTTAGATGAAAATAATACAATATTTGAAGAAATATCAAATTCATATCCAAATTTAAAAAACGAAGAAATTAGAAATGCTCTTGCCGTATTTGTATTTACAGGAGATGATGTTTTTAAAAAGATATCTTCCTTAAGTGGTGGAGAAAAAGGAAGGGTTGCTCTTGCTAAAATAATGCTATCAAAGGCAAACTTTCTAATACTTGATGAACCTACTAACCATCTTGATATGGCATCTAAAGAAATTTTAGAAACTGCATTACAAAACTATACTGGCACTTGCTTATATATATCACACGATAGATATTTTATAAATAATACTGCTACTAAAATAATAGAGCTTACTCCTAATAAAATGAATATATACTTAGGAAATTATGATTATTATCTTGAAAAACTAAAGGAAAATCAAGAAGATATAAAGGAAGAAATAAAACAAGTATCTAATAATAAGTTAGATTGGAAAGCTCAAAAAGAAGAACAAGCAAGAGAAAGAAAAAAAGCAAATGAACTAAAAAAATTAGAACAAAAAATAGAAGAAATAGAAGAAAAAATTAAAAATTTAGATTTTAATCTCACCCTAGAAGAAGTATATACAAACCCTTACAAATCTAAAGAAATATTAGAAGAAAAAACTAAACTAGAAGAAGAACTTAGCTTTTTATATGAAGATTGGGAAAGCCTTGCGTAATCAATTTTTTGAAAAAAAGTTGTAGGCTAAATTTATAGTCTACAACTTATATATCAATCTACAGATTTAAAAATTAAAAGTTTACCATTTTTTACTTCTATAGATATTTTTTTATTCAAAATAACATTACTTATACCTAAAGAGCTATCTTGATACATAGTATAGTCTTGTAAAGAATATTCAAGCCCAAAAGTACTAACTCCTTCTACTTTATCACTAAATGGTATAAGAGAAATAGTATCCCCTACCTCACCTTCTAGCTCTATCTTGTTATTAGTTATGTATATTTCATTATGCTCATCTTTTATATAACAAAATATATTTCTATCAAGGCAATTAGCTAAAAGCCCTATATTAGCAAGGCTATGGTCAAGTCTTGTGCCACTAGCACCAAGAAGTAATATTTCTTTTAAACCAAGCCCTATAGCAAAATCTATACAAAGCTCCATATCAGTTTTATCTTTTTTAGAGGGAAATTTTTTTAAAATAGCTCCCCTAGTTTCAAAAAAAGTTATTATAGGCATATCAGAAGAATCTAAATCCCCTATTATATATTTAGGCAAAATACCTTCTTTAAAAAGATACTTACTCCCACCATCACAACATATAACTATATCTTCAGAACTTATATTTTTTGCTATAAAACTACTATCTTCTATAGTCCCATTACCTATTATAACTGCTCTCATATAACTTCCTCAAATACTTTATTATATCTTTCTATTATATCTTTTCTATCTTCTCTTTCAAATAAGTCAGAACCAACAACTATAACATTAGCTCCAGCTTCTACAACTCTTTTTACATTATCTATTTTTACTCCGCCATCTATTTCAAGCTCACAAGATAAATTATGTTCTGTTATATATTCTCTTAAAGCCTTAGTTTTTAAAAGACTATCTTCTATAAGCTTTTGTCCTCCAAATCCAGGCTCAACCCCCATAACAAGCACTAAATCTAAATCTTTAATATAAGGCAAAATTTCTTCATAGCTTGTCTTAGGTTTTATAGTCATACCAACTTTTTTACCTGCATTTTTAACTTTTTCTATTATTTCTCTATGCTTATCTGTAGCTTCTATATGAAAATTAATTATATCACAACCAAGTTTTATAAATTCATCTATATATCTTTCTGGCTTTTCTATCATAAGATGCACATCAAGAACTAAATCTGTACATTTTCTTATACTTTTTATAACCGGCATACCTATAGAAATATTAGGTACAAACATTCCGTCCATAACATCTACGTGCAAATATTTTATACCATTATCTTCCATTTGTTTTATCTCTCTATCTAGTCTTACAAAATCCGCTGATAATATCGAAGGCGATAATTTTATCATATTATATAAATTCCTTTCTCTGTTCTTCTAATTCTTGATAAAATCTTGTATATCTTTCATATCTAGTTTTAGATATATTTATATCTATTTGCTCTTTTATAGAACAATGTGGCTCTTTTATGTGAGAACAATCACAAAATTTACATTTATCCAAATACTCTATAAATTCTTTAAAGTAATGTTGTAATTTTTCTTTAGGAATAAAATCTAAGCTAAGAGAAGTAAATCCTGGTGTATCTACAATATACGTATTATCAAATGCTTCTAATAGTTCTACTTGTCTTGTAGTATGCTTACCTCTTTCTATCTTTTTACTTATATCTCCAGTCTTAAGCATAGCATCTGGCAAAATACTATTTATAAGGCTAGATTTTCCAACACCAGATGGCCCTGCAAATACAACAACTTTATCTTTCATATATTCTTTTATTTGTTGTATACCTATTCCATCGTTAGTACTAGTAAATACTATAGGGTAAATATCTTTATATATCTTTTCTATTTCTTCTAATTCTTTTTTATCTGCTAAATCACATTTATTTACACATATTACTATATTTTCTATATTTTGACTTTCTGCTAAAACTAAAAATCTATCCAACAAATCTAAATTTATATTAGGACTTTTTATAGCAAAAGTTATTATAGCACAATCTATATTACTAACTCTAGGACGTATCAAAATATTCTTTCTATCAAGTATATTTTCTATAATACCTTTATCGTCTTCTAAAATAGATATTTCTACATAATCTCCAACAGTTGGTGTTATTTTGTTTTTTCTAAATATTCCTCGTATGGAACATTTTATAATACCATTATCAGTAGCAACAAAATATGTACCACCTACTCCTTTTATTATTCTACCTTTCATACTCACCTCTTATAATTTAATAATATCTAAAATATTTATAATTATTAATATTATTAATACATATTTAAAAAATGTTTGTAATTTTTTATCATCTAGTTGCTTAGATATCTTACTCCCAAGCAAAGCTCCTAAAATTCCTCCAAAACACATAAGAAAAAGCTGATTAACTTCAAAACTTGGCACTCCCTTTAATAGTGTGTATATAAGACTAGTAGCTTGAGAAAAAAATACTATTATAAGAGAACATAAGGTAGCTTCTTTTGTGGACATAGAATAAAAATAATATATAAATATAAGATTTAAAGGTCCTCCGCCTATTCCTAAAAAAGCTGATATAGCCCCTAATACTAAACCTAAAATACATGTTATAAAACAAGATTTTATATTTTTTGTTTTAATTCTATCTATCATCATCATATAAATATATATACATATATTCATAATAAGTAAAAACAATGTTTGAATAAAAGCAACTAAATTTTTATCAAAACTTAAAACTATAAGGTTAAATCCAAGCTTACCAAGCAATCCTCCAAAACTAGCTCCTAAGGCTAAAATAATAGCAAATTTTAAATTTATATTTGTTTTTCTATTTTTATAAATAGATACAATAGCCATACTAAAAACAGTTGCGCCTGATAAAAAATTAAGCTTTGTTATAGGCATAATAGATAAAAACTCTACTACTGGCTTTATAATTATGCCTCCACCTATTCCGCTAATAGCACCTATACTGCAAGCTAAAAAACATATAAAAAATAAAATTATGCTCATTTTATATCTCCTATCTTTTATTTTTCAAATGTTTCATATAGTTTACTATCATAAGCCCAAGTTTAAAAGTAAGAGCATCATCAAATGTTTTTATATCAAGCCCGGTTATTTTTTGTATTTTTTCAAGCCTATATACTAAAGTATTTCTATGTAAATATAGTTTTCTTGCCGTTTCTGAAATATTTAAGTTGTTCTCAAAAAACTTATGAATAGTTGTTATAACTTCATCATCAAAATCACTAGGAACAGTATCTTTAAATACTTCATCTATAAACATTCTGCAAAGATTTTCCGGCAAATGATAAATAAGTCTTCCTATTCCTAAAGTATTATATCCTATTATACTTTTTTCTGTATAAAATAAGTCTCCAATATCCATAGACATTTTTGCTTCTCTATAAGATTTTGATAAATCTTTTATATCTTCAAAAATAGTACCATAAGATATTTTTACATTTATCATAAGTTCTGTATTAAACATATCTAATAAAATATTTGCTATTTTTTCTATATTGTCATATGTTGCCCCTTCCTCAAGGCTTTTAATTATTATTATATTTCTTTCATCAAGGCTTGTTATATAATTTTTTTCATGCTCATAAAAAATATTTCTTATAAGCTCTAAAGACTCATTATCCTTTTTTTCAAAAGTTTCTACAATCATAACAACTCTAGTTATATCATTTTCTATACCTATCTTTTTAGCTTTATTATATAAATCTACTATAGATATATTATCAAGAAGAAGATTTTTTATAAAACTGCTTTCATCTATTTTTTCTTTTAGAGTATTCATCATAAGCAACATTTGACTTACGCAGATCTTACCTATCATATAGCTATCTTGTCCAGAATCTTTAGTTATAACTATATATTTACACTCTCTTTCATCTATAACCTTAAAAAAATTATATTCTTCAATAGTTTGCATCTGTGCCATAGAATCTAAGAAATTTTTTATACATTTTATAGAAATATTTTTAATATCGAATGTTGTAGCACATAAATTAATATCACTATTTAAAACTGCTATTTCTGTTTTGCTATTCTTTTTTAAGTCTTGAATAAGTTTTTGAATTATTTTATTGCTTAGCACTTGCCATTCCCCCAAACATTGCCCTTTGTATTACTCTGTTCCTTCTTTTAACTTTTCGGCTTGTTCTGTCGTTATAAGAGTATCCATTATCTCATCTAAGTCTCCATCTATTATGGCATCTAATCTATGCAAAGTAAGTCCTACTCTATGGTCTGTAACTCTACCTTGTGGGAAATTATATGTTCTTATTCTTTCATTTCTGTTGCCTCTTCCTACTTGGCTTTTTCTTTCTGCTGATAGCTCTGCGTGTTGTCTTTCAAGCTCCATATCATAAAGCCTACTCGCCAATACTTTTAAAGCTTTTTCTTTATTTTTGAGCTGACTTTTTTCATCTTGACAAGAAACTACTATTCCAGTTGGGATATGGGTAGCACGAACCGCAGAATCTGTAGTATTTACACATTGTCCACCATTTCCAGATGCTCTAAATACGTCTATACGTACTTCATTTAAATCTAGCTTAAAGTCTATATCTTCAACTTCTGGTAAAACAGCAACAGTAACTGTAGATGTGTGTATTCTTCCGCTAGATTCCGTATCTGGAACACGTTGAACTCTATGAACACCACTTTCATATTTTAATCTAGAGTAAGCCCCTTGTCCCATTATCATAAATGAAATTTCTTTAAATCCTCCCATATCACTAGGAGTAGAACTCATTATTTCTGTTTTCCATCTTCTTCTTTCTGCATATCTATTATACATTCTATATAAATCACCCGCAAAAATGTTAGCTTCATCTCCGCCAGCTCCACCTCTTATCTCCACGATAACGTTTTTCTCATCATTAGGATCTTTAGGTATAAGTAATATTTTTAATTCTTCTTTTATTTCTTCTAATCTTGCATTATTCTCATTAAGCTCTTCTTTTGCAAGTTGTCTAAGCTCTTCATCAGACTCATTTAACATTTCTTTAGCTTCTTCTATAGCCTCTTTTGTTTGCTCATATTCTTTATATTTTTCTACAATAGGGCTAATGTCGCTATGTTCTTTCATAAGCTTACGCCATTCTTCATTATTGCTTATAATCTCTGGGTCGTTTATCTTATCCGATAATTCAATATATCTTTTTTCTAAATCTGCTAATCTATCAAACATTTTTTATTTCTCCTATTATTTTTTATTTAAGTCTACCTAAAACAACTCTATCAAGAGAAGCTAAGTCTTTTAAAATTTCTATTTCTTTAAATTCTTTTTCCATGAGACTAGATACAGCCTTAGCCTGATTATATCCTATTTCAAAGGCTAAATACCCTTTATCATTTAGATATAACTTAGCCTTAGCTATTATCTCCCTATAAAAATCAAGTCCATCTTCTCCACCGTCTAAAGCCAAAATAGGCTCAAAATCTTTAACATTAGGCTCTAACTTTTGTATTTCTTCTGTTTCTATATAAGGTGGATTCGAAACTATCATATCAAATTTTTCTTCTACATTTTCAAATAAATTACTTTGTAAAAATCTAACTTTATCAACGCCATTTGCCCTAGCATTTTCTTTTGCCATATAAAGAGCATCTTTATTTATATCTAAAGCTAAAACATCTACATCTTTATGTTTAGCAATAGATACCGCTATAGCACCACTTCCAGTACCTATATCTAATACTTTTTTTATATTTTCTTGTTCTATTATAGAAAGTACCTTTTCTACTAATATTTCTGTATCTGCTCTTGGTATTAGAGTATGCTCATTTAGTTTAAAATCTAGTCCCATAAACTCACATTTACCAATTATATATGCTATAGGCTCATTTTTTAATCTTCTTTGTATATAACTATTAAAAATTTCTAAACTAGAGTTATCTACTTCAAAAGCTGGATTTAGATAAAGCCAAGATTTATTCTTATTTAATACACTAAGAAGTAATACTTCTACATCTAAGGCATATGTGTAAAATCCATTTTCTTTGAGTATTTTTTTATTTTGTATAAGAATATCTTTAATCTTGTTCATCATCTAATACTCCTTGTAATGCTAGTATAGCCGTTTCTATCATATCATCTTCTGGCTCTTTTGTAGTTACCTTTTGAAGAGCCATTCCAGGAGCACTAATTATCTTTACAAAGATATTATCACATTTGCCGGCAAACTTTATTATTTCATAGCTTATCCCTGCTATAAGAGGAACTAAAATTATCCTAGATAATACTCTCCATAAAACACTATCTGTTCTTAAAAACATAAATACTACCATACTAACTATCATTACTATAATAAGAAAGCTTGTTCCACACCTTTTATGCAATCTAGTATGTTTTTTTACATTTTCTACAGTAAGCTCATCTCCACTTTCAAAACAATTTATAGTTTTATGTTCTGCCCCGTGATATTTAAAAAGCCTTTGTACGTCCTTTGTTTTGGATACTAAAAATATATAAAATAAAAATATAAGTATTCTAACTATACCCTCTACTATTCCTATCTGCCAAGTATCTATAGAAAAAGCTTTAGTAAAAAAGCTACTTATCCAAACTGGCAAAACCATAAATATAGCTACAGATAATATAATAGAAACAAAAACGCCAAAATATATAATATAGTCTGTTAATTTATCTCCAAACTTTTTCTCAAGCCATAAATCTAGCTTGCTTGGTTCTTTCTCCTCTGTGTCTTCATCAAGTCCAGATAAAGATGCAGAGCTCATTATTATTTTCATACCAAGGACAAGGCTATCTACAAAGCTTGCTATCCCTCTTATAAAAGGAAGTTTTAAAAAGCTTGATTTTTCAGCTATAGATTTGACTTGCTTTTTTTCTATGGCTATTTTCTTTGTAGCAACATTTCTAACTGCCATACAATAGCTAGATTTACCACGCATCATAACCCCTTCTATGACAGCTTGCCCACCAATAGATTTTGCTAATAGCTTACAATCTTTTTGTGCCACTTTCATCATCTCCAATCAATCTTTTGCCTTAGCCCTTATAGTATAACACAATATTTAAATAAGTGATATAAAAAATTTATAAAATTTATTTTAAATCAAAATATATACTTTTTTTATAACCTGCCATAGATTTTATATCTACTTTTGCCTTTTGCATATTTCCGCTAGCTTTAGTCCTTATCCAAAAAGCTATAGAACCACCTAAAAAGCATAGCTTATTTTTTCCTATTATTTCTATATCACCATCTACCTCAAGCTCTATTATATCATTTACAAATGGTAAGGTATTTCCTTCTTTGTCTATTGCAAAAACACAAACTCTAGTAGCATCTAAATATTTACTGTCTAAAGTATCAGTATATATCCTTACTAATATATCATCATAAGTTGGGTTTTTCAAAAACTTCCTTCTAGCTACTTCTTTTAAATTTTTGTCATATCCTATAAATTCAATATCAGTGAAACTAGCTCCCCATTCTCCGTCTAGCTCTGTTATTACTATAGGGGGATATTTTAAATATTTTATATTGTCATCTAAATTTTTAGGCTCTCTTTTAAAAATACCTTTACTAACTCCGCCCAAAATTAGCTCTATACTATCACAATTTGTAAATACATATATAGGAAACATTTTAGCTTCTTGTCTTTCTCCTCTTGACCAAAATGTTAAAGGTTCTAATATATACTCTTTCTTTTCATCTTTCTGACTTTTATATACAAAGCTTGCAAATTTAGGATTTCTAAACATATCCATAACACCGTGATAACATATCCTATCGCCACTACCAAAATCAAAATGCGTATTATAGTCAAAACTACACCAGCCTATAGCTCCTAATATTTCTTTGTTATCTCTCGCCTTGCTTTGCACTCTTGCGTGTCTTAATGCTTGTTCTATTTGTCTTTCTTCACAATCCGTCTTTTTAGTAGGATATATATGTCCACAAAATTCAGTTACTATATATGGTACTTTTTTATCTAGCTTAGTTACTTGTTTTGGCTCTCTTAATATTTGCTCTTTACCATTATGACAAAAATCATTCATTGTATAAATATCTTCTAAAAATTCGCTTCCTTCAAGATATCTAACACCAGAAGTTAACCTAGTTTTATCTAGTTCCCTTGCAAGAGCATTAGTCCTTTTATAAAACTGCGTATTATCACAAGATTCATTTATCCTAACACCCCAAGTTATAATACTAGGGTGATTAAAATCTCTTTCTATCATAGCTTTAAGCTCTTTTAAAGACTGTTCTTGCCAAGCTATATCTCCTATGTGTTGCCACCCTGCTATTTCTTCTAAAACTAAAAGACCTATTTCATCACATCTGTCCAAAAAATATGGTGATTGAGGATAATGAGAGCATCTTACAGTATTTAGGCTAAGCTCATTTTTTAATATATCGGCATCTTCTTCTTGGGCTCTTTTTGGCATAGCATACCCAACATAAGGATAACTTTGATGCCTATTAAGTCCCATAATTTTTATATCTTTGCCGTTTATAGCAAGTTTTTCTGCCTCTATCTCAAGTTTTCTAAATCCAAGATTTAAACTAGCTTCATCTTTTGCTAAATTTGTTTTAAGCTCTATATTACATTTATGTAAACTTGGGCTATCTACATTCCAAAGAGCAATATTTTCTAAAACAAGAGGCTCTAAGTTATATTTTGATATACCCTTTTTTATATCTAAGCTAGTTTTTTGATTTTTATTAGCTAATGTATATACTATATCAGCTTTATCATCTACAAGGCTATCTATTTCTATTATAGGTTTACAAATTACTTTGCCTATGTCATTTAAATAATCTAATACTTCGTACTCAAAATATATATTTTTTATATATGTTCTATCTAAAGAATATTGCCAAACATCTCTATATATCCCACCAAATGTAAGATAATCTACTACATATCCAAAAGGTGGTATATCCTCTCTTTCTCTAGAATCTACTAAAACGCTAATATCATTTTCTCCCTGTTTTACATATTCTGTTATCTCCAAAATATGCGGGATATATCCTCCTTTTTGCTCTTCTAGATCTTTTCCATTAATAGTAAGGATAAAAGCTCCCATAACACCATCAAATTTTAAAAAACTTCTTTTAGAAGTATCTTCTATATATATTTTCTTTTTATATTTAGATAAAATTTGATATTCCTTCTCATCAAAATAGTTATAAGACAGCTCCTTATTACAATGAGGCAAATTTACTTTGTTAGTTTTATTGTCCACAATATAAGTCCAGTCATTATTAATACATTGTTTATTATTAGATATCATATAATTTCCCCTTTAAAAATACAAATTTAACTAAATTATTACCCTTATGTTTATTAATAACTGTCTTTTACTTAATTATGAAATATTTTCTATAAAATGTCAACTATAGTAATTTTTTTAAAAATTTTATATTGCATTCACTTGTTATTTTATCTGTACATATAGTTAAAAAAAATTCTTCAAATTGTTTTTCAAAAACAAAATATTTATTATATATTTCATTAATACTTATAGACTTAAAATCTAATCTAAGCCCTACCCCAAGATATTTACTATAACTTTCTTTTATATTCCAAACTCTTATAGGCTCTATATTATAATCTTCTTTTGCCATTATCTTAGCTATAACATTTTTATTTATATTTCGCTTTTCTTCTATATCAAGCCCAATTTCTCTATTATATATGCAACAACCTACATAGTTTTTAGAATGACTTATATTAAAATGTAATCTTCTATCTTTAAAATATGGCTTACCATTTTTATCTTTTTCTATATCTTCTAAAACAAAATATCTACCAAAATATATAAAATGTGCATATTCTAAAATCTTATATCCTAATTGTGTTTGTGTGTATTCTAAAAAATCACTCTTTTTAACTAAATATATATTTATTCCTCGCATTCTCTTTCCCTAAGCTTTGTATATTTTGCTGCTTCTTTTCTTCTTTCTTCTTTTATCTTAACATAATGCTTTTTAGTAGTATTTATATCTACATGTCCTAATGCATCTGCTACAAGATATATATCTTTTGTTTTTTCATAAAGAGAAGTCCCATAAGTACTTCTTAGCTTATGTGGAGATATATTTTTTAAAGGATTTACTAGTCTTGCATATTTTTTTACAAGCTTTTGAACTGCTCTTGCACATATTCTCTTTTTTTGTAAAGATAAAAAAAGTGCATCTTCGTGTCCAGATTTTGCATCTATTGTTTCTCTTTCATCTAAATAGGAACAAAGTGCATCATATACTTCATCTCCAAAATATACTATGCTTTCATTACCACCTTTTCTAACTATTTTTATCCCACATACACTAAAATCTATATCATCGATATTTATACCTACACACTCTGAAATACGTATACCAGTACCAAGTAATAAACAAACTATAGCATAATCTCTTCTCTTTGTAAGATTATGATAAGCTAGCTGTTTTTCTGTAAGATTTGTCCCATTTTCTATTTCATCTAATAAATTTTCTATTTCTGACTGCTCTAGGTAAATTATATTATTTTGGTGGATTTTTGGAGCATCTACAAGTTGAGCTGGATTTGCTTTTATTTTTGAAACTTTATATAAATAAGAAAAAAATCTTTTTATAGTAGATAATTTTCTAGATTTTCCTTTTTCATTATTAATATGCTTAATTTTTATATCTTTCCCTAGTTTTGTCTTTCCCTCTTTATAATATATAGATACATAATCTAAAAAAAGCTCTATATCTTTATATGTTACATTTTCTAAATCTTCTTCATTTATTTCTATTATATTTTTATTTTCAAAACATTTAATATTCTGCACTAGAAAATTTAAAAAAAGTCTTATATCATAAGCATATCCTAATCTAGTTTTTATAGAAGTTGTTTGAGCTATAGAAAGAAAAAAATCAAAACAAATATCTGGTAATTCTCTTAATACATTATTAAGTCTTTTTCTAGATTCAATTTCTTGTTCTTCTTTATAATCCATATAATACCTCTTTTTTTATTTAATTATATATAAATTATATAAATATCTTATAAAAAAGTCAATTTATTAACAATGTAATATTGTAAAATTTGGATATTGCAAATCTGATATATGAGGGTTTATAATTAAAACAAAAAATATATTTAGGAGGTAAATTTTTTATGAGTAATTTAGAAACTTTTTTAAGTTATATTTGTGGAGAATTTAATAATGATAATCAAATTTTAGAACAAGAAAAAAATGGAAATATAACACACCCAAAAGCAAGACACGTAAATAATATTTGTAACCATAAAATTAAAAATATACCTAAAGATTTTAAAGGTAAATTTGTATTAGAAGAAAGCTACTATCCAAAAAACATAATGCCACATTTATTTTTATTTACAGAAAATGAGGAAGGCAAAGTAGTGCTTACTTCTTATGAAATACCTAATGATATATCAAAAGAAGACTTTAGAAACGACAATGAAGAATTAGTTATGGATTTTAATACTCTTGAAGTATCAGAAAAATTTACTCCTATGGTTTATGATTATGTAAATGGAGGATTTGAAGGCGAAAGTATTAGCTTTTTCTCTCCTGTTACTAAATTTACTTTAAAAGAAAGAACAGAAGAAGGAACTTTATATGTTAGCGAGGTATTTGAAAATAATGGAAAAATAACTTTTGGTTTTGTAGAACCTATTGTTTATACAAGGGTTAAAAAATTCTAAATATGAGTTTATTATATAATAAATCGCTAAAAGGTTCTTTTTTTGTAGATGGGGATAAATCTATTTCTCACAGAGCTATTATGCTAGGAGCTATAGCCGAAGGTATAACAACTATAAAAGGATTTCTAAAGGGTGAAGATTGCCTTTCTACTATACAATGCTTTAAAGATATGGGTATAAAAATAATAGAAGAAAATAATATTATAAAAGTATATGGAAATGGGCTTAAAGGATTAAAAGCTCCTGCTAAAGCTCTTTACGTTGGAAATAGTGGTACTACCATAAGATTAATTTCTGGTATACTAGCCTCTCAAGATTTTTCTTCTACTATAACTGGAGATAACTCTATTCTAAAACGTCCAATGGAAAGAATAATAACCCCCCTATCTCTTATGGGTGCTAATATACATAGTAATGGCTATAAAGCTCCTATTACTATTAATGGTACCAGTCTTAATGGTATAGAATATCATATGCCTATAGATAGTGCTCAAGTTAAGTCTTGTATTTTATTAGCTAGTTTATATGCAAATGAAAAAACAACTATTATAGAAAAAAATAAATCAAGAAATCATAGTGAAATAATGTTAAGATATTTTGGAGCTAATATAAAAATAGATAATAATACTATAACTAGCTCTCCTATAGATAAGCTTATAGCTAAAGATATAGAAGTTTGTGGAGATATATCTTCTGCTAGCTTTTTTATAACAGCAGCCCTTATAACAAAAAATTCTCATATAATAATAAAAAATGTAGGCATAAATCCTACTAGAATCGGATTTTTAGAAGTTCTTATAAAAATGGGAGCTAATATAAAATTTCTAAATGAAAGATACTTAAATGGAGAAAAAATAGCTGATATAGAAGTTTTTTCTTCTAAGCTAAAAGCTTGTGATATAAACGGAGCTATCATACCTAAGATGATAGATGAGATACCTCTTTTTGCTCTTATATCATCTATTGCAAATGGTAACACTATAGTAAAAGATGCTAGCGAACTAAAGTTTAAAGAAAGTAATCGTATAAAAACTATATCTACTGAACTAAATAAACTAGGCGCTAATATAATAGAAACAGAAGACGGAATGATAATAGAAGGAAACAAAAATTTTATAGCTACAAAATGTAATAGCCATAATGACCATAGAATAGCTATGACACTCGCTATTGCATCTCTTGTTTGCCAAGAACCTATAATTTTAGATGATAAAAGTTGTATTAATATATCATTTCCAAATTTTTTCAAAATCTTAGAAGAAATAACTTACTAATATATACTAAAATAAAAGCATAGACTTTAATAACCTATGCTTTTTTATTTTTAGTAAAACTAGTTTTAATAATATCCAATACTCCAAAAAGGCCCCCCAAAGCCTGCATTTTTAGATTCTTTTAATATAAGCTCCATATCATATTCTGTAATGCTTTTGTCATGACTTTTAGAATCTGATACTAATATTTTACCATCATCTGTAATCCCCCTAAGGATTATGTAATGTCCACCCTGTGTAAATGTACCTTTTCCCATAAGAGCAACAACCATTTTACCATTTACAAGGGCTTCTATAATTTTTTCTCTATCTCTTCCTAAAGGCTCTCCATCTAATCCAAAAGCTTTAGCACATTCTACTATCATATTATGACTAGAACCACTTCCTTTAACATAAAATCCATTGTCATAACACCATTTAGCCATATATAAAGGATCTTTTGTATTACCTGTATAGCTAGATAATATCATAGCCATAGAAGTAGGACCGCAAGCATGAGATGAAAATTCATCTTCTCCATATAAAGCATTTTCATATTCTTTATCATAAAGATTATAATAAACTAAATTTACTTGTTTATCAAACTGATTTTTTTGTTTCAATATATTTATAGTATTTATAAGACCGTTATAAAATTGTTCATCTGAAATATTATATTCTTTATCATATATTCTTTGTATTATATTATATCCTTGGAAATAATCTATTTGTTGTTTTGGTTTAAAATAACCATCTTTATCTAAATTTAAAATTTGTTGTTCTAAAATATAGTTAAGCCCATATTTAGCATAAAATGATATATCTTCGAAATCTTTTATATTCTCATAAATATCCATATTATTAGACTTTATATCTAATATATTAGATAATATCATACATATATCTTCTTTGTTTAAATATCCTAAGTTTTCACTTAAAATCTCTTCATCTATAGGTTTATTAAAAGCTAAAGATATATATTTTAAAAATTCGTTAGCCGGCATATTAAAACTATACCACATATTATTTATAATAGAAAAATTATTTATTTTATCTTCCAATAAATTTATACTTGTTATACCATTAAATACTTGTTTATTTTGCTCTAAAGTTTGTTCAAAATCTTGAGCAAAAACAAGGGACGAATTTTGAAATATAAAACAACCCATTAATAAATAAATTATCTTCTTCATATTTACCCCTTCTTAAATTTATACAAAATAGTATTTTTATCTTCTTTATCTTACATCAAATATCTAAAAAAGTCAATATTGAACCTCCATAAGACAAAGCCCACAAGCTGGCATAGTTATTCCGGCTTTCTCTCTACATTTACTATTAAATATTTCTTCTATATCGTTATTTCTCTTACCAAGTCCTATCTCATATAAAGTACCTACCATTATCCTAACCATATTATATAAAAATCCATTACCTGTTATATAAAATCTTACTTCTTTTTCATATTTCTCTATATCTATATTATATATTTTTCTAACAGTAGACTTTTTACATTTTTTATTACTACAAAATGCCAAAAAGTCGTGTTCTCCTAAAAAAGCTTTACTAGCCTCTCTCATCTTATCAATATCTAAATCTGCTTTAGTATTATAACAAAAATTTTTCTCAAAAACATTAGGTATTCCAGTATAATTTATTCTATATAAATATGTTTTAGTTTTAGCATTTAGCCTGCTATGAAAACGCATATCCACCTTAGATATTTCATTAACTGCTATATCATCTGGTAAATACTCGTTTAAGTATTCTAAAATTTCCTGTTCTGTTTTATCCGTATCTATCTTAAAATTTGCTATTTGGGCTTTTGCGTGAGCTCCTGCATCTGTCCTTCCAGAACCAAAAATTTCTACATCACTAGATACCATCTTAGATAGTATATTTTCTATCTTACCTTGTATAGTATCTTTAGTGTTACCTTGTTTTTGCCACCCCTTATATCTAGTCCCATCATAAGATATACTTATTTTATAATTATTCATATAAAGCTCCTTTAAAAAAATGAAATATACTCTCCGTTATAATTACTCCAAACAGTAACATAAGGATTTTTAAAATAAAATGTAGAAAATAAATATTCTTTAAATGATATTTCTAATATAAATTCTAAAATATCATCCTCTAAATCTTTTAAACTATAAAATATTTTATCTTTATCTAAATTAAATTTATTAATAATATTTTTATAATCAAAATTTTTGCTTAAAAGATTATTTTGTTCTTCTAAATTTAATCTAGAAAAATAAAAATCAAAATAAGCTTCTTCACTTTTTAAAATCAAATCTTTTATGTAATTTTTAAATTCTTCAAAATTAGTTACATTTTTTTTACTGTTATATAACATAAATCCATCTAACACGTTGTTAAAATATATAAATCCCTTTTCTCTAATAAAAAATAAATCTTTACCATCTAATTTTTCCAAAATAATCCCCCTAAAATCAATTTTTTGAAAATTTTATATTCAAAAACAGGTATTCCTAAAATTTTTCTTTCTTAAAATTTAAAACTTAAAGTCGTTTATAAATTTTAACTTGAAAAATTAAGTCATACCTTAATCATATTAAATAAGACTGTAGACATCTGCCTACAGCCAAATTTATATATTATTCAGTAACTGGCATATATACTATTTGCCAAGTATCATCATTTTTAACAAAGTCTAAAGCCATAGGGTGATCCGGTGTAGGTTCATACTGCACATAACCTTTTTTATCTTTCTCTTCCTCTACAAATTTACCATCTTTAGCTTTTTTCAGGCCTTCTATATACTCAAGCTTTTTAGCTTTAGATAAGTCTTTTATAGCCATAGAATAGTCATATTCTGTAGGTAAAGCATCAGAAAGAGCATAAAGAGCATAAGCTACTCCATATTCTTTTTCCATAAGAGCTTGAACTAAAAATTGTGATATTAAAATAGGATTTAAATTTTTTAAACTAGCTTTATCTCCAGTTTCTAAAAATGTATTTTTGAAATCGTCATAAGTTTTTTGATCTGCTTCTGATAAAAATCCTACTATATTTTTGCTATCATCTATATAGTCTGCATTTTTTATACCAAATGCATAGCATACATACAATCCTTCATATTCTGCCACTACTTCATAAAGACAAGCTTTAATATCTTTAGATTTAAAATCTGTTTTTATATTAACAACAAAATTTTCATCTAATTTTAAATCTTCCTTATCTGTTTTTGTAGTATCATCCTTATTTAAATAAGTTTTTTTAACATATACTTTTTTAGGATTATTACTACCAAAATCTATTTTTATATCTTGATTATCTACAAGTGGTAAAAGATTATCTTCATAAACATCATTTTCAAATTTAGGAACTATACTATCTTTATTAAATTTATCAGCATCATTTTCAAAATATTGATAAATTATAGTTGAATCTTGAGCAGAAATATTTATAGGCTTTTGTTGTTCTGTATCTTCTATTGTAGTATCTTCAGATTGTGAACTTTGCTCATTTGTAGTATTTTCGGTATTATCTGTTCCTGAAGAACCACAACCTGTAAGAGATATAGCTCCTACTAATGCTATTGCTAATATTTTTCTTTTCATAAAATCACCTCTAAACTTATTTTACTCCACTGTTACAGACTTTGCTAAATTTTTAGGCATATCTATATCACAACCTCTTTCTTTTGCAACATAATAAGAAAAAAGTTGCATAGGTATAATACCTGTAATACCCATAAAAAATTCTTCTTTGCTAGGTACAAATATAGCATCATCTACTACATCTTCTAAGCCCTCTATACCTTCTTTTGCAAAAACTAAAACTTTAGCTCCACGTGCTTTTACTTCTTTTAAATTGCTTATAGTCTTTGCGCTAAGACTTTCATCAGTTATTATACCAATAACAAGACTATCTTTATCTATAAGAGCTATACTACCGTGCTTAAGCTCTCCAGATGCATAGGCTTCGCTATGAATATAAGATATTTCTTTTAATTTTAAAGAGCTTTCTAATGATAAATAATAATCAATCCCCCTTCCTACAATAAAAGCATTTTCAAGATGACAATATTTATTAGCAATATCTTTTATTTTATCATTAAGTTTTAAACTTTCATTAATATCATTTTCTACTTGCTTTATATTAGATATATAAGCATTAAATTGATCCTTTGAAATAGCTCCTCTTATAAAAGCGAGTTTTAATGCAAATAAGTATAATAAAAATACTTGTGTAGAATATCCTTTTGTAGTGGCTACTGCTATTTCTGGCCCTGCTAAAGTATAAAAGACAAAGTCGCTTTCTCTAGCTATTGAGCTTCCAAACACATTTACTATAGATATAACTTTTACACCATTTTCTTTTGCTAATCTTAAAGCTGATAAACTATCTGCTGTTTCTCCAGATTGACTTATTATTATACATACATCATCCTTTTCTAAAATAGGATTTTTATATCTAAATTCAGATGCTATATCTATATTTACTCTAACACGAGCAAGATTTTCTATAGCATATTTTCCTATCATACCCGCGTGGTAAGCACTTCCACAAGCTACTATATGAATATTTTTAGTATTTTTTATAATTTCTTCTATTTTAGAAAAACTTTCAAAATTTACATCATTATCTGCTATATACTTACTAACACATTTTTTTATACAAGATGGTTGCTCAAATATTTCTTTTAGCATAAAATGTTCATATCCATTTTTTTCTGCTAAATCTGTATCAAAATCAAAATATAAAACCTCTTTTGATATAATTTTTTTATTATCATCATATATAGTAACTTTATCTTTATTAATAAGAGCCATTTCTCCATCTTCTAAAAGATAATAATTTTTTGTATATTTCAGTATAGCTGGCATATCGGAGGCAACAAAATTTTCATCTTCCCCAAGACCTATTATAAGCGGACTATCTTTTTTAGCTACTACAAATTTATCTTTATGTTCTTCAGATAACACACATACGGCATAAGAACCTTCTAAATCTTTTATTACTTTAGCTAAAGTATCTATCATATCACCATTATAATAATAGTGATATAAATGTACTATTACTTCTGTATCTGTATCAGAAATAAACTTATAACCAAGCTTTTGTAATTTTTCTTTAAGCTCCAAATAATTCTCTATAATACCATTATGAACAATAGCAAATTTTTTATCATTTGAAAAATGTGGATGAGAATTATTTTCTGTAGGCATACCATGAGTTGCCCATCTTGTATGTCCTATACCTAAATTACCTTGTAACTCTTGTTTTGCAATACTATTTTTAAGATTTTCTATCTTTCCAACCTCTTTTACTATCTGTATATTATCTCCCAAAATAGCAACGCCAGATGAATCATACCCTCTATATTCTAAATTTTTAAGTCCTTCTAATAAAATGTTTTTTGTAGCTTTATTTCCTATATATCCAATTATTCCACACATATAAAATTCTCCTTTTTATTTAATGTAAAGAAGATAGATAAAACCACAATCTCTGTCAAGTTGGTAGCCTATCTATCAACTTTAGAGATTTTGCATAATTACTTTTATTTTGTATAAAAAGTTTCCTTCTTATTTTGTAAAAAGTCTACGTTCTTTATGCAAGAGAACGAGAAGTATCCGCCGAAATTCGATAAACTTCTTCCTCGTCAGCTTCTTAGCTCAGGCGCTTTTTATTTACAAAATATCCCCCTTTCTACTTTTATAAAACATATCCTACCATATAAAGATTTTATTGTCAAGATAATCAAATGTTAAAAAGTATCTTATATAATATTATAGGCTATAGACTTAGTCTATAGCCTTATATCTATTTTATATTTTTTAAAATTTCTATAGCTTCTGTGCTAACACTATTATTTATAACTTCATTATCTTTAAAAAATATATATATCATATAATCTGTTCCAAGATTAGTTTTTAATAATTGCCCATTATCTATTATAGAAATAACTTTATCTCTGTTACTATCATTTATATTTATAACATATTTTTCATCATTTATATAAAATTCTACTCTTTCTGCTTTACTAAAGTCTATATTATCTGTTTTTATTTGATATTTATCAAATATAGAAAGTGTATTTTTAAAATCTTTTGTAATATCTATTGTTAGCCTTTTATAATAAGAATTTTCAATATAAGATTGATAATAAATTTCAACTTTAAATAAAATATCTTTATCACTATAAACGCTATTTACTTCTAAGTCTTTTCTAATAGCATCTAAAATTTCTTTTTTCTTACTATTTTCATCTATATTTATGTTATTTTCCTTAGTTTCAATATTTATATCTAAATATTCTAAATCTAAATCTTTATAGAAAAAGCTAGTTGCTTCTTCTTTAAATTCATTAGATTTTAATATTTTTTCAGTAACTACAGGATCTAAGTGTATCATTCTTTCTACAATTTTACCATTTTTCATATTATAAGATACTTTTCTTACAATACCTCTAAAATTATTTTCTTCAAGAGTTTGTTTATGCATCTGAAGTATATATGATATATTATTTTGCTCTTTAAGTTCTATATTATTAAAAGTTGTAGGTAAATTATATACAACAACACTTTCTATTTTGTTTTCTTCTGGTATATAATTTTTAATTTTAAAAATATCAAAATTAAAACATACAATTATAAATAAGCTTATAATAGAACAAACTATTATTCCATACCAATTTTTAAACATAGCTTTAAAATCTGAATTTAATATTACATTTGCCATACAATAAAATACTACGGCTCCAAATATTGCACCTATATATATTAAAAATTCATTGTTTGATATAACTGCAAAAAATGTTCCTAAATATAAACTTCCTAAAATAACACCTAAATATTTTAATATAATTTCTATAGGTTTAAAAGCTATTGTTCTATTATTTTCGCTTTTTCTAATTTTAAATAAATATAAATTTAAAATAGTAACTATTATAAATATCAATATATTAATTATTAAAGAAGTGTAAAATATTTTGTCTAATATTATGTTATTCGGATCATTTATATTCTGTATAAATAAAGAAGTAAATGGAGAATATAAAAACTGATTATTCCAAAATTGTTCCAAAACAATAACTCTACTATATATTCTATTTAGAATTACAACTATAATAGCAATTATTCCATTTATATTGCTTAAAATTAGTCCTAATGCAGTAGCTATTATTTTACTTCCAGATATAATATTACTAAATACTACTATAGAATACAAAGATAAGAAAAATATAATATTTATACCTATAGCTTTTAATATCTGAGCAAAAGATACAATATCTATTTTAAAAGCAAATTGTGCTATAAAATATGATAATAAATATATAATTATTATTATTGGTATAACCATTATAGGAACTATGCTATATTTTATAAGAAACAGTTTTTCTCTTTTTATAGGTAAACTATGATAAAAATCTATTTGATCCTTGCTATGCAAATAAGAAAAAACATTTTGTCCTGCAAATGCGAGTCCTATTATTGCTATAGTAGTAAATATATTACTAACTAAAACCTGATAAATGTTTCTTAACATATAATCAGTCATAACTTCAACATTTTGTGTATAATCTAATATTTCTAAACTAGGTATAATAATTTGACTAAAAGATAATATAAATAATGCTAATAATCCAATCCATATAAATCTTTTTAACTCATCTTTAAAAAATAAGCGATTTGACATCATAACCTACTACCTCCGTTTCCACTATAAATATTTCTTCAAGAGTTAAAGGCAAACTTTCATAAAAGGTAGGATTTATACTTTCTATATAAGATTTAATTTTTTCTTCTTCTCCTCTTATAACAAGAGTACTCAAAGCTCCTCTTTTTTCTTCCTTTATTATATCTAAATGATTGTATAAAGTTTCTGGAATATCATTAAATACTATTTGTATTTTATGTATACCAAGTTTTACTTCTTCTAAATCTTTAGATAAAATAACTCCGCCCTTATGGAGTAACCCTATATTATCACAAATATCTTCAAGCTCTCTAAGATTATGAGATGCTATTATAGGTGTAAGATCTCTTTCTTCTATTTCCTTAGCTAAAAGACTTTTTACTACCTGTCTTACAACTGGGTCAAGTCCATCAAATGTTTCATCAAATATTACATATTCTGTATTAGAAGCAAGAGAAAAAATAATAGATAATTGCTTTTTCATCCCTTTAGAAAAAGTCTTAATTCTTTTGTTTTCGTCAAGTCCAAAAGACTTCATAAGTTTTGAATATTTCTCGTTATCAAAATTTTGATATATAGTAATATAAAAATTTTTCATATCTTTAGGTGTAGCATTTTTAAAGAAATACTGCTCATCTGATATATAAAAAAATTTTTGTTTAGCTTTTTCATTTTCCAAAATAGGTTCATCATCTAAAAATATATCTCCACAATCTGGCTTTATTATTCCAGTTAACATTCTAAGAAAAGTAGATTTCCCGGCCCCATTAGTGCCTATGAGTCCAAAAACATTTGCCTTTTTAATATCTAATGATATATTATCTACTGCTATATTATTATCAAACTTCTTAGTAACATTTAAAGCTCTTATCATTTTTATTCCTCCTCTTCTATCCATTTTATTATAAGTTTCTTATCTATACCAAGATTTATAGCTTCTTTAATAAGATTTTTTATATTTTTTTTAATATCCATAAACTTATCCTCCAAAATTTTATCAGTTATTGGAGCTATAAAGCTACCTCTTCCTTTTACCGAATAAATTATTCCCATTTTTTCAAGGCTAGCATAAGCCTTTTGTATAGTATTAGGATTTATAGAAAGTTCTATAGCTAAAGCTCTAACACTAGGTAACTGTTCATTTTCTTTTAATACACCTTTTAACACAAATGTTTCTATTTGTTCTGCTAATTGCTCGTATATAGGCTTTGGATTTCTATAATCTATACTAAACATATGATCACCTCCCTATGTGTACTACGTCTTCTAATACACTTATTATAATTTTTATTTTAAAGTTTGTCAATATATTTTTTAAATTTAGTAGCAACTTAAAATATTCTTCATAATATATATTGTACAAACAATTAAGTTCTAGAAGAAATATATTTTGAACTATATGTTGTATATAAAATAATGAAAGGGGTTTTTCTATGAATTTATTTAATTGCCCAGAAAAAAATAATTGTGGTTGCACTGAAGTATGTGGACCGGACAAAATAGAAAACAATTCTTCTCTTAAAAGTATAAGAGAAACTCTGTTACAAATAATAAATGCTGTAAAAAATATTGATATTTTAGGTTTTAATGTAGATGTTGATATAACTACTATAAATGGTGTTTTAAACACTATAAATTTTAGTAAAACTAATATAAATAGTATAGAACTTACAAAAACTACTATATCATATGATGGTCTTGCTATTTCTCTTTGTGATATAGCAAAAATAACTATACTATCTAGCGAAGTATCTAATACACCTTTTAATGCTATGCTTTTAAATTCCATAAAAGGTATTGCTACTAGCTGTGTTTGCTTAGAAGATTTATGTAATGATAAAAAATACTCTTCTTATACTACAGAAGAATCTAGCTGTGTAAAATGTGCACAAGGTATGCAAAATTATATAAATCAAAATCTTTCTGGCTTAAAAACTGTTGGATATACTGGAAACGCAAGTAAGATAGAAAGTATAACTGCTATAGATGATATTACTAAAATAGATGTTATAGAAACTGTAGATGCAAATACTACAAATAAAACTGCTCTTACTAGTGCTTCTTTAAAAACAACAACATTACCAGTTGTAAAAACTGTTTCTGCCCAAGATTTAGATATAGTAACTTCTGTTACTACAGAAGATGCCACAATTTTAAGTAATATTGATAATCAAACTGTAGATGTATGTGGAGCTCTTACTATTGAAAATGCAACTCTTACAGAAACAGTTGAGCTATCAAACGCTCAAGATTTAGTAAGTAATGTAGATACTACTACACAAACTGTTGTTACTGGAGTTCAAACTACTCCTGAAACTGTTGCAACTGGTGTAGATACTACTCCTCAAACTGTTGTTACTACAGTAGATACTACTCCTCAAACTGTTGTTACAGAAGTTCAGACTACTCCTGAAACTGTTGTTGCAACAGTTAATACTACTACTGGTACAGTAGTAACTGGGTTTACTGGAAGCTCTAGTATAACTGGTGTTATATCTGGTGTTAATACAATAAAAAACGTTACTCCAGATTCTGTTGAAATACCTGCTTTTGCTTGTGATGGTACTGGAGAATTAGTTGTAAAAATTCCAGCAAAATCTATAGATGGTACTAACCCTGTTAGTGAAGTAGAAGTTAAAGTTACAGTAAATGGTAATAATATTTCATTTAACGGAAATACTGCTCATTATACGTTAGCTGATGATACAAAACTTATAGGTGGTTCTACTCAGGCTCCTCAAGTTTCTACTATCACAACAAATGGTACTCCTCAAACTGATACATTTATTAAAACTGCTACTCCTCAAACTACAGAAGTTATTAAAACTGTTACTCCTCAAACTGATGATGTTATCAAAACTGTTACTCCCCAAACTGATGATGTTATCAAAACTGTTACTCCTCAAACTACAGAAGTTATTAAAACTGTTACTCCTCAAACTGATGATGTTATTAAAACTGTTACTCCTCAAACTACAAATGGTAAATTAGTAACTAATGTAACTACTAAAGATGTTAGTGTAATCACAAACCAACCTACAACAGAAACTGTAATAAGCGCTATTACTCCACAAAATACAACTATCAAAAATATAACAGATATTAAGACTTCAAATACAACAGACCTAATAAATACAACTTTCGAAGATGTTTTAGCTACTGCTAATATAGAAACTGAAGAAGACAACTTTATTTCTTCAGTTACTTTAGATACAACAACTGCTTCTGTTATATCAGATATAAGTACTATAGCTCAAAACGTATCTATTAATATACCAGAAGAAATAGAAGGTACTCCTTTTGTAGCTGGTGATGGTATAATGGGAGTTAATAATGATAACGGAAATATAACTGTTTATTCTATTTGTGATATAAACTCTGTAAATAACTAATATAAAAATTTTTATGTGGTGGGTTGGTGGGTTTATATATAAAAAAGCCGTAGATTTAATCTACGGCTTTAATTTTATCTTAATATCCTAGCTCTTCTCCTACTAAAATAACCTTTATTCTATCTTTTATCCTACTTTTTCTTATAATACTTGTAACACAACATATAGTATCTTCACAAAGACAATTATAACAAGAACCTTTTATCTTACAAGGTGTATCCTTTTCTAATCTAATGGTATTCATAGGTGAAGCATAATTTTTTATTCTTTCTATAGCTGATTTTTCATCTTGACAAACCTTATTCATACCTACAATTAGTATTACATTCTTAGGGCCAAATATCATAGCAGAAACTCTATTACCTGCACCATCTATATTTACAAGAAGTCCATCTAAAGTTATAGCATTTGTACTTGCTAGATAATAATCACAAAAAAATGCTTTTCTATATATTTTATCCACTTCTTCTTGACTTTTTGCAAAAGCTCTATCATAAACTTTATATTCTCCATTATGCAAAGCTTCTATAAGACCTACTTCAACAAGACTCTGAGAACCACCAAAAGCAATCTCACTATCTTTTTCTATAAGCTCTAATGCTTTTTCCCTAGCCTTATCTTTATTTTCCACGTAAAAACCTTGCATATCTCTTTTTTCTAAATTTTCTATTATTCTTTTAGCTAAAATTTCTTTATGTAAACTTTTTATCATTTCTATTCCCCTAAACTAATAAATTTTCTTACTATATCTTCTAAATTATCTCTTTCCCTTATAAGAACAACTTCTCCATTTTCTCTTATAAGTACTTCTGCCGGTCTTAACCTATTATTATAATTTGAGCTCATAACTTGTCCATAAGCACCAGTATCTAAAATAGCTATTATATCTTCTTCTTTTATCTTTGGTAAAACACGGCCCTTAGCTATAATATCTCCTGTTTCACATATATTTCCAACAACAGTTACTTCTTCTTCTATTTTCGATTTTTCATCACTTTTTCTATATAGCTCTATATCATGATGTGAATCATACATAACTGGTCTTGCAAGAACATTAAACCCTATATCTGTACCTACATATTTTTCTTTACCATTATTTTTAACTGCGTGAACTGTACCAAGAAGAACGCCACTTTCTGCTACTATATATCTTCCAGGTTCAACCTTAATTTTTATTTCTTTGCCATACTCTAAAACAAACTCTTTCAAAATAGCATCTAGCTCTTTTCCTAAAGATTTTAAATCTAATCTTTTTTCATCTTCTAGCTTATGATAAGGTATCCCAAATCCCCCACCTAAATCTATAAAATCTAAATCTTTAAAGTTTTTAGCTATTTCTAAAATAGCCCTAACCCCCAGGATATATTTATCTGGCTCCATAAATAAAGAACCTATATGTTGGTTTATCCCTACAAGATTTAAATCATATTTTTTTAAAACCTCTTTCACTAAAGGAATATCTTCTGGATTTACTCCAAACTTAGTATTTTCCCCACAAGTTATAACCTTTTCATGATGACCTGCTCCAATACCTCCATTAAAACGTATAGCCACGTTTGAACCTTTATTTATTTTACCTAATTGCTCAAGCTGAGAAATAGAATCTACACTTATAGTTACTCCTTTTTCTATAGCATATAACATTTCTTCCTTAGATACATTATTGCTTATATAAAAAATCTCTTCTGGACTAAAGCCAGCCATAAGCTCTGAATAAATCTCTCCTGGAGACATAGCATCAACGTGCATATTTTCTTGTTTAGCTATCTGTAAAATAGCTAAATTACTATTTGCCTTTGCAGAATAATTTACATAAAATTTAGGATAATCTAAAAGATTTTTTACTTCCCTCATTCTATCTCTTAATATTTTTTCATTATATACATAAAGTGGACTTCCATATTTTTCTACTAAATCTATAGGACTATTATCCATATAAAAATTTAAACTGTCTGTAACTTTTGAAACCAATTTTTGCATTATATCATCTCCTTAAAAATTAAAATACCCCGATTTGATACTTTCCATTTTAGTTGTAAGATTTAATAATATATAATCTACTAATGTTATACAAACCATAGCTTCGGCAACTGGTAATGCTCTTGGTAAAATAAAGCTATCGTGTCTTCCCTTTATTTCTATTTTTCTATTTTTCATATTTTTATCTACAGTATTTTGCTCTTTTGCTATAGATGGAGTTGGTTTAAAAGCTAAATTTATATTTATATCAAATCCATCAGATAAACCACCTAATATTCCACCTGAATTGTTACTACTTTTTTTAAGCTCATTGTCATCATAATAAAACTCATCATTATATAAAGAACCTCTTGTATTAGATGAAGAAAAACCAAGTCCAAATTCTATACCCTTAGTGGCTCCTATAGACATAAGAGCCATAGAAATCATAGCATCTAATTTTTCAAATACTGGTTCTCCTATTCCAGCTTTTAGCCCTTTTACCTCAAGAGCTATCACCCCACCTATAGAATCTTTATAATTTACTATTTTTTCAAGATAAGCTTCTGCCTTTTTATAAGCTAAAGGACAAGCCATCTTTAAAGGATTTTTATCTATATAGTCAATATCCTTAGTTTCCATAGATATATTACCTATAGACTTTACATATCCTATAACTTGTATATTTAGTTCTCTTAATATCTTCTTAGCTATAGCTCCGGCACACACTCTAGCTACAGTTTCTCTACCAGATGCTCTACCTCCTCCTCTATAATCTCTTATCCCATATTTTTTGTCATATGTATAATCTGCGTGAGATGGTCTATATATATCTTTTATGTTAGAATAATCTTTGCTTATATAGTCATTATTAAAAACCATAAGAGAAATAGGAGTACCTGTTGTTTTACCTTGAAAAACACCAGATAATATAGTAACTTTATCCTCTTCTTTTCTTTTAGTAGAATGTTTATAAGAACTTGGCTTTCTTTTATCAAGTTCTATCTGGATATCTTCTTCACAAAGCAAAAGCCCAGAAGGACAACCATCTATAACAACACCTATAGCCTTTCCGTGGCTCTCACCCCAAGTGCTTATTCTAAAAATTCTTCCATAATTAGAACCAGATATACTATCACCTTCTTTCAAAATATTATACTAAGTATACTATAGTTTTAAAAATTTTTCTACTAGAATTTATTTTACTTTAGTATAAAAAACACAAAAAGGGAAAAAATAGATTATACCAGGACTTATCTAAAGCTCATAGTCTAAGGAGATGATATTATATTTTTCAAACACAAAATTAAAATGCTAATACTTATTGTCTTATCTTTATTTTTACTTATTTTTATTTCAACGAAAAAAGAAAATAAAACTTATAATGGAATTTTGGTTAATGTAGGTGATAAAAATGGATATATATGTAAAACCTTTTAAAAAAGTATCTTTTGCAGAAGAAAAAAATGTATATGTAAAAGATATATGCGAGATATACGCTCCTAAAAAACTAAAAAATAAAGTAGAATATACTAAAGTTTTAGAAATTACAGAAAATGAACAAAAGAACTATTTAATATCTATCATAGATATCATAGATGCTATAGATAAGCATATTCCTGGACATACAATAAATAATGTAGGAGAAATGGACACTGTCCTAGAATATTCACCAAAAAGAGAAAAAGATAATTCTTTTATAAAATATCTAAAAATATCCATAGTTACTATAATATTATTAGCTGGTTCTTCTACTGCTATTATGAGTTTTCACTCTGACGCACAAATGGCTAAGGTGTTTGAAAACTACTACTATATATTCTTTAATGAAAAAGTACAAAATCCTATGCTACTTGATATACCTTATTCTTTAGGACTAGCTCTAGGAATAATAGTATTTTTTAATCATTTTAGTGGCAAGAAAATAACTACAGATCCAACTCCTATAGAAGTAGAAATGTCTTCTTACGAAGCTAGCGTAACAGATAATATAATAGACACTCTAAATGTTCAAAAAACAAAAGGTGGTAATAACAAAAATGGAAATATTTAAGATAATTCTTTCTATAGTTATAGCATTTTCATCCGGTATTATTATATCTGGTGCAGTATTTGCATTTATAGCTATAATAGGAGTTGTTCCTCGTCTTGCTCAAAAAACAAGAACAGAAGATAAAATACAATTTTATGAAGAAGTTATTATTTTTGGTGGTATTTTTGGAACATTATCTATGATGTTTGATTTCTATCTTCCTATAGGTAAATTTTTAGTAATAGTATATGCTGGATTTATAGGAATATTTTTTGGTTGTCTTGCTGTATCACTAGCAGAAATTTTAAATGTTATACCTATTCTAACAAGACGTGGAAGAATACAGACAGGGCTAAAATATTTTATAACAGCAGTAGCTATTGGAAAACTTATAGGTTCTTTATTATATTCTAGAATACCAGGATTTTATATGTAAGGAGTGAATTTATGGGAAATACTCAAAATGAAAAGTTCCAACAAAGAGTAAAGGAATTATCCCCAAATAGCCATCTTGGTAAAGATTGTTTAAAAGCTTTTTTAGTAGGTGGGCTCATTTGCTCTTTTGGACAAGTTATAACAAATACACTAAACTATTTAGGGCTTACACGTGATGAAATGGGTATGTATACTTCTATGGTTCTTATATTTTTAGCATCTTTACTTACTGGACTTGGTCTATATCAAAAAATAGGTAAATTTGCAGGAGCAGGAAGCATAGTTCCTATAACTGGCTTTTCAAACTCTGTTACTTCTCCAGCATTAGAATTTAAAAAAGAAGGTTTTGTAACAGGGCTTGGGGCAAAAATCTTTATAATAGCCGGTCCAGTTATTTTATATGGTGTATTAGCTTCTGTTATAGTAGGACTTATATATTATTTTATAAAATAAGGAGTATTTTATGGGAAAACATATAGGAAAACAATCGGCAATTTTTGAAAATGATATATATATATTAGAAACTGCTTCAACTGTAGGTCCTAAAGAGGGAGAAGGCCCTCTTAGAAATTATTTTGATGTTATATTAGATGATGAAAGCTTTGGAGAAAAAACTTGGGAAAAAGCAGAAAGCAAAATGATAAAAACTAATATGGAACTAGTTTTAGAAAAAGCTAAACTCAAATTTAAAGATATAGACTATATTTATGCTGGAGACTTATTAAATCAAACTTCAGGTTCTAATATTGCTATAAAAGATTTTAATATTCCATACTTCGGTATATTTGGAGCTTGTTCTACTATAGGAGAGGCTATGGCTCTTGCATCTATAAATATAGAAAGTGGCATAGGCAAAAATATATTAGTAGGAGCATCTAGTCATTTTTGTACAGCAGAAAAACAATTTCGTTTTCCTCTAGGCCTTGGAAATCAACGTCCCCTAACTTCTACTTGGACAGTAACCGGAGCTTGTGCTTTTATAATATCAGATATAAAAAGTAGGGTAAAAATAAAAGGAATAACAACTGGTAAAATAGTAGACTTTGGCATAAAAGATGCAAACAATATGGGAAGTGCTATGGCTCCAGCTGCTGCCGATGTAATTATAAATAATTTAAAAGATTTTAACATACAACCAGATTACTATGATATGATTTTTACCGGAGACTTAGGTTATATAGGTAAAGAGCTAACTATAGAACTTGTAAAAGAAGCTGGCTATGATATATCAAAGAATTATACCGATTGTGGTATAGAAATTTTTGATAAAAATACTCAAGATACACATAGTGGTGGTAGTGGTTGTGCTTGTTCTGGAACAACTTTTGCTGGCATGATATATGATAAACTAAAAAATAAAGAGCTAAAAAGAATTTTGTTTGTACCTACTGGTGCTTTAATGAGCACTATAAGTATACAACAAGGTGAAAGCATAGGAGGTATAGCTCACGCAATAATGATAGAAAGTTTATAAAATAAAACAGGGCGGGTGGGAGGTTTTTATAAACGTATAGGATTTTTTATCCAAAAAAATATTATTTTTCAATAATTTTTATAATAATACATTTTTACCATAAATTTATTATTTACATTTGTATTACAATATAGTATCATATATTTAGACAAGACAAACAATAATAAAATTTAAAACTAATTCTCTACTATAAAAAATATATATACTATTTAAAACTAGAAAAATAATGGACAAAGCAAAACGATATAAAAATTGATTTTTAATTTATTTTTTACATAGAAAGGATTAATTATTATGAAAAAATTTATATTAACAAGTTTTGCTTTAACTTTATTTTCAACGGCAAATGTATTTGGTGCATCTAATGATATGTTAAATTTCCTAACTATAAACGGAAAACCTCTATCTAGCTATCAAGATTTTAATCAAAATCACAACAATAACCTAGGTAATAATCAAAATAATAATAACAACAATAATCTAGGCAATAACCAAAACAATAATAATGATGAATCTATTACAGATACTTCTATATCTAATACAGAAAGAGAAGTTGTTAGGCTTGTAAATATAGAGCGTCAAAAAGCAGGACTAGCACCATTAAAAATAGACAGCAAACTTTGTCAAATAGCAAAGTTAAAATCTGAAGATATGAAGAAAAAAGGTTATTTTTCACACACTTCACCTACATATGGCACACCTTTTGATATGTTAAAACAATTTAATGTTACATATAAAACTGCTGGAGAAAATATAGCTAAAGGACAAAAAGATGCAAAAGCAGTAGTTGATGCCTGGATGAATTCCCCAGGACATAGAAAAAACATATTAAGCAAATCTTTTACTCATATAGGAGTTGGTAATGTAAAAGGCTCTTCTAATTATTGGACACAACTTTTTATATCTAAATAATACGTAAAGCTATACATTTGCTAAAATCTTTAAATTATATATTTCCTCATTATATATATAATGCCTCTTAGGAGCTAAAAAAGCATAGGTTTTTAACCTATGCTTTTATATTATAAAATTCTACTATTTTTATATTCGCCTGTTTCATTAAATTCTACCCATTCGCAAATGTTCTCGGCGTGATCTCCTATTCTCTCAAAATATTTAGCTATCATAAGAAAATCTATACACATATCAGAACACTCATTAGGATTTTTAAGAATTTCTATTACTTCTTTTTTGACTTTTTTAAATAAAGAATCTAACTTATCATCCATATCTTTTATTTGTTTTGTAAGTTCTGTATCCCCTTTTACAAAAGAATTTATAGCACCTTTAACCATTTTTTTAGCTATAGAGGCCATCTCTGGTATATGCTCTACTATATCAAAGATATGTTTAGCATCCATCTTAATAATTATACTTGCTATATCAGATGCATGATCGCCTATTCTTTCCATATCAGTAACCATTTTAAGAGCAGTAGATACAATTCTTAAATCTTTTGCTACTGGTTGTTGTCTTAATATAAGCATAAGACAATGGCTTTCAATACTTTTTTCCATCTCATCTATAGCTCTATCTTTTTTTATTATTTGTTTTGCTAATTCGTAGTCTTGGTTTTTAAAAGATATAATTACGTTTTCTATTGCCTCTTCTATAAGAGCTCCCATTTTTATAAGCTCTACATTTAAATTTTCTATTTCAGCTTGAAATCCTAATCTTCCTGACATAAAAGCGCCTCCTTTTTATCCAAATCTACCAGTTATATAATCTTCTGTCCTTTTATCTTGTGGCATAGAGAAGATATCTTCTGTATCTCCCATTTCTATCATTTCTCCAACAAGGAAAAATGCAGTTTTATCAGATATCCTAGCAGCTTGTTGCATATTATGAGTAACAGTTACAACAGTATAATCTTTTTTAAGCTCTGTCATAAGTTCTTCTATTTTTATAGTAGATATAGGGTCAAGAGCAGAAGTAGGTTCATCCATAAGTAAAATCTCTGGCTTAACTGCTAAGGCTCTTGCTATACAAATCCTTTGCTGTTGTCCACCGGATAATCCAAGAGCAGATTTTTTTAATCTATCTTTTACTTCGTCAAAAATAGCTGCTCCCTTAAGGCTAGTTTCTACTATTTCATCTAAAACTGCTTTAGATTTTATACCGTGAATACGTGGTCCATAAGCAATATTATCATATATACTCATAGGAAAAGGATTTGGCTGTTGAAAAACCATACCCACTTTTTTTCTAAGAAGAGTAGTATCTACCTTAGGAGAATATATATCTTCTCCATCTAATAATACTTCCCCTTCTATTTTTACATTTTCTACTAAGTCGTTCATTCTATTAAGAGTTTTTAAAAAAGTAGACTTCCCACAACCAGAAGGACCTATAAATGCAGTTATCTTTCCCTTTTCTATATTCATATTTATATTCTTTAAGGCGTGATGCGTTCCATAATGTAAGTTCAAATTTTTTATAGACATTTTAATGTTATCTTCCATTTATTTTCCCTTCCTAACCTATTTTTCGGTTTTTCTTAATATAAATTTTGTCGTAAGATTTAATATAAAGACAAGACATAATAGCACAAATCCTATACCAAAAGCATTGTCATACTCTGCCTTAGACATACTAAGATACATTTGTATAGTTAAAGTACCCCCAGAATTAAATATATGCGTAAATATATTTCTTGGTAAAAAGTATACGCTACCTGCTGTAAATAAAAGAGCAGCAGATTCTCCTATTATCCTACCCATTGCAAGAATAGTCCCTGTTACTATCCCTGGCATAGCACTTGGTAAAATTATAGTCCTTATCATATACCATTTTGTACTTCCCATACCAATAGCACCATCTCTATATCCTTTAGGAACAGTCCTTAAAGATTCTGTTGTAGTTCTTATTATAAGAGGTAATATCATTATAGTAAGAGTAAGACTACCACAAAGAATAGAAAAGTTTAGTTTTAGCGTTATACCAAAAAATACCATACCAAAAAGGCCATATATTATAGATGGTATACCTGCTAAGGTTTCTGTTGTAAATTCTATTATACGCACAAATCTTAAATTTTTTGCATACTCATTAAGATATATAGCAGCCCCAATACCTATAGGAAGAGCAATCGCTAAAGTAATTACTATCATATATAAAGTATTAACTATATTCCCAAGTATACCAAAAGTTTCGTTTATAGTAGATGGAACAGTGGATAAAAATTGCCAACTTATCTTTCCTATACCCCTATAAGTTACATATCCTATTATAGATATTAATAAAAATACTGTTAAAAAAGTAGATAAATAAATAAATCCTAGCAATATTTTATCTAATGGTCTTTTTTTCTTATTATAAATACTCTCTTGCATTATTTATCTCCTTTCTTTAATATCTTGCTTATTACCATATTTATAACCATAATAAATACAAATAATACTAAACCTATAGTAAATAAAGCTTGTCTATGTAATCCTGAAGAATATCCCATTTCAGATACTATACCAGTTGTTAAAAACCTTACAGAATTAAATGGAAGCGGAAGATTTACAGAGTTTCCAGAAACAAGCACTATAGCCATAGCCTCACCAATAGCTCTACCTATCCCAAGCACTATAGCAGTTATTATACCAGATTTTGCAACTGGTATACATACTCTAAATATAGTCTGTACATAAGTTGCACCAAGCGCTAAAGAAGCTTGCTTTAGACTAACTGGAACTGCTTTTAATGCAGTCTCACTAACATTTATAACTGTAGGTAATATCATTATAGCTAAAACTAAAATTGCTGCTAAAAGGTTTGCTCCTCCTGTAAACTGATGATTAGGATTATCTTTAAATAATATTATTTCCAATTTATATATTATAGGGTTTATTATAAGAAGTCCAAAAATCCCATATATTATAGATGGTATCCCTGCTAAAAGCTCAACACAAGGCTTTATAACTGAATATACTTTTTTATTAGCGATATCTGATAAAAATACAGCAGTTAAAACACCAACTGGTACCCCTATAATTATAGATACAAAAGTACCTACTATAGATGTTAATATTATATAAGCTATCCCAAATGATGGAACTTCCCCTGTTGGCTCCCATATAGGATTAAAAAGCATCTCTTTTATACCAACTTTAAAAAGCGCTGGTGTTCCAGATATTATCATATAAAGAGTTATAGCAAAAACTGATACTACAGCCGCTAAAGAACATATAAAAAATATTATGTACATAGTCTTTTCTATAATAGACTTATTTTTATTTTGTGAAAAAATACTATTTTGATTTTCTCCACTCATAGAATTTCTCTCCTTTTTTAGTCTACATTTATTAGTCCAACTTTTTCTATTATCATTTTACCATCTTCAGTTTTTAAAAACTTAAATAGCTCCTGAACTGCCTCACTTTGTTCTTCTATTTGACCTTTAGTAGCCATAACAAAAGGACGAGATATAGCATATGTTCCATTTTTTATATTTTCCGCATTAGGTTCAAAACCATTTATTTTTACCGGTTTAGCAGTAGAACTATGTAATACATCTAAAGATACATAACCTATAGCACCTTCTGTTGCCTCTACTTTTCCAACAACTGCTCCAGTAGATTCTATTTCTTGAGAATAGTCACATTTATTTTCAGCATCTATAATCTCTTCAAAAGCACTTCTTGTTCCAGAGCCAGCCTCTCTTCCTATAACAACTATACCCATATCCTTTCCACCAAGCTCTTTCCAATTTCTAATTTTTCCTTCATATATATCTCTAACTTGTTCTAAAGTTAAATCAGAAACTGGATTTTTTGCATCTACTATAACAGCTATACCATCTAAAGCTACAATATTTTCCACTATACCTTTTTCAATTTCAGATTGCTTAAGTGCTCTAGAAGAATTACCAATATCAGATGTACCATTTAATACTGCTTCAATACCAGCACTAGAACCTGTAAATTGTGGAATAACCATAACTTTGGGATATCTTTGCATAAATACTTCTGCTATTGAATTAGAAAGTTTTTCCATAGAGGTAGAACCATTTATAGTTATTTTTCCTTTTACATTAGTATTTTGTTCTATTCCCTCTGGTAAAGAACTTCCACACCCAGACAAAACTCCAATACATAAAAGAGTTGTTGTCAAAATCTTTAAAACTTTTTTCATACAATTTCTCCTAAATTCTCTTATAAAATTAATATTTCTTTTTTTAGTATAAAATATTTATTTTATCATTTAAAGTATTATTTGTATAAACTTTGTAAAGTTTTTGTAAACTTTATAGTTTTTACTTAACTATCAATAATATAATGTACATATTATTACTATACAAAAAGGGTGTAATTACTACACCCCTTGCCATTTTTTTAAACTTTCTTTCATATATTCTTTTATATTAGCATCATAAATTATATTAAACATATCTTTACTAAGTAAATTTTTAAAATTTGAAAATTCTAATAAATAACCATCTTTCATCATAACTATATCATCAGTAAGCATTGTAGCTAAATTTATATCGTGTAATACTCCTATTATAGTTTTATGTTCTTCTTCACTCCATACTTTTAAAAAATCTACAAGCTCTATTTGATATTTAATATCTAAATGATTAGTTGGTTCATCTAAAAGTACTATATCTGGATTTTGAGCTATTAGCTTTGCAAAAAATACTCTTTGTCTTTGCCCTCCAGATAAACTTAAAATACTTCTATCTTTAAAGTCTAACATATTAACAATATCTAAAATTTTCAAAACTTCTTCTTTGTCTTCTTTGGTATCTCTTACAAAAATTTTATCTCTTTGATGAACATATCTTCCAAGCATAACAGTATCAAAAACAGTATAATCAAAATTCATGTTATTAATTTGATTTAATATACCTATTTTTTTAGCAAAATCTTTCCTAGGTATAGATCTTATATCTTTTCCATCTATAGCTATATTGCCTCTAAAATCTACAAGATTAAGCATAGCTTTTAATAATGTTGTCTTGCCACAACCATTAGCTCCCATTATTACAATATTCTGCCTAGGCTTTATATTTAAGTTTATATCAAATAAAATTTGTTCTTTTCCATAAAATACTTCTAGATTTTTTATATCTATCATAATTTTTTCCCTTTATTAAAATATAAATATATAAAAAATGGAGCTCCCAAAGTAGAAGTTATAGCACTAACTGGAAGTTCTATAGGACTTGCTACAGTCCTAGCTACTAAATCACATAATGTCATAAAACTCCCCCCTAATATTAAAGATGCTCCCAAAACATATTTATGCTTTGCTCCAAATACCTTTCTTGCTATATGTGGAGTAAATAAATCTATAAAAGCAACAACTCCAACAACAGATACTATAAAACCTGTTAAAAGAGAAGATATAACAAGAAGAAATATTTTAAGAAATTTAACATTTATACCAAGACTTGTGGCCTGTTCATCTCCAAATGTAAGTATATCCATTTCTTTATTTTTAAAAAATATAAGTAAAAATCCTAATATAATCATAGGATAAAGAATATATAAATTAATCTTATCTTTAACAGCAAAACTTCCCATCTGCCAAAACACTAAACTTTGTATATCTTCACTAGCAAAAGTCATAATAATAGATAACATAGCATTAGTAAACATAGAAAAAGCCATACCAGTTAAAATTATAGCATTATTTTGCATTCCTCTATCTAGCTTATTAGCAAGAGCTATAGCAAATATAACCGTTATAAGTCCTAAGAAAAAACCAAAAACTTGTGTAGTAAATATGCCAAAAATATTTATATTAAATAAAATTGCTAAACCTGCTCCAAGAGCTGCTCCAGAAGATACCCCAAGAGTATATGAAGAAGCTAATTGATTTTTTAATATAGACTGGACTATAGCTCCACAAACAGAAAGCCCAGCACCACATATAAATGAAAGAAGTACTCTTGGAAATCTTATTTCCCATAAAATAGCTAAAACTGTATTGTCTATAGGTAAAAAATTATAGTCAAAAATTTTATACAACAAAATATTTATAGTATCCAGAGGGGGAATATATACACTCCCAACCCCCATAGATAATATAAATACTAAAAATCCAAATATTGATATTAAAAATATCTTAAATATACTTTTCATAAACCTATTATTTATCGTTTAAAACAGCACATAAAACTTCCCTTAATACTTTACAAGCTACTGCAGTTGAAACTCCGCTATTATCATAATGAGGAGATAACTCTACTACATCTGCTCCTATTATATTTAAATTAGAAACTAGTTTAATAGCTTCTATAAGCTCATTAAAGCTAACTCCTCCAGCCTCTGTAGTACCTGTACCAGACATAATAGATGGATCTAATACGTCTAAATCTATAGATAGATAGATAGGCTTATCTTTTAACTTTTCTACTATCTCATCTAAAGTATTAAAATTAAATTTATTAAGATAAGTATGTCCATCTTTAGCCCAGTAAAATTCTTCTTTAGTACCACTTCTTATACCAAACTGATATATCCTATCATCACCTACAAAGTCCCAAACTCTCTTCATAACGCTAGAATGAGAAAGCTTTTCTCCTAGATAATGCTCTCTAAGGTCAGTATGAGCATCAAAATGTATAATACAAAGGTCTTTATATTTTTTATGTGCTTCCTCTATAACTGGTAAAGATACTAAATGTTCTCCACCTATCATTATAGGTTTTTTATTAGAATCAAATATAAGCTTTGCTTCTTTTTTTATCATATCTAAAGCAGAATTAACTGCACCAAAAGGTAAGTCTAAATCACCATTATCACAAACTTTATATTCTTCTATATCCATATCAAAATATGGGCTATAAGTTTCAAGCCCTATAGATTCCACCCTCATAGTTTGAGGAGCAAATCTAGTCCCTGGTCTAAATGTTGTTGTCCCATCAAATGGAGCACCAAAAATTACACATTCTGCTTCTTTAAATTCACTTTCACACCCTAAAAACTTTTTAGGCAAAAAATTTATACTCATAATATTATCCTCCCATAAAAACTTTAAAACTGTTCTTCTTCCTGCCCTAACACCTTTATAATGCCAGGTTCTTCATCATCATTCATAACAACACAGTTTTGTTCCATATAATATTTATAACTAGATATTATTTTTTCTGTTATAAGTTCACCTGGAATAATAAGAGGTATTCCTGGAGGATATATCATAATAGACTCTCCGCAAACTTGTCCTAAAGCATCATCTATAGATATTTTAGTCTTAGGAGAAAAATAAGCATCTCTAGGCAAAACTATAGTTTTAGGTTTTTCAAAAAAGTTAGTTATCTCTACCTTAAATGGTTCTTTTTTGCCATAATATCTTTTAGAAAGGTCTTCAAAAGCAGATACCAAAGTGTCTATAGTCTCTTCTGTATCCCCAATACCAACAACCGCAAGCACTACATAGCTTTCTGCAAGCTCTAGCTGTATATTATATTCTTCTTTAAATATCTTATATACTTGAAACCCGGATAATCCAAGCTCATTTACTTTTATTACAAATTTAGTATCATCAAAGTCATAAATACCATGTTCATCATTTTCATCAATATAGTCTTGAGATATAACTGATATACCAGCTACTTTAGATAGTCGTTCTTTTGCCTCTGCACATTTTTTAAGAAGTGTACTAAATATTTTCTTACCTTTTAAAGCAAGATTAGAACGTGCTATATCCATACTAGCTAAAAGAAGATAAGAAGCACTAGTAGTTTGCATAAGATTTATAGTCCCTCTTATTTTATTTATATCTATAAGTCCTTCATTATGGAAAAGCGCTGAACTTTGAGTAAGTGAACCTGCTGTTTTATGTAAACTAGCAGTAGACATATCTGCTCCAAGCTTCATAGCACAATCTGGTAAATAAGGATGAAATGGCAAGTGAGCCCCATGTGCTTCATCAACAAGCACTGCTATATTATGTCTATGGCAAATTTTTATTATTTTTCTAAGATCTGATGCCACTCCAAAATAGGTAGGATTTATTATAAATAAAGCTTTTGCATCTGGATGAGCCTTTATTGTTTCCTTTACATTTTCTACTTTTACACCATTTGCTATACCATAATCATAGTCTATCTCTGGTTGAATAAAAATAGGAGTTGCTCCCGATAAAATAATGGCATTGATAACAGATTTATGCACATTTCTTGGTATTATTATTTTATCCTTTGGGGAACAAGCACTAAGTATCATAGTTTGCACACCAAATGTAGAGCCATTTACAAGCATAAAAGCATTATCTGCTCCATAAGCTTCTGCCAATAACTCTTCAGCTTCTAATATTACACCCACGGGATGAGAAAGCATATCTAGCTCTTTTGTAGAATTTGCATCAAAAGAAACTATGTCTTCCCCCATAGCTTGTGCAATAAACGTATCTTTATTTTTTTTATGACCCGGAACATCAAAGTGTACTATATTTTCTTTTCTGTATTTTGATAAAGCCGTAAATATAGGAGTTAACTTTTGTTTTTCTAAGTTCATTTTTTATAACACCCTTAAATATCTATTTTTTAGATATCGCACCCATTCTATAATTTATTTTACATTTTATTAAGATAATTATATAACAAAAAAATAATTAGTCAACACATATAGTATATTTTTATGTAAAATTTTTAATTTTTATAAGGTTATAGCTAAATTTTAATATCATATATAACTAAAGTATAATATATTAAATAATACTAATAATAAAAACTATAATTTTTATTATTTTTAAGTCTAACTTCTTTTACTTTAACTATATATTTGTCAATTTATATCATTTTATACAAAGTATATAAACATTTTTATAAATTTTGCACTATATATTTTTTGTATCATGTATTTATCAAATATACTTGTAAAAAAATATGTTGAAATTATACTAAAACTTGAAGTAAAATAAGGTTAGAATAAAAAATCAAAAAAGAGGTGTAAAAAAATGGAATATGATTTTCTACTAATTTTGGCCATAATCTTATTATCTACAAAATTCTTTGGCCTAGTGTCTGAAAAAGTTCATATGCCACAAGTAGTAGGAGCTTTATTAGCAGGGGTTATTCTTGGCCCTTCATTTTTAGGAGTATTAACAGCAAATGAATTTGTTACACAAACTGCCGAAATAGGTGTTATCTTACTTATGTTCTTAGCCGGACTTGACACAGAACTTGAAGAAGTTAAAAAAACTGGTGTAGCTTCTGTAATTATTGCTATTATAGAAATTATTGTTTCTCTAGTTGGTGGAACTTTAGTTTACTATTTCTTCTATAAAGGTCAAGGACCTATGGATAGAGAGTTTTTATTAAAAGCTATTTTTATGGGCGTTATAATAACTTCAACTTCAGTTAGTATAACAATAGAAGCTCTTAGAGAAATGGGCAAACTAAAAGGCAAAATGGGTACTACTATATTAGGAGCAGCCATTATAGACGATATAGTAGGTATAATAATCCTTACAGTTGTTACTAGCGTAAATGATGTTAGTGTAAAACCTTCAACAGTATTTTTAAAAATAGTATTATTCTTTGTTTTCATAGGTGTTTTATACTATATAATGTATTTATCTAGAAACTTTATAAATAAAATGAACGGAAAAAGAAGATCTTCTATATATTCTTTAGCTTTTTGTTTTATTTTATCATATGTTTCTGAAAAATTCTTTGGTATAGCAGATTTAACTGGAGCATATTTTGCTGGTATTATACTTTGCAATACTGGTGTAAAAGAATATATAGGTAAAAAAGTATATATTTTATCTTACCTTATCTTCTCACCTATATTCTTTGCAAGTATAGGTATAAAAACAAATATACAAGGTATAACTGTTAGTATAATCTTATTTACAGTAGTTCTTCTTATTGTTTCTATACTTAGTAAAGTTGTTGGTTGTTTTACTGGAGCTAAAATTTGTAAATTTGATAATTTTACTGCCTTAGCTATAGGTACTGGTATGGTAGCAAGAGGTGAAGTATCTCTTATAGTAGCTCAAAAAGGAGAAGAAGCCGGACTTTTAGATGCAAGTCTTTTCCCAGCAGTTGTTATAGTTGTTATCTTAACGACTTTATTAACCCCTATCTTATTAAAAATCCTTCTTTCTACTAAGAAAGGTCAGGCAATAGATTAAAAAAGGGTGTAGATTTAATCTACACCCTTTTTTAATCTATCTTTTTTCTACTACAAACTTTATAGAAGTTTTTAACTCTCCATCCACATCTATTTGAGAAAAAGCTGGAGTACAAATAAGCTCTATTCCATTAGGAGCTACATATCCTCTAGCTATTGCTATACTTTTTACTGCTTGATTAACCGCACCAGCTCCTATAGTTTCTATTTCTATTTTTTTATTATTTCTAGCTATGGCAGCTATAGCCCCTGCTACAGATTTTGGTTGAGAGTTTGCTGAAACCTTTAATATTTCCATAATATCCTCCTAAATAATTTATAATACTATATTTTCTACAATTATTAATATTATATACATTTTATTTAAGTATTTTTGAGATATTTTTTATAAGACTTAGATTCTCTTTATGAGGATACCTAGCTTCTATGTCAAACTTAAAATGTCCTTTTAAAACTGCTCTTTTATGAGTAAAAAGTTCAAAACTATATTTTCCGTGATATCCACACATACCACTATTTCCAACGCCTTCAAAAGGCAAATTATGATTAGATACTTGCAATATAACATCATTTATACATACACAACCAGAAGCTATATTTTTAAGTATATCTTTTACAAAACTATTATTTTTGGAAAATACATATAGAGAAAGTGGATTTTTATTTTTATTAACTATATCATATATATCTTTTTTTGTTTCATATGTAAATATAGGTAAAATTGGAGCAAATATTTCTCTTTTCATTATATCACTTTTCATACTCGGGCTAAATACTAAGGTAGGCTCTAAACTAGTATTACTATATTTACCTCCATATATTATATCAGTATCTTTTAATAAATCTAAACAAGAATTTAAAGCTTTTTTATTAATTATTCTGGGATAATTTTTATTTTTAAGAGGTTCTTTTCCCCAAAATTTTATTATATATTTTTCTAAATTTTTTATAAATTTATCTGATATATCTTTGTGTACAATAAGATAATCTGGAGCTATACAAGTCTGACCAGCATTTAAAAACTTTCCCCATACTACCCTTTTTGCCGTCTTTCTTATATCTACATTCTTATCTACTATACAAGGACTTTTCCCTCCAAGCTCAAGAGCAACTGGAGTAAGATTTTTACTGGCTCTTTCCATTATAGCCTTTCCAACTTCTATTCCACCAGTAAAAAATACAAAATCTACACCTATATCTATTATCCCTTGAACTATTTCTTTTTCTCCAAGAACAACTTCACAAAAACTACTATCAAATGTTTTTTTAATTAAAGTTTTTAGCATATAAGAAGTATGCTTAGAATATTCTGAAGGTTTTAAAATAACACAGTTTCCTCCTGCTATAGCTCCTATAAGAGGTGCTATAGAAAGTAAAAAAGGATAATTCCAAGGAGCTATAACAAAACAAACTCCAAAAGGCTCTTTAAGAACATAACTTTTATATCCAAGATATAACTTAGAAGTTTTTTTCTTTTCTGTTTTAGAAAGATTTTTTATATTCTTTATAAAATAATCTATTTCTTCTAATACTGGCTTAACTTCGGCAGTATAACTTACAAAATCTGAACGTCCTAAATCTTTTCTTAATGCTTCTAAAATATATTTTTCATATTTTATTATATTTTTTTTAAGCCTTTTTAACATTTCTATCCTAAATGAAATACTCTTAGTTATATTACTATAAAAAAAATCCCTTTTATCTTCTATTATTTTATTTATCATATACTATACCCCTTTTCTAGTTTTTTTATTTTAACAAAATAAGCTGGTACTAAAAGTAAAGCTGCCCCAAGCCAAGCCGCCGGACAAGCAAGACATACTGCTAAATAACCTATAAAAGGAGATAAAAATACTGCTGTTGACACTCTTCCTATAAGCTCTATAAATCCAGATATCATAGGAGTTATAGCATCTGACATACCCTGTATAGCTCCTCTATATAAAATAAGAAGCATAAGAGGAATAAAAAAAGAACAAGCCCAAATTAGATATAATCTTACATATTTTATTATATCCATTTTATTAGTTGTATCTGATATAAAAAGATTTATAAGAGGTATATTAAATATAAGTATTATAGCACTACATAAAATAGCTATAATAATTCCTATAATAGTCATTTGTTTCATACCATCTCTTATTCTATCTATTTTTCCGGCTCCTAAATTTTGTCCTGTATATGTTGTGCTAGCTATACCAAGAGTAGAAAAAGGTTGTATAGCTAATTGCTCTATCCTGCAACATACAGTATAACTAGCTACATATATAGTACCTAATGAATTTACAACACTTTGTAACATAATACTACCTATAGCAATAACTGAATACTGAAATGCCATAGGAAATCCTATATATAAAAGCCTTGATGCTGATGCATTTCTATATACTAAGTCTTTTTTATGCATTTTTAATATATCAAATTTTTTGTACATATATAATATACATAAAATAGCAGATAAACCTTGAGAAAGTATAGTAGCAACACCGGCTCCAGACGCTCCCATATTAAATCCAAGTATAAAAATTAAATCTAAAATAACGTTTAAAAATGATGCTATTATTAAAAAATAAAGAGGTGTTTTTGTATCTCCTAAAGCTCTTAATATTCCTGCTGTCATATTATAAGCCATATTTGTTATAAGTCCCATTAAGATAATTACCATATAATTATACGCATATATAAATATGTCATCTGGAGTTTTAGTAAGCCTAAGTAATTCATCCAAAGTAGCTACAGATAAAATAGTCATAACAAAACCTACTGCAATAGTTAAGTAAGCACTCATCATAACATAATGCCTAACATTCTTATAATCTTTTGCACCAAAACTTTGAGCTATAGGTACTGAAAATCCACTTGTCATACCACTAGCAAATCCTAGTATGAAAAAATTTATAGCTCCTGTAGAACCAACTCCAGCAAGAGCTTGTGTCCCCACAAATCGTCCCACTATTATTGTATCCACCATACTATATAATTGTTGAAAAATATTACCTATCAAAAGAGGTATGATAAATTGTATAACCAGTTTAGCGGGTTTACCCACTGTCATATCATTTGTCATAAACTATCTCCTAATTTTCAAACATTTCTTTATAAAGCTCTTCCAAACTCTCTACTACATCTTTACATATATATCTAGATACTTTTTTTACATCTTGATGCGCATCTTCCATAGCATAACTATATTTAGCATCTCTTAACATCTCTATATCATTAAAATTATCTCCAAACGAAGCTGTCTGTTCTTTAGTTATACCTAATTTTTGCTGTAAAAATTCTATAGCAGTACCTTTATGTGTATTTTTTGCCATAAAATCATACCAAAGTTTATCAGATTTGCAATGTTTAAATACCTGACCAAATTCACTAACTAAAATTTTAACTATATTTTCATCAACTCCATCTTTGAAAAAAATAGAAATTTTTACTATATCCTCTTTTATTTCTTCAAGTGTTTTAATTTCTGTTAAATGATTATTTATTTCTTTTCCTATATGTTTATAAAGTTCCTTATTTCTAGGTATCATATAAGTTGTTGTTTCGGCACATAAAAAAAGCTCTACTTCATCTATATCTAAAACTTTTTTGGCTAATTTTCTATAAAGTTCTAAATCCATTTTAGATTTATAAATAATTTTATTTTTATACTCTACAAGAGATCCATTTTCTGCTATATAACCTATTTTATCCCCAACCGGTTTAAAAAGTCTTTTTAAATCCCAAAGTTGTCTTCCACTAGCAACAGAAAAGAAAACATCTTTTTGTAAAAATTTATCTATTACTTCAAATAATTTAGTATTTATATCATCATTATAGTTTTTTAAAAGTGTTCCATCTACATCGCAAGTTATAAGTTTTAACATATCTATATCTTTCTCCTTTTATTTATATTTTACTTTTCAGTATATCATATGTAATTTTTATTTTCAAGGCTAATAATCTCTTAAAATTATGCAAAAATTATTGGTTTTATACAAATAAATAATATAAAAAGACGTAGAACTTGTCCTACGTCTAAATTATTATTTAAAAACTATTATTTTATATTATTAACAAAATCTTTTCCAAATTCATAAGCTTTTTTGAGCTCTTCTTCATTAGGTTTAAGATTTATTTTTAATGCATCTAATGGCATATTAAATCTTAATTGTTTAAATCTTTCTTCAGTATTTGTAATTCCAGCCCCATTCCAACCATAAGAGCCAAAAACTCCAGCATTCAAGCCTTTATGAACATTAGCATTTAAACTTGTTAATATTTCCCAAACCGGAGGTAATGTATCATCTGCTATAGTAGGAGTACCTATTAAAAGCCCCCTAGCTACACCTATATCAGCTAAAATTTCTGCTTTATTTGCTGTTTCAAGGTTATAGAGCTTAATTTCCATACCAGCATCAGATACACCTTTTGCTACTTGCTCTGCTAATTCTTTTGTGTATCCATAAGAAGAAACATAAGCTACTACTACTTTATCTTCTTTGTCATTTTTGCTCCATTCTCTGTAAAGAGATATATATTTATCTAAATCTTTTCTAAGAACTGGTCCATGCCCAGGACAAATCACTTCTATATCTAAATCTTTTATTTTATCTAAGGCTTTTTGCACATACATTTTAAAAGGACCCATTATACAGTCAAAATAATATTTATAAGCATCTATAAAGTCTCCTTCTATACAATCATTAAATACTTTTGCATCACAATAATGACAACCAAAAGAATCACAAGTAAATAAAGCCTTATCTTCTTCTATATAAGTATACATAGAATCTGGCCAATGTAAGAAAGGAACACTAAGAAAAGTTAAATTTCTATCTCCAAGGCTAACTTTATCTCCTTCTTTAACTGGCATAGCATTAAAATCTTTATTTACTATAGCTTTAAGATATTTTATAGCTACTGCCGAACCTATAACTGTTATATTAGGGTTTATTTCTAAAAGTTTTTCTACTGACCCTGTATGGTCTGGCTCTGTATGATTTACAACTATATAGTCTATATCAGATATATCAACTATAGATTTTATTCTTTCTAAATGTTCGTCAAAAAATTTAACTTTTGCTGTTTCTATAAGAGCTGTTTTTTCGCTTCCTTTAACAATATATGAATTATATGTTGTTCCATACTCTGTATACATAACAACATCAAAAGTTCTAATATCAAAATCTAAAGCTCCAACCCAATAAATATCTTTTTTTACGTCTAAATGACTGTTCATAAATTACACTCCCTTTGGTAATTCTTATTTATTTCTATCTATTTAATATCATAAATATATATAATATATATTAATGTACTATACTAAAAAAGTCAAGATTATTTGTCAAATTTTTTTCAAATATTTTACCTCTTCTTTTGTCATATATCTATATTTTCCTTCTTCTAAATCCCCAAGCTTTATTCTATCTATAGATATTCTTTTAAGTTCTATAACTCTATGCCCTATAGCTTCACACATTTTTCTAACTTGCCTATTTTTTCCTTCTGTTATACTTATTTGTACATAGGAATATTTTCCTTCAAGTTTAATAACTTTTATCATAGCCGGTAATGTCTTATATCCATCTATAACTATGCCTTCCCTAAATCTTGCTAACTCTTGTTTTTTAGGAACTCCAAATACCTTTGCTATATAAGTCTTTTTTATACTATGTTTAGGATGAGTTAACTTATATGTAAGCTCTCCGTCATTTGTAAGTATTAAAAGCCCAGAAGTATCATAATCTAACCTACCTACTGGAACTAGTCTTTCCTTTATATCTATATAATCAAAAACTGTCTTTCTAGAAAACTGTTCCTTAGCAGTTGTAACGCAACCAGTAGGCTTATTTAAAATTATATAAATATTTTTCTTATTTAATACTACAGGTTCATTTTTAAAAAAAACCTTATCTTTTTTAGGCTCAACTTTAAAGCCAAGCTCTGTTATTACTTCATTATTTACCTTAACATCTCCTCTTAATATATGCTCTTCTGCCTTTCTCCTAGAGCATATACCACAGTCTGCTAAATATTTTTGTAACCTAATCAACTTGTATCTCCTTTATATAAATTCTACAAAAACAGTATTAGCTAAATCTAGCCCTTTTTTAGAAAGCTTAATATTATCTCCATCTTCTATAATAAGCTTGTCTAAAATAAGCCTATCTATTTGCTTTCCATATACATCTTTTATATCTTGATTAAAAATATCATAAAACTTATGTTTACTTATCCCTTTATTCATTCTAAGGCCTAAAAACATAAACTCACTTTGTCTATCTTCTAGGCTAAGCTCTTCTATTTCTTTTTTATTATTCCCTTTTATATATTCTGATATATTTTCAGTATTTTTTATTCTTTTTTCTTCTAAAAGAGAGCTAGCACCAAGTCCAAAGCCTACATACTCTCCCCTCTCCCAGTATACTATATTATGTTTACATTCTTTACCCTTTTTACTAAAGTTTGATATTTCATACATATTATATCCATAATTAGTAAGATTATCTATAGCATTATGATAAAATTTTCTATCTAACTTTTCATCTACTTCTACAAACTCACCTTTTTTATACATATCATAAAACTTAGTATTTTCTTCTAAAATAAGACTATATACTGATATATGCTCTACATCTAAACTTTTTATTTTATTTATAGTATAATTAAAATCTTCCAAAGTTTGATTTGGTAAAGAAAACATAATATCTACATTTACATTATTAAAGCCAACTTTTCTTATTAATTCATAATTTTTAAGAAATTCTTCTTTAGTATGTATCCTACCTATATTTTTTAATATATAATTCTGGTATGCTTGAAGCCCAAGGCTTATTCTATTTATTCCATTTTGTTTGTAATGATTTATCTTATCATAGGTTAAAGTCCCTGGATTAGCTTCTATTGTACATTCAGCATCATCTTCTATAAAAAAACAACTAAATAGCTTGTCCATTACCTTCCCTATATATCCAGTAGGCAATATAGAGGGCGTGCCTCCACCTATAAAAATAGTCTTTATCTTATAAATATTTTTATAGGTATTAGCAAAAATATCTATCTCATTTAAAAGAGCTTTTATATAATCTTCAAAATAGTCTTCTCCTCTTCTAAAAGATAAAAAATCACAATAATAACATTTTTCTTTACAAAACGGTATGTGTATATATATACTTAAATCTTTCATGATTATTCTTCTTCTAGTTTTAATACACTCATAAATGCCGCTTGTGGTACTTCTACGCTACCAATTTGACGCATTCTCTTTTTACCTTCTTTTTGTTTTTCAAGAAGTTTTCTTTTACGACTAATATCTCCACCATAACATTTAGCTAATACGTCTTTTCTCATAGCACTTATAGTTTCTCTAGCTATAATTTTATTTCCTATAGCAGCTTGAATAGGTATTTCAAATAAATGTCTTGGAATTTCTTTTTTAAGCTTTTCTGCCATTTTTCTTCCTCTTTCTTGAGCAGAACTTTCGTGTACTATAAAGCTAAGAGCATCTACTACTTCTCTATTTACAAGCATATCAAGTTTAACAAGTTTAGACTCAAAATATCCTATTATTTCATAATCAAAAGAGGCATATCCTCTTGAGCGTGATTTTAATACATCAAAAAAGTCATATATAATCTCATTTAAAGGTATATGATAAGTAAGTACTGCTCTAGTTTCTTCTATATACTCCATACCTATATACTCTCCCCTACGTTGCTGGCAAAGCTCCATTATAGAACCTATATACTCACTAGGCAACATTATCTCTGCCTTTACTACTGGTTCTTCCATTTTTGTTATAGTAGTAACATCTGGGAAGTCACTAGGATTTGATATATTAAGGCATTCTCCATTAGTAAGATATATTTTATATATAACACTTGGAGCAGTAGTTACTAAATCTAGATTATATTCTCTCTCTAATCTTTCTTGAATAATCTCAAGATGCAAAAGTCCTAAAAATCCACATCTAAAACCAAAACCTAAGGCTATAGAAGTTTCTGCTTCAAATTGAAGTGATGCATCATTTAATTGTAATTTCTCTAAAGCATCTCTTAAATCCTGATATTTAGAGCCATCTGCTGGGAATATACCACAATATACCATAGGATTTACCTTTTTATATCCAGGAAGCGCTTCTTTTACTGGATTATTAGCATCTGTTATAGTATCCCCTATACGAGTATCTCTTACATTTTTTATACTTGCAGTAAGATATCCAACTTCCCCAGCTTTAAGTTCCTCTGTAGGAATAAATCTTCCAGGTCCAAAAACCCCAACTTCTACTACTTCAAATTCCTTTTCTGTAGCCATAAATCTAACTTTTGTACCTTTTTTAACAGTTCCATCAAATACACGCATAAAAACTATAACGCCTTTATAAGCATCATAAAAACTATCAAAAATAAGAGCTTTTAAAGGTTTATTCTCATCACCAGTTGGCGATGGTATATTAGTTATAATTTTTTCAAATACCTCATCTATATTAATATCTGCTTTTGCCGATATTAAAGGAGCATCCTCTGACTCTATACCTATTATATCTTCTATTTCTTTTATAACTCTTTCAGGAGATGCGCTAGGTAAGTCTATTTTGTTTATAACTGGTAATACCTCAAGATTATTATCTATAGCAAGATAAACATTTGCAAGAGTTTGTGCCTCTACTCCTTGAGCAGCATCTACAACTAATATAGCACCATCACAAGCGGCAAGACTTCTTGATACTTCATAGTTAAAATCCACGTGTCCTGGAGTATCTATAAGATTTAAAGTATATTCTTCTCCGTCTTTAGCCTTATATATAAGCCTAACTGCTTGAGCTTTTATAGTTATACCTCTTTCTCTTTCAAGCTCCATATTGTCAAGTACCTGTGCTTGCATTTCTCTTTCCGTTAAAAGACCAGATTTTTGTATCAATCTGTCCGCTAAAGTTGATTTTCCGTGGTCTATATGAGCTATTATGCTAAAATTTCTTATTTTTTCTTGTCTATTTAAAGCCATTTTTATCCTCCCATATGATATAGACTTATTATTAAATTTTTACCATTATAGCATATTTTATCAAAAAAATCTATCAATTTAAAAAAGAAAAATTTAAAAAGGTTTAGGAATATCCCTAAACCACTTATAAATTAATCTTTCCTAACTTCTTCCTTTTTTTCTATTTCTTTATCCTTAGCCATTTTCTCATCTAACATAACTTTAAATAATTTACTACCCAAGTAGAAAAATCTAAAAACAAAAAATATTAATGCTATAATACCTATCATAATAATAGTACTAATAATTTGTATAAAAATACTCCCAATTAAGCCTCCATCTGTTGTTAATATATAGCTATCCATAAATACACCCACCTTTCTATAGTCTCTTATTATATCATATTATATAATTTTTTTCTAAAAATTTCAACTTTCATAGTATAAAAAAGTGTGTAGAATAATCTACACACTTAATAATTAATCTTCTCTATTATTAAGTATTACAATAAGTCTTAAAAGTTGTAAAATACCTGTTAAAGCCGCCGCAACATAAGTTAGAGCTGCTGCTCCAAGCACTTTATTAGCACCATTTATTTCTGTTTTATCGAGGAAAGAATATTCTTCTAGCATATCAAGAGCTCTTTTAGATGCGTTAAACTCAACCGGAAGTGTTACTATTTGAAAAATTACTACAACAGTAAATAATATTATACCTATTTTTAGCATTAATATACTACCACTAAAAAATCCAAATAATAATCCAAGAGTAATAAGTATCCAAGATATATTAGAACTAAAATTAGCAATAGGAGCTAATGTACTTCTAAAATTTAAAGGAGCATATCCTTTATTATGTTGGATAGCGTGTCCTACCTCGTGAGCCGCAACACTTAATGATGCTATACTTCTACCACTATATACATCTTGTGAAAGCCTTACAACCTTTTTCATAGGGTCATAATGGTCGCTAAGATGCCCTCCTACCATTTCAATACCAACATCATGTATCCCAGCTATTCTTAAAAGCTCTCTAGCTACATCTTGCCCTGTTAATCCTCTGCTATTTGCCACTCTAGAATAAGTCGAATAAGCATAGCTTATTTTCATCTGAGCTATAGAAGCTAAAATAACTCCAGGTATAATTATAAGCATTGTGGGGTCAAAAAACATTCCAAACATAGTTACACCAACTTTCAAATTTAATACATATATATTAACATAAAATTATACCTTTATCAATAGTATGGCCTCTTAAATAATCTTCAGTTTTCATCTTTTTGCCACCTTTAGCCTGCATCTGTGTTATTATAACAGCACTATCTTTAGTTTTAACTACAAAACCTCTTTTCTCTATAGCTACTATTTCTCCTATTTGCCCATCATAACCTTCTACTTCTTCACAAACACAAATTTTTATAGGCTCATTTTTATATATAGTATAGGCCATAGGGCTAGGATTTATACCTCTTACTAAGTTTACTATATCTTTAGAGGTATTATTCCAGTTTATATGCCCTGTTTCTTTAGTTATCATAGGTGCATATGTAGCTAAGTCGTGATTTTGTTTTTCTGGCTTTACTTCTTGTTTTTCTAACATATCAAGTGCATCTATAAGAGCTTTAGCTCCTACAAGGCTCATTTCATCGTGTAGCTCTTTATAAGTCATACTACTAGATATTTCTATTTCTCTTTTTAAAATCATATCCCCAGAATCTAGCCCTTTTTCCATATACATAATTGTAACTCCTGTTTTTTCCTCGCCATTTATTATAGACCACTGAATAGGAGCTGCTCCTCTATACTTAGGAAGTAAAGAACCGTGTACATTTATACAACCATATTTTGGTATATCAAGCACTTCTTGTGATAATATTTGTCCATATGCCACAACAACAAAAACATCAGCATCTAAACTCTTTAATTTTTCTATTATTTCATCTTCTTTTATACTCTTTGGTTGATATATATTTTCTATACCATTATTAAGAGCAAACTCTTTTACCGGAGTTGGCATAAGTTTTTTACCTCTTCCTTTAGGCTTATCCATTTGAGAAACTACTGCCACAACCTCATGATTTTTTATAAGAGCTTCTAGCGTTGGTACTGCAAAGTCTGGTGTTCCCATAAATACTACTTTCATATTATCCCTCCTAACAGTCTTCTAATTCTCCTTCTGTCTTATCTATATATAATATTCCTTCTAAATGGTCTATCTCGTGGCATAAAGCTCTTGCCATAAGATTTTTACCCTCTACTATTATTTCATTACCATCTCTATCTAAAGCTTTTACCTTACAATATAAAGGTCTTTTCACATCCGCCACTTTCCCCGGAACACTAAGACAACCTTCTTCTCCACATTGCTCCCCGTCTGTTTCTATAATTTCTGGATTTATAAGCTCTATAAGACCTTCTCCTATATCAATAGTAACTACTCTTCTAAGTACGCCCACTTGAGGAGCAGCAAGTCCTACACCATTAGCATCATACATAGTATCTGCCATATCTTCTAAAAGCTCTATTATACTATCGTTTATTTCTTTTACTTCTTTTGATTTTTTTCTAAGCACCTCATCTGTGCTAATTCTAATTTTTCTAATAGCCATTTTATTTCTCCTTACTGCATATAATTTGGATTTAAACTAATATTTATGTATATGTTTTTCATATCTTTTTTTTCTTTTAAAATTTTTATACAATACATAACAAAATTCTTAAGTCTTGTTTCATCTTCTGCCTTTATATATATTTTGTATCTATATTCATTTTTTAACTTATATATATCCGCTTTAGCAACATCTGTTATAAAGAAATTAGTTCTTTGATTATAATATATAAGTATACTATGTAAATATTTTATACTCTCAAAAACCTTTTCTTCGTCTTTCCCACTTAATACTATAAAAAATATATTTGAAAACGGTGGATAAAAACCTTGTTTTCTTTCTTCTATTTCTCTTTTATAAAAACTTAAATAATCATTATTTCTAGCACAAACTATGCTATAATGCTCTGGCATATAAGTTTGCAGAAAAACTTTTCCTTCTACTTCTGCTCTTCCGGCTCTTCCTGCTACTTGAGTTAAAAGAGAAAAAGTATATTCACTACTTTTATAATCTCCAGAATTTAAAATAATATCACAAGCTAATACACCTACTAAAGATACTTTTGGGAAATCTAGCCCTTTAGCTATCATCTGTGTACCTATTAGTATATCTGCTTTATGTTCTCTAAATTGTTCTAATATCTTCTCGTGAGAATTTTTTTTACTAGTAGCATCTATATCCATTCTGAGCACTCTAGCTTCTGGAAAATGCTTGGCCACTTCTTCTTCTATTTTTTGCGTCCCAACTCCAAAATATCTTATATATTTAGAAGAACAAGAAGGACAAATATTAGGTACATCTTTCTCGCTATTACAATAGTGGCATATAAGCTTATTTCTTTTAGAATGATATGTATAGTTTACATTACAGTTTTCACATTCCATAACATAACCACAAGCTCTACAAGATACAAATGTGGAGTGCCCTCTTCTATTTAAAAACAAGATAGTTTGTAAATTTTTATCTAAATTTTCTTTAATAGCATTATATAAATCTTTACTAAATATAGATTTATTATTATTTTTTAGCTCTTCCCTCATATCTACTATCTCAATATTAGGCAACCTATTATTTATTCTATTTTTTATACTAACTAAATGATAATCACCACTTCGTGCTTTATAATAACTATCTACACTAGGTGTAGCACTGCCTAATACTAAGGTAGCTCCTGTTTGTTTGCAAAGCTCTATAGCAACTTCTCTTGTGTCATATTTCGGTGTAGTTTCAGATTTATAAGAAATTTCGTGTTCCTCATCTATTATAACTATACCAAGATTATCAAATGGAGTAAATATAGCGGAGCGTGCACCTATCATAATAGATATATCTCCATCTTTAGCTCTTTGCCACTGGTCAAATCTTTGTCCATCACTAAGTCTAGAATGTGTTACGCTAACCATATCGCCAAAACGCCCAACAAATCTTTCTACGGTTTGTGGTGTTAAGGAAATTTCTGGAACTAAAACTATAGCTTGCTTACCTTTATTTATAACATTTTCTATAACCTGCATATATACTTCTGTCTTACCCGCTCCAGTAACTCCAAAAAGAAGTACTGGCTTTTTAGGCTCGCTATTTATAAAATCTAAAGCCTGTTGTTGCTCATTATTTAACTTAAAAGAACTAGTTTTTATATATTTTTCCTTTGTTATAGCTTCTCTTATCTGCCTTTTAAAACCTATTTTTATTATATTATTTTTTTCTAATGTTTTTATAGGACTATCTTTAATATTTAATTCTTTTTTTATTCTAGCTACTGTAATATCTGGATTTTTTAAAAGATAATTAATAATTTTAGCTCTATCATTATTTTGACTCATAAGATTATCTATATGAGATAAAATATCTTCTTTTTCATAATTTATATATATATATCTTTCTAACTTATTAGCGACTATCTTAGGCATAATACATTGAAATGCTAAACATTTAGTACAATAATATCTATCCGCTATATACTTAGCTAGATGTATCATATTTTCACTAAATATAGAATAGTCTTCTGGAATACTAGCTATCTCTTTTATACGACTTTCTTCTATATCTGTATAGTCGCTAAATCCTATTACATATCCTTCTATTATTCTATTTCCATAACCAAAAGGAACAAAAACTCTCATACCTAGTCTAATCTTATCTTTTAAACACTCTGGCACTAAATAATGAAATATTTTATCAACATTTTCATTTGTTATATCTACTATTATATTTGCATATTTCATAATAGAAGCTCCATTTTATAAATTTAGCTATGCCAAAAGACATAGCCAGTAAATTATTCTTCAAAATCTATAGTAAAATTATCTTCTTTATTAATTTTTTGATTTTCTTTTATTTTATCTTTTATATTTTCTAAAGAAAATTCTTCTTCCTCTTTTTTGTCAAAATGTAATACTGTTCCTTCGCCTTCTGGAACAATCTTAATTTTTTTATTTAATATTTCATCAACGGCAGTAGAAACTGGCTTTCCTGGTCTATTTTTAACCATTGGAGCATCACCTTCTATAAGTTGTCTTGCTCTTTTTGCCGCTGCTATAACTATAGTATATCTACTAGTTACTTCATCACTTTCATTATCCTCATTTAAAACATCCATTAGTTCTGCATAAGATGGTATTAACATATTAATTATCTCCTTCTAAAAATGTATTTATTAGGCTTATATGCCTTTTTGCTGCCATTTTTTCTATCCTAACAATGTCGTTTATGCTTTTAGTAGCTTTTTCTACAATATCATTTATAACTATATAATCATATTTATCAATAAGCTTTATTTCTTCTTTTGCTCTTTTCATACGCATAGCTATTTTTTCTGGTGTTTCTGTAGCTCTTTTTTCTAATCTTTCTCTTAGCTGTGTTATATTTGGTGGAGTTAGAAAAATTAAGATAGCATCTTTGTATCTTTCTTTAACTTGTAAAGCTCCTTGCACTTCTATTTCTAAAATAACATTTTTCCCCTCATCTAACTTTTGTTCTACATAAGATAATGGCGTACCATAATAATTATCGCAAAATTTAGCATATTCTAAAAAGCCATTTTCTTCTATCATTTTTTCAAACTCTTCTACAGTTTTAAAAAAATAATGAATTCCATCTTGTTCTGTTTCTCTTGGTGTTCTTGTTGTCATAGATATAGATAAAGCATAAGAGCTATCTTTTATAAGCTCACTAACCACCGTACCTTTCCCAGCACCTGATGGCCCAGATACTATAACTAATAATCCTCTTTTGTTCATACAATCCTCCCTAATCTGTATCGCATTCTTCTTGCTCGGCTGGATAAGAACTATCCTTAGCCACTATTCTATTGGCTACTGTTTCTGGCTGTATAGAAGATAGAATAATATGTTCGCTATCTGTTATTATAACTGCTCTTGTTCTTCTCCCATAAGTAGCATCTACAAGATTTCCTTTGTCTCTAGCTTCTTGGATAATCCTCTTTATAGGAGCAGATTCTGGACTTACTATAGCTACTATTCTATTTGCTAATACAATATTGCCAAAACCAATATTTATAAGCTTTATATTAGACATAAAACCCCTCCAGCATTTCCTTTGTATCATATCAAATTTATATATAGTATAGCTTATTAGCCTATCCTTTGCAAGAATTAATTATTATGATAAGCTAAAAATATAGATTTTAATATTTTAACACAAGTATCTATGCTAAGACAACTAGTATTTAGCAAAATATCATAAGTTTTTTTATTATCCCACTTTTCGCCAGTAAAATACTGATAATAAGAATAGCTCTTTTTATCTTTAAGTTTTAATTTCTTTTTGCAATATCTTGGTTTGTTTTCACTTTTTTCTAAAATACTCTTTAATCTATCTTCATCTTTAGAATATATAAAAACATTTATACAATTTTTTCTATTCCTTAATATATAATTATAACATTTGCCAAAAATTATACAAGACTTATCTTTTGCAAGTTTTTTTACTATCTTTGCCTTTTCTAAAAAAACTCTATCTTGTATCATTGTAAAATCTGGTAAAAAAGCAAAATTAAATCCACTACTGCAATCTATAGGAAAATTTACATGTCCATATATTTTATCCTCTATATTTTTTATAATCTCTAAGTCTATATTACTACTTTTGGAGGTCATATCTAATATTTCATCTTTATAAAAAGGTATATTAAGCTCTTTAGAAAGTTTTTTAGCTATATCTTCTGCTTTACTCTCTTCCTCACTCATAATAGTAAAGATTATATTTTTCATATTATCACCACATATACTTTATATGTATATAATATTAAGTTTTTATAAATAATATAATTACGCTTAAAAATTTAAGGAGGATATTTATGAAAATAAATGATGCAAATAATCTTAAATATGAAATAGCTAAAGAACTTGGGCTTATGGAAAAAATAGAAAAAGTAGGTTGGAAAAATCTTACTTCAAAAGAAAGTGGACGTATTGGTGGTCTTATAACAAAAAGAAAAAAAGAAATAGAAAATAAAAATATATAAAGATAAATTTTTAAGGCACTATTAAAATAGTGTCTTTTTAAATTTTGCACAAATCTAAGCTATATTTTAAGTATAAATTTTATTTTCAAAGCATAGATTGTTATTGAAAAATTATAAAATTTATTATATTATTAATATATAAAATTTTATACGAGGTGATATTATGGATAACTTTGTTACAGACTATGTATATTTTAACGATGAAACTCAAGATTTTGAAAATGTACATATAAAACTTGAACTAGATAAAGATGATTTTATAGTTAATATATCTTCAGAATATGACTTAAGCGATACTTGTATATTAGAAATTTTAAAGCAATTAAATAATAATTTCACAAAACGCCTTAGAATATCTTTAGTTGAAGAATGTAAAATATTTATAAATGATAAAAATGGAATAAGAGAAATAATTCTTGAATATGGCGACTTTTTCATTAAAAAAACAATAAAACAAAATTAAGGAGAATTTTTATGTACTCTGTAAAATTAGAACAATTAGTAGAAGAATATAAACTAGTTAATCTTACACCTAGCGTAGATTTTTCCGAAAAAGTCTTAGAACACCCAGAAGTTAATAGACCAGCTCTTCAACTTGCTGGATTTTTTGAATATTTCCCTTCAGAACGAATTCAAATAATAGGCCTTGTAGAAATTTCATATATAAAGACATTAACAAAAGAACAAAAAGAAAAAATATTTGAAAAAATGTGTTCTTACTCGTTACCTTGCTTTATCTTCTGTAGAAATATACAAGCTCCAGAAGAACTTATTAAATACTGCATAAAATATAATATACCTGTGTTTCAAACTAAAGATGCAACATCTGAATTTGAAAGCGAAGTTATAAGATGGCTAAGAGTTCAACTTGCTCCTAGAATTACTATGCACGGTGTATTAGTTGATATATATGGAGAAGGTGTTCTTATTATTGGTGAAAGTGGTGTTGGTAAAAGCGAAACTGCTCTTGAACTTATAAAAAGAGGACATAGGCTAGTTGCCGATGATGCTGTAGAAATAAAAAAAATATCTCATAATACTTTAATAGGATCTGCTCCAGATGTTATAAGATATTTTATAGAGCTAAGAGGAATAGGAATAATAAATGTAAAACAAATGTTTGGAGTTCAATCTGTAAAATCCTCTAAATCTATAGACCTTATAATAAATTTAGAAGCTTGGGATAAAAATAGACAATATGACAGGCTTGGACTAAATGAAGAATATATGGATATACTTGGTAATGATATAATCTGTCAAACTCTTCCTGTTAGACCAGGACGTAATCTTGCTATGATTTGTGAGGCAGCAGCAGTAAATAGAAGACAAAAGAAAATGGGATATAATGCAGCTCAAGTATTAAGCGAAAAAATAATGAACAGTATGACAAATTAGGAGGAACTTAAATTGTACTATATAGGAATAGATTTAGGTGGAACTACTATAAAAGGTGGTTTAGTTGATGAGAACGGAAAAATTATAAAAACAGTTGTAGAAAAAACTCTTGCCCATAGAAAAGGAGAAGAAATAATAGAATCTATAGCTAAAGTGGCCCTTACTCTTATAGAAAAACACGGTATATCTATAAATGATGTTCATTCTATAGGTATAGGAGCTCCTGGTCTTATAGATAGTGAAAATAAAATAATAGTTACTTCTAGTAATATAAATTTTGATAATATTAATGTTGAAAAAAAAATGCAAAAACATATAAACTTACCTATCTTCTTAGAAAATGATGCAAATTGCGCTTGTATAGCAGAATATGTTTGCGGAAGTATGCGTGGATATGAAAACGCAATTATGTTAACTATTGGTACTGGAGTTGGCGGAAGCGTTATATTAAATGGTAAAATAGCTAAAGGTAGCTTTTTAGGAGAAGGAGAACTTGGACATATTATAGTAGATTATAGTAGTGGCAAAGTTTGTGGATGTGGACAAACTGGATGCCTTGAAGCTTTTTGTTCTGCAACTTCTATAATAAAATATGCAAAAGAACTCCTTGAAAAAAATAAAGATAGTAAAATATTAGAGCTAGCATCTAATATAGATAATATAGATGCTAAAGCAGTTTTTGATGCTTATGATATGGGCGATGAAATAGCTACTAAAGTTATAGATAGATTTAATAATTATCTTGCTATTGGCATAGTAAATCTTATTAATATATTTAGACCCGGCATAATATCTATAGGAGGTGCCGCTTCTGCTAGAGGAGATAAACTCACAGATCCTATAAATGAAAAAGCTCAAAAGATGATATATGGAAATGGTTTTAAAACTAAGATTGTACCTGCTATCTTAGGTAATGATGCTGGTATAATCGGTGCTGCTATGATAGCTAGATTATAATGGAGGATATATTATTTTGGAAATCTTTAGTCAAATTTTAAATTCTAACCAAATTTTACTAAACGAAAGTATGAAAAAACATACAACATTTAGAATAGGTGGAAATACTAAAGTTTTATTACTCCCAGAAACTACAACACAAATACTATCTTGTATAGAAATTTGTAGAAAAAATAATTTAAAATATTACATAATAGGTAATGGTAGTAATCTTCTAGTTTCAGATAAAGGGTTTGATGGCGTTATAATAAAAATATCAAAAAACTTTAATAAAATAGAATGTAAAAATAATATTATAAAAGCTCAAGCAGGAGCTAGCCTTAGTGCTATATCAAAAATAGCCTATGAAAATTCTTTATCCGGCTTAGAATTTGCACTTGGTATCCCTGGGACTATAGGTGGAGGTGTTTGTATGAATGCTGGAGCCTATGGTAGCGAACTTAAAAATATAATAAAAAGCGTAACTGTTATACAAGATGGTAAAATTAAAACTTTAGATAATAAAGCTTGTGAATTTGAATATAGAAATAGCAAAATTTTAAAAGAAAAACTTATAGTGTTAGAAGTTTTACTAGAATTATGTTATTCAGATAAATCACAAATATTAAACACTATGAAAACTAATACAAAAACTAGAAATCAAAAACAACCCGTTGAATACCCTAGTGCCGGTAGTACATTTAAAAGACCTAAAGATAATTTTGCTGGCAAGCTTATAATGGAAGCTGGTCTTGCTGGTAAAACTGTAGGAGATGCTTGTATATCTTCTAAACATTGTGGTTTTATAATAAATCTTGGAAACGCTTCTTGTAATGATGTTTTATCACTTATAGATATTGCTTATAAAGAAGTTAAAGAAAAATTTAATATAAGTTTAGAAAAAGAAATACGTATACTAGGAGAAAGCTAGGTGAATTTATGAAATATGTTATAATAACAGGTATGTCTGGTGCTGGTAAAAGTACTGTATTAAAATTTTTTGAAGATATAGGTTATTTTTGTGTGGATAATCTTCCTCCTTCTCTTATTCCAAAATTTTTAGAGCTTTGTGATAAACCAAATTCTGATATAGAAAAAGTAGCTATCGGTATAGATATCCGCGGTGGTAAAATGTTTGACGACTTTTTTACTTATCTATCTGAAATAAAAAATGAAAAAAACCTTTTTGAAATTTTATTTTTAGATTGTTCTGATGATGTTCTTCTAAAAAGATATAAAGAAACTAGAAGAAGCCATCCACTAGCTAAAAACGAAAGAATAATATCTGGTATAATAAGAGAGCGTGAACTTCTTAGCGATATAAGAAGAAAATCTGATTACATAATAGATACTTCTAATATATTAGCAAGACAATTAAAACAAAAAATTAATGATATATTTATAGAAAACAAAAGTTTTGATAGTCTTATGATAAATATACTATCTTTTGGCTTTAAATATGGAATACCTAGTGATGCCGACTTAGTTTTTGATGTTAGATTTTTACCAAATCCTTTTTATATAGATGAGCTAAAACCCCTAACTGGAAATGACATATCTGTTCATGACTATGTTATGAATTTTGAGGAGAGCAAAATTTTTCTTACAAAGCTTATAGATATGATAGATTTTTTAATACCTAATTATATAAAAGAAGGAAAAAATCAACTAGTTATAGCTATAGGTTGTACTGGAGGAAAACATCGTTCTGTAACTTTAGCAAACGAACTTTTTTATGCTCTTAATAAAAAAGAAAATAGTTCTATTCTCACACATAGAGATATTGACAAAGATAGCAAAAAGTAGTATATTACTGTAAGGTGATTTTATGTCCTTTTCTTTAAATGTAAAAAATGAAATATCAAATATATTACCAAATAAACATTGTGCTATGGCAGAGTTTTTTTCTATCCTAAATTTTGCAGTAAATATAAAATACTCTCCCCTAGCTCTTTCATTATCTACTGAAAATAGATTATTAGCTGATAAATTTGAAAATCTTCTAAAATATCTTTTTAATTGTGAAGAATTTATATTTTATAAAAATTCCAAACTATATATCTATGATAGTAATTTTTTAAAAACTATATTTGATACAATAAATAAATATTTCTATAAACATAATTCAAATACATATTATATTAATAAAATCTGTTGTAAAAGAGCTTATATACGAGGAGCCTTTTTAAGCACCGGCTATATATGCTCTCCAGAAAAAAACTATCACGTAGAATTTTTATCTAATAATCTTGAAAAAGCTAAATTTTTAAAAGATTTAATAAACTATTTTGAAATAGAAGCTAAAATATTAGAGAAAAAAGACTATTTTATAGTATATATAAAAGAGGCAGATCAAATAATAGAGCTTTTAAATGTAATAGAAGCTCATAAAGCCCTTATGGAGTTTGAAAATATTCGAATCCTAAAAGAAGTAAGAAATAATGTTAATCGTATTGTAAACTGTGAGACAGCAAATCTTAATAAAATTGTATGTGCCGGGATGGAACAAAAAGAAAATATAGAATATATAAAAAATACTATAGGTCTTGATAGTTTACCAAAACCTTTAAAAGAAATAGCTTTGCTTAGACTAGAAAATCCAGATATAAGTTTACAAGAACTTAGCGAAATGACAAATCCACGAATAAGCAAATCAGGAGTAAACCATAGACTAAAAAAAATAAATAATATTTCAAAAAAGCTTAGGGGGTTATAATATGAAACAAGAAAATTTAAAAATTACTGCTTCTATAGAAGCTAGGGAGGTTGCTATAATTGTCCAAATAGCTAGTAAATATACTAGCAATATAAAGATAGTTTTAGATAATAAAATAGTAAATGCAAAAAGTATAATGGGACTTATAGCTTTAGGCGGACTGGACGGAAAAGACATTACTATATTAGCAGATGGTGTAGATGCTGAAGAAGCTGTAAAAGAGCTTTCAGAATTTTTAACTAAATAGGCACTAGATATTCTAGGCCTAATTTTTATGTTTTTCATAATTTTCTTGATTATTATTAAAATAAAGTATATAATATTCTTTGTATGAAAAAAAAGGAGGGTTAATTTTGATTTATATCCAATATTTATTTTTAGCAAGTTGTGTTGTTATTTTATCTTTGTTTCTATCTAAATATGTAGATGCTCTAGATAAAAAAACAAATCTTTCTGGTGCATTTATAGGTGGAATACTTCTTGCAGCAGTTACTTCACTCCCAGAATTTATAACAAGTCTTACTGCTATTTTTTCATTAAACCAACCAAGTCTAGTTCAAGGAAATGTTTTTGGGAGTAATGTATTTAATCTTACTATTTTAGGTGCTTGTATTCTTTTATTTCCTAAAAAATTTAAAGAAGGTTATGTAGCAAAAAGTCATCTTCTAACTAGTATTCTTACAATAATTTTATTTATAGTATGTTTCATCGGTATGAAGATAAATATTAGTTTAAATCTTGGATTTTTAAATGTAAGTTATGCTTCTATAATTATAATAATATTATATATAATAAATATTACTAAAATGAATTCTGATAGTTCCGAAAGCTCTGATGAAGATGATAATGTAAATCTCACAGTTAAGCAAATTATAATAAGATTTATATTTTGTTCTATTTTATTAGTTATATTTAGTATGCTTCTCACAAAAGTTACAGATAAGCTTAATTCTACTTTAGGACTTGGAGCTACTGTTGGTGGTGCTATTTTCCTTGGAATAGCTACTTCTCTTCCAGAACTTACTTCTTCATTTAATTTAGTCCGTCTTGGTAATTTTAATGCCTCTTTTGGTAATGTAATAGGAAGTAATCTATTTAACTTTACAATTTTAGCAATTGGAGATCTATTCTATTCTAAAGGAAATATATTCTCTCCAGATAAACAAGCAGACAATCTTATAATATGGGGGATATTAGGTACTATTCTTGTAATAGGTACATTATATACTAAGAAAAATACTAAACTTTCTATGCTTCTAGGTGTAGGTATTATAGCTTGTTATATAGCTAGTATACTATTTTCTTTATAATATAAGTAAAAATAGTGTAGATAAAATCTACACTATTTTTATAACAAATTCAAAAACATTAATTTTAGAATTATTTTTTACATACTATTAATATCTTGATTTTTTATATTATTTATAGTATTATATGATAACAATTATTAATAAGGAGTGATTTTATGCAAACACTTATAAACAATCTAAAAGATAATAATCTAAAAGTAACTCCCCAAAGATTAATTATTTATAGCTATTTATACAACAATCATATACATCCTAGTGCAGAAATTATATATAATAATATCAAAAAACAAAATCCTACAATAAGTCTTGCTACTGTATATAAAACTTTAAAATCCTTAAAAGATTCTGGATTAATAAGAGAAATAAATGTTGGAGAAGATAGTTTTAGGTATGATGCTCAAGTTAAACCTCATATTCATATAATATGTAAAAGTTGTAATAAAATTATAGATTATTTTCCAAATGAAGACTTTATAAATAAAATACAAGATGAAATTTCTAATAATACTAATTGTGAAATAGAACAAAATCAAATGTATTTTTATGGTTTATGTGACGAATGTTGTAAAAAAGAGCCTATTTTTTAGGCTCTTTTTTATAATGTTTAATTTAAAATCTTATATTTTTATGATACTATCTATAATATATATTACTTTAACACATTTACTAATTTTTCTACAAGTTCTTTACTTACAACATCATAATCTAAATTATTATTTAAATAAGAATAATTAACATAAGAACCTTTAGTTGTTTTATCTTGAAAATACGCCTTACAAGAACTATGAACTTGAAAAACCTTTGTTTTTTCTATTATATATTTTGCATTTGTATAATTAACCCCACTCCCCACAACTATTTCTATATAATCTTTATAATTATCATTTAATTTTTTTATGAGCTCTAATCCATCTATAGCTTTATCTCTTAATCCACTCGTTAAAATCCTATCAACACCTAACTTTATAAGAATTTCTATAGTTCTTTCTGGATCTAAAGTACAATCAAAAGCTCTATGAAAAACAGCCTCTTTTCCCTTATTTTTAATAATTTCAATTATTCTTTTAACATTTTCTATATCTACACTTCTATCTTCATTTAAAAATCCAAATGTCAACCCATCAGCTCCATTTTCTAAAAATATCTTTGCATCTGTTAGCATAGTATCTATATCCTCTTGTTTATAAAAAAATCCTCCTGCCCTATTTCTTACCATACATATAGTTTTTATGTTAAAATCATCTTTCACTTTAATTAAATTTGCAAGACTTGGACTTATCCCACCTAAATATAAACTAGAATTTAACTCAACTCTATCTGCTCCGCCTAAATATGCTTGTTTTGCATCATAATAACTTCCACAACAAATTTCAACTATATTTTTCATAGTTTCCTCCTAATATGTAAACCTAGGCATTGCCTAGGTAATAATTTATTTTAATTTAAAGTCTGAAACTGAAGAATAAAATATTTCTGCTTGACTTGCTAATTCTTGAGCTGATGCTGCTGATTCTTCACTTGTTGCTGTATTATTTTGTGTAACTGATGAAATATCTAAAATACTTCTATTTATACCCTCTATAGATTTTTCTTGTTCTATAGAAAATTTTGTAGATATATATACAAGTTTTGCTATTTCTTCTATCTGACTAACTATACTAACAAGAGCTTTTGCTGTATTATCTGCTATATCATAACCTTCACAAACCTTAACACAGTCCCATCTATAAGCTCTGTAGTTTCTCTAGCTGCTTCCTGACTTCTTATAGCAAGATTTCTCACTTCTTCTGCAACAACGGCAAATCCTTTCCGTGTTCTCCTGCCCTTGCTGCCTCTACGGCTGCATTAAGAGCTAAAATATTTGTTTGAAAAGCTATATCTTCTATAACTTTTATTATATTAGTATACTATTGGATGCAATATTTATATCTTGCATAGCTAAAAGCATAGTACTCATATGATTATTTCCCTCTTTAGCATTTTCTTTAGCTTCTAAAGCAAGATTATTTACTATTTCAAAATTTTCAACATTACTTTTAGCTTTTTTTATTATATCTTCTATAGTAATATTTAACTCTTCTACTGCTTTTGCTTGCCTTGTTGCTCCTTCTGCAAGTCCTATACTAGATTCAGATATCTGCTTAGCACCTAAAGATACTTACTTAGATGAAGATATTATCTCCTCTATAAGTTCACTTAAATTTCTTATTATAAATAACATAGATGATTTTATCTTTTCAAAATCACCCATATATTCATTTTTAATCTCTATATCAAAGTTTTTATTAGCCATTTGTTCTAAAATATAAGATATTTCTGATATACAAGAACCAACTTTTTCAGAAGTAAAATTCATTCTATTCTTCATATTATCAAATGTTCCATTATATTCTTTTGTTATTGTAATATCAAAATTACCTTTAGAAAACTCTTCTAAACTATTTTCTATATCTTTTATAGGTTCATCTATATTATCTATAAAACAATTTAAACCTTCGCTTATTCTTTTCCACTCTCCCTTATAGTCTTTAGTATCTATTCTAAATGATAGATCTCCATTATTAGTAGCCTCTATAAAATCTTCTATATCTTTATGAATTTTATTAAGCGCCGTTGTTACAAGTGTTATATCATTTTTTATAACAACTTTTTCTCCAACAAACTCTTTTATTTCAGTATTAAATTGTCCCTCTCCTATCTCTTTAATTTTATTTGTTATATAAAGACAATCTTTTACTAAATCATTTGTAGCAAAATTTATTCCTTTTATAGTGTCTTTAAAAGCACCAACATATTTTTTATCATCTATTCTATAATAAATATTTCCATTATCTAATTCTTTTGTTAATTTATTTATATCAAAAATCATTTCTTTAAAGTTTTTCGCCATAACATTAATAGAATTAGCAAGTTCTCCTATTTCGTCTTTATTTTTTATATCAACAACTAAATCTAAATTTCCTTTAGATACTTCATCTGCTAAATGTTTTAATTTTTCTATAGGTTTTCTTATATATATCGATAAAATACTACCAGATATCATAGAAAACATAATAATAAAAATAAAAAGTATAATTAAGTTTATCTCACTAGTATCAAATTTAGATTTTATAAGATTTATATCTTCATCAAATTTTTCAAAGGAAATTTTAGAACTATTGTAAGTTTTTATAACTATATCATTGCCTAATTCTATAACTTCTTTTTTAATATTTTCATCTATTGGTTTATTTTTTAAACTTTTAAATATTTCTAAATATTGTTCTATCTCTAGATTTATATTATCTATAAGTTCTATTTCTTGTGTTCTATCACTACCATTTTGATGCATCATATCAACATAAATCATATATTCATCTATAGATTTTCTTACATTTTCATATAATTCTAAAAATCTTTTTTCATTTTCTTCAAGTATCATATCTTTATAAAGCATCGAATTAAAATAACTTCTAAGCTCTGATACATTACCGGTATAATTAATACATTTTTTAACTATATTCGTATTTATATCTATAACTTTATTATATATATCCACAGTATTTTTTAGCGTGAAAATACCACCTAAACCAAGAATAATAACTAAAATGTTTATTAAACCAAAAACGGATATAAACTTAAATTTTAATTTAAATTTTCTCATAAATTAAAATAAATCTCCCTTCATAATATTTTTAAGGTTCTATTATAATCTATGCAATTAATTAAAATTATGTCACTTTTTCTTGATTTAGATGGATTAATTAAAAAAATCTTAAATCTTCTTGGGTTGTTATTTTTATATTACTATAACTCCCTTCTATCATATACACATTACCGCCCACATACTCTAGGACACTAGCATCATCAGTTGCTAAAAAGTCTTCTTTGATAGCCTTATCATACGCATTTTTTATAATCTTATAATCAAAGGCTTGAGGAGTTTGAGCAAGCCATATCTTTTCTCTTTTAGGAGTTTCTAAAATCTTAAAATCATCACATATTTTTATAGTATCTTTTGCTTTAACACCTAAAACACAAGCCTTATAAATTTTTGTTTTTTCTATTATTTCTACTATATGTTTTTCTTCTATAAAAGGACGCACTCCATCGTGAATAAGTACTATAGAATTCTCTTCTTCTATAGCATCTAAACCATTATATACTGAATTCATACGTTCTTTACCACCAACCACAACTTTAGATATTTTCTTATAATCATAGCTTTTTATTATATCATTTTTAAAAAAATCTATATATTCTTCATTTGTAACTATTATTATTTCATCTATAAAATTGCAATTTTCAAATTTTTCTATAGTATAACAAATAATAGGTTTTTCTTTTATATGTATAAATTGTTTAGGAATATCCATATTCATTCTCTTGCCTATACCAGATGCTACAATTATTGCTATATTTTTATTCATAAAAATCCCTCTAATCTTTAAAAAATCTTGAAAAATTAAGTACTATACCAGTAGATGCCATCATTATAAGTAGTGAAGTACCACCATAGCTTACAAAAGGAAGTGGTATACCTGTATTAGGTATAGTATTAGTAACAACGGCTATATTAAGCACTACTTGCACTGCTATCATAGTAGTTATTCCTACACAAACATAACTCATAAAAGGCTTAGGTGAACGAATGGATATTATATATCCTCTCCATATAATCATAGCAAAAAGTAAAACAAATATTGCTGCTCCAAAAAGCCCAAGCTCTTCACATATTATAGAAAATATAATATCATTTTGTGCCTCCGGTATAAATCCAAGTTTTTGCCTACTTTGACCTATACCAAGCCCAAAAAGTCCTCCAGACGCAATAGCATATAAAGACTGAACCGTTTGAAACCCTGTTACATCTCTTACACCTTCTGCAAATGGATTAAGCCAAGCTTGTATCCTAGCCATTCTAAATCCTTCTCCAAAAATTATTATCCCTGCTATACCTAAAACAGCAACTAATATAAATGGCAAAAAGTATTTTATAGTTGGAGATGCTGCAAATACAATAGACATCCCTATCACACCTAATATAATAGCTGTACTTGTGTTTTGTATAGCTATTAGAGAAAATGGAATAGCTATTATAAAACAGCATTGTAAAAACCCTTCCCAAGTATCTAAAAGATTTTTACGCTCTGATATAAATTTAGAAAGATATAATATAAGACCAACTTTAGCTACTTCTGAAGGCTGAAATCTAAGCCCTGCAATACTTAGCCATCTTTTAGCACCATTTACCTCTATACCTATAAATAAAACTGCTATTAAAAATATATTAGCTATTATAAATAGAGGCTTTGCAATATTTCTATATATTTTCCAGTTTACGCTAACTACAATTGGTAAAAGAGCAAAACCTAAAACAGCAAATATACTCTGTTTCCTAAAAAAATATAAAATATCATTATATTTTGTTTTACCAACATAATAACTAGCACTAAATACCATTATAACTCCAAATATAACAAGTATTATAAGACTAATAAGTATTATAGGATCTATCTTACCTTTATTTATTATTATTTCTTGTGTTTTTTCGCTTTCAGCATTTCTTATGTTAGCAATCCTAGTTTTTCTTTGTCTTTCACTATTTCGGTTATGCCTATTGACATTGTGCTTAGCCAACTAAACCTCACTCCTTCAATTTTCTAACATATTCTTTAAATTTATTTCCCCTATCCTCATAGTCTTTAAACATATCAAAGCTTGCACAAGCTGGAGATAATAAAACACAAGAGCCTTCTTTTGCATTTTTATAGCAGTATGTAACTGCTTCTTCCAAACTATCTTCTTGTACATAATTATGATAGCCCATTTTTTTACACTCATCTACAAGACGTTCTTTAACTTGCCCTATAAAAACCACTTTTTCTATATTTTTATCAAATTTTTTAATAAGTGGTCTAAAATCTGCATTTTTTTCATAACCACCAAGTATTAAATATGTAGGTTTTTTCATACTTTCTACTGCTTTTATAGTAGCATCTGTATTAGTCCCTTTAGAATCATTATAATAATCTACTCCTGATATAGTTTCTACATATTCTATCCTATGTTCTACCGCTTTAAATTCTGCTAAAGCCTTCTTTATTATATCTTCTGGCACATTAAGACAAAGAGATATAAGAATGCTGGCCATTACATTTTGCATATTATGACTACCTAATATGTTTAGATTTTCTTCTTTTATAAATTCTTTTTTATTTACATATATAATGCCATCTTTTAAATATGTTCCTTGCTCTAGCTCTTTTTCTGTAGAAAAAAATAAAAATTTAGCCTTTGTTTTATCTTTCATTTTATAACAAGCCTTATCATCATAGTTTAAAATAATAAAATCATTATCTGTCTGATTTTTAAAGATATTTTCCTTAGCCTGTATATAATTTTCCATAGTTTTATGCCTATTTAAATGGTCCTCTGTTATATTAAGCATACAAGATATTTTAGGTTTAAAATCTTGTATACTCTCTAGTTGAAAACTGCTTAACTCAAGCACATATATATCTTCATTTTTTGCCTCTAATACACTATCTGAAAAAGGTATGCCTATATTACCTGCTACATAAGTATTTTTATATCTTTTTAATATCTCACCTGTTAGGCTTGTTGTTGTTGTTTTACCATTTGTTCCAGTTATAGCTACTATAGAAGCTTTACAAAAATGATAAGCAAGTTCTATCTCACTTATAACTGGTATCTTAGTTTTTGCATACTTTATAAAATCAAGGCTTAAATCTAACCCAGGGCTAACTACCACAATATCCATTTTGTCAATAAGACTTTTATCTGGATTTTTTCCAAAATATAGGCTTATCCCCTGCTTTTCTATATCTTCTACATTATCTAAATTTTGTCTTTGTTTAAAATCTTGTAATGTTACATTTGCTCCTAGCTTTTTAAGAAGTAAACTAGCACTAATTCCACTTCTAGCAAATCCACATACAAGCACATTTTTATCTTTAACGTCCATAAATCCCCCTTATATTAAAAGAAATTTTTTATAGCTAAAAATCCTACAAGACAAGCAATAGCTGTAACTATATAAAATACTGCCACAACTTTAACTTCTTTCCAACCACATTGTTCAAAATGATGGTGTAAAGGAGCCATCTTAAATAATCTCTTACCTTTTGTAATCCTAAAATAAGTAACCTGTAAGATAACAGATAAGGCTTCAAGTACATATACAATACCTACTATTACTATAAGAAGTGGCATTTTCATAAGTATAGCCATACTAGCTACAAACCCTCCAAGAGCTAAAGATCCAGTATCCCCCATAAATACCTTTGCTGGATAAGTATTAAAAAGTAAAAATCCAAGTAAAGCTCCTACTCCTGCTCCTGCTATTGGTACAAGATTTGTATTTATTCCTAATGCATTAAATAAAAAGAAAGTTACTACTAATGTAGTGATGCCAGATGCTAACCCATCTAGACCATCTGTAAGATTAACGCTATTAACAGTCCCTACCATTACTATAAAGAAAAAAGGTATAAATAAAATGCCTAGTTCTATAGATTTTCCATCAGTAAATGGAATATATATTTGTGTTCCTATATCAGAGAAATTATATATATAATATAAAAATACTCCTGTTATAATAAGCTGTCCTATTATTTTTTGATAGGCCCTAAGCCCTAAAGAACGTTTTTTTACAACTTTTATATAATCATCAATAAATCCTATTATACCATAGCCTAAAGTAACAAATAAAACTGCAATACCGTCCTTATTCCCCTTTAAAAATAGTAAAGAAGAAATAACAAGACTTATAAGTATCATTATGCCTCCCATAGTAGGAGTACCTGATTTTACAAGATGAGTTTTAGGTCCATCATCTCTTACATTTTGCCCAAATTTTAGCCTTGTCAAAAATGGTATTATTATTGGACATAAAATTATATTTATACCAAAAGCTATCAATATGGCATATATAGCCGAATATAAATTATACTCCATCTTCTCACCTCATAATTTCATCAACTGTATTTTCTAGTTTCATACCTCTAGATGCCTTAACAAGAATAATATCTCCATCTTGTAAAATCTCTTTACATTTTCTTAAAAATTCATCTTGCGTTTTAAAATATCTAAGCTTTAATGCCTCTTTAGATTTTTCCAAAGCTCCTTCATACATATATTTACTATCTTCTCCTATACAAATAAGTTCTTGTATATCTTTAGAAGCTACATATTCTCCTATCATATAATGAAATTCACTGCTTTTTTCTCCAAGCTCAAACATATCTCCAAGAATAGCAACTTTTCTTCCTATAGCTTTATCTAATACGTCAAGCCCTGCTTTCATAGAATTCGGGTTTGCATTATAAGCATCATTTATTATTGTATATTTATCTGTTTTTATTATATTCATACGCATTTTACTAGGTCTGAAACTCTCTAGCCCCTCTTTTATTTGGTTATTGCTAATTCCAAGTTCAAAACAAGCAAGAGCTACTGCAAGGGCATTAGATATAAAATGTTCTCCTGCTATATTAAGATTTATGTCTATTTCTTCATCTAATATACAAAATTTAGCTTTTATTCCCTCTATTCCATTTTGCTCTATATCTACTGCAAACGCATCTTCTTTTTTATTTAAACTATAATAATAAACTTTTTGGCTACTTTCTTTATCTTTTAAAGTAATTAGCATATCATCATCTGCATTTAAAATTTTTAATCCCCTATCGCTTAAATAGTCAAATATTTCACATTTAGCCTTTAAAATCCCCTCTCTACTACCAAGATTTTCTATATGAGAAACTCCTATATTAGTTATTATAGCTATATCCGGCTTTGCTATCTCGCTAAGATTTCTTATTTCTCCAAAATGGTTCATTCCCATTTCTAAAATCAAAACTTGTGTATCTTCTTCTATGTTAAATACAGTAAGAGGTAAGCCTATTTCATTATTAAAATTCCCCTCTGTTTTTACAGTATTATATTTTTTGCTAATGCAAGAATATAACATATCTTTAGTTGTTGTTTTTCCTGTGCTACCTGTAAGAGCTACTACCTTTATATCAAAAATACTTCTATAATATTTAGCTAAGTTTATTAAGGCTTTTTTACTATCTTCTACTAATATTAAAAGTCCTTCTGTCTTTATATCTTTTTCACTAATACAAGCTATAGCTCCGCTGTTTAATGCATTTTCTATAAAGTTATGACCATCAAAATTATCACCTTTTAAAGCAAAAAATAAACAATCTTTCTCTATTTTCCTTGTATCTGTAGATATACTTTTTATATATAAATTTTCTAAATCTATATTTTTATTTAGTTTTCCACCTACTGCCTCTATAACCTCTTTTATAAGGATTTGTTTCATTTTTTATAACTCCTTTAAAATCTCTCTTGCTACTTCTCTATCATCAAAATAAATTGTTTTATCTGCAAATATTTCATAAGTTTCATGTCCTTTACCTGCTATAAGCACAGTATCTCCTTCTTTAGCTATGCTAATAGCTCTTTTTATAGCTTCTTTTCTATCCACTAATTTTTCATAATTTTTAGTAACTTTTAAAATTCCTTCTTCTATCTGCTTTATTATAGAATTTGGCTCTTCAGAACGAGAATTATCAGAAGTTATAATCGTATAATCTGCTAATCTTCCAGATATTTCTCCCATTATAGGACGTTTTTTATTATCTCTATCCCCTCCACAACCAAATACACTAATAACTCTACCCTTTGTAAATTCTTTTACTGCTTTTAATATATTATCAAGTCCATCTGGTGTATGGGCATAATCTACTATTACATTAAATCCTTTATCATTTTTTATATTTTCTATTCTTCCAGATACCCCTTTTATATTTTTAAGCCCATTTTTTATAATATCTATAGGTATATTACTAACTACACAACAAGCTATAACCCCTAAAGCATTATAAACACTAAATTTACCTGGTATATTAAGAATAAAATGTTCTTTTTTTCCTTCTATCTCTACATTAAAGCAAACCTTATCCATAAAATATTCTATATCTGTTGCTTTAAAATCACTTTCTTTTTCTATGCTATAAGTATATATTTTTGCTTTACTATTTTTTACTATTTCATGTGCATATTTATCGTCAGCATTTATTATAGCATAATCTGTCATTTCAAAAAGCTTACTCTTAGCCTTACAATAACTTTCCATATCTTTATGCAAATCTAAATGGTCTTGTGTAAGATTAGTAAATATTCCTATATTAAAATGACAACCTTCTAGTTTATAAAGTTCTAATGCGTGCGAAGATACTTCCATAATAACATTATCTACTCCATCTTTTAACATTTTGTCAAACAAATAATTTAATTCTATTGTATCTGGAGTTGTACTAGTTGCAAAATCAAAATCTATCTTTTTAGCATTTTCTCTAATCTCTATAGTTCCTATTAATCCTATATTCTTTTGCCACTCTCTATAAATTTGTTCTAAGAAATATGTAGTACTTGTCTTACCATTAGTTCCTGTAACACCTATAAGATTTAACTTATTAGTAGGATTATCATAAAAATTTCTTGTTATATAAGATACTGCTTTTCTAGTATTTTCTACTTTTAAAATAGCTATATTTTCATTATATTCTATGCCTTCTATATCTTCACATACAATAAGACTAGCTCCTTTTTCTATAGCATCTTTTATAAAGCTATGTCCGTCTACTCTAAACCCCTTTATAGCAGCATACATATAACCTTTTTTTATATCCTTAGAATTTATACTAAGTCCTAAAACTTCAATATCTTTATTTCCTTTAAGTTCTATATAATCCAAGTTTTTTAATAGTTTTTCTAGTTTCATTTATCTTACCTCTTGACTATGTATTATATTTATTATATATTTTATTTTACATTTTATAGTAATTTTTTAAATACAAATTTTTTCATTTTTTATAAAGTCAAAGGGCTTATAAAGCCCTTCTCTAAAATAAGAAAATTTATTTATTTTTTTTAACAGAATATCCAAATTTTCCAATATAATCTCCAAGAGCATAATATTCGCCATGAGAATAGCAAATAGGCTCGCTTTTATCAAAATGAAATTTACCATTTTCATCCATATATTTTTCATCTGCCATAGTAGATATAACATCTGCTACAAACATATTATGAGTTCCAAGCTCTATTATATCCTTAACCTTACATTCTATATTTATAGGACTTTCCTCTATTATAGGACAATTTAAATTATGAGCTTTTCTATCCGTAAGATTCATCTCTTTAAATTTATCTATATCTTTACCAGATTTTACACCACAAAAATCTGTAGCAAAAGCTAACTCTTTATTAGTAAGATTTATAACAAATTCCCCTGTTCTTTTTATAATATCATAAGAATATCTACTAGGTCTAACAGAAATATACGCCATAGCTGGATCTGTATTTATAGTTCCTGTCCAAGCTACAGTTATTATATTTTTTTCTCCTTTTGCATAATCTCCACAAGATACCATAACAACCGGTACTGGATATAATATAGTACCTGCTTTCCAAATTTGTTTTCCCATAATTTTTTCTCCTTATTATTTTTTATATATTTATGTTTTATATTTAGATTGTATTATCTTTTTTTCTATGTTTTAGATTAAAATCAAATAAAAAGCTTGGAAGAGCAAGTATAACTATTATTCCAAATGCTATAGCACAAGCTACTTTGACAGTTTCTAATCCATAAAATGCTGCATTCTTATTATTATTCATAATAATATTTAATACAGTATTATATATCCCAGCACCTGGAACTAATGTTATTATTCCAGATATTAAAAATACTGACATAGGATTTTTTCTTATTACTGCAAAAAATCTTGAAAGATAAGCAATAAATAAAGTCCCAAAAAAATTTGATAACATATTAGAAAGACCAAACTTTAGGGCTATGCTATATACTAGCCAGCCTACTCCCCCTGCTATTCCACAAAAAATAAGTTCTCTTTTAGGTGTATTAAACATTATAGAAAATGTTATTGTTGCAAAAAAAGCACACATACTTTGTATAATTATATCCATATATTCACCTTATTAAAAATTCTCCAAATATATTAATCCATACCTGAAGTACAACTCCAACTCCAATAGCTATACTAACACCTGTTACAATAGCTTCAAACATACGGCTACCACCTGATATATAATCTCCCTCAAATATATCTCTTATAGCATTTGTAAAACATACCCCTGGAACAAGAGGCATAACTGAACTTATTATAATATTATGTATATCTTTTCCAATACCAATATTTAAGTTTATAAGGCTAAATAGGGCTATAAAAACCCCTCCTAAACACATTTGTAAAAATCCACAAATATTTTTCTTTGCTAAATATGTTGTAAATAAATTTAAACAAAAACCTACTATAAAAGCATTTATGGCATCTGTTATAGTCCCTTTAAATAAAAATGAAAAAAAGAAACAACTAATACCTATACTAGCAGTAACAATTGGTAATGAATATAGATTACTTTTTTCTATCTCTTTTAGCTTATCTTTGCATTCTTTAATAGTCATCTTATTTGATACTATCTTCCTAGATAAATCATTTATTTTAGATATTCTTTCTAGATTCATACTTCTTGATTTTATTCTTTTTATCTTAGTATTTTTATTTATACAAACAAATAAGCCCGTACTAGTTGCAAAAACTTCCGAATCTTCAAATTCTAAATATTTTAATATTCTATTAATAGTATCTTCCACACGATAAGTTTCTGCTCCATTTTCTAAAAGCATCTTGCCCATATCTGATAGAAATTCTAAGATATAATCTATGTCTTTTAATATAAAGCAACCCCCCCTATGCTCTTTTATTATAGATTTTCATACTCTTTTAAAATTTCTTCAGTAATATATTCATCATCAAATAATGTAAAGTCATTATCATAATCTATCTGTAAATATAAATTATAAGTTGTTATAAGGCCATCTATTTTATTTAATGAATATAAATTATTTTCTAAAATTTTAATAATTTCTTTTTTTGAAATATTACAAGGCATATGAAAGAAAAATTGTTGTTTTAATATTTTTTTATGCTTATTATCTATATCCAAATTATTAATAAAATCTATAAAATTATTTGCTTCTTTATATATATTTTCATCATCTATAAGATTTTTATCATTTCCTAACTCCATATATATTATTTTCTGTTCAAAATCTAATTTTTCTCTCATATCTATAAAATTACAAATATTTGTTATATCTGATGGATGATTATTTATTTCTTTTATGTTTTTTATATTTTGATTAGTAAATAATTCTATTTTATCTTCACATATTTTTAATATATCTTCATTTAAGGCTTCAAAATCTCTTTCTTCTATTTTTTCACATATATAAAAATATATATCTTTAAAAATAAAATCATCTTGAAAAATTTCTTCTAAACTTTTACAAAATTTATATATGTATAATATATCTTCACAATTTGAATATATTGTGTCTAGAGTGCCTATTAAATCCATATTTTTCCAAATGATACTTTCCAAATCATCTATAATTTCTTGAATATCTGTAATATTATCTAATTTATTATCTTTTATAAATAAATTCCACAAGTATTTTTTTTTCTCTTCATCTTTTATATATATATATGGCGCAAATTTTAATTTTAAATTATCTGTTTTCTTTTTAGCAATTTCTAAATCTATATCCTTATAAAGTTTTTTAAAAGCACTTATAATATAATCATTATAATTTTCTTTTGTCATATTACATTTTAAACAAGCCAAAATTTGGTTAGTTTTTTCTAAATTTTCATCTTCATCTAAATATGATATAAGATCAGAAAATATATCATCTGGACTATATTTTAAGGAATCATCTATTTCCAATATATGTAAATAATCTAAATAAATCCTTTGGATAAGTTCTGCAAAAGTATATTCTGCTACTAGCTGTTTACCAACTTCTGTAATTATATATATATCTTTTATAATATCTTTTATACTATCTTGTCTATCTTCTATAGGTGTATTTAATAATTCCTTCAAAGAACAAACTCTCTTTTGATTTTTTAGATAAATTTCTTGTATTTGTTTAAACTTAAAAATTTGTTCTAATTCTTCTAAATTTTTAGTATATGATATAATTTCAAACATATTATCTAATAGACTAAGTGATAATTTATTATTAAAATATTTTGTTCCAATTTCATTTAATTTTTTCTCCATATCTTTCTCCTTAGAGCAATATTGTTTTTAGATTATTAACATAATAACACAATTTTAAAAATTTTTAAATATAATTTTTAATATTTTAATCCATAACTTTACATATCATCTATTGCAAATATCAGACTAATAAGCTATACTATATCTAAAAATATTTTAAACCCATTAATTATTAGACGTATTTATTTGACACTAAATAATATTTAATAAAACTTATTCTTAATCTCTAGAATAAAGGAGTGTGATATTATTTTTAATGTAGTTATTGCAGATTTTGAACAAAATCATACATCAGGAATAAAATCTTATATAGATATAAATTTTTCACAATTTAAAGTATTAAAAACTTTTTCTAATGAGGCTAATTTTTTTTCTTATCTAAAAACTAATAAAGTAGACCTTGTCATATTAGAAATTAGATTTTTGGGACTTGATGCTTTTAAAAAATTAGAGGAACTAAACAAAGTTTATAAGGATATACGTTTTATAACATATGGCTCTTTAAACGATGCTGATTATTTAAAAAAATCTTTAGAATTTGGTGCTATAACTTATACTCTAAGACCAGTTAGACCATCAGAGTTAAAAAAATGTTTAGAAGAATATGCAAGTTATGCTAAAGCAAAAGAAACCTTAGAAAAAGAACAGCATCTTCTTGATATGGAATATTTACAAAGTTTTAAACTCTTTGAAGATAAATTTTTATCTGTTCTTATAAATGAAAGTGTATTTGATAGAGAAGAAATAGAAAATAGTTTTAAATACTTTGATATAAAAATACAAAAACCATATACCGTAGTAATATTTAGAATAGATAATTTTAGAAAATATATATTAAATAAATCTCAAAGAGAAAAGCACCTAATAACATTTAAAATTTTAAAAATAATTAGCTCAAGCTTAAAAAATGGTAAAGCTTTTATAAATCTATTTAATGAGATAGTGGTAATACTAGGTGGCGATATAAATATTTCAAATACTTTAGAAGATTTAAACAATATAAAGATAAAAATTAAACAAGATACAGATATTTTAGTATCTTGCGGAGTTGGTAGAACTTATGAAGATGCAGAAAAGATACATAATTCTTTTTTAGAAGCTATAGCCGCTCTTAGGTATCGTTGTATAGTTGGTTATAATAGTGTTATTTTTATAGACTTTGTAGAATACAAAAATACATTTGCATCTAGTTATCCTTATCAACGAGAAAATCAATTAGTTCATACTGCAGTTATAGGAGAATATTCTTATTGCGTAAAACTTTTAGATGATATATTTAAAGAAATATATCAATATAAAAGCAATTTTGAGCCTATTTTGTCTCAAATAATAATGTCTATGTTAATATCCATAAATAGAACAGCATTTGAACAAGGGCTAAAAATAGAACCTATTACTAAATTTTTTGATACTGCTACTGTATTAAAAATCAAAGATTGTGATGAAGCATATAATTTTTTAAAAACTAATTTAAAATCTTTTTGCGATTATATATTAAGCTTTAGAAAAACAAAAGCTAATGAAATATATATAAAGGCTATTGAATACATAAAAGAAAATTATAACAAAACTGTCACATATAAAAGTCTTGCTAAATATTTTAATTGTAATGTAGCATATTTTAGACAAATATTTGAATCTGAATCTGAAAAAACTTTAGAAGAATATATAACTAGACTAAGAATAGATAAAGCTAAAGAGCTTATCTTAAATACTCATCTAACAGATGACCTTATAGCTCTTAAAGTTGGCTATACAGATGTAAATATATTTAGACAAACATTTAAAAGAGTGGAAGGCATACTAGCTGGTGATTTTAGATACATAAATAAAGACAAAAGGAAATAAGCAAAAGAAAAGAGGTAATATATGAATTTTAATAAAATAGCTTTTACAACTTTAGGTTGTAAAGTTAATCTTTATGATACAGAAGCTATGATGGAACTTTTTGAAAAAGAAGGTTATCAAATAGTAGAATTTGATGAAGTAGCAGATGTATATGTTATAAATACTTGCACTGTTACAAATCTTGGAGATAAAAAATCTAGACAAATGATAAGAAGAGCAAAAACTCTAAATCCTAATAGCATAATAGTAGCTACTGGTTGCTATTCTCAAGTAGCTCCAGATGAAGTAACTAAAATAGAAGGTATAAATATAGTAATAGGAACAAAAGATAGACTAAAGATAGTAGAAACAGTAAAAAAATATCAACAAGAAAATCAAACTAATGTATTAAATACTGTTTCTGATATAATGAAAGAAAGAATATTTGAACCTCTTTCTATATCAGAGCTTAAAGACAGAACAAGAGCATACTTAAAAATTCAAGAAGGTTGTAATAGATTTTGCACTTATTGTATAATACCATATGCTCGCGGTCCAGTAAGAAGCAGAAAACCAGAAGAAGTATTAGAAGAGGTAGAAAAACTTGCTAAAAATGGCTTTAAAGAAATAGTACTAACTGGTATCCATATTTTATCTTATGGCACAGATTTAAAAACAACAAATCTTATAGATATTATTAAAAGGGTTCATACTATAGATGGTATAGAGCGTATTCGTTTTAGTTCTATAGAGCCACTTGTTGTGACAGAAGAATTTATAGAAGAGATTAAAAAACTTCCTAAAGTTTGCAATCATTATCACCTATCTCTGCAAAGTGGTTGTGATAAAACACTTAAAAGAATGAATAGAAGATATACTTCTAATGACTATAGACTAGCTATTAAAAGGCTGAGAGAAGCTTTTCCTTATGTAGCTATAACAACAGATATAATAGTTGGTTTTCCTGATGAAAGCGAAGAAGATTTTAATACAAGCTATGAATTTGCCAAAGAACTTAAAATATCTAAAATACACGCCTTCCCATATTCTCCTAAAAAAGGAACTAAAGCAGCAGAATTTGAAAATCAAATTCCAAATGAAATAAAAAATATCAGAAATAAAAAAATGATAGAGCTTTCTAATAGCTTAAATTTAGAATTTCTAAATTCTATGGTTGGAAAAACAGAAAAAGTGTTATTTGAAAGAAAAAAAGAGGATAATTTATACGAAGGCCATACAACAAATTATATAACAGTATGCGTGGAAAGCGATAAAGATATAACAAATCAAATATTAGATGTTTATTTAGAAAACATTATTTCTGTTGAACATATTAAAGGTAAACTTGTATAATTTCCAGTTTTTATTATATTTTTCTTGCATTAACTATATTTTTATATTATTATATTTTTAGTAAGTAATGTTCGGATTTTATTTTAATATCTTTGGAGGTGCTTTTATGAATGAAAAAGATTTATCATTAACTCAAAAATTTGCCCCATATCAATTAAACGAAAAAACAGCTGTTGATATTATGTTAACAGATGTAAAAAACGCTATGATAGAAAAAGGATATAATCCTGTAAATCAAATCGTGGGATATATCTTATCTGGAGACCCTACTTATATAACAAGTCATAATAATGCTAGAAATATCATAAGTAAAATAGAAAGAAATGAGCTTTTAGAAGAAATTGTAAAAAGCTACTTAAAAACTTTATGAGAATATTAGGACTTGATTATGGTGAAAAAACAATAGGTGTTGCTATAAGTGATCCTTTTGGTTGGACTGCTCAAGGGCTTGAGATTATTCGTCGTGATAAAGAAGAAAGCATAAACAAAAGCATAGAAAGACTAAAACAAATTATATCTGAATATGGTGTTGAAAAAATAGTTTTAGGGTATCCTAAAAATATGAATAACACCGTTGGAATTCGTGGTGAGAAAACAGAGCTATTTAAACAACGTCTTGAAAAGGCCTTAAATAGCTCTATAGAAATAGTCCTATGGGATGAAAGGCTTAGCACAATTGGAGCTGAAAGAACTCTATTAGAGGCCGATGTTAGTCGTAAAAAACGTAAACAAGTTATTGATAAAATGGCTGCTGTCTTTATATTGCAAGGATATTTAGATTTTGGTGGCAAGAAAGGATAATTATGCAAGAAAATTTAGATAATATTTTAGATGATATGGAAGATACTTATGAAACTGTATCTATGCTATTAGATGATGGAACTATTTTAGATTGTTTTGTTATAGATGGTGTGCTTGTAGATAATATTCAATATCTGCTAGTTGTTTCTTGTGATGACTTTGACAAAGAAGAACCAGAAGCTTTTATTTTAAAGCAAATAGAAGATGATGGAGAAGAGTCAGTATATATACCAGTAGAAGATGATAACGAATATAACAAAGTATTAATTCTTTTACAAGAAAACGAAACAGAATACGAACTAGAATTTTAAAAAAATATAACTCTTATGAGTTTATATAGAACCTTACTTACAATAAATAAATTTAATTGGAGGTGTAGTTTTGGCTGGTAAATTTGCAAAATTAAAAGTTATACCTTTAGGAGGACTTCAAGAAATAGGTAAAAATATCACAGCTTTTGAAATAAACGATGAAATTATCGTTGTAGATTGTGGTGTTGCTTTTCCTGAAGATGATATGCTAGGTATAGACCTTGTTATTCCTGATTTTACCTACCTTACAAGAAACAGAGAAAAAGTTAAGGCTGTTGTTTTAACGCATGGACACGAGGATCATATAGGAGCTTTACCATACTTTTTAAAAGAATTAAACGTACCTATTTATGGTACTAAACTTACTATAGGTCTTATAGAAAACAAACTTAAAGAACATAATATTTTAAATAAAGTAAATCGTATTTGTGTAAAATATGGTGAGTACGTAAAAATTGGAGCAAACTTTAAAGTAGAGTTTATAGCTACAACACATAGTATAGCAGACTCTTGTGCTCTTGCTATTACTACTCCTGCTGGTGTTGTAATCCATTCTGGAGACTTTAAAATAGACTATACACCTATACAAGGACCTCCTATAGATTTACAAAGATTTGCTCAACTCGGTAAAAAAGGCGTTCTACTATTTATGTGTGAGAGTACAAATGTAGAGCTTAAAGGATTTACTATGAGCGAAAGAAGTGTTGGGGTTATATTTGATGAAATATTTGCAGAATCTCTAAACCAACGTATTATGGTAGCTACTTTCTCATCAAATATACACAGAATACAACAAGTTATAAATTGCGCTATAAAATATAAAAGAAAAGTAGCAGTTATAGGCCGAAGTATGAACAATGTTGTAAAAACTGCTTGTGAACTTGGATATTTAAATGTTCCTAAAAAAGTTTTTATAGACGTTAGCGAAATAAAAAATTATACTGATGATAAAATAGTTATAATTATGACTGGTAGTCAAGGTGAAACTATGTCTGCTTTATCTAGAATAGCCCAAAATGACCATAAACAAGTGGAAATTAAACCTATGGATAAAGTAATAATTAGTGCTTCCCCTATTCCAGGAAATGAAAAAAATGTTTATCGTGTTATAAACTGTTTGCTTAAAAAAGGGGCAGAAGTTGTATATGAAGGACTAAAAGATGTTCATGTTTCTGGACACGCAAGACAAGAAGAAATTAAAGTACTTCACGCTCTTATAAAACCTAAATACTTTATGCCTATTCATGGGGAATATAAACACCTTAGAGCTCATGCAAATCTTGCTATGGAACTTGGTATGGATAAGAAAAACGTTTTTGTATTAGAACGTGGAGAAGTACTTGAAGTTGGAAGAGACTTTGGACGTATATCTGGTTCTGTTCCATCTGGACAAGTGTTAGTAGATGGACTTGGTGTTGGTGATGTTGGAAATATTGTATTAAGAGATAGAAAACACCTTTCTCAAGATGGACTTATGATAGTTGTTGTATCTATGGACAAAGCAGAAGGTACTTTAATATCTGGTCCTGATATTATATCTCGCGGATTTGTATATGTAAGAGAATCTGAATATTTAATATCTGATGCAAAATCTGTTGTTAGAGAAGCTTTATTATCTTGTGAAGGAACACCTATTAGCGAATGGGCTTATATAAAAACTATGATAAAAGATACTCTTAAAGATTTCTTGTGGCAAAAGACAAAAAGAAGCCCTATGATATTACCTATCATTATGGAAATATAGATAATTTTTAACAAATATTTGCTTTTTTAAAATATATATGATATAATCTATTAATGAAATTTTTACCAACGTTTAAGGAGGATTTTAATAAATGAAGAACGTAGAAAAAATAGATAATAATAAGTTTAAATTAACTTTCCCTGTTGATGCTAAAAGATTCAATGAGGGCTTAGACTATTCTTTCAACAAAAATCAAAAACATTTTAATATAAAAGGATTTAGAAAAGGTAAAGTACCTAGACACATAGTAGAAAAAACTTATGGCCCAGAAATCTTATTTGATGATGCTTTTAACTTTGTTTTACAAGATGCTTATGCTCTTGCTGCTGATGAAAGCGGACTTGAAATAGTTTCTCGCCCAGAAATTGATGTTGTTAGTGCATCTAAAGAAGATGGTGTTGTATTTACTGCTGTAGTTTATACTAAACCAGAAGTTAAAGTTTCTGATTATAAAGGCCTTGTTTGTGAAAAACCTAGCACTTCTGTTAACAAAGATGATGTAGAAGCTTTCCTTAACAGAGAAAGAGAAAAACACTCTAGAATAAATAAAGTTACTGATAGAGCTGTTAAAAATGGAGACTTAGTAAACATAGACTTTGAAGGATTTATAGATGGTGTTGCCTTTGAAGGTGGTAAAGGCGAAAACTATGATTTAGAAATCGGTTCTAAAACTTTTATCGATAATTTTGAAGACCAAATTATTGGTAAAAATATTGGAGAAGAATTTGAAGTTAATGTTACATTCCCAGAAAACTATGGAAAAGAAGAACTTTCTTCTAAACCTGCTATGTTTAAAGTTAAATTAAATGAAATAAAAGAAAAAATTCTCCCTGAATTAACTGATGAATTTGTTCAAGATACTACAGAATTTGAAACTTTAAAAGACTATAAAAAAGATATCAAATCTAAACTTACTGCTGCTAAAAAGAGCGAAGCAGACAAAAAAATGAAAGAAGAACTTTTAGAAGCTTTAATTGAAAAAATGGAAGCAGATATTCCAGAAGCTATGATAGAACTTGAAATAGATAACAAAATTAATGAATTTAGAAACGGTATAGCTGCTCAAGGTTTATCTTTACAAGCTTATCTTAACTATATGGGACAAAGTATAGAAAATATGAGAGAAGCTTATCGTATAATAAGCGAAAAACAAGTTAAAGGCAGACTTGCTCTTGAAGCTGTTGCAGAAGCAGAAAAAATTAAAGTATCTGAAAAAGAAATAGATGCAGAGCTTAACCGCATTGCAGAAACTTATCATATAGATAGAGAAAAACTTGACAGCATTTTTGATGAAAAAGAAAAACAAAACATAATCAAAGATTTAAAAACTCAAAAAGCTTTAGATTTCTTAGTTAAACATTCTGTTCAACCTAGTGCAGAATAATATTAAAACATACTAAAATAAAAGAGGATTTCCCTCTTTTATTTTTTAACACTTTACTATATCCTACTAATTATATAAGATACATAAATTCTTTATTTTTACTATTGAATATACTTACAAATATTGGATATAATAGTTATATATGATAATTAAGGAGTGATATTTATGGCTTTAGTGCCTGTTGTTGTAGATCAAACTAGTTCTGGAGAACGTTCTTACGATATATATTCAAGACTTTTAAAAGACAGAATTATCTTTTTAGGAGAAGAAGTAAATGATACTACTGCTAGTCTAGTTGTAGCTCAGCTTCTCTTTTTAGCAGCAGAAGATCCTGATAAAGATATTAGTCTTTATATAAATAGCCCTGGAGGCTCTGTTACTGCTGGTCTTGCAATATATGATACAATGCAATATATAAAACCTGATGTTTCTACTATATGTATAGGTCTTGCTGCTAGTATGGGAGCTTTCTTATTAGCTGGCGGTGCTAAGGGCAAAAGATATGCTCTTCCTAACTCTGAAATAATGATACATCAGCCTCTTGGTGGTGCTCGTGGACAAGCAACAGATATGCAAATTCAAGTAGAACAAATATTAAAAATCAAAGAAAAACTAAATCAAATGCTCTCTGAAAATACTGGAAAACCTATAGATATTATTAAAAACGACACTGAAAGGGATAACTATATGTCTGCTACTGAAGCCAAAGAATATGGACTTATAGACGAGGTTATAACAAAACCACAAAAATAAGAGGTGATTATATGGGGTCTAAAAATGATGATAATAAAATAACTTGTTCATTTTGTGGTAAAACTCAAAATGAAGTAAAAAAGCTTCTTGCTGGTCCAAAAAATATATATATTTGTGATGAGTGTGTTGAGCTTTGTTGCCAAATAATGTATGATGAATTTGATGAAGAACTAGGTTCTGAAATAAATAGCGAAGATAAAAAAAGTTTTAGATTACCTAAACCAAAGGAACTAAAAAACTTTTTAGATGAATATATAATAGGACAAGATGATGCAAAAAAAGCTCTTTGCGTAGCAGTTTATAATCATTATAAAAGAATAAATCTTAATGAAGAAAATAAAAACGTTGAGCTACAAAAAAGTAATATCTTGCTCATAGGACCTACTGGTACTGGTAAAACTCTTTTAGCTCAAACTTTAGCCAAAGTTATAGATGTACCTTTTGCTATTGCCGATGCCACTACTCTTACAGAGGCCGGTTATGTTGGTGAAGATGTTGAAAATATATTACTTAAGATAATTCAAGCAGCAAATTTTGATATAAAAAGAGCAGAGCGAGGAATTATATATATAGATGAAATAGATAAAATAGCTAAAAAATCTGAAAACCCATCTATTACTAGAGATGTAAGTGGTGAAGGTGTTCAACAAGCTTTACTAAAAATCTTAGAAGGAACAGAAGCTTCCGTTCCTCCTCAAGGTGGTAGAAAACACCCTCAACAAGAATTTATTAAATTAGATACATCAAATATTTTATTTATATGTGGTGGAGCTTTTAGTGGACTAGAAAAAGTTATTCAAAAAAGAACTAAAAATAAAGTTATAGGGTTTGGTGCAGAAGTTCAATCTAAAGAAGAGCTTTTATCTGGAGAACTTCTTAAAAAAGTTGTTCCTCAAGATTTGCATAAATTTGGATTAATACCAGAGCTTATAGGACGTATGCCAGTTGTAGTTACTTTAAATAATCTTGATGAAGATGCATTAGTTTCTATACTAACAGAGCCTAAAAATGCTCTTGTAAAACAATATCAATATCTATTTGAAATAGATAATGTTACGCTAGAATTTGAAGAAAAAGCTATAAAAGCAATAGCTAAAAAAGCTCTAGAACAAGAAACCGGAGCTCGTGGACTTCGTGCTATAGTAGAAAGTTTTATGACAGATATTATGTATGATATTCCATCAAATGAAGAAATAGAAAAATGTATTATAACAGAAAAAGTAGTAAATAAAGAAGAAGAGCCTACTTATATATATAAAAATAAATAAAAATAGCCTAGGATTTATCTAGGCTATTTTTATATTCTTTGCAACATTCTTTCATAAAACATATATCACAATTTGGATTTCTTGCCTTACATATTGCTCTTCCGTGTGCTATAACCTGTGTGTTATATCTTATCCAATGTTCTTTTGGCAATATTTCCATAAGTTCAAATTCTATTTTAACTGGATCATCATTTTTTACAAGCCCAAGTTTTTTAGATATCCTTTTAACATGTGTATCTACAACTACACTAGGTAAATTGAATATATGGCTTCTAACAACATTAGCTGTTTTTCTCCCAACGCCCGCAAGACTTGTTAAATCATCTATATCACTGGGTAAAACATAATTATAATGTTCTATTAGTCTTTTAGTAGCCAAAATAATATTCTTTGCCTTATTATGATAAAATCCAGTAGATTTAATATCTTGTTCTAATTCTTCTAAATTAGCATTTGCAAAATCATCAAGATTTTGATATTTTTTAAATAAATTTTCAGTAACCATATTTACTCTATCATCTGTACACTGTGCACTAAGCATAGTTGCTATTAAAAGCTCATATGGTTTTGTGTAATTTAGATAACATTTATCTTCTGTTTTATAGTGTTCATCTAAAAGTCTTGTAACTTCTTTTACTCTATCTGCAAGTTTCATCTATATCAGCTCTTTCTATTTCATAAGTTTTTGCCTTACTTGTTAATATATCTTTTTTATAATAATCAAAAAGTACATAAGTTCTCTCTGTTACTACTTCTTTAAAATCTTTTCTTGCCATCTCAAATATATTTATATTAAATATATCAAATTTACATAACTTTCTAGATATTTGCTTTTTATCTTCATTTATAAGACTTGGAATATATTTTTCTATATTTTCTTTTTTATTATAAAAATCTTTTTCTATATATTTAAGATTTTCTTCTTCTTTATAATCTATCCATAAAGGTAAAGTTTTTATATTATCATTTAATAACATATCAAATCTTATAAGCTCTTTTAAAATATCTATATCTATACCTGTAGTTGATAATAAAAATTGGTATATAATTTCATATATTCTTACTTTTTTATGACTTACCTTAAAATAACCATTTTCTTCCCAATAGCTAGAAAATTTTTCAAAAAAATCAAATGGAGTTTCAAAATATTTTAAAGCATATCTTATAGTGTTTACTGATATATTAGAATTATAATAAGTTTCTAAAATTTCCTCAACATTTTTTATAATATGCATAGTTTTATAATCTATAAGTCCTGTATAAATAACCTCATATGGAGCTTTGTCTTTAAAAACTATACCATATTTATTAGCGTTTTCTCTAAGTCCAGAACCTTTTAAAAGCTTTAAAAATCCTAGTTGTAGTTTTTCTGGATAAAGAGAAAATACATCATTAAAAGACTTTTTAAATATATCATAATCTTCATATGGAAGTCCGGCTATTAAATCTAAATGTTGATGAACATTTTTTAAAGAATTTACCTTTCTTACATTTTCAAATAACTTTTCAAGATTAGTTTTTCTTTTTACTTCATTTAAAGTTTGATTATTAGTAGACTGTACACCTATTTCAAATTGAAATAACCCTACCCTAGCTTTACTTAAAAGCTCTATCATATCATCATCTAAAAGCTCTGCCGATATCTCAAAATGAAAATTACTTATATTATTATCATTTTCTATAAGATATTTCCAAATAAACATAGCAAATTTTTTATTACAGTTAAAAGTCCTATCTACAAATTTTACTTGCTTAGCATTTGATTTTAAAAAGAAATCTAAGTCAGACTTTACTCTATCTTCGTTCAAAAATCTTAGCTTTTTTTCAAGCGAAGAAAGACAATATTGACAACTATAAGGACAGCCTCTAGAAGCTTCATAATATATAATATCTAAACCTTCTATACTATTATATGCAAAAGGTATATCATTTAAATCTAAAAGTTCTCTAGATTTATTGACTATAATATCATCTTTAAGCCTAAATACTATTCCATCTACTTCTCTTAACTTGTTGCTTATACCATTTTTTTCTAAATTATCTACAAGCTCTTTTACAGTTTTTTCTCCTTCTCCTATACATATAATATCTACTCCTAAATCAAATAGATATTCATATTCAAAGCTCACTTCAGGACCTCCAAGGAAAATAATAGTATTAGGCAAAATCTTTTTTACACTAGCTATAATATCTATTATTTGATTTATATTCCATATATAACAAGAAAAACCTAAAATATCTGGTTTTTCTTTATAAATTTCATATAATATGTCATCTTCCTTATTATTTATAGTAAATTCTTTAGTTTTAATCTCCGTACCATTTGCACCACAATACGCCTTTATACTACTAATTGCTAAAGAATTATAAATATATTTAGCATTCATAGCAACTAATAATGTCATTATGATTTCCTCCCATTAAAGTATTTAACACCTGGTTTCATTTCAATTCCTTTATACTTCAAAAGCTCCTCTACTGTTACAAATTGAAAACCTTGTTTTACTAAAGCTGGTATTATTATTTCACAAGCCGCAGCAGTACTATCATATAAATCGTGCATAAGAATTATATCTCCATCTTTTACTTTACCAATAACTTCTTTTTCTATGGCCTTAGCATTTCTTGTTTTCCAGTCTCTAGTGTCTATATTCCACATAATAAAAGGATATGGAGCAGCAGTTTTAACAGTATTATTTATAGCACCATAAGGAGCTCTAACAACAGTAGGTTGTTTACCTATTATTTCTTTTATCTTTTTATTTACAAGCCATAATTCAGAATTTATTTCTTTTGGGCTAAGTTTAGTTAAATCTTTATGATTTGCAGTATGATTTCCTATCTGACAACCCATATTATTCATACGTTTTATTATTTCTTTATCAACTTCTAATCTTCTTCCTACTACAAAAAAAGTTGCTACAGAATTATTTTTTTGCAGGATATCTAATATCTTTGAAGTATTTTTACCATTTGGACCATCATCAAAAGTAAGTGCTATCATAGGTTTATTTTTGTCAATTTTTCGAGAAGATATTGTTGTAGTTTGTGTTGTTTGTTTTTGTGTAGTTGTTATTGTAGTTGTTTCTGATGAAGTAGCTTGCGTTGTAGCCTCTGTTGTTATACTAGTTTCCGTTGTTATATTATATTCTAAATATTCTTTTTTAAGATAAGGTCTAAATAAACTTTTATCTACATTTATATATATTTCATTTTGTTTTTTATAATCATATATATATACTTGCATATTATTATCTTTAAAGAAAACTTTAGAATAATTTTCTTCAGTAGACTTTATATCATTATAATTTTCTGATTCTTTAGTTATAACTAATCCATATGTATTTAAAAAATATTTTTTAGCCTCTTGATAAAACAAATCTCTATAATTTTTATTAAAAAAATCTTGTGGCAACATTTGATTATAATCTTTTGTATCTATTATTAATGTTTTAGTATATTTTATAGGATTTGGATATTCTTTACAATTTTTTTCTATATCAAATTTTAAAAATATTATTTGATTTAAACTTCCAATTTCTGTAGATAAATTAAATACAAATTTTTGATTATTAATATCTACTCCATCAAAACTATTTCTAAAATCTAAAGCTAGATTTTTAATATAATTTTCTACTATTTTATTAAGATTTTGATTTGAAAAAATAGGATAGCTTATATTATAAACTAAATTTTTTTCATATTTTTCAATTTTTTTAATACTATATTCTTGTTGTGTTATAGTATTGAAATTTATATTCTTATCACTTCCTTTATTGGTTACTCCCCCTATGGAAGTAACCTGGAAAGCAATAGTAAAAATTAAAACTATAGTAATGAATAAAAATAAATATCTTTTCTTTTTCATAATAACACCTCAAAATCTCTAAATATATATCTTATATTCATTATACTACACTATTAAATATTTTTCTACAAAAAATTTATTGAGTTGTAGTTTCTGTTGTTTGAGTAGTCGAGCTTGTTTGATTTTCATCTTTATGCATAGTAATGTTAAAAGAACTTTCTTCATCACCTACTGTTATACTAGATAAAACAAAATCTTTATAGCCATCTTTTTTAATTACAACTGTATGAACTCCTTGTTCTAATTTATAATTTATAGGAGTATATCCAACAAATACATTATCTACTAACACTTCTGCATTATCTGGATTTGAAGTTATAGATATCTTACCTATTTTCTGTATTTTTTCAAAAGATATATCTAAATTTGTTTGAGGACTTTTTATAGATACTTGTTTTTGAAATGTATGATATCCCTCTTTTTCTGCTCTTATAGAATATACACCATAACTTAAGTTTATAGGTTCATTTGTAGAAGTTTCATTATTATTTATATATAATTTATATTCTGAAACATTACTATTTACTATAAGTGTACCTGATTTATTTTGAATTTGAGCTAAATCTAGAATATTTTCTTCACCAGATTTTATAGTTATATCTCTTACAAAAGGTAAAGTATCATCACTTCTTATAACAATCTTATGATTTCCTTCTGCTAAATTTAAAGTTTCTACCTCTGCAAGTGGCTTAAATATATCCCTATCCACTTCTATAATTACATTTTTAAAATTAGGTTTATTTATAAGCTTTAAAGTTCCATTTCCTTTTTTAATATCTATAAAATATATTTGATTTCCATAACCTTTAAGATTTAAAATATCAAGTTTAGATATATTTTCTATAGGATATGGCAAATTATCTTTTAAACATATATATTCTGGAGATATACCATATGTTTTATCATTTATACCTAAAGTCATAAGATTTAAATCTAGATTAACTTTAGATACCTCATCTATTGAAAAAGAATTTTTATTTTCTTTAATATAGTTTAGCTTATTATCTTCATCATAAGCAAAATCTACTATACTACCTATTTGGACTTCTTCTATAGTTAACATATTGGAATATTTATCTTCAAAAATAGTAGCCGGTTTTGTTTTTAATGTATAAGTTTTTTCATCTTTAAGATTTAATATATCAAAAGTTTTTAAATTATAATCTATTCCCTTAATAACTCCTACTAAATTTGCTTCTGTATCTGGATTTATAAATATACTACTAGTAGTCTGTAAATCTAATGTTGTTTCTTGTGAAGGTTTAGGGGACGCTATATAAGGCGATATGTAGGAATAAGTCATCATAGCTACAACTAAAAATATAACTACTCCTAATACACTAGTAATTCCAATAAATATATTAAAATTAAAATCTTGAGCTTTTTTTATCTTTTTTTGTGGATATATTTCTCTTGGCTTAACTTTATTTTTTATTTTTTTCTTAAATTTACTTTGTGCCTCTTTGCTAGGTTCATATATAACCCCCTCATAATCTAAATCTGTCAAGGGCACTTCATTATTTTTATCGTCTTTGTTCATATTTGCCTCCTATAAATTATCTATAGTTATACTATCTATAAAAATAAAGTTTTTATACACTAACCATTTTTATTTGTACTTCATTATATCATATTATTTATTTGATTGTATATATAAAATTCTTGAATTTTTTAATACTTTCTACAAAAAATATATTTTAAAATATTTTAAATAAAAAAAGCATAGACTATATAATCTATGCTTAAAAATTTAAGATTTTGCCTTTATTTTATTTATACACTGTGCAAAAACTAAACCTAAAATAACAAATATAGAACTATATTTTATACCTTCAACAAAATAAAGTAATAATAAGTTTATAAGCTCTCTAAATTTATCAGAAGACAAATCTGACAAATTTAAATTAAAAATATTTTCAAAAACTATATAATATTTATAAAATATAGGCATATCTTGAATATTTTGTAAAATAATATCCTTATTATACGATAAAATATTAAATATTGATATAGATAAAGCCATAAATCCTATAAATACATAAATTAAATTATTGTTATCTTTCTTTTGTTTTAAATATTTGGGTTCTATAGCTTCTATTTTTTCCATTACCTGAACTTCAAAATCTTCTGGCAAATGTATATCTTCTACTACAGAAAATTCTTCTAACATATTAGAGTATATTTCAAATTCTTCTTTGCAAGTCTTACATTCTTTTAAATGGTGTTCTAATAAAAATCTATCTTCATCAGATAGATTAAAATCCATATAATCCATCATAAGCTCATTAGCTTTGTTGCAATCCAAGCTCTCCACCCTCTTTCAATCTTAAGAGTTCTTCTTTTAAAATTTTTCTTCCTCTAAATATCCTATTTTTAACTTTAGATAAAGGTTCATCTATAGCATCTGCTATTTCTTGATAACTAAGCCCTTGCTTGTGATATAAAACTATAGGTATTTTATATATTTCTGGCAATCTATCTATAAGATAATTAAGTTCTTGTTTTTCTTCTTTATCAAAATAATCTTGTTCTGGAGAATTTTCAGATACAAGCTTATATCCTAAATAATCCATAGATACAGTTTCACATTTTTTCTTTCTTCTATAGTCTATCACATGATTTGTAGTTATTTTAACAACCCAAGTAGAAAATTTAAAATCTGGATAATATTTATCTAAATTTTTATATATTTTTATAAATACTTCTTGTGCAAGGTCGTTTGCATCTTCTTTATTATTTATCATCTTTAACACAACAGAATAAACTAAATTTTTATTTCTAGATATAAGCTCAGAAAAATAATCTTTTTCACCATTTAAACATTTACAAACAAGCTCATAATCTGTCATATTTTCTGGCTTCATTTTATTTCCTCCTTTGTTAAATTTTAAATATATACGAATTATTATATAAAAAGTTTATTTAATCTTCAAAAAATAATGTTTTATATAACCTATCATAACCAACAATAGTATTTTTAAATATTTTTGTGGCATTTTCTATAAAATCATCTGGATTAGTAAGAGCTGGACTAAAATGAGTAAGCCAAAGCTGATTTACATTACCCTCTTTCGCCATATTAGCAGCTTCACTAAATATCATATGTTTTTTTTCTATAGCGCTATCTTTCTTCTCTTCTTCGCCATACATTCCCTCACACACAAATAAATCTGCATCTTTTATAAAACTATGCATTCTCTCAACTGGTCTACTATCAGTACAATAACAAACTTTAAGCCCTTTTCTACTTTCTCCTAAAACCATATCTGGAGTATAAGTTTTATCATTATAGATTATATTATTACCCTTTTGTAAACTTCCCCAAAAAGTTTTGGGTATATCCAAGGCTTTAGCCTTATCTACACAAAATTTACCTGCCCTCTCTAAAGCTATAGAATAAGAAAGACAAGGTATTTTATGCTCCATATACATAGCTTTTATATAAAAATCTCCTATATTTATAGTTTCGCTTGTATTATTTTGTTCATCTAATTCAAGCTCTATAAAATCTATTTCAAAAGGTAATTCTGGAAATATAACAGATAAACCTTTATAAGCATTTTTAAGACCCTTAGGACCTATCATAGTTAAATTTTCTTTTCTCCCAGAATTTCCTATAGCAAGTAAAAATCCTGGTAGACCTGATATATGGTCTGCGTGTAGATGAGTTATGCATATAATATCTATTTTTTTAAAGCCCCAACCTAGCATCTTAGCTGTTATTTGAGTTGCCTCTCCACAATCTATAAGTAGCATTCTTCCGTTTGTTCTAAATAACATCGAAGTTAAAAATCTATCCGGTAAGGGCATCATACCCCCGCTCCCTAATAAACAAACATCTAACATAAACATCACCTATTTTAATTTATTTTTATAATCATTTAAAAATTTTTCTTCTTTATCCGTAAGCTTATATTTTTTAAACAAATCCGGTCTTTTATTATAAGTCCTTATTATAGATTGTTGCTTTTTCCATATTTCTATGTTTTTATGATTTCCAGATAAAAGTACATCTGGGACTTGTCTTCCTCTAAAATTATAAGGTCTTGTATAGTTTGGATATTCTAGAAGATTATCATTAAAACTTTCATTTATAAAGCTTTCTTCTTTAGACAATACATTAGGTATAAGCCTAGATATAGCATCTATAACCATCATAGCCGGAAGCTCTCCTCCTGTTAAAACAAAATCTCCTATAGATATTTCATCTGTAACTATCTCTTCTACAACTCTCTCGTCTATCCCTTCATAATGTCCACAAAGTATAACTAGCTCTTTTTCTTTAGATAATTCATAAGCCATATTTTGATTAAAAGTCTTCCCTTGAGGACTCATATATAATACTCTGGTATCTTTGCTTATCCTATCTTTTAAGCTAATATAAGCATCATATACTGGCTCTGGCTTTATTACCATACCAGCACCTCCCCCATAAGCATAATCATCAACCTTTTTATGCTTATTGTTAGAAAAATCTCTTATATCTATACAATTAATCCCTATTATTCCATTATCTATGGCCCTTTTTATTATACTATGATTAAGCCCATTATATATCATATCTGGAAATAAAGTCAAAATATAATAATCCATTATCTTAACCCTTCTAAAAGATGCACTTCCATTATTTTATTTGCTACATCAACTTTTAATATACATTGTTTTATAGCAGGTATAAGTATTTCACTCTCCTCATTTTTAACAACATATACATCATTAGCTCCAGTAACTATAATATCTTGTAATATACCAAGTTCTTCTCCCTCATCAGATATAACTTTCATACCATATAAGTCGCTAATGTAATACTCATCTTTACCACAAGGAATAGCTAAATCTTTGTGTATTTTTATCTCGCTATTTTTAAGTAATTCAGCATCATTCATGGTATTAACATTTTCAAATTTTATAAGCACAAATTGTTTATGAAATCTAACACTTTCTATTTTGTAAGTTTCATTTTTGCCTTTTTGACAAACTAAAACTTCTTTTAATTTTTTAAATCTATTTATATCATCAGTAGAAGGCATAACTCTAACTTCGCCTTTTATACCTTGAGTATTAACTATTTTTCCTATAACAAAATATTCTATCATAATTTTTTCTCCTTAGATATTATACTTAAATTTTATTATAAAAAATATAGCTTGTCAATTTTTTTGACAAATTTTATTCTTATAATAAGTCTATCTTTCAAACAATTTATATTAAAAAAGGCGTAGATAAAATCTACACCTGTAATTTTTAATTTAAAGGTTTCATAGTAGGGAATAATAATACATCTCTTATAGATGGAGAATCAGTAAGGAGCATAACAAGCCTATCTATACCCATACCAAGCCCACCTGTAGGAGGCATACCATATTCAAGAGCTAATAAGAAGTCATCATCTAACATAGTAGCTTCATCGTTACCTTCAGAACGAAGTCTTTCTTGAGCTTCAAAACGTTCTCTTTGGTCTATAGGGTCGTTAAGCTCTGAATAAGCATTAGCAAATTCTCTACCTACAATAAATAATTCAAATCTTTCTGTATAATCTGGTTCATCTGGTTTTCTTTTAGATAAAGGCGATATATCTACTGGATGGTCTGTTAAAAATGTTGGTTGAATAAGGTTAGCCTCTACAAATTCATCAAAGAATAAGTTTAAGATATCTCCTATCTGATGGTGTTTTTCAAAAGTAAGGTTATGCTCTTTAGCAACTTCTCTAGCTTTTTCTATAGTAGTTATTTCTTTAAAATCTACTCCAGCATATTTTTTAACAGCATCTATCATAGATATTCTTTCAAATGGTTTAGATAAATCTATTTCTGTACCTTGGTAAGTTATTTTTAAAGTACCTAATACATCTTGAGCTACAGTTTTAATAAGTCCTTCTGTAAGCTCCATCATATCATTATAGTCTGCATAAGCTTGATATAGTTCCATAAGAGTAAATTCTGGATTATGTTTTATACTCATTCCTTCATTTCTAAATACTCTACCTATTTCATATACATTTTCAAATCCACCAACTATAAGGCGTTTTAAAGGAAGTTCAAGAGCAATACGCATATAAAGGTCTATATCTAAAGAATTATGATGAGTTATAAAAGGTCTTGCGTGAGCTCCACCATAAATACTTTGTAAAATAGGAGTTTCAACTTCTAAGAAGTTTTTATTATCAAGATAATTTCTTATACTTTTTATAATTTGAGAGCGTTTAAAAAATGCGTCTTTAACTTCTGGATTAACAATTAAATCTACATAGCGTTGACGATATCTAAGGTCTTGGTCTTTAAGTCCGTGGAATTTTTCTGGAAGTATTTGTAAGCTTTTTGAAAGAAGCTCTACACTATGCGCTTTTATAGATATCTCTTCCTTTTGAGTTTTAAATACAACACCATTTATAGCTACAATATCGCCTATATCAAATTTTTTAAACTCTGCATAAGCCTCTTCTCCTATCTCATTTTTACTAACATAACATTGTATTCTTCCATCTCTATCTTGAATATCACAAAATGATGCTTTCCCCATAACTCTCTTGCTCATTATACGTCCTGCTATATGAACTTCTTTTTCGTTATGTGTTTCAAAATCATCTTTTATTTCTTTACTATGATGAGTTAGCTTAGCCTTTACAATTTTAAAAGGGTCTTTCCCTTTTTCTCTAAGCTCTTTTAACTTTTCGTGTCTTATTTTTAATAACTCGTTTAGTTGTTGTGGGTTTTCGTTAACTTCATTTTCATTAGTATTTCCCATTTTTCTATTTGCCAAAATAATATATAATTTTGACTTTCTCCTTTCCTATGTTCTAATTTATTTCTAATATTTTAAAACTAATAACTCCATCTGGCGCTTCAACTTCTACAACATCTCCCACTTTATGTCCTATTATAGCCATACCTATCGGGGATTCATTTGATATTTTTCCATTAAAAGGATCTGCCTCTGCTGAACCAACTATAGCATATTCTAGCTCTTCTTCAAATTCATTATCAAAAAGCTTAACTGTATTTCCTATGCTAATTGTATCTGTAGCATTTACAGAATCTATAACTTCAGCATTTCTTAACATATTTTCTATTGTAACAATTCTAGCTTCTATTTCTGCCTGTTCTTCTTTTGCCGCATCATACTCTGCATTTTCTGAAAGGTCGCCTTGTCCTCTAGCCTCTTTTATCTTAGCTGCAACGTCTTTTCTGCGAACAACCTTTAGTTCTTGAAGCTCTTGTTCTAAATTTTCTAAACCTTCGTGTGTTAAGATTATTTTTTTATTTTCGTTCATTTGACGACACTCCTTAATAAATAAATATATCTGTGAACTACCCTTGTGGGCTTCTTGGGTAATAGATAATTATATCTAAATTTACCAAGCTAGCTCCGAAGTCCCTTCGGTTTATAGAATAAAACATATAATTGCCAAAATCCTATTTGATTATTGTATCATAATATAACCATATATGCAATATATAACAATTAATATAACTATCTTATCTATAACTCTTTTCTTAATTTTTGTTAAAATTATAAATCAACTAAAAAAACTTGTCAAGCTACCCTAAATACTAATTACAAAAATTGATAAATTTGTAATAATAATTTTTTTATATCATATATATTAATAAGCTTTACTTTAAGGAGGAAAACTATGAATAAAATACTATTTTTTATATGTTTATCACTACTTATATTTTGTACTGGTTGTGATAAATCTCAAAAAGAAGAAGTTAAAGTTGGTATAGTCGGAAACAACTCCCCTATAGATAGAGCCACTGTCTCTAGAATGTTATCACTTGCTAACTTTTCTAAAAATGAAATAGAAGCTATGGACAAAGTTATAGATTTTAAAGACGTAAGCAGTAAAGACTGGTTTGAAAAATATATAAACTGTGCTTATATAAAAGGAGATATGAGCGGAATTGATAATGAAAACTTTGCTCCATATAATAATCTTACAATAACTCAAACTCAATACTTAATAGATAAATATGATAAATCTAAAAAAATAAAAATAGATAATCAAAATAAAGACAAACCTATATCTTATGCTCTTTGGTGTGATATATATTATCAGCTTATGAAACATAAAAATGTTATAGAGAAAAATCTTGTAATATTAGCAGATAAAAATACAAATTCTCAACTAAAACAAGATTTTGCTATAACAGATATGGGACTTTTTTCTTTTGAAGGCATAGATACTTCTTCATATATAAATAAAAAAATTAAAACCCTTGTAAAAGATAATAATGTAATAGCTGTAGTAGAAGTATTAGAAACAGAACCAACTCTTAAAAGATGCTATATAAGCAAAACAGATAATAATTATATAGAAATATTTGTAGGAGGAGCTAAAAGAAAGTTTTTTATAAATAATAAAGACATAAAACCTAAACAAACCGGAATTATAGCAGATATAAAAATTAAAGATGAAGAAGTATTAGACCTTACATATTATAATGAACCTTTAAGAGGTAAGATAAATAAAATAGACGATAAAATTATAAGATTAAATAATACAAATTATGTTCTAGATGAAGACTTTGTTGTATATAAAACGCTAGATAATGGTAAAATAGAACTTGCAAAAACAAATGACTTAATAATAGGACAAGATATAGCAAACTATTTCACTAAAGGTAATGAAAACAAAATATATGCTTGTATAATAGATAATAACCCAAACTATGATAACTTAAGAGTTTTAATATCTACTGATAATTATAAAAATACAACCTTTGATAAACTTTCTCTTAGTGCTAAAAATGGACTTAATATATTAGTAAAAGGACAAAATAAAAAAATGCAAACTCTAGAGATAAATACTTCTAATGATTTTGGTATAGGAGAAAATGAAATAATAATAGTAGAACCAACAAATAAAAATGATAAAATTTCTATAAAAAATTTAAAAAGGGGCTATATAAATCCTGAATTTTATGGCAAAATAGAAATATGTAAAACAAATGGTAAATATATACTTATAAATGAAGTAAATCTAGAAGACTATATAGCTAGTTTTCTTGCAAGTTCTAATTATAATATAAAAGAAAAAGAAGCTCTTAAAGCTCTTAGTATAGTATATAGAACAAAAACTATAAATGAAATAAACAAAAATACATTAGCTAATTTAGGAGCAAATTTATCAGACTTATCTTATAATAATTTACCTACAGAAAAAATCTTTATAGATGCAACAAATGAAACAAAAGGAAAAATTTTAAAATCTGAAGGAGAGATAATATCTCCATCATATTTCAACTACTCATCTGGAGCTACGGCAAATAGCGGAGAAGTTTGGCCAGAAACTAAAAGCTTTTCTTATCCCGCCGAAGATAAGCCTTATTTAAAACATACTAAAGATTTTAAAAATACTCCTTATGATAACTTATCTGATGAAATAAATGCAAATATCTTTTATAAAACAAAGGATATAGACAGTCCTGAAAAAGATAGTAAATGGTTTAGATGGACTACTACTCTTGAGGAAAAAGATATAAATAAAATAAATGAAAATATTAAAAATTTATATAAAACAGAAAAATTTTTCCTAAAAACTTTAAAAAATGGCTCATATATATATCTTCCTGTGGAAGATATAGGAAGAATAAAAGATATAACTATAAAAGAACGTGGAGAAGGCGGTAATGTTATGAGCCTTGAAATAGTAGGAGAAAAAGAAACAGTATTAGCTCTTAATGATAATATAACTAAAAAGATTTTTTCTATAAGTAGTATTGTAGATAATTATAATCAAATAGTCCAAGATATAAAATATCTTCCTAGTAACTATTATATATTTGATAAAACTTATGATAATAATGGATATCTTAAAAAAATAACTTTTTATGGTGGTGGATTTGGACATGGTGTTGGCCTTAGCATAAACGGAGCTGATAGTATGGCCAAAAATAAAGCAAATTTTAAAGAAATTCTAGAAAAATATTATACTAATATAGAAATATCTGATATTTCTACTAAAGAAGGAGAATAAATAATGATAAATGTTACTATAAAAACAAATTTAAATATATACAAAACTACTTGTCAAAAAAATACCCCTTTAAAAGACTTAATAAAATCACTTAATATAAATTTTATATTCCCTTGTGGTTGTTCTGAACGTTGCTTTAATTGTAAAGTAAAATATATAAATAATGCTCCTAACCCTTCAAAATTAGAAACTATAAAACTAAAAAATATTGAGCTAGAAGAAGGTATAAGATTAGCTTGTTGTTCTTACATAACTGAAGATGTAAAAATAGAATTGAATGAAATAGAATACTCTAATTTTATAGATATTTAACCTTTACTATTATTAATACACTATAACTTTAAAATGGCGTAGATAACCTCTACGCCTAATTCTTTATAAACTATAATCTACACTAGAACCAGATGGCATAGAAGGAACTGCCATTTCCATAATTTTTGAAATAGTTTGTTCACTTTCTTCCATTGATTTTTTTAACATAGAAATTCCTACATCATTAGATGCTTTTTGCATACTAATAGCTGTAGATGCCGTTGCAACACTTTCTATAATCCCCATATTATCACCTCCCCCTTTATCATATTATCATATACTTTTTATAATATATTGTCAACAATAATAAAAGGTTTACAAAATTTGTAAACCTTTTTATATTTTAATTTATATTATTTTTTAAGTTCTTCTATAAATTTTTCAACATCAATCTTACAGCATCCACAACCTGTGCTACATTTTGTTTTAGCTTGAATAGCTTCAAAAGTAGTAGCTCCAGCCTTAAAAGCATCTTCTATAGCACCCGCACTAACATTCATACATCTACAAATAATTTTATTTCTATCCATATCTAATCCTCCCAATTATAAGATAAATTTATTACGGATATATTATATAATTTAATAAATATCTTGTCAATATATATTGCTAAATATTATTTTTTATGATAAATATTGTTATATTTTTATAAAATTTTACTTATTTACATATATTTTTATTATTTAAACATTATTACTTAAAATTAATTATAAATAAATATCTTTTATTTATATATATTTCATAATAATTCTATGTGTATTTTGTGTAATTTAACAAAGTATTCTATTTTTTTATTTTACTTATCTTTTTATATTGTTAAATTTATAAATATTTGCTATAATTTAGTTAAATAGTTATTATCATATTTTTTCAAGAGGTGAGGTTTTTATGCTAAATATTACTATATTTGATGATAATAAAAAAATTTGCGAAAATTTACGCAATAATATTAAATCTTATTTTGAAAATCTTAAAGAAGAAGTAATCATCAATACATTTTCCTCGAGCAAGGATTTTTTAGCATATTTTAATAAAAATAAAAATTTAGATATACTATTTTTAGATATAGAAATAGATGAATTTAGTGGTATAAATATTGCAGATATAATTAGAAATCAATTTGAAGATGATTATTGTAAAATTATATTTATCTCCGCTCATCAAAGTTATGCTATGTCTCTTTTTAAATTAAGACCAACTGATTTTCTTATAAAACCTATAACCACACAAAATCTTTATCAATGTTTGGATATGGTATTAAATATAATAAATAGAGATAGGAAAATTTTTAAATATAAAATTCGTAGCGAAATATTTTCAGAACCTTTAAAAAATATAATTTTATTTGAAAGTATGGGCAGAAAAATAAAAATATATACAAAGAAAAATGAAACCACATTTTATGGTTGTCTAAAGGATATATGCAAAGACCTAGAAAAATTTAATTTCATACAAACTCATAACTCATTTTTAATAAACTCTTCTTTCATATCAAAAGTATGTAAAACAGAGGTTATTTTAACAACTGGTATGTCTATCCCTATAAGTAGAGCAAATAAAGATAGGATTTTAAGTTTATACTTAAATGACGCACATTGATAAAGATATATACTTATATATTATAGTATATTTTATAATAAATATATTAAAAGTTTTTATACTAAAAAATTTAATATATTTATTCTTAAATAAAAAAGCTATAAATAAAAATTTAGAATGTATCTCATTTCTAATATATTATATTATAGTAACAACTACTGCTTTACTTATACATATACCTTTTGTTACATTAATCATAAATCTTCTAGGATTATATATTATTATGTACAATTATAGAGTTGATTTTACTTACAGAATTTCTTGTAGTGTTTTTGTATATTCTATAATAATGATTCCTGAAATATTTTTTCATAAATTATTAAAGCCTAAATTTTTAGATATATTTAAAGACATAAAAGAAAGTTATCTTATACTACTTATTTTTTTACAAATTTTTATTTTGTTAATATATATTATTATAACTGCTATAAATAGAGTAAAAAATAAACATAAAATAGCTAATGCTTATATATTTGCTCTATCTTGTATAAACATTGTTTTGACATTGTTTTTGTTTTTAGATACATATATTAGTTCAAATCATTTTGTTTTCTATACTGTAACATTATTTATAATTTCTATTAGTTCTCTTTATGCTTATGCTAGACTAATAGAAACTTATAATCAAAAATTTAAACTAGATATGCTTACAAAACAAAATTATTATTATCAAAATCAAATAGATACAATAAATAAACTAAATAAAACTACAAAATTTTTAAAACACGATTATAAAAACCATATAAATATTATAAATCAACTTCTTCAAGATAAAGATATTTTAGAACTTGAAAAATATATGTCTAGCTTATGTCAAGAAATGCATAGAATAGATAAAATAGTATTTACAGAAAATTTAGTTATTGATAGTATATTAAATTTTAAACTAGATGAAATTAAGTCTAAAAATATATCTTATGATTTTAAAATTAATATACCAAAAAATCTAAATGTAAATACTCTTGATATAAATATCCTTATGAGTAATCTTTTAGATAATGCTATAGAAGCTACTTCCAAAGAAACTAACTCCAATAATCCATATATAAAGTTTGCCTTAAAACTTGTTAATAATATCTTTATAATAAAATGTGAAAACAGTTTTGATGGAAATATAAAAAAAAATGGCAAGTATTTTATAACTACAAAAGAAAATTTTGAGAATTCTGGTATTGGTATATTTAATATAAAAACTGTTGTTGAAAAATATGATGGAACCTTAAATATGGATTTTAACGAAAGTTGTTTTAAAACTAAAATAAGTTTAATTTTAGATATTTAGTCCAATTATTACATCATATCCACATTTTATTACATTTACATTGACTCAAATAAAAATATTTGTTATAAACATATTGTATTTTATTTTTTATTATTTAATGTTTTTATTTTTAATCTGGGTTTCACCTATGTCAAGCTTATAGATAAAATCTATAAGCTTTTTTGTTTTTTCATTTTAAAATAATATTAGACAAAATATATTTTAAATGTTATAATTTATAAAAAATTATAAAGGGTGATTTTATGGAAAAAGGATATACACAAGTATATACTGGTAATGGTAAAGGAAAGACAACTTGTATGTTAGGACTTGTTCTTAGAGCATCTGGAGCAGATAAAAAAATATATATAGGTCAATTTATGAAAGATGATGATTATAGCGAAATAATAGCTATAAAAAAATTTCTTCCAAATGTAACTCTAGAACAATATGGAACGGGTAAGGGATTTGCAAAAAAAGGTCATCTAAAAGACTACGATATTTCTTGTGGAAATAATGGTTATGATAGAGCTATAGAAATATTAAAACAAAATGAATATGATATATATATATTTGATGAAATAAATGTTGCAGTTTATATGGAAATATTAACAGAAAAACAAATATTAAATCTTATGGACTTAAAGCCAGAAAATAGTGAGCTTATATTAACTGGAAGATATGCATTAGATAGTGTTATAGAAAAAGCAGATTTAGTTACAGAAATGAAGGAAATTAAACATTATTATAAGCAAGGTGTAATGGCTAGAGTTGGTATAGAAAAATAGATATTATGTATAAATTTGTTTTTGATTTAGATAGCACAATAACTAAAGAAGAACTTTTACCTATGATAGCTAAACATATAGGTATATATGAAAAAATATTATCTATGACAAAAAATGCTATGCAAGGAAATGATAATTTTGAGCAGAATTTTAAATCTAGAATATCTCTAATAAATGACTTAAAAATAGAAGATATTCAAAATATAACTAAAAATGCCAGCTTAAACCCTTATATAGTACGTTTCATAAAAGAAAATAAAAATAGATGTATAATAGTAACTGGTAATTTATATGAAATAATCTACCCTATTCTAAAAACCTTGGATATGGAAGATAAATGCTACTGTTCTATAGCTAATGTTATAAATAATAAGATAGTATCAGTAGAAAAAGTAATAAATAAAAAGGATATTGTATCAAAATTTAATTTTCCATTTGTAGCTATTGGAGATGGAGCAAATGATATAGATATGTTAAGGCTTGCAAATGTAGGTATAGCATACGGAAATAAATACAATCTACATAGAGAACTTATAAAAGTATCTAATCATATTTTTGATGATGATAAAAAACTATACAAATTTTTAAATACTTTACTATAAGGAGAAAAACTATGCAAACTACCCTACTTGCAATAATATTAGCCTTTTTTCTAGATATGATAATAGGCGACCCACACAATCCTTACCACCCTATTTGTATAATAGGAAAAATTATATCTTATTTTATATCACTATACGACAAACTAAAAATAAAAAATTTAAAATTTCAATTTTTATATGGTATGTTTATGAATATATTTATTATAATGATTGTGTTTTTTTCTACCCTTAGTATAGTAGTTTTTCTATATAAAATAAATTTTCTATTAGGATTTTTATTTGAAATTATATTTGCCTACTTTATAATAGCCCCAAAATGTCTATATTTAGAAAGTATGAAAGTATATAAGGCTTTACAATCAAAGGATGTAGAAAAAGCAAGACTAAATTTATCTTATATAGTAGGAAGAGATACTCAAAATTTACAAGAAGATGATATTATAAAAGCGACTGTAGAAACTGTATCAGAAAATCTTTGTGATGGAGTTATAGCTCCCCTTTTTTATCTTGCTATAGGTGGTGTTCCTCTTGGTATGCTATATAAAGCAGTAAATACTCTAGATTCTATGGTTGGATATAAAAATGAAAAATTTTTATATTTTGGTAAATTTTCTGCTAGAATAGATGATATTTTAAATTTTATACCTGCTAGACTATCTGCAATTTTAATGCTAATTTCTACTCTAATATTAAAGCTAAATTTTAAAAATGCTCTAAAAATATATATAAGAGATAGATATAAACATTCTAGTCCAAACTCTGCCCATACAGAAGCTGTTTGTGCTGGAGCTTTAGGTATTTTACTTGGTGGTGATAGTTACTATAAAGGAATACTAGTAAAAAAAGATACTATAGGAAATTTTATAAATAAACCTATCAATCAAGATATAATAAGAGCTAATTCTCTTATGTACCTTTCTAGTGCTATTTTTATCATAATATTAGCCTTAATTTTATTTTTATAAGAGGTGAAGTATGTATAAATACGAACACGGCGGAAATGAAAGATTTAAAAATAAAGAAATTATAGATTTTTCTGCAAATATAAATCCTTTAGGAATAGAAAAAGACGCCTTAAAAGTTTTAGAAAATTCTTTTAAAACTAGTTCTCTATATCCAGATAATTTTTCTACAAAACTTAGAGAAAAAATATCTCTTTATGAAAATATAGATAGTAAAAATATATTTTGTAGTAACGGAGCTTCTGACATAATTTTTAGAAGCGTATTATATTTAAAACCAAAATCTGCTCTTGTACTAGCTCCTACATTTTCTGACTACGAAAGAGCTTTAAATACAGTAAATACAAAAATATATAAATATAATCTAAAAAAAGAGAAAGATTTTAACTTAGATGAACATATTTTATATACCATAGAAAACAATAATTTTGATATGATATTTCTATGCTCTCCTAATAATCCTACGGGACAAATAATAGAAAAAAACTTATTAGAAAAAATATTATATATTTGTAAAACAAAAAATACTTTTGTATTTATAGATGAATGCTTTTTAGACTTTTTAGAAAATAAAGAAGATTATACGGCAAAATATTTTATGAATTCATATAAGAATTTTTGTATCTTAAAAGCTTTTACTAAAATGTTTGCTATGGCCGGTTTTAGACTAGGATATTGCATTTGCCCTTCAGAAGAGTTTATAAATAATCTTTATTCTTATGGTGCAGATTGGGCAGTATCTGTATTTGCTCAAGATATGGGAGTTTATGTATTAGAAAATAGTAAAGACTACATAAAAAATAGTATAGAATATATAAATAAAGAAAAAGCTAATATAATAAATAGTCTAGAAGCTTTAGATTTTAAAATAATAGGCAGTAAGGCTAATTATATATTTTTTAAAGCTTATGAAGATTTTGATAAAATATTATATAAAAAATATAATATTTGTATAAGAAATTGTAGCAATTATTCAAATTTAAATGATGAATATTTTAGACTTGGAATATCTACTAAAGAAAACAACCAAAAACTAAAAGACGCATTAGAAGAAATAAGAAAGAAGGTAATAAAATGATAGATGATAATTTAAAGGGAAAAAAATTTGTAGCTTCTTATAGTGGTGGTAAAGATAGTATGCTTTCTATTTATAGAGCCATGAAAAAAGGGTTAGAACCTGTTTGCCTTATTATTACATATAATAAAGATAGAAATCTTTCTTGGTTTCACGGTGTACCAAAACAAGTTTTAGATAGTGTTTCTTCATCCTTAGGAATACCTATTTGGCTTATAGAAACAGATTCTAAAAACTATACTAAAAATTTTGAGCAAGGGCTAAAAAAAGCTAAAGACTTAGGAGCAGAAGTTTGTATATTTGGAGATATAGACTTGCAAGCTCATTTTGATTGGTGTGATGAAAGATGTCAAAATGTAGGTTTAAAATCTTGTTTTCCTCTTTGGAAAGAAAATAGAAAAGACCTAGTTTTTGAATTTTTAGATAGTGGATTTAAAACTAAATTTACTGTAATAAATAATTCTATGCTAGATGACAAATTTTTAGGTATGACTATGACGAAAGATATCTGTTTAGAAATAGAAAGCCTAGGAGCAGACGCTTGTGGTGAAAATGGTGAATATCATACTTTTGTATATGATGGTCCTATATTTAAAAATAAGATAGAGTTTGAATTAAAAGATAAAATAATAGAAGATAAATATTCTATAATGCCAATAACCCACCCCAGCGTGAAGGGCTAAGCCCTTTCACACTCCCAAGAGCATAAGCTCATACTAATTTTTATTTATTTTAATTTTTTTATAAATAGCTACATACATTATGGCAGATACAAAAATAGATACTAAGTCGGCAAATGGCTGTGCCCATACTATACCATTTAATCCAAAAAGTTTATTTCCTATAATTAAGGCTGGAATAAAAGCAAGACCTTGTCTTGATAATGATACTATAAGCGCTGGAAGTCCCTTGCCCATAGCCTGAAAACTAGACATAAAAATAAATTGTATACCTAAAATAGGTGTTACTGCCATAGTAGCTTTTATAAAATATTTACCATAATCTATAACTTGTACTTCTTTCAAAAACGCGGTTACTATTTGCTCTGAAAATAAAAAAGCTCCTAAAAATATGCTAGAACCTATAATTATAGAACACAATATACCAAATCTTATAGCTTGATTCATTCTGTGATAATTCTTTGCAGCAAAATTATATCCTATAAAAGGTTGAGAACCTTGAGCAAGACCAAGAAGTAACATAATAGCAATATTAGCCACTCTATTAGCTATCCCAAGAGCAGCTACTACTCCCTCATTATAGCTAGAAGCAAAATTATTTAAAATAATATTCGCAAAACTTATAAGAATAGTATTTATAGAAACTGGTATGCCTATTATTAATATATTTTTTATTATCTCACTTTTTATAACAAAACTTTTAGGATTTATACAAAGTGTGCTTTTTTTGATTAATATATATATTATATAGTATATACAGCTTGCTATATTTCCTATAATAGTAGCAAGTCCTGCTCCAATAACTCCAAGTTTCATACTAAATATCATAATAGGATCTAAAACTATGTTTAATATAGTACCTATCATCATACCTATCATAGCTTGTTTAGAAGAGCCTTCAGAACGTACCATACCAGAAAAAACCATCTGCAAACAAATAAACACAGCTCCATAAGACAATATAATAAGATAAGATTTAGTAAAATAATATGTAGCTTCACTTGTTCCTAATAATCTTAAAATATCTTCTATAAAAAAGTTAAATAATAAAGTACATAAAATTGATATTACTATACAAGCGTAAAAACAAAAAGAAGATACATTTTTTATCTTTTCATAATTTTTTTCTCCTAAAAGCCTAGATATATAGGCTCCCCCACCAACTCCAAAAATATTTCCTATAGACATAAAAAACATAAAAATAGGCAAACACAGAGTAATAGCTGCTACCTGATTCTTATCTTGAGTTTGTCCTACAAAAAAAGTATCTGCCATATTATAAATTATGTTTACAAGCATTCCTAAAATCGTAGGCAAAGCTAAGGTTGCTATAGCCTTAGGAACTGGATATTCCTCAAAAATTTTTTTGTGCATTTTCCTCCTCCTTTATAATATTTTATAAAATAAAAAAGGCTATAAATAGCCTTTTCCCCAAAATGCCGGTGCCCTCTTTTGACACCTAGCTATAGCTAGGTGGGTTTCCGCAAAAAGAAACTCTGCCTTCCACTGCCCAAAGGGAATTAGCTTGTGGCCTGGCATATTTCTTTAGATATAGGAATCCCTTATAAGAAATGTAGGTTCAAAATAAAGGGTAAACGAACATTCCAGAAATCTATAAATATTATAATATATTTTTATGTTAAAATCAATATTTTTATACAACAAATTAAAATTTTTTTAATTTTAAAATATCCGCTAAAAATAATATCTTAAATAGAATATAACATTTTTTGGTTTAGCTTTTATTTTTTTGATTTTATAAAAATTTTTTCATAAAGTGAATAATTTTTACAATAGAGTAAATACTAGACTTGGAGGTGTTATTAATGAACAAAGATAACTTTTTTAAAAAGAACGGATTTTCTATAGCTTTATGTTCATCAGTGGCTATAGGGCTTGTAGCAACATTATATTTTTCATATTCTAGCTTTACTAAAAATAACGCTGATATGGAAAATACAGAATTTGTGCAATTAGAAACAGAGGAAGAAACATTTTTCCAACCTGTTGATAAAAGCGATGTAAAAAGCTATAAGGAAAGCACAGAAACTACTACTATAGAAGCAACAACACAAACTACTACAGAAGCACCTACAGAAACTACTACATCTAATAAAACTGCTTCTATCGAAGAAGAAGAAAAAATATTTAGTCTATTTGATGAAAGTCAAGATATGTCTTGGCCTGTTTCTGGTAATGTAGTTAAAAACTATGATATGGAAACTGCTGTATATGATAAAACTTTAGACCAATATAAAGTTAGCGATTCTATTTGTATATCTGCTCCAGTTGGTACAGAAGTTAAAGCTTCTGCCGAAGGTATAGTAGAAAATATATTTGTAGATGATGAAAATGGACAAACAGTAGTTATAAATCACGGTAATGGCTGGTTATCTACATACGGCCAGCTTGAAGAGAATGTATCTGTTGCCGTTGGAGATATAGTAAAAGAAAATGATATTATAGGGAAAATTGCTAGTCCTTCTAAATATGGAATTGCCTTAGGCCCACACTTAGATTTTAAAATATTAAAAGACAATGTTAGCTATGACCCTAACAAACTTTTAGTACAATTAGACGAAGAATAATCCCAGATAGAGAAAGAGCTTTTATTAGATATTAGCTCTTTTTTATTGACTTTTTATATATTAGTTTTTATACTAGCTTATAAAAGGAGATGATATTTTGTCAAAAACAGTTTTTATTACTGGTTCTTCGCGTGGAATAGGTAAAGAAATAGCAAAAATTTTTGCAAAAAATGGCTATAAAGTTGCTATAAATGGAGTTCATAGAAAAGAAGCTTTAGAAAATACACATAAAGAACTTTTAGAAATAAATAAAAATGTTCTTGCTTTTATAGGTGATATTTCAAATTATAATATTGCAAAAGATATATTTAGTAAAATAGAAGATAATTTTGGCTCTGTAGATATTTTAGTAAATAATGCTGGTATTTCACATATAGGTCTATTTAATGATATGACGCAGGATATGTGGCAAAATCTTATACGTACTAACATAGAAGGAGTAATAAACTGCTCTCATATAGCTTGTCAAAGTATGATAAAAAATCATAGTGGTAATATAATAAATATTTCTTCTATTTGGGGAGAGGTTGGTGCTTCTTGTGAAGTTATATATTCTGCCACAAAGGGAGCTATAAATTCTTTTACTAAGGCTCTTGCAAAAGAACTTGCCCCTAGTAATATCAGAGTAAATGCTGTATCTTGTGGAGCTATAGAAACAGAGATGAATAGCTTTTTAACAGAAGAAGAAAAAAAAGACTTTATAGAGCAAATACCTTATATGCGTTTTGGCTCTTGTAATGAAGTAGCAAATCTTGTATATTATCTAGCTTCTAAAAATTCTACATATCTTACTGGACAAGTTATTACATTAGACGGTGGGCTTATATAAAAAGGGACAGTTATTCTGTCCCCATACTTTATCTTAATAAAAATTTATGTTATCTATTGCCCATAATAAGCATTTTCGCCGTGTTTTCTATAATAATGTTTATCTTGAAGATTTCTAGGTGCTCTCTCTACTGAAGGCATAATAACTTCTGTATTAAGAGCCATTTTTGCTACCTCTTCTAATACAACGGCGTTATGTACAGCATCAAATCCATCTTTCCCCCAAGTAAAAGGTCCGTGATTTTTACATAATACCGCTGGCATAGAAACATAGTCTTTATCTTTAAAATATTCTGCTATTATAACACCGGTATTTTTTTCATAATTTTCCTCTATTTCTTTCTCGGTAAGATTTCTAACACACGGTATATCCCCATACATATAGTCAGCATGAGTAGTTCCATAACAAGGTATATTTCTACCTGATTGAGCCCAGCTAGTTGCAAAAGGAGAATGTGTATGTACTACTCCCCCTATCTCCTTAAAAGCCTTATAAAGTTCTATATGTGTTGGAGTATCAGAAGAAGGCTTTAGGTTCCCCTCTACTACATTTCCATCCAAATCTACAACTACCATATCATATGCCGTCATCTTATTATAATCAACGCCACTAGGTTTTATAACTATGTATCCTGTTTCTCTATCTATTTCACTAACATTTCCCCAAGTAAAAGTAATTAGTTTATGCTTTGAAAGTTCCATATTAGCTTTATAAACTTTTTCTTTTAAAGCTTCTAACATAATCTTAACCTCCTAAAGCTCTATTTTATATAGAGCAACTTCATTTATTTCTCTATTTGTAGATAATAAAAATTCTTCACCATCTTCAGTAAACTTATATATATTAGCAGAACCACAATTGCTATCTATAAATTCATATTTATACTCGTTTTCTTTTTCATCATATCTAAATAATATTATATTTCTATCGCCTTCCCTATGCCCTATTATAGCTACTGGCTCTTCACAAAGCTCTCCACCAAAAATAGAATGTGCAAAATTGGCATCTTTATATTTTAATACTTCTTTAAATTTTCCATTTTCTTTTTTATAAATAGTAATTATGTTTCCGTGGAAAGGAGATATAACAATAAGCTCTTTTTCTCCATCTTTATCCATATCCACAAGAACGGCATCAGAAGCTGGAGTATCTAATATTTGCTCTATATTCCATTGTTTACCTCCTTCTTCTGGAGGAGTAAACTTAAATATCCCTTCATCACAAGATATAATAGCTTTATTAATTCCGTCTTCTTCTAATCTATAGTATCCGTGATTTTTAAGCATATTATCTTTTATAACTTCTAGTTTTAGCTGATTATCATCATTAAAATCATCTAAATTTTTTGGAAGAACAGTAGCATATACTTTACCCTTACTACTCCAATCATCTTTAAAATTATGATTGGATTTTAAAGTACAAGCTATAAGATAATTAATGCCATTTCTTTCTATTATATCAAATCTATGTACGTGAGGTAAATCAACTAAAGTTCTAACTTGCCAAGCTCCATCCTTGTTTTCTGCAATAACTATTTTAGCCTCTTTAGAATCATTAGGAGAATAAAACTTATGTGTAGCTAAAAATACTCCATCACTATCTGGCACCTGAACCATAGTCATAACTCCTCCTGGCTCTGTCCAAATAGTATCTACTTTATTACCCTTAGTATCAAAAAGTACACATTCGTTTACTTTTTCTGCCGCTACTAAAATATGATTTTTGTCTTTATATCTAAGTGGTGCTATAGAATAGCATTTTTCTAATTCATAAATAGATTTTTTTCTAAACTTCATAATCTAACCCCTCCTAAGATAATCTCTCTAATATGCTACTCATCATATTATGAGCTTCTTTTAAACTATCAAGCCAAGCATCATCTGTATGCCAAAGCTCTGTAACAAACTTTCTAACACCTAGATTAAGCGCATTATCTATAGCTTTTTCAAAATCTACATGTCCTGTACCAAAAGATATTTCTCTATATTTTCCTACTACTGTTTCTTTAAGATGCATAGAAACTAAATGCCCTTTTCCTTTTTTTAAGTCTTCTAATACATTATGCTTATAAAGCTTACTAGCATTTGTTATATTTCCTATATCTGGATATACTTGAAGATATGGAGAATTTATTTTATCTACATATTTCATAGCTTTCTCTACTGTATCCATAAAAGGTGTTTCCATAGTTTCAAAAGCTAAAATTACTCCATATTTAGATGCCATATCTGTAGCTTTTCTTAAATTTTCTTCAAATAATTCTACCGTTTTTTCGCTAGTTTCTTCATAATATACATCATATCCTGCTATTTGTATTATTCTGATGCCTAAATCACAAGCTAATATAAGAGCTTTCTCCATTATTTCCATAGAACGCTCTCTAGTTCTCTCATCTAAACTACCAAAAGAATATTTTCTATGCCCACTAAGACACATAGTTCTAATAGGTAATCCTACTTTATACATTAAATCTACAAGATTTTTTCTTTCTTCTTTAGTCATATCTAGTCTTGATAGTTTTTCATCTGTTTCATCTATGCTTATTTCCAAATAGTCATATCCAACCTCTTTAGCTACTTTTAGCTTTTCTTCCCAGCTAAGATAATTTGGCATAGCTTTTTCATAAACACCTATTTCAAATTGTTTATTCATAATATATCCACCTACAAATCTAAAAAATTATTTCTTACAATATGTACATTTATACCATTTTGTCTAAATTCTTCTATAGTTTCTTCTGGCACTAGCTCATCTGTTATAATATTTTTTATATAATCAGTAGAGCAAGTGATAAAGCTACTATTTCTGCAAATCTTTGTATGGTCTGCTATAAAATAAGTTTCCTTTGCGTGTTCTATCATAAGCTTATTAATATTTACTTCATTTGCATTAGCAGTAGTCATTCCACAATCTAATGATATACCATTACACCCTATAAATGCCTTTTTTGCATATATATTTTGCAATGTCTTTATAGCATAATCTCCTACCAATACTTCCTTAGGGTGCCTTACCTCACCCCCAGTAATAATCACATTTATATTATTCTTTATCTCTAAATTTACAGCTTTTATATTATTTGTTATAACAGTTATATATTTCCTATCCACAAACTTTAATATATTAAAAGCAGTACTACTAGAATTTACAAAAATAGTATCTCCATCATTTATAAGAGTTGCCGCATATCTAGATAAAAGCTCTTTATAATTTATATCTGTTGCTTGCTTTTTTATTTCTAATTTATCATTTCTAATTTTAGCCCCACCATAAAATCTAACTAGCTTATTTTCATCTTCTAACTGTTGTAAATCTCTCCTTATAGTTATGAGAGATACTCCAAAAATTTTAGAAAGCTCTTCTACAGATATCCTTTTATTTTCAGACAATAAGCTCAATATTTCTTCTCTTCGCTTATTTACATAAGCCTTTTTCGTCTTCATATTAGCCCCCCTTAAAAATATAAGTAATAGTTACCTACCTTTAAAGATAGATAACTATTACTAGCCAAGCCTACTATATAATTCCGTGTTCTTTCATTTTTTCTTCCATTTCTTGAGCAGACATTATATTTCTAAGCCCTATAACTTTTGTTCCTTTTTTTTCTGCGTCTGCAAACATATTAGTAAAGTTTTGGGCACAAAATACTATATCAAATTGTGGAGCTGCACTTTTCCCTTCAGACAAAGCACAATGATGAATTTTAGAAGGCTTAATATTAAGCTTAGTCAAAACTTTTTGTAAAGTCATTTTCATCATAAGGCTAGAACCTGCTCCATTTGCACAACAAACTAAAAAACTCATATTATCTTTTGACATATAAATCACAAACCTTTCTATATTTAAATTTAATTATTTTCTCTTTTATCTTTTAATTCTTTATACGCTTCATAATCTTCTGTCATTTTAAAATATCCTTCTTTATCAAATTTATATTGAAGCTGTGGAATAAGCAGTAATAAAATTACAACAACTGGTATACCTATAATTCCTAAGAATTTTAATATAGCAGTAAATACTGGCCATACAACAGCCCAGTCCCACATACCTAAGTATCCGCCATATGCTGCCATACCAACCCATCCAGCTATAAGAGCAGAACCAAAAACTTGGCAAAGCCCAGATATAAATGGAAGTATTAAGGCCGCTTTTATACCACCTTTTTCATTAGCAAATACGGCAATAGTAGCATTATCAAAAAATACTGGAACGAAACCACAAATTACTAAAACTGGACTTTTTAATATAACTAAAGTTGCTATAGCTATTATTTGTCCTAAAAATCCTGCTAAAAATCCTAAAGGAACAGCATTTGCAGAACCAAAACCAAATATAACAGCACAATCAACTCCTGGCATAGAACCTGGTAATAATTTATCAGCAATTCCTTGGAAAGATGCTGTAAGCTCTGTTACAAATGTACGTACGCCAAGTTGTAATATAGCAAGATAAACTGCAAAATGTAAACAAACTTGTATTACATAAAATAGCATACTAGCACCTTCTTTTAAAAAGCCTTGTTCTATTAAATAATCTCTACCTAATATAACTAATATAGCACCAAAAAAGATTAACATTAATATAGAAGTACATACCATATTTTCGTTAAATATAGACATAAAACCTGGAAGCTCTATATCATCTATTTTTTTAACTTTTTTTCCTTTTTTGCTACCAAATAATTTTTCTGCAAGCCATGTATTTATAGCTATACCAAAATTTTGTTGGTGAGCAAGACAAAAACCTGCACCATCTGTTAGCTCTTGACAAGGTTTTATTGTAAGGTTAGCTCCTACTGCCCAATAAGCTCCAAGTATTAATGCCATAACAACAATAAGCCATAAATCGCTATGTGCTAAAAATGGACAAGCAAAGAGTATAAGCCAATATGCCGTAGCTGATTGTTGTACTTGCACGTGTCCTGTTGTAAATAAAGCACGAAGCTTAGTATATTTGCTAAAACGTACTAATAAAATATTTACAATAAAAGCTATTAAAAGTAATATCATAGCATTACCAAAGCCCTTACCAAAAACTTCTTCAACTCCAGTAGTTACTGCGTTTTGTCCAAAATATGGGTCTATAACCATAGCATCCATATTAAATCTATCCTTAAGTCCTACTAAAATAGGTCTAAAGTTGCTTACAAGCCCACTAGAACCTACAGCAAGAATAAAATAACCTACAATAGCTTTAATAACACCGGCTAAAATATCATACCAAGGCTTTTTTAACAATATATAACCTATTGCAACTATAAGACCTATCATAAAGGCCGGTTGTTGCAAAACATTAGTTGCAAAATAAGTCCATATGTTCATAAGTATATCCATAGACTACCCCTTTCCCCTAAATTTTTAGGATAAATCATTTCTTAATCTAAATACTTTTCTTGTAGTCTTAAAAGGTCATCGCTATCTTTAGCTTCTAAAAGTTCATTTATTAAAGGTTCGTTCTCAAATATCCCTGCTAGCTTAACTATATTATTCATATGTTGTTCTGGATTGCAAGAAGCAACTGTAAAAAATAGCATAGCATCCTTTTCTCTATCATTTTCATCAAAACTTACTGCCTTTTCAAGTTTCATAAAAGTTATAGCAGTATCATTAACCCCTACGGCGCTTATTTGAGAATGAGGCATAGCAACATTAGGTATTATAACTATATAAGGTCCATATTTTTCTACATTTTCAACTATGCAATCTACATAAGCCTCTTCTATAGTACCATCTTTAAGCAAAGGCTCACAGCTCATACGAATAGCCTCTTGCCAAGTATTAGCTTCTTCTGCAAACTTAAAATGTTTTTTCTCCACAAATTCTCTTAACATTATATTACCCCCCTAACCTAGCAGAGCCTTAAAAATTATAGACTCTGTTAGAATTTACATTATAAACAAGAACGGAATGGAATATTTTGAGGAGCTTCAAAGCAATCTTCAAATCCTCTTTGATGGTGATAAGCTTTTTTATCTTTATCAAGTGGATATGTATATTTTCCCCCTACTTCCCAGAAGAAAGGATGAAATTTATAGTCTAGTCTATCTTTTTTCATATCATATAAAACCTTAATTTCATTTATATCCGCCATAAAGTTTGTCCACACATCATAATGAATAGGTATAACAACTTTACATCTTAAAGCCTCTGCCATTCTTAAAATATCACAAGAAGTCATTTTATCTTGCATACCTATCGGATTTTCTCCATAAGAACCAAAAGCAACATCTATATTATAGTCTTTTCCGTGTTTTGCAAAATAAATAGAATAATGTGAATCTCCGCTATGATAAATATTTCCACCAGGAGTTTTAATAAGGAAATTTACCGCCTTATCGTCCATATCTGTTGGACAAATTCCAGTTAGCTCTTCTCTATCTTCTCCTACAGAATCAGTAGTTACAAGGCAAGTTCTATCAAATGAATCTAAAGCTACTATCTCTAAGTCTTTAATTTTAATAGTATCCCCTAGTTTAACTGTAATACATCTTTCTGCTGGTACGCCCCATTTTATCCAAGTTTCTACAGATTTTTTGGGCCCAATAAATGGCACCGGAATTTCTTTTCCATTTTCATCAACTGTAGTCATACCAGATTGTATAACGTGTGAAGCATATTCAAGGCTCATATGGTCTTGATGATAATGAGTAGCTAAAACTGCATCTACTTGTTTTATTGCAAACGGATCTATTACAAAAGGAATAGCTCTAAGATTTGGTTGCATTTTTCTAGCACCACACATATTAGCCATTTGATGCCCTACATTCATAAGTCCGTTTCCATGAGTTCTTTTTCCATTACCACACCATAAATCTATAGTTATATTACAATTTTTAGGTGTTTTTATCCATATACCAGTACAACCAAGCCACCACATAGATACATTTCCTTCAGGAACAATCTCATTTTCTATATCTTCGTTCAACCAAGTTCCCCATTCTGGAAAAGTGTTCATTATCCATTTTTCTCTTGACATTTCGTTTATTTTGTTCATTTTTTAACCCCATTTCATATTTTTTTATTTAATTTGCACATATAATTTTTATGTTATTAAATTTTTATTCTGTATTATGTATAAAATATTACCATATCAATTTTTTATTTGCAACATTTTTTTATGATTTGTTTTTTATTTTATGAACGTTTTAAATTCTTTTTGTATATATTTTTTTGTAATATTTTATAAATTTATTTATTTTATTATAATTATTATTTTTTTTACTTTCGTTTTAGTCAATTTTTTATAAACCTAAATACTGTAATTTGTATCTATCGACAAATGCTTTTTTTTATGATAAACTTAATGCATAATATCTTTAAACGGTATTTATTTACTTTTATTCTTTGGAGGAATTATTAAATGATAAAAAAAGATGAAAAAACAATCAATACAATAAGAGCTCTTAGTGTTGATGCCATACAAAAAGCAAATTCAGGACACCCTGGTATAGCTCTTGGATCTGCTCCTATAGCATATACACTTTGGGCAAAACATTTAAAACATAATCCTAAAAACCCTACTTGGCAAAATAGAGATAGATTTATCTTATCTGCTGGACACGGCTCTTCTCTCTTATATTCTTTATTACATATCTTTGGATACAATGTTTCTATAGAAGATTTACAAAACTTTAGACAATTAGATTCTAAAACTCCGGGTCATCCAGAATATGGTCATACTGAAGGCGTTGAAGTTACTACTGGACCTTTGGGACAAGGTATTGCTAATGCTGTAGGTATGGCTATGGCAGAAAATCATCTAGCTAGTATATTTAATAAAGATGGACTTAATATAGTAGACCATTATACTTATGCTCTTTGTGGAGATGGGTGTCTTATGGAAGGTGTGGCTTATGAAGCTATATCTCTTGCCGGAACTTTAGGGCTTAATAAACTTATCATTCTTTATGATAGTAATAATATCACTATAGAAGGAAACACAGAAATAGCATTTAAAGAAGATATTAGAAAAAGATTTGAAGCTTGTGGCTTCGATACACAACTTGTAGAAGATGGTAATGACATAGAAGCTTTAGGAAATGCTATAGAAAAAGCTAAAGCTTCTGATAAACCTTCTCTTATAGAAGTTAAAACAGTTATAGGTTATGGAGCACCTAATAAGGCCGGAAAAGCTTCAGCACACGGCGAACCTCTTGGAAAAGAAGAAATAAAAGCTATGAAAGAATTTTTAAATCTTGAAGATAAAGAATTTTTTGTAGCAGAAGAAGTTAAAGAAAATATAAACGAAATTAAAATAACTCTTGAAAATTATGAAAAAGAATGGAATGAAACTTTAGAAAAATATAAAGCATCTTATCCAGACTTATATGATAAATATGTAGCATTTTTTGAGAACAATTTCTTAAAAGCTTTAGAAGAAGATGAAAGTTTTTGGAAATATACAGATGATACTGCTACAAGATTATCATCAGAATTAATTTTAAATAAAGTTTCTAAAGTAGTACCTAATATGTTTGGTGGTTCTGCCGATTTAGCTCCTTCTACAAAATCAGTTATGAAAGAGCTTGGAGAATATTCTAAAGAAACCCCACAAGGACAAAATATACATTTTGGTATACGTGAACACGCTATGACTGCTATAGCAAATGGTATATATTTACACGGAGGATTAAACCCTTATATTGCCGGATTTTTTGTATTTAGTGATTATATGAAACCAAGCCTTAGACTTTCTGCTCTTATGAATCTTGGTGTTATAAGCATATTTACACACGATAGTATAGGTGTTGGCGAAGACGGCCCTACTCATCAACCTATAGAACATTTAGCAAGCCTTAGAAGTATTCCAAATTATACAGTTATAAGACCTTGTGATACAAACGAAACTGCTGCCGCTTGGTATCTTGCACTTAAAAGAAAAACTAGCCCTACAGGCTTAATACTTACTAGACAAAATACAAAAACAGTAGGCAATGCTAAAGAAGCTTTAAAAGGTGGATATATAGTTAGAGATTGTGAAAATCCAGAAGCAATCTTAATAGCTACAGGTTCAGAAGTTGGGCTTTGCTATGAAGCTAGCGAAATATTAGAAAAAGAAGGCATAAACACACGTGTTGTAAGTATGCCAAGCTTTGAAATTTTTGAAGAACAATCTGAAGAATATAAAAACTTTATTCTTCCTAAAAATATAACAAAAAGACTTGGTGTAGAAGCTGGTAGCTCTTTTGGCTGGCATAAATACATAGGCTTAGATGGAGATATGATTTCTATGGATAATTTTGGTGCATCTGCTCCATTTAGTAAACTTTTTGAAAAATACGGATTTACAACAGAAAATGTATGTAATAAAGTTAAAAATCTTTTAAATAAATAATAATAAAAAGGTGTAGAATAAATCTACACCTTTTATCTATTTTGTTAAAATATTAAAATGCTGGTATTATAGCACCTTGATATTTATCTTCTATAAATTTTTTCATTTCTTCAGAAGTAAGAGCCTTATAAAGAGCTTTTATATCCTCTCTGTTTTCATCTCCCTCTCTGACAACTACTATATTAGCAAAAGGAGAATCACTACTTTCAATAGCAAGGGCATCTTTAGTAGGATTAAGCCCTGCCTCTAAAACATAATTAGTATTTATAACAGATATAGCCACTTCATCTAAAGTTCTTGGTAAAGATGCTGCGTCCATTTCTAAAATTTCAATATTTTTAGGATTTTCCACAACATCTAATAAAGTAGCTTTATCTAAAGCTCCCTCTTTTAATTTTATAAGCCCATTACTTTCAAGTAAAAGTAATGCTCTTGAACCATTTGTAGCATCATTTGGTATAGCTACTTTATCACCATCTTTTAACTCATCTAAAGACTTAATCTTTTTAGAATATATACCCATAGGCTCTGTATGTACTGCTCCTATAGATTTTAATTTTTCTCCCGTTTGTTGTGTATAATTATTAAGATATGAACTATGTTGGAAAAAGTTTGCATCTATCTCCCCACTACTAAGACTAGGATTTAATAAAGTATATTCAGAAAATTCTTTAACCTCTAAAGTTATACCTTCATTAGCTAAATCATCTACCACTTCATTTAATATTTCTGCATGAGGTACGCTAGTAGCACCTACAATAAGTTTTCCATCATCTTTACTAGCACTATTGCTAGAACCACAACCTACAAGAGCTAAAGAAAATATAGCTCCAATAATAGAAATTTTTAACATTTTTTTTCATATAAATTACCCCTTTTCTATTTATTTTTTATTTAGCTTTTTAGCTAAAATATTTCCTATAGTTTGTATTATTTGAACAAGTATAACCATAATTACAATACTTATTATAAGTATATCTGTTCTATAACGTTGATATCCATAAGTAACGGCTATACTACCAAGTCCACCTCCACCTATAGTCCCTGCCATAGCAGAATATCCTACAATACTTATTATAGTTGTTGTTATAGTAGCTATTATAGATGATATACTTTCTGGAATTAAAACTTTAATAATAATTTCCCATTCACTAGCTCCCATAGATATAGCCGCTTCTATTACTCCCTTATCTATTTCTTTTAGACAAGTTTCTATCATCCTAGCTACAAATGGTATAGCAGCAACAGTAAGTAGCCTTAGATCCTATAGAAGTACCTACTATAAATTTAGAAAGCGGAAAAACTGCTATCATAAGTATAACAAAAGGAACACTCCTACCTATGTTTACTATAGTACCTATTACCTTATTTATAAATATATTTTCTAAAATAGCTCCTTTATCTGTTATATATAAAATTATCCCTATAGCTACTCCTATTAATATAGCAAATAAACTAGAGAAAAAAACCATATATAAGGTGTCAAAAAAAGCTGGTAAAATCATTTTTTTAATCTCTAAAAAATAGTCCATTAATAAGACACCTCCTCTACTATAACCTCATTTTGTTTTAGATATTCTATAGATTTTTTTATATCCTCATCTGCTCCCGTAATTTTAATAACAAGAGTTCCCACAAGATTATCGTCCATATGTTGTATATTTCCAAGTAATATAGAAACTTCGACATTATAAGTAGATATCATTCTGGATATATAAGGAGCAGTAGACTTTTCGCCTATAAATATAGCTTTTATAACAATACCTTTACCATCTAAAGCTTTTTGATATATATCATTTTCTAATTTAACATCTACAGAATCAAAAAAGCTCTTAGCTATATCTGTCTTAGGATTTATAAATATATCACTAACAAGGCCATATTCTGCAATTTTCCCTTTTTCTAATATAGCTACCTTATTGCAAATTTGCTTAACAACATCCATTTCGTGTGTTATTATTATTATAGTTATTCCCAATTTTTTATTTATATCTTTGAGAAGATTTAATATAGATTGTGTTGTTTCTGGATCAAGAGCACTAGTAGCTTCATCACATACTATAATACTTGGGCTATTTGCTATAGCTCTAGCTATACCAACACGTTGTTTTTGTCCTCCAGATAACATAGAAGGATACATATCTTTTTTATCAAGTAATCCCACAAGGTCAAGTAGCTCTTCTACTCTCTTCTTTATATATTCTTTAGGCTTTTTATCTATTTTCATAGGAAATGCTACATTCTCATATATAGTAGAATTCATAAGCAAATTAAAATGTTGAAAAACCATTCCTATTTTCTTTCTCTCTTGCCTAAGCTCTTTTTTAGATAAATTCATAATTTCTAATCCGTCTATTTTTATACTTCCAGATGTAGGCTTTTCAAGTAGATTTATACACCTTACAAGAGAACTTTTACCAGCTCCACTAAGTCCTATAATACCAAAAATTTCGCCTTTTTCTATATGCAAGTCTATTCCTTTTAAAGCCTCTACCTTATTTTGTCCTTCTCCATAAGTCTTAATAAGATTTTCTATTAAAACCAAATAAATCCCCCCTCTAAATAATTTATTCCTTGTATTATATCATTATATAATTTTTTGTCAAGATATAAATAAGAGCGTATATTTTTATACGCTCTTAAAATTTTGGTTTAATGTTATTCAAATAATGCTTTTGAAAATTCTTTTGCATCAAATGGCCTTAAATCTTCTATACCTTCGCCAACTCCTATAAATCTTACTGGTATTTTCATCTCATTTTTAATAGCTATAACAACTCCACCTTTAGCCGTACCATCTAGTTTAGTAAGAACTATTCCTGTTATATCTGCAACCTCACTAAATAGCTTAGCTTGTTGGAGAGCGTTTTGTCCTGTTGTAGCATCAAGTACAAGAAGTGTTTCTACCTGTGCATCTGGATTTTCTCTATTTACTATTCTTGCTATCTTTTTAAGCTCTTCCATAAGGTTCTTTTTATTATGAAGTCTACCTGCTGTATCACAAATAAGCAAATCTGCTCCTCTAGCCTTACCTGCTTTTATAGCATCAAATACTACTGCCGCTGGATCAGAGCCTTCTTGATGTCTTATTACATCTATACCTGTTCTCTCTCCCCATACTTGTAGCTGGTCTATAGCTGCTGCTCTAAATGTATCACCAGCTGCTAGTATAACTTTTCTACCTTCTTTTTTATAGTTATTAGCAAGCTTACCTATAGTAGTAGTTTTTCCTACACCATTAACACCTATAACAAGGATAACACTTGGATTTTTTAGCTCAAACTCTTCTGTTTCTTCTTCTAATATCTCTGTTATAACTCTTATGATTACTCCTTTTACCTTTTCTACATCTTTTATTCTTTCTTGTTTTACTATATCTTTTACTTTATCTATTATATATGTTGAAGTTTCTACCCCTATATCAGACATAATAAGAGCTTCTTCTAATTCTTCAAATAGTTCTTCATCTATTTTAGTAAAACTACTTAATACTTGCTCTACACCATTTAAAATACTATTTCTTGTCTTAGACAAACCTTCTTTTATCTTAGAAAAAAATGTTGATTTTTTAGGCTTGTCTTCTATTTTCTCTTCTACTTCTTCCTCTATTTCATTCTCTATTTCTTTTATCTCTTCTTCTTCAAGATTCTTCTCTATCTTCTCTAAGATTGCCTCTTCGCTTTCTTCTTGCTCAAGCTCTTCTAATACTTGCTCAAGTTCTTCTAAATTTTTTTCTTCTTGCTTTTCTTCCTCAAGTTCTACTTCAATTAGCTTATCTTCTAATATATCTTTTAATACTTCTACCTCTTCTTCAAGCTTTTCCAAATTTTCTTCTAAATCAAATACTAACTCTTCTTGTATAAGCTCTTCTTCTATTTCTTTTTCTATTTTTTTAAGTTCATTCTCATCAATATTTTTCTCTATCTCTTCTAAGATTGTTTCTTCTTTATATTCCTCTTCTATATCCTCTAAAATTTCATCTATTTGTTCTAATTTTTCATCTTCTTTAATATCTTCTTTAATATCTTCTTTCTTATTCTTCTTAAACCAATTAAAAAAGGCCATTTTCACTTCTCCTTATATTTTATTATATTCTTTAGCATCTTTTAGCTCTACAGATATAACTTTGGATACGCCTTGTTCTTCCATAGTTACACCATATAAAATATCGGCTATTTCCATAGTTCCTGTTTTATGTGTTATTAATATGAATTGATTATCATTTGCACATTTTTTCAAAAAGTTTGCATATCTGGTAACGTTCGCATCATCTAAAGCAGCTTCTGTTTCATCTAGTATACAAAATGGCGAAGGTTTCATTATAAGTATAGAAAATAATAAACACATAGCAGTTAGAGTTCTTTCCCCTCCAGATAAAAGACTAAGGCTTTGAAGATTTTTACCAGGAGGACTAGCTACAATTTCTATACCAGATGTTAGTATATTTTCTTTATCAGATAATACAAGTTCCGCATTTCCTCCTCCAAATATATCAGAAAAAATCCTTCCAAAATTTTGGTTTATAACAGAAAATTGCTCTTTAAATTGTTCTTCCATCTCTAAAGTAAGCGTTTTTATTATATACTTTAAATCTTCATCAGCTTTTACTATATCTTCTCTTTGTTTTATATTAAGCTTATATCTTTGTTCTAAAATTTCATATTCTTCTATAGCAGAAAGATTTACATTACCTAGTTTAGAAATTTTTTGTTTTAGTAAGCTTTCTTCTTTCTTAAGTTCTTCTATATTTTTATCAATATCTTTATATTCATTACAAGCAAGAGCGTAAGTAATTTCATAATCTTTCCACATATTCTCACAAATAATATTTATCTTATTTTCTATATTTTCTTTTTTTGCTTTTATTCTTATAGCCTCTGTTTCAATCTCTGTCATATCATTTCTTAGTTGTTCTATATCAAGCTCTAACTCTTGTTCATCTAAAGAAAGTGTTCCCTTTTCTTTTTTTACAATTTTTATTTTTTCATTTAAAGAAATATGATTTTTATTTAGATTTTCTATAGTTTGTTTTATTTCTTCTATTGTTTCAGTTGCTAAAATTTGCTTTTGTTGGCTAATTTTAGCTTTCTGCCCAATATCAATATTTATAGATTTTATATTTTCTATTTCATTTTCAATCCTAGATATATCTTTTTTAGAATTTTGTATAGAAAATTCTAAATCCTTTATTTGAAGATTTAATTCATTTAACTCTTTTAACATATTTTCTTTATATATTTTATCTTGATTTATTTTTTCTTCAAAAACCTTAGTTTCTTCTCTTAAATTTTCTATTTCTTTATTAAGTTGTTTTAGCTCTTCTCTTAACTTATCCTCATCAAGAAAACTATCAAGAAACTCTTTTTCTATATCTTCTAATCGTTGATATATAGCCTTAACTGATTTTTCTAAATCTATTACATATTCTTTAGCTTGGTTTAAGTCCGTCTCAAGTTTAGCTTTATCTATAAGAACAAAATTTAAGTCTTGTTTTATTTTTTCTATATTCTTTTCAAGTTCAAGATTATATTTTAGCTTTTGATTTTTATCCAGTTTAAGCTTATCTATTTCTAAACTAATATTTTCTATTTCTTCTAAAAGCTCTTTTATCTCTCTAGCTCTTGAAAAAATTAAACTATTCTTTTTAGATATGCTACCACCAGTTAATGCTCCGCCTATATTTATTATATTTCCATCTATTGTTACTATTTTATACGCATAATCATAAGCTCTAGCAAATGATAAAGCATTTTCTATATTATCTATAACTATAGTCCTTCCAAGAATACTATCTATTATCTCTTTATATAAATTATCACACCGTACTATATCACTAGCAATACCTAAAACACCTTGTTTTTTCAAAATATCTTCTTTATCCTTTATAAAACCTCTAGCTTTAATTATAGATATCGGTAAAAATGTTGCTCTTCCTTTATTATTTTGTTTTAATATATTTATACAAACTTTTGCATCATTTTCAGTTTTTGTTATAAGATTTTGAATGCTTCCACCTAAAGCAACTTCAATAGCAGTTTCATATTTTTTATCAACTTCTATAAGCTCTCCTACTGCACCACAAAGCCCTTTTAAATCCTTATTTTTTTCTTTTTCCTTTAAAAGATATTTTACGGAATAATTATATCCTTCATAATCTTTCTCAAGTTCACTAAGAAGTTTATGTTTATTTTTTATTTCTATATGATATTTTTCTTTTTGTAAAATTTTTTCTTCAAGTTTAGATAACTTTTCATTACTTTTTTTCAACCTATTTGATATAATTTCATTTTGTTGCTCTAAATGTTTTTGATTTTCTATAATTTGCAGTAATTCTTTATCAACAACCATCTTACGAACCATCTTTTCTTTTAACTTGCTTTTATAGATAGCCTTTTCCTCTAAAAGATTTTGTTTTTGTTCTTCTAGCTTGTTTTTTAAACCTTCATATGCTATTAATTTGTTAGATAAATCTGTATTTAACTTAAGCTTTTCTACTATATCTGTATTTATATTTTTAAAATATTGTTCGTTCTCATTTATACTTTTAAGACTTTGCTCTAATATTTTATTTTTAGCTATAGCTTCTTGAATTTTTAAACTATATTCAAGATTTTTAGCTTCTAAGGAAACATTTATAAGCTTTATTTCTTCATTTTTCTTTCTAATATTTTCTTCATTTTTTTGCTTTTCTAATTTAGCCTTTTCTATCTCCTTTTCTATAAAATCTATATTTTGAGTATTAAGCCTTATTTCATTTTCTTTTTCATTTAGTTTTGAATTATTTTCAAAAATTAAATTATTAATATTTTCAATTTCTAAATCTTTTTCTTCTAAAGTTGTTTTAAGCTCTATCTTTCTTTGCTCTAATAATTCTCTTTTATCTTCTAATTTATAAGCCTTCCCTATAATCTGTTTTATATTATTTTCTATTTCTTCTATTTCTTTCTCGCTAAAGCTATACTCTTTTTTAAATATATTAACCTTAACAAGTTTTAGATATTCGCTTATTTCTATAAATTCTTTTGCTTTTTCTTTTTGGCTAAAAAGAGGCTTTAGTTGTTTTTCTATTTCTGCTATTATATCATCCGTTCTTAAAAGATTTTTTCTAACTTCATCTAGCTTTTGCTCAGATTTTGCTTTCCTATTTTTAAACTTTATAATTCCAACAGCTTCTTCAAATAAGGCTCTTCTATCTTCAGATTTATTACTAAGTATAGCATCTATCTTAGCTTGTCCTATTATAGAATATCCCTCTTTGCCTATCCCCGTATCCATAAAAAGCTCATATATATCTTTTAGTCTACAACTTGTACCATTTATAAAATATCCACTTTCACCAGAACGATATACTTTTCTAGTTATAACCACTTCACTATATTCTATATCTAACTTTTTATCGCTATTATCAATATGTATGCTAACTTCTGCAAAACCTAAGGGTTTTCTATTTTTAGTCCCTACAAAAATAACATCTTCCATCTTTTCGCCTCTTAGATTTTTAACACTTTGCTCTCCCAAAACCCATCTTATAGCATCAGATATATTACTTTTTCCACTACCATTTGGACCAACTATAGCAGTTATCCCCTTTTTAAATTCTAACCGAATTTTTTCTGGAAAAGATTTAAACCCTTGAATTTCAAGCCTCTTTAAAAACATTTCTACACTTCCTAGTTATTCTTTTAATATTTCCATAAAATCTTCAACTTTCTCTTTTAAAGTTGCCGATATATCCCTATTTGTCATAACCTTGCTAATATGTCTTTTAGCTTCGTCTTTTTTATCTATTCTATAAGCAAGGTAAGCAAGATTATATAAAAATTGGGGTTCTTCTATACCAAATATCGGAAAATCTTCCTCTATGTAAGCATCACTATCCCAACTATAAGCATATTTTAAGAATTTTTGTTCTTCTTCAATGTTGCCTATATCACCATATATAAGACCTATTTTTTGTGCTATATAAGCTTTTTCTGAAAAATCAGCACTTTTTATTTCTGCAAAATATAGTGCTAATTTATATCTTTCTATAGCTACATTAGCATCATATACTGGTGGAAAAACTTTAGGTTTATAGTTTGGATGAATTTTTTCTTTTATATTTTTTATTTGTATAGCAGATAGTTTTTCAAAATTTTTAGCAACTCCTGCATAACCACACTCGCTACAAACTATTGCAAAATAATAATCTGGCATAATAGGCTCATATTTTCCTCTAAGCCCAAGGTCAAGTTCAACAAAAACAGTTTTTCCTTTTCTAATTTCCTTAGATTTAATTTTTGATTTACAAAAAGGACAAGTATATGTCTTATCGTATAAACTTTCGGCTAAATCGTTATCATTTGTTCCCATTTTCTTCTCCTTTAAAAATATTCTCTGTTTATATTTTAAATTTCGTGTTATTCTATATTATAAGCACTATGTAAAAAAAAATCAATATTTAAAGATAAAAATAATTTTTATAAATGATTGTATTTATTAAAATTTTATTGTACTATATCTATAAGAATGTTTTTAAATAGGAGGTTATTATGTCTTATATAGTTTTAGACTTAGAATTTAATCAAGGCTATGATTTTGAAAAAAATAAAACTGTCTTATTAATTCCTTCTTGTCGATTTGAAATTATACAAATTGGTGCTGTAAAATTAGATGAAAACCTAAATATAACAGATAAAATAAACTTATATATAAAACCAAATCTTTATAAAAATATGCATCCTTATGTAGAAAAAATAACAGGACTTACAAAAGAGTTTTTAAGCAATAAACAAGATTTTAAAATCGCTTATGAAACGTTTACACAATTTTTAGGTGATGAAGAACATATTTTTTGTATATGGGGAAATGGAGATTTAAGAGCACTTTATAGAAACCTTTCATACTACAATATAATAGATAAGCCTTTAATATTAAAATATATAGATATACAAAATATGACTGCTAAATTTTTAAACTACACAAAAGGTAAATGTATAGGATTAAAAAAAGCTATAGAAATTTTAGAAATACCCATAGAAAATAACTTCCACGATGCCCTAAATGATTCTATATATACTGCTGAAATATTTAAAAAAGTTTATACAGAAAAATTACCTCTTAAAGTTTTTAATTCTAATAATGTTCCTAAAAAATAATAAGGAGGATATATGCCAAAAGAAAATATTTTTAAATTACATTCAAATTTTAAACCAACTGGCGACCAACCCCAAGCAATAGAAAGTCTTACTCAAAATTTTATAAACGGTAAATCTATTCAAACATTGCTTGGTGTTACTGGTTCTGGTAAAACTTTTACTATGGCAAATGTCATAAAAAATTTAAATAGACCAACTTTAGTCCTAGCTCATAATAAAACACTAGCTGCACAGCTTTATAACGAATTTAAAGAATTTTTCCCAGAAAATGCCATTGAATATTTTGTAAGCTACTACGACTATTATCAACCAGAAGCCTATGTTCCATCTTCAGATACCTATATAGAAAAAGATTCATCTATAAATGAAGAAATAGACAAGCTAAGACACTCTGCTACTTCTGCGCTTTTTGAAAGAAAAGATGTAATAGTAGTAGCTAGTGTATCTTGTATATATGGACTTGGAGACCCTATAGACTATAACGAGATGGTAATATCTTTAAGACCAACTATGATAAGAGATAGAGATAGTATAATAAAAAAACTTATAGAAATGCAATATACAAGAAATGATATAAGCTTTACAAGATGTACTTTTAGAGTAAGAGGAGATGTATTAGAAGTTTTTCCTGCCGGCTCTAGTAGCTTTGCCTATCGTATAGAATTTTGGGGCGATGAAATAGAGAAAATATCAGAGATAGACTCTTTAACTGGTGAGGTTTTAGGCATTAGAAACCATATAACTATATTCCCAACTTCACACTATGTTATAAGCAAAGAAAAAATGCTCCTTGCAGTAGAACGTATAAAAGAAGAATTAGATATGCAGGTTAATAAATTTAACTGTGAAGAAAAATATCTAGAAGCACAGAGAATAGCTCAAAGAACAAACTATGATATAGAAATGCTTCTTGAGATGGGCTTTTGCTCTGGTATAGAAAACTATTCTAGGCATCTATCTGGAAGAGAAGAAGGTTCTACCCCACACACTCTTATAGATTATTTTCCGGATGATTTTCTTATGATAATAGATGAATCACACGTAACATTACCTCAAGTAAGAGCTATGTATAATGGAGATAAAGCAAGAAAAACAACTCTTATAGAATATGGTTTTAGGCTTCCTTCTGCTCTTGATAACCGCCCATTGAAATTTGAAGAATTTGAAGGAAAAATAGATAAAATGCTTTTTGTATCTGCTACCCCTTCAAATTATGAAAAAGAACATAGCAAGGCCATAGTAGAACAACTTATACGTCCTACTGGACTACTAGACCCTATAATAGAAATAAAACCTATAAAAAATCAAATAGATGATATAGTTTTACAAATAAACAATGTAGTAAGTAAAGGAGAAAAAGTTCTCATTACCACTCTTACTAAAAAAATGGCAGAAGATTTAACAACATATCTAAAAAATATAGATATAAAAGTTAGATATTTACATTCTGATATAGACACTTTAAAACGCCTTGAGATAATAAGAGAGCTTAGATTAGATAAATTTGATGTTTTAGTAGGAATAAATCTTCTAAGAGAAGGCTTGGATATTCCAGAAGTATCCTTAGTGCTTATTTTAGATGCCGATAAAGAAGGTTTCTTGCGTTCTGAAACTTCTCTTATCCAAACTATAGGACGCTCTGCTAGAAATTCAAACGGTAAAGTAATAATGTATGCCGATAATATCACACATTCTATGCAAAATGCTATAAATGAAACTAAAAGAAGAAGAAAAATACAAAAAGAATATAATCAAATCCATAATATAACTCCAAAAACAATTATTAAAAAAGTACATGAAATAATAAGAGCAACTAAATCTGTAGAAAAAGAACAGAAAAATATTCTAGATAAGTCATATGAATCTTTAAGTACAAAACAAATATTAAATCTTATAGACAAAAAAGAAAAAGAAATGAAAAACCTTGCCTTAGAATTAAAATTTGAAGAAGCTCTTATTTTAAGAGACGAAATACAAGTTTTAAAAAAGCTAAGCTTACAATAATAGAAAGGAGAATTTTATGGAAAAAAATAATATAGTTATAAAAGGCGCTAGAGAAAATAACTTAAAAAATATAAATCTTACAATTCCTAGAGATAAGCTAGTTGTATTTACTGGTCTTAGCGGCTCTGGAAAATCTAGTCTAGCTTTTGATACTATATATGCAGAAGGACAAAGAAGATATGTAGAAAGTCTATCATCATATGCTAGACAATTTTTAGGGCAGATGGAAAAGCCAAATGTAGATTATATAGAAGGACTATCGCCGGCAATATGTATAGACCAAAAGACAACAAATTCTAATCCACGCTCTACAGTAGGTACTGTAACAGAAATATACGACTATCTTAGATTACTTTTTGCTCGTATTGGTATAGTCCATTGCCCTAAATGTAAAAAACCTATAAAAAAACAAACAATAGACCAAATAGTAGAACAAATCTTAAATTTTGAAGAAAATTCTAAAATACAAATATTAGCCCCTGTTGTACGTCTTAAAAAAGGAGAACATATAAAACTATTAGAGAGTATAAAAAAGCAAGGTTTTGTTCGTATTAGAATAGATGGATATATATACGATATAAATGATGAAATAAAGCTAAATAAAAACCAAAAACATAATATAGATATAGTTGTAGATAGACTTATAATAAAAAAAGATATAAAATCACGTCTTACAGATTCTTTAGAACTTGCCCTTAAACTTGCCGAAGGACTTGTTATAATAAATAATGAAAGTGAAAATATACTCTTTAGTCAAAATTTTGCTTGTGAAGATTGTAATATAAGTTTTGAGGAACTAGAACCGGCTTCTTTTTCTTTTAATTCTCCTAAAGGAGCTTGCCCTAAATGTCTTGGACTAGGTATAGACTATATATTTACTGAAGAACTTATAATTCCAAATGAAAACTTATCTATATTACAAGGTTGTATAAATGCTCCAGGTTGGAATTCTATAAATATTAATGGTTCTATGTCTTATCAAATTTTTCAGAGTTTATCTAAAAAATATAATTTTTCTTTAGAAACTCCTTTTAAAGAACTTAGTGAAGATATAAAAGAGCTTATATTATACGGAAATAAAGATAAAATATCTATAAATTTAGAAGAAGTAGGAAATTATAAGAGCTACACCTATGACTTTGAAGGAATAATAACAAACTTAGAAAGAAGATATAAAGAAGCAACTTCACTAGAAGCAAGACAAAAACTAGAAGAATACATGGATAAAGTACCTTGTACATTATGTAAGGGTGCTAGGCTAAATCAAGAAAGCCTATCTGTTACTGTAGGTGACAAAAATATAGCTAGTCTTTGTAATCTTTCTATAAGAAATTTGAAAACTTTTTTTGAAAACTTAAATCTTAATGAAAAGGAAACTTTTATAGCAGAACAAATTTTAAAAGAAATAAACGCAAGACTTGGCTTTCTTATAGATGTAGGACTTGACTATCTATCCCTTTCTAGAAGTGCAAAAACTCTATCTGGTGGAGAAGCTCAAAGGATACGCCTTGCTACCCAAATAGGTTCTGGACTTATGGGATGTCTTTATATTCTAGATGAACCTAGTATAGGACTTCACCAAAGAGATAATGACAAGCTATTAAAAACTCTTAGAAACCTTACAAACCTTGGCAACACTCTAATAGTAGTAGAACATGATGAAGATACTATTAAAGAAGCCGATTATATAGTAGATATAGGACCAAAGGCCGGAGCTTATGGAGGAGAAGTTGTATTTAGTGGTATATATGAAGATATCCTAAATTGTGAAAACTCTATAACCGGTGCTTATCTTAGCAAACGCCTAGAAATAACTGTTCCTAAAACTAGAAGAAAACCTAATCAAAATAAAATATCTATAAAAGGTGCTTTTGAAAACAACTTAAAAAATATAAATATAGATATACCGCTTAATATGTTCGTATGTATAACTGGTGTTTCAGGTTCTGGCAAAAGCTCTCTTATAAATAGCGTCCTATATAAAACATTAGCTAAAGAACTAAATAAAGCTAAATGTGGTCTTGGAAATGCTAAATCTATATCTGGATATGAAAATCTAGATAAAGTAATTGATATAAGCCAAGCCCCTATTGGAAGAACCCCTCGTTCTAATCCAGCTACTTACACCGGAGTTTTCGACCTTATAAGAGATTTATTTGCAAGTACTAATGAGGCAAAAGCAAAAGGATATCAAAAAGGACGCTTTAGCTTTAATGTAAACGGTGGACGTTGTGATGCTTGTTCTGGAGATGGAATAATAAAAATAGAGATGCATTTTCTCCCAGATATATATGTACCTTGTGAGGTTTGTAAAGGTAAAAGATATAATAATGAAACATTAAATATTACTTATAAGGGAAAAAATATATATGATGTTTTAGATATGACAGTAGAAGAGGCACTTGTGTTTTTTGAAAATATACCCAAAATAAGAGAAAAACTTCAAACTCTTTATGATGTTGGACTTTCTTATATAAAACTTGGACAATCATCGACTACTCTATCTGGTGGAGAAGCTCAAAGGGTACGTCTTGCTACAGAACTTAGCAAAAATTCAACAGATAAAACAATATATATATTAGATGAACCTACAACAGGACTTCATACTTATGATGTACACAGACTTATAAATATAATACAAAGATTAGTAGAAAATGGTAGCTCTGTTATAGTAATAGAACATAACTTAGATGTAATAAAATGCGCCGATTATATAATAGATATGGGACCAGAAGGTGGCGATATGGGTGGAAAAGTAGTAGCAAAAGGAACTCCAGAAAAAGTAGCTAGTTGTGAAAATTCATACACTGGAAAATATTTAAAGAAAATGTTAGAGATTTAGGAGATATTTATGCAAAGTATAGTAGAAAATTTTATAAACGCTAAAAATATATTAAATAATAGTTTTAATTGTGATGAAGATTATTTTATAAAACCTCTTATAAATCAAAAATGGACTATAAAAGATAATAATGGAGTATTTTTTCTAACTTATTTAGATGAAAACGAAAATGTAAAAGATTGTGTGATAGTAAAGAAAAATAATAAACCTATGATATATAAAAAACAAGGATATACTATGGTTATAGGTATAGAATGTGTAAAGCTAGCTTTTATCCTAAATAATGATAAAAATTTCTAAATATTAAAAGGGTAGGAATTTCCTACCCTATATTTATATATAATGAATTTTTTAACATTTTGTATTTAAAAACAAATATTACTAAAATTTTTATTTATTAAAATTTAAAACTTGAAAAATTTAAATCATATTTTAATTGTATTAGATAAAAAAGATTATAGAAATATCTATAATCTTTTTTGCTAAAAAATCTTCTCCGAACATAATCCCTTAAAATATTTTAGCTTTATTTATAAAATCAAAACCCCACAATTTGAGTTTATAAATAAAACATTGTTTGTATAAAAATATAAAACCCCACTTGAAAATTTTATACAAACTTGTAGTAAGTATAATATATTATTTTCATTTTGTCAATATTTTTTCTAAAAATATGTATTTTTTTTCAATAAAAAATTTTTATATACTTATTATTTCACTATACCTCTTATTTCTTTTAAATCATTTATGTTATATTTATTCATATACTCTTCTATACCTTTTAATACTTCCATAGTTGCAAAAGGATTTATAAAATTAGCCGTTCCTACAGCTACACCGCTAGCGCCTGCTAAAATAAATTCTATAGCATCATCTCCATTTAATATACCACCCATACCTATTATAGGTATCTTAACAGTATTTGCTACTTGATAAACCATTCTAACAGCTATAGGCTTAATAGCTGGTCCACTCATACCACCTATTTTTCTTGCTAAAACTGGCTTTTGTCTATGTATATCTATCTTCATACCTGTTATAGTATTTATAAGAGAAAGTGCATCTGCTCCGGCACTTTCACTAGCTCTTGCTATTTCTGTTATATCTGTAACATTTGGAGTAAGCTTTACTATGAGTGGTTGTTTTGCTACCTTTTTAACTTCAGATACTACTTTTTCTACCATCTTAGCATCTGTACCAAAACTAAGACAGCCAGCTTCTACATTTGGACAAGATATATTAAGTTCTAATACATCTACATCTGCATCAGCAAGTTTTTCTGTAGCTCTTATATATTCTTCTAAAGAATGTCCACATACGTTTACAATAATTTTTGTATCAAACTGTCTAAGAAATGGTATATCAGTTTTTATAAACTCATCTACACCAGGGTTTTGTAATCCTACACTATTTAACATACCGCCATAAACTTCTGCCACACGTGGTGTATCATTACCCTCCCAAGCTACATCAGATACCCCTTTTACTACAACTGCTCCTAGCTTATTAAGGTCTACAAAATCAGAATATTCTTTTCCGCTTCCAAAAGTCCCAGATGCTGTCATAACTGGATTTTTAAATTCTACATTACCTATCTTAAAACTTAAATTTTTCATATTATCACCTCATATATATTTATTATTTTAAAAGGTGTAGATAAAATCTACACCCTAAATATTCTATTCCCACTCTATAGTTGCAGGTGGTTTACTAGTTATATCATAGACTATTCTATTTACATTAGATACTTCATTTACTATTCTAACACTTATTTTTTCTAATACATCATATGGTATTCTAGCCCAATCTGCACTCATAGCATCAACACTAGTTACACCTCTAAGAGCTACTGTATAGCTATAAGTTCTTTCATCTCCCATAACACCAACACTTTTAATACCAGTTAATACTGTAAAATATTGCCATATTTCTCTGTCAAGTCCAGCTTTTGCTATTTCATCTCTAAAAATAAAGTCTGTTTCTCTTAATATATCAAGTTTTTCTTTAGTTATATCACCTATTATTCTTATAGCAAGTCCAGGACCTGGAAATGGTTGTCTATATACAAGAAAATCTGGTATGCCAAGAGCCGTACCTACTGCTCTAACCTCATCTTTAAATAAATCTCTAAGAGGTTCTATTATCTCTTTAAAATCTACAACATCAGGAAGTCCTCCAACATTATGATGACTTTTTATAACAGCTGAAGTTTTAGTTCCACTTTCTATAACATCTGGATAAATAGTTCCTTGCACTAAAAAGTCTACAGAACCTATTTTCTTAGCTTCTTCTTCAAAAACTCTTATAAATTCTTCACCTATTATTTTTCTTTTTGTTTCTGGGTCAGATATACCTTCAAGTTTAGATAAAAATCTATCTTCTGCATCAACTCTAACAAGGTTCATGTCAAACTGCTCTTTAAAAACAGACATAACCTCATCGCCCTCATTAAGACGCATAAGTCCGTGGTCTACAAACACACAAGTTAAATTTTTACCTATAGCTTTATGTACAAGTACGGCAGCAACAGAAGAATCTACTCCACCAGATAAAGCACAAAGCACTTTTTTATCGCCTATTTTTTCTCTAAGGCTTTGTACCATTTCATTTGCTATATCTGTCATAACCCAGTCGCCACTACATTTACATATTTTATATAAGAAATTTTCTATAAGCTTATTCCCATATTCTGTATGAACAACTTCCGGATGGAATTGTACTCCGTAAAGATTTTTCTCTTTATTATAGATACTAGCTGTTTTACAAGTATCTGTTGTAGCTATAGCTTCAAAGCCTTCTCCAAGCTTAGTTATATAATAAGTATGACTCATCCAACAGATGCTTTCTTCTTTTATCTCATCAAATAAAAGATTGCTTGTATTTGCTTTAAGCTCTGCTTTTCCATATTCTTTTTTATCTGCTTTTCCAACTTCTCCACCTGTAAGATATCCCATAAGCTGACAACCATAGCATATACCAAGAACTGGTATACCCATATCAAATATAGCTTTATCTACTATAGGAGCATCTTCCTCTGTAACAACGCTAGGTCCTCCAGTAAATATGATACCTTTAGGATTTTTTTCTTTTATCTTGTCAAGTGGTGTATCATAAGGTAAAACCTCACAATACACATTTAAATCTCTTACTCTTCTTGCTATGAGCTGGTTATACTGCCCACCAAAATCTAAAACTATAATTAGTTCGTGCTTCATAAATTACCTCCACAAAATTTTTTATTGATTTTCTTCTTTAGTTTCTTGTTCTACATATTCTTGTCCATCTTTTTTAACAAACGCACTTAAATTAAGTTTAGACATAAGTCCTGGAACCATATCTATAATTTTATTTACGCTATTTTGATTTTTTACATCTACAAGCTGAACAGAACCATTTTGTACAACAAGCATAGCAGAAGGTGTGAGCTTAGCACCAAGTCCACCACCGCCGTTTTCGTTGTTTACTTCTTTTTTTTCATAAGAACCAGCAGCCACCCCTACAGATATATCTACAAGAGGAACTATTATAACATCTCCTATATTTATAGGTTCTCCAACAACTGTTTTAGAAGAAATAAATCCTTCCATTTTACTAAATAATACTTCAAGACTACTATTTAAGCTAGACATAACTATTCTCCTTTTCTAAATATAATTTTTCTAATAGTTTTTTTTGATATAAATATTAATATAGGCCATAATATTCTAAAAATTGTAACTCTAAATTTTAAATTTAAGTCAGCTAAAAACATACTTTCTTCAAAATTAGGTACTATTTTTATATCCTTTTTTGCAATAAGAGGCATTATAAGACTTATTATAGCACAAATATTTCCGGTTTTAAAGGGGTCTTCTAAGCCATATTCTATATTAATAAAAATTTTTTTAAATTTTATAGATTTAATAAGCCTTTTAATTAATTCTAAAAAACTATCAAAAACATATTTCTTATCTTTATATTCTATAAAACATTTAATCTTATTTTTTATATCTATCCATTTTTGCTTTTTATTTTGTTTAGTATTTTCTGACTTTTTCTTTTTATTAGTTTTCTCTTTTTTAGCTTTTTTATTTATATTTTTTTCATCTTTTTCTATTTCTGTTTTTAAGTCTTTTCCTAAATCTTGTGTGTCTTCATCTTCAATATTATAGGTTTTTTCTAAGCCATCTTGCTCACTATCAATATAACTAATATTTTTTTCTGTTTTATCTTTGTTTAACTTTTTATTACTAGAAGATTTTTTTTCTTTGTTTATATTAAAACCAAATATTTTTAGGATATTTTTATTATGTTCACTATCTAATGTATAATTAACTATCCCAAATAAATAACTTATTTTTATTTTATAATAAGTATTATCTCTATTATTTGAAATAAGGCTAAATTTTATGTTACAAAATAAAATAAGTGCTAATATAAGTAAAAATATAGTTAAAACTACAAGAAGGATTATTCCCAATATCTTAGCTAAACTCAAAAAAATTGTTAAAATTTTCATATAATCACCAAAAACAAATTCATTTTATTAAGCCTTATATTTTTTTACTTATAAATTATCGTCTAAAGCTTTGTTTTATCTTTTTTATATCTTTTCCTTTTGATATATAATCTTCAAATATCTTTTTCACAAGCAAAAATGCATCTTTTTTTCCTTTAGCAATACCTACTACCATATAAGTTTTATCTTTATATATACTGCTATATAATTCACTATAAGCAAATACATCAAAAATATGATTTATATTTTTAGATATACATATAAGATATATCCCTAAAACTTCGCCTTTTTCTATATTATCTATTATGTTTTTTTTATCTTCTATCTTATCACTTATATAAAGCTTATCATAAAATTTTAATATCATATTTTCACCTTATAATAAAGATTTTTCCTCTTGTTCTTCTGTTTTATCTCTTGTCATAAGAGTAATAAGAGCATCTTTTGGATTTTTACCATTATATAAAACTTCATTTATCTCCCTAGTTATAGGCATATCCACATTATATTTTAAAGAAAGTTCATAAGCTGCCTTTGCTGTATTTACTCCTTCTACAACCATTTGTACTTCTTTTAAAGTTTGTTCTAAACTTTTACCGCTAGCAAGCAACATACCAGCTTTTCTATTTCTACTATGCATACTTGTACAAGTTACTATAAGATCACCTATACCAGTAAGTCCAGAAAAAGTTTCTCTTTTAGCACCCATAGCTACACCAAGCCTTGCTATTTCTGTCATTCCTCTTGTCATAAGCCCGGCTCTAGCATTATCCCCAAAGCCAAGTCCATCAGAAGCACCAGAAGCAAGAGCAATAAGATTTTTAAGTGCTCCTCCAAGCTCTACTCCTATTATATCCATATTTATATATACTCTAAACGTTATATTCATAAAAATATCTTGTACAATTTGTGCTACCTTCTTATCATAAGCAGAAACAACACAAGCAGTAGCCATATCTTTAGCTACTTCTTCTGCGTGGCTTGGCCCTGATAAAATAGCTACTCTAGCCTTATCTAGTTCTTGAGCTATTACTTCTGATAATCTTAGTAAGGTTTTGTCTTCTATGCCTTTAGCTACATTGACAATAATTCTGCCATCATTAAACATAGTTTTAAACTCTTTACAAACTTGTCTTACAACACTAGATGGTACGGCTAATACTATAATTTCTCTATCTTGTAGACTATTTTTATCATAAGTAAATTCTATAGCTTTATTAAGCTCTATGTCTTTTAAATAATTTTCATTTTTGCCTGTTTTGTTAATCTCTTCTATTTGCTCTTTATTATGTCCCCAAACTATAACATCTTGATTATTTTTTGCAAGTACTTGTGCAAGAGCACAGCCCCAACTACCACAACCAACAACACCTATTTTCATAAAATTACTCCCTTCAAAACGAATGGTTTTATTCTAGCTTGATTTTTTAAAAGAAAACTTTCTTTCTTCTCCTTTTATAAGTCTTTTTATATTTTCTCTATGTTGATAATAACACAAAATAGTTACTAAAGCCATAACAAATGTTTCTTCTAAAGGCATTTTTGTAATAAACATTAAAATTACAAATAACAAAGTCATAACTAAAGATGCCAAAGATATGTATTTACTAATATAAGCTACTATAAAACCTACTAAATAAGTAATTATAGCTAATATAGGATTTACAAACAATAAAAACCCAAGAGTAGTAGCAACACCTTTCCCTCCTTTAAATTTTAGATAAAAAGGGAAGTCGTGTCCTATTATAGCACCAAATCCGCCATATACACCATATAATATAGATAAATCATTTCCACCAAAAATAAGATTACAAAGATTAAATGCTATAACCCCTTTTAATATATCAAAAATAAAAACAAGGATACCAGCCTTAGCCCCAAGTACTCTAGTTACATTTGTCATACCAGCATTTCCGCTTCCGTGCTCTCTTATATCTATATTTCCTACCATCTTCCCTATTATATAGGCAAACTGAACACAACCTATAAGATACCCAACAAAAAAACTTAATATCCTATCCATATTTTTAGTCCCTTTCAGATTTATTTCTTGCTATAAAATGAATAGGTGTACCACTAAATCCAAACGCTTCTCTTATCTGATTTTCTATATATCTTTTATAAGAAAAATGTAAAAGCTCTGTATCATTTACAAAAAGTATAAATGTAGGAGGTTTTACTGATACTTGAGTGATATAATATATTTTAAGCGGACGTCCTTTTTCTGCTGGTGGCTGATTAAGAGCCATAGCCTCTATAAGAACATCATTTAACATACCTGTTGATATACGTCTTGTACTATTTTGGCTACAATAATTTATTGTTTCAAAAAGTTTATGAACACGTTGTCCTGTAAGAGCAGATATAAACATTTTAGGAGCATAAGACATATACTTAAATTCTTTATCTATTTCTTTTATAAAATTATTCATAGTCTTGTTATCTTTTTCTATTAGGTCCCATTTATTAACAACTATTATTGTTGGTTTTCCTGCCTCGTGAGCTATACCTGCTATTTTAGTGTCCTGCTCTGTTATACCCTCTGTAGCATTTATCATAAGTACACATACATCTGCTCTTTCTACTGCTGCAACTGCTCTTATTATGCTATATTTTTCTATGCTTTCTTTTATCTTACTTTTCTTTCTCATTCCGGCAGTATCTATAAATATATATTTTTGTCCATCTTTTTCATAAGGGGTATCTATAGCATCTCTTGTAGTACCTGCTATATCACTTACTATAACTCTTTCTTCTCCAAGAATTTTATTAACTAAAGAAGATTTTCCTACATTTGGCTTACCTATTATAGCTACTTTTATAGTGTCATCTTCTTCTTCCGTGTCTTTATCTTCTGGGAAATTTTTTACTATCTCATCAAGTAAATCTCCAAGCCCTATAGCTTGTCCTGCCGATACACCAAAAGGCTCTCCCATACCTAGCTGATAAAATTCATATATATCCATACCATATTTTCTAAGGTCATCCATCTTATTAACTGCTAAAACAACTGGTTTGTTAGCTTTTCTAAGTATATTAGCAACTTGCATATCTGCATCAGTAACACCAGTCTTAACATCTACAACAAAAAGTATTACATCTGCTGTTTCAATAGCTATTTGTGCTTGTGTATACATTTGCTTTAATATTATATCTTCACTTTCTGGCTCTAGTCCTCCTGTATCTATTAAAGTAAACTTATGATTTAGCCATTCTGCCTCGGCATATATCCTGTCCCTTGTAACTCCAGGTGTATCTTCTACTATAGATATTCTCTCTTCTGCTATTCTATTAAATAAAGTAGATTTTCCTACATTTGGTCTACCTACTACTGCAACTATTGGTTTTGACATTTTTTATCCTCCTATAAATTGTCTTATAAAATCTGCCCCATTATCTTTAGATAGGCAAACTTTTATATTTAATTCTCTTTCAATATCTGTTATATCATAATCATCTAGCAATACTGTATCATCTGTTCTAACACAGTTTCCAGGTAAGAATAAAACTTCACCTAGCTCTTTATCTTTTAATTGTCCTACTATATCTTGCCCTGTTAATAACCCAGATACTGTTATTGTTTCTCCAAAAAATTTATTCTTTATTTCATATACATTTATTTTAGTATTTTTGAATTTTTCACATATCTTATTACATAATCTGCTTATAAGGGGATAAGCAAGTTTAGCTGTTGCAACTGAAAAATGCCTAGGCTTGTCATCCCCCTCTATCTTATTAAAATATTCAAAAAATTCATCTTCCATTAAAGTTATCATACCAACTCCATTTTCAAGTTGTGGATATCCTTCATAATAATCTGGATTTGGTAAATCTAAGTTTGCATTTAAGTAAAACTCATCAGATAAAAATACAAATTTTGTCCCATATTCTTTTAATAGCTTTTCTTGCCATATATTAACTTGTTCTATTACCTTTTGGCTATCCTCTTTTTTAAATGTATCTATCTGTGTTAAATTTTCTCTATATTTTGTAACCCCTAGAGGAACAATAGCCATACTGCACCCAAGGTCTATATACTTACTTAAATCTTCTATAGTTTTATCTAATACTTTACCATCATTTATACCTTTACAAAGCACTACTTGAAAATTCATTCTTATACCTGCACTAGCAAGTTTTTCTATCTGTTCTAATATTTTTACAGAATTGGGATTTTTAAGCATAAACTTTCTGACTTCTAAATCTGTAGAATGAACAGAAATATTTATAGGTGATAAATGATAAAATATAATTCTATCTAAATCTTCATCTTTCATATTAGTAAGTGTTATATAATTTCCTTGCAAAAATGAAAGTCTAGAATCATCATCTTTAAAATAGATAGTCTTTCTCATACCTTTAGGATTTTGGTCTATAAAGCAAAATATACACTTATTAGAGCAACTTTTAGCCTTATCCATAAGTCCACTTTCAAATACTATCCCAAGGTCTTCAAATTCATCTTTTTCTATTTCTAATTCCCATTCCTCACCATCTGGCTTTCTTATAACTACTTCTAGATATTCATCTTGAATAAGATATCTATAATCTAGTACGTCTTTTATATTTGTTTCATTTATGGAAACTAAAATATCTCCAACTTCCACTCCCATTTCTTCTGCTATGCTATCTTCTTCTACTTTTATTATAACATTTTCATTTTTGGAACACCTTTGTCCCTCTATTCTTTCGTTCATATCCTCACCGCCTTATATTAATGCCATAATACCTGCCATACTCCCCCTATTATCGCCCATAGCTCTATGAGAAAAAAACATATCTTTATTACATTTAGTACATATATTGCTAAGCTCTATATTATCTTCTAAAATACCTACACTTAAAAGACTATATTTTATAATTCCTTGTAAATCTATTATATATTTATCTTCTTTTTCTTTTACAAATTGTTTAGAAAATTCTAGCTCTTTTAAAAATATTTCGGCCACTTCCTGCCCTACTTCAAAGCAACATTGATGTATAGATGGACCAATACCAACTAATATATCTTTTGGATTTGAACCATATTCTTTTTCCATAGCAAGAACAGTTTTTTTACCTATTTCTTTTACTGTACCTTTCCAACCACTATGAGCAAGCCCTATAGCCTTATTTTTTATATCTAATAAAAATATAGGTACACAATCTGCATAAAAAGTAGTAAGGACTATTTCTTTTTCATTAGTAATAAGAGCATCATATCCTTTTATATCACTTTGTCTATAAAGTCCCTTACCTCTATCTTCTAAACCCACCTTATATATTTTATCTTCGTGTGTTTGATTAGAAAAAACTACATTTTGACTATTAAGCCCAAGCTCTTTACAAATTATCTCATAGTTTTTTATTACATTTTCTCTTTTATCTTCTCTAAAAGCAAGGTTCATACTTTCATAAGCCCCACTAGATACTCCCCCAAATTTAGTAGAAAAGCAATGTTTTACAAAACTCATATTATCTATATTTTCAAATACATAATATTTTAAATTTTTATTTTGCTTAAGTTTCATACCTTCACCTCAATAAAAAGCATTCTCTAAATAAATAATATCATCATCTATAATTTCCACAACATCAAAACAAAAATCACCGTCTATAATGTTATTTTCTTCTATATAAATAAGAGCCATAGTTTTAATTTTGTCTTGCTTTTTTATACTTACAGCTTCACGTGGATAACCTTTTTCTATATTTTTTCTGTATTTTACTTCTATAAAATGTATATAAGTACCTTTTTTAGCTATTATATCTATTTCACCATATCTTTTTTGATAATTAGTTTCTAAAATAAAATATCCATTTTTTATAAGATGCTCTATTGCTACCTTTTCTCCTAAAGCTCCTTTTTTTCTATTATTTACCATTATTAAAAAATTCTTTCTTTTTATCTAAATTACTAACAAATATTAAAACCTGTGCTACAACTTCATACAAATGCGGTGGAATGTTAAGTCCTAAATCTATTTTTTCAAGCTCTTCTACAAGTGCTTTATCCTCATATACAACAACATTATTTTCTTTAGCATTTTCTACTATTTTTTCTGCTACATATCCGCTACCTTTAGCCACAACCTTAGGTGCGTGCATAGATGTATTATATTTTATAGCAACAGCTTTTTTATTTTTAAGATTTTCTTCTTTCATAAAAACCAGTCCTTAAATAAAATTTTTAATAAAACTATTTCTATGTATCTCACAAGCCCCATATTTTTTAAGAGCTTCTATATGCTCTTTTGTGCCATATCCTTTATTTTCTTCAAACTTATATTCTGGATATATCTTTGCCATTTCTTTCATATATTCATCTCTAGTAACTTTAGCTATTATACTAGCACTAGCAACAGATATACTATTCTCATCTGCCTTATTCATATATAAATATGGTATATTAAGCTTTAAATCAAGAGCATCTATAATAACAAAATCTGGCTTTATGCTAAGTTTTTCTATAGTTTTTTTCATAGATAGTTTAGTAGCTTCTAAAATATTTATATCATCTATAATATTGTTATCTTCCATATTTATAGCAATAGCTAAGGCATTTTCCTTTATCTTATAGAATAATTCTTTTCTCTTTTTATCACTAAGCTTTTTACTATCATTTATATAAGGAATAGAAAAATCTTTAGGCAATATAACCCCAGCTGTTACTACTGGCCCTGCTAAAGGACCTCTTCCAACTTCATCAAGCCCTACTATATATTTATACCCTTTTTGATAGGCAAAATTTTCATATTTTTTCATCTGCTCTAGCCTTAGCATTTCTTTTTCATATGTCTTTATCTTATTTTTATAACTTTCTATAAGTTTTATAACACCTGCTCTATCATCATCTTTATATATATCTATTAATCTAGAAATATCTTTTATATCTGTTCGTAAAAACTCTTCTTTTATTTCTTTTAAAATTTTTTTCATAAGCTTTATCCTACCATTAGCCATTTTTACTAACATTATACAATAAATCTATTTCCCATTCAATAGCTAATATAATTTATACCACAACTTTTATATAGTATATATTATAAACTTAAGCTTTGCAAGTTTTAATATAATTAAAATACATATATTTTATTAAAATATTTATTATAAATATTTTTTAAAAAATATTTGAGCATTTTTATATACTATTTTTTCCATAACTTGTTTTCCAAACGCTTTTTCTATTCTATAAAATAAAGTATTATATCCACAAATATCAGAAATTTCTTCTGGCATCTTATCTATGCCATCAAAATCAGAACCAAGACAAAGTATATCTTCCCCTACAATTCTTCCCATATAGTCTATATGTCTTAATATATCATCTATACAAGCTACTTTATTATTAGTCAAAAAATTAGGATATAAATTAATTCCTATAAGCCCTCTTATATCTCTAATAGCCTTTAACTGCTCATCTTTTAAGTTTCTTACACTATTACAAATAGTATAAGAATTAGAATGACTAGCTATAAATGGAGCTTTAGCAATATTATATAAATCCCAAAATCCCGCTTCATTTAGATGAGATACATCTATTATTATATTTTTTTCTTGCATCTTTTTTATAGCTTCTTTTCCAAAAGGCTTTAATCCAAGCTTTCTATCTTCTAAAGCTCCATATCCTAGCAAGTTTTCATAGTTCCAGCAAAGCCCCATAATTTTTACTCCTCTTGAGTAAAAATAATCTATATTATCTAAATTATCTTCTATACTCTCAAGGCCTTCTAAGGATAATATAGCACCTAGCTTTCCATCTTCTATACTTTTTATATTTTGAATTTTTTTTATATAATTTTTATTTTTTTCTATTTCTTCATCAAAAAAATCTAATATTAACTTAGTATTATTAAATGCATCTTTTTTATACTTATCCAAAAGCCAAATTGCAAAAACTTGTATAGAATTTTTAAAGCTATTTAATCTCTTAATATCTATATTTATATCATTTTCATATAATTCTTTTCTCTCTTCAAAACATCTAGTAATAGTATCGCAATGTAAATCTATAAATTTATACATAAATTTTCCCTTTCTATATGAATATTTTTTTATATCTTGTAAATAATATTCTTAGGAGGTGATATTATGTCTAAGGCAAATGATTCTATCAAATGTTCAATTTCTAATTGTAAACATTTTCACAACTCAAATAGTTGTAAGCTAGACTCTATCTCTATCGGTGGAGATGCAAATTCTAGTCATTCTAAATATACACAATGTACAAGCTTCCAAGTTGATAAATAGATAAATGAATAATTTAAGCTTTATAAAGCATATTTATGTTAGATAAAGCTTTAGACTGTAGCCAAGCTACAGTCTTTTTTATCTTAGCAATACTGGTATAAGCCCTATTATAAATCCTAAAACTCCACCTATAAATGTAATTGCTTTTAACTCTTTTTTAGCCACATTTAATATTATTTCTTCTATAGTATTCATATCAAAGCTATTTATCTTTTCTTCTACAATATTCTTTACATCTATAACATTTATAAAATTATCCCCTTGTTTATCTATAGCCTTATCTATATATCCTATTATCTTATCCTTGTTTTTTTCTAAATCTATATTTTGTAAAATATTATTTATTTTAAAATTTAAAATATAGGCTTGTCTATCTAATATATAAGATTTTATCATAATATATATTTTTTTAGATATAATATCTTTTATATTTTTTTCTAAAAAGTTTGTTAACTTAATTTTAAATTTTTCTATATTTTTATCAAAAATATCTTGAAAATCTTTATTATTTACTATTTTTTCTATATAAAATTTTATATTTTCTTCTTTTATTTTATCTTCTATTATTTCTTTAGTTTTTTCTGGTATTTTATTATATATTTCTAAAAAACTTCTATTTTGATATATAGACAATTTTTCAAAAATTTTAAGCCCTATTACAGTTTGATTTTCAATATTTCTTATATAAGATAACAAGCTGTTTCTTATACTTATATATATTTTATCTGTATTTACGAAAAGTCCTGCAAAAGCTCCTATATTGTCTTCTACTACATTTTTTACAAGCTCACTTAATCTTTGATTTATATTATCATTATTTTCTAGCTCATCAGAAATATAATTACAAAGTTTAGGTACATTTTCAAATATAGTTATTTTTAATTCTGATAAATTTTTTTCGCTTATAAAATCAGATATTTTCTTATCTTTTATTTTATCTATATTATTGTCTTTAAATATTTCAAGTAATGCTTTTTCTAATATTTCCTTTATATAAATGTTTCTTTCTTTATTATCTAAAATTTCAAATATTTTTTCTAATATTATATTACAAATATAATCTTGATTTTTTTTATTATAAACAATATCTTTTATATTTTTTAATATATAACTTCTAGCTCTATTTATTTTCTTATTTTTATCTTGCTTATAAATAAGCTCTAATATTTCATCTAAAGTAAAATCATTTTGTTTAAAAGCTATCATTTGATTATTTAAAAATTTATAAATTTTTTCTTCATTTTCATAAGTAAATATATTCTGTTTTAAAGTATCTTTATTTAATATTTTATCCTCCAAAACATTTGCTATCTTCCCTGCTATTTTTTCCTTTTCCTTAGGTATTAGGCCTGGAGTTAGAGGCAATTTAATTTTGCCTATATACTTAGCTTCGTGCGGAAGAAAAAGCATCTTTATAGCAAGCCAGTTAGTAAAATATCCTATCACACCACCAAGTAAAGGACTTCCTAAAGAATACAAAATATCATTCATAAATACCTCCTATAAGCAAAACCCATCTACAAAAATGTAAATGGGCAAATTTTTACAAGCTATTTTCTATAATATCAAGAGTTTTATCTACTATTTCTTTACTATGTGCATTTGATATAAACATAGCCTCAAATTGAGATGGCGCAATATATACTCCTTTTTCTAGCATATTTTTAAAGTATATAGAGTATTTATTAACATCTGATTTTTTAGCTTGTTCATAGTTATAAATAGTTTCATTTGTAAAGAATATATTTCCTAAAGAACCTATATAATTTACAGTATAATCTAAATTTTTTCTTTTTAATATTTCTTTTATATTTTCAAACATATACTTACTCATATTATTTATATTTTCGTATATTTCTTTATTTTCTTTTAATATCTTAAGTTGTGTAAGCCCTGCTGTCATAGCAATAGGATTACCGCTTAAAGTACCTGCTTGATATACTGGTCCATTTGGAGCTATCATATCCATTATTTCTTTTTTACCACCATAAGCTCCAACTGGCATACCGGCTCCTATTATTTTACCATAAGTTACTAAATCTGGTTTTATTCCAAAATATTCAGATGCTCCCCCAAAACTAAGTCTAAACCCTGTAATAACTTCATCAAATATAAGAAGCGTATTATTTTCATCACAAAGCTTTCTAAGGCTTTGTAAGTAATCTTCTTTAGGAAGAACAACTCCCATATTAGCTGCTACTGGCTCTAATATAACGCAAGCTATTTCCCCCTTATATGTATCAAAGGCTTTTTCTAAGCTCTTAATATCATTATAAGGTAAGCTTATAGTATCTTTAGCACAATTTTTAGCAACTCCACTACTATCTGGCATTCCATCTGTCATAAGCCCAGAACCTGCTTTTATAAGCATAGAATCACTATGTCCGTGATAACAGCCATCAAATTTAATTATTTTATCTTTCCCAGTATATCCTCTAGCAAGTCTTATAGCACTCATTACTGCTTCAGTACCAGAGTTTACCATTCTTATTTTATCTACTGCCTCTACATTTTCACAAATAAACTCGGCTATATCCACCTCAAGCTTAGTAGCCGCTCCATAGCTTAGCCCATTTTCACAAGCTTTTATTACTGCTTCTCTTATGCTTTTATTATTATGCCCAAGTATCATAGGCCCCCAAGAACATATATAGTCTATATATTCTTTTCCATTTATATCATATATATATGCACTATCTGCTTTTTCTATAAAAATAGGTTCTAATCCTACAGATTTAAACGCTCTAACCGGACTATTAACTCCCCCTGGGATATAAAGGTTAGCTTTTTCAAAAATATTCATATTTTCCTCCCTATAATTTGCCTTCATTTATAAACCTTGCTAAATCTTTTGCAAAATATGTTATAAGTATATCCGCTCCTGCTCTATATATACTTGTAGTAGTTTCTATTATCATTTTTTCTTCATCTATCAAATTATTTGCTCCGGCAAGCTTTATCATAGAATATTCTCCGCTTACGCTATATGCACATACGGGAAGTTTTATATTCTCTCTTATATCTCTTATTATATCAAGATAACTAAGCGCCGGCTTAACCATAATTATATCTGCTCCTTCTTCTACATCATAAAGAGCCTCTTTTATAGCCTCATTTCTATTTCTAAAATCCATCTGATATGTCTTTCTATCTCCAAAAGATGGAGCAGAATTTGCCGCTTCTCTAAATGGTCCATAAAATGAAGATGCATATTTTACGGCATAGCTCATAATAGGAGTATTTATATATCCATTGCTATCTAAAGTATTTCTTATAGCCTCTACTCTATTATCCATCATATCAGAAGGAGCTACTATATCTGCTCCGGCTTCTACGTGGCTTAACGCTATCTTAGATAAGATTTTTATAGTTTTATCATTATCTACCACATTATTTTTATCTAAAATTCCACAATGTCCGTGACTTGTATATTCACACATACAAACATCAGTAATAATAGTAATATCTTTAAATCTTTGTTTTATAGCTCTTGTTGCTCTTTGTATAATACCATCTTCTACATAAGCTCCTGTTCCTACGCAATCTTTTTCTTTAGGTATACCAAATAAAATAATCTTATCTATATCAAGCTTTAAAAGAGTTTCTATTTCGTCATATACCCTATCTATGCTATATCTGTATTGCATAGGCATAGCTTTTATTTCTTCTTTTATATTTTCTCCTTCTTCTATAAAGATAGGATAAATTAAAGAAGACTTTTTAATCTTAGTTTCACAAACTAAATCTCTTATACTTTGAGTTTGTCTAAGTCTTCTGCCTCTATTTATCATTTTATTCTCCTTTTGATACTTCTATAATTTTATCCATAAGACTATCTAAAGTAGCTTTTTCAGAAACAAATGTTTGCATATTATATATTTTAGCTTCAAATTCTGTTTGTTTACCTATGCATACTGCTTTTATCTTGCTATAATCAACCTCTAGCTCTTTTGTAGATTCTACAAATCCCTTAACTGTAGATGCACTAGTAAATACAACTATATCATTGTAGTCTAATTCAAAATTTATAAAACTAGCTTTTTCATATATAGTTTTATAAATAGCTAAATCTTTTATATCTTTACCATTTAACACTTCTAATATATCTTGATTTCCATCTTCCGCTCTAGCTATAAGTATCTTTTCACCATCTTTTATATGTTTTAATAGTTCATTTCCAAGCTCTTTTCCGCAATATTTCTCTGGCATAATATCACAAACTATACCTCTTTCCATAAGAGCAGTTTTAGTAGCATTACCAACTACCCCAAACTTACAATTAGCAAGGCTTCTTATATCTTTTTTAAAGTTTATAAAGTTTTCAAAAAATTGTTCCACACCTTTAGGACTAGTAAATACTATATAATCATAATTTAGATTTTCAAATACTTCTTTTATTTCCTGATTTATTATAGGTTTAGTTTTTATAGTAGGTAAATCTATAACTTCTGCTCCCTTTTCTCTTAACATGTTACATAATTTAAAATTTTTATCTCTAGGACGTGTTACTATTACCCTAGTTTTAGATAAAATCATATTTTTTCTAAAATCAAATTCATCTGCTAAAGAGCAAACTTTCCCTACTATTATTATACCTGGAGTTTTTGCATTCTCCTCTAAAGATTTTTCATAGATATTCTCTAAAGTACCGCTTATTCTTCTTTGTTTAGCAGTAGTGCCTTTCTCCAAAATACATACTGGCATATTTTTATCCATACCAGCTTCTGTAAGTCCATCTACTATAGTTTTTAAAGCTCTTATACTCATAAGAAAAACTAAAGTACCATTAAGTCTTACAAGTGCCTGAAAATCTATTTTTGTTTCATTATTTTTATTATTCCCTGTTATTATATGTAAAGAGCTTGTAAAATCTCTATGTGTAACGGGTATTCCATTATATGTAGGAACAGATATAGCAGAAGTTATACCATTTATAACCTCAAATTCTACGTCATTTTCTACTAAAAGCTCTAACTCCTCTGCTCCTCTACCAAATAAAAATGGGTCACCCCCTTTTAATCTAACTACAGTCTTTCCATTAAGAGCACTATCTAATATAAGCTTATTTATTTCTTCTTGAGGCATAGTATGATTATCTGCCTTTTTGCCAACATCTACAAGCTCTGCTCCATCTTTAGCTAGGTTTACTATACTATGAGAAACAAGCCTATCATATAGTATAATATCTGCCTTTTCTATAGCATCTTTACCTTTTAATGTTAAAAGTCCAAAATCTGATGGTCCTGCTCCTACAAGATAAACTTTCCCTTTTTTCATTTTATCAACTCCTTAACTTTTTTTGCAAGCTCTATTCCTATCTTTTCAAAATCTTCTTTTTTAGAAGTCATCTTCTCTATTATATAATTATTATCATCTGCATAAAAACCGGTAAGGCTTATTTCATCTCCCTCTAAAATGGCATATGCACAAATAGGTAAAGAACAGCCTCCGTCTAGCTCTCTTACAAATGCTCTTTCGCATCTTGCTTCATATTCTGCTTTTTTATTATTTAGTTCTTTTATAAAAGGATATTCTTGTCCCTTTTTCCCTTGCACTGCTATAATACCTTGTCCACAAGCTGGTATAATCTCCTCACTAGAAAATATCTTAAATATTCTATCTTCAAGTCCTAGTCTTTTTATTCCAGCATAAGCAAGAACAAGTGCAGAATATTCCCCATTATCAAGTTTTTGTAATCTAGTTTGCAAATTCCCACGTACTGGCTTAAAATAACATTCTGGATATAATTTTTCTAATTGTAATACCCTTCTTTTACTACTAGAACCTATAGGTTTTGTTTTATCTATTTCCGTTTTACCTTTAGGCAATATAAGTACATCTAAAGGGTTTTCTCTTTCTAAATAAGCTAATATAGGCATATCTTCGTCTATATCCATAGGCATATCTTTTAAACTATGTACAGATATATCTGTTTTATTATCTATAAGGGCTTTATCTAGCTCCTTTAAAAATAAGCCTTTGCCTCCTATTTTATCTAATGTCTTATCTAGGATAATATCCCCTGTTGTTTTCATTGTAATAAGCTCTATATCTATATCTTTATGATTTTTAAGTATCTGCTCTATTACCATATTAGACTGCTTAACTGCTAGCTTACTATCTCTGCTTCCTATTCTAAGCTTCATCTTTTTCCCTTTCTTGTTTAAAAAATTTTCTTATTTTATCACTTATGTTTCTTACTAATTTATGATTACTCCCGTCTCCACAAACTCCTATGCTACAACCGTCTTGTTGTATAAAAGCTGGGAAAAAAAAGTCACATTTTTCTTTATCACTAGCAATATTTACTATAATATTTTTTTCTCTACATTTTATATATATTTTATCATTTATGTTTTTATCGTTTGTTATAGCAAGAACTATGTTTGCATTATATAAATATTCTTGTTTATATATATCTTTTATAATCTCTAGTCTATCACTTTCTATAGTATAAAATTCTTCTTTTATATTAGGAGCAACCAAAATAATCTTACACCCTGTTTTAAGCAAAGTATTTACTCTCCTATAGGCTATATCACCTGCTCCAAATACAACTACTGTTTTATCAGATATATCAAAAAACATAGGAAAATACACTTTTTGCTCTTTCATAATTAATCCTCTTTTAAATATTTTTCTTCTAAAACATTAATAACCTTTTTAAAATCTTCAACTTCTAAATTATCTCTAAGACAAAATATAAGTTTTTCTATTTCTTTTTTGCTAGCTACTTCTAAATATTCTTTATTTTTATCATCTAAAAACTTATTAACTCTAGCTATACTATCTTGAGAAAATTTTTGTCCTATCTCAAATATACTGCCTAATAAATCTTTATTATAATACCATTTATAAAAACTCTCTATATATTCATTTAATATATTTTTAGCTTTTTCTAAATTTTCTTTAAATCCCTCTATATCTTCTTCTGATATTTCAAAGTTATCTATATTAAATCCAATAACTCCATCTATATCAAATATCCTCTGCTCTATATCCCTTGGAACAGCTAAATCTATAAATATAACTTTTTCTTTTAGCTTAACTTGGCTAACATCTTCATATTTTAACATAAATCTATTTGTAGAAGTAGTAGATACTACTATATCATATTCTGGCAATATATTTACTCTATCTAAGAAATTTACTATTTCAACACCAACTGGAATAACAACATCTCCTTTATGGTGTTGTCTTAGTGTCATAGTTACACTAGCTCCATTTTTTACAAATGTAGAACCTGCTAATCTTCCCATCTCACCGTTACCAATAACAAGACATTTTTTACCTTTTATTTCAATTCCTATATCTTTTAGTTTATTTATAGCACTATCTAAGACAGAATAAGAATTTTTTCTAAAACTAATTTCTGTTTTTACTTTTTTAGCTCCTGTTATGGCATTTCTAAATAATACTTCTAATACAGTATCTAAACAATTATTTTCTCTTGCTAGCTCTACAGAATTTTTGATTTGACTGATAATTTGGTCTTCTCCTACTATCTTAGATTTAAGCCCAGAAGTTAGCATAAATAGGTATTCTATAGCTTCTTTTTCTTTTCTTTCCACAAAATATTTTTCATAAATAGATTTTTCTACTTTTTTAAAGTTACATAAAATATCTAAAATATCTTCTTCTATCTCATCTTTATAACTAACCCAAACTTCAGTTCTATTGCAAGTAGATAATAAAATACTACCTAATATATTTTTTTGCTTTTTTAATATTTGTAAAAATTGTAAAGCTCTAGTATTACTAAAAGCTACTTTCTCCCTATATTCTATAGGTGCATTATTATGGTCTATTCCTATCATTTTTATATTCATTATTCTTCCTCGCTTTTTCTTATTTTTTCATCTATTTTAGAAAATATTTGCGCTTTTTCAATAGCTTTAAAACAATTGTATTTTTGTTCTTTTTCCATTATATCAAAATTACAAATATCTTTATAATTACAATAATTACAACCTGTTTCCATCTTATATTTATAAGGATAAACTTTTATATCGCCCTTTACAATTTCATTACTTATTTCTTTTACTAAAATATTTGCAAGCTTTAATATTTTTGAAAATTCATCTTGATTAAATATAGAGCTAGTAGATACTTTACATACGCTTTTACCCTTTGAATTTGTCTTTTCTCCTACTGCTTTTTTCACTTTATCATTATCTAATAATATACCTTTTAAATTAAATTCTTCTGTTATCTTATCTTCTTTCATTCCGTCTTTTAAAATTTCTTCTTTAACCTCAAAATAAAACGCTCCTGCCGGCAATACTTCTTTAGGACTAGAGCTTTGCTCCATTTTCACAAAAATATCTAAATATGTAAGTAATTGTAATTGTAAACCATAGTATACTTTATCTAAGCTTAAATCTTTATCAGAAGATTTATAATCCATTATTTTTATATACTCTTTTTCATCATCAAAAAATTTATCAACCCTATCTATCTTACCTTTTATATTCATTTTATATCCACTATCAAGATTTATAGATAAATCTTTTTTATAATTACTTATCCTATCAAAATCTATCTCAAAATGCTTAGGTTCGAATTTTCCTTCTCTTATCTGTTCTATTAAAGCCTTGGATGATATAAAAACTATATTTTTTATCCTATTAAGATAATACCTATATTTAGGACCTATGTCAAATAAATTTGATATTTCTTCTTGTTTTGACATTTCTTCTATTATTTCGCCAAGAACTATATATATTTCTTCATCTTTTATATTTTGTACTTTTTCCATATCTTTTAATATTCTGTTAGAAAATTCTTCTAAAACAGAATGATATATATTTCCAAGTGTTAAAAAATCTAATATATTATTATCTCTATCTTTTATATTTAAAATATATTTAAGAAAATACGAGAAAGGACATTTTATAAATTCTTCTAACTTAGATACACTAGTAGATAAATTTTTATCCTTATATATTTCATCCAAAAATCTTTCTTCTATAACCTCTTTATTTATATTCTCTATTTTTGCTATCCCCTTAGTAATATTATCTATTTTTTCTGTATACTTAGGGCTTTCCAAAAACCAAGCAAATATCTCTTTAGCATCTTCATCAAAAAATTTGTCATCATTAAGCTTTTTAAATATAGTGTCAAAAGCTCTATCTGGACAATATATATTCTTATCTCCTTCTTCTTCTAAATATATATCTATATTTTTAAATATTTCTTCTATCTTAGATATTATAATGGATGGTTTTTTAGCCTTGCCATCAAGCTCACTAATACTATAGCTAAGATATAGTTTATCAGAAGCTTTTAGCATAAGATTATATATACTAAGCATTTGTCCAGAAATAGTAACTACACCTGTTGGCTTTAGCTCAATTCCTTTAGCTATAAGTCCTAGTTTTTCTTCATCAGATATAAAAGCACTTTCATTATTATACTTTGGTATATTACCCTCATTCATAGCCACACAAAATAATACTTTATTATTAGCAAGTCTTGTCCTATTAAAATCTCCTATTAATACTTCATCTTGTGTAGGTGGTACTATACTTATAGTTTGTTTTTCAAAAGTAGATTTAAGTATTTTTATATATTCATCTAATTTTAATTTTTCATCTCCTAAAATATCTACTAATTTTTGTAAAGTTTGAAATACGCAGTTAAAAACTTGTATATGTTCATCTATCAATCCTGCATTTTTTATATATCCTTCTTTATAAAACTTCTCATCACGCTCTATAAATTTTAATAAGTTATCTGTTATATTTAAATCATTTAAAAACTCAACTATCTTTTCGCTTATTTCAATAACTGTATATTTTTTGGTCTTATTAAAATCAAGCTTTTGTATAGATTTTAAAAATATTCTTCTTGTATTATTTATATTATCAAAATTATATATAGAATTTTCATAAAATCCATATTCAAAGTCTTCTAACCATTTTTTCCCTTTTATACCATACTTTATAACATAATTTTCTAAAATATCTATATCTTCTTTTTTTATATTTATCCCATTTTCTATTTCAAAAAAACCTGTTCTTAGATATCTAAAAATATTATCATATCTAAAATTATATAAAATTATATCAAGAGCACAAATTATAAGTTCTACAAGACTATGATTTGCTATTTTCTTTTTATCGTCTAAAAAGTATGGTATATCATACTTATTAAATATAATTTTAATATTTTTTTGATATTTTTCATCTGCTAAAATTACTGCTATATCTTTATAACTATAATCATTATTTTTTACAAGCTCTATAATATTATAGGCTAAATTTTCTATTTCATCATATTTATTTTTACAAGAGAATATCTTAATATTTTCTGGGTTTTTGCTATATTTTTTAGGTTTATATTTTAAAAAGTTTTCTCTTAAAAATAAAAGTTCTTCATTATCTTCATGTCTTTTATCTTCTTTTAAATATAATGACTTTTCTATTTCTACTCCTAAAATATTTACTATCTTTTTATGTATCTTATTTATAGTTGTTTTAGTATAAAAATAATTATCAAACATATTTATATCTTCAAAGTAAGTCTTATTAGAATTTATACTAAAACATATATTTACCCTATAACAAATCTTAAAAAGTTCTTCTAATACATTAAGCTCTTGATTATTAAATCCTTCAAATCCATATAAAAATACTTCTAAATCACTATTTATAAAACTACAATCTTTAATATCTTTAGCTAAAATATCAATTATTGTTTCATCTGTTATATATTCATTTTCTAAGAATTCTTTATATCTTTCATATATGAGTTTAATATCTTTTAGCTTATTTTTAAAATTTTCATCTGTAGTTTGTTCTATTATATATTCAAAATCTAAAAGATTTATATTAGTTTGTAAAAATTCTTTAAGAGTTTCTAAAACTTTATCTAAAAGTCCAATATTATAATAGCTCTTTTCTGGAAAATAAGAAAGCTGTTTTTTCTCTCCAAGCTCTGATAAAATTTTTCTAAGCACCATAGTTTGTCCCATATCTTCTAAAGGAATTTTATTTATATACCCCTTTTCTTTAAGAACTATTCTAGCTAATTTTTTAAAGTTTAGCACATATATATCAAATAAAACCTTAGATTTAGATTTTTCTATTACTAGCTTTTCTGCTTGCAAAGTAAATTGTTCTGGAACTATAAGCATAGATGGATTATTTCTCTTTAATATTTGTTCTATACAATAAGTAAGTTTACCACTCCCACTGCCTCCAAAAATATATCTAAGTTTCATCTTATCACCTAACCTATATTTATTTTATTATTATTTTAACATATTTTATTAATTATTGTAATAAAAATATAAATATATTTATTTTTATAGGAGGTGTTTTTTTGAGCACAAAAATAGTTGTTATAAAACTTAAAGAAGTTTTAAAAACTGCTCTTTTAGCTATTATAGGCATCTTAGTCCTTGCTATCATAGTTTATTTATTTATTCCTAAAGATAACAAAACAGCATATAATGAAGGAACATATTCTTCAGATATAATACTACATAACCAACCAGTATCAGTAGAAGTTACTGTATCAAAAAATGAAATTTTAGATATAAAACTTGTAAATATGAAAGAAACACAAGAAGTTTTTTATCCTTTATTTGAACGCTCTATAGATGATATTTCTGCTCAAATAATAGAAAATCAATCTACAGATATTGAGGCTAAAAATTCTTCTATGACTTCTCAAATTTTAGTAAAAGCAGTAGAACAAGCTCTAAAAGAAGCTAAAAAATAAATTTAAAAAAATTTATATTCTTAAAAGGATTTTACATTTTTTTGTAGAATATATATTATATAAGCTAAATTTATTAGCTAAACTTTTACTAAAGGGGTGTTGTTTATGCGTTATACATTCAAAGCTAAAAATACTACTGTTACAGATGCTTTAAAAGAAAAAATTACATCTAAAATTGATAAATTAGAAAGATTATTTCCTGAAAATACAGAAATCGTTGTTACATTATCTGTTGTTAAACTCTCTCAAAAAATAGAAGTTACTGTATACTTACCAAAAAGAGTTTTAAGAGCAGAAGTTACTTCAGAAGACATGTATTCTGCTATAGATATTGTTGTTGATAAATTAGAAAAACAAATGTTAAAATATAAAAATCGATTAAGAGATAAATCTAGAAGAGATTCATCATTTGAAGAAGAATTTAATGCTATTTCTCTTAGCGAAGAGGCAGAAGAGGAAGATAACATAATCATAAACAAGACTAAAAGATTTGAAATTAAACCTATGGATGTTGAAGAAGCTATTTTAGAAATGGAACTTATATCTCATAACTTTTTCGTTTTCAAAAATACTTCTACAAACCTTTTAAACGTTGTATATAAAAGAAAAGATGGTTCTTATGGACTTATAGATCCTGAATATTAATAAAAAGACTGCAGATTATCTGCAGTCTTTTTATATTATAAATTTTACTTTAAAAGTTAAATCATATAAAGAAGGATATAGAAGATATCCATACCCTTTTTATTTTTATGAAAAGCTTTTTGTTTCTGTTCCTATAAGATTTCCATTTATATACAATTCAAATTGAGTAGGCTTATTTCCAGATACATTTATTTGTAGTGGGAACTGATTAGGAGTATTTGTGCTACTCCAAACAGTAGTAGACTGTCCATCTACTATTTTTACTACCTTAACATCTACACTACTTGCCCCGTCTGGTAAAGTAGGATTTATAACTAATGTTTCTGTTTTAATAGGAGAGCTTTGTGTAGTAGTTTCTGTTGTATGTGTAGTAGGCTCTGTTGTTTGAGTTGTTGTTTCTGTTGATTTAGTAGTTGTTGTTTCTTTTTTACCAATACTAACAACTATACTTATAGAAGTTCCTTCAGCTACTTCATTACCAAAGTTAATACTTTGACTTATAACTTTACCTTTTTCTACATTATCGCTTTCTTGCTTTTTAATTTTACCAACATTAAGTCCTTCAGATTTTATCATAGCTTTTGCTTCTTTTTCATCAAGCCCTATAAGATTAGGAACAATAACACTATTTTCTATCTCTTTTTCAGTACCTCTACTAATATATAATGTTACTTTATCTCCAGGACTAACTGTAGAACCTGCATCTGGCATCTGTTTTACTACCTTTCCTATATCTACAGTTTCATCATAAATATATTCTTCTTTTAACTCTATTTGCTGTTTTTCTACCATTTTATATACTTCTGATATATCAAGTCCTACAAAATTTTGTAAATCAAATTTACCATTCCCAAGACTAAGAGTTACATTTATATTTTGTCCTTTTTCTATTTTACTACCTGGAGCTATATCTTGTTCTATTATAGCACCTTCTTTTATATTATCACTATATTCTTCTTTTGTATTTGTTATATATATTTCTTTATCTCTAGCTATAGATACTGCTTCTTCCCAAGTTTTACCAGTAAAGTCTGGAACTTTAGAATTATCGCTTCCTAAAAACCAAACAATTAAAAATCCCGTTATAACACCTATAAGAGCTAATGAAGTAACAATAGCCCATATAGTAACTTTCTTTTCTAAAGATTTATTATTTGGTTCTGAGCTAATCTTATGGGAATTATCCTGATTATTAAAATGATTATTCATCATACTTTCTTCCCTCCTTTTTATACTTTCATTTTGAGTCCTTGTTGTTCCTTCTTTTGCCATATTTTTTATTTGCTCAAGCTCTTCTGGTTTTATTACGACTGTAGGATTATCTTGAGGAATAACCTTCTGCTTTACAAAATCTCCACTGCTATCTACAAGAGCTTTTTTAAGGTCATTATTAAGCTCTTTTACAGAAGAATATCTATTATCACTATTTTTTTCTGTAGCCTTTATTATAATCTTTTCTAGACTATTAGATACATTAGGATTTGAAAGCCTCATATTAGGTAAAGGGTCATTTATATGTTTCATTGCAAGCTGGACAACTCCCTCTCCATCAAAAGGAAGTTTACCAGTTACCATTTCAAACATTATTATCCCCAAAGAATATATATCACTTTTATAGTCTACATATCCTCCTCTTGCTTGTTCTGGAGAAAAATAATGTACACTTCCCATAGTATCAGTTGTTATAGTATTAGAAGTTGTAGCTCTAGCTATACCAAAATCAGTAACCTTAACATCGCCATCTTTTGTTACTAATATATTTTGTGGTTTTATATCTCTATGCACTATATTATTACTATGTGCAACCTCAAGAGCATTAGCAATTTGAACTGCTATTCCTATAACCTCCTCATTATCAAAAGGAGCTTTCTCTTTTATAATCTGTTTTAAAGTATACCCATCTATATACTCCATAACTATATAATATATATTTCCATCATTTCCAACATCATAAACACTAGCTATATTAACGTGAGTTATTCTTGCTGCCGCTCTTGCCTCTTTACTAAATTTCCCTATAAATTCTTCATCTACAAATTCTTCTTTTAATACTTTAAAGCTAACTTTTCTATCAAGCTTCAAATCTTTAGCACAGTAAACATTGGCCATACCTCCCACACCTATTAGCTTTATTATTTCATATCTATCACTAATAACTGTTTTTGGTTGTAGCTTCATATAATCACCCCTTATTCTCAATAACAATAACAGCTATATTATCAAAGCCACCGTTATCATTAGCCTTTTGTATAAGATTTTCCACCTTTTGCTCTGTCGGAATATTTTCAGATACTATACGCAATATTTCTTCATCAGAAACCATATCACTAAGACCATCTGAACACATTACAAAAATATCATCATCATAAATATCACAAAATAATGCATCAGCTTTTACATTTTTATCTGTACCAAGAGCTCTAGTAAGAATATTAGAATCTTTAGAGCTTTCCGCCTGTTCTTTAGATATTATTCCAGCTTTTAGTAAATCCATAGTGTATGTATGGTCAGAAGTCATTTGTAATATTTTTCCTTCTCTTATACCATATAACCTGCAATCTCCAACATGAGCTATATAAAGTTTGCTATTTTTTATACTACTTGCCAAAAGTGTTGTTCCCATATTTTCATATTCTTTATTTTTTTTTGAAAGTTTATAGACATATTCATTAGCATAAGCTAAGGCAGACACTAAAAGGTCTAAAGGCTCTTCATCTAATGTTTCATATACAAATTGTTCAAAAAAATCTATAGAAGCTTCACTAGCTACTTCCCCAGCTTTATGACCTCCAAGTCCATCTGCCACAATATAAAGATTATCTAATATTCCTATTTTTTCATTATTTACATATACAAAATCTTGGTTTGCCTTCCTTCTTTTTCCTATATCGGTATTCCCAAAACCTATCATAAAAACACCTCTCATTAATACTTATATCTTCTTCTAAGTTGCCCACAAGCTGCATTTATATCGCTTCCTAGTTCTCTTCTTACAGTTGTTTCTATACCATTATTAGAAAGGGCATTTGAAAATTCTCTTATATGCTCTTTAGAGCTTTTTATATAGTTACGTTCTTTAACATCATTTACTGGTATTAAATTTATATGGGCAAGGCTATGTTTTAATAACTTTGTTATATTTTCTATATCTTCCTTTGTATCATTTACAGAAGATATAAGCGCATACTCATATGTAACACGCCTTTTAGTCTTTTGTGCAAAATATTTACAAGCTTGTACTATTTCTTTTAAGCTATATTTATTAGCTATAGGCATTATGCTCTTTCTTTTCTCATCAGTAGGTGCATGTAAGGAAAGTGCAAGATTTATCTGCATCTGTTTATCTGCAAGCTCATATATCTTAGGCACTATCCCACAAGTAGATACTGTAATATGTCTTTGCCCTATATTAAGCCCATCTTTATGATTTATAAGCTCTATAAACTTTAAAAAATTATCAAAATTATCAAAAGGCTCTCCACTTCCCATAAGAACTATACTTCTTACTCTCTCTTTACTATCTTCTTGTATCTTATATATTTGCATTAACATTTCAGATGCAAAAAGATTTCTTTCTAAACCATCTAAGGTAGATGCACAAAATTTACATCCCATTCTGCACCCTACTTGTGAAGATATACAAACAGCATTACCATAGCTATATTTCATAAGAACACTTTCTATTATAAGTCCATCTTCAAGCTTAAATATATATTTTGTTGTGCCATCTTCAGATATAAGCTTATCAAGTATTTCAATTTTTCTTATCTTAAATTTTTCTTTTAGTCTTTCTCTTAGCTCTTTAGATATATTTGTCATTTTATCAAAATCATCTGCTAGCTTTTGGTGAAGCCATATAAATATCTGCTTAGCTCTAAATTTAGGCTCTTTCATATCTATTAAAGCTTCTTCTAATTCCTCTAAAGAAAGCATAGTTATATCTATTTTTTCCATAAAAATTGCCTTTCTATCTAGTTCTTTTTAGTTTAGCAATAAAAAACCCATCTGTATTAAACATATTAGGTAAAATATTTATATACCCCTTATCTTTAGTTTGTATATCTATATCTAAATCTATATTGCAAAGCTCAAATCCAAAGTTTTCACAAAACCATCTAACATTTTGTAGATTTTCTTCCTCAAATAATGTACAAGTGCTATAAATCATTATACCACCTATTTTTAAATATTGATAACTATTTTTTAAAATTTCCCTTTGTATAGATACAAGCTCTTTTATATCTTCTTCTGTTTTATTATATTTTATATCCGGCTTTTTACGTACTATCCCAAAACCAGAACAAGGAGCATCCACTATAAGCCTATCTGCTATTTGATTATCTTCTTTATAAAATTTTAATCCATCTTTTAGCTCAAGCTCTATATTATCAGCTCCAAGTCTTTTTCTGGTGTTTTCCATAAGCTCTATCTTATGAGGATAAATATCTCTAGAATATATCTTACCAGTATTTTTCATAATATAAGATGCATAAAATGATTTTCCACCAGGAGCAGAACAAATATCTAAAACTATATCATTTTCTTTAGCGCTTAAGCTCTCTACAGCTATCATAGAACTCTCGTCCATAATATGAAAAAGCCCATCTCTAAAAGCCTTACTATCTGCTATATTTTTTGTTTTTGATATATAAAGAGAGTTTTTAGCAAGATTTCCTTCTTCTACTTGCATTCCCTCTTTCTCTAAAATAATCTTTAAATCTTGCTTTGTTGTTTTGTTTGTATTTACACAAATACAAACCCTAGGTGGCTTATTATTTGCAATACATATATCTTCTGTAATATTATATCCAAACTGTTTAATCCATCTTTCTATAACCCAAGAAGGATAAGAATATTTTATAGATAAATCTAAATTATAATCTAATATTTCTTCTTTATTTCTTGCTATATTTCTAAGGACACCATTTATAAAACCAGATAAATTTATAAATTTCTTTTTCTTAGCAAGTTTTACTGCCTCATTACATACAGCAGAAGATGGAACTTTATCCATAAACATAAGTTGATATACACTAACTCTAAGAAGATTTAAGATAAATGTTTTCATCTTTTTTGTTTTAGTATTAGAAAATTTATCTATAATATAATCTATATAAATTATATTTCTTAAAGTACCATTTACAAGCTCTGTTACAAATGCTCTATCTTTATCAGATAAATCATTTGTAGAAAAAGCTTTTTTTAAAATAAGATTATTATAACTTTTTTGCTCAAATATATCAATAAGTATATATACGGCTATTTCTCTTGCTTTCATTTTATCTCCCTAATATTAGTATTTTTATCCTAAATAATAAATATAGTATAACTTATTAAGTAGTTATTTGCAAGTTTTTATCATTTATTTAAAATTTTTCCAATAATTATCTTCTTGATTTCCAGTTACTGCATAGTAATATTCATCTGCCATATCAAATATTTCACTCTCATCTCCTATAACATAATAAGTTTGATTTTTATCCTTTTTTATATTTTTCTTCTTAATACTATCATCTTCTAGCCACCTTAAAAAGTTTTTTTCCCATTTATTAGCATATTCCTGACCAAGCTCTTCATAGCTTAATATTTCATCTTTCATTTCAAATATAAAATCTTCTATTTCTATTTTTAACATAAGTTTTTCTCCTCCTAGAATATATAATAATTCCAATAATAATCCCACAAACAATTCCTACTATATGACTCATAGTAGATACATCATCATTTCGTTTAAAAAAATAAAGCTCCCTAGTTATACATATAATAAGAAATAATATGCTAGTCATAGGTATTTGCCCTGTAGCAACATTAGTAAAAGAAGCAAGACTAAGAAGCATATAAGCTATACCACTAGCACCAATAAGACTTGTATCAAAAAATGTTATATGTAAAATACCTATTATAAAAGCCGTTATAGATATAAAAGCTAGCGTATTTTTAGAACCATATTTTTCTTCTACACTAGCTCCACAAACTAAAATAATAAAAAAATTATTTAAAAAATGTATAAATCCAGTATGTCCCAAAATATGAGAAAATAGTCTAAATATAAATAAAATATCTAATCTAGCTCTATATACAGAAAATAATTTCTGATTAAGATATCCTTTTGTAATAAAGTTTAAAATAAGAACTATAAAACTAATAAAGGTATATCCTAAAATAACAATAGAATTAAATTTTAAATTTAAATATCGCATACATCTTACCAACTTTAAAAATTTGTTTTAATAAGCATATGCGATATATTTAAAAATTTTACTATTTTATCTATTCATATCTAAGAGCCTCTATAGGATTTAGCTTAGCTGCTTTGCCAGCTGGATAAACTCCAAATATAACTCCTACTATAGTAGATATTATCATAGCTCCAAATGCCACTATCATAGACAGTTGTGGAACAATATTTTTTATTCCCATAATTTGCTCAAAATATCCTCCTAACACTTTTCCCATTATAATACTAACTATATATCCTACTGCTATACCTATAAGTCCTCCTAAAGCACACATAAACATAGATTCTATTAAAAATTGTGTCTTTATATCCTTTTCTGTAGCTCCTAATGACTTTCTTATACCTATTTCTCTTGTTCTTTCAGTAACTGTAACAAGCATTATATTCATAACACCTATCCCTCCTACTAAAAGAGATATCCCTGCTACAACCCCTATAAATATAGTAAATAAATTTATTACTTTATCTACCTGCTTAACTTGCTCTAAATTAGATAAAGCCATATATTTATCATCTGTAGTATTATGCCTAGCTGCTAATACTCTAGATATTTGATTTTTATCTCTTGCTATATTACTAGTGTCTTTTAACTCTGCATATATCATAGAAATTTCTTTTGTATTAAATATATCAAGATAAGTACCAAGAGGTATTTGTATCATAGAACCCATAAAGGAATTTATTTCCCCATCTGTTACCCCTATGATATTAAATTTATAATCCATATTATTAATATATAAATTTATTTCTTGCCCTACAACATTTTTTCTGCCAAAAACATCAAAAGCAAGTTTTTCATCTATAAGACAAACTTTAGATTTTATTTCATTTTCTCTTTCTGTAAAAGTCCTTCCATATTTAAGTGTAAAAAAGTTTTTTTGCATATAAGCAAATTCTGGTTCAGATGCTATAACAGCTATATTTTTTTCATCTTCTGGATTTTTCATTTTTACTCCAGCACTAGTAGAATTATATCCAGAAGAATATTTTATTATATCTAGTTCTTTTAGCGCTTTAACATCATCTTCATATATTTTATCTTTAGGAGTTAGCTCTGCTCCCCAATTTACCATTATTTGTAACGCTTTAGAATTTAATATTTCAAAGTTTTTTTGTATCCCATTTTTAAACCCATCACCTAGAGATGTTATTGTTATAACAGAAGATACACCTATTATTATTCCTAACATGGTTAAAAATGTTCTCATCTTATTGGAAAAAATATTAAATATGGCAGAATAAATATTTTCAATAATATTCATATTTTATCCCTCCTTATTCATATCTAAGACACTCTATAGGGTCTAGCTTAGCCGCCTTACCCGCAGGATAAACACCAAATATTATTCCTATAAAACTAGAAATAAGAACTGCTCCTATTACAACTGGCACAGAAACCATCGGTTTTATATCATTACCTATAAGACGCATAATCTGTCCTACCATAAAACTTCCTATATATCCAAGAACAACTCCTATAACTCCACCTAGCATAGATATTGTTATAGCTTCTATAAGAAATTGCATTTTTATATTAAAATTAGTAGCTCCTAAAGATTTTCTTATACCTATTTCTCTTGTTCTTTCAGTAACTGTAACAAGCATTATATTCATAACACCTATCCCTCCTACTAAAAGAGATATAGCTGCTACAAATCCTATAAATACAGTAAATATCTTTATAGTATTTTTCATATTATCAACTAAAGCAAAATTACCCGAAACATTATATTTATTTTCTTTATTATTATGATTTATAGTAAGTACTCTTAAAATTTGTTTTTTAGTTTTTTCAAATTGCTTATTATCTTTTACTTTTAGAAGAATAGAATTTATTATATCATCTTTTTGACCAGTTTCTTCCATGAGAGTATTTATAGGTATATATATCTGAGGAGTATAAAACTCTGATTGTTCTTTTTTATATACACCAACTATCTCTAGTTCTATTTCCTTTTCTTTAGGCACAGTTTTAGTCTTTATTTTTTCCCCTATTACATCTTTTCTTCCAAATATTTCTTTAGCAATGTTTTCATCAATAACACAAATTTTAGATTTATATTTAATATCTTTATCTTCTATAAATCTTCCATATTCAATAATTACTTTATTTATATCTTTTCCGTTTTTATCTACCCCATCTAAAGATACACTCTTTGTAAGACTTGGATTTTTAAGCTTTACTGTTGCATTACTACTATAAGAAGGAGAAACAGAAATAATATTATCAATCCCTCTTAAATCATCTGCATCTTTTATAGTAAGCTTATCTTTATCTCTTATAGTAGCATCGTAAGAATTAGATATTGTAATAGTATCAGAGTTTATTCCATCAAAAGTATTATTTATTTTATTTTCAAACCCCTTACCTATAGAAGTTATTATTACAACTGATGTTATACCTATAATAATACCAAGAGTAGTAAGTACTGTTCTCATCTTACTCGATAGTATATTAAAGATAGCAGATTTAAAATTTTCTATAATATTCATTAATCCTCACCTACTATCTTTTGCTCTTTATTAAAATAATCTTCTAAAACTACTCCATCTTTAAATCTAATTATTCTTTTTGTATACTCTGCTACATCTGGTTCGTGAGTTACCATAACTATGGTAACTCCTTTCTCATTTAATTTTTGAAATATACCTATTATTTCAAATGTAGATTTAGAATCTAAATTTCCTGTTGGTTCATCTGCTAAAATTATAGCTGGGTCATTTACAAGACTTCTAGCTATAGCTACTCTCTGTCTTTGCCCACCACTCATCTCATTTGGTTTATGATTTTCTCTTCCTGACAATCCTACAATCTCTAAGGCTGCTAAAGCTTTTTTTCTTCTTTCATCTTTAGCAACTCCTGCATAAACCATAGGAAGCTCCACATTCTGAACAGCAGATAGCTTAGGTAAAAGATTAAAAGATTGAAAAACAAAGCCTATTTTTTTATTTCTAACATAAGCAAGTTTTTTACCAGATATTTTACTTACATCTTCTCCATCTAATATGTACTCACCAGAGCTTAATGTATCTAAACACCCAAGTATGTTCATCATAGTAGACTTACCACACCCAGAAGAACCCATTATAGAAACAAACTCCCCCTTTTGAACAGTAAAGTTTATTCCTTTTAAAGCTTCTACTTCAATTTTACCATTTCTATATACTTTTTTTACATTTTTAATTTCTAATATATTTTGCATACATATCACCTACTCTCCAGCTGTAGTAGTGCTTTGCTGATTATTAGCATTTTTAGTTCCAGCATCAATAGGATTAATTTGCATACCATCTGTCATATTATCTGTAGGTGAAGATACAACTTGTTCCCCTTCTTTTAATCCATCTACAGAAGCAATAGAATTTTTAAAGCTTTTTACTTTTATATTACGCTTTTCTAAAGTTCCATCTTGCTTAACAACAAAAACATATTCTCCTCCACCATTTTCTGTCATATAAGACATTATAGGAATTACTATAGCATCATTTTCCACTTTTGTTGTAATAGTAAGGTCTGTAGTATATCCAGCTTTTAGCCCTGTACCACTTGGCATAGATATTTCTACTTTGACAACACTTTTTTCGCTTCCTCCTATAGTCTTAGTTTCAGCCAAAGGATATACTTTAGTTATTTTTCCTTCAAATTCTCCGTCCACACTTTCAGATTTTATTTTAACGCTCTCTCCCTCTTTAACTCCTGTCATATCATATTCTGGAATATATGCTGTTATAACAAGATTATTAAGATCTCCTACTTCTGCAACTAGCTTACCCTCTGTTACATTTTCTCCATCTGCAACATGAATTTTTACAATTGTCCCTGATATAGGTGATATAGATTGTTTTTCAAATTTTGCAATATCTTTTGTAAGTTGCTCTACTCTAAGATTTGCTTGCTCTATTGCTACTTTTTGTGACTCTATTCTATTTTTTGTATTGGCATCTTGCGTTTTATTTTTTGCACTTTGATACTGAGAATTATTGGCATCCAGTTGTTTTTTTGTAGCATCTAAACTATTTTGTAAGCTAAGTTTTTGATTTTCAAGATTTGTAAGAGCAGTTTTATAATTATTATATTCTGTTTGAGATATAGCTCCTTGAGAATATAAAAGTTCTCCTCCTTCTAAGTCTTTCTTAGCTTTTTCTATATCTTTTTCATTTTGTTTAATATTGTTTTCTAAATCATTTATAGATTTTTGAGTTTGACTTATTTGAGCTTCTAACTGTTTTAACTGGCTCTCATCAGTAGGTATCATAAGAGCATCAAGTCCAAGCTTTGCAGATTTTAAAGAAAGTTTTGCTTCTTCTAATTGTCTTTCTAATGTATCTAAAGAACTTTTATCATACTGAATAAGCACTGCTCCTTTTTCTACATAATCCCCTTCTTTTACTGGTATACTATTTACTTTACCAGAATTTTTGGCATATACAGAATTTTTTTCCTTAAAACTAACTGTACCTTTAGCATCTATAGTTGTTATTACCTCTTGTTTTTTTACGGTTGCTACCTCAACTGTTTGTATCGTTTCTTTTTGTTTTGGTTTTGATACTACTTTAAAAGTTGCAACACTACCCACAACACCTACACATAAAACACTCACTATAATCGCTATTTTCTTCTTCATATATATACCTCCGTACTACTTTATTCTATATTTTCTATACCAAAATGTTTATAACATAAGTTGGTAACTTGTCTGCCTCTTGGCGTCCTTTTTATAAATCCTAGCTGTATAAGATAAGGCTCATACACTTCTTCTATAGTATCACTCTCTTCACCTATAGAAACTGCTAAATTATCAAGGCCAACCGGACCACCAGAAAAATTGTCCATAATAAATCTTAATATTTTTTGATCTGTATTATCAAGTCCAAGCTTATCCACTTCCAAAAGATTTAAAGTCTCATCTGCCACTTCTTTTGTTATATTTCCTTCATATCTGACTTGGGCAAAATCTCTAACTCTTTTTAAAAGCCTATTAGCTATCCTAGGTGTTCCTCTAGAACGCCTAGCTATTTCTAAAGCTCCCTCTTCTTCTATATCGATATTTAAAACCTTTGCAGAACGTATTACTATCTCTTTTAATTCCTTAGCTTCATACATTTCAAGACGACTTATCACTCCAAATCTATCTCTTAAAGGATTTGTAAGAGAACCAGCTCTTGTAGTAGCTCCTATAAGAGTAAATTTAGGTAATTCTACTCTTATACTTTTACTAGCTGCACCCTTTCCTATCATTATATCAAGCGCAAAATCCTCCATAGCTGGATATAAAACTTCTTCTATACTTCTATTTAATCTATGTATTTCATCTATAAAAAGTATATCTCCCTCGTTTAAGGAATTTAAAATTGCTGCCATATCTCCAGCTCTTTCTATGGCTGGGCCCGAAGTTGTTTTTATACTAACCCCCATCTCATTTGCTATTATATTAGATAACGTTGTTTTTCCAAGACCAGGAGGACCATATAATAATACGTGATCTAAAGGTTCATTTCTTTTTTTCGCCGCTTCTATATATACTTTTAGACTTTCCTTTACTTTATCTTGACCTATATAGCTATCTAAAGTTTGAGGTCTTAATTTATTTTCAATTTCAAAGTCTTCTTGTTTTAAGTCTGATGTTATTATTCGATTTTTAATAATACCACCTCCTAACTTGACAATTTTTTAAGACAAAGACTTATCATTTTTTCAATAGGCATATGTTTATCTTCTATATCTTTTAATGCTTTTAAAATTTCACTTCGTGTAAAACCTAAGCTAGATAAAGCTTCTATAACTTCTGCTTCATAATTTATATATACGCTTTCTTCATTTGTATCTAAAACTTCCTTTATATCTACCTTATCTTTTAGCTCAAGGACTATCCTTTGTGCCATCTTTTGCCCTATCCCCTGTCCTTTTGAGAGAGCTTTTATATCTGAGCTTATTATAGCTAATATTAGCTCTTCTACTGTCATAATATTTAAAAGCGCTATAGCACCTTTAGGTCCAACTCCAGATACAGTTATAAGTTTTTCAAAAAGCTCTAATTCTTCGAAGCTTAAAAATCCATATAAGGATATGTCATTTTCCTTTATATTTGTAAATGTATAAATCTTTATATCAATTTTATTTTTTTGAAAATAATTATATAACCTAGAATTTATATAAATTTTATATCCTATTCCACTATTTTCTAATACAACAAAATTTTCTTTAAGAATTTCTACATTTCCCTTTATAAAACTAAACATATATTTCTCCTAAAAAGTTTTACAATCTAAATTGATTTATATCTTCTTGATATTTATATCCTATACTTGCTAACTTTTCTTCTATTTCTGTAATATCAATTTGATAGCAAGTACAAAGATTAGATAAACTATCAAATTCATCTCTTAGCTTAGTATTTATGAAGCTAAGAAGCATATATTTGTCATTTGGTATGTCCATAATCGCTCACCTCATACATTCTATAAATAATAATTTATATTATTATACTCTATATTTTTATAAAAATCTATTAAAAATTACAAAAAAGTTTTATTATTTAAAATCTATTAAAGTTACAATTTATAAATATTTAATAATTTAATCTTATCTCTTAGTTTTTATAATAAAAATTAGCTAATATCAAGGTTTTTTTATAAAAATTTATATAATTTATTTTAAATATATTAAAACATTTTTTAACTTTTTATATTAATAATTAGTCTATTTTAAAAAAATTGTATAAAAAAACCTTTAATGATTAATAATAGTATTATCTTAGGATAATTTATACTAAAAAAACAATATTTATAATATATAATGAGGAGGAATTTTTTTGAAAGCAACAGGGATAGTAAGACGAATAGACGACCTTGGGAGAGTTGTTATCCCAAAAGAAATAAGAAGAACACTTAGAATAAGAGAGGGAGATCCTTTAGAAATATTTACTGATAGAGAAGGAGAAATTATATTAAAAAAATATTCTCCTATAGGAGAACTTGGCACTTTTGCAAAAGAATATGCCGATAGCTTATCTCAAACTGCTGGTCATATAACTTGCATAATAGATAAAGACCATATAGTAGCAGTAAGCGGTGGTTCTAAAAAAGAATTGCTTGAAAAGCATATAAGCCAAGATTTAGAAAATATATTAAATAAAAGAACAACACATATTGCTACAAGAGATGATAAAAATTTTATATCTATAACAGACGACGACACACTAAACTATAACCACGAATTAATAACACCTATAATATCTGAAGGAGACGTTCTTGGAGCTGTTGTTTTATTATCTTCTGATAAGAAAATGGGAGAAGTAGAAGGAAAACTAGCTCAAACTGCTGCCGGATTTTTAGGAAAACAAATGGAATAATTAATTTTTTCAATATTTTATAAAAATAACTATATTTAAAATTTTTAAATTAAAAAATTAAATCTTAGTTTAATAATGTAAATAAAAAAGTGTAGGATAAACCTACACTTTTTAAATATTATAAGCCAATATGTATTAGTTAGCTGAAGTATCTTCTACTGTTGTATCTGATACGCTTTCATCTGTAGATGCACTTTCATCCATAGATACGCTTTCATCTGCAGATGTACTTTCATCTGCTGAAGTATCTTCCATTGTTGTTTCTTGGCTTGTAGCTTCTGTTGTTGTTTCTTCGCTAGAACCACCACAAGCTACCATACTAAGAGCCATAACTCCTGCTATAGTTAATGCTAATATTTTTTTCATAATTATTGCCTCCTAAATTTAAAAAATATTATTCCATAAGTATTTTACACTCAAATATATATTTAGTCAATATTTTTAATAATTAAAATTTTACTATTTTATCTATAAAAACACTAGCTTTTATCAAATTAGTTTTTTTAGATTTATTTTCTTGTATACTTATAGCTTTTATAATTTTATCTTTTGCCAAATCTAACTTATTTTTATCCCCACTATAAATAGTACATAGCTTATCCCCTCTATTTACTTTATCGCCAGTTTTTTTATCTAAAATTATCCCTGCTAAGCAGTCTATCTTATCATCTTTCTTTTCTCTTCCAACTCCTAGAATAACAGAAGCAATACCTATTTCTTCAGTATCCATAGAATATATATATCCATCTTCTTGTGCAAATATGTCTTCTTTATATTTAGACTCTCCAAATTTTTCAGTATTTTTTATATATTCTGTGTCTCCACCTTGTCTTTCTACCATTTGAACAAATTTTTCAAAGGCTAAACCATTTTTTAAAGCTTCTTTTGACATTTTCTCACATTCTTCTAAAGTTCCCTTACCTGCTATATACAACATATTAGAAGATAGTGTTATACAAATATTTGTTAAATCTTGTGGGCCTTTTCCTTTTAATACTTCTACTACTTCTTTTATTTCAAGAGCATTTCCTATATTTTTACCAAGAGGAATATCCATATCAGTTATAAGAGCAACAGTCTTTTTACCACAATGCTCTCCTATAGCTACCATCTTTTTAGCAAGTTCTATACTGCTATCTATATCTTTCATAAAAGCCCCAGAACCAACCTTAACATCTAGTAAAATACAATCACTCCCAGAAGCTAGCTTTTTGCTCATTATAGAAGAGGCTATAAGAGGTATACTTTCTACTGTACCTGTTACATCTCTAAGAGCATATATTTTTTTATCTGCTGGAGCTAAATTTCCAGATTGAGCTACAATACTAAATCCAACTTCATTTATAACATTAAAAAATTCTTCTTTATCAAGATTTGTTTTAAAATTTGGGATAGCCTCTAATTTATCTATTGTTCCTCCAGTATGCCCAAGCCCTCTCCCAGACATTTTAGCTACCTTAACGCCATAACAAGCTACAATAGGAGCTATTATAAGAGTTGTTTTATCTCCTACACCTCCTGTAGAATGCTTATCTACTTTTATCCCCTCTATAGAAGATAAATCTACTATATCTCCTGATTTTGTCATAGCCTCTGTTAAATTAGCTGTTTCTTCATCTGTCATACCATTAAGATATATAGCCATAAGCATAGCAGACATTTGATAATCTTCTATTTTTCCTTTGCAATAACTTTCTATCATATAGTTTATTTCTTCTTTAGTTAATTCTTTACCATCTCTTTTATTACAAATAATATCATATATTCTCATATCTAATCACCAATAGCTAAAGCTATCCTTTCAAAAGAATAATCTATAAATTTTTATTAGTAAATGCAAAAGGTAACATTTGCTCTAATGTATATTCTAAATAATCATCTTCATCTTTAACTAATATTATCTTAAAATCTTTAGTATTGCAAAATTCTGATATAACTTGGAGACAAGAACCACAAGGAGCACAATATTCAAGTGGCTTTTCTTTATCTTTTGCTCCTATTATGGCAATAGCTAAAAAATCTCTTTCCCCTTCAGATATCGCCTTAAAAATAGCAGTTCTTTCGGCACAATTTGTAAGAGAGTAAGAAGCATTTTCTATATTACAACCTTTATAAATTTTTTTATTTTTAGTAAGTATGCTAGCCCCTACCTTAAAGTTTGAATAGGGAGCATAAGCAAACTCCCTAGCCAAAATAGCCTCTTTTATTAACTCTTTCATTTTAAAACACCTCTTATTTTAAAATCTCTCTCTTAAAACTAGCTCCTGCTATATCATTATCTATATCAAATATATCTAAAATAGTCTTACCTATATCGGCAAAGCTTTCTCTAGTCCCAAGATTTATATTTTCTCTTAGAGCCTTTCCATAAGCTAAAATAGGCACATTTTCTCTACTATGGTCTGTACCTTTAAAAGATGGGTCGCAACCGTGGTCGGCAGTTATTATAAGCATATCCTCATCTTTCATTTTATCTATAAACTCTCCTAATTGTTTATCAAATACAGTAGAAGCTTTAGCATAACCATCTACATCATTTCTATGTCCATATATCATATCAAAATCTACAAGATTTATAAATGCAAGCCCTTTAAAATCTTTCTCTAAAAGCTCTATAGATTTTTCCATCCCCTCTACATTACTTTTTGTTAGATTACTTTCGCTCATTCCTTTTCCTGCAAATATATCATATATCTTTCCTACACTTATAGTTTCATAGCCATTTTCTTTAAGATAATCTAGCATAGTATTTTTAGGTGGTATAAGTGAATAATCGTGTCTTCTAGGAGTTCTTTTAAAAGGATATTCTCCATCAAATGGTCTTGCTATTACCCTACCTACTCCATCTTTCCCTTGAAGCATTTCTCTTGCTATCTCACAGTATTCATATAACTTCTCTATAGGTACTATATCTTCGTGAGCTGCTATTTGAAATACGCTATCGGCAGAAGTATATAATATTAAATCGCCTGTTTCCATATGCTCTTTACCAAAATCTTTTATTACTTCTGTACCTGAATATGGCTTATTACATATACATTTTTTCCCTGTTCTTTTTTCAAATTCTTCTAAAATATAATCTGGAAAACCATTTGGATAAGTAGGCATAGGCTCTTTAGATATTATCCCTGCTATCTCCCAATGTCCAATTGTAGTATCTTTTCCCATAGATTGTTCTTTTGCCCTTGCATAGCACCCTATAGGATTTTCTATGCCTTGTTTATAATCTATTTTATCTATATTAAATAATCCTAATTTTTCTAAATTAGGACAGTCATATTCCTTAGAAGCAATTATACTTTTTAATGTATTACTTCCTTCATCTCCAAAAAGGCTAGCATCTTCTGCATACCCTATACCATAACTATCTAAAACTATTAAAAATACTCTATTTATAGCCATATAATCTCTCCTCTATATTTTTAATATCCTTGTATTGTTTCATTTTTTATTATACTACAAATAGAACTTGTCCCAAGTCTTGTAGCTCCTTCTTTTATAAAATCTTCGGCATCTTTTAAACTTTTTATACCACCTGCCGCTTTTATCCTTACATTTGTTCCTACATTTTCTTTCATAAGTTTTATATCTTCTAAAGTAGCTCCATTTGTCCCAAAACCTGTAGAAGTTTTTATAAAATCTGCGCCTGCTCTTGTTACAACCTTGCAAAGTTCTATCTTTTCTTCTTTATCAAGATAACAAGTTTCTATAATAACTTTTAAGATATTATCTCCTATAGCTTCTTTTATCTGTTTTATTTCTTCTTCTATTCTATCAAATTTATGCATTTTAGCATCCGATATATTTATAACCATATCTATTTCGCTAGCACCATTTTCTATGCTTTCCTTAGCCTCTGCTATCTTAACACTAGTCGTATTATAGCCAAGTGGAAAACCTATAACTGTACATACTGGTATCTCTCCTTTTAAATAATCACTAGCTAGCTTTACATAACAAGGAGGTATACATATACTAGCTACTTTTAGCTCTTTTGCCTTATCACAAAGTTTTATTATTTCTTCTTCTGTGCAAAAAGCTTTTAGTAAAGTATGGTCTACTTTTTCTACTATATGTTTCAAAATATCACCTCTTTAATTAAACTCTGATTGTACATTTAATGCCTCTACAAGCTCTATATCTTGATTTCTTTCCATAAATGTATCTAAAGTATACTGATTAGCAAATAAAAGTATAGGTCTGTCAAAATGGTCAAAAACTAGAGTACATCTAGAATTTTGAAATTCTCTTAGCTTAGCTATATCATCTGTTTTTACCCATCTAGCAACAGTAAAACTCATAGGTTCCATTCTTATATCAGAATTATATTCATTTTTAATTCTATGTTCAAATACTTCAAACTGTAACTGCCCAACTGCTCCTAAAATAACTTCATTAAATTCATTTTTGTATACCTGAATAGCTCCCTCTTGTGCAAGTTGGTCCACTCCTTTTTGAAAATGCTTAGCTTTCATAGTATTTATAGGACGCACTTTCATAAATAGCTCTGGTGGGAAAGTTGGTAAAGGTTCAAAAAATATTTTCTCATTACCATTAGTTAAAGTATCTCCCACTTGATAGTTACCACTATCATATATTCCTATTACATCACCTGCACAAGCTATATCTATAGTTTCTCTTTCATTAGCCATAAGTTGTGTAGATTGATTTAGCTTTATTTGTTTTCCTGTCCTAGATAAAGTAACGCTCATACCACGTTCAAATGTACCAGAACATATCCTTAAAAAAGCTAGTCTATCCCTATGGGCTGGGTTCATATTAGCCTGAATTTTAAATATAAATCCACTAAAAAATTCATCTGTAGGTTTTACCTCACCTGTTGTTGTTTTTCTTATTGATGGTGGAGGAGATATCTTAAGAAAATGTTCTAAAAACACTGTTACTCCAAAATCTGCAAGAGCAGTCCCAAAAAATACTGGAGATAATTTTCCTTTTAGTATAAGCTCTAAGTCAAATTCATTTCCTGCCCCGTCTAATAGCTCTATATCAAGTCTTAGATTTTCAAGATTTTCTTGTAATAAGATGCTATCTAACTTTTCATCATATACTCCCTTGTCTGATAATTCTATTACTTCTTTTGTTTTGAAAAGATATATTTTATTTTCCATTCTGTCATATATACCCTCAAATATAGACCCACTACCTATAGGCCAAGTAACTGCAACAGATGGAAGTCCTAAAGCATCTTCTAAAGATTGCAATAAATCAAGAGGAGGATTTGCCTCTCTATCTAGCTTATTTACAAAAGTAAAAATAGGTATTTCTCTCATACTACAAACTTTAAATAATTTTTTAGTTTGAGCTTCCACACCCTTAGCAGCATCTATTACCATAACAGCACTATCTACAGAAGTTAATATCCTATAAGTATCTTCACCAAAGTCATTATGCCCTGGAGTATCCATAATAGATATTTTTTTCCCTGCATATTCAAATTGCATAACTGATGAAGTAACAGAAATACCTCTTTGCTTTTCTATTTCCATCCAGTCAGAACGAGCAGAACGCCCTCTTCTTGCTTTTACTGCTCCTGCCTCTCTTATAGCCCCACCGTGAAGCAGTAGCTTTTCTGTTAAAGTTGTTTTCCCTGCATCTGGGTGAGATATTATTCCAAATATTCTTCTTTTATTTATTTCTTCTATATTGTTTATATTAGACATAATCTTACCTTTCTATCATAAATATATTAGTTAATAAATTATAACATTTTAGCCCATATTTAGCAACTAATCTTTAACTACCTTTTATACCAAAATATTTAATATTACTAAACCTTATTTTACTAGACTATCTTATTTATATAAAAATTAAACATTATATAATTTATAAATAAAAAAGAGCTAACCTAAGCTAGCTCATTTTATTTATATTAAATTTCTAGTGGATTATTTTTCATATGATTTATAAGCTCATCTACTGTAGTAAATGCTATACCTGTTACAGAATCTGCACAACCATAATATATACATATTCTCCCCGTTTCTGCATCTGTTAAAGTAGCACAAGGGAAAGTAACATTAGGAACATCTCCTACACATTCATAAAGCTCTTCTGGCCCTAATATATAATCTTTAGAACGCATTTTTACTATCCAAGGTTTATCTATATCTAAAAGTACACACCCCATACGATACACAAAACCATTACAAGTATTAATAACTCCGTGATAGATAAGAAGCCAACCTTCATCTGTTTCTATAGGAGTTGGCCCTGGGCCTATTTTTGTTATTTGCCAAGCACTAGTGTCCCCAGGAACAGTCCCCATAACAAATCTATGTTTGCCCCAATAAGTAAGGTCTGGGCTTTCACTAAAGAATATATCCCCAAAAGGAGTATGCCCTGTATCGCTTGGTCTACTAACCATAGCATATTTACCGTTTATCTTACGTGGGAATAAAACCCCATTTCTATTGTATGGTAAAAAGGCATTTTCTAGTTGATGGAAAGTTTTAAAATCAAATGTATAAGCAACACCTATAGTAGGTCCGTGATATCCATTACACCAAGTTATATAATATCTATCTTCTATAAAGCAAACTCTAGGGTCGTATCTATATTCTCTTTTTAAGATTTCTTCATCATCACCTTCAAATTTGATAGGTTCGTGATTTATTTCCCAATTTATACCATCTTTGCTAAATCCGGCAAAAATATCCATACTTATAGATTTGCTATCACATCTAAATACTCCTGCAAATCCATCTCCAAAAGGAACAACTGCGCTATTAAATACGCTATTTGATGATGGAATTGCTCTTCTTCCTATTATCGGATTATTGCTATATCTCCAAACTGGCATAGTATATCCTTCTGGTTTATCTTGCCAAGGTATATTTTTTAAAGGTTTTCCTATTATCTTTGTCATATTGTATCCTCCTAATCATTTAAGGTTTTTATGAGCATTTGCCCTATACCAACATTATATCCAGAAAATCCATTTATAGCTTTTTTATCTTCATCTAAAGCTATAGCAAGTGGAAGCTTTTTATTTAATATTGAAAGTCCACTATATATAGCATCTATATTGTAGCCATTTTTTTCTATATACACACAAATATTTTCTACTTCAGCAAGCGTTTTAACAAGTGTAGGATTTTTTAAATCTTTTTCATCTTGGACTATAAATATAACAGATAAATCTTTATCATTATATTTATCTTTAGCTTCCATTATTTCGTTTAATAAATGCTCTGTAGGTTCTTCCCCTACTTTTAACCAAGAAACTATAGCTTTTTTATTATTTATAATATCTAATAAATTTTGCTTATTTCCTTCTTTATCGCTTAGCTCTCTATCTTCTATTTCTAGCTTTTTATTTATCTTATCTACACTAGGTGCTTTTATATCTATAGTCTTAGTCTTGCCCTCTTCTATATTTACAAATTCTACTTTTATTATATTTGCTTCTTCTAAATTTCTGCTAGCAAGGACTATCCTATAAATTCCCTCTTCCAGAGTATAAGAAAGTTTATCCCCTTTTATATCTTCAAAATCTAATGTTTTATAACAATTATCTAAAAGTCTTCCTATTGTAAAGTTTTTAAAGTATTCTAGGTTATCCTTATTATTAAGAACAAGCGTTCCTTTAAGAGTATCTTCTTTTTTATTATTAGAAACTTTATTCCATTTGCCATCTTTAAAAAACATTAAAGACGCATCTGACTTATCAAGCTTAGAAGGAACACCAAGAGTTCTTAATATAGCTACCTTAAGAATATCTATAGATAAACTATTAGCAAGCCCAAATTTTAAAGCCCCAAAAGGAGAAGTAGTAAGATTTGTATATTCACTTGTAGTATATAGGTTTACTTTTCTTTCTACAAAGTCGATAACCTTTATAGGTGATTTTATTATATCATTTTTTTCATCTTCATTTAATGTATTTTTTATAGATTTCTTGTATAAACTAATGTTTTCATTCCAAACACGAGGATTTAATATATTTTCTATAAAAATTTCTTCCTGAAAATCCTTTTTATATATTAAACTTTCTTCTAAATTTTCCATAAGAATTTCATATGTTATATCTGTTAAGTCTTTTATCCTTAAAGCTTTTAAAAGTAATACTTTATATCTCAAGCTATCTTTTGTATTTTCTTCTTCTAAAAATTTTTCTATTTCTTTATAATTTCCTCTTGTAAGAGGCATAATATAAGCTATTTCTTCTTGCATAGAATTAAACTTTTTAGAATAAGTTTTTGCCTTATCTTCATCATAAAAAGTTTTAACAAATTCTTCTCTTATTTTTAAAGACTTATCATTTTTTTCTTTTTGCTCTTGTTCTTTCTCTTTAGTAAGACTATCTTCTTCATCTATACTGCCTTTTGGTGCTCTTAGCTCTATTTCAAAGCTCTCACTTTCATATTGTATAGGTTTAAATATAATCTCTATTTCACCTTCAGAAAAAGCTTCTATCTTTTTATAGTTATATCCTTTGTCATTATACATAAATAGCATTAAATCGCCATATCCTGTTACAAACTCTACTTTTCCATTTTTATCTGTTAAAAGACTAAATATAGGATAAAATTCACAATAGTTTACAACTTCAAAATGTACATTTAAGTTTTCTATAGGTTTTTTATTTTCATCTAAAATTTTAAGGCTTAACTTTTTAGTCTTTGCATAGTTATCTAGGATATTTATTTCTGTAAGGCTATCTGTTTGTCTAGTTATTATCTCATCGCCAACTATATCACAAAACACTCTATTGTGTACAAGCATAGCCTTAGAAGCCGGTAGCTTAAACCACCCTGTATCTAGCCTTATCTCTGGTTCACAAGCCCCTAAAAAATGCCATTTTCTATCGCATAATACTTCCACCCAAGCGTGATTATCATCACAATGAGCCCATCTAGGCGTATAGCATTGTCTTGCCGGTAAACATACACTCCTTAAAGCAGATACTAAAAATGTAGATTCTTCCCCACATCTTCCATAAGCATTTTTTATAACAGTAAGAGCAGAAGCCGTCCTATCATCTGTTGCTTTATATGTAGCTTTAGAAAAAGCCCAATAATTAACTTCTATTATAGCATTATACATAGATAAATCTTTTATTTTAGGATAAAGCTCATCAAAAAATATCTCGCTATAATATTCTACATTTTCATTATTTATCCTATATTGTAAAACATAGTTTAAGAAATCTATATCAGATATATCCTTGCCCCAAGGCATAATAGCTCTTGCTTTTAAAGAATGTTTTACAAATTTTAAAAATAAACTTGGCTTATAATCTGTAATATCTGGAATAGGCATATAAGCATATAAATATTTTAAGCAAAATTTTTCTTCTTCATTACAATTTTCTAATATTATGTTTAGCTCTTTTTCTAATTCACTATTTATTTTTATAGCATCTTTAAATTTATTATCTATCTTTTGCTTATCTATGCTATCAAACATAAAACCCCTCCTATCTATTATATATTATTATTCTTCCGTCACTTTCTATAGCTATTTCCTTAGTTTTATCAATACTTAAAGTTCTTATTTCAAATAAATGAGTTGTAGTTTCTATAGTAAATTCTCTATCTGAAATATCTTCTCCTAAAAGTTCTTTTATATCGCTAGTAAAATAACCTTTAGTATCATACAATGCGTGTTGTTTATAATATAGCTTTCTAAGTTCCCACTTAATTTTTTCATATTCAGGAATTTCATATTCTTCTCCATCTTCTGTAAAGAATAAAAAGCCCCAAAGCTCCGGATAATGTATATTTACAAGACCAGTAGGTGCCCATACCCAGTTATCTTCTGGATAAGGTTTATTTGTATTTTCATTTATCGCCTTTTTATATCCATTTTCTTTTTCAACTCTCCAATGCACTCTCGAAAAGTTTAATCTATAATAATCTGACACACTAGGTTTTTTACCATCTTTAACGCTATCTTTTAAGGCATCAAAAGGAATAACCACTTCCACGCTCCAATATTTATTATCAGCATTAGGATTATTAAGCTCCCCATCTATATAAGCTGCCGTTTTTAGTCCTTTTATATCATAACCATTTATAGCCTTAGCTCCAAAATCTCTATAAGGCTTTGTAAGAAATAAATCCCATACAGTATTTTTAGCGTTCATTTCAAATTCATAATAATTATGTGTATCAGAATTTGTATCTATAAATATTTCAAAATCATTATCTTGAAATATTACGCTATCTCTTTCTTCTAGTGTTGCCCAAATTTCATCACCCTCTAGCAAAGCTCCAAAATATATGTTTTCATCATCCCAAAGCATCTTAACCTTAGTATTAAAACGAGGCTTTTCTCTTTTATCTCCTTCAATATCTACAAAATATTCTGTAAACTCTGCTTTATCCCAAAAAGGCTTATTTATATTACCATCTAGTTCTAATTTTTCATTTGTCTTTTTGCAAAAATAAACCGGTGGATTAAAATCTATATCCGGTGTTGGTATTCTAAAATTTTTCATAATTTCCTCCTAGTTATGTGTTACTACTGTACCACTTCCGCCATACATGTCAAGTTCATCTTCAAGCTCAATTTTTACAACTGTTACATATTTATAACAGTCTTTTTCATTTAGCTTTATCCAAGTTATCCCAGGGATATTAAACCAAGGTACTCCGCCGTGAATATCATATGTAAGCTCTTTACCAGAATGTAGCAAAGTTATTTTTTTAATCTTACTACTTAGCCCTTTTAGACAGATATTTTCTTCTGGCTTATCATACACAAAAAGATAAAGTGTTTTTCTATCTTTAGACACTGTGCTACCTCCTAAAAAGTAACGATGCATAATACCCTCGTCTGTTCCAAAAATAGCCTCTTTATGTACTTCTATCCACTCACCAAGCCCAATTAAAATATCTTCTTGCCTCTTGTCTATACTACCATCCGGTTTAGGCCCTATATCAAGTAGCATATTTCCTCCCATATGTATACAATCACAAAACATTCTAATTATTTGCCCAAGGCTTTTATAATGATTATCAGATGGCCTATATCCCCAAGAATCATTTATAGTAGTGCAAAATTCCCAAGCACCCTCTGGTCTTGTTATAGGTATTCCTTGTTCTGGTGTTTTATAATCTCCATAACTTTTAAGCCTAGAATTTATAACAATATCACTATTAAAAGATTTTAAATAATCTTTAAGCTCGGGTAAGCCCCATTGCTCCTCGCTTCTTTCCCAATCTCCATCAAACCATAATAAATCTATTTTTCCGTAGTTACCTAAAATCTCTCCCATTTGATTTTTATTAAATTCCATAAATCTATACCAAGCCTCTTTGTCTTGCTTTCCATCTGTTGGACTTGTATATTTATTTACCATTGATAAATCATCTGGCACTCTATAACCCTCATAAACAGATGCATAATCTTTATGGCTCCAGTCTATAAGAGAATAATAAAGACCAACTCTTACACCCTCATCTCTTATAGCTTCTACATATTCTTTTACTATATCATTTTTATAAGGAGAATTTTTTATTGTACTATTATCGCTATATTTTGTATCAAATAAAGCCACGCCATCGTGATGCTTTGTTGTAAGCACGCTATATCTAGCACCTGATTTTTTTATAAGCTCTGCCCATCTTTTAGCATCAGATTTATCGCAAGTAAAATATTTTATTTGATTCATATAATCCTCATAAGATATTCTGTTATGATAAAAAGACCAACTTTCAGATACATCGCCTACGGCATATATACCAAAATGTATAAAAATTCCAAGCTTTGCATCTTCAAACCATTTAGGGACACTCATATCTAAACCCCCTTATTTATAAGCTCATATATAGTCCTTACACAAACTCCAGATGCTCCATTTGAAGCATATTCATACACAATTGGATATTGAGAGGCAGTAGCTGCTATATCAAGATGAATCCAAGGTATATCCTCTACAAATTGCTTAAGTAGCATGCTAGCAGTTATAGTGCCTGCCGAACCTGTGTTTTTAATATCTGCTATATCACTTTCTATATAAGAATTATATCTATCATCAAGAGGCATTTGCCAAAAATCTTCCCCAGTAGTTTTTGCTATATCCATAAAATATTTTAAAAATTCTTCATTATTAGAAAATATAGGAGTAAAAAGACTACCAAATGTAGAACCGGCAAGCCCTGTAAGTGTAGCTAAATCTATTACTTTTTTTACATTTTGTTTTGTTACTATATAATATAGAGCATCTGCTAGAGTTAATCTTCCTTCTGCATCTGTATTTAAAACCTCTATAGTCTTACCTTTCATAGTCCTTACTATATCCCCAGGTTTATAGCTATCCCCATCCACTACATTTTCACAAGTGGCTATAACTGCTCTTACATTTGCCTTACATTTATTTTTTGCTAAAGCTTCCATAATAGCAACTACATAACTAGCTCCGCTCATATCTGCTTTCATATATTTAAGTCCTTCATGACTTTTTATAGAATATCCCCCAGTATCACAAGTTAGCCCCTTACCTACAAGTCCTATAAAATCTGCATCACCATTATTTTTATATTCCATTACTATAAGGCGTGGTTTATTTTTAGTACCTTTGGCTACTGCTAAAAATGCCGTCATACCTAGCTTTTCTATTTCTTCCTCTTCAAAAATTTCTACATTAAATCCGCTTTCTTTTCCTATCTCCAATACTCTATTAGCTAATGCTTCCGGATATAAATCACAAGTTGGCATAGATATTATATCTCTTGCGTGATTTATAGCCTTAGCTATATTAGATACTTCATTTAGTATTTTATCTTTGTTTTTTGTATTAAAACCTTTTATATATAAACTTTGCTGTTTTTCCTTTTCGTTATCAGATTTATACATTTTAAAGCTATAATCTGTTAGCATAAATCCCTCTAACATAGTCTTTAAAAATAAATCTTCTTCTATATTATTAAAATCTACTTTATCTATTTCTATATTTTCTGCCTTTAAATCTTTTAGCTTTTTAAAAAGTTTAGCAAATATATTTCTTAATTTATTATGATTTATATCTTCTTTTTTACCAAGTCCAAAATATATACTATGTTTTTTATCATCTAAACTTGGTATAAACAAATATTCTGCTTCTTTTCCGTCAAATAAATTATCTATCTTTTTTTCGTCTTCATAGTATATACTAACTAAAGCTTCTATATCTTTACCTTCTTCTAAATATATTTTCATAACTCTCCCCCTTAATCTAAAACTTTTCTTAAATACTGTGTTAAAGTATAAGTTTTATCAAGACAATATTCCCAGTACATAAGTCCGCAAAGTCCGTTTTCTTTTACATAGTCTGCCTTAGCCTTTATAGAGTCTTTATCATCATAGCTTATAAATGTATCTCCATTAAATAAATAAGGAGCTTTTGCCTCATTATCCCAATATCTAGTATATCCATTTTTATCTATGTAATTTTCCACAAGCTCACTATAAGATGGTCCATATCCTCCAGTAGATTTTGCCATTTGCATATAACCATTATCTATATTTTTTACACCTGTCCACATTCTAGAATAAAAAGCAACACCTACTACTATTTTTTCTCTTGGCACCTTATGCTCTATATATTTTCTTACGGCATTATCCACGCTAGCAGAAGATAAGTCTATTTGGCTTGTATAAAGATTTGTATGGTGTCCTGTTTGAACAGAAAAACCACCTCTTAAATCATAAGTCATAATTTGTACTATATCTAAATATTCACTTGCCTTGTCCATTTCAGTACATCTTAAAAAGTATTCATCCCCACCAGTAGCTACCATAAGAAGACATTTTTTATTTTCTATAATATTAAGTTCTTCTCTTAAAGCTTTTAATAACAAAGTATAGTTTTGTTTATCTTCTCTACAAGCATCTATCTCTGCTATACTTATACAAGGATATTCCCAGTCTATATCTATACCATCTAAATCATATTTTTTAAGAATATCTACTGCTGTTTTAGCAAATTTTTTTCTTCCTTCTTCCGTTCTACTAGCTATGGAAAAGCCTCCAGCGCTCCATCCTCCTATAGATAAGCAAAACTTTAAATTTTTATTTATATCTTTAGCCCATTTCATATATTTAGGGGTATCTTGACAATCCCAAATAACCTCTCCATCTTCTACTTTACCAAAAGCAATATTTATAATATCAAGTGATTTTACATCTTCTTCTTTTAAACTACTAAAATCTTTAGTTCCTACATATCCTATAAGCTTTTTCATAAAATTCCTCCTAAATGGTTAAAATTTAGCCACCTCATACTATATGAAGTGGCTATTACTAAATTATATTCTGACCTAGACATTAAGATACCTAAATTTTAATAGCACCTAAATTTTAATTAGAATTATATCTATCCAAAGCAGTATTATATATTTCTAAATATCTTTGTAAGCCTAAGTTGTCAAGTTCTTTTAAATATTGCTCCCATTGAGCATTTACATCTTCTTGTCCGCTTATCCATTTTGCTTTTTTCTCATTTATATAAGTTTGCAAATCTGTTTGTATAGAAGATAACTCTTGGCTTTCTTCAGAAGTAAGAGTTATAAGAGGTATAGATTTAGCTAAGAAAGGTTTATATTGTAATTTTCTTTCATCTGCTAGTTTATCTTGTTCTGTTTTTATAAGATATTTATCTACTACCTCTCTAGAGTTATCTTTAGCTACATAAGAACCTGGAGCTAGGCTTTGCTCTCCTGGTTTAGATGGTAATATTTCATATTTTCCATCTCCAACCTCTTTTAAATTTTTACCATTTTGTAATTTTAAAGAAGTAATTGGTTCAAAAAATGAATCTATATATCTTATAGCAACTTCTGGGTTTTCACAAGCAGCTGTTATAACTCCCCTATTTTTATCTATACTAAAGTCAACTCCTGCCCATAATTGATCACCATCTGGACCTTTAAGTGGATTTATAGAAACATATTCATCACTAGAGGCAACTGGACCACTAGTTAAATAAGTTCCCGCAACACTAGTTACCTTTGCCATATACTGATTAAAATCTTGAGTAAAAAGTTCTTTATCTAAAAACCCATTTTTATATAAATCTGCCATATAAGAAATGTATTCCTTATATCCTTCTTGGGCTGGTGTAAATACTAATTTATTATTTTCATCAAACATAAGGCTACTAACCCCCATAGTTACACCAAAAGCTCCCATAAATCCATCATCTCCATTCCAAGTTGTATATGGTTGAGTTGGCATAAATGTAAAAGGTATTTCATCTGCTTGCCCATTTCCATTTGGATCTTTAGTTTTAAAAGCTTCTAAAACTGTTTTAAATTCTTCTGTAGTTTCTGGAACTTTTAAGCCTAACTTATCAAGCCAAGTTTTATTTATATTAAGCGTTGTTGTTTGTATAGGTTCTTGATCGCTATTTATACCTGGAATAGAGTATATATGTCCATCTGGCATAGTAATAGCTTTTCTAATTTCTGGATTTTCATCTAAAATTCTTTTTATATTTGGAGCATATTTATCTATTAAATCTTCAAGAGGAATTAATATTCCATTTTTAGCATGCTTTGATATTGCTGTTGAATTAAGCCCAGAAAATATCATATCTGGTAGCTCTTTAGAGCTTAATATAAGATTTAATTTTTCAGTAGCACCATCTCCGCTTATAGTAGTCCATTCTACATTTACATTTGTCTGTTCTGCAAGCTCTTGAAATACTGGAAATGTCCCCCAGTCTGGAGAACCAGGGTCACCATAACCAACAGCTGTTAGAGTAATCGGTTCGCTAACTATAGGATATCCGGTTACATTTACGGATTTTGGGTCTATCTTAGATTCAGATTGCGTATTAGATGAAGAACCACAAGCTACTAAAGAAGTTGTAGCTAAAATACTTGCTAATAATAATGCTAATTTCTTTTTCATAATAATTACCTCCTATTTGATAATTTTATATAAATTTATTTTATTAACATATCAACCTTTTACAGAACCCATCATCATACCTTTTACAAAATGTTTTTGTACAAAAGGATACATTATAAGAACTGGTAATGATGAAACTATAATAACCCCATATTTTATCATCTCGGCAAGTTGTCTTTGCGCTTCTATAGTTTCTAAGCTTGCGCTTGTTGTAGCACTTGCTATATTTTGATTTTGAACTAAGATTTCTCTTAATATTAGTTGTAGCGGAAATTTAACTCTATCTTTTATATATATAAGAGCGCTAAAATATGAATTCCAATGTCCTACTGCGTGTATTAATATCATAACGGCTATAATAGGCTTAGATATAGGTAAAATTATCTTAAAAAAGTATTTAAAATAATCACAACCATCTACCATAGCAGCATCATATAGCTCATTTGGTATATTCATATCAAAAAATGTTCTTGCTACCACAAGGTTATATACTCCCGCAGCCCCAGGTAAAACTAATGCCCACATAGTGTTATCTAAATTAAGCTGTTGCATAAGAAGATAAGTAGGTATAAGTCCTCCACCAAAAAACATAGTAAAAGTAAATAGTCCTATTATTAAGTTTCTTCCATAAAGATCTCTTCTTGATAAAGCAAATGCTGCCGGAATTATAGCTATAAGGTTTATACTAGTCCCCACTATAGTATATATTATAGAATTTTTGTATCCCATCCATATATCCTTATATTTAAATAACTCTTTATATCCATCTGTAGTAAAACCTACTGGCCAAAATAAAACTTCACCATTAGCAACTGCCTTAGGAGAGCTAAAAGATGCTATAACTATAAAATATAAAGGATATAAAACAATAAGCAAAAATAATGTTAATACTATATAATTTACTATATCAAATATCTTATCTTGAGTACATTGTCTTGAAAATTCTTTAAAATATTTCTTCATATTATGCCTCCTTACCACAGTCCGCTACCGCTTACCTTGTTAGCTATTTTATTAACTGTAAGTAGTAATATAGCATTTACAACAGAATTAAATATACCTACTGCCGTTGATAATCCATATTCAGAATTTATAAGCCCAACTTTATAAATATAAGTAGATATAATTTCAGAAACTCCTGTATTTAAAGGATTTTGCATAAGATAAGCTTTTTCAAAACCAACGCCCATTATAGAACCACAATTTAATATAAGGATAATAACCATAGTAGGCATAATGCTTGGTAAATCTATATTTAATATTCTTTGCATTCTTGTAGCTCCATCTACTATAGCTGCCTCATGAAGCTCTGGGCTAACTCCTGCTAAAGCTGCTATATATATAATTGCACTCCAACCAGTACTTTGCCATATACCAGACCAAATATAAATATGTCTCCAATATTTTTCATCTCCCATAAATAAAATAGGTTCATGTCCAAAAAGCTCTACTATTTTATTTATAAGCCCTCCATTTGTTGATAAAAATATATTAAGCATACCAACAAGTACAACTATAGATATAAAATGTGGTGCGTAAGTTACAGTTTGAACAAATTTTTTATATTTTAAGTTTCTTAAAGAATTTAACCCTAGAGCTAATATAATAGGTATAGGAAAACCTGCTATAAGTCCATAAAAACTAATAGCAAGAGTATTCCAAATAAGCTCTAGTGATTTTGGATTTTTAAAAAATCTAATAAAATGTTCAAAACCAAAATTATCTGCCCAAGGGCTAAATAGTATACCATCTATAGGATTATAATTTTTAAATGCTAATAATATACCATACATAGGCCAATATGAGAATACTAAAAGACTAGCTAAAGCTGGTAATAAAAATATATATAATTGCCAATTAGAAGCTATTTTTTCCCATCTTGTTTTTGGTCTATTTACTTCATATTCATAGGATATTTCTTGCTTTTTCTTATTCTTACCTATCAAAACAATCAGCTCCTTTTTAGGTTTTTGCTACCATATCATCTTACTCGCCGTCATACACCTTTGCGCTCTATTATAATGTAGTATATCGCCCATCTTTTCTTCTCTATAATGTGTAGCAGGAAGTCTACCTTCTTCTAGTTCTTCTATTTTAGAAATTTTGTCTTGAATAAAAGCTTCTAAAATAACCTTACTAGATTTAAGACGACTTACTATCCCTCCAAACCTAAGGTCTAACACTTCAAATCCATAGCTTTTATTAGTCAAATACCACTCCTTCATCCTAGCTTCTTTTAGCTCTTCTACAAGAGGTATAAGAGGTTCTATTTGTGTTTTTATTATTTCTTCTAGCCTTTTTTTATCTTTATTTTTATAAGCATTATATATATTAAGTCCAAGGTTCCATTTAAGGCTAAGTACCTTACCAAAACTAGCATAAAACTCATTAGTTGATTTTACTATTTCATCATCACTACTTTTTACCTTTTCTTCAAAATATATAGCTAAGTTTTTATAATCTGTAGTCAAATCATCTACTACGTCTTTTGTATGTAAAATAAATTTACTGCATAAAGGGTCTTCATATAATGTATATTTAGAAGGAGTAACTGTTGCAGTTTCTATGTTTATACTTTTAAAAATATCATATTCTTGTATTTTCATAAAGTTTTCATAGTCCATTTTTGTTATATATAAAAGATGCTTTTTAAACTCTTCTAGGTCTATATCTTTGTTATAGCTATGCTCTCCAAATAAAACACTTCCAAACATAGCAGTCATACTAGGAGATTCACAACCATCATCTGCCCAAGCAGTAGTCATAACTTCCCTTATACCCTTATTTTTACAAGCAGTAAGAGAAGCATTAGTAGATGCCAATGTCTTGCCATGATGTGATGCATAGCCTATCCATCGCCAAGAACCTCCGGCAAACATAATAGGTTTATTTGTTATTTTCCCTCTTATTTCAAAGTTTTCTTCATAATGCTCTACAGTATTATTATAATAATCCCAATACATAAGGCTTATACCATCAGGAATTTTATAGTCACTTTTATCAGTTCTAGAATAATTACTAAAAAACATATCGTCCCATATAATAGGTTCTACATTATATTTTTTGCATATAGATAGCATATTTTCTAAATGTTCTCTCATTATTTGTGTTTTATGCTTTAGTCCATTGTCATCAGCATAACTGCCTCTGCCTAAATTGTATGCTTCGTCCATACCTATATGAATTTTATTAGTTCTTAAAGTACTCGATAAATATTTTATCATATTATCTAAAAACTTTTTAACTTCTTCTCTAGATACATTTAAAATATTGTCTATATCAGCATACTTAGTAGCTATCTCTTCCCACATAAAAAACTGGTCTAAATGAGCCAAAGTCTGTATACAAGGTATAAGCTCTATCCCAAATTTATAAGCATAATCGTCAAGCTCTTTTAGCTCCTCTTTAGAATACGCTCCTCTTAGGTATCCAAAATATGGCTCACTCTCTAGCTTATATGTATCTTCCATATATAGCATAAAAACATTTTGACCTATAAGCGCTAACTGTTCTATCATTTCTTTAGCATATTTAATATTTAATACACCATTTCTAGAACAATCAATCATAAGCCCATTAAAACTAAAGTATATATTATTTTTTGTTTCAAATTCAAAAATATTTTCTTTTTCTTTTAAATCTACTAACATAATAGCTCTAAAAAAACTAGGTTTATCTTTATATTTTATAAATATTTTTTCTTTTGTTGCTTTAATTTCTAAAATTTCTTCTTCAATTTTAGTGGCAACTATTTCTCTTCCTTCTTCTCCAACAATAAAAGGATAACGTTTTGATAGTATCTCTAAGCATTCCTTTAAATCGTTATCCAAATTTTTTACATTATACATATAGACACCTCTCTTTTCAATTTTAATTATTAAAATTTATAATTTATATTGAAAAAAATCTTCAATTTTGTGCCATTCTATTTTAGTTTAGATTTTTTCATTATCAGAGTATTATAAAAACCTATATTAAATTTATATTCAAAAGTATTAAATTGTATAATCAATTTTTAAATACTTTATATTTAAAACATAAACTATTATTATTTTATTTATAAAATTTAAAAAATAAAGGAATATATTATATACAAATTTTGGTTAAGATACGTATCTAGCATCTTAACCAAAATTTATATAATTTTAAAGTCCGTACACTTCTATTTCATATATCCTAGCGGCAGAATCTGAACCTTGTGTAGGTTTTAAGGCAGTAAACCTTACATATCTAGCTTTTACTGGCTTAAATGAATCTGAAGTTACACCTTTGGTATTTTTTTCAACTTCTACAACTTTAGTAAAGTTTTTACCATCTTCACTAACTTCTATCGTATATTCTTCTGTATTCATATCTGGATTTTCTCCACCTGCTTCTGCGTGATAAATATCTACTTTAGCCACTTCTTTAACGCTGCCTAAATCTATAGTTATATTATGTTTATCTTGACCTACAGCACACCATTTTTTAGTTTTATCTCCATCTACTACAAATTGTGGTGCTTCATTATTATTTACAAAACTTGATGCTTCTGTTTTGGCATTTAAAGATAAATTGCTAAGTCCATTAGTAGCCTTAGAAGTAACTGTTATAAGTCCTTCTTGTAGTATCTCATCTTCTCCCTTAGAGTTTTTAGCTTTTAATTTTACTGTGTATTGTCCTTCTTTTGCATATTTTATCACTGGATTAACTTCTGTGCTCGTACTTGGTTCTCCTCCATCAAAAGTCCATTCAAAACTTTCTGCCATCTTATTGCTAAGGTTTGTAAATGTTACTTCTTCATTTAGAGCTATTAAAGTTTTATCTGCTGTAAACTTAGCTTTAGGCAAGGTATTATCTAGCCAAGTAAGTTTTGTAGATGAACTTTTTCCTCTTACATCGTCTTTATTAACTGCCATAACAACAAATTCTGTTTCCATCACATTTTCTCCACGCTCAAGGCTATTTACAAAAAATCTATTATTTAATGTAGAGCCTAATAAAGAAAGCGAACCATCAGCATTTTTCATATATATTTCATAAGCCTTAATATCTTTAGCATCAGAACTTTCCCAAGATAGATTTACTCCTGCTAAAGTATCTTCTTCCTCAAACATACTATCCTCTATAGTAACAGAGTTTACATCTATCACCCCGGCTTTAGTATCGTTTTTAATAGATATACCTCCAATATTTATATTTACTGTTTTATCTTCTGTAGAAGATATTTCATATGATATAGTTTTTATACTTTTTCCTACATAAGAAGAAAGATCATAAGATATTTGTTGCCAATTTTCATTTAAAGTTTTATCTGCTTTAATAACTATATCTTCTCCGCCTTCGTGGAAGCTAAGCTTAAGATTTAAATCTACTTCAGAGTCTGCTTTAGCATATGTATAAAATTTAGTTTTATCATCTATTTTTAAATCTGCACTAAATAGTTTTAAAGTAGATATTGTATTAGCTTTAAGATTGCTAAGTAATTTTATAGAGTTACCTCCATAATACGCATTAGCATAGTCTATACTAGCTTTTATATCATTACCGTTTTGCTCTATTATCCATCTATAAGTAGGCATAACATCGGCAAGACTTCTATTGTTCCAATCAAGAGCAGATACCTTTTCACCATTTATAAAATAGTTATATCCATTACCCATACTAAAGTTTGTATCAAAAGGAACAGAATTTACAACTGTTTGTTCTATTATAAATTTAGACATACCTCTCCACTCTGTGCCCTTAGCTTGTGTATCTTTAGAAGGGTCGCCAAATTCATTTATATATAATCTGGATTCTTTATTTTGGAATTGGTCTATATCCCCATTTGAAGAAGTAAAGCTCCAGCTAGGACAATATAAACCAATAGAAGTTTGTGTATTATTTCCATTTTCTAATAATTCCCATTTTATAGGAGTATTTGTTCCATTTTGTTGTATATCTATACCAGCGTATAGCTCTTTGCTATCAAGTCCAAGACTAGTAGCTAAAGTATTAGATTTTTCTAATAGCTTTTCTGGAGCAAGCTTATCTTCAGTCCACCAAAAATTTAAAAACATACTATCGGCAAGTTTTTTACCTTCGGCATTTATCATAAACGCTTTATTTTTATCATTAAGTTGATTTTGCCACTCTAGCTTTCCTTCGCTAGTCATAGCATCATACCACATAAGAGTAAGCTTATCTCCTGCTTTCTCTTTAAATTGTGCTATAAATTCTTCAAAAAGTTTACCATATTCTTCTGGTTTTTTAGTAATACTTTGTGTAGGGTCTGTTTCTTGATTTAAAAACCAACCATCAAAACCAAATTTTTCACAAACTTCTATAAGTTTATCTACCATAACAAACTTACCATCTTTATCTTTTTGTAAAAATTCATCTAACCACTCCACTTTTCCACCATATTCTATAGGTGGGAAAAATATAGTTCCAAGCACTGGTACTCCATTTTTATGCGCTGAATCTACAACATCTGGACTAGGAGGTACTATAATACCCTCTCCAGCAGAGCCTCCCCAATATACAAGCTTATCTAAATATTGCCAATAAGAAAAAGTATTAGCATTAAAGTTATTGCTCCCGTGAGGTATATTTCCGCTTGTACTGCTATTCATTATAGAAAGTGCTACAAGCTTAGTATCTTTATTTTGAGTAGAATTTACTGGATATATCCTATCTTTACTAACTCTTTCTTTTAATGGAATAACACTTTTATTATATAAAGCTTCCTTGGATATATTAGCTTCTAAAAGCTGTGATGGCAACCAAGCAGGAGTAGTAGGAGCATTAGGCATCTTAAAGTCTATACCTTCTGCAGTTACTGTATAAGAAACATTACTTTTCGTTGTGCTTTGGTCTTGTGCACTAGAAGAACACCCCACTAAAGCACCAGATACAACAAATATACTAGCTAAAGATAAAGCAGCCATTAATTTTTTTGTATATAAATTATATTTCATATAGTCTCCTCCTATATCTATAGTAATTTTAAACAAAATTATCATAGAAATTAATAATAATTAATATAAAAATAACAACTTTTTTTAAAAAAGTCAATATTCTATTGTTATTTTCAAAAGTTATACCATAATTTTTACACTAAAAATATAATTAATGCACTATTAAATAAATTATATGTAAAATTTTTATGTTTATCATTATTTTATACACCTTTTATTTGTAAAATATTATGCTTTACAGTATTTTATAATTAAATTATACTATATTAAAATAATTTTAAAGGAGTGAACCTAAATGAAACATATCGGAGTAGACCTTGGCGGTACTAACATAGTAGTAGGTCTTATGGACGAAGACGGAAATATAATAAAATCTTATACAAGACCAACTATGTCAGATAGAAAAACAGAAGAAATTTTTGATGATATAATAGATATGTGTAAAATTTTAATAGACGAATATAAACTAAGTAAATCTTCTCTAAAAGGTATTGGTATGGGAATTCCTGGTGAAGTAGATGCTAAAGCCGGTATTATAAATTACTCTAATAATATTCCTATGAAAAATTTTAATGTGCTAGAATATATGCAAAAACTTTGCTCCCTATGTGATATGGATATAGATTTTTACTTTGCAAATGATGCCGACTGTGCTGCTTTAGGCGAGCTTATAGCAGGTGCTGGAAAAGGACATAGCGACCTTGTTATACTAACTCTTGGTACTGGAGTTGGCGGTGGTATTATTATAAACCATAAAATATACTCTGGATTTTATGCCGGCGGTGCAGAGCTTGGACACCAAACTATAGTTCATAATGGAGAGCTTTGCACTTGTGGAAATAAAGGTTGCCTAGAGGCTTATGCTTCTGCTACTGCGCTTATAAGAGATGCTAAAAAAGCCGCTTTAGAAAATCCACATTCTCTTTTAAATTCTCTTGCCAAAAATAATGTAGATAATATAACAGCTAAAATTGTATTTGATGCTAAAGACCAAAAAGATGAAATAGCTACTAACTTAGTAGAAAATTATATAGAATATCTATCAGTAGGAGTTGCTAACCTTATAAATATATTTAAACCAGAAATTTTAGTCCTAAGCGGTGGTATATCAAAACAAGGTGAAAAACTTACTACTCCTTTAAAAGAAAAAGTTATAACAAAAATCTTTGGTAATAATCTAAAAACAAAAATAGAAATTGCAACACTTGGAAATGACGCCGGACTTATAGGAGCAGGTATGCTTTCAAGATAATATAAAATATAATAATATAGGAGATTTTATTATGGAAAAACAAATACCAAAATCTATGGAAAATCTATTACAAGACGTATATACAAAACTTGGCAATGATGAAAAACTTAAAAAAATGTTTGAGAATTGCTATACAAATACTCTAGATACTACTGTTAAAAAAATGCCAGATGGAACAACTTATGTAATAACTGGAGATATTCCTGCTATGTGGCTTAGAGATTCTGTATGCCAGTTAAGACCGTATTACTTTTTAGCAGAAAAAGATGAAGAAATCGCAGACCTTATAGAAGGACTTGTAAAAAGACAAATGCAATATATTTTACTAGACCCTTATGCAAATGCCTTTAATGAAGCAGATAATGGCAGTTGTTGGGAAAAAGATGAAACGGAAATGTCTGGTTGGATATGGGAAAGAAAATATGAAATAGATTCTCTTTGCTTCCCTCTTCAAATGTCTTATTTACTTTGGAAAAATACAGGTAGAACTGGGCATTTTGATGAAAATTATAAAAAAGCAGTAAAAAGAATAATAAAAGTATTTAAAACAGAACAAAACCACGAAGAAAATTCTCCTTATAGTTTTGTAAGAAGAGATTGCTATTATACAGATACTCTATCTAGAAATGGTAAAGGTACTCTTGTAAAATCTAATATAGGACTAACTTGGTCTGGCTTTAGACCTAGTGATGATGCTTGTCAATATGGATATCTTATTCCATCTAATATGTTTGCTGTTGTAGTTTTAAAATATGTAAATGAGATAGCAACAGAAATATTAAAGGATTTAGATTTAGCTAAAGAAAGCTTAGATTTAGCTAAAGAAATAGAAGAAGCTATAGAAACTTATGGTGTAATAGAACATTATAAATATGGAAGAATGTATGCATATGAAGTAGATGGTTTTGGACAATATAATCTTATGGACGATGCTAATCTTCCTAGTCTTCTTTCTATACCATATATAGGATATAGAGATGAAAATGACCAAACTTATAAAAATACTAGAGATTTTATCCTTAGTGATGGAAACCCTTATTATTATAAAGGAGAAAAAGCAAAAGGTATCGGAAGTCCACATACTCCTATAAACTATATATGGCATATATCTTTAGCTATGCAAGGGCTTACTAGCAAAAATAAGGAAACTAAAAAACAAATTATAGATATGATAAAAGCTACAGATGGAGATACTAATCTTATGCACGAAGGATTTAATGTAGATAATCCTAATGAATTTACTAGAGAATGGTTCTCTTGGGCTAATGCTATGTTCTGCGAATTAATTCTTGATTATTGTGGATATCAAGTTAAAACTAAATAAATTTTTTAAATATTTTATATCCAAAAACAAGCACTTGTTTAATTTTATTTGATAATATAAAAAGGGCAAACATTGCCCTTTTTATATTATTATTCTAATATTTCTTTTTCTTTATCTTTTGCTTTTATTTTAAATTCTCTCATTTCATCTATTAAATCTTCTCTTATTTTATCAAAATCTATATTAGTAAATTTTCTATCTTTAACTAAACATTTTCCATCTACAAAAACAGTCTTAATATTACTAGCATTAGCACTATATACTAAAACAGAATAGACATCAAACATAGGAAACATATTTACGCTTTTAGTATCTACAATTACTAAATCTGCTTTTTTACCTACTTCTATAGAGCCTATCTCTTTTTCCTTATTTATAACTTTAGCTCCTTCTATTGTTCCAAGTCTTAATATGGAAGATGCTGGAAATACACTTCTATCCTTATTAATATATTTATGAAAATTAGCAAAGAGCTTAAATTGTGTTATTAAATCTAAAGTATTACCACTAGATGGTCCATCTGTCCCAAGCCCAACTATAATATCTTTTTCTACAAGCTTAGATACCGGACATATTCCTTTAGCAGATTTCGTATTAGCACCTATACAATGTGCAATTTTCACATTATATTTTTTTATAAGTTCTATATCATTATCTGTTAAAAATATAGTATGTGCTGCTATTAATCTTTCGCTTAATACTCCTATACTTTCTAAATATTCTATAGGTGTTTTATCATACTTTTCTCTAAAATGCTTAAGTTCATAATCCATTTCAGAAATATGCATACTAATAGGTACATTATATTTTTTGGATATTTCATTAGATTTAATGAGAGCTTCTGTATTATTAGTATTTGGAGCGTGTGGAGCTATAAAAGGTGTTATTCTTTCATTATCTATCCATCTTTTTATAAATTTCTCTCCATATTCAAGTCCACCATAAGCTTTATCACTATCACAAGTTGCAAAATCTATTACTGTTTCTCCTAAAACAGCCCTTATTCCAAGTTCATCAACTGCTCTAGCTACTTCACTTTCAAAATAATACATATCAACTATAGTAGTAACTCCGCTTAAAAGTAGTTCACAAATTGCATATTTGGCACTTTTATATACTAGCTCTTCAGTCATACATTCCATCTCAAGTGGAAATAAAAATCTTCTTAATCTATCCTTACAGTCATCTCCAAGACTTCTAAAAGGTATCATACTTATATGTGTATGTGTATTTACCATACCTGGCATAAGTATATCTCCATTAGCATCTATTTCTTCTTCTACTACTTCTTCCTGATAGTCTTGCATATCCCCTATTTTAGCTATTTTGTCATTTTCTATAATGATATATCCATTTTCTATTTGAGTCATATTTTTATCCATAGTTATTATATTTGCATTTTTTATAGCTATCTTCATAATATTCCCTCCTCTTATAAAAATAAGCCTCAAGATAAATGCTTGAGACTTATATATTTATTATATTATTTAACTGTTTAATATTCTATTCCATTGTTCTATCCAGCTAGGTAACTGTGCATTTACAAAAGTATAATCTATAGCTTTTGCATTTTCTGCTATCTTTCCATAAGTTTTATCTTTAGCCTGTTCTTCATTAAGCTCCACTGTTGTATTTGTAGGTGCTTCATTAAGAGAAGAAGCTGTTTTTGTTTGTAACTCGTTGCTTATTCTCCAATTTATAAATTCATAAGCTAAGTCTTTATTTTTAGAATTTTTGTTTATATTTGTTGTGTTAAAGTTTGCATAAGTTCCTTTAGATGGACTTACATATACAACTTGAGGAGCTGCCGCTTGAATAGTAGGTATAGCAAAATCTCCAACAACAGCCACTGCTATTTCTCCAGAAGCAAACATATTAGCAAGGTCAGAAGATTTAGAATAAGTCTTTACTATATTAGGTTTTAATTCTTCTAAAGCTTCAAAAGCCTTAGCACCATTATCTGTAGTAATATCTGTATTTTTATAATCACTAGCCATATACATAACAGCTGGTCCAAAAGTAGAAGTAATATCTGGTATAGATACTTTACCAACAAGCTCTGGTTTCCAAAGATCTGCAAATTCTTTTATTTCAAATCCTAGAGCCTCTTTATCATATATAATACCAATACTATTTATAACATAAGCTGGACCTTGTCCATTTGCTATAAGTTCTTTAGCTGCCGGTATTAAATTTTCAGAATTAGGTATTTTAGAATAATCAAGTTTTTCAAAAAGACCAGCTTCAAATCCTTCAGAAGCTTTAGCTTGAGATAAATCTATTAAATCTACCTTAGAGTTTGGATCTGTTGCAAGCTTTGTATATCTTTCAGATGTAGTACCTGTTTCAAGTATTATATCACAATTATATTTTTCTTCAAAAGGTGCGTAAACATCTTGATTTAATATATCTTCACTAAGCCCCCAAGTGGATATTACTAATTGTCTTTTTTCGCCCTCTGCTGTTTTATTGTCTGTAGAAGCTCCACAACCTACAAGCATAGATGCAGACATAACTGTTGCAAGAGCTAAAGCTAATATTTTTTTCATATTTTTTCTCCTTTTATACTAAAATTATTTTATTTGAAGGTAATATTAAATTAATATTATCCCCATTTTCATAAACTTTATCGGCAGAAAGATTAACAACAAGTTTACCTATTTCTGTTTCTACTTCATATTGATAAGCTTTACCAAGAAAAGTTCTTACTAATACTTTGCCGTTTATACTATTTTCTGTAGAATTATCTGCAATAGATATATCATCTGGTTTTATAGTTCCAAGAGCAATATCTTTATCATCTATATCTACCTTAAACATAGCTCCATTTTTAGCTTTATACATATTATTTTGTGTCTTTTCTAATTCTATAAAGTTTTCAAATCCTATAAACCTAGCTACAAATTCTGTTTTTGGTCTGTTATATATATTCTCTGGTGTATCATATTGTTCTATAACACCATTATTCATAACAGCTACTTTATCTGATATAGAAAAACATTCTTCTTGGTCGTGAGTTACAAAAATAGTAGTAATACCAAATTTCTTTTGAAGTCTCTTTATTTCTACACGCATATTGACACGTAATTTAGCATCCAGATTACTAAGAGGTTCATCAAGAAGCAAAAGCTTAGGTTTTATAACAAGAGCTCTAGCAAGTGCCACTCTTTGTCTTTGTCCTCCAGACATTTGCTTAGGGAAACGCTCTGCAAATTCGGATAAACCACATATTTCTAATATTTCTTTTACTCTTTCATCTATTTCTTTTTTATCTACTTTTCTAAGCTTAAGTCCAAAAGCTACATTATCATATACGCTAAGATGTGGAAAAAGAGCATAACTTTGGAATACAAGACCAAAATTTCTTTTATGTACTGGAGTTTTTGTAAGTTCTTCACCATCTAAAATAAATTTTCCTCCTGTTGGTTCTACAAACCCTGCGACTATCCTAAGAGTTGTCGTCTTTCCACAACCACTAGGCCCAAGTAAAGAAACAAGTTCTCCTTTTTCTATATCGAGATTAAGCCCTTTTAAAATATCTTTTTTTCCATCATAACTAACATTTATACTGTCAAGTTTCATAAATGACATAGTTTTAATCCTCCTATTTAGATAAAGCTGCAATTCCTAGAGTCTTTTCAACAATAAACATTATAACAATTGTAGTAAGCATAAGCAATACTGATACTGCTGAAACAGTAGGGTCATAATAATATTCTATATAGTTCATAAGAGACGTAGGGAAAGTATTAACTCCAGGTCCACTTAAAAACATAGATACTGGTATATTATTAAAAGAATTTATAAAAGCTAACATAAAAGCAGAAGATATACCAGATGTAATATTAGGTAATACTACTTTAAAAAAACTAGAAAACCTACTACACCCAAGGCTACAAGCTGCCTCTTCTATAGAAAAATCAAACTGTTCAAGGCTAGAGCCTACCACTCTTATAATATAAGGTAATACTGTAAGAAAATGTCCAAGTAAAAGTCCATAAAATACAGGTATTCTAAGCTTTATAACTATAAATTGGTATAAAGAAAAACCAAGTACTATCCCAGGAATTATTGTAGGTGATAGAAAAAAAGATTTTAAAAATTTTTTACCTTTTATAGAATATCTAGCCATAGCATAAGCAGCTGGTACTCCTATTAAAAGAGCAAGCAAAGTAGCAAGCAATGCTACCTTAAGACTTAAAAGTAAAGAAGTTATAAATGTTTCAGATTGAAAAACATTTATAAACCATTTTAAAGAAAAACTTTTTATAGGGAAAGTTATAGTGCTATCTTCTCCAAATGCTGTAACAGTAATTATAACTAAAGGTAAAAATAAGAATAAGAAAACACAAATTGCAAAAACTGCAAGTAATTTATTTTTACGCATAATCTTCTCCTCTCTTATCTAGATTATTAGCAATAATATTTAATACTTTTATAACAACAATAGTTATAATTATCATTATTGTAGCAACAACACTAGCTCCAGTCCAATCTCCTACAGCCATCGCTTTTTGATATATAAATGTTGCTAAAACTAAGTTTTTATTTCCTCCTAAAAGTTGAGGTGTAGTATATGCTGTTAAAGACCCTGTAAATACTAATACTCCACCAACTATTATACCAGGAAGACTCATAGGTAAAATTACTTTAATAAAAGATACTATTCTATTAGCACCTAAACTCTGCGCAGCTTCCATCATATCATTATCTATATTTTCCATAACCCCAACTATAGTTATTATCATTAAAGGTAAAAAAAGATATATAGTACCTATGATTATAGAAAATTCTGTATATAATAAAGTAAGAGGCTTATCTATAATACCTATACCCATTAACATTTTATTTACTATTCCATTTTTCCCTAAAATATTTATCCAAGCAAAACTTCTTACTACAGAATTTGTAAGAAGCGGAAAAATAGAAATAGCTATAAGAAAACTACGCCATTTTTTATCGCATCTAGATATAAAATAAGCTGTTGGTGTCCCAAGAAATATACACACAACAGTACTTATAATGGATATTTTTAAAGTTCTTATAAGGATATCCATATAATAATCATCTTTAAAAAATTCTATGTACTTAGATATCGTAAATCCATCTTGATATACCGTAGGAACTAAAGTATTAAATAATGGTATTACTAGAAAAATAACAAGTAACATAAGCCCTGGTAACATAAGCAACCAGTAGATTTTATTTTTCATAAAAACCTCCCCTAATATAAATCTCATTTTTTGTCGTATAAATTATATCATATAGCCCTTTAATTATCAATATTTTTAATATTTTTGCATTATTTTATGTAAATTAGACAATTAATTTTAAAATAGCTAAAAAATATTATCAATATATTGAATTTTTATTTATCTATATTATTTGTTTTATATATTAAAAAAAGATTAATATAAAATTATTAATAAGTTTTATACAAAATATATTTTAAATATTATATATATATTTATATTGTATACTTAATAAGTGTGAATTTCTGGATAAAAAAACTGTAGATTAAATCTACAGTTTTAATCATATTTGAGATTTAATAGTATTGGCCTGTTCTAACATTTCTTTTGCCGAAAATAAGGTATGTTCTGTTATAGTAGCTCCTCCGGTCATTCTAGCAATTTCTTTTACTATATCTTCATTATCTATTTTAAATATAGAGGTTGTTGTATTTGTAGTATCACTTTGTTTTTGTATAAGAAAATGTCTATCTCCCATAACTGCAATTTGTGGTAAATGAGTTATACATATAATTTGATTATTTCTTGATAAAAATACCATTTTTTCTGCAACTTTTTGAGCAGTTCTTCCGCTTATACCAGAATCTATTTCATCAAAAATAAAAGTATCTATAGTATCTGCAAAAGATAATACAGCCTTTAAAGATAACATTATACGGCTCATCTCACCACCAGATGCAATTTTAGCTAACGGCTTTAAGTCCTCACCAAGATTAGTAGATATTAAAAACTCTACCTTATCAAACCCATTTTGATTGAAAGTATCTTTTTGGGTTATATCTATTTTAAATTTACAATTTTGCATATTAAGTTCTACTAAATGTTTTTCTATGCTTATTTCTAACTCTTTAGCACTTTCTTTTCTTATACTACTAATTTTAATACAATTTGATTTAATTTTCTTTTCTAAAATTTCTTTTTCATTTGATAACTTTATAAGTTTTTGTTCGCTATTTATAAGATTATCAAGCTTGAGCTTAGTATCTTCTTTAAATTTTAATATTTCTTTTATAGAAGCACCATATTTTCTCTTTAATTTTTGTATAATAACAAGTCTTCCTTCTATTTCATTTAATCTAAAATTATCAAACTCTAAATTTTGATTTGCTCTTTTTAACTCTTGTATTAAATCCTCAAGTTTTGCATATATATCTTGTATAATATCATATAATATTTTTTTATCTGTGTCTATTTCTGCTAAATCTTCTACATTACCAATACATATATTAAGCCTGTCTAATGCCGATAGCTCATCATCAGAAAGTAGCTCTAAAGTATTAATATAAAGATTTTTTATTTTTTCAGCTTTTAATAAAATATTTCTTTCTTTTGTCAAGGCTTCTTCCTCATCTTCTAAAAGATTAGCCTTTTCTATTTCTTCTATTTGGAAACTAAAAAAATCTATTAACTCTTCTCTGTCTTTTCCCATAGAAAACTCAGATATTTTACTTAATATATTTTTATATTCTTTTATAAGATTTATAAGTTCTTTTTTATATTTTAAAAGCTTATCCTCACAAAATCTATCTAAAAGTAAAATATGCTTTGCTGGATTTAACAAAGACTGATGTTGATGTTGCCCATGTATATCTATAAGTTTTTCACATATTTCTTTTATCATACCTAAAGTAGCTGGTTGTCCATTAATCTTGCAAATATTTTTACCATTTTTATTGTAAGTTCTATCTATAAGTATAAGATTATCTTCTTCTATATGTATTCCAAGATTTATAATTTCCTTTTTTATATCTTCAGATTTTAAACTTATAAGAGCTTTAACAGTAGCAAAATCTTTATCCTTTTTTATAAAATCCTTATTAGCCCTTGCTCCTAATACAAAAGATAAAGAACCAATAATTATAGATTTTCCAGCTCCTGTTTCTCCAGATAATATGTTAAGTCCTTTGCTAAATTCTATAGTTTGTTCATCTATAAGAGCTACATTTTTTATATAGAGCTGTTCTAGCAAAATATCACTCCCTCTTGCTTAGTTAGTTTAATTTTTCTCTAAGCTTTTCCATAATTTCTAATGCTTTTTCTTCAGTCTTTACAACACAAAATATAGTATCATCACCAGCTATACTTCCCATCATTTCACTACCTACCATATTGTCAAGAGCAGCAGCAACACCCATAGCCATACCATTTAAAGTTTTTATAACTAACATATTTTGAGCATAATCTATATCTGTAACTCCTTGTTTAAAAACCATTTCTAGTCTTTCGTGTATTATAGATTCATCTTGTAAAAAAATATCATATTTTTGTTTACCATTAGCAGAAACTACTTTAGTAAGCTTAAGCTCCCTTATATCTCTTGATATTGTAGCTTGTGTTACTTCAAATCCAGCCTCTTTTAGCTTATTTGCTAATTCTTCCTGTGTTTCTATATCAAACTCTTTTATTATTTCTATTATTTTATTATGTCTTCTTGTTTTCATAAATCTATCTCCTCACATCTCCCATTTTTTTCCTTAGTATATCATAAAAATTTAAATTATTTGTCTTTATAATATTTGTATAAAATTTTGATTTTTTTATATATATTCTTTGTCCATAAGTTATTGGTATAGTTTCCTGTCCATCTAAACATACACAAGCCTTATTTTTGTTATCAGACAAATATATTTCTATCTCATCTTCTGACGATACAACATATGGCCTTGAAAATAAAGCATGTGGACAAACATAAGTTATGGCCATAAGATTAGTATCTGGCTTTAATATAGGACCCCCTGCCGATAAATTATAAGCAGTAGAACCTGTAGGAGTACATACTATAAGTCCATCTGCATTTATCTCATCTACATATCTCTTATTTATGTCTATCCCTATTTTTATTATTCTATGTATATTACCATTATTTACACTACACTCATTTAGACATATATATTCATTATCATCTATTACTACGCTTAGCATCATTCTTTTTTCTACTTTATATTGTCCATTTATCACTTTCTCTATAGCTAAAAAAGCATCTTGTTTTTCAACATCTGTAAGATATCCAAGATTTCCTATATTTACACCTAGTATATCTTTATTGTATACCGCTATCTTTTTAGCCCATCTAAGTATAGTACCATCTCCACCCAAAACAATAATAAAATCTACAATTTTAAAGAATATATCTTCTTCTAAATATTTTATATCATAAGAATCAATAAATCTTTTTTTATCAAGAGGCATAAAAAGCTCTATATTTTTCCCTTTGCAAAATTCTATCATACTCTTTGTATAGGAAAAATCTATATCTTTATCTTCATTTATTATAAAGCCTATTCTCATAATTTTCCCTTCTATTTTAAATTTTCAAAAGCTTCAAAAACTATATTTTTAAAATAATATTTAATATTATTTTTGCTTATTTTCTTTCCGATATATAATAAGTATTCTATATTTCCTTTACTCCCCTTTATAGGAGAATAAGTTATACCTTTTATAAAAAGTTCTCTTTCTTGACAAGCACTAACAATATTTTCTATAGTTTTTATGTGAAGATTTTTATTTTTAACTATACCATTTCTATCTATATTATCCTTGCCGACTTCAAATTGAGGCTTTATTAAAATTATTGCCTCACCATTTTCATTTAAAAAATATTTTATTTTATCTAAAATTTTAATTATAGATATAAATGAAACATCTATAGATATAAAATCAAATTTTTGGTCTAATTCAAAAGTTCTAATATCAGTATTTTCTAAAGAAATTATTTTATCATTTTCTAATATAGTAGAATTTAACTGGGACGTACCTACATCTATAGCATATACTAATTTTGCACCACTTTGCAACATACAATCGGAAAATCCTCCAGTAGAAGCACCTATATCCATACATTTTTTATCTTCTAAATTTATGTTAAATGTTGTTATAGCCTTTTCTAGCTTAAATCCACCTCTACTTACATATTTAGGGTAAGCATTTTCTAAAATTTCTATGCTATCTTTATCATCTATTTTAAAAGAGGGCTTATATACTACTTTAGAGTCTACTAAAACATATCCTTTAGATATTATTTCTTTTGCATATTCTCTAGAAAAATTATATTTATCTTTTACAACTAAATCTAATCTATTACCCATTTATATACTACCTATCCTACTTAAAATTGTTTTATATATTCCATCTGAATCTAAACCATATTTCTTATATAATTCTTCTATAGAACCTTGCTCTATATATTCATCCGGAAAAGATATATTATATATCTTTTTATCAAAAATTTGATTTCTTATAAGATATGCCGATAATTTAGCACCAAAACCACCTGTAAAAATATTATCTTCTACTGTAAAAATATAGTCATATTGATTTTTTATATCCATAATCAAACTTTTATCTATAGGTGAAATAAACCTAGCATTTATAAGACTTATTTCATATCCATCATTAAGTAACTTTTCATATGCTGGTTTTACATTTGTTATAATAGCACCAACACTTATTATAGCAATTTTACCACATTTTTTTATGGTTTCACTTTTTCCATAAACAATCTCTTGTTCTTTTTCTGCATATATATCAGTAGCTATAGCCTTAGGATATCTAATAGCTATAGGACCATTATGAATTTTTATAGCATAATCTAACATTTTAATAAGCTCTGACTTGTTTTTAGGAGCTAAAACTGTAAGATTTGGAATATGAGATAAATAAGATATATCAAATATACCCTGATGAGTTTCTCCATCTTCTCCAACTATACCAGCTCTATCTATAGCAAACACAACATTTAGATTTTGCATACATACATCATGGATAATTTGGTCATATCCTCTTTGTAAAAATGTAGAATAAACAGCAAATACTGGCTTAAAGCCAGCCATAGCAAGCCCTCCACAAAATACAACTGCATGTTCTTCTGCTATCCCTACATCAAATAGTCTATCCTTATATATCTTAGCAAAATCTGAAAGACCAGTACCAGTAGGCATAGCTGCCGTTATAGCTACTAATTTTTTATTTTTATTAGCCTCTTTAACCATATATTTTCCAAAAACATCTGAAAATGTTTCTTCATTTTTCTTACTTACTTGTTTGCCAGTTTCTTTATCAAAAGGAGCAACTCCATGATAACTATAAGGGTCTTCTTCTGAATGGGTATATCCAAGTCCTTTTTTAGTTATTATATGCAATAAAACTGGTTTATTTATATTCTTAATATTACTTAAAGCTTTAATAAGTCCTTGTATGTCATGTCCATCTATTGGTCCTATATATTTTAAACCAAGTTGCTCAAACATAACATTTGGCAATACTGCATGTTTTATACCTTCTTTTGTTTTTTCAAGAATTTTATTTATCTTATCCCCTACTATGTTAAATTTTTCTAAAAATTCTCTAACATCTATTTTAGCTTCAATATACTCTGGTGCTAAACGCAACGCGCTTAAATGTTTACTCATAGAGCCAACATTTTCCGATATAGATATTTGATTATCATTTAATACTATTATAAGCTTTTTATTATTAGCTCCAGCATTATTCATAGCTTCATATACAAGACCTCCTGTCATAGCTCCATCACCTATAACAGAAACAACATTATAAGACTTATTTAATAAATCTCGTGCTGTTGCAAATCCTAAACTTGCCGATATAGAAGTTGAACTATGCCCGGTGTTAAAATGATCATAAATACTCTCATCAGTTTTTGGAAAACCACTAAGTCCATCTTTTTTTCTAAGTGTGTCAAATAGCTCTTTTCTACCTGTAAGAATCTTATGGACATATGCCTGATGACCCACATCCCAAACTATCTTATCATTAGAAAAATCAAAACAATAATTTAAAGCTATTGTAAGTTCCACAACTCCAAGATTAGATGCTAAATGACCTCCAGTTTTAGATATAGAACTTATTAAAAATTCTCTAATTTCTGATGCAAGCAATGGCAAATCTTCAATATTTAAAAGTTTTAAATCTGACGGGCTAGATATCTTTTCTAAATATCCCATTTTAAACCCTCCCTTTAAATTTTCCTAATTTACAGTAAGAGCAATAATAATTCCTAAAATAGCTCCTACAAATACTTCTATTGGACTATGTCCAAGCAATTCTTTTAACTTTGAATCTATTTTTATACCATGTTTTTCAAAGTTTTCAATAAATATATTAAGAACTTCAGCCTGTTTCCCTGCTGCTCTTCTAACTCCAGAAGCATCATACATAACAACCATACTTATAACAAAAGCTATTGCAAACATTGTAGAATTAAATCCATCTTTAAGCCCAACAGAAACTGCCATAGCAGACACAAAAGAACTATGTGAACTTGGCATACCTCCAGAGCTAACTATAAGTTTAGGATTTATTGTTTTATTTTTTATACAATCTATTATAATTTTTATAATCTGCGCTATAAACCAAGACCAAACAGATGCAATTATAATTTTATTGTTAAATATTTGTTCAAAAATTATCACACTATCACCTATATAATTTAACTTTCTCTATTTATTAGTTTTTCCAAATATTGATAAATAAGTTTGTTCTCAACCCCTAAATTTTTAAGTCCATCCAAAACTTCTCTAGAAAGTTTATTATATTGCTTTTTAGCCTCTTCTAAACCATATATACTTACATAAGTAGCTTTATTATTTTTTATATCGCTATTTAAAGGTTTTCCTATCTTTTCTTCATCCCCTATTATATCTAATATATCATCTTTTATCTGAAAAGCTACTCCAAGATTATAAGCTAGTTTTGTAATAATATCAAGCTCTTTCTCATTTGCTCCACCTAAAATAGCTCCAGATTTCATACTAGCAATTATTAATTTTCCAGTCTTATTTTCGTATATATCTAGTATTTCTTTATCATTTAAATTTTTATTCTCTGCTTTTATATCTAATATTTGCCCTCTTATCATACCTCTTGTACCAGAAGCTTTAGCTACTTCATAGCTAGCCTCTAATATATCTTTGGAAAAATTTTTTCTTAAATTATCTATCAAAATTTCAAATGCAAGATTTAAAAGTCCATCCCCTGCTAAAATAGCAGTAGCTTCATCAAATTTTTTATGAGAAGTAAGTTTTCCTCTTCTAAAGTCATCATTATCCATACTAGGTAAATCATCATGTATTAAAGAATATGTATGAATATATTCAATAGCAACACTAAATGGTATAGCTTTTTTGTAATTACTGGAAAAAGCTTCACAAGTAAGAGCACATAGCATTGGTCTAAATCTTTTTCCTCCCGCCTTTAAACTATATGCTATGGCCTCTTGCATATTTTTATCACAATATTGTTCCAAATATGTATCTAATTGTTTTTCTATATATATTAAGATATCTTCTAAGCTCATATATCTTCCTCCATATAATAAAACTTATCTAATTTAAATAAGCCGTCTAAATCTTTCTTTAAAAGATATACTTCTTGTTCTGCTTGTTCTAAATATTTAGAACAAAATATTGCTTCTTTTATACCATTTTTATATAATTCTATACTTTTATCTATACTAATATCATCTTTTTCTATTTCATAAGCTATTTCTTTTAAATTATTTAATGCTTCTTCAAAATTTTTTTCTTTTTGCATAAAAATCCTCATTCTAAAATTTGTGCTCTTTTTATACCATCAAAAAACTCTATATTTATTATATCATTTTGATTTAATTGTTGTGATTTTTTTATCTGTTTTCCATTTTCATTAGATACAGATACATATCCTTTTTTAAGTATTCTAGATGGTGAATTATCATCTATTTTATCCATAAGATTACTTACAATATTTTTGTTTTTATCTATCTTAACATTTAAATTTTTATCAATTTCAATTATATATCTGTTATTTAATTCTTTTAATTGTAATATCTTTTGTCTAATAATATTAATATTATATCCACTTATAATCTTTTCTAAATATAGTTTTTTATATAAAATCTTTTTATTTATCGCCTTATGAATCATATTAATATTAAATTCTACTTCTTGTTTTATATTTTTGAAATTTCTAAGGCAAATCTCAATAGCTGAAGAAGGTGTAGGTGCTCTAAAATCTGCCACAAAATCTGCAATAGTAAAGTCTGTCTCGTGTCCTATTCCTGTTACTATTGGTATTGAAGAATAAAATATTGCTCTTGCTAAATTTTCATTATTAAAACAATATAAATCTTCTTTACTTCCTCCTCCGCGTGCTAATATAATTATATCAAGCTTTTTATATTCATTAGCAAGCTCTATAGCATCTATTATACTATCTGGAGCATTCTCTCCTTGCATAAGAGAAGGTATTATTATAAGTCTAACGTTTTTATTTAAAGATTTTGCCACCTTTATCATATCTCTAAGTCCTGCTCCAGTTTCTGAAGTTATAATGCCTATTATCTTTGGCATATATGGTAAATCCATCTTATAAACCTTATCAAATAAACCCTCATCTTTTAGTTTATTTTTTAAATTTTCAAAATCCGTGTATATATTCCCTATACCTGTATTTAGAATATCTTCTACTATTACTTGAGTTTGTCCTGTACGAGCATAAGAAGATATTTTAGAGTAGCATATTATTTTTTGTCCATCTCTTAGTTTTTCTTTAAATGGTATATCTTTATCCTTATATATTATAGCTATAATAGAACATTCTTCATCTTTAAGGGTAAAATATATATGTCCAGAAGTATGATGTTTTATATTAGATATTTCCCCTTCTATTTTTATTTTATCTAATAATATATCATCATCTAAAACAAGTTTTATATATTTATTAACTTGTGAAACAGAATATACTTTTCCCATATTTAAGCAACCTTAGCAAGAAGTGCATTTATAAATTTATAAGACTTTTCCGAACTATACTCTTTTGCTAAAATAATAGCCTCATTTATAACAACTTTTTTAGGTATTTCCTCAAACATTAACTCATATATGGCAAGTCTTAATATAGCAAGCTCTACTTTATCTATACGCTCTAGGCTCCAACCTAAAGATACTGAAGCTATAGTCTTATCAAGTTCTTCTATTTTTTCTATTATGTTATAAAATTGTCTATCTATTATATTTTTATTTATTTTATATGCTAAGAAATTTTCATCTTTATTCATTTCTATTTCTTCTTCATATTGTATAGTTTCATAATACTTATCTAATATTGCTTTTCTTTCTTCTTCTGGCCAAAAAGGTAATTGGAAAATAATGTTAAAAACATGTACTCTTGTATTACTTCTTGATTCTAGCTTTTTTCTTTTTTCTATATTTAAACTCTCCATTTTATCACCTCTTTATTTTGTTTTTGTAAGCTCTACTAAGCTAACATTTACATTTATTTTTTCTATTTTAAGACCTGTCATTTCTTCTACTGCCTCTTTCACTTTTTGTTGTATCTTTTGTGTAACTTCAATTATTTGATAATTTTGCTTTATACAAATGCCTATATTTATAATAAGCTTTCCGTTTTGTTTTTCTATCGATATGCCTTTTTTCTTTTTACCAAATTTTTCCATTATTTCGCTTGCAAAACTTGAACTTATAGAATGTACTCCTTCTGTCTCTATCGTTGCTGTTTTAACTATAGATATTAAAACAGCATCAGATATCTGAACCAATCCTTTATTGCTACCTTTATCAGCCATAAATACCTCCTATAATTTAATATTTGTTATTAATTATAACAAATTTGATATAATTTGTCTAATAAAATTTTAACAACCTACTTATATATTTACAAAATTTTTATTTTTTTATATAATATATTTAAATATAAAGCTATGCTTAAAAGGAGTTTTTATGAAAATTTTATTTACTAATGAAACAAACTTTGTGTTTAATAAAAATTTACTAGAAAAAATTGAAACTTGTATCTTAGAAACTCTAAATCTAGAAGATTTTTCTAAAAATGTAGAAGTAAGCCTAACTGTAGTAGACAATCTTACTATAAAAGAGCTAAACAAACAATATAGAAATATAGATAAAGAAACTGATGTTTTATCCTTCCCTCTTTTAGAAGAATTTGAAAATATAGATACAAAAAATATAATTGCTCTTGGAGATATAATAATAAGTATTGACAAAGCAAAAGCTCAAGCTTTAGATTATGGACACTCTTTAGAAAGAGAACTTTGTTTTTTAACTGTTCATAGTATGCTTCATCTTCTTGGCTATGACCATATGGAAAAGGAAGAAGAAAAAATTATGTTTTCAAAGCAAGACTTAGTTTTAAATAAATTAAATATTATTAGATAGAAAGGAATTTTTTATGAAAAATACATTTCGCTCTGGTTTTGTATCTCTTATAGGCAGACCAAACGTTGGAAAATCAACTCTTATGAATAATCTTATAGGAGAAAAAATAGCTATAATATCAAGCAAACCTCAAACTACAAGAAATAAAATACAATCTATACTAACAGAAGATGATTTTCAGGCAATCTTTATAGACACACCAGGGATACATAAACCTAAATCAAAACTTGGAAACTATATGGTAAAATCTGCCGAAACAACACTAAATGAAGTAGATATAGTATTATATCTTATAGAACCTTATGAAAAAATTAAAGAATCTGACTTATCTATAATAAAAAGATTAGAAAATGTATCCACACCTGTTTTTCTAGTTATAAATAAAATAGACACTGTATCTCCAGAAGATATAATAAATGTTATAAATAGTTATAAATCTGTATATAACTTTGCTGAAATAATACCTCTATCCGCTCTTAAAGATAGGAATGTATCAGAGCTTTTAAAATGTATAAAAAAATATCTTCCAGAAGGTCCACAATTTTTCCCATCAGATATGATAACAGATCAACCAGAAAGACAAATAGTAGCAGAAATAATAAGAGAAAAGTCCTTAAAACTTTTACAAGATGAAATACCTCATGGTATAGCTGTTGAGGTTAGCTCTATGAAACAAAGAAAAGATAAAGATATAATAGATATTCAAGCTACTATATACTGTGAAAGAGATACGCACAAAGGAATAATAATAGGTAAGCAAGGCTCTATGTTAAAGAAAATAGGCTCTAACGCAAGATATGAAATAGAACGCCTTTTAGGCTCTAATGTAAACTTACAAATATGGATAAAAGTAAAAAAAGACTGGAGAGATAGTGATTTTCTTCTTAAAAACTTTGGATATAACGAAAAAGAAATATAATTACATAATTTTAAGATTTTTGGTAATTTTTCAATAGTATATAATTCTTCTTAATACTTAAAATATTTATATAATAATTTTTAAGGGGAAATTATATGAAAAATTTATTTTGGAATATATTTGAAAAAAGCGGTGATATAAATGCCTTTATGGCATATAAAGAATATAATAAAAAATTTGAAGATTTTAACGATGATGATAATAATATAATAGATGAGGAATGATAATAAATGTCAACTTTTAAGGCTAGAGGGCTAATAATAAAAGAAACTAAAGTAAATGATACTGATAAATGTCTTAAAATTTTTTTTAAAGACTATGGCAAAATGGACGTTTGGGCTAGAAACTGTCGTTCGTCTAAAAGCAAGATTTTCTCTGGTACTAACCTTTTCACTTATGCTGATTTTATTATATATAAGTCTTCAAAATCTCTTAGCATAAATCAAGTAGAAGTTATATCTAATTTTTATAATTTATCTAAAGACTTAGATTCGCTAGCCTATGCAACTTACTTTCTAGAGCTTGTAGAAAAAAATATATTAGAGGGCATATCTTTAAATGATATGCTCTTACTTCTTTTGAAAAACTTAAATATATTATCAAAAGATCTTCAAATATCAAAAGAGCTTATAAGAGTAATATTTGAACTAAAATTTTTACAAATAGATGGATATAGGCCTATAATTAATTGTTGCTACAATTGCTCAAAACCTTTAGATGATATAAAAACTACATATTTTGGAACACAAGGTGTTTTATGCCAAGATTGTAAAAAATTAAGCCATCAAACTATTCAAATAGACAAAAATATCTTATATGTAATAAATCATATCTTATCTTCAGATATAAATAATTTATTTGATTTTAATGTTTCAAATAAATTTTTAACAATATTAATAGCTTTAAATAAATTAATGCTTATGAATCATTTTAATACAAATATAAATAGTAAATATTTTTTAGAAGATATATCAAGAAAAGAATTTTTAATATAAAAAAAGTGTAGATTAAAATCTACACTTTTTTAATGCATCATTCCTATAAATACACCTATAAGATAAGGAATAAGCCATATAGCCCAAACTATAATACTAAATTTATGAAAAACTGCTTTTGCTTTTTCATCTTTTCTTAATATAATAACTGTTGCCCAAACTGCATGGAAAGCCATAAGTATAAGTGCTAACATTCCTGTAACAGAATGTATAAGCCCTGTTATATCTGTTCCTGATTTTTCTGATGCTTTAGCTATTTGCCCCATAATACTAGTACCTATACTATCACAAGCAAAGCCAAGCCAAAATAAAACAGTATGGAATATAGTTAAATTTCCTTTTTTCTTTTCTCCAAAAACTCCAATAGTGTAAAAAACTAAAGCTAAAGTTATAAATACTATAGCAAAAATAAGTATCTTAGGCATTTTTATTTCTCCTCCAAATCTTAAAATAATTATATAAAAATAATATCCCCGCTAAACCTAGTGCAAATCCAAGTCCACTATAAAAAACTGCTATAAAAATATCTGGCACTAAATGAAACTTTCTAAGGCATATACCCATAGTCATCATAAATATCATTATTATATAAGATTTTTTATCGAAAAATTTTAAAAACAAATGATATTCTTCTTGATAGCTTGATATTCTCTTAGTATGTTTTCTAACAAGCTTACTAAAAATCATAAACCAAAAAAAGCAAAATACTAAACTAGATAAAACTAAATTTATTAAATTTAAATATGGCTTATATATTTGTATACCAATAGCCATTATATTTACACCGGCTATAAGCCAAACTATTCCAGCTAATAGTATCAATGTTTTTTTGCTAACTTTCAAAAATTTCCCTTCCTTCTTAATTCTACTTATATATGCTTTGTTTTATAAATGCTAACAAAGGATTAAAATTTGTATTATCTTTAGCTAACATATCCAACAATAAAATAAAAATATATTCTATATATAAGTTAGGTGTTATTTCATTTGTAAAGAACTCTTTTTTTATATTAGAATCTTTCTCCAATACATCTAATAATGTTTCTTTTATTTTAATAAAATAAATAATCATTTTTTCCTTACCAATATTTTTATCATCTTTAGAGAAAAAATTCCTGTGAGATTTAAAAAACATAGGATATTTTTTAGAATTATTAGTTATTGCTTCAAAAATAAAGCTTAACGCATCTAAAAATGAATCAAATTTATTAGGAATATTATTTATATCTAAAATTTCAAGCCAAATACTTTCTATAATTTCTGATATAAGATCTGTTTTAGACGGAAAATAATTATAAATAGAACCTAAAGCTATATCACATTCTTTAGCAATAGCACGCATATTTACAGAAGCTATGCCTTCTTCTACAAATATTTTTTTAGAAACTTCTAATATATAATCTTTCGAAATACTAGTCAAAAAAATCACTCCTTACAAAATGAACAATGTTCATTTTTATTATATTCTATATTTTTATATTTGTCAACACTTTTACTGAAATAAAAAGAGTGTAGGCAATACCTACACCCTTTATAAAGGTTTTATTATTCTTGAGTTTCTTCTTTAATAGAATCTACATCTTTGATACTTAAGCTTATTTTTTTGTTATCTGTATCTATTTCTGTTATTTTAGCTTTAACCATTTGTCCTATAGTTAATGCTTCTTCTGGTTTTGCTATATGTTTTTGGCAAATTTGAGAAATATGAACAAGAGCGTCTACTCCTTCTTCTAATTCTACAAAAGCACCAAAATCTACAAGACGAACAACTTTACCTTCTACTATGTCAGATACTTTATACTTATCTTTAGCTAATACCCAAGGATTTTGGCTAGCATCTTTTAAAGAAAGAGCTATTTTGTTTTTATCTTTGTCTACTTCTAATACATAAACTGTTACTTTATCGCCTTCTTTTAATACATCACTAACTTTTTTAACTCTTCCCCAAGAAAGTTCTGATATATGGATAAGTCCATCAACTCCACCAAGGTCTACAAAAGCACCAAAATCTACTATACGATTAACAGTACCTTCTAATTTGTCACCAGCTTTTATATTATTATATACTTTTTCTTTAGCTTCATTTTCTTGGTTTTGTACAAGCTCTTTTCTACCAGCTATTATACGACGTTTAGCTTTGTTAAATTCAATAATATTAAAATCGAGCTCTTGTCCTTTAAATACGCTTAAATCTTGAACAAATTTATTAGATATTTGAGAAGAAGGAACAAATACTCTAACATTATTTATATTAGCTACAAGACCACCTTTAATAATATCAACTATTTTACCTTTTAAAACAGTTTTTTCATTAAAAGCTTTTTCTAATTCGTCATAGCCTTTGTTCATTTCTAATCTTTTTTTAGATAATAAAACATTTCCATCGCCGTCATTTACTTTCATAACAAAAACTTCTATTTTATCACCCACAGAAACTGCAGATTTTAAATCAACATTAGCATCGCTAGAAAATTCAGATTTTTCTATAATACCATCAGCTTTATAACCAAGGTTTACAAATACTTCATTTTCTGTAACTCTTATTACAGTCCCCTCAACAACACTACCATTATGTAATGTTTTAAAACTTTCATTTAACATTTCCTCAAAAGACATATTTTCCATTTCACTCATTTTATTTAAAGCCTCCTTTATTATTGCTGGTGGTGTTGATGCACCAGCAGTTATACCAATTTTAACATTTTTATCAAAAATATTCAACTGTAAATCTTCAATTGTTTCACATAAATATGTGTTTTTACAATTTTTTTTACAAATTTCATATAATTTTTTAGTATTTGAGCTATTAGTATCGCCAAAAACAATCATATAGTCAACATTTTTTGATATTTCTATTGCTTCTGTTTGTCTTTCATTTGTAGCACTACATATAGTGTTAAATACTTCTATGTTATTTTTGGTATTTATATATTTCATTAAACTTTCAAATATAGTTGTATCATAAGTAGTTTGACAAACAAGAGCATACTCTTTTTCATCATCTATATCTAAAAGTTGAAATTCTTCTATAGTATTGGCAATAAGAGCATTATTATCACAAAATCCATTAATACCTATTATTTCTGGGTGCTCTTTATTACCAATAATAATTATATTTTTATTATTATCATAATTTTCAAAAACTATCCTATGTATTTTTTTTACAAAAGGACATGTACAATCTATATAATCTATATTATATTCATCTAAAGTTTTATACACAATAGGTGGAACGCCGTGAGAACGTATTATCACTTTACCATCTATATCTTTATCTAGAGTATCTATGATTTTTACGCCCTTATCTTCCATTTCCTTTACAACATTTTTATTATGTATTATAGGACCATATGTATATATTTTATCTTCTTTAACCTTTTCATATACACAATCTACTGCACGTTTTACCCCAAAACAAAACCCTGCCGTTTTGGCTAAAATTATTTCCATTATATATCTCCTTCTTTATTTTGCTGTATAAGTTTATCTATTTCTAGCATTATTTCGTCTGTCATTTTTGTTAATAATTCAGTTTTTGGTTTTTGTCCTTTATATTTTTCAAAAGATATAGGCTTTCCTATATTCAATATAACTTTACTTCCTTTTTGATAATTTGCAGTTATACCAATAGGTACAACCTCTACCCCACTTTTAAGAGCAAAAAGAGAAACACCATTTTTAGCTTCTGCTACTTGCCCATCTTTTACTCTAGTCCCTTGAGCAAATATCCCAAGACAGCCTCCATTTTTAAGAAGATTTATACTAAATTTAAGAGCATTTATATCTGTTCCTTCTCTATCTACTGGAAAAGCACAAAGCTGATGCATCCAAAAATTTTTAAATTTAGTATTAAAAAGCTCTTTCTTAGCAAAATAATGTATTTTTCTATTTATACTACTACATACCATAACAGGATCAAAATTACTTATATGATTAGAACAAAATATAAGTCCTCCATTCTTAGGAACATTTTCAACACCTTTAACAACAACTTTAAATTTAAATCTTGTATATATTTTTAATCCAATTATAGCAAGATAATAAAACATTCTTTCACCTACTTTATATTTTCTTTTATATTTTTTATAATAAGGTTAGCAACCTCATCTATATTAAGACTTGTGCTATTTATAACTATGGCATCTTCTGCTTTTTTAAGAGGTGCTATATCTCTATTTTTATCTTGATAATCTCTTTCTTCTATACTTTGTTTTATTTGCTGATAATCCGCAATAATATCTCTTTCTAATAGTTCCTTACATCTTCTCTTAGCTCTTTCTTCAACATCAGCATCTAAATATATTTTTACATTAGCATCTTTTAATACATTAGTCCCAACATCTCGTCCGTCCATTATAATGTTATTATCTTTTGCCAAATCTCTTTGTATTTTTAATAATTTTTCTCTTACACAAGGTATCTTAGCTACTAATGATGAACCTTTAGCCACTTCTTGTGTTCTTATTTTTTCTGTTACATTTTCTCCATTTAAATATATTTGTTGAATACCATCTAAAAATCTTATTTCTATATTTATATATTCTATGTTGTTTGCAACCATATTAGCATTACTACAATCTATTCCTTTATTTATACAATAAAGAGCAACTGTTCTAAACATAGCTCCAGTATCTACATATATAAAGTTTAGCTCTTTTGCTATACGTTTAGATACTGTACTTTTTCCAGAGCCAGCTGGTCCATCTATAGCCACAGAAAATCCCTTAATACTTAAATCTGGTCTTAACTTTTTAGCATTTTTTAAATATATGTGTTTTATATCTTTCTTAGCTAAATCAAGTTTTGCAGTTATCATAACTCTAATACACATAGGAAGACTATCTTCTACATTCATTTCTTGTAAACACATAATAGAAGAATCTGTTATACCAATATTTCTAGTAGCTATAGCTGGATAAGCTTTATCTATATCTTTTGTAGCAGAAAATATTATATTTATTATATTTTCATTTTCAATTTTATTTTGTTTTATTATTTCTTTTAAAAGGTATTCAGAATTTTTTATAATATTTTCACTTGTATTTTCTTCTATTGTAATTGCTCCTCTTATAGAATAAATTTCCATAATGCTTTCTCCTAACTTTTAACATTATTTCCGGCCACGTATCCCGTAGCAAAAGCTATTTGTAAATTAAACCCACCAGTATAACTATCAACATCTATTACTTCTCCAGCAAAATATAAATTGTCTATCATTTTAGATTTCATAGTGCTAGGATCTATTTCATCTACACAAACTCCTCCACAAGTTATAACGGCTTGATTAAATCCTATATCCCCTATTATATTTATAGGTAAATTTTTTATTATATTACAAAGTTTTCTACGTTCTTCTTTTGTTATAGAATTTACTTTTTTATTTTCATCTATCTTCAAAAGCTTTATAATAACAGGTATCATTTTTTGAGGCAATAAATCATCAAGACTATTTCTAAAATCCTTATTTTTATATTTTTCAAAGTCTTTTAATATTCTATTATCAAGTTCTTTCTCGCTTAAAGCTGGTTTTAAATCTATCTTTCCTGTTATTTTATGTTTATCATATTTTCCCACAAGGCTTCTACTAGCTTTTAATACCAAAGGACCTGTTATACCAAAATGAGTAAACATCATCTCTCCAAATCCTTTATATACATTCTTATTATCTATATTAAGGCTAAGCTCTACATTTTTTAAACTAAGCCCTTGAAGGTCTATACACCAGCTTTCACTAAGTTTAAGAGGGACTAAAGATGGATAAGTCTTAGTAACTATATGTCCAAGTTTTTTGGCAAACCTAAGACCATCTCCATCAGAACCAGTAACAGAATATGAAAGACCTCCTGTTGCTATTATTACATTATCTGCCTCTAACTCTCCTCTATCTGTAATAACTTTAGAAATCTTATTATCTTCTAATATCAAATCAACAACTTTAGTATTTAATCTAATATCAACATTATTTTTTATCATAAATTTATTAAGAGCCTTTATAACATCGCTAGATTTTTCTGATATAGGAAAAACTCTATTACCTCTTTCTACCTTTGTTTTCACTCCAAGTTTTTCAAAAAAATCAATAGTAGCATAACTATCAAATGAATAAAAAGCACTATATAAAAAATATGGGTTACCTGGTGTATTAGCTATTAGCTCTTCTACATCACAAGCATTAGTAACATTACATCGGCCCTTTCCTGTTATAAAAAGTTTCTTTCCAAGTTTTTCGTTCTTTTCTATAAGTATTGTCTTAGTGTTAGTTCCTGCAAATCCGCTAGCTATCATACCCGCAGGTCCTCCACCTATAACTATTGTTGTTTTCATAATATCTCCTAAAAATAATTTTCTTGTGGTTTATAATTATATACTTGGTATTCACTCCAAATATTCTCAAGACTTTCTAAAGTTCTTATCGTCTCATCTTTTTTTGCTATACTTATAGCCACCAAAAGAGCATTTATAACACTAAGTGGTGCTACCAAAGAATCTATAAAAGATACCATATCACTCCTTGCTATAAGACTATTTGTCGCAAATTGAATAAGAGGAGAATATATACTATCTGTAATGGCTATAGTAGTAGCTTTTTTATTATATGCATATTCCATAGCTTTTATAGTTCTTCTAGAATATCTAGGAAAACTTATCCCTATAAGTACATCTCCTTCTTCTATTCTGAGAGTTTGCTCAAATACTTCAGCAGTAGCAGAAGAAGAATTAACATATACAACATTATCTATCATAAGATTTAAATAAAAAGCCAAAAATGAAGAAAGAGCATTAGCACTTCTTACACCTATTATGTATACCTTTTTAGCCTCAACTATTTTTTTTACACAATCTTTAAATACATTTTTATCAAGGCTAGCTAAAGTTGTTTTTATTCTTTCAGCATCTTTTTCTAAAATATTTGTCAAAACATCTTTATCACTTTTAGACATTTGCTCTGCTGATACTTCCATTCTCTGTACAGCAGTTAGCTTTGTCTTTATAAGAGTTTCTAAATCACTTTGTAGCTTAGGATATCCATCATAGCCCATCTCATTTGCAAATCGAACAACAGTAGACTCGCTAACGCCAGCCTGCTTTCCAAGTTTTGCTGCTGTCATAAAAGCTGCTTTTTCATAGTTTTCTAATATAAAAGATGCTAATTTTTTTTGCCCTTTGCTAAGCTTTTGCATCTTTGATTCTATATTTTTTAGCAAATCCTGTTCAAACATTTTTATATCCTCTATTTTTCTTAATAACCTAATTATAATTATTTATCTATTATTATGCAAGATATTTTTAAAAACTTTTAAATAAAAAATTACTTTTGATTGATTTTATATAAATTTGCCATAATCTCTAGTTTATTATTAAAATTATATAAAGTTTCTATATCTGCATCTTGATACATATCAATAAATTCTTTATTAAATTCATTCATCTTTTCAATTTTTCCTATATAATAGAGGTTTTGTATATTCTTTAAGATTTTATATACCAAATTTTCTTTTGTTTGTATTATTTTTTGAGTTTGAATAATTTCATCTCTTATCGTTCCCATTTCTGTATCTAGCTTAAATGATGCCTCTGCACAAGCTTCTAATTTTTGTTTTATATGCTCTGGCATATTACCATTATATTTATATCTTAAAGAATGTTCTATAGTAGCCCAAAAATTCATGGCCATAGTCCTTATTTGTATTTCGCAAGGTATAACCTTAGTACCTTCAGCCATAATAACATTATATAGTATAGTTATATGATAACTTCTGTATCCACTACTTTTAGTATTATTTATATAATCCTCTTCTTCTTTTATAATAAAATCTTTACCATCTCTATCTCTAATAAGCTGTACTACTTTATATATATCCTCTACAAATTTACAAGTTATTCTAACCCCAGCTATATCTTCTATTTCATCAAAAATATTACTAAGGGCTATTTCTTTTTTATTTGCTTTATCTAATATGCTCGATATAGATTTAACTCTAGTTTGTACAAGCTCTATAGGGGAATGTGTTTCAAGTTCTATAAATTCTTTTTTTATCCAATTAAGTTTTATATATAATTCATCTGTTGCCTGTTTATACGGCAATAAAGCCTCTTTCCAATTTATTATATCCATAAATTCACCTTATCTTAATATTAATTAATGCAAACTCTACAAGCTTTATATCAATTTTTTTCAGCTTCTTCTTTATAACTAAAATATACTTTACTTCCTTTTCTTAATATTTTTTCATAACTTTTATCAGTATGATAAAAATTTCTTAAAGTATCACCCATAAAAATTTTTTATTCTATTTTATTATTATTCTTAGGTTTTTTTGAAAAAATATTTATATCTTTACCATCTGTTTGTATAATAATACTTCCCATTTCATCTGTCCTATAATATTTTATATTATTCTTATTTAATCTTGATATAACCTCCTTATGAGGATGGCCATAATCATTATCTTTACCTACGGATATAAAGGCATATTCTGGAGTTGTTTTATCAAGAAATATTTGACTTGTTGATGTATTACTCCCATGATGACTAACTTTTAGCATATCAACATCTAAATCTATATTTTCAGCCAATATATCTTCTTCTTCCTTTTTTTCCATATCACCAGTAAAAAGCATTTCAAAATTATTATAATCAAGCTTTAAAATTATAGAATTGTCATTACTATCTTTATATGTCTTCTTAGGAGGTATTATCATAAAATTTGCTTTATCTATATCTACATTTAAGTTTTTCTTAGGTAATACAACTTTTACCTTTTTTTCTCTTAAAGCTATTATCATATCTTTAAAAGTTTTTGTGTCTTTCTTATCTTCTGTCATATAAAATGTATCTATTTTAAAATTTTTAATAACACTATCCATACCACCTATATGATCAGCATCACAATGAGTAGCTATTACAAAATCTAGCTTGTCCACATTAGCTTTTTTTAAATATGAAACCATCTTTTCTTCATCATCATTATTCCCAGAATCTATTAAAATATTATGATTATTATATTTTATAAGTATAGCATCTGCTTGTTCTACATCTAAGATATATATTTCTAAAATCTCTCCTTTTGTATTTTTTATATTATGTACTATAACTTGATCATAATTATTTTTTATAAAATTTTTGCCAGTAATTTTTGTACTTGAACATCCTGTTATAATAAAAATAAATATAGCAAATAACAAAAAAATTCTTTTCATATTTTCTCCTCAATTTTTGTCAATTTTTTAAGCCCAAATAATAAACCAAAAGGCTTACCACTTGGGCTTTAATTATTCTAGCACATACCTCTATTAAGACTTGGCATAAATACTAATAAAAGCAAGATTAACATAAACGAATCATTACCACAACCACCCATCATACCAGGAGCTAATACCATTAATAATACAAGAATTAATAGTATATTATCTCCACCTAAAAAAGAATTTGTTGTACCCATTGGATTGTTCATAATAATCCTCCTAAATAATTGATTTATATTACATTCTATGATATAAATCTAAAAACTTGCCTGTCTTAAAAAAAATATCTTATTTTCTAAAAAATTTATATACAGATTGACAAGCTTTCGCATTCATACCTTCCACTTTAAGAAGTTCTTCAATACTCGCCTTTTTTATATTTTCTAAATTCCCAAAATATTTAAGAAGAGCTGTCTTTCTTTTTTCACCTATTGTATCTATCTCATCTAAAACAGATTTCGTAAGAGCCTTTGCTACAGATTTTCTATGATATTCTATGGCAAATCTATGCACTTCATCTTGAATTCTTGTTATAAGGTGAAGACTAGTAGGATCTTTTTCAAAATTTATTTCTATACCATTATAAATTAATCCTCTAGTCTTATGCTTATCATCTTTTACCATTCCACATATAGGTATATCAAGCCCAAGACTGTCTAAAATACAAAGTCCAGCATTTATCTGCCCTAATCCTCCATCTAAAAATATGGTATCAGGAAGCTTGCTAAACTTAGCATTATCTTGCTTTTGTTCTTTTATATATCTTAAAAATCTTCGGCTTAATACCTCTTGCATACTAGCATAATCATTAGGGCCTTTTATATACTTTATCTTAAATTTTCTATAATCAGTCCTAAGAGGTTTTCCATCTTCAAATACTATCATAGAAGCAACGGCATAAGCTCCTTGTATATTAGATATATCATAGGCTTCTATTCTCTTTAGATAAGGTAAATCAAGTGATTTAGAAATTTTTTCTATAGCTCCTATTGTTCTTTCATTCTCTTGTTTTATCCTAGAAGAAAATTTATCAAGACTAATTATAGCATTTTGTTTGGCCATAGCTACTAATTTTTGCTTATCTCCCTTTTTAGGAACTAATATAGAAACCTTTCTCCCTTTTACACTAGATAACCATTTTTCTATAAGCTCTTTATCCTCTATATCTTGCTCTAATAATATTTCCTTAGGTACAAATGCTGTACCTCCATAAAATCTTTTAATAAAATCTTCAATAAGCTCATAAGTTGCTACATATTGTATATTTTCTATTAAAAAATGTTCTCTACCTACTATTTTACCACTTCTTATAAAAAATATTTCAAATATAGCTTGATTTTCATCTTTAGCAAAAGCTAAAACATCTCTGTCTTCTGTATTATTTTCTTCTACTACTTGACTTTTAGCCATATTTTTTATAGCTTCTATTTGATTTCTTTTTTCTATAGCCTTTTCAAATTGTAGATTTTCAGATAAATATAACATTTCCTTCTCTAGAGCTTTTAAAATATCATCATATTTTCCATTTAAAAAATCTAATACATTAGCTATAATTTTATTATATTCTTCTTCATTTATTTTTTCATTACAAGGAGCACTACACTTTTTTATATCATAATTAAGACAAGGCCTATATTTTTTTATATCTCTTGGGAATTTTAACCTACAAGTCCTTATAGGAAATAAATTGTGTATAAATTCTATATTTTCTTTAAGCACTTGTCCATTTGTATATGGTCCAAAATATTTATTACCATCATTTATATATTTTCTAGTTACAAAAACTCTAGGAAACAACTCATTAGTAGTTACTTTTATATAAGGATAAGTTTTATCATCTTTTAATCTTATATTATATTCTGGCTGATATTTCTTTATAAGATTATTCTCAAGAACTAAAGCTTCTATCTCACTATTAGTAACTATATATTCAAATTTTACTATCTTTTCAACCATAGCTTTAGTCTTTATATTTTTTTGGCTATTTTGAAAATATTGTCCTACTCTATTCTTTAAATTCTTAGCCTTTCCTACATATATGACAATATCATTTTTGTCATACATAAGATATACTCCTGGAGATTTTGGCAAGTTATCTATTTGTTTTTTCATATTTTCGAAATTAAACCTATAAACTTTTTATAAGTACTGCTAAAAATGCTACGTTATCCATATTACATTCTTTCATACCTTTTAAAATCCTTTGTAAGCTTTTAAATTGGTCAGCATAACTTCTTCCAAAAATAGTAGAAATCATATGAAGAATTTCTTCTGTAGCTTCTTCTTTATCACTAAGTTCTGCAGATAAAATAGCTTTATAATATAAATAAGTCCATATAAAAGTGGTACAACATTCCTTTATATTTTGCAAATTATTAAATGGATATACAGAAATAAAAAACATGTTAACAAAAATATTCTCTACAAAATATTCTTTATCCTTCATAAGTTCATTATATTTATCTCTATACCCAGCATACACACTAGATATTATACCTTTATCACCTATTTTTTTAAGTGGGTTTTCATCTGTAGAATATTCTTTTTCTAAAGCTCTTTCAAGATTTTTTTGTATTTTTTTTAGCTCTAGCGTTAGTTTCTTATCTCCTACTTTAGATCTACTATAATTATTAACTTCTACTATAACTTTAAGTGCAACATCTTCTCTTCTAGTTTCAATATCAAACAAAGGTTTATACATATCTATATTATCAAAAAAAGTTTCTATATAATTAGAAATTTTATCATATTCATTATTAGTTTCAAATTCATCTATCTTAAACATAAACACACTAAGAAGTATCATTCTATCATCAATAGATAATTCTCTATATTGTAAAATTTGTAAACAAACAAGTCTAATATCATCAAAATATTCAAATATTTTACTTTTAACTTTACTTAAATCTGTCTGAACTGACCCTTCAAATTCTTCATCTTCTTCTACAATTTCAAAAGCTATTCCATCTTTCATTTTATATAAAAGCTTACTAACTTCTTCACAACCTATATTCATACTTCTTTCATAATTTCCAAAAATATTATTAAGTATTCTTGGGTATATCTTACAAGTTTTACAAAGACCTTCATATCCTAAATTCTTATGAATTTCACAAAGTCCTGATTTATCTTGAAATGGACAAATAGCTTCATTATATATTTCTATTTGCTCGAGTTCTTTATCATCTTCAACTATATCATAACAGATAGTTGATAAATTTCTATCATGAATTATTTTAGCATATTCTGCATCTGATTTTGCTCTTCTATTTCTTTTTACATATTTATTTAAAGTTTCTGCAAATTCTTTGGGTTCTTTTACAGCTTTATACTTTTTATAAGTTTCTTTATCTACACTTATAAACCAATTATAACTACAACAGTTAGTTATACATTTATCCCCAGAACATCTAAATTCCTTATAATAAGTAGGTTGCAAATAAGTATATTTTCTCGCCATATCAATCTCTCCCATCCTTTTTAGATATTATATCACAAATTCTATATTTATAAAACAAATTTATAAATTATTTAACTTTTAAAACACTATAAATATCCCTTTTATTAAGCCCTCTATCTTTAGCCGTTTTTTTCATAGCCTCTTTTATATCAAAACCTTTATTAAGATAACTTTGTACATGCTCTTCTATACTAATATCCTCAAAGTTTTGTTTTTGTATTTTTTCTAACTCTTGCTCATCTATACCTTTTATTACAATAACATATTCTCCTTTAGGTTCATTAGAAGTAAAATAATCTATAGCCTCTTCTATATTTGTTTTAAAAACATTTTCATATTTTTTAGTAAGCTCTTTTATTATAGCTATTTCTCTATTATTTATCTCTTTATTAAGCTCTTCTAAGGTAGATAACAAATGATGAGGTGCTTCATATAAAATATAAGTTCTTGTATCATTTCTGATTCTTTCAAATACCATATTTCTAGCTTTTTTACCTGATGGCAAAAATCCTTCAAAGCAATAACTCCTAGTTTTTATACCAGAAAGTATAAGAGCAGTAATAGAAGCGGTAGCTCCAGGAAGTACACTAACTTTTATATTATTTTCATAACAAAGAGCTATTAAATCTTCTCCAGGGTCACAAATTCCAGGCATCCCAGCATCGCTAACAAGAGCTATATTTTTGCCATTTTTAAGCATATTTATAAGCTTTATTCCCTTAGTTTTTTTATTATGTTCGTGATAGCTCTCAAGCTCTGCTTTTATCTGATAATGGTTAAGAAGCTTAAGAGTATGCCTAGTATCTTCACAAGCAATTATATCCACTTCTTTTAGAGTTTCTAAACATCTTAAAGTTATATCTTTAAGATTACCTATTGGAGTAGCACATACATATAAAATACCGTCCATAAGCCCCTCCTATTCATAGTATATTTTGTTAATCTCTTCCGTATATTTATTTCGGCTTTCATAGACAATAAGATTAGGTAAAACTTTAACTCCGCTTTTTCCATCTTTTAAGCTTTCTATTAAAACCATATTAGGTTCTTTATCTTTGAAAGGTTGTACAAATCTAATAGTCTTTGGTTCTAACTTATATTTTTTAAGCTCATATATTATATCAGAAAGCCTATTAGGACGATGAACCATATAAAATTTACCTCTAGATTTTAACAACTTAGAAGTATTTCTAACTATATCTTCAAGATTACAAAATATTTCGTGTCTTGCTATAGCCTTAGCATCATATTCGTTAACAAATCCTGTTCCTATATTCATGTATGGAGGATTAGAAGTAACTACATCAAAATAATTTTGGGGAAATTTATTAAATACATTATTTATATCAAGATTAATTATTTCTATCTTTTCTTCTAAGCCATTTAACACAACACTTCTTCTAGCCATATCCACGCTTTCTTCTTGTATATCTATTGCATAAAACTTACTAGCTTTTGTCTTAGCCTCCATAAGTATAGGTATAATTCCAGTACCAGTACCTATATCTAATACTCTATCCCCTTTTTTAGTCTTAGCAAAATCTGATAACAAAACAGCATCTATACCAAAACAAAATTTTTTACTATTTTGTATAATAACATAATTATTTCTATGTAAATCGTCTATTCTTTCATCTTCTTTTAAATTTATCATTAGTCTTCAATACCTTTTAAATCTTCCATACAAATATCTTCTTTTATATATTTTCTTTTTATTATCTCTACTTCAGATACATCAAAAAATTCAACACTAGGTGCATCTTGAGCATTTTTTCTGACCGCTGCTTTTATAACCTGCCTTAATACATTTACAGAAAGAACTTCTCCTGTACCTCTTATTGTTTTTATTATATCTCCTTCATTAGGTAGATTTTGGGTTATTTCTTCATATGTATCTTGTTCATACTTAAGACAACACATAAGCCTACCACAAACCCCTGATATCTTTGTTGGATTTAAAGACAACTTTTGATCTTTAGCCATTTTTATAGATACTGGTTGAAATTCTCTAAGAAATGTAGAACAACAAAGAGGACGTCCACAAATACCTATACCATTTATAGCTTTAGCCTCATCTCTTACTCCTATTTGTCTAAGCTCTATTCTCATTCTAAATATAGATGCAAGCTCTTTTACAAGGTCTCTAAAATCTACCCTACCTTCAGAAGTAAAATAAAATATAATTTTACTAAAATCATATGCAAGCTCCACTTCTATAAGTTTCATATCTAAATTATGTTTTTGTATTTTTTCTATAAATATAGAAAAGGCTTCTTTTTCCCTTTTCTTAATTTTTTCATATTGCAAATCATCTTCTTCATTAGCTATTCTAATTAATTTATTAGTATCTGGCTTAAAAAGCTTATCTTCAATAAACTTATTTGATATTTCTGTTATTCCATATCTTAAACCATTTTTGGTTTCTACAATTACAGCTTGTCCTTTTTCTACATTAATACTATCAACAGAAAAATAATAGAGTTTTTGTTTTGGTTTTAATCTAACTCCTATTACTTCAATCATTGTCTTTCTCCTTTAGCTTAAAAAATAAATTTTCTATACTCATATTATAATTTATATTTTGTTTTAAATATTGTTTAGTTTTTAATATATTTTCTATTTTACCTAATAAATTTTTAATGCTAAGTTTTGATAAATTTTGGATAAGTTTGTCTATATCTTTTTGGATAAGTTTATTAAAATTATTTGTATTTTTTAAAATTAAAGCATCTCTATATACCATAAGATAAATATCTAAAATTCTATCTATATCATCTTTTTTATTTTCATATTTTTCTATAAGCTTATATAAATTTATAAGGTTTATATCTTCAAATTTTTCTATATCTTTTAGTATTTCTTCTCTAAGCTCATTAAAACTATTATCATTTATAATTTCTAGAGCTCTACCAAGACTTCCAAAAGAATATGCAAAATAAAATCTTACCATAGTTTGACTTATGCCTTGCTTTAAAAGATATCCCTCTATATCCTCTTTTGATAATGGCTTTATCCTAAAAAGAACGCTTCTAGATATAATAGTAGGCAAAAATATTTTATGATTTTTAGATAACATTATAAATATAGCAAAGCTAGGAGGATCTTCTACTGTTTTTAGTATAGCATTTTGAGCCTGAATAGTCATTTTATGAGCATCTTTAAGTATAAATACTTTATATTTATATTTAAATGGTTTAGTTTTTATATTATTTATAATATTATCTCTAATTTCTGAAACACCAATATTTTTTTTACTTCCATCTATGAAAAAAAAATCTGGGTTGTTGTTTGTATCAAAGCTAAGACAAGAGCTACATTTTAGGCAAGGCTCTATATCGCTATTTTCACAAAGCAATAGTTTAGCAAAGCTCTTAGCTATAAGCTCTTTCCCTGTCTTTTCTTTTCCATCTATTATATAAAAATGTGAAACTTTATTATTTTTAATAGAATTTTTTAAATTTTTTATAATATTTTCATTACCTATTATTTCATTAAAACTATACATATTATATCATAAGGTCTAATAAAAGCCCTCTTATTTCCCCCGTTTTATCAAGTATAGATATATGATTTTTTTCTTTTTGTATAAGCTCTTGTGCTAAATTATCAAGCTCTTTATTTACAAGCTTTACTATACCATATACTCTATGTCTACCTCTTCTATCTAAAAAATTTTCTCTAGAAAATTGATGACTATTAGTAACAACTTCATTCATAAACTCTGTTATAAGACTTCTATATTTTTTCATATCTTTTATATCCATATGGTCAGCTATTTTCTTGCCTTGTATAGTTATATCTTCTATAAGGCCGTTTAGCTTTTGCATAAGATTATCATTTTCTACTTTATTTAGAGTAAATTTAAACTCTTCTGTTTGAGCTATTTCTTTTTTAGTTTCCATAGTAGGTAAACTATCAAGCTTTATATCATTTACTTTTAAGTCCATATTATTTTCCTTTCTTAAATTTTAATAAATTTATCCACATCTAATACAAAAATAGTTGCCCCTCCAACTGTAACTTGAGTAGGTATAACATCTGTCGTGGCATTAGGCATAGGTACTTGAGTTATAATCTGACTTTTAGATTTACCTTTTTGTTTTATAATCTCTATTACATTATCTACCTTTTCATCTTCAACGCCACATATTAGTGTAGTATTGCCAACTTTTAAAAATCCACCAGTACTAGCAAGCTTTGTAACACTAAATCCTTCAATATTTAAAGTATCCATTATATCAAAAGCATCATCATCTTTAACTATAGCTAAAACAAGTTTCATATGATTCCTCCCACTAACAAAATAAATTTTCTATATTAGTTAGTATTTCATTTTGTATATCTTCTAAATCTTTATTAGCATCTATTCTTATTATTCTTCCGCCATCAGATTTTAAAATAGTTTTATAGCCTTTATATACCATATTATAAAAATCTAATTTTTCACTTTCTATCCTGTCAAGTTTTTTTTGCTGTTTCTTTCTTTCTAGCGCAAATTTGGGCTCTATATCTAGAAAAAAAGTAATATCTGGAGTTAGTCCTTCTGTTGCTATATTGTTTATCTTTTTTATTATATCTATGCCAAGCCCTCTAGCAACACCTTGATACACTAAGCTAGAATCTACAAATCTATCACAAAGAACAATTTTTCCTTGTTTAAGACTTGGCATAATAACCTCATGTACAAGCTGTGCTCTAGATGCGCTATATAATAGAGCTTCTGTCATATAGTGCATTTCTTTATTTTCTATATCTAAAATAATATTTCTTATTTTCTCACTAATTTTACTACCTCCAGGCTCTCTTACAAGAAGTACATTAAAACCTTTAGCCTCAAGATTTTGCTTTAAAATTTCAAGTTGAGTTGTTTTTCCAGAGCCATCAAGCCCCTCCATAGTAATAAATAATCCAGACATATAAGCCCCCATCTTTTTATTTTAATTATAGCATAACAAATCATATTTTAAAAGAGCTACTTTCTTATTTTTTTGTGTATAAATATATATATTCCTATAAAAATAAAGCTACATATCAAAATTGCATAGTTTCTTAAATAATTTACACTAATAATGCCAAAGGCAACTCCAAAACAAAAAGTAAGTATAATATTTAAATATTTAAAACATACTTTTTTGTATTTTTCTTCTTTATGTATAACATAGCTAAATAAAAATTCCATAAAAGAACGTAAATTTCCAGTACACATAACCGGAGCAAACACGTGTCCTTCTGCCTTTTTAAAAACTGCTATTAAAGTAGAACAAATAAAAGATATAAGACAAGTTATAACTATATAATGATTTTTAAAAAATCCAATCCCTATAAATAAAGTAATAACAGAATTTAAAAATAAAATAATCTTTACATACAGTTTTCTTTTATCAAATTTATATATAAAATATTGAGCTATAAATATACCAATACAAAAAGCTAATATAGGTAAAAATCTGTAAAAAGCCTCTTTAAAATTACCATCTACTAAATTTATAGTAAATAAAATTATATTACCTGTTTGTGTGTTTGCAAAAATTTTATCATATAAAATATATGTGTATGCATCTAAAAATCCGCCTATAAATGTAAGAAATAAAGTTATAATTAAGGCTTCTTCTATATGCTTATGATCAATATTATTTTCCAAAATAATCCCTCCTTCTATATAATTATACATCTAAAAAAAATCTCTTGCAATATATAGTATTTAGTATTATAATATTCATAATACAACACATAGTTTTCAAAACTACATAGGAGGTTTTATGAATATATTAAAATCTTGGCGTGAACCTATAAACGCCCTAACTCATCTTTTAGCTCTTATTATTATATTTCCTACTACAATTTTTCTAATGTATGATGCTTTTAAAATAGGAAGTTTTAGATACTTTTTTGCTACATTTATTTTCTCACTATCTATAAATTTGCTATATTTAGCTAGTGGTATATATCATCTAGTAAATGGTAAAGTAGAAACTATTAAACTACTTAAAAAAATAGACCATATGATGATATTTATGCTTATAGCTGGTACGTATACTCCTATTTGTGTAATAAAAGTTAATACTCATTTTGCTTACACAATTCTTACTATAGTTTGGATAATAGCAATAATAGGTATTTTCTTAAAGATATTTTGGATTAATGCTCCAAGATGGTTTTCCACTTCTATATACGTAATTATGGGATGGATTTCTGTATTTGCTGCAGTACCAGTTATAAATACATTTTCTATTGATGGTATTTTATGGCTTGCTGGCGGTGGAATTTTATATACAATAGGTGCTGTAATTTACGCTACAAAATATCCTAAAATAAATTTTAAATATCTTGGATTTCACGAAATTTTTCATCTTTTTGTTATAGGAGGTAGTTTCTGTCATATATATTTTATTTTTAATTATGTCCTTAAATAACTATTTATAATTATTTTATTGACTTTTTTATTTTACTGTATTATAATTACATTATAAGAAGAGCAATGTTAGTTGCTCCCCAAAGTTGATTAAAACAACCTTAAGTCGTCAAACTTGATAAGGTTGTTTTTTTATATCTATTTTAAAAGTATGTATTTTAATATACTTTAGTAACAGATAATATTATGAATATTATAGTTAATATAATTATTTCTATAATTTTTTTCATAATATCACCCCCTTTATGTAAGGGGAACAACCTTTTTCATTGCTCTTGCTTTATATAATACCACATTTTTCTATATTTTTCAATCTTGACTTTTTTATTATTTCATATTATAATTACATTATAAAAAGAGCAATGTCAGTTGCTCCTCCTATGATTGTTAAAACAACCTTAAGTGGGCGAAACTTTATAAGGTTGTTTTTTTATTGTAAAATATATTAAAAGTAGTTATCTATAGTTTAATATACTTTTACTGTAGATAACGCTATAAATATAATTATAAAAATTATTGTTATAATTATTTTCTTCATAGCATCACCCCCTTTATACAAGGGGAACAACCTTTTTCATTGCTCTTGTTTTATATAATAACACATTTTTCTACATTTTTCAATCTTTAATTATTAACTTTTTATATTATATAATATTAACCTCATAATATTAACATCATTTCAAAATGAGGCTTTTTTATTATCTTTAAAACACAAAAAAAGCAAAGGCTTTCGCCTTTGCCCACCAAAAATTATCCAAGTAATTGAGTAATTTTGTTAGGTGCTTGGTTTGCTTGAGCAAGCATAGATGTAGCTGCTTGTTGAAGAACGTTAGCAGATGTTAAGTTCATCATTTCTTTTGCCATATCAGTATCTTCAATACGAGATTTAGCAGCTGATAAGTTTTCACTAGATAAATTAAGGTTGTTTATTGTATGCTCAAGTCTGTTTTGGTTTGCACCAAGTTTAGATCTTTGAGTTGTTACAGTTTTAAGTGCTTTATCTATGTTAGATATAGCATCTGAATATACTTTACCCTCATCTGCTACATTTCCTACTTTATAACCATCTGCCATTTGAACAAACTTTACATCATTAGCTTTACCCATAGCTTTTATTCCATCTTGAGCAAGTAGCTTTTCAAAACTTGCTTGATTATAGAATACATTTTCTTGACCTTTTGCAGCAGCAGCATTAGTAACTTTAGTATAAGTTTTATCTCCTATTTGAATTCTTGAACCGTCATCTATTGCAGTACCTCCATTACCTATACCAAATTTATTATATTCATCTACACCAGCTTTAGATACAATACCAATTTCTTTAGCAGATCCGTCAGCAAGCTTAACATTTATGCCAGTTATAGAAGAAGCACTACTTCCTTTTTCTGTAGAATTAAGTTTAATTCCGGCAGCTGTATGAGCAGCATTAGAATCTTTAAATAATGACCCTAATTCACTATCATTAAGAATAGCTTCAGATATACCTTTTTCAACAGCTTTTTCATCAGCTGCTTTAGAAAAATCAACAGAAATATTCTTAGTTTGACTATTTCCATTAGCATCAGTGTACGTAATCTCAATACTAGTAGCAGTTTTTAGAGTAGCTACATCAGCACCAGCTATTTTTGCAGTAGATTCACTAGCTGTAGCATCTACAACAGTTGGTGCTACTTCTGTTCCATCTTGTTTAAATATTTTAACTCCAGTAGCTTCCTTACCCGTACCATTTGCTCCAATCCCAAATGCATCTTTAAGTTGGTCAAGACCTAAAGCATCAACATCCATATTACCTATAGAAACATCAAGTTTTTGTCCTGCATTAGCACCTATTTGGAAGAAACCATCTTTGAAAGAACCATCATTAAGTTTTTTCTCATTAAATTCTGTTCTTTCAGAAATAGAATCTATTTCTGTTAAAAGAGCTGCAACCTCTTCACCTATTTTTTCTCTATCTTCTTTTTGGTTAGTATCATTCGCTGCTTGTACAGTAAGCTCTCTAACACGAGTTAACATATCATTTACTTCTGTTAAAGAACCTTCAGCTGTTTGAATAAGACTTATTGCATCTTCAGAGTTTTTAGCTGCCATATCAAGACCTTTGATTTGTGCTTTCATTTTTTCAGATATAGCAAGACCTGCTGCATCATCAGCTGCAGAGTTAATTTTTTTACCTGAAGATAATCTTTGGCTCGCTTTATTCTGTCTGTTACCCACAGAAGCTAAATTTCTGTGTGCAGTAAGAGCCATCATATTAGTATTAATTACAGTATTCATTGCCATTGTAAAATTCCTCCCTGAACAAACTAGTAGTCCTCCGTGACCACCTAGCTTATAACCTTATAAAATCATAAATCATAAATTTTTGAAAGTAGATAATTGGCCATTTATTTATCTTTCATGTTATATATCGTCTACTTTAAAAATTACTTTAGCCTTTTTTATAAATTTATTTTTTCCCATTTAAAAAAGACAAAGGCTTTCGCCTTTGCCTACCTAAAAATTATCCAAGTAGTTGAGTAATTTTGTTAGGTGCTTGGTTTGCTTGAGCTAGCATAGATGTAGCTGCTTGTTGAAGAACGTTAGCAGATGTTAAGTTCATCATTTCTTTTGCCATATCAGTATCTTCAATACGAGATTTAGCAGCTGATAAGTTTTCACTAGATAAATTAAGGTTGTTTATTGTATGCTCAAGTCTGTTTTGGTTTGCACCAAGTTTAGATCTTTGAGTTGTTACAGTTTTAAGTGCTTTATCTATGTTAGATACAGCATCTGAATATACTTTACCCTCATCTGCTACATTTCCTACTTGATATCCATCACCTTTTTGGAAAAATTCCACTTTAGCTTTTGTTCCTCTTACACCATATCCATCTTTTTCAAGAAGTTTCTGTAAACCTGCTGCATCTTTAAATGAATTTTCTGGGGTATCCTTACCTATAGCTGCAACTTTAGTATAAGTTTTATCTCCAATAGTAATAGTATCTCCATTTTGAATATTTTGTAAATCTGTAGATACATATGCATCTTTACCAACTTGAGTAACTTTACCTGATTCTATAGTAGTTGTACCAGTTTTATCAATTTTTACTTCCAATCCAGAAATAGATGCTTTACCAGCTCCTGCTTCAATAGTTTCAAATTCAATCTTAGAATTTGTAGTTAGATTAGTTGTAACCTTAAATAAACTACTTAATTCAGTATCATTTTTAATAGCATCTCCAATAACACCAGCTAAAGTTTTTTCACTAGGTGTATTAGCGGTATCTTTAAGACCAGTAAATTCTTTTTCTTTTGTATTACCAGAAGCATCTGTATAAGTAATTTTAACAGTAACTGTATCATCTTTAGCAGCAACTTTAGTATTACTACTTAGAGTTATTTCTGATTTATTTGCTGTTGCTGCATTTTCTGTACTTGTATAATTTTGACCGTCAGCTTGTTTAGTTACTTTAACATTACTAATAGATTTACCATCACCATTTTGCTCTATACCAAAAGCATCTTTAAGTTGGTTAAGTCCTAAAGATTTAACATCCATATTTCCTATAGAAACATCAAGTTTTTGTCCTGCATTAGAACCTATTTGGAAGAAACCATCTTTAAAAGAACCATCATTAAGTTTTTTCTCATTAAATTCTGTTCTTTCAGAAATAGAATCTATTTCTGTTAAAAGAGCTGCAACCTCTTCACCTATTTTTTCTCTATCTTCTTTTTGGTTAGTATCATTCGCTGCTTGTACAGTAAGCTCTCTAACACGAGTTAACATATCATTTACTTCTGTTAAAGAACCTTCAGCTGTTTGAATAAGACTTATTGCATCTTCAGAGTTTTTAGCTGCCATATCAAGACCTTTGATTTGTGCTTTCATTTTTTCAGATATAGCAAGACCTGCTGCATCATCAGCTGCAGAGTTAATTTTTTTACCTGAAGATAATCTTTGGCTCGCTTTATTTTGTCTGTTACCCACAGATGCTAAGTTTCTGTGTGCAGTAAGAGCCATCATATTAGTATTAATTACAGTATTCATTGCCATTGTAAATTCCTCCTTGAAATAACTAGCAGCCTTCCCTGACTGCCAGTTCACATTTATGATTTTATAAAGTTATAAAAGTGTGAAAGTATAATAATATTGGCCATTTATTTATCTTTCACATTATATATCGACCCCCCCCCCCCGATTACTTTAGCTTTTTTTTAAATTTTTTCAAAATTTTTTTGAAAAATTTTATTTTGAGTATATTTCTACCTATATAAAGCAATTTTTTATTTTTTCCATAAATCAAAAAAGTATGGACTTTTCTTTCCATACTTAAACATATAATCTTGACTTTTTATATAAATCATATTATAATAAAAATATAAAAAGAGCAATGTTAGTTGCTCCCCAAGGTTATCTAAAACAACCTTAAGTCGGCGAAACTTTACAAGGTTGTTTTTTTATTTATATTATTTTCCGGATATGTAATTATAATACAACTATAGGGTTTATTATTATAAATAAAACCACAAAAAATATAAATATTATTATATTTTTCATAGCATCACCCCCTTTATACAAGGGGAACAACCTTTTCCATTGCTCTCATTTTACATAATAACACATTTTACTACATTTTTCAACATTGACTTTTTATATAAATTATATTATGATAAAAACATAAAAAGAGCAATATTAGTTGCTTCCCTAAAGTTGTTAAAACAACCTTAAGTGTGCGAAACTTTGAAAGGTTGTTTTTTTATTGTAAAAATATTTTTAATATACTTTATTTATTAAAAAATACCACTCATTTAAGAGTGGTATTTTTATATTCAAAACTCTATTATCTTATAACTTTTTTATCTATTTCTTCTCTTATATCTTCTAAGAATTTATCTAAAGATTTAGAACCTAAATCTTCTCCTCTACTTTTAATAGCTACTTCATTAGCTTCTGCCTCTTTCTCACCTACTACAAGTAAATAAGGAATTCTTTGAAGTCTAGCTTCTCTTATTTTATATCCTATTTTTTCTGCTCTATAGTCTACTTCTGTTCTTATACCATTATTTTTAAGCTTTTTAACAACACTTTCTGCATAATCGTGGTATTTTTCAGAAATAGGAAGCACTATAGCTTGAACTGGAGCAAGCCAAGTAGGGAAATTACCAGCATATTTTTCAATAAGCATAGCTAAAGTTCTTTCATAACAACCTATAGAAGTTCTATGAATAATAATAGGATGTTTTTTACTTCCATCTTTATCTACATAATTCATATCAAATAACTTGCCTTGTAAAAAGTCTATTTGTACTGTAATAATAGTATCTTCTTTTCCATGAACATTTTTAAACTGTATATCTAGCTTAGGACCATAAAAAGCTGCTTCTCCCTCTGCTTCTGTAAATTCAAGACCTATTTCATTTAAAAGCTCTCTCATAACATTTTGAGTTTCTTCCCATTGCTCTGCAGTTCCCTCATATTTATCCTTATTATTAGGATCCCATTTAGAAAATCTATAAGTTACATCATTTTGTATTCCAAAAGTAGTCATCATATAATTAATTAAATCAACTACTCCTTTAAATTCATCTCCTAATTGCTCTCTTGTACAAACTATATGCCCTTCAGATATAGTAAATTGACGTACTCTTATAAGTCCGTGCATTTCCCCAGAAGATTCGTTTCTAAATAATGTAGAAGTTTCACCATATCTTATAGGTAAATCTCTATAGCTATGTTGTTCTGCATTATACACAGTATATTGGAAAGGACAAGTCATAGGTCTAAGAGCAAAAACTTCGGCATCTTTTTCTTCATCTCCAAGTACAAACATACCCTCTTTATAATGTTGCCAATGCCCAGATATTTTATATAAATCATTTTTAGCCATAAGAGGAGTTTTAGTAAGTACATATCCTCTTCTTTCTTCTTCATCTTCAACAAATCTTTGTAAAGTTTGCACTATCTTAGCACCTTTTGGCATAAGAAGTGGAAGGCCCTGTCCTATCTCTTCAGAAGTAGTAAATATGCCAAGTTCCCTACCTAGTTTATTATGATCTCTTTTCTTTGCTTCTTCTCTTTGCTCTAAATAAGCTTCTAAGTCGCTAGCTTTAGTAAAGGCAGTAGCATATATCCTAGCTAACATTTTATTTTTCTCGCTACCTTTCCAATAAGCCCCAGAAGAACCACCATCATTTAATATCTTAATAGCTTTTACATATTTTGTACTAAGAAGATGAGGTCCAGCGCAAAGATCAGTAAATTCACCTTGTTTATAAAAACTTATAATAGCATCTTCTGGTAAATCATTTATAAGCTCTACTTTATAAGGCTCCTCTTTTTCTTCCATAAATTTTATAGCTTCTTCTCTAGGAAGTTCAAAACGCTCTATTTTTAGGTCTTCTTTTACTATTTTTTTCATCTCTTTTTCTATTTCTGCAAGCTCATCAGCAGTAAATGGAGCTCTATCAAAATCATAGTAAAATCCTTCATCAGTAGCAGGACCTATAGCCATCTTACTTTCTGGGAATAATCTCTTAACAGCTTGTGCAAGTATATGTGCTGCAGTATGTCTAAATGCTTTTTTACCATCTTCACTATCAAAAGTAAGAAGCTCAAGGCTACAATCTTTTTCTATAGGTGTCCTAATATCCATAACTTTTCCATCTACAAGCCCAGCAAAAGTATTTCTGGCAAGTCCTTCGCTTATTCCTTTTGCTATATCCAAAATACTAACTCCATTTTCATATTGTTTAATACTTCCATCTTTTAAACTTATATTTATCACAAAAATCACTCCTTTTATAATATTTTTTCAAATTCTCTTAATTTTAAACAAGATAAATAAAAAAGTCCCATCTTCCAAAAGGAAAATGGGACGTATACTAACGTGGTTCCACCCAAGTTTATAATTAAAAATTATCTCTTGTAGTCTTTAACGGGACAATCCGTGCTTTATTAGAGCCTATACTCAAAGGTAGTCTTCATTTATAAGTGTCTAAGATGCTCCCAGCCAAAGACATCTCTCTCTAAAAGTACACATAATAAACTACTGTCCTTATCTCATATTTATAATATGATTTTATTATATCATCAAAATAAATATTGTCAAGAATTTAATATTTAAAATTATTAAATTAATCATTATCTAAAAGACAGCCTTTACTTGCAAGCTTACGTTGAAGCTCAAATATTCTCTTTGCAAGTTCTTCTTGGTCTTTAGAATCTATTTTTTCTATTTTTCCTTTATATATATATTTAAATTTTTCATTATTTGAAAATTCCTTATATAAAATTTTAAATATCATATTAGTATAAAAATCATCAAATTTAAGACCAATTTTTATAAGGTCTTCTGGTTCTACTTCATCATTTGAATAAAACTTCATTCCACCACTACTTATATCTATCGTTTCACCTTTTTTATCAAATTCAATAGACGAATTTAAATTTTCGTCAGTGGCCATATCTACAACTACATAATCAAAATTTAAAGATTTCTCAATCCTAAAACTATTTCTTCTTTGTAAAGATTCTGAACTTTTTAAAAGTTTTAATCTTACTAAAGCTATCTCTCCTTCAATCTTGTATTCTAAAATTTGTGCAAGATTTGTTAAAACACCTCTTTTAGATTTAAAAATTATCCTATACTTTTTATTAGTATTAAGCTTTACAACATATCCACGAGACATAGGCGCAAGTATATAAATTTCATCATAAGATATTATTTTTTCTAATCTACTCTTATGAGCTTCATTCCAATTTGTACTATCTTCTTTAGTTATTTCTATCAAGTCGCCCTCTTTTAGTTTATTTGTTTTAGATTCTTTTCCTTTTAAATTTTTAAGTAGTTGCACTGTATCATCTCCTACCTTTACTAATTATATTTTGCCATTTTTTGATAATTCTCTTTGTATCTCGAATATATATTTAGATAACATTTCTGCATATCTGTCCGGCATAAGCTCAAATTTACATTTATAAGCAAACTTAAACTCTGTCTTATCACTATCTTCTTTATAAAGTACTTTACTTATAAATACCATTATCTTCCCATCTATATTTGCAACCATTTTTATAAAGTTTCCTTCTTCTATTTCAAAATTAGAATAAAATTTAACTCCACCTGTACTTATATTTTGTGTTTGTCCATCTTGCTCTAATTCTATATCTTGCTTTAAAATCTCTTCTGTAGCTCCATCTACAACGCAAAATTTAAAAGATATTTTCTTTTCAAGTCTATAACTTTCTCTTCTTTGTATTTTTTTTGTTTCTTCCAAAAATTTTATATAATAATATATTATATTTCCCTCTAAATTTTTCTTAACTACTTGTCCAAAATTTTGAAATAATCCTTTATCAGTTTTTATAATAACTTCATATTTAGTCTTTTCTGATAGATTAGCTTCTGCTCCATCCTTTTGAACTCCAGCTACTATTATTTCTTCATTAGATACAACTTGTTCAAGAGCACATTTATAAACTATTTTTTCTCCCATTCTATCAAGACTAAGCTCTACTTTACTTTGTTCGGGAACTTGTAATATATTCTCTCCTAAAATTTTTTTCTTTTTTTTAAATATATTCATTATTTCCCCCTAAATCATACCAATTTTTCTCTTAACTTTAAATAATGTCTTATTAGCCATATTATTTGCTTTTTCATATCCTTCTTTCATACTTTGTTCCAAAAATGCCTTATCTTTAATTATTTCATTAAATCTTTGTTGTATAGGCCTTATCTCTTCTACACAAACCTCTGCCACAGCCGATTTAAAATTTCCATATCCAGAATACATAAATTCTTTTTCTATTTCATCAATAGATTTCTTAGTTATAGCAGAATATATACTAATAAGATTTTTTATACCAGGTTTATCCTCACTATACCTTACTTCATTATCACTATCTGTTACACTTCTTTTAATTTTATTTGAAATTAAATTTAAATCATCTAAAAGATAAATAGTATTATTCTTATTATCAGTTTCAGATTTACTCATTTTTTTAGTAGGATTTTGTAAACCCATAACCTTAGCTCCAACTTTACCTATATACATATCCGGAATTTTAAATATATCTCCATATAAATTATTAAATCTTATTGCTATATCTCTTACAAGCTCTATATGTTGTCTTTGGTCTTCTCCCACAGGCACAAGATCCGTTTGATATAATAAGATATCAGAAGCTTGTAAAACTGGATAAGTAAAAAGCCCAGTAGGTATATTGTTCCCTTGCTTTTGCGATTTATCTTTAAATTGTGTCATTCTAGATAACTCACCCATATAAGTATAACAATTTAATATCCAACTAAGCTCTGCATGAGCCGGAACACTAGATTGTACATATATTATACTTTTATCTAAATCAAGTCCTATAGCAAGATAAAGAGCAAAAAGCTCTTTTATATTTTTTCTAAGTTTAGCTGGCTCTTGTCTTACGGTTATAGCATGCATATCTGCTATAAAATATATACAATTATATTTATCTTGAAAATCTAGCCAGTTTTTAAATGCTCCAAGATAATTTCCTAATGTAGGAATACCTGATGGTTGCATTCCACTAAATATAATTTTCTTATTTTCCATATATTACCTCTACCTTTGTATTAATGAATTGTCAAAGTAAATATTTTTATCTTTTAGTTTAATAGATAAAAATTGCTTTTCTCTATCAAATTCCATTCCCAAAACTTCCCCTTTAAAGCTAACTTTATTTGTGTATTGTATATCATCTAAAGTTGCCTTAAATTGATATAAATTATTATTTTCTTTATTACTTGTTAATATATATAATATATCCTCATTTACAATAAAATTATTTCCCATACCAACAAAAGCAATATTGCTCAAGTTCTCTGTTTTTTCATATAAGTTTATATAAGTTATTAATGTATATTTTTTATCATTCATATCTGGAAAATAAAAAATATCATTAAAAGTAAGCTTTTTATCTATAAGCTTTTCTATATTCCCATAATTATATAAATATTCAGAAAACCTAGGTAAATTTTCTTTATTGTAAGATATATCTAGCTTACAAATATTGTAAAAATTATTTTCATCTATTATATTTTTATAAAGATAACCATTATTTTCTATAACACTATATGTTTCTATATTATCTCTTTTAGATATATCATATATAAAAGTTCTATGTTCATAAGAAACTATAAACCTATCATCAGTAATAATAATATCATATATTTTATCTTCCATTCTCTCAACTTTAAAACTAAAAGTTTCTTTTTTGTCTCTAACAAAATATACTTCTATAAAATTATCCCTAAGATAAATATTATAATTATTAGTTTTCTTTATAAGTTCTTTTATAGGTTCTATAGATTTAACCTCGCTATCCTTAGCTCTTGACACTATATCTTTTAAGTTTTCTTCATTTCCAACAATAGGTAATTGTTTTACTTGTTTTAAAAGATTGTCTATTGTTTCCATCTCTTCTATAGGGTCAAATATATTAGGTACATCACTTATAATTATAAGTTCGCTATTATAAAATATTTGCTTATTAAATACATCAGATAAACATCTAAGAGGTATATAAAATCTATCATTTATTATCTTAGATTTAGCCTCTATTTCTACAGTTTGCTCTGTAGTATTATCTAAAACCTTTATACTAGCGTTGTTATTAGAAAATATCATAGCCTTATTATCTAATCTTATAGTTGTTTCTTTTGTATTTTTAGAAAAACTAATGTCTGCATTAAATGCAGTTTTAAGCAATTTAGCCGGTATATATACTTTACTTTTATATATTGTAGGTACAAGAGTAGAATCTGTATTATCTATTAATAACTGATTTTGATTTACTATCGCAACCGGACTATTAATAGCAAGTACTACAGCATTTTTGAGTTTTTCCTCTGTAGCCATATCAGTAGCAAGTGGTTTTATATCTTCTACTTGTTTAGAAGATACTTGTATAAATAATACTATACTTAAAATTAAAAAGTATGCTAAAAGTATGTTTATAATTATTTTATTTTTCATATAGTTTCCTCATCTAAACTTTATATTTTGCTAGATAGATAGCTTAGTCAAATATGAACATTTATACAAATAATTTTAACATAATATAAAATACTTTTCAAATACTTTTAAAAAATTTTTATTAAAATATAAAATATATAATACTATTTAGTATAATTAAAAATATAAGACAGATTAGATAATTATTAAAATCTATATCATTTTTATTCATTTTATTTTGACAAAATCTTATAGATTTATAAGAAATATAAAAGATAGATAATACAATAATACAGTTTTCAAAAAAGTATTTATCAAAAAGGAATTTCATAATATCAAGCTTATATGCAATAAATAAAACGCAAGAACTAAAACCAATACTAAATCCTTTAGAAAAGTTTAATAAATATACAAATAAATACCCATAACTTATAAATCCTAAAAACCATATCCCTAAAAAATATTTTAAAACTTTAAAAATAAATTGCAAAATATTTTTATCTTGATTTAAAAACATAAAACCTACTAATTTCTCTAAAACTTCTTCATTTATCATCATAGAAAATATAGCTCCACAAATACTCCCTATTATCATAAATATCATAAGTATTTTAAATTTATCTATCATATTTTAAGCTCCTTTAAGAAAAAATAACATCATTTATAAGGTCTGCTAATAGCTCCATTGCATTATAAATTTCTTGCTTAGTATTTGTTTGTGCTCCTGCTTCTACAAGCATAGTTTTTGGCTTAAAATGTAAGCTATATCTATAAGGTTTTATATATATTTTTCTAGTAAAATTAGGATATTTTTCCATAGCTCTTTTTTGCATATTAAAACTAAGAGCTAAATTTGTATGTATATATGGATTTGGTAAATTTGATATATTGTTAAGTTGTCCATTCTGCATAATTCTAGATATACCGTTAAAAAACATTATTTTTGCTGTTGGTTTTCCGTTTATATTTTCTACTAACCTAGTGTTTTCTCCTACACCATCTCTATGTAAATCTATAACGAGCTCTATAGATGGATTTTCTTCTAATACCTTATTTATACTAGGTTCCATTCTTTCATAAGCACCATTTCTTTGTAATCTTCCATTTTCCATATCAAAAGAGCTATCAACATAATGTAAAGTTTTTATCCCATATTTTTCTTCAAGTAAATTTTTTAATTTTGCTCCAGCACCCACTATACCCTCATTTATGTCATTTGTATTACTATCTACAAACATTTCATGAGGATGAGTATGAAATATTAAAACTTTAGGTTCTTGCATAGTTTTTTCTACTTTCAAGTCTGTACTAAGAAATCTAGTCACATCAAAATAATCTCCACTCATACCAGTATTAGCATCTACTATATAAAATTTTTGTCTTAAATAATCAAGATTTTTTAACTTTTCATCATCTAAATTAACACTACTAGTTTGAGTACTTTTTATTACTTCTTCTTCAGTTTTTTCGTGTTCATAAGATATATCATCAAGACCTATTAGTTCAACATCCCCTATTTTTTCTTCATGTTTTTCATTATTAGCTACCATAATGCTATCTTCTTTTTCAAATACATTCTCATTTATTTTATAACTCGATATAGCGTCATACAAAATTATTTCTCCAAAAGCTATTTCGTTTATATTAAAAAATACAAAAGCTAAAATTATAATACTTATAGCTATACCAAAACCTATTCTTTCACATATTTTCTCAATTTTACCACTCATATTTTCCCCTTACCTTAGTACCTAAATTTATTTTATCTGTATCTTTATAAAAATATATTCTAAATAAATAAAATAATTCTATAAAGTTGATAAAAAAATTTTTCTATGCTATAATATGTTAAATTATATTTTATGAGGTGAAAAAATGTATATTTTTAGACAGGCAAAAGATGCTATGTTTCATTTTGAAAATTATCCTAAAATTCTAAAAACTAAATTATCAAAAGTTATACTATACGCATTATTTTTTATCATAATTTTAAATATTATTTCAATTTCAATTCCCTTCTTAGCAAATAAAGCTAAAATTAAAAGTTTTGAAAATTTCATAGAGACATACGTTCCAGATTTTAAAATAGAAAATAATAAAATTATTTTTGATAAATATAAAAAAGAAAATACTCCACTTAATATAACTTTTATATTCGAACCAGAGGATAAAAACTTATCTATTTCTAAAGAGGATAAAGAAAATTCACAACTACAAATTTTTAAATTTACCCCAAGCTATATGATGACATACCCACAAAATATATCTGTAAAAATAGATGATATTATAAATATTTTTAATATAAAACAAAAATCTGATTTAATAAATTTAAAACCATTTATATATTTTTGTAATGCTATTAGCATGTTTGTATTATTATTTTTATTTATATATAAAAATATCATATATCTTATCTTAACTTGTCTTTTAGTATCTATATTAGCTTCTTTTTATGGCTTAATAACAAACTTTAAAAATATATTTATTCTTTCAATATATGTAAGCACTGCACCTTTTTTACTAAGTAAAATCTTTTCTTTTTTATCAATTCATATGCCTACAATAATATATATAGGGATATTAATAGCTTATCTAAATTTTGCATTTAAAATAATAAAATTAGATATATCTAATACAAAAAGACTGTAGATTAAATCTACAGTCTTTAATTTTATTTTTCTTCAATTTTTATACTTCCTTTTTTTAACATAAAGAAAGCAAATAATGCTATAGCAACTATAATTCCTGCTATGTTAGATATATTAGATGGTAATCTAAATCCTTCCTTCGCTTGCATTATATAAGAAACACATACATAAGACATCATAGTAGCTGGTAATATAGCTATAAAATAATTTTTTCTATTTTTATAAAGATATACACCTGCTGTCCATAAAAAAATTGTTGCCAAAGTTTGATTAGACCAAGCAAAATATCTCCAAATAATCTCAAAATTAACTATTGTTAATAATATACAAACAACAAATAAAGGTATAGCTATAATAAATCTTTTAGCTATTTTTTTCTGGTCTATTTTAAAAGCATCAGATATTGTAAGCCTAGCACTTCTAAAAGCAGTATCTCCAGAAGTTATAGGACAAGCAACAACTCCTAAAACAGCTAAAATTGAACCAACAGTCCCTAAAAGTTCTTTAGAAACAAGATTTACAACTCCAGCCGTACCTTTATTCGCTGCTAAAGCTTCAGAAACACCCTCTGGAGTTTTAAAGAATGATATAGTAACAGCACACCATATTAAAGCAACTATTCCTTCTACAACCATAGCGCCATAAAATACTGCTTTTGTTTCTTTAGGACTTCTTACACAACGAGCCATCATAGGAGATTGTGTAGCGTGAAATCCAGATAAAGCACCACAAGCTATAGTAACGAATAAAAATGGAAATACATTAAGTCCATCTGGATGTAAACTAGCAGAAAAAGTTTCTTTATTTAGTTCTACCATAGGAGCAGTTCCATTAAAATGATTAATAAACATACTCCCACATAATCCTATAGCCATAAGTATAAGACAAATTCCAAAAATAGGATATATTTTACCTATAATTTTATCTACTGGTAAAACTGTTGCTAATATGTAATAAATAATAATAATACCTACTAATATTGTTTGATTAATTCCAGTAAGAGTAGATAAAAGACCTGCTGGCGATATAACAAAAACAGTACCTACAAGGATTAATAGGATAACAGAAAAAACACGCATAACATTTTTCATACCATTACCTAAATATATCCCTACTATTTCTGATACAGAAGTTCCGTTATGTTTCATAGAAACAACCCCAGATAAAAAGTCGTGTACTGCTCCTGCAAATATTGTTCCAAATGTTATCCAAAGGAAAGCAACTGGACCAAAACAAGCTCCAAGTATAGCCCCAAATATAGGGCCTGTCCCTGCAATATTTAAAAATTGAATAAGTAATACCTTATGAAGAGGCATCGGAATATAATCAACACCATCTTCCATAGTCATAGCTGGAGTTGACTGATTTTCATCTAAAGCAGCTTGTTTATAAACATAACTACCATATATAAAATATCCACCAACTAATATAGCTAGACAAATTAAAAAAGTAATCATATTACCCCTCCTTAAATTTCTCTATTAATAATATTATACACATTTAATGTATAAATTGCAATATTTTTTTATTTTTTACATAAAACGACATATTTTCTTTTTATAAAATAATAAAAATATGCAAAATATACAATTTTTTTATAAAATTTTGAATAAAATATAAAAGACGTAGATTTAAACTACGCCTTATACATTTTATAAATAATCTCTAAGTTTTTTACTTCTACTAGGATGTCTAAGCTTTCTAAGAGCCTTAGCTTCTATTTGTCTTATACGCTCTCTAGTAACATTAAATACTTTACCTACTTCTTCTAAAGTCCTAGCTCTTCCATCATCAAGCCCAAATCTAAGTCTTAACACTTTCTCTTCTCTTTCTGTTAGTGTATCTAAAACTTCTATAAGTTGCTCTTTTAAAAGAGTAAATGCCGCAGCATCAGATGGTGCCGGAACATCATCATCTGGAATAAAATCTCCAAGATGGCTATCTTCTTCTTCTCCTATAGGAGTTTCTAAAGATACTGGCTCTTGAGCAATTTTTCTTATTTCTCTAACCTTTTCTATAGGCATTTCCATTTCTTTTGCAAGCTCTTCATCAGTTGGTTCTCTACCAAGTTCTTGCAAAAGATGTCTAGATACTCGAATAAGTTTATTTATAGTCTCTACCATATGCACTGGTATACGTATAGTTCTTGCTTGGTCTGCTATAGCTCTTGTTATGGCTTGTCTTATCCACCAAGTAGCATAGGTACTAAATTTAAAGCCTTTGCTATAATCAAATTTTTCTACTGCTTTTATAAGCCCAAGATTTCCTTCTTGTATAAGGTCTAAAAATAGCATACCTCTTCCTACATATCTTTTAGCTATACTAACAACAAGTCTAAGGTTTGCCTCTGCAAGACGTTTTTTAGCCATTTCGTCCCCTTCAGACATTCTCTTAGCAAGTTCCATTTCTTCTTCTGCACTAAGAAGGTCAACCTTTCCTATTTCTTTTAAATACATTCTTACATGGTCATCTATATTTATATTAGCTTCTACAAGGTTTAAATCTATATCTTTTTCTAAATTTTCAAGACTCTCTAAAGACTCTATCTCTTCTATATCTTCAAGATTATCTACTTTGCTTTCCATAAGTTCAATATCTATAACTTCTATATTTTGTAATTCTAGATATTCATATATCTTATCAAAATGTTCTGGTTCAAGCTCCATATCAGATAAGATTTTCATCATATCTTTATATTTTATAACACCTTTTTTCTTTTTTCCTAAAGACACTAGTTCTTTTATCTTGCTTGTAAACAAGGCTTCATCTATATTTTTCAAGTTCTTTACTCCCCTTTTATACTAAATAGTTATATATAGTTTATCTAAATTTTTATTTTTTTCATAAGCTTCTTTTACAATTTCTTCACTTTTATTTTCTAATATAAGCTTTTCATAATAAGATTTTTTTATAATTTTAATTTGGTCATTTATAAGCTTTTCTATTCTATTTATATCAGAAAAATCTAATTTAAGCATAAACAAACTAGATATCTGTTTTTGGTCTTTTTCATCAAACTTTAATATTAAATCAGCTAAGCATATAGGATTATTTTGTTCATAATGACTTATAATCATATCTAAAAGTCTTATATATATAGGCTCTACAAACTCTTCCTTATTTATATAAGGCTCTAATTTAGTATATATATGTCTATCACTAGCTATTATATTTATAATAAATTCTCTTGCTTTTTCTATTCTACTATTTTTAGGCTCTTGCCTTTTATAGTTTATATGTTCAAAATCATTATTATCAATAAGCAAAGATACTTCTTGTAAAATAGCTTCTTTTTCTATACCAGTTATATTACTAGTTTCCTTTACAAACACATCTCTTTCTACCGGACTTTTAAGACTTGCTATTATTTTAGAAATATCTTTTGTAAATTCTATTTTATCCATAGAATTATCAATATTATATTCTTTAAGTTTTTGCTTTATTTGGAAATATATATAGCTTTTAGCACTATTTAGTAAGCTTATAAAACTTTCTGCTCCAAATTTTTTTATATATTCATCTGGGTCTTTAGCTCCTTCTAAAACTGCCACACGCACCGATATTCCATTTTGTACAAGCAAAGGAATAGCTTTTAAAGTAGCCTTAATTCCAGCCTCATCATTATCAAACATTAATATGACTTTATCGGCATACTTTTTAAGTAGCTTAATATGGTTTTGATTAAAAGCAGTTCCCAAAGAAGCCACCACATTATGCACTCCAGCTTGATATATAGATATTACATCAAGATAACCTTCTGCTATAATAAGCTCTCTTCTTTTATTATTCTTAGCTATGTTTATATTGTATAAATTAAAACTTTTGTTAAATATAGGTGTATCTGGAGAATTTAGATATTTAGCTTTATCTCTATTTAGTAAATCTCTTCCTCCAAATCCTATTATCCTTCCAAAAGAATCTATTATAGGAAACATAAGCCTTCCAGAAAATCTATCAAAAAAAGAACCATTATTTCCTTGTATTACAAGTCCAGATTTTAATATTATCTCATCACTATATCCTTTTTGCTTTAAAAAAATATATACATCATCATTTTTTAAAAGAGAATATCCTATTCCAAAACGTCTACTAGAATTAGTATTTATTTGTCTGTTTTTTAGATAATCAATAGCTAAAGTCCCCTCTGAAGAAAACAAATTATCATAAAATTTTCTAGCTACTATCTTATGTATCTCATAAAGCGTGTTTTTTTCTTCCTGCTCTTGTTGTGATGAAAAATCATTAGTAGGTAAATCATAGTTTATTCTATTTGCTAAAAACTCTAGGGCTTCTAAAAAATTATAGTTTTCCATATCCATAATAAAATTAAAAACTGTACCAGAAGCTCCACACCCAAAGCAATGATAAAGTTGTTTATCTGGGCTCACAGAAAAAGAAGGAGTGTTCTCTTTATGAAAAGGGCAAATCCCAACATAAGAGCTACCTCTTTGTTTAAGAGGCGTATATGCATTTATAAGCTCTACTATGTCATTTCCAAGACGCACTTCTTCTATTATTTCCTCAGAATATCTCATATTATCTAAACTCCAATTTTAAATATATGTATTCATAATACATATTCGACATATTTTTTAAAATTCCTTTTTATTTTTTATTTTTTCTCTATATATTTTTATAGCATATCTATCTGTCATTCCTGCTATGTAGTCTACAACAGCAAGTTGCTTATTTTCGGCGTTTTTATACATTTTAGGAACAAGATTAAAATTTTCAAAATAATATTTATAAATACTTTCTATCATAATAGCATAATTTTTTCGCTCTTCCTTAACAAATCCAACTGTATATACATTATCAAATAGGAATTTTCTAAGTAAATACATATATTTTTTTACTTCTTTATCTATTAAAATATCATTTTTATCTTGGCTATTTTTTATAATATTATTTACCAAAAATTCTACGCGATTTTTATGTGTTTTGCCTAACACATTTATACAATCACTTGGTAAATCTTCTTCTTTTAATATGCCAGCTCTTATAGCATCATCTATATCGTGGTTTATATATGCTATTTTATCTGCTATTTGCACTACCTTTCCTTCTAATGTAGAAGGTTTGCATCTTCCTCTATGATTTAATATCCCATCTAATACTTCTTTAGAAAGATTTAAATCTTCTATTTTTGTTACTATTCTTACACTCTGCTTATTATGTTCAAATCCACCATATACCATATTATTTAAAGCATCTTCTCCAAGATGCCCAAAAGGAGTATGCCCAAGATCGTGTCCAAGAGCTATAGCTTCTGTTAAATCCTCATTTAAAAACAACCCTCCAGCTATTGTCCTAGCTATTTGAGATACCTCAAGAGTATGTGTCATTCTTGTTCTAAAATGGTCATCTTCTGGAGCTATAAAAACTTGAGTTTTATGCATAAGCCTTCTAAAAGCCTTACTGTGTATAATTTTATCTCTATCTTTTTCAAAACAAGTCATTATATCGCTTTTATCTTCATCTTTTTCTCTTCCCAAACTATATTTGCTTTTTACTGCATATTTGCTAAGAATTTTTTCTTCTATCATTTCTTTCTTTCGTCTTATATCCAAAAAAACCCCTCCAATATCTAAGTTATTTAAATAAATGCTCTATAAGTATTTTAAAACCCATAAATACTAATATAGCTCCTCCAAATCTTTCTGCATTTTTAGAAAATAAACTTCCTATTTTTTTACCTAAAACCACTCCTGTTGTAGATAAAATAAATGCAACAACTCCTATTACTAAACATGCCTGTAATATATTAACTTTTATAACTGCAAAGCTTACTCCAACCGCAAGAGCGTCTATACTTGTTGCAATAGCAAGAACACATAAGTTTTTTATAGAAATGTCCGTTTTTACCTGATCTTCTTCTTCATTTTTAAATGTTTCTAAAATCATACTAATACCTATGAGATTAAGAAGAATAAAAGCTATCCAATGGTCAAATCTTTCTATACTAGAACTAAAAAATTTACCAAAAAAGTATCCTAAAAATGGCATCAAAAATTGAAATCCCCCAAAAAATATTCCAAATTTTAAAGCCAACCTAATATTTATATCTTTTAAACATATTCCGTTTGATATAGCTACTGCAAATGCATCCATAGCAAGCCCCAAAGCTATAAAAATAATTTCTAAAATATTCATTTGTAGTCTCCTAAATTTATAATAATTTTATATAAAGATTATAGTATATAAATCTGCTATTAACAATAGAAAAATCAAATTTATACAAAATTATATCCTTATCTATATTTTTGTATACAAAGTTTTATGTATAATTTTATTGAAAAATAATAATTTAAGTGTTATTATTATATTAAAATTATTGTTAGATTAAATAGGAGGACATATGAGTTTAGATAATTTTTTTGACTATTTTCCATTTGTTCCAATTTCTAAAAATTTTATAGAACAATATATCCCAAAAACAAATCCATCTTTTGTTATAATATATATTTATATTCTAAATCTTACTATGCAAAATAAACCTATATCACTAGATGATATTTCATTAGATTTAGATATATTAAGCTCTGATATATTAAAAGCTCTTATATATTGGCAAGATAAAAACCTTATAAAATTCACAAAACAGTCTGATAATATATACCTTTTAGATTTTCTAAATATAAATGCTCCTTCTAAAGAAATAAAACAAACTGAAGATAACCTTTTTAATAAAGAAAATCAAAAGATAGAGGAATTATTTAGACTTGCTGAAAAAAAACTAGCTAAAACTTTAAACTATAACGAAAAGCAAACTCTTATAAAACTATATGAAAATTATGATTTATCCGCCGAAATTTTAGCTATACTCCTTACATACTGTATAGAAAAAGGTAAAAATAACTTTAGATATATAGAAAAAGTTGCTATAGACTGGTATGAAAATAAAATAGATACAATAGAAAAAGCAGAAGCTTATATACAATTTTTTGATAATGACTATAAAGAAATATTTGAAGTATTTGGTATAAAATATAGAGCTCCTGCTCCTATAGAAAAATCTTTTTTAAATAAATGGATATTTGAATATAAAATGTCTATCGATATGATAAAAAAAGCTTGTGAAAAAACTATTTTAAAAACAAGCTCTCCTAATTTTCAATACGCAGATAGTATATTAAAAAGTTGGTATACAAAAAATATACATAATATAAAAGATATACCAAAAGATAGTTCCTTTAAGAAAAACTCTAATCAAGATAAACCAGTAGTAAAAAGAAGTAAGTTTGTAAACTATGAACAAAGCCCTATAGATTATGACATTCTTAGAAGAATAGAAGAAAAATCCTTAATGGGAGGAAGCTACAAAGATGAATAAAAGAGAAATTTTTGATTCTATACAAAAGGAATATGAACAATTACAATTAGTAGCAAAAGAAAAACTTGAAAGAAAAAAAATATTTTGTTATGAAAAATGCCCAAGAATAAAAGAAATAGACGAGCAACTTCAAAATACAGCTATAAAAATTTCTAAAACTCTTATTGGTGCAAATAAAGAAAATAAACAAAATTATGTAAACTATATAAAAAAATTAACACAAGATTTAACAAAAGAAAAAGACTATATTCTTTCTAAAAATGGTTTTAATAAAGACTTCTTTGAAAATATCTATATTTGCAAAAAATGTAAAGACACTGGATATATAGATAAAAAAAGATGTGATTGCTTTAAACAAAAGCTCATAGAAAAATATTATAAAATGTCAAATATAATGCCAAAAACTCCAGAGAAATTTCCTATAGAAAATTGTTCTAAAGAGGTAACTCCACCAAATACCATTTCTCCATATCAAAATATGCAACATATATTAAAAGTATCTACTGACTTTGTAGAAAATTTTGATAAAAAATTTCAAAATTTACTATTTTATGGTGACGTAGGACTTGGTAAAACATTACTTTGTAATATAATAGCAAAAGATATATTAAATAAAGGTCATACAGTTTTATATTCTAGTGCATTTTCTCTTTTTGAAATGTTTGAAAAATCAAAATTTAAAAAAGACAATATTGATAATATAGATGATTATATGCTAGAATTCCCTAAAACTGCAGACTTATTAGTAATAGACGACTTAGGTACAGAATTTATAACTACTCTCTCTACGTCAGAGCTTTTTGACATAATAAACTCTAGATTATTAAATAAAAAACATACTATAATCTCTACAAACTTATCTTCTAATTCTCTTTCAGAAATATATTCTTCAAGAATTATTTCAAGAATATATGGCTCATATGAAGTATTAAGATTTTTTGGAGAAGATGTACGTTTAAAAAAACGTGATATTGATTAGTATATATCTATAAAAATATGATAATAATATTTTTAACTTAAGTAATAAGGGGGCATATTTTGTTAAAACTTATATATATAGCTCTAGCTCCAATTTTTATAATATTATTATCAATATATATAAAAGATAGATATGAAAAAGAACCTATGTATTTAGCCATTACTGGTTGTTTTTATGGACTAATTTTTGCCTTTCCCATATCTTTTACAGAACACTTTCTATCTATCTTTTCTCCTTCAAGACCTTTCTATTACAAGCTTTATACTGCGTTTATAGTAGCATCTTTAGTGGAAGAAGCATATAAATATATAATACTAAGGTTTTTAATATGGAAAAATCAAAATTATAATGAACCTTTTGATGCTATGTTATATGCTGTTTATATATCACTTGGCTTTGCAAGTATAGAAAATATTTTATATATATTTAATAAAGATATGGGAGGACTTTTAACTGCTATATTAAGAGCAATTTTTTCTATTCCAGCTCATGCAATATTTGGAATATATATGGGATATTATCTTTCTAAAAGTAAGTATTTTAAAAAAAGTGGTTTACTTTCTTTTATTATGCCATTTTTTATTCATGGTATGTACGATTTTATTCTATTTTCTGATATCCCATATCACGCCCTTTTCTTTATTATTTTCTATTTATATATAATTATTATAAGTCTTAAACGTATTAACTTTTATATAAAAATTTCACCATTTAAAAATAAAAAATAAAATTTTTAATAAAAGGTTGAAAATTATTAATAAAAGGAGTATACTTTTAATAAAGGCTTATAGGTTGTTTAACTAATACGGCATATTATTACCAATTACTATAACATCGGAGGAATTAATTGTGATAGAAGCTATTAGTTGCGGAGGTGTGGTAATTCATCACGGGAAAGTCTTATTACTTTATAAAAATCAAAACGGACGCTATATGGGTTGGGTTATGCCAAAAGGCACTGTAGAAGAAGGTGAAACCTTTAGACAGACTGCTTTAAGAGAAGTTAAAGAGGAAACTGGCGCTTGTGCAAAAATTATAAAATATATCGGCAAAACTGTATATACTTTTCAAGGTAATTCAGATTTAATTAATAAAACAGTTCACTGGTACCTTATGACTACAGATTCTTTTTATTGTAAGCCTCAAGCAGAAGAGTTTTTTGTAGATGCGGGCTACTATAAACAACACGAAGCTTATTATCTGCTTAAATTTAATGATGAACGCCAGATTATGAAACGTGCATACGCCGAATATATTGAGTACAAGAAAAAGCTTTTTAAAAAAAATAAAAACCTGTATAAAAAAGGGGGATTAAAATGAAAACAGAACTTTCAATCCAAGAAATCAAAAAAGAAATAGAAAAGCTTTCAAAAAAAATAAGTAATAAAACTGCTTTATTTGCAATAGTAGGAGTTGTCCTAGGAATTATCGCCTTTATAATTGTTGCTATAAAAATAAAAAATAGATTAGAGCTAATCTCTGATGATGAAGATTTTTATTGTGATGATGAAGATTTTTATGAAGATTATCACGCCCTAGATTATGAAGAAGATGAAGAATAAAAATAAGCCCAATAAATTTTGGGCTTATTTTTATGATATCTTCTTTACAGACTGTCCCTCTTTAAAAAACACTGGTAATGATATCTTATTTTTATCCATACTCCTATTAAATATCTTATTTAATATATATTCTGTAGCACTTTTACCAAGTCCCTCATAATCAAACTTCATTGTAGTTACCTCTGGTTTTAATAAACTAAGGGCGTCACTATCTCCAAATCCTCCTATAGATATATCTTCTGGTATATTTATATTATGTTGTTTTAAATATATCATAAGAGCTGTTGTAATATGTTCTGTACCACATATGACAGCACTAGGTTTAAGATTTATAATATCATTTCCCATATCATAAGCATTTCTTAAAGAAAAGTCCGTTTCAAGACTTCTTATCTTATAATCTGTAGCATTTTCTTGATAATATTCATAAAATCCTATCTTTCTTCCAGGCCTTATATATTTATTTTTTTCAACAATACCTAAAAAAAGTATATCTTTATGATTATTATTATAAAAATATTCGGCTAAAAGTCTTCCTGCGGTATAATCATCAATATTTATACAATCTAAATCCTTATGATTATTATTTATAAAAACTACTGGAATAGATATCTTATTTACTAGTTCTATATGCTCTTGGGTTATATCTAAGGAATATACTATTATTCCATCTACTCCTTGATTATATAAAGAATTTATATTTTGTAGTTCCTTTTTAGTATCAAAATTAGAAGTCTTTATTAATATGCTATAATTATTATCTTCACACACATTGTTTATTCCCATAAGAATTGTACTAATAACTAAAGAATCCATTTTAGGCAATACAACGCCTAAAAGCCCACTTTTTTTGCTTTTTAATCTTTTTGCAAAAAAGTTTGTTTCAAACCCAGTTTGTTCTATAGCTTCTTTTATCTTTTGCCTATTTTGTTCGCTAACATATCCCCCATTTAAATATCTAGATACACTACTTTTAGAAATATTACACATATTGGCAATATCCTGTATTGTTATCTTACTCATAATATCTCCCCCAAACAATTTAATGTTATTATAATATCAACTTAGTCGTATTATGTCAATATATATAATATTTTAAAAAATAAAGTAAAAAAAGCTATATTGAAAAAAATTTCAATATAGCCTAATTTTTTGTTATTTCTTTACATTAATCATAAGTTCTTCTAATTGCTTATCATCTACAAAATTAGGAGCTTCTGTAAGAGGACAAGAAGCATCTTTTACTTTAGGAAAAGCTATAACATCTCTTAAACTATCGCTACCAGATAAAAGCATAACTATTCTATCAAGTCCAAGAGCAAGCCCTCCATGTGGTGGTGCTCCATATTTAAATGCGTCTATTAAAAATCCAAATCGTTCTTTAGCGTCTTCCTCGCTAAATCCAAGACATTTAAACATTTTTTCTTGTAAATCACTTGTATAAATCCTAAGACTTCCTCCTCCAAGCTCAAAACCATTTAATACAAGGTCATAAGCTATTGCTCTTGCCTTTTCTGGATTAGTTTCTAAAAGCTCTATATCTTCTGTCATAGGTCTTGTAAACGGATGGTGCTTAGCTACATATCTACTTTCTTCTTCGTCATATTCAAAAAGAGGAAACTCTGTAACCCATAAAAATTTATAGTCTTCCTTGTCTGTAAGCTCAAGTCTTTTAGCCATTTCTAACCTTAAAGCTCCAAGAGCATCAAAAACTATGCTATCTTTATCAGCACATAACAATATTAAATCTCCTTTTTCTGCACCAAAAGCCTCACAAATTTCAGCTAATTTCTCATCATCAAAAAATTTAGATATAGTAGTTTTATAAGTTCCATCTTCATTTATACCAAGCCAAGCAAGACCTTTTGCTCCATATGTTTTAGCAAGCTCTACAAGGCTATCTATTTGCTTTCTTGGCATAGATACGCAACCTGTTGCATTTATCCCTCTTACACTACCTCCAGAAGCTATAGCATTTTCAAAAACTCCAAATTCGCTACCTTTTACTATATCTGTAATATTCTTAAGCTCCATACCAAATCTAATATCTGGCTTATCAGAACCAAAACGCTCCATAGCTTCTTTATAAGGCATTCTTAAAAATGGTGTTTCTATTTCTATACCTTTAGCCTCTTTAAGAATGGTTTTCATAAGACGTTCATTAAGATCCATTATATCTTCTTCATCTACAAATGAAAGTTCCATATCTACTTGAGTAAATTCTGGCTGTCTATCTGCTCTTAAATCTTCATCTCTAAAACATTTTACTATTTGAAAATATTTGTCAAAGCTAGATGCCATAAGAAGTTGTTTAAATATTTGAGGAGATTGTGGTAATGCATAAAATTCCCCTGGGTGTACACGGCTTGGCACTAAATAATCCCTAGCACCTTCTGGAGTAGATTTAGTTAAAAATGGTGTTTCTATCTCTAAAAATCCTTCATTATCTAAAAACTTTCTTATAGCTTGAGCTATTTTATGTCTTAATATTATATTTTTAGCTACACTAGGACGTCTAAGGTCTAAATATCTGTATTTAAGTCTTAAATCTGTGCTTACATTTATACTATCTTCTATTTGAAAAGGTGGTGTTTGGGCTTCTGATAATATCTCCATATCTTCAACTAATACTTCTACCTTACCTGTTTCCATAGCTGGATTTATATTTTCTTCTGTCCTAGCCACAACTTTCCCTTTTATAGCAACTACATATTCTGGCTTTAACTCTTTATCTAATTTTAAAACTTTTTCAGAGTTAGTATCTTGATTTACAACAACTTGTACTATACCTGTTCTATCTCTTAATAAAATAAAAGAAAAATGACTAAATATTCTTTTTCTACTAACCCAGCCCATAAGAATTACTTCTTGTCCTATCATATTTTCTTGTATATCTAAGCAATAATTTGTTCTTTTCATACTATATATCCTCTCTAGTTATTTCTTTTTCTATATCAGATAAACTAATTTCTCTTTGAGAGCTCTTAGCCATATCCTTTAGGTTTATTTTATTTGTTTCTATCTCGTTATCACCTATTATAGCTACATATTTAGCATTTATCTTATCTGCATATTTAAGCTGGGCTTTTACACTTCTTTTTACTATATCATATTCAACATATATACCTTTTTTTCTAAGCTCATATCCTATACTTTGAGCCTTAATAAAGCCCTCTTCTCCCATAGAGCCAAGATATAAAACAGGTGTTTTTTGCTCCACTTCTTTAGCTTGTTGCTCTTTCATAAGTAATAACACTCTTTCTAGCCCCATTCCAAAACCAACAGCTCCTGTTCTAGCTCCTCCGCATTCTTTTATAAGATTATCATATCTTCCACCACCACAAATAGTGCTTTGAGAACCTAATATTTCAGACTGACAAACAAATTCAAAAACAGTCTTTGTATAATAATCAAGCCCTCTTACTATCTTAGTATCTACTTCATATTCTATCCCCATAATATCTAGATATTTTTTTAAATCTTCAAAATGCTTATTACATTCACTATCTAGGCTATCTATAGTAGTTGGAGCATCTTTTATAGCTTCTTTACATCTTTCATTTTTACAATCTAAAACCCTAAGAGGATTTTTTTCATATCTAGTTTTACAATCTTCACAAAGAAACTCAAGCTTAGTTTCTATAAATTCTTTAAGCCTATTATTATAATTTTTACGACATTCATTTCCTCCAAGACTGTTAAGTTTAAGTTTTACATTTTTTAAACCAAGTCTCTTAATAAGCTCATAAGCAAAAGATATAACTTCTGCATCACAAGAAGCATCAAAAGAACCAAAAACTTCCACTCCAAATTGATTAAATTGTTTATACCTTCCTGCTTGGTTTCTTTCATCTCTAAAACAAGGAGCTATATAATATAACTTAGTTGGTTGCACTTGCTCACTTAGGCTATTTTCAAGATAAGCTCTTACTGCACCTGCCGTATTTTCTGGCTTTAAAGCATATTCTCTATCCCCTCTGTCTTTAAAGCTAAACATTTCTTTTTGTACAACGTCTGTGCTTTCCCCTACTCCTCTTTCAAAAAGTTTTCTATATTCAAACATAGGAGTTCTTATCTCTTTTATACCAAAATTATCACAAGTATTTCTTATATCTTGTTCTAAACTTTGCCATCTTATAGCCTCTTCTCCAAATATATCATTAGTTCCTTTTGGCTTTTTTATATTCATAAAATCACTCCCTTATTATATCTAATTTTCTTTGTATCATCTCATCTATCCGAGCTATATAATCTTCCACACTTTTTACATTAAACGCTCTTTTTATAAGATTTTGCTCCTCAAAATAAAACTTGCTTGTAGCTCCTGCCCCAAAGGAAATAATAGTTTGTTTTTCTTCCATTATTTGTATATTATAAAAACATTCAAGCCCCTCTTTACAATATCCTACATTCTCAAAATTACCTATCATATTTTTTTGTCTATACATATAATAAGGTTTCATATTCATTTGCTTTGCAAAATCTTTAGTTATTTTTATCATCTCTTGCATATCATAAAACGAACTAGGATTAAAACTTTCTATTTGCTCATTAAGTCTTGATGCTCTTTTTATAGCAAGAGTATGTACTGTTAAACTTTCTGGACTTAACTGTTTTAATTTATTCATAGTATATAATACATCTTTAGGCTCTTCTTCACAAAGCCCTAATATTATATCTGTATTTATATTATTAAGTCCTTCTTCTCTAGCCATATAAAATGCTTCTAAAAATTCTTTTTCTAAATGATTTCTTCCTATAAGTTTTAAGGTTTTATCATTCATAGTTTGAGGATTTATAGATATTCTAGTAGCGTTAAAACTCTTCATGTCTTTAAGCTTTTGTCTTGTTATAGTATCTGCTCTTCCTGCCTCTATTGTATATTCTATACTAGGTTTTTTTATATTTTTCTCTACAATAGTAAGCAGCCTATTAAACTGACTTTCATCTAAAGAGCTTGGAGTTCCTCCTCCTATATATATATTTTCTATCTCTTTAGAGTTTATATAATCTTTAAGAGCTAATATTTCTCTTTCTAAACAATCTAAATATAAATCTACACTTTTAGTATATCTACTAAGATTAAAAGAAGAAAAAGAACAATATATACATCTTGTAGGACAAAATGGAATCCCTATATAGATAGAAATCTTGTCTTTATTATTATTTTTAATTATATTTTTTTCTACTTTTGCTATATCTATTGCTAGATTTATTTTTTCATCTGTTGCTAAATACTTTTCTTTTAGTAATTCTTTTATATCTTCTTCTTTAAGCCCTTCTTCTAATAGTTCATTTATCTTTTTAGTAGGTCTAACTCCAGTAAGTATACCCCAAGGCATATCTAATTTTCTTATATTCTGTATAGCTTTAAACACGGTAAGCTTTATAAGCCTAGCAGTTTCATTTGAAAATAGGTTTTCTTCTAAATTAGATATATCTATATTTTCTGTTACTATTTCTTTTCCATTTTTATATATGGTACATATACTTTTGTGGTTTTCTAAGTAACTTCTTATAAATATATCTTCTTTTTTTATTTCTTCTACTTGTATTATTTTTTCTCCAAAATAAAATAATTGTATTATGGAAAGTACTTCGTCTAAATATTTATGTTCTACTTTATAATACATTTTAATACCCTACCTGATATTAGTTCTCATAAACATATAAGGATTTGTAGTCTTTTCTACACCTATAGTAGTTTTATCTCCATGCCCACAATATACAACAGTTTCATCTGGTAACTCTTTTAACTTATTTAAAGATTTTATAAGCTCTTTGCTATCTCCATAAGGAAAATCTGTTCTTCCTACAGAACCACAAAATAAAGTATCTCCAGAAAATAATACATTTTCTTTTTCAAAATATAAACATATTCCACCTGGAGTGTGCCCTGATGTCTTAATAGTCTTAAAGCTTAAATTATCATTTATTTTAAAAATTTCTCCATCTTCTAAAAATCTATCCGCAACTAACTCTATATCTTCTTTTCTAAACCTAGATAAATTATTCTCTGGATTTTCTAATAAGATTTCTTCCCCTACTCCTGCTACTATAGGTGCATTATATTTTTCCCTTAACTTTTTACAAGCTCCTATATGGTCATAGTGTCCATGAGTTAAAACTATATATTTTATATTAAGCTTTTCTTTATCTATAAAATTTACAAGTCTATCAAAATCATCTCCTGCATCTATTACTATAGCATCATTTGTTTGCTCATCTATAGCAAAATAACAATTTTGCATCATTTCTCCGCCTACTATTTCTACTTTTACTTTCATTTATAATTCCTCCTAAAAAATTTTATCACTATCTAATATTATAGTTATAGGGCCATCATTAACAAGAGCTACTTTCATATCTGCCCTAAAAACTCCTGTTTGTACTTTATTATAATTTTGTTTTGTAAAATCTACAAAACCATTAAATATTCCTTCTGCTATATCTGGACTAGCAGACGAAGAAAAGCTAGGTCTTCTACCCTTTCTAGCATCGGCATATACTGTAAAATTAGGTACTATCAAAAGTTCATATCCTAAATCTTTCATAGAAAGATTTAGCTTATTATCGCTATCTTCAAATATTCTAAGATTTACTATCTTATCATACATATATTTATAAGTTTCTATATTATCTGTAGAATTTACAGCTACAAGAGCTACTATACCCTTATCTATCTTAGCTACATTCTCACCATTAATACATACTTTTGCCTTTTCCACTCTTTGTAAAACTACTCTCATTATTATTTTCTCCTAAGTTGTTACTCTTTGTATATCATAAACTCCTTTTATACCTCTTATCCTTTTTGCAATATATTCAAGTTCTGTTCTATTAGATATAATCAAAGTTACATCTACTATAACTTCATTTTTAACAGTTCTTGCGTTTATATTTGTAAGAGACATTTTCTCATCAGTAAATATTCTGGTTATATCCACTAACAAGCCTAGTCTATCTTCTCCTATTATTCTAAGACCTGCGGAAAATTCTTTAGATTTATTATTAAAATTCCAGTTTGCATCTATAAGCCTTTTTCTATCATCTTCAGATAAATTTATTATATTTATACAATCTGTTCTATGGATAGATACACCTCTCCCTTTTGTAATAAAACCTATTATCTCATCACCTGGAATAGGACTACAACATTTAGACATACGAACTTCTATTCCAGTAACACCATGAATAATAACTCCTGAATCATCTTTACTTTTTTTAAAAACACTCTCTTCGCTTATACCATAATTTGCTATTATTTCTGTTGTTTCTTTTATAATATCTTCTGCCGTTTTATTTTTATTAGTTTCTTTATTATGCTCTTCTATAAATCTATTTATTATTTGTCCATCTTTTAAACCTCCGTGCCCCACTGCCGCACATATAGAATCCCAGTCTCTAAAGCCATATCTTTCTAAAACTTTTTTAATAGCATCTTGAGTAGCTATATCAAAATAATTAAATCCTTTCCTTTTAGCTTCTTTTTCTAAAAGCTCTCTTCCTCTTATTATATTTTCTTTTTTATTATTTTGCTTAAACCACTGATTTATCTTATTTCTAGCCTCACTAGTCCTTACCATTTTTAACCAGTCCATACTAGGACCTTTACTATTTTGGCTAGTAATAATCTCTACTCTATCCCCGTTTTGTAAGACATAATCAAAAGTAACAATTTTTCCATTTACTCTAGCTCCAACCATCTTATTTCCTATAGCGCTATGTATAGAATAAGCAAAATCTATAGGATTAGAGCCATATCTTAAGCTTTTCACTTCTCCAGTAGGAGTAAAACAATATACATTTTCAGAAAAAGCATCTAAATCTGTCTTTATACTATCCATAAATTCTTTATTAGATAAATCTCTTTGCCATTCTAATATTTTTCTAAGCCAAGTAAGTTTTTCTTCTTCTGCCGTTTCTTTTATATTTTTGTTTCCAGATTTATATTTCCAGTGAGCAGCTATACCATATTCTGCTATCTTATGCATTTCCCAAGTCCTTATTTGTATCTCAAACGGCACTCCCTCTGGACCTATAAGGGTATTATGTAAGGACTGATACATATTTGCTTTAGGCATTGCTATATAATCTTTAAATCTACTAGGTATCGGCTTGTACATCTCATGGACTATACCTAAAACTTCATAACATTCTTTTATATCATTTACTATTATTCTAACTGCAAATAAATCAAAAATTTGGTCTAATGTTTTATTCTGATTTAACATCTTTTTATATATACTAAAAAAATGTTTAGGTCTTCCATATATCTCGCATTTTAAATCAGCTTCTTTACATTTTTGAGATATTTCTTTAACTATTTTTTCTACATAATCTTCTCTTTCTGTTTTCTTTCTTTCTATCTTTTCAGCAAGTTCATAATAAGCTTTAGGATTTAAATATCTAAGGCATAAATCTTCAAGCTCTGTTTTTATTTTAAATATACCAAGCCTAGTAGCAAGTGGTGCATATATATCAAGAGTTTCTTGAGCCTTTTCTTTTTGCTTTTCTTCAGACATATATTGCAGTGTCCTCATATTATGAAGCCTATCAGCTACTTTGATAAGAATAACTCTTATATCTTTTGCCATAGCCAAAAACATTTTGCGGTAATTCTCCGCCTGAAGCTCTTCTTTAGAAGAATAAGTAAATTTATCTAGCTTAGTAACCCCACTAACTATATTTGCTATCTCTTCACTAAACATTTGTTTTAAATCTTCAAATGAATATTCTGTGTCCTCTATAACATCGTGTAATATACCGGCAGATATAGATTCTAAATCTAGCTCTAAATCTGCTAAAATTAAAGCAACACACAGAGGGTGAATTATATATGGCTCTCCAGATTTTCTAAGCTGACTGCCGTGAGCATTTTTTGCAAGCTCATAAGATTTCTCTATAAGGCTTAAGTCTGTAGCTGGATGATAACTTTTTATTTTATCTATCAATTTATTATATAATTTTTCACATTCTTGCATAAAACGCATCCCTTCAAAAAAATTAAACTCTCTCTTTTATTTATTATTAATATTATATTAAGTTTTTATAATAATTTCAAGTAAAACAATTTTTTTAAATTATATACTAAAAACGGTGTAGAAAAATCTACACCATTTTTTATAAGAAAAAACTAAGTTTATTTATACCATATTCCGCAAATTCATTATAACTGTTTATAACAAGAGCTTTTTTAAATTTTTTATGTGCCTTTTTAAATTTTTCCTTATTAAAATTAATAACTCCCATATTATAATATATATTAGACCTTAATTCTCTATTTAAAAGCTGTTTTATTATGTGGGCAAATCCAAGACAGCCAATAACCCCTCCAATAGCTATCATAAATTGATTTTGCAAAAATACACCTATAAGAAAAAGTGGCACTCCAAGTATAGCAACTATAGGATTAAATTTTATACTTGCATAAGGTAATTTATCTTTATCTAAATTTTCAAGAAGATTTTTATTCTCTTTTTGGAAAGAATATACTCTAGATTTTGTAGCTACTTGATTTCTTTTTTTTACTTTTTTTAGTCTTTTTCGGTCTTTTAATTTAGGTATTACTACATTTTCTCCTAGCTCTTTAAACTCACATACAACACCACCTTTTATTTTAAATAAAATATGGACATCTCTATTAAGCTTTTTTCCATTCTCACCTTTAACCTTACTATTTACGTGTAATATATAATATTCATCTTCTTTATATATTTCTAAAGGTTCTATAACTATAAGCTCTAGTTCTTTATTGTATATTATACTAGTATTAAATAAATTTCCTTTGGTATCCATAACATACATAGTTTTACTAGATACGCTTTTAGCTTCTAATGGTAAGCTAAATTTTATATACCAATATATTTTTTGATCTGTATCTTCTATTTCATTTTTAAATTTTTTATTTATATCTTTTTGAGAAGAATCTAATTTTATTTTTCTATCATTATAAGCCATATAATACGCCCCTTGCCAATATAATTCTATAAGATTATCGTCAGATTTTATAAATTTGTTGAGAAATTTTTAGTTTTTTATAAGCTTATTGATTTTATTATAATAATATAAAAATCTATCTCCCATTTCAAAGTTTATATCTTCTATGTCAAGGCAAAGTCTTATGTTGGCTGGATTTCCGTCTAAAATATATATTCTATCCGCTAAATATATAGCTTCTGTTATATCATGAGTTATTAAAATACAAGTTTTTTCTTCTTCTTTTATTATATTTTTAAGCCATCTATGGATATTTTCTTTAGTAAAGCTATCTAAGGCAGAAAAAGGTTCATCAAGCAACATAAAATTAGCCTCTTTTAAATAAGCTCTTATAAAGCTAACTCTTTGTTTCATCCCAGCTGATAGCTTATCTGGATATTTATCTTTATGTTCTAAAAGCCCAAATTTTTCTATTATAGGAAAAGCCTTTTCATAAGCTATTTTTTTATCTATACCTTTTATCTTAAATGATAAACACACATTATCTAATACATTAAAATATGGTATAAGCATAGGTTTTTGCATCATATAGCTTATATCTTTTTTACTAAATGTTATATCTTCTCCTTCTAAATATATCTTGCCCTTATCAACATTTTCAAACCCGGCTAATATATTAAATATAGTAGTCTTTCCTACTCCACTTTTTCCTATAAGGCAAGTTATTTTTCCCTTTTGTATATCCATACTTACATTTTTTATTATCTGTTTATCATAGCTTTTTGATATATTATCAAGTTTTATATATTCCATATTATACCTCTTTAAGCTAATTTAAGTATTCATTTGTAAAACCTTTATTTTCTAAACTTTTAGTAATTATTTTTTTATTATATAACCAGTTATAAAAATTATTCCATCTCTTGCTATCTATGTATCCCCAAGACTTAGCATCTGATATATACTCTTTAGATAAGTATTCTTGACTTTCTATAAGCATATCAAGGTCATATTCTGGAGCATATTTATGTAATATCTCCGCGCTTTCTCTAGGGTTTTCTATAGCATATACATAGCCCTTTTTAGTAGCAGATAAAAATTTTTTAGCAAGTTCTTTATTTTCTTCTAAAAATTTAGTATTAGCTATAATAACCGGTGTATAAAAATCAAGACTTTTTTCAACATCACTAAATTTTATAAAATTATAGTCTAAGCCTTGAGTTTTAGCTCTTATTACGTCCCAACCTTCAAATACCCATACTGCATCTACATTAGTTTGTATAGCAGATATAGCATCTGTTACCGTGCTATGATATAAATTTACCTTAGAAAAATCTCCACTTTCATTTTCCATAACTTGTTTTATAGTAGCTTGCTCTATAGCATCGTCCCAAGTAGCATAAGTTTTTCCCTCTAATTTTTTAAAACTATCTATTCCCTTATCTTTTAAAGATAATAATCCAGAAGTATTATGTTGTAAAATAGTAGCAACACTAATAACTGGTAAATCTTCATTTTGTTCAAAAGCCATAGCTAAAGTATCTTGAAAAGAAACCCCAAAATCTACTCTTCCAGAAGCCACAAGAAGTGTAGTACTATCTTCTGGAGGGTTTAATATTTCTATATCTATACCTTGTTGTTCATAAAATCCCTTCTCCTTAGCTACATATATCCCAGTATGATTTGTATTAGGTGTCCAATCTAGCAAAAATTTTATCTTATTAACTTCATTCTGCTCTTTAGAACCACAACCTACAAGTAATAAAAGGCTAAGTCCTAAAGCTAATATCTTGTTAATATTTCTCATCTAATCAACCTCTTTCCAATATACAATTTTCTTTTCTAAAAATCTAACAAAACCTACAAATATTAAAGTTAGGAGGCTTATTACCATAATACTAGCAAACATTTTATCAAATGCATATGCACTTTTTACTCTATTCATATATACTCCTATACCTTTATCTCCTCCTAACCATTCAGAAACAACAGCCCCTACTATAGCATAAGAAGTTGCTATCTTTAAGCCAGAAAAAAATCCATTTAGAGAATATGGTATTTTAACTAAAAATAAAGTTTTAAAATATGTACTATCCATAGACTGCATAAGCCTTAACATATCCTTATCTATAGCAGAAAACCCATTTAATATACTAATAGTTATAGGAAAAAAACAAGTAGAAAAAATAAGAAGTATTTTAGGTAAATATCCAAATCCAAACCAAAGTACTAATATAGGAGCTATAGCTATAGTAGGTATAGTCTGGCTTATTACTATAATGGGATATATTGCTCTATTTAAAAAGCTATATCTATCCATTAAAACAGCAAATAAAAACCCAAATATAATACTAATAACGAGACCACTAATAGCCTCTATAAATGTAACTGTAGTATGCTCTATTATTATTTTAAAATCTTTTATAAAAGCAACTAAAACCTCTTTAGGACTTGGTAACATATAACTTGGAATAATATCAAAGCTAGATATTAATTGCCATAAAATAAGAATAAAAAGTATTAGAATATATTTATCTATGTTTAAATGTTTTTTCCTCAATACTTAAAACCCCCGATTTACTATAAGATAATCTAATGTTTGCTATAAGATCATTTGCACCATTTTCACTTGCTATATATATACTTTCTTCTATTATTTCTAACATTTGATTAAGAGTTCCCTCTACTACTGTTTCAAAAGGACAAACCTGCATTTTAAGTCCCTTAGCCTTTATATTATCTATAACTTTGTCTATAGCAAATATCATATTTTCTTGCTCCATCATATAAGGTAGTATTTGTATACCTATACTTGCTTCTTGTTTCATACTATACCTCCTAAAAATAAAAAAAGGCACAAAGAAAACGCATCTTTGCACCAAAAATACATTCCCTACGCTAGCATTACCTAGATCAGGTATGGTTAAATGCCTCAATTAACATTCTCTCAGCCAAGAAAACTTAGCACCCCTTAAACTTATTTGATTAAATTATATCATAAATATATATATTGTCAATATTAATGTGTTTGTCCATCTACAACACCTTTTCCATCTTTATTAAGTAATATAGCCTCTATAGAAAGCTCTATAGCCTTAGCTATCATTTCTAAGGACATACTAGAAGGGATAGGATTTTTAGATATTACTTGACTTGGAAGATAAGGTACATGTATAAATCCACCTTTTATATTTTTGTATTTTTTATCTATAAGATATAATAAATTATACATAACACTATTACAAACAAATGTCCCAGCTGTATAAGATATAGAAGCTGGTATACCATTTTCTCTTATATGTGATACCATACCTTTTATAGGTAAATTTGTAAAATAAGCTGTTTCTCCATCTTCTCTTATAGATAAATCTGATGGCTTATATCCATCATTATCTTCTATTCTAGCTTCTAAAAGATTTATAGCCACCTTTTCTATAGTTATATCATTTCTTCCTCCTGCTTGCCCCACACATATGACTATATCTGGATTATGTTCTTCTATATATTTTTCTATTTCTATCTTGCTTCTTTCAAATGAAGTTGGTATTTCTAATTTTATAATCTTTGCCTCTTTTATATCATCTGGCAAAAGCTTAACTGCTTCAAAAGCCGGATTTATAGTTTCTTTCTCAAAAGGATCAAAACCTGTAACTAATACTTTCATATATTTCCTCCTTAACTTGCCACTATCATATATATTATCTGTACAATTAATAATATAAAAGCTGGCAATATCTGATTTTTAATAACTCCAAATCTATCTTTCATATCTAACATAGCAACCGGTAAAATATTAAAGTTTGCCGCCATAGGTGTAAGAAGTGTTCCGCAATATCCTGCTGTTAGCCCTATCATGCCTACTATAACTGGATTAGCTCCGTATTGTAAAACAAAAGGCCCAGCTATACCTACTATCATAACTGTTATAGCAGCAAAAGCATTCCCCATTATCATTGTAAAGATAACCATACCAAGAGCAAAAACTATAATACCTATTGTTACATTACCTTGAGGTATTACATTCCCTACCAACCCAGATATAACATCTCCAACTCCAGCTTTTGTGAATATAGCGCCAAGGCTTGCAAGCAAAATAGGCATAAGACTAAGAGGTCCTATAAGTCCAAGTGATTCAGATGCATTATCCAAAATAATTTTAGGTGTATTATCTTTACAAAATAGCATAAGAAAAATTATAGCTACTATAACTCCAACTCCAATACCAACTAAAGCTCCTAAGTCTGTAAAGGCAAAAATTATAGCAAATATCCCCATAGATAAAGCCGGAATAAATAGCTTTAAACCTATAGAATCTCCTAAAGCTTTTATTTTTTCTTCTGGTATCTTTTTAATTTCTCCAACACTAACTCTTTTAAATATAGCTGGTATTGTCATAATTATAATAAGGGCTCCATTTATAACACTTGGTATCCACCTACCAAATCCTAAAACAATTCCCAGTAATATCCAAAATATACTTGTTCCTATTCTATTTTTATTAGTTTTATCTAATAAATTCTTAACACCCGTATATATACTAATAAGTCCCATTAATATATATACTATCTCTAATAATTTCTTCGAAAGACTTATATCTGCGCTTGTAAAAAATTCCATATACTCACCTACTTTTTAATAATATTTATTATATAATTTTCTATCTTTTAAATAGTAATATAATATAGCTACAACAAGAGCTATTATAGCAACTGGAACTTCTACTTTAGCCAAATCTATAAGCGAAACTTCATATCCCAATTTTTGCAAAGTAGATTGAACTAATAAAGCCCCTGGTCCTCCTATAAATACAACATTACAAAAAAAGTTTGCAATATTTTCCATACCAGAACACATGCCTTTTAAAGCCTCTACATGTTCTTCATTTGGCTCTTTTCCTTTAGCTTCTACAGAACCAATAGTCATAGGTAAAATAATAGGTTTTACAAATCCGGCTACTCCTCCAAAAGAAATATTAAAAGCAGCAAATATCCCTCTCATAATTCCATATATACCAATAATTACGCCAGCAGAAACATTTTTTATTTTTGATATAAGATTTTTTGCTACTTCTTTTAAACCATTTTTTTCTAATGTAGCGGTAACTAAAATAATAATAATAAATATGGCTATATTCCTATTATCTACAAAACTAGACCCTAATGTTTCTAAAAAGCCTGTTGTTCCAAGCCCTCCTACTAATGCTGTTACTACACCTGCAAGTATTATTATTAATATTGCATCCATTTTTAAAGCAAATCCAACTATAATAATCAGAATTCCTAAAAGTTTTATTAATTCCATTTTATATCCTCCTTTTTTATATTGTTTTATATTATATAATAATTATAAAATTTTTTCTATAGTAATTATTTTTTGTTTTTTATAATATAAAAAATTATATATATAAATATATATAATTTAATATATTATATTAGATTTTTTTGTCATATTATATAAATTATACATATATTTTTAAATTATCATATTTATAAATATTATACATTTTAATCAATATAAACAAATATTACTAATTATTTTGTATTAGTCTACTTGAAAATTTGTAATAAATATTATTATAATCTTTTATTATTTGAATAATTATAATTTTACTAGTTATTTTACAACAATTTTATATATACTAATAGTATGTATATATGAATAAATTTACTTAATATATTATATAAAAATTTATAGTATTTTTTAATACAACAAAAAGACAAAGCTTAAGCTCTGTCTTTTTATCATCTATCTAACACTTGGATATTTTTCTATTATTTCTATAATACTATCATATATAGCTTGAGCTGCTTTTTGCTGATATTCATCACTTGCAAGCTTCTTGCTTTCTTCTGGATTTGATAAAAATCCTACTTCACATAAAATAGCTGGCATTTTATTATTTCTAAGCACTATAAGATTTGAAGTTTTTATTTTTCTATCATTACTTCCTAATTGCTTTAATAGATTTTTTTGTACTATCTCTGCCATAGCTTTACTTGTAAGACCTCTATCGCTTGTATTAGGATTTAAATAAAATACTTCTGTTCCATTTGCACTAGTAGAACCATCTCCAGTAGAATTATTATGAATTGATATAAACATATCTGCTACTTCATTAGACATATTAGTTCTATCATCAAAACTTGGGTCAAAATCTGTTAATCTTGTAAAATATACTTTTATATCTTTATTATTTTCAAAGAGCTTATTTATTTTTAATGCTATTTGAAGATTTATATCTTTTTCTAATAATCCATTTCCCGTAGTTCCAGGCTTGTCCCCACCATGTCCAGGGTCAATAACTACAACATTTTTATATTTTTCTTTAGGATATAACATATTTATATATATATTTGAAGTATCTTCTGTTATATTAACAGCTGTTATTTTTTTGCAATTTAAAGTAATTTTAGAATTAGATACTTCTATAGTTTTTACTAAATCATTATCTACATTATATATGCCATTAGGAATTAAATTTGATATATCCTTATTAAAATCTAATACATAAGTCCTATTTATATAATCATCTGTATGTTCTACATTATTTATATTTATATTATATCCATCTTTTTTAGATATTTTAAATTGCTTACTAGAAGTTATATTATTATTATTGTTATTATTATTTTGCTGTGCTTTTTTATCTTTACTAAGTATTATTGTAGTTAGATTTCCATCTTGTTTTTTACTAAATTCCACATTTTCTTTTAATATTACTTCTAAAAATAATTCATTTTTACCTATAAAATTATATTTTATATCTTCTATATATAAATTATCTTTTACATTAATAGGAATATTTTCTGAAGAACAATTTTTTATATCTAAAACAATTTTATTTGTAGTATCATTTTTTTCTATAGAAAATTCTAAAGGATATTCTGCATAAATATCTATATATTCATCTTCTAAATTTCTATAAGCTGTAACTTTTTTTATAGAATTTCCTCCAAAATTAACTACTAATGTCTTTTTATCATCTAATAGAAAATTATTATTTAAAACTGAACCTTTTGTTTTAAATATAAATCTTGTAACATTATTTTCTCTATTTTCTATATCTACTTTGGATATATACTCACAAACACTATTTATACTATCTTTATCTATATTATTTTTGCTATTGTAAATGTCTATAGCTAAAGAACCATCCTCTAAAATAAGCTTTTCATATTTTTTTATTTCTTTATCTGCATATATAAAAAATGTATTTTCATCAGAATTAGGCATTTTTATATCTTTTATTGTTAATTCTATTTTTTCTGGAGCTTTTGTAGTTGTTTGTGTTGTTTGAGTAGTTGACTGTGTTGTTGTTTCTACCTTAGTACCTTCTTTTATATTAATAGTCCTTTTAACACTATCCCATTCAACAGTAAATCCAAGAGCCTCACTTACAAATCTGACTGGTATCATAGTTTTTCCATTTATAAGCTTAGGCGGTATATCCATATAAAAAAGTTCACCATTTACAGTTGCTTTTTTATCATTTATCTTCATTAAAACAACCATATCTTTATAAACCACTTGAACTTGTTCACTAGATTTTATCCAAGTTACTTCTGCTCCAAAATTTTCAAATGTTTCTCTAGCCGGAACCAATGTATAGTTATTAAAAATTATAGGTTCTAAAGGCAAATTTTTAATCTCTTTAGAATTTACATATAAGTATACTTTTTCTTTATTATAATTTTCTGTCTTACCATCATATTTTATCTTAAAATTTACATAAGGAGCTGAAAATACAGGTACCGTAAACAATAAGCATAAAATAGTTGATAGTATCAAAAATAATTTACTTTTTATTTTTGTCATAAATTGTCCTCCATATTATTTTTTAATTTATATAATTATATCAAATATATATATTTATTTACAATAAATATTAAAATTTGAAATAAAAATGTAATCAAACTTTTAAATATCAATAAAAATGGTGTAGACAAAGTCTACACCAAAATAAATTAATATCCAGTATCTTGAAGTATTATATCTACCATATCTAACATTTGAGAAATTGTCATTACATCTTTTGGATTTACTCGACTTGCTTCTTTATAAAAACCAAGTTCTCCAGCTTTTATAAGATTTTGCTGATATGCTTTATTAGCATTTTTTATATCCTTGTAAGGTGTTGTATTTATATTTTCAGTTGCTTCATATTTAGTTTTTGTTTTAAGCTCATAAAGTTTAACTAGACTATTTATACCAGCTTCACGAGCAACAACAGAACCTTGTAAAAGCATACCAGAATTTTTAAGAGAATTATATTGACTATCAGATAATCCTCCATTTATTGCAACTTCTTGTTTTCCATCAATTATGGCGCAAACTATATTATTAAACTGAACTGTTGATATAGGCGAATTAACATCTAAATTAGCAGCATCAGTAAATACTATTTTATTATTCACACTTGTCTGAATTTCTGTAGGATTATTTTGTTTTACACCATTTGTTATAGTAGCATAATTACCAAGCCTATTTGTTTTAACATTATGCATACCGGTCTCAGTTGAATAGCTAGAAGGTAATCTATCCCATACATTATTACCAATATTTCTATAAGCTCCTACATTATTCTCTAAAGTTAAATCTCTAGTTTTAAGCTTCATAAATACATTCATATCAGACCCTAAATAGCTTAATTGACTGCTTTTACCATTATTTTGTAGAGTTATTTTTATTTGTTGTGGAGTTGTAGCATAAGTTTGATTATAATTTAAAGGTGGTAAATTTTGAGGGTTCTCTGATAAATCAATATAAACTGTAGCATCAGATGCAAGCTTTCCAAGTCCTTTAACTTCTTTAGTATTTAAAAATCCACTATTTAGAGTAAATCTTGTACCTCCAGAAGTAATACTAAGCGCTATCTTTCTACTATCTAATGCCGATATTATAGTATATGGTATTTCTACTCTTCTATTTTTTATTACATAGTCTTTATGTTTAGTTAAATCTATATTATAATTATATACTTTGTTATTTATAAGCTTGCTTATAAATCTTTGATCAACTAAATTATCATCATTATTTTTTCCATCTTTTTTATTACTTCTAAATCTATAAGTTAATGTTTTAGTATCTTTATCATATACAAGTTCAAAATCTTCTGTAGGTAAAGGATATAAGTCATCTACAATATTACCATCATAATCTCCATCTGTAGATTTCCCTGTTCTATATTTAAATATAGTAGTCCAGCTAGACTCAGAGCTAATAACTCTATCTCCTTTAGCCTCTATCTTAGGAACCTCTATTTCTATAGCATCTTTCATATCTGGATATGGAGAAACTTCAACTATATAGCTATATATTTTTTCAATTCCACCATCTTTACTATCTGTTATAGTAAGTTTAGTTTTTGCTCTTGCATAATAATCTTTATTAGGTATAAGCTCATTAAACTTAGCCATATAAGTCTTTTTCAAATTAGAATCTATAAGAGCTTCGGCGCTACCTTTTCCGTTATCTGCTTTAGGCTCTGCTAATTTATCATCTGGATCTCTTAACCATTCTAAAATAAGATAATTACTAGATAATGGTTTATATTTTGTTCCCTTAGAAGCATTATATGTGTCTACACTTTTGTTAGAAGCTAGCCCAAAACCACTTGGAGCAGAAGGTATACGTATAGGTTTTGTTTTTATATATAAAGGATTTGACCAATCAGAAACTTTTCCACCTTCTTGATCTACTTTAGCTCTTATCCATATATAATAACCTGTATCTGGGAAAAGTTGTTCTATATTATATTTATAAAACTCTGCTTCTGTATCTGGCTTTTTATATAATTTAGCTTTTTCTTTTATCTCTTTACTATCTATAAGTTTTTTTGCTTTTGATGGGTCATCTATAGGTATCTCATCTACTGCAAGCTCATAAACTATCTTATTAGAAGAATTAGCCCATTCTACCTCTATAGAAGTGTCAGTTTTATCAACTTCGTATAATACCGGAACAGTAGGAGTAATATCTACAATAACCCCTTCTGGTAATGTAGTAACTAAAAGATAAGTTGGATAAGCATCTTTTTTAGTATCTTGTAACATTCTATAAGGTCTTAAAATTATAGCATATTTAGTATTTGGAGTTAATTTAGTTAAAGTATATTCTGCATATTTATCATCTGTAAATTTAGGATTTATCTGTTCCCATTTAGTATTTTCAGACTGCATAATTTCTTCTAAATATTTCTCATAACCTCCAACCTTATCTATATCATTAAAAGGTACAGTAATCATTTCATATTTTATATCACTTGAGGATATGTCCATACTTCTAACTAGAATGTTTCCAGCATCTGAATATCCAGCCTCTTTAAAAGCTTGTTGAACTTCTTCTGGAGTTTCTTTGTCGTAAAATTGTATTATAGTATCTGTATCTTTAACATTTTTTCCATAAATAAGTTTTCCATCTCTTAAAGATGCATTTGCATACCATTGTTTAGTAGTATCATCATAAACTTCAAACCATTTTGTATTCCAAGTAACAGTAACATCTGTTTGCGTTATCATATCTACACCTTTTTCATCTTTTTTTACTCTAAAAGGTGGTTTTGATAAACTTTTTGGAGTAGCTATATCACTATTTGCCGGTATATAAATTTGCGCTATGGAAGGACTTGAAGAAAGACCTTTTCCATCAGAAGTTGGCTTAGTAGCAATTATTTTTATATAATAAACCTTATTACTTTCTATAGGTTTTTCTAGAAATTCTCCTTTTTCTCCAACTGTTACATATTTTTCTATTTTCTGATTATAAACTTTATTATCTACACCATCAATATTAGTTATTTTTAATTTTTTACCAGATTCATTATTAATAACTTTAGGTAATATATATTTATCAAAATTTACAAGTGAGTCTGTTACCCAAACATCATAGTTTACATCTTGGTCTAAATACATTCCTTTATCATCTGTATTAGCTTGCTCTTTTTCATTATAAGGAGCCCTTGTAAATGTATCCCAATATAAGTCTAAAGTTGTTTTAGTACCTTCATATAAAGCCTTTGGATAAATAAGAGGTTTATTAGGCGTTATATTAACTGCTGTTGGGTCAAACATAGCAATTAGTGACTCTACTGGCTTAGTAGAGCTTTTAACTTTAATACTTATTTTATAAAAAGCTCTTTCTGTAGGTTTAGATATCCTCCAAGTATTAACATTTATTATATCACTAGGTCCATGTATAGTACCTAAAATAGTGTTTATAGTATTTTCAGCTGGCCCTGATAATATTTCTATTTTTTCTATATCACCTACTGTACTAAGACCGCTTATATCTCCCCATTTAAGTTTTAAATAATCTTTTCCGTCTTCCTCAAGTGTTAGAGGAATTGCGACATAAGCATTATCTACCCTATATTCTGTAGTCTTTTTGTTATATGCTATAAGTTTTTGTTTACCATCTACTGCAATTTGTTTAACATCATCTCTAACTTCTTGTCCATTATACAAAGGTTCTACTTTTACAGCATATATGTTACCAGGTTTTATATTCTCACTATTAACCTTACAAGTTAATCTTGTTACTTCCCTAGCATCATCTTTAGTAACTATAAGGTCTGGATTGTCAACTTTTACTTCTACAGCAGTATTAAATTGAGTTACACCAGAACCACCTTTTTCATAGTAAATTTTATATCCAGTAAATATATTTTTTCCATCATAAGTAGGATTATCAAAAGTTACTTCTAAGGTATTTCCATAACCTTTAACATCAACTTTTATATCTGTCATAAAAAGAGCTGTTTCCGGAGTAGAAGCATTTGGAGCTTCTGTAGTATTATTGCCATTAGTATGTGTGTGATATGGTACAACTCTATATTCATATATGCTACCATATTCAAGTTTAGATTCATTTACCGTTACACTAGTTGCACTTTTATCAATTTTTTCTGGCTTTGTTTCAAAGTCCTTACCTTTAAGAGCTTTTCTCCCCTCTAATCTCATACCTGTTGGTTCATGTTGATCATTTCCATTTCCATCTGTCCAATTTGGATTATCCCATTTTAAATCAAAGCTATAAGCTGGAGCTTTTTTACCTACACCTGCTTCTATCTCTTTTAATGTAACTTGTTTTTGACTATTTGCAAAAACTTCAAGTGGCATTATGCCAATAAGCATAATACCACAAAGTAGCAAGCTAATATATTTCTTAAGCTTAGCTCTCATAGAGTTCCCTCCTACATACCAAGCATAGTAGCCATCTTAGTAATGCTAGTAAGGAAATCTTGTGTAGATAATGTTCCTTTAGCATTCATATTAGGATTATTATAAATACCTGTTTGGAAAGCTACTTGAACTGCTTTTTTATAATTTTTATTAATATTTTTTATTCCACTTGTTTGATTATAATTTTTAATTTTTATAGTGTCCATCTTAGTACCTGTTTTTATTTCATAAACTTTCATAATAAGGTAAACTGCTTCTTCTTGAGATATATTACTATCTTCATTTCTTGTGGATATAACAATACCTTTAGATTTGAAAAATTCTATAGGATTTTGAGTTTTTGTTGCTCCTGCAAGTCTAGCAAGACAACCTATAGTCATATTTCTTGTCATAGGAGCTTTTATATTTATATTACTATTTTTACCAAGATAATCATCAAGACCATATTTTATAACAACGTTAGTTATTTGCTCTGAATTAGAAAGATTGCCTAATCCATTTATTACTAATTTTTTACCAGCAAAAATATATTCTCCTGCTTCTCTTGTAAAGATAGCTTTTTTACCAAGATAATCTCTTGTATCTGCACTAACCCAGTTAGACCCAGATTTTTTATATCCTAAACCATTAATTCCAGATGCAACCGGATAAGTAACTATAATATCTGAATCTACATATTTTAAAGGTATTGTCTTAATAACAAGATTTGACATTTCTTTAGAAAGTCTGTCTCCAAATTTTGTTTTAAATCTATCCACCATTTTTTCTACTTCTACAACCATTTCTGCATTAGTTTTATTTTTGATTATAAGATTTCCTATAGCAGTTTTTATATCAGTAGAAAATTCTGTAGTCGCTAACATTTCATTAATATAAGTATACATTTTTTGGTCAAATTCAGCTATAGTATCTTTAGTAGTCACTATATTTATATTTATTTTAGCAACTGGACTTAAGCTATCCGAACCATTTATAACATATTTTCCATCTTTAAATTCTATAATAACTTTAACAAAATAATCCTTAGTACCAGAACCTTTTTTATCAAGTTCTTGTTTTAAGCTTTTTATAGTTTCATTAGCTTCTGTGTTTAAAAATTTAGGACTTAATATAACTTCAGAAGTATTATAACTTATCTTAAATCCTTTGCCTTGGTCAAAAGCCTTAATTAAAGTACTAGCTGGTAAATAATACTCTTTATAGGCTCCATCACTTCCACCTACTAAAGGTATTAAGCTACCATTCGCTGCATTAGCTATAGTATCAAAGTATTGTGGTCTATAGTAAACAATAGTTTCTTTACTAGTATCCTTTATATACCAATAAGATTGATTTTTTAATTGTTCTATTTTTTCTTTAAAATTATCATTCCAATTACCTACAGTTTGATCATAATCATTATCTCCATTATTAGAATCTGTCCTATGCTCTACTTCATTTGAATACATAGAACTTATATTTAATAATTTATTAAATAATCTAACTCTAATAGTATATATTTTACCAGACTTAAGCCCTGTTATCTTGTAGGTTACTTTCATAGTCTTACCGTCTACATTATCAACTATAGTAATATCATTAACTGGCATAGTTTTATCTGCAGTCCATTCTCCTAAGTCTTCCTTAATAGAATATTGTATATCATATTCTTTACCAATAAGATCGTGATTCATCTTAGGTATATCAAAACTAATAACAACTTCATTTTCTTTATTATATTTAGCATTAGGTTCTACTCTAAGATTTACTGGTGGAGTTACATTTTTAGTAGTAAAACTAAGAGGTACCCAAACAGAATAAGCTACTGGTTCATAGCTACTGCTACTTGATTGACCTTGTGGTTTTGCCATTCTAACAGTTCTTATATAATAAAAATATATTTCATTAGGAGAAAGTATCTTATCTGCTATTTTACCTTGTTTTCCATCTGGTAATAAATATTGATAGCGTTCTGATTTAGTTTCTTCAAACTTTTTACTATCTTTATTAAATTCTAAAATTTTATCTTTACTAGTTTGTAATCCATATTTTTCTTTTACATCTGATAAATCTTGCCAAGTTTTTTCAAAACTATTTTTACTTTTTAAAAACTCATCTGATAATTGTTGTTTAGGAACTTTTATAAATTGATATTCTAAATATGAGCTAGGCTCTTTAGGAGTTGTATCTGCCTTATCATCTGCTTTTCCAGATTTGCCATTTCCACTTGCTCCTGTTTCTTCCTCTGAAATATTTTCTATAACTCTATCCCAAACTAGATTAGCAGAATTAAGACTTATATCTTCTGCCTTAAAATTAATAGGAGCTGGTGGTACTTTTTCATTGTCTGTTGGTTTTTGTGTCTTATCTATAGTAGTAACTGATACTATTTTACTAAATCTAGAAAACTCTTCCTTTAAAGTAGTTGGTGGTGTTGGAGCTGGTGCTGGTGGTGCTGGCGGTTGTGGAGCTGGTTGACTAGGAGTTTGCGCAACTGGAGTAACACCTGTTCTAGCTATTATATAATAAGTTTGATTTTCATCAAGTCCTTTAAAAGATAATTCTTGTTTAGGATTTATTTTTCCAGTATCTAGTGTTTCAAAATTTTGAGGAATGTTAGTTATTTGAACAATACCATCACTTCTAAGATGTGTAAGCATCTCTTGATTACCAGAAAAATCAAATGTATATTTTGCCGGATCTCCACTTTGTGTATTTAAAGTTGTAACCTTAGAATATTCTACAGTTTTTATTTTATTTTTTACAGTTGGATCTAATTTTTCCTCTGTCCCTGCTTCTGTCATTTTATCAAGTAAGTCTTTTCTTTGAGTTATATAAAAATCATATTTTACAGAATTATCATTCATTTCTTTGCCTAAAGTTTTAAGCATAATTTCATTATAACTATATAAGGCATCTCCCTCTTCTTTATAATTTAAAGTATCATATTGCATAGCAAATTCATTTTTGTCTATACTATCTTTAAGAACATTTAAATTTTGAGGTGTTGCTATTTCTATATTAGTAATACCATCCAAAGTAAGAGTTACTGGCAAAGAATCTCCAGTTATATATGGTTGATTACCCCCATTTATTTTATGTTCACCTTTTACAGCTACAAAATAAGTATTAGGATATTGTAGTACATCTTTTGTACCTGAATTTCTTTGACTAACTGGTATTTTGAAAGTAACATTAGCTTCATATATCTTATTGACTTCATTAGCCGATGTTTCTACTCTAGTTGTAGTCCTACATTTACTCTCTACTATAGTTATACTATTAGTTCCGCTAGTAGAACCAGCGTTTTCATATTTAATATCTATTTTATCTTTTCCATTTTGATTTGAAGATCCATTTTTAGTTAAATTTAACTTAACACTTGCAAAACTTGTATCTATTTCTTCTGGTACTAAACCTTGAGAAAAATTATAGGTAATATCTAAAGTTTTACCAGTGCTACCTGTACCATTTGTTCCATTTTTATCTATTAAATATTCGAGTACTGACTCATAATCTATATCCCATTTTAAAGATAAAAATAGATTTTCCTTACCATCATCACCTTTTACTATGTTAGATTCTACTATTTTAAAGTTTTTAGGCGTTGATAAAACTATATCATCTTTTGATGGTTTAAACTTTAAAATTTGAGAAGTAAATTTAAAATCATTTGTTGTTAAATCTGGAGGAGTAAAACTAAAATTAACTTTAAAATACTTTTCCTGTTCTGTAAGAGCATTTAATGGTAATGATATTAAAATTTTTGATTTACCATTTTTCTTATCTTCATAAGTTGACCATTTGCTCATACTTGAAGATAAATCCCCTTTAGATATAACATAAAAACCATTATATCCTCTAAAAGGTTCTATCTCTAAGTAATATTCTTTTACACCAAGAGCTATAACTCTATATGCTGGATAAGTATATACTGTACCTACTGGATATATAGCAGCTATTGTTTCAAATGAATCTGTACTTCTTTCTGCAGAAACAGAAACATCACTATACATAGTACTAGATTCAAGATTCTTTAGTGTTATAGTTGCTTTATCAGTATTCGTAGAATAAGAAGCTGTAATCTTACTAGTAGAACCATCTTTATTTACAACTTTTATATTAGATCCACTTCCATTTTTGTAAATATCTTCAATACTTATTTGTATTTTTTTACTTTCTTCTAAATGCCCTATAGAAAATACCGCTTTAACTGGAGATTTTTTTGCATCAACTTCAAATTTTTTATTTGTAGTATTCCAATCTTTAGGAAAATCAAAAGTTATATCAACTCCTACTACATCTCCACCTGGAAATTCAGTCTTATTTTGTGTTTGATCTATGGTTTCTTTTCCTTTATCACTTCCATTAGCATTAGCATTAGCAAAAGGCTTTACACCACTTATTTTCAAACCTGTAAATATTCTTTTATCTATTTCTTTTTTATTACCATTTTCTGTATAAGATAATCTAAAAGGGTATATAATTCCTCTTTCTATACCATCAGTTACAAAATTTAATTTTCCATTTTTGTCATATTGTATTTTTATAGTAGTATTTTGATATTTAAAACTTAATCCACTATTCTTTTTTATTTTAAATTTAACGTTTCTAGCTGAACCATCTCCAAACGGACTTATTAATTCTACACCTTGAGGTAAAATACTCTTATTAGCAGTTATATAATTTCCATCTTTATATACAGTTAATATTTTATCCTTTTTATTCACACTACTATCTTTATTAACTTTATATTCAATTTCTATACCATCATTATTTTTTTTAGATACTACAAGCTCTATCCCTTTATTATCTGCTATAGCATATTCTAAAGTATAATTAATATTATCTATTGGTTTACCATTTAATTTATCAAGATCCCAAGTCAAAAGCACCTCTTGGCTATCTGATGGCCTTTCTATTATTTCTAGTTTTTCATTAAGAATAGCTTGAGTATTCCATTCAAATCCTGTAGCACCATCTGTAGCTCTTGGTTGAATTTTAGGCGCGCCAAAAACAGGCACCACATTTAAAAATATTGCATTTATAATCATAATAAAAGACAATATTTTAGATATCATTTTATTCATATATGTCCTCCTTTTCTTTTAATTTATACATTATATATATTATATCGTAAAATAATAATGATTTAAATAGGTTTTTGCAAAATTTATTGAAAATTTAATATTTATATATCTAATAAAAGTTATTTTATATGCAAATAAAAGTTGACTTTTTATCTTTAAGGTTATAAAATTGTAAAATAAGCTAATTATTTATATAAAATAGTAATTTTTAGGAGGTGCCGTATGGCTAATAAAGATGAAAATCAAAATTCTAGACAACTTTTTAGCGAAGATATAACAAAAAGGTTGGTAAAAAAAATTCTAGATGAGAATACAAGCGAAGATGATGAATATCAAGAAAACTATCAACAAGAGTATCCAAGATATTCAGAAAATAAAGAAAAAAATAATAATTTTAATATAGAATATGAAGAATATGATAGTTCTAATTTTTATGAACAAGAAAAACCAACTAAAAAATCTAAAAGAGTAAAACAACCACAAACAAGAAATAATCAACCTAAAAATAATGATTATTATAGAAAAAATATTGATAAATATGGTAAAGATTTCTTTAATGATGATGATTATGATGATGACGATGATGAATATGCACCATCTATAATAGGACGAGTAATTTCTATAGGAGTTATTTTAACTCTTACTATATCTACTGCATTTTTAGCAATTAATCTAAAACTTACTAAAAATGAATTATCTGCTAAAACCTCTGAACTAGAAAGTCTACAAGCAATAACAGAAAATCCAGAAGCAAAAATCACGGAAGAGTCTTTAAAAACAGAATTAGACTCTTTAAAAAAAGAAAATGAAGCCTTAAAACAAAAATTAGACCCAAATTATAAACCAACAAACAACTCAACAAAACAAGAACCTACTACAAATTCTACTCCAACTACTAATAGTAATAATTCTTCTTCAACAGAATATATTGTTAAAGAAGGCGACATAATATGGAATATTAGTAAAAAAGTTTATGGAAATGGCGCTTATTACCAAAAAATATTAGATGCAAATAACCTTAAGGAAAATAGTATCTTAAAACCTGGGCAAAAACTAATTATACCAAAATTAAACTAGGAGGAACATATGGAATACTCTAAAATGACTTTAGCAGAACTTAGAGAAATTGCTAAAGAATATAATGTTAAATCTATAGCAAGTTACAAACGAGAAGAACTTATTTCTGTTTTATCTAATTTAAACGTAATAGATGAAACAGAAGATTTTGAAGCTAATAAAGAACCTGAAAATAAACAAGACTATATAAAAGCCTTAGATAGTGGTGAAACTGCAGAAGGTATATTAGAGATATTAGCAGATGGATACGGATTTTTAAGACCAGTAAATTATCTTTCTAGCAATCAAGATATTTATGTACCAAATTCTCTCATAAGAAGATTTTATTTAAGAACTGGAGATTATATAAAGGGAATTATTAGAATTCCTAGAGAAAATGAACGTTTTTCTGCTCTTCTTTATGTAAATTCTGTAAATGATGAATCACCACTTCTAATGTCCTCTAGGAATCATTTTGAACGTTTAACTCCTATATATCCTCAAGAAAAATTAAATTTAAGCATATCAAATAATGTTTCTGGAAGAATTATTGATATTATATGTCCAATAGGTAAAGGGCAACGTGGTATGATAGTTGCTCCTCCTAAAACTGGTAAAACTACTCTTTTAAAATCTATAGCAAAATCTATAACTGAAAATCATAAAGAAGTACATTTAATAATATTACTAATAGATGAAAGACCAGAAGAAGTTACAGATATAAAAAGATATATAACAACTGAAAATGCTGAAGTTGTATATTCTACTTTTGATGAACAACCAGATCATCATAGAAGATTAGCTGAAATGGTACTAGAACGTGGGAAACGCCTTGCAGAACAAGGAAAGGATATAGTTATATTATTAGATAGTATAACTAGGCTCTCTAGGGCATATAACATAATTATGCCGTCTAGTGGTAGGACTTTATCCGGAGGACTAGACCCTGCTACATTATATATGCCTAAAAAATTCTTTGGTGCTGCTAGAAATATAGAAGATGGTGGAAGCTTAACTATAATTGCTACTGCTCTTATAGATACTGGTAGTAAAATGGATGATGTAATATTTGAAGAGTTTAAAGGAACTGGAAATATGGAGCTTGTTTTAGATAGAAAATTAGCTCAAAGAAGAATATTCCCGGCTATAGATATTAGTAAATCAAGTACTAGAAAAGATGATCTTTTGTTAAATAAAGATTATCTAAATGCTTCTTATCAAATAAGAAAATATATTTCTTCAAATCCAAATCAATCTATTGAATTAACTGATAAATTATTAAAAACTTTAAAATCTAGTAAGAATAATGAAGAATTCTTTAAAATAATATCTAAAATTAACTAAAAAATTCTTGATTTTTTAAGTTATATATGATATAATTCACTTTGATTTACTCACTAGAGATGCCAAAATGTATCTCAATTATTAAGAAAGAGGTGTTTTAGATGAGAGAAGGAATTCATCCTGAATATTTCCAAGCTAAAGTTAAATGTAACTGTGGTAATGAATTTATTACTGGTTCAACTAATGAAGAAATTCGTGTTGAGGTTTGTTCTAAATGCCACCCTTACTATACTGGAAGTCAAAAACTTTTACTTGATGCTGGTGGACGTGTTGATAAATTCAATAAAAAATACGGTAGAACTAGCAATCAATAATAAAAAATACCAGCAATTGCTGGTATTTTTTATTTTAATTTAATGTTTAGATAATTAGATATTAGTATCTGTATATTATATTTTATGATAACTAATTTTTTATATATTCTTCTATTACTTTTTATTTATTAATTTACACTAAAAATTTCTATTCCCATATTTATATTATTTTTACATAGTTCTCTTCTATATTCTGGTATAAATACTATATGATATTTGAAATTCCCCTCTGTGTATGAGAGATTATCAGAAAAACATTTTTAGAATTAGATATAAAACACATTATATTATACATATTAAAAAAGGACATACATATGTATATCCTTTATAAATAAAAGGCGACACCCAGATTTGAACTGGGGATCAGGGAGTTGCAGTCCCATGCCTTACCACTTGGCTATATCGCCATAATTGACCCGTAGGGGAATCGAACCCCTGTTTTAGCCGTGAAAGGGCCACGTCTTAACCGCTTGACCAACGGGCCATAAAAAGCTCCCCGAGTAGGATTCGAACCTACGACCTATCGGTTAACAGCCGAGTGCTCTACCGCTGAGCTATCGAGGATTATTGAATTATTAATACTTGCTTATTATACCATACTTTATTGTAAATTGCAAGATATTTTTTTATTTTCTATACATTTTCTTGATAACAAACACTAGCCATATTGATGGTTTTTCCTGATTTAAACTTTATCTATTGGACAAGCACTCGACCATTAGTACCTATCAGCTGAATACATTACTGCACTTACACCTTAGGCCTATCAACCTTGTCGTCTTCAAGG
>CALWSK010000002.1 GCA_944384195.1 uncultured Clostridia bacterium
AGTTTGATAGAAGAAGATAAAAAAGAAGAAGAAAATATATTAAGTCAAGATGCATTAGATAGTTTGATAGAGGAAGATAAAAAAGAAGAAGAAAATATATTAAGCCAAGATGCATTAGATAGTTTGATAGAAGAAGATAAAAAAGAAGAAGAAAATATATTAAGTCAAGATGCATTAGATAGTTTGATAGAGGAAGACAAAAAAGAAGAAAAAAATATATTAAGCCAAGATGCATTAGATAGTTTAATAGAAGAAGATAAAAAAGAAGAAGAAAATATATTAAGCCAAGATGCATTAGATAGTTTAATAGAGGAAGATAAAAAAGAAGAAGAAAATATATTAAGCCAAGATGCATTAGATAGTTTAATAGAGGAAGATAAAAAAGAAGAAGAAAATATATTAAGTCAAGATGCATTAGATAGTTTAATAGAAGAAGATAAAAAGGAAGAAAAAAATTTAGAAAAAGAAGATTCTATGGAAATTAAAGAAGATATAAATAATACACAAGAAAATATAGAAGAAGAAACTATGGGTATGGAAGAATTTATGAAGTTTGTAGCAGAAAGTAAAGATAGAAATTCTCATTCCGATACAAAGAGTAAGAAAACTACAATAATAATGTTAAGCACAATTATAGTTTTAATTATATTAATAATTTTGACTATTATATTTTTTACTATTTCTATATCAAAGATAAATAAAATAAATACTGAAAAAGCTATAGAAAATGATAATAACGTGGCAAAATATATTCCAGAAGACGAAAATACTGTTTATTTAGATATGGCAAGAGAAATAGATGGCGAAAGCATAGTATTAGAAAAAATTCATCTTAATTTAGAAGAATTAACTTTATATTTTAATAATAATATAAATACAAAAAAATATAATATAGTTCTTACAGATAGTTCTTCAAATTTATATCCTATGGATATAGACTTTACTAGAAATGGTTTTGAGGAAAACTCTACTATATTAAGATTTAAGGCTATAAAAGAAAATGTGGAAGGGCTAGTATTAAAATTTGAAAGTTTAGAAACAGGGGATAAAATGGAATTTAATCTAAATTTTGATGCTAAAATAATTCCTAAAGAGGTAAAATATATAAATTCTCAAGTGGTTAATAAATTTGATGGATTTAATATAAATATAAATAATGCTATTTTTACAGATAGCTCAAGTAAAATAGACTATAGTATAGAGCCTAATCAAAATTCTTCCTATAAAATACAACTTGGTTCTGCTACTCAAAAAGACTATATCAAACTAAAACAAGATGGTGTAGAAATAGGTCCTCTTGGATATAAACCAGTATCATCTTTTATAGATAAAAATCTTTTAGGAAGTATGGAGTTTAAAAATGTTCCTAATCAAAATGGAAATATTATTTTAGAATTTAATAATATTTATAAAAGATATGATATAAATAAGATTTTAGCTCAATCAGATATTAATTCTGGTAATATAGTTTATGACTTTGATAATTATAAAATATTTATAGAAGGAATAAAACTTTTTGGTGATAAATATGTATTAGTAGCTCATGCAGAAGATAAGAATATTCCTATAGGTAATAGATCAGAAAATGTAACACATGTAGAGCTTAGTTTAAATGTAGAGCTTATAGCTCAAAATGTAGATGGTTCTGAAATTATTATAGCTCCTACAGAGGTTAAATCAGCGAAAATAGGTACAGATATGATATTTGAATTAGATGAATCTCAAATGGCAGGTTTATATGGAAAAGATGTGAAAGTAAATATAAAATCAGCTCTTATAAAGTTAAAACCTATACAGATTCCTTTAAGTTTAGAACGAGGAATGGATAGACCTATAATAGGACATCAGATTATGCAAGAGCAAATAACAAATGCGTTTTCTTCTAGAATGGCTTATAAACTTGAGGGAAAAGATATTTCTAAAATAGAAGGATTTTCTAAGCAAGTATTAGATAATAAAAATACTATGAATGAGTATGCTCCTATGGGTAAAATGAAAAATCCAAAATATGACCTTCAATTTATTTCTACAAATCTTAATCAAGATAATTTAGAAGCTATAGTACAAGAGGTTTATCAATATGAATTAGATTCACAAGTAAAAACATTTTATGTTAAACATAAAATAAAAGCTAATTATGTAGAAGGAAATTGGACGATAACATATGATGAAATAATAAGATAAAATAAAAGGTGCTAGATTTATCTAGCACCTTTTTTATTGTAATATTAATTTTATAATGAATAGTATAGCTAATATATACATAACTTTTCCTACTTTTTTTGCTTGTCCAGTAAGTATTTTTAAAATAACATAGCTTAAAAATCCAAATATTAAACCATCAGCTATGCTATAAGCAAAAGGTATCATTATTATAGTGATAAAAGCTGGAAGACCTTCTGTATAATCTCCAAAATTTATATTTACAACATTTTCTATCATAAATAAGCCTACTATTATAAGAACTGGAGCAGTAGCAAAAGATGGAATAGTTACAAATATAGGTGAGAATATAAGAGCTAATAAGAATAAAGCTCCAGTTATTATAGAAGTGAGTCCAGTTCTACCACCTTCAGCAACACCAGATGCACTTTCTATATATGTAGTAGTAGTAGAAGTACCAAGCATAGCTCCTGTTGTGGTAGCTATAGCATCTGCTAAAAGAGCTTGTTTTAATTTTGGTAATTTTCCGTCTTTATCTACAAATTTTGCTTTTTCTGAAACACCAACTAAAGTACCTATAGTGTCAAACATATCTACAAATAGGAAAGCAAAAACAACTATAATAATATCTGTAACTTTAATTACATTAAAATCTATATGAGAAATAGCAGTAAATAGGTTTATGCTCTCTATAGATGGAGGCATAGACAAAAGTTTATCTGGAATTAGACTAAATTGTCCTATTTCTGGATTTACTTGATATAGTCCTATAAACTGGCATATTATACCAAGTCCCCAAGTAGCCAAAATACCCCAAAATAATCCACCTTTAACTCTTTTTATAGTTAAGAAGGTCATAATTATAACCCCAACCATAGTAAGAATAGGCCCTATAGATTTTATATTGCCAAGAGCAACAGCAGTATCTGGGTCTTGTGTTATAATTCCGGCATTTTGTAGTCCTATAAATGTTATAAAAACACCAAGCCCAACGCTAACAGCATTTTTAAGGTTTTTAGGTATAGCATTAAAAATTGCTTCTCTTATATTAAAGAAGGAAAAAGATAAGAATACAAGACCTTCTATAAATACTGCTAAAAGAGCGAGTTCCCATCCATATTGTTTAGCTACTGTATAGGCAAAATAGGCAGTAAGCCCAATACCAGGAGCAAGAGCAAAAGGATAATTAGCAAGAAGAGCCATCATTATACAACCTATAGCACTCGCTATAGCAGTAGCAGTGAAAATAGCTCCTTTATCCATACCAGTAACACTTAACATATTAGGATTTACTATTAATATATAAGCCATAGTCATAAATGTTGTGATACCTGCAAATACTTCTGTAGAAACAGTAGTATTGTTTTCTTTAAGTTTAAATAAATTCATTTTAAATTCTCCTATAGACGTTTATTAAAGAGCTAATTTTATAATAAATAAAATAGCTAAAATGTACATAACTTTTCCTACTTCTTTACCTTTTCCAGTAAGTAATTTTAAGATAACATAGCTTAAAAATCCGAATATTAGTCCATCTGCTATGCTATATGCAAATGGCATCATTATTATAGTAATAAAAGCTGGTAATCCTTCTGTATAATCACTAAAGTTTATATTTACAACATTTTCTATCATAAATAGTCCAACAACTATAAGGACTGGTGCAGTAGCAAAAGATGGAATAGTTATAAATATAGGGGAAAATATAAGTGCGCATAAGAACAATAAACCAGTAACTACTGAAGTAAGACCAGTTCTACCACCTTCAGCAACACCAGATGCACTTTCAACATAAGTAGTTGTAGTGGAAGCTCCAAGCACGGCTCCAGCAGAAGTAGCTATGGCATCTGCCAAAAGAGCTTGTTTTAATTTTGGTAAATTTCCGTTTTTATCAATAAAGTTTGCTTTCTCAGATACGCCTATTAAAGTACCTATAGTGTTAAACATATCTACAAATAGAAATGCAAAAACTACGATAATAATATTAGCAAATTTAGTAAAATTAAAATCTATATTTTGAATAGCAGAAAAAAGAGTTATATCTTTTATAGATGGGGGCATAGAAATTATGTTATTTGGTATTAAGTCAAATTGTCCTATATCTGGATTTACTTGGTATAAACCAGTAAGTTGACATATTATACCTACTCCCCAAGTGGCTAAAATACCCCAAAATAGAGCCCCCTTAACTTTCTTTACTATTAAGAAGACTATAAATATAACGCCTATCATAGCAAGCAAAGGTCCTACAGACTTTATATTGCCAAGAGTAACGGCAGTATCAGGGTCTTTTATGATTATACCGGCATTTTGTAGTCCTATAAATGTTATAAAAACACCAAGCCCAACACTAACAGAATTTTTAAGATTTTTAGGTATAGCATTAAAGATTGCTTCTCTAATGCTAAAAAATGAAAAGGCGATAAAAACAAGACCTTCTATAAATACTGCCAATAAAGCAACTTCCCAGCCATATTCTTTAGCCACCGTATATGCAAAATATGCATTAAGACCCATACCAGGAGCAAGAGCAAAAGGGTAGTTAGAAAGAAGAGCCATAAGTAGACAACCTATACAAGAAGCCAAGGCTGTTGATGAAAAGATAGCCCCTTTATCCATACCGGTAACACTTAGAATATTAGGATTTACAACTAGGATATAAGCCATAGTCATAAATGTTGTTATTCCAGCAAAGATTTCGGTAGAAAGGGTTGTTTTGTTTTCTTTAAGTTTAAATAAGTCCATTTGAAAATCTCCTAAATATAAATAACTAATATTAGTATGAGATAAATATATCAAATTTTCAAATATATTGTCAAGTATACTCTATTAATAGAATGTATAAAATATTTAAATATTACAAAGATATTCATAATATATAGTTATAATTATATAAAGGCTTGTAGAAAATCTACAAGCCTTTATGGTTTGAAATGGTTATTTGTTCTAATCTTGGATTATTTGGATTTAGTTTAATTTTGTTAGCTTCTACAAAATTTAAGATAAGAATATATAAAATAAGAATTGAGAACAAACTAAGATAAAATAAAAAAACTTTTTTTATATTAGAACGCATAAAATCACCTTAATCTTTCTTATTTTTTACATTATGGATAGTTACCCATTGCAAAATACCTATTGTAACAAAGCTCATTATTATAGAAGTACCACCATAACTTACAAAAGGCAAGGTAACTCCAGTAAGAGGAATTAGCTTTGTAACACCGCCTATTATTAAAAATGTTTGAAAGCAAAGTAAACTAGTCATACCAGATGATAAAATTATAAGAAATCTATTTTGTGTATTTAATGAAATTCTTACACAACCATAAAATATCATAATAAAAATAAGAATTAATCCTATTGCAAAAAATATTCCAAATTCTTCGCATATAGCAGAAAATATCATATCTCTTTCTACTATAGGAATTTTATTTGGCATACCTTGTCCTAAACCGCTTCCCATAGCTCCAAAGGAACATATAGCAAAAAGAGATTGTGCTATTTGATAACCTTTATTATTTATATCGCTCCAAGGGTCTATCCAAGTTTTAAACCTTATTCTAACATGATTAAACATTTTGTATCCAAGATAAGAGCTAAATATTCCTAGTATAGCTCCAGCCCAAATAATCCACATTTTAGAAAATGATATATATATTATAACTAAATAAGTCATAGAAAAAATAAGAGCACTTCCAAGGTCTGTTTGAAATACTAAGCAAATAATAAATAGCATGGACATAAGACTTGGAAAGATTAAGTCTCTAAGCCTTAGATTTTCTTTACAAAAGCTAGATGCTAAATAAAATATAAACAAAAGTTTTACAAGTTCTGATGGTTGGAATGTAAAGCCTTTTATAGTTAACCAGTTTTTAGCTCCTCCATTTTCTTTTCCTAAAAGTAATGTAGCAAGAAGTAAAGATAATCCTACAAAAAGATAAAAATACTGAAAAATATCTAATTTTGGTAATATATTTAGTAAAATAGGTATGCAAAGGCAAATTCCATATCCAAGAACAAACCATACAAATTGCCTTTTAGCTAATTCTGGATTTAATCTATATAACATAACTATACCTATAGATAATAAGAAAAATATTCCATTCCAAAGAAGATGAGAGCTATTTTTGTATATTTTACAAGATATAAAATTACCTATAGTTATAAAAGTTATTACTAAAAAGAAAAAATCAATATTTTTATATTGTTTATTACTATAAAAAAGTATAGAAAAACAAGAAATAATAAACAAAAATATTATTATTCTTTGAATAGATATAAATAATTTTATTTTTTTAAAAAATATATTTTTTTCTCCGAGACAAACAAAAAAGCCAAACAATAAAAACAATGTCATATATATAAAAAATATATACCTTGAAATGTTTATAATTGTATTATACATAAAATTCTCCTATAAAACACCTCTAAAGAAATGTCCATTAGTATATTCTAAATCTTTAAAAGGTGTATCTTTTATATTTATATTAATCTTATCTATTAAAACTTTTTTATGAAGATTTATAAGATTTAAAATTTCATTATAGTCTTCGTCCACAAAAGATAGACGAAATGCTTCTGTTTTTAGTTTATTTATTTCCTTTTTATTTAATGTGAATATAGGGGCTTTATTTAATATAGTGGTAGTACAATTATAGCAATCATTTTTTATAGGGAAAAGAGTATTTGTTCTATCTTTTAGATAAAACCCATCACATTTATGTCTTAGTTTACAAAATCTATTATTCCCTTTTTCCGATACAAATAAACCAACTGGGCATTGGTGAGTTGTCATAAGAGGGAGCTTGCCATATATAAATACTTCTGCATTTTTTGAAGAAAGGGCATTAAGCTCGGTAAAGTTAAGCTCTGGGGATAGAGTAACTTTATCAAATAAAGTATTTAAAAATGATAAAGAGGCATTATTAAATATATTAAAAGTATAATCTGCTACAATTTTTTTAGTTGTGTTAAGATTTATATAATTTCTTAGTAAATAACCATCTATGTTAGATTTTTCTAAAATATTCAGCATTTTATAAAAATCATCTCTCATAGGTTTTCTAAGAATCCAAAGTAAAGCTACAAATATTTCTATATTATTTTTGTGAGCTTTTTCTATAAAATAGTCAAGTTCATCTAAAGTTTTAGGAGATAGCTCAATATATATTCTTTTTATGTGTGAAGAATTTACACAAGCATCAAATTGACTTTTATTTTGAACAAGGGCAGTTAAGTATTGCTTTGTAGCTATTTCTATTTTTGGATTATATATTGCAGAAATTTTTTCTTTTTCATAAGATTTTTTTATCTTTTCTTCTAATAGGGATATGGCCTCTCTTTTTATACTGTTTATAGAACTAATAGGCATATAAATATCGTCGTCTATGTCAACGCTAGTAAAGTTTAGAGAAAAAGGAGTATCGCCAGTTTTAGAAAGTCTAGATATAAGCTCATCTTTAGATATAGATGCATTTTTAGCTTTTTCTACTATAGCTCCACTTAAACTAACACAAGCTTTGTTTGTTTCTAAAGTTAGGACTATGTTATTATCTATTTTAGCAGATACTTTTGCATTTACATTTAATTTTCTTGTAGGCTTTTCGTAAGATTTTTTTAGCTTTCTATCTAAAGCCTTGTCAAAAGAGCGAAAAACTAAGTCGCCTTTTGATATTGCTCCATCTATAGTTACTACTATGGTTTCATTTGCCATAGATGTTTTAGATATGTTAGTTCCACAATGAGGTTTTGTTTTTGTCCAAATTTCTATACCATCACCGGCTGTAGTAGGTTCTTGTAGAAATATTTCACATTTTTTTGTTTTTTTGTTATAAGATTTTACAAAACCTATTTTAAGTCCGCTACTTTTAGGAGAAGGGCTTATCATAGATGGTGATGACCAAGTTTTATAATAACCTGTTATAGATCCACCGCCTCTATTAAATATTTGAGTTATATTTTTAAAATCTTGCTCTTCTATATTAGAAAAGTTATTATCTTCTGCTTTATCTATATATTTTCTATAAGTAGATATAACTTGGGCTACATATTCTGGGTTTTTCATTCTACCTTCTACTTTAAATGTATGAATACCAGAATTTACAAGCTCATCTATTATAGGTAAAGTTGAGGTATCTCTTGGGGAGAGAAGATAGTTGTTTGCATAGATTTTATTATCTTTTATTAGTTTATATTCCATACGGCAAGGTTGTGCACATCTTCCACGGTTTCCGCTACGCTCACCTATAAGACTGCTCATAAGGCAACGCCCAGAATATGATACGCATATTGCCCCGTGTACAAAAGCTTCTATTTCTATATTTACATTATTTGTTATTTCTTTTATTTCTTCTAAAGATAGCTCACGGCTTAAAACAACTCTTTTAAAGCCGAGCTCTTTTAAAAATTTAACACCTTCTATATTATGGATAGTCATTTGAGTACTACTATGAAGGGCAATATCAAAATGTTTTTTTATAAGACTAAATATACCTATATCTTGAATTATAAGAGCATCTATACCATAAAAATACATAGTTGATACAAAATCTAATACGTTTTGTATTTCATCTTCCTTATATAAAATATTTAAAGTTAGATTTACTTTTACGCCTCTTACATGACAATAGTCTATTATATGTTTTAGCTCTTCATTTGTGAAGTTTTTAGCGCTTTGTCTTGCGTTAAAGTCTTTTCCACCAAGATATATAGCATCACATCCATTATTTACTGCTGATACCATACTTTCCATAGAACCTACGGGAGCTAAAAGTTCAATCTTTTTTTTATTCAAAATATTCACCTAATTTCTAAAATAAAATTTGTTAAAGTTATAGACAAATTATACAAATTTTGATAGTATATATATATAAGATAAATAAAATTTAAATATCTTATTTATAAAACTGTACAATTCATATTAATATTTGTACCTTATATTTGTTTATATATTACATAAGATTATTGTAAAGTCTTATGATTTTCAAGTTCAAGTTTTAGCTTTTCTATTTCTTCTTCCAAGTCTAAGATATGCAAGTCTTTTTCAAGTTCAATCTCTTCAAAGTTGAGCTTGTCTAATGTTTGTTTATCATATTTTTCAAGATCAAGCTTTAGCTCTTGTATAAGAGAATCTTTTTCTGATATTTTCTTTTCCATATCAGAAATAATTTTATCTTTATGCAATATAGAAGATTTTAATTCTTCGCTTTCATCAATAGATAAATTATCTTTATCTTCAATAATTTTAGAGAGTTTTTCATTTTCTTCTATTGCATTATTTAAAGAAAGTTGTAAGCTTGAAATTATAGTATCTTTTTGTGAAAGAGAATAAGAAAGCTTGTTTTCTAGCCTTGAGCTTATGTTTTTACTTTCCTCTATAGCCTCTTGGAGTTTATTTTCTAAAGATTCTATAAGAGTATCTTTTTTAGATAAAAGAGCAAGTTTATTTTCTATATTAAAGTTAAGATTTTTATTCTCATCAATAGATGAATTAAGATTTGCTTTAAGTTCTGATATTTCTTTATCTTTTTTAGAAATTATGTTCATATCATCACTTATTTTAGAAGATAAAGAAAGATTTTTGTCAAGAGCAGAAGTAAGATTAGCTTGTAGCTCTTCTATAGTTTGATTTTTTTCTTCTATGCTTAAGGTTTTTTTATTTAAGTTTAAATTAAGAGATAAGTTTTTATCTATAGCATTTTGAAGCTCTTCTTCAAGATTTGCTATTATAGTTTGTTTTTCATCAATAGATGGATTTAGCTCTGTATCTAACTTTTCAGAGAATATTTTAAGGTTTGATAAGGTATGTTCAAGTTCAGATTCTAGATTTAAAATAGTATTATCTTTTTCTGTTATACTATCTTTTAATTCTTGAGTTAGCCTTGATATTTCTAAATCTTTTTCATTAGATAATATATTTAAGTTTTGTTTTAAAAGCTCTATAGCCTTATCTTTTTCCTTATTAAGCTCTTTAGCAGAAGTTAGTTTTTTTTCAAGTGCTATTATTTTATTTGTAAGAGAATTTAGTTTATCTTCCATAGATGAAATAGATTTATTGCTACTTGAAAAAACCTGACGTTGTTTAAAGAGTTCATCGGCTATATTTATACAAAGTATAAGCAAAAATGAATTAGAATTTTTGTTTAGATTATCATATATATTACAAAGTTCATCCATTTTGCTATTTATGTATTTTGCTAGCCCGTTTATATATTCTACACTTTCGTTTGTAGAAAGATTGTAGCTTATATTTCCTATTTTTACACTAACTATGTGTTTATCTTGATTATTTTCATTATTTTCCATATTCATAAAATTCACCTCAAAAAATAATATATTAATTATATCATATATGTAAAATATATCAATTGTTTTTGGGGTAAAATGTTGAATATAAGGTATAAAGCAAAAATATTAAAATAATATCTTAGAAATTGTATTTATAAAAAATTACAAATTATTATAAATAGGCTTTAAATTTTATAAAATTTGATATAAACTATATATAATATCTTGTAAATATTAATAAAATTAAAATATATCCACAAATAAAGGAGCTGTATAAAATGATATCAAATCAAATATTACAAAATACAATAGACGGGCTTAAGAATATTACAAGAAGAGAATTTAGCGTGGTAGATAGAGAAGGTAAAATAGTAGTTACTACTGAAGAAAATATGATAAATAAAAATATTGATGGAGTGGAGCTATTTATTAATAGTCCAGCAGAAAATCAACTAGTGCAAGGGTATCAATATTTTAAAGTATTTGATAATGGTGTGGCAGAATATATAGTGCTCGCTAAAGGTGAAGATGAGGAAACTTATCAATTAGGGAAAATAACTACTTTTCAAATACAGAATTTATTAATAGCTTATAAAGAAAGATATGATAGAGATAACTTTATAAAAAATCTTTTGCTTGATAATCTTTTACTTGTAGATATATATTCAAGAGCTAAAAAGCTCCATATAGAAAATGATGTAAAAAGAATAGTTTATCTTATAGAAACAGCAGTAGATAAGGAATTAAATGTTGTAGATATAATAAGAAGCGCTTTTCCAACTAAAGGAAAAGATTTTGTAACAGCAGTAGATGAAAAAACTATAATTCTTGTAAAAGAACTTTCTCAAAATGAAGATAAAGAAGAAATAGAAAATTTTGCAAACCAGGTATATAATACAATTTTAGAAGAAACAAAAAATGAGGTTATGGTGGCTATAGGTACTATAGTATATGACCTTAAAAATATATCTTCGTCTTTTAAAGAAGCGAAAATGGCGCTTGAAGTAGGTAAGATATTTGATACTGATAAAAATATAGTAAAATATGAACAATTAGGAATAGGACGACTTATATATCAATTACCTAATAATCTTTGTAAAATGTTTGTAGGAGAGGTTTTACAGGGGATATCTATGGAGTCTTTTGACGAAGAAACATTAACAACTGTTGCTAAATTTTTTGAAAATAACCTAAATGTTTCAGAAACTTCAAGACAGCTTTATATACATAGAAATACTCTTGTATATAGGCTTGATAAGTTACAAAAAATGACAGGACTAGACCTTAGAAACTTTGATGATGCTATAATCTTTAAAATTATGCTTATGGTAAGTAAGTATATGCAATATAGGGAAAAATTTAAATATTAATAAATATTTTAGGAGGGATAAGATTGATAGTTGTAGATAAAGTTACTAAAGTTTATGATAATGGAGCAGTAGCTATAAATAATATATCCTTGCAAATAAAAAAAGGGGAGTTTGTTTTTATAGTTGGTTCTTCAGGTTCTGGCAAGTCTACATTTATGAAAATGCTGTTGAAAGAAGTAGAGCCTACACAGGGAAAAATTATAGTAGATGGAACTAATATAAATGCTCTTGAAAGAAGAGAAATACCTTATTTTAGAAGGAAAATGGGTGTTGTATTTCAAGATTTTAGGTTATTACCTAGAAAAACAGTATATGAAAATGTTGCATTTGCTCTTGAAGTTACAGAAGCTCCACCTAAAGCTATAAGAAGAAATGTTCCAGCTATTTTAGCCATGGTAGGTCTTACACATAAAGCTAAGGTATATCCAAATGAGCTATCTGGTGGAGAACAGCAAAGAGTGGCACTTGCAAGAGCTATAATAAATAAACCTCCTATACTTCTTGCAGATGAGCCAACTGGAAATTTAGATCCAGAAACTGCTTGGGAAATAATGGAGCTTTTAAAAGAAATAAATGCTAGAGGGACAACTGTTGTTATAGCTACGCATGCTAAAGATATAGTTGATGAAATGAAAAAACGAGTTATAACTATACAAAAAGGGGTTATATCTAGTGATAAAGAAGGAGGATATGACTTTGAGGATTAGAAGTATTAAATATCATATAAAAGAAGGGCTTAAAAGTATAACAAAAAATGGACTTATGTCTATAGCTTCTATAGCTTCTGTTTCTGCTTGTGCTCTTATGCTTATAATATCTCTTTGTATAGCTATAAATTTAGATAGAGCATTAGAAAAAGTAGAAGAGAGCATAGGTGTATCTTTATATCTTGGAGAAGATATAAATGATGAAGAAATAAAAAATCTTTTAAATAAATTGCAAGCTATACCTAATATTTTAGATATTAAGTATATGAGTAAAGAAGATGCTTTAAATTGGGCAAAGGAAGAATGGGATAATAATAATGAAATATTAGCAGGATTAGAAGATGATAACCCGTTCCCACGTTCTTTTGAAATATCTATATCGGCTGCTAAATATCAAAAACAGGTTATAAATGAGATAAATAATATTCAAGTAGAGTTTGAAAAAGAACTTTTAGCTAGCAGGAATAAAGAACAAGAACAGATACAAGAAATAATAGAAAATCCCTTAGATAAGCCTATGGATATATCAAAGCCTAAGGAAGAAAAAGAAACAGAAACAACAACAGAAGATATACCTAAAATAGGAGATAAAGATTATAAATTTATAGGCATAGAAAAAATAAGACATTCTCAAAAAGAATCTAATATATTATTAGCTGTAAATAATGCTATAAGGATAGGTAGCATAATAATAATCCTTGTATTAGCTATAATATCTGTTGCTATTATTATAAATACTATAAAAATTGCAGTATACGTAAGAAAAACAGAGATAAATATTATGAAATATGTAGGAGCTACCGACTGGTTTATAAGATGGCCTTTTATAATAGAAGGTATAGTTATAGGTACTGTAGGAGCTTTAATAGCGATATTTATAGGAAGTTTTGGCTATAGTCAATCTATATCTGTGTTATATGAAAAAATACCTATGATTAAAAATTATGTAGAGCTTAAAGATACATTTTCTATGTTTTTAGTTATAACTCCAGTTACAATAATATTAGGGGCATTATTAGGTGTTATAGGTTCTGTAAGTTCTATTAAAAAACACCTTCAAGTTTAGGAGAGATTTGTGATGAAGAAGAATATATTTATTTTATCTATTATTTGTTTTAGTATATCTTTTAATACAAGTATATATGGAAAGAGTGTAAGTGAATTAAACAAAGAAAAAAATGAAATAAATAATAAGATAAAAGATTCTAAGGAAAGTCTTGAAAAATCTAAAGAGCAAAAAACAAATATTTTAAAAGAAGTAGAAAAGCTTGATTTTGAACTTGATAAAGTACAAGCAGAATTAGATACTTTAGAAAAAAGATTAAGTGATACACAAAAAAGTCTTGCAAATTCTGAACAAGAGTTAAAAAAAGCTACTGAAAAAAGAGAAAAACAATATGAGAGTTTAAAAAGTCGTATGAGAGTTATGTACGAATATGGCAATCAGGGGTATCTTAATATATTGTTAGATTCTAAGGGATTTACGGATTTTTTTAAAAGAATTGAGTATGTAAATTATATAACTAAACATGACAAGGAAATATTTGAAAAGTATAAAAAGACAGAAGAACTTATAGCTCTTAAAGTTGAACAAATAAAAGTAGAAAAAGCTAATATAGAAGTATTAAAAAATGATACTCAAAAGAAAAAAGATGAAGTTAATAAAAAAATAAAAGAAAAACAACAAATGGTAGCTAATCTTAATAAAGAGCAAGCTAGTATAGAACAAAGGATTAAAGATTTGCAAAAAGAAGATGCCGAGATAACTTCACTTATAAATAAAGCAAATGTTAAAGTAACCGGAAATAGCACAAATAAGGTTTATACTTCTGGGAAGGGAGGAAGACTAGCAAATCCAGTTCCAGCTTATGCAGATAGACCATATAATGACGTATATGGATATAGAATAAACCCAATAAGTGGTAAAAGAGAATTACATTCTGGGCTTGATATGAAAGCAACTTATGGTACAGACATTGTAGCAGCTGAATCTGGTGTTGTTATATATGCAGGAACTAGAGGAGGATATGGTAAAACAGTTATAATAGACCATGGAGGTGGTATGACTACTTTATATGCTCATAATTCTAAGTTAGTTGTAAGTAAGGGACAAAGCGTAAAAAGAGGACAAGTAATTGCTAAGGCAGGTTCTACAGGATATTCAACAGGAGTACATGCACATTTTGAAGTAAGAATAAATGGTAAAACTACAGATCCAGCTCCATATTTAAAATAGAGGTGATATTATGGCTAATAAACAAAATGAAAAAGAAAAAGATAAGAAAAACTCTATAATTATAATAACTATACTTTTATCTATAGGTATTGTAGCTTTTTTTGGTATAGGATACCAAGTAATTTCAGGAGGTAATAAACAAGGTTTTGTTGAATTAAAACCCATAAATACAACTTTAAACTCTATAAATGGTGAACATAAGGTTTCCGTGCAAGTTAATCTTGGCGGAAAAAATAAAGATTTAAAAAATCTTAATACTAATAAAGTTCAAAATATAGTAGAAGAAACGGTATCTTCTTTAAATTATGAAAAATTAGTTGGAAAAGATGGTACAAATTATTTAAAACAAGCTATAAAAGAAAATCTTAATGCTAAATTTGAAGGTAAGATAGATAAAGTTACTATAGATAGTCTTTTAACTGATGTTAGTGTATCAAATCAAGAAGAGCAAAAAGGCATAAGCAGACAAGAATATCTAGATGGTCTTAAATGGACTAAGAAAAAATAGAACCAAAAGGGGATATTGTTATGCTAGATAAAATATTAGATATGTTAAAAGAAGAAGATGGTTTTATATCTGGAGAGCAAATGGCAGATGTATTAAATGTATCTAGAAATACTATATGTAAATATATAGCTAAGCTAAGAAAAATGGGATATGATATATCTTCTTCTACAAATAAAGGATACAGACTTAAATTAGATAATAATAAGTTTAATAAACTTGAACTTTCTAAAAAAATTAAAACCAAAAATTTTGTTAAAAATATATATTTTTTTGAAGATTTAGATTCTACAAATGAATATGCAAAAACTTTAGCAGATAAGCTAGAAGATGGAGATATAGTTGTATGTAATAATCAGACAAATGGAAAAGGACGACTTGATAGAAGTTGGCATGGTTCTAAAGATAAAAATATATATATGTCATTAATATTAAAACCTAATCTTGAGCTTATGAATGTGTGGCAAATAACATTACTTTCTGGGCTTTTGATATGTCAAACAATAGAAAATATCTTAGGAATAAAAGCTTATATAAAATGGCCAAATGATATAATAATAAATAATAAAAAAGTTTGTGGCATATTAACAGAAGTAAGCGCTCAAATAGATAGATTAAAATATATTATTTTAGGCATAGGGATAAATGTTAATGAAGATATTTTTGATGATAGTATAAAAGATAAGGCAAGCTCCTTATATTTAGAATATGGCAAAGAAATTGATAGAAATGAATTTTTAGCACTATTTTTGCAAAATTTTGAAGAAATTTATTTTGAATATCTCGAGAATAGAGATTTTAAACCATATTTAGAAAAATATAAGTCTATTTGCATCAATATAGGTAAAGAAGCAAGAATTTTTTCTAATAATAAAGTTATAGATGGGAAAATATTAGATATATCTGACCTTGGGCATCTTATAGTAGAAAATGAAGATGGCAATAACATTATATTATCAGGAGAAGTATCTATAAGAAATAAAAATGGTAAATATATATAAGAGGTGATATTTTTGGAAAAAGATATAATTTTTGCAGTGTCTAGTTATAATCAAAAATATTATTTTGGGGAAAGCACTAAAACTTTGCCTATAGATATAAAAAGTAGATTAAAAGAAATAGGTATATATATAGTAAATAAAGTAAATGGTATAATAAGTATTGGGTTTTATAATGATGGAAATCTTTTTATAGAACATAGCTTTAATGAAGATGATTTTTTTTGTGATGAGATAGGGGCTAGGTTAGAAATTGATAAATTGCAAAAAGAAGAAAAAGAACTTTTAGAATCACTAAGGATGTGGTATAAAGTTTTTGTTTTAAAGCTAAATGAAATGGAGATTGATAGATGAAAATAGGAAATTTTACTCCTGATAATAATGTATTTTTGGCACCTATGGCTGGTGTTACAGATGTTGTGTTTAGAAAGCTTTGCAAAGAACAAGATTGTGGACTTACATATTCTGAAATGGTAAGTGCTAAAGGCGTTATGTATAATAATGAAAATACAAAAAAGCTTTTAGAAGTTGATAAAGAAGAAAAAAAAGTAGCAGTACAACTTTTTGGTTCTGACCCTAAAGTTTTGGCTGATATGGCTAAAAAGCTAGAGAATAATGATAATATAGCTTTTTTTGATATAAATATGGGTTGTCCAGCTCCTAAAATAGTAAAAAATGGAGATGGCTCTGCTCTTATGAAAAATCCTAAACTTATAGGAGAGATAGTAAAAACTGTTAGCTCTAGTATAGAAAAACCACTTACTATAAAAATAAGAAAAGGTTTTGATGATCAGCATTTAAATGCTTTAGAAGTAGCTAAAATTGCACAAGAAAATGGAGCTAAAGCTATAACTATACATGGAAGAACAAGAGAACAGTTTTATTCTGGAGAGGCAGATTGGGATATAATAAAAATTTTAAAAGAAAATCTTGATATACCAGTTATAGGAAATGGTGATATAATAAGTCCAGAAAAAGCTAAGCAGATGATAGATTATACAGGTTGTGATGGTATTATGATAGCAAGAGCAGCTCAAGGAAACCCTTGGATATTTAAAAGAATAGTCCACTATCTTAAAACAGGAGAGTTACTTCCTAAGCCTACTATAAATGAAAAAATAGATTTATCTATAAGACACCTTAAGCTTTTAGTAGAGAATAAAGGAGAATATATAGGTGTTAGAGAAATGAGAAAACATTTAGGTTGGTATATAAAGGGAATGCCTAAAAGTAGTGAAATAAGAGTTGTTATAAATAAGATAGAAGAAAGCAAAGAAATGGAGAATCTTCTTCTTAGTATGAGACAATAATGAAAGTATAGACTTAGTCTATACTTTTTTTAATTTATAAATAAAAATACTTCTATAATATTTAATAATATATTTATTATTGACTTTATATAAACCATATGTTAGAGTTTATTCATAAGGATAGGAGTGATTTTTATGAAAAAATTTTTTTCTATATTTATGGCAACTTTTATAGTTTCCTTAAATGTTAGTACTATTTTTGCAGATGATACAAAAATAGAATTACCAGAAATATCTAAATCTTTGGATATTATAAACTCTAAGAAAAATAAGATACAACAATCTAATTTAAAAAAGAATAAAGATATAAAAATTTTTATAGATAATAATCAACTTGAAAGTATAATTCCCGTAGTTTATCAAGATAGAATATATTTACCACTACGAACTTTAGGAGAAGCTTTAGAATTTACAACAGATTATATATCTGAAAATAAGATAGTAATTATTAATTATGGTAAGATACAATTACCTATAGGACAAAATAAGGCTGTTGTAGATGGAAAAATTATACCTATTGACAAAGAAAATAATAATATTGGTACTGTTGTTTTAGATGGTGTTACATATTTACCTTTGCGTTTTATATCAGAAAATCTTGGATATAAAGTATCATATGATGTTAGTAAAAAAATAGTATCTATACAAACAGGAAAAAATAAAGATAAAGAATATAAACAACTAACACAAAATGAAGCTAGAGATATATATAATCAAATATTAAAATTAAATAGTGAGCTAAAAAGTAAAACTTTACAATCAGATGTTAATATAAATTCTATTTTGAGTTCCGGAGAAGATAAAATACAATTTAAAGAAATATCAAAAACTGATATAAAACTTGAAAATGAAAATAATTTAAAACTATATTTAAAACAAAGTGTAAATATTGAATCTATGGGAGAAAAACAAACTACAGAGCAAATAGGGTTTTATAAAGATGGAGAGTTTTATGTAAAACAAGGTGAAGATAAAGTTAAAGTAAAATATAATTTAGAAGAAATTAATCATATTATAAGTAAGGATGAAGGATATTCTGATTTTATTGTAAATGCAAGTGTTAGAGAATTGAATGGCAATAAAAAAGAATATAAATTTAATATAGATTTCAACAAAAATAAAGAGTTATTAGAGGAGTTAGTTAAAGGGCTTAATTTATCTAATGAAGATTTAGATATATTAAAGAATATTAAAGTTAAAGAAAACACATTTAGCATAATAGTAGATTCTAAAAATATAATTTTAGAAGAGTACGAAAAATTTAGTATGGAATTAGAACATGAAGGATTTAAAATACAAAGTAATATAAATTCTAAATCTATAATTAAAGATATAAACAAAACTAAAGTAGAAATTCCTAATGAAGATCTAATAAAATATCAATTAGTAGAAAGTATAGAAATATAGTTAGTAAGGGGAAAAATAACTTTTTTTTTATAAGAATATTTATTTAGATTAAATTGAGAAAAATGTAGAAAAATAAAACCATATATGATATACTTTAAAAAAGAGGAGATGATTTTATGCAAAAACACATAAATGATAAGATACTCAAAGAAATTAAACAATATCTTATAAAGTTAAATGAAAATCTTAAAATTGTAGTTTTTGAATTACATCAAAATATGTTTACACAAAATACTATAGATTTATTAGAGGGGCTCGTATATTGTCTCAAGGGTATTGAATTTACTAAAGCTACACATAATATAGATATAGAAGAAGATTTTTTTAAAGAAAAGATACAAGAAATAAAGCAAGCTATCCAGGACAAAGAATATAATATGGCAGGAGATATCATAGAATATGAGGTGTCGGAGCTTATTTTACGTCTTAGCGAAAATTTAAAAAACGTATAAATAAATTTACTTATTTTACGATATATAATATATAAAGTAAAATTTAGGAGGTAGTTTATATGGCTATATATACGTCTGATGTAAATCGTTTTACAGGGCTTTCGGGTTTAGACACAGATTCTATGATAGATAAAATGATGAAAGCCGAAAGCGCTAAATATGATAGAATGGAGAAAGATAAGACTTTACTTCAGTGGAAACAAGAAGCTTATAGAACTTTAATGGATTCTATGAAAAGTTTTCAAGATAAATGGTTTGGGATAGATAAAACAAATAATATTTCTTATGATGCTTTTTGGAATAATTATACTACAAGTGTTACTGATAATACGACAGGAGCAGTTAGTAATGCTATAAAAATAAATAGTACAACTAATAGTGGGAGTTATGATATAGAGGTTACTCAAAAAGCTCAAACAGAAACTATAACAGGTGGTAAGCTTGATAATGCTATTTTAGCTGATAGTGCTAAATTAGAAAAAATCATTCAAGATAATGGGGAGATTAGTTTTAAATTTAACCTTGATGGTATTAGCAAAGATATAAGTATAACAAGTGAAGATTTAAAAAAAGCGGGGAATAATTTAGAACAAGCTTTTAATGAAAAATTTGATGCTGCTTTTGGATCAGGTAGTATAGTAGCTTCAAAAGATAATAGTGGTAAAATAGTTTTTAAGCCTAAGGGAGATGGACATAATTTATCTGTTTCTGAAAGTAAAGAACCTGCAGGAGCAACAACTAATATAACAGGAGTTTTAAAGAATGATAATAAGAAATTTTCTATAGAGATAAATGGTTATAAAGCTGATGTTGATTTGTCAGGGGCTAGTACAGAAGATGACAAAATAAAAAAAATAGAAGAGGCTCTTAAATCGGCCAAGGAAGTTAATGGGAATGGGGGAACAACAGATTTAACAAAATATATTTCTATTTCTAAAGGTAAAGATGGCTCTTTAGATATAAAAAATAAATCTAAAGATACCCCAGTTAAAATAAAAACTACGGTTGGAGATACTCAAACTGTTGAAAAAACGTTAACTGCTAGTAGTAGTTTAGGTTCTGCGGGATTTGATAAAACAAGCAATAGTATAACATTAAATAGTAAACTTACTGATATTTTTGGATCTGACTTTACTTCAAAGGATTCAGATACTAAATCTGATGAAGTTACTTTAAACTTTGGTGGCAAAGATGTGGTATTAAACAAAGATGATACTATTCAAAGCTTTATAAATAAGGTAAACTCTAGTGGTGGTAATGTTAAGCTTGAATTTAATGAAGTTACGACTAGATTTGACATTAAATCTACTCAAAGTGGAGAAAATGGTGCTATAAATATTACTGATGAAAATACTAAAAAATTTCTTAAAGATTTTACTAAAATAGATGTTGACAATAAAGATGGAAGTGGCAGTATAAATAGTTCTTTTGTAAAAGGACAAGATGCTAAGTTTAAAGTAAATGGTATTGAAACTACTAGACCATCTAATGAAATATCTATGAATGGTATAAATTTTACTATAAATGGTACAGGTAATGTTAAAATAGAAGCTAAAACAGATGTAGATACTACAGTTAAGAAAGTAAAAGAATTTGTAGATGATTATAATAAACTTATAGATGATATTCAAAAACAAGTTTCTAAATCAAGAGAAAAATCTGGTAAATATGGGTATTATGAACCACTTACAGAAGAACAAAAGAAAGCTATGAGTGAAGACGAGGTTAAAAAGTGGGAAGAAAAAGCAAAAACTGGACTTTTATATAACGATGATTATTTAACTAGATTTTTAGGAGATTTAAGAGAAAACATTTATAAATCTGTTGATATAGGAGGAAAAAGCATTTCCTTATTTGAAATAGGTATCACAACTACTTCTAATTATAAAGATGGTGGTAAACTTCAAATAGATGAGAAAAAATTAAAAGAAGCTCTTGAAACAAGAGGAGATGAGGTAAGACAGTTATTTACTAAATCTAAAGAAGGTATAGGTGAGCTTGTTAAAAAGAACTTTAATGATGCTATAGGTTCTAAAGGATATCTTAGAGATAAAGCAGGTATGAAAGGTACTGCGTCTGATATGACTAATCAGCTTTCAAAAGAAATGAAAGATATGACAGAAAAGCTTGCAAAAGAAAGAGAAAGATTATACAATAAAGAAATGCAGTATTTTAAATTATTTTCTCAAATGGAAGCTGCTATGAACAAGCAAAATAGTCAAATGGCAGCATTGCTTAATTTTTCAGGATAATAGCAAGGTGTTTTTATGAGTGATGAATATTTAAAATTATTAAAACAAAAAAATGAAACATTAAAAGAAATATATGACTACACAAAAAGCAAAGAATTTAAAGTATCAGAAGAGCAAGTGGAGCGTGTTGTATATTATCTGAATAATAGAGAAAAAATGTTTAATAAACTTACAGATATTCAACAAAAAATAGAAACATTGCATATAGGTTTAGAAAAATCTACAGATGAACATAAGAGTCTTATTTCTAAAAATGACGATATAATAAAAAAAATATTAGAGCTTGATAAAGAAAAAGAAAAAGTTATAAATAATTTATATAAGTTTTTAAAAGAGAATATAAAATCTATAAAATCAACGAACAAAGTTAACAGTGGATATTTAGGTGTTTATTCAGATGTTGAATCTAGTAACTTTTTTGATAGCTCTAGATAAAGGAGGAATATAAAATGGAAATTAATAATAACATTTCTATAGCTAGTAGTGAATCTAGAAATATTGCTATGAGTATAGATAATAGTCCTAAATTTAATCTCGAGTCTCAAGGAAAAATTCAAAGCGGAGATAGCTTGGATAGCAAAGATTCTAAAGGGTTTAAAGAAGGCGACAAAAAAAGTGTTAATAAAAAGGAGCTTGACAAGTTATTTTCAGAAGTTAATCAAAAATTTACAGATAAACAATTTTCTTATGATATTCATGAAAAAACAAATAGAGTTATTGTAAAAATAAAAGATTCTTCAAACGGAAAACTTCTTAAAGAAATACCTACAGAAGAAAGCTTAGATTTATCTGCTAAAATATTAGAAATGTCAGGACTTTTAATAGATAAAAAAAGCTAATTTTTAAGGAGTTGATTTAATGTATAATAACCCGTATGCAAAAGTAAAAGAAAATGCTATAAATACTGCTACACCAGAAGAGCTAACAATGATGCTTTATAATGGGGCTGTAAAATTTGGTAACCAAGCTTTAATAGCTCTAGAGAAAAAAGATTATCTTTCTGCAAATACGGCTATACAAAGAACAAGAGATATTATAAGAGAATTTCAATTCACTTTGAATATGAAATATGAAATATCTCAGCAGCTTTATGATGTTTACGAATACATTATAGAAAGACTATCAGAGGCTAACATAAAAAAAGATATTGATATAATGAATGAAGTATTAGAACATTTAAGAACACTTAGAGATACTTGGAAGGAAGCTATGAAAATAGCAAGAGCTTCTAGGTAATTATTTATGGGCTGGAGATTTTTCTTCAGCCTATAGTTAATATAAGGAGGATTTTATGAAAATTTTATTTGCATCAGATTTACATGGTTCGTTTTATTATTGTAAAAAATTAAAAGAAATATTTGAAAGAGAAAATCCAGATAAGCTTGTGTTACTTGGAGATATTTTATACCATGGACCAAGAAATCCTTTACCAGAAGAATATGCTCCTAAAGAAGTATTTGAAATGTTAAATAGTATTAAAGATAGGATATTATGCGTAAGAGGAAATTGTGATAGTGAAGTTGACCAAATGGTTTTAGAATTTCCTATGATGGCAGATTATATGATGCTAAACATAGATGGAATAAATATGTTTTTGACTCACGGACATCTGTATAATAAAGAGAATATGCCTAATATAGAAAAAGATGATATATTAATACACGGACATACACATGTTAATATTATAGATAAATTTGATAAAGGTATATACATAAATCCAGGTTCTATATCTATGCCAAAAGAAAATCAAGAAAATAGTTATATGGTATATGAAAATAGAAAGTTTATTATAAAAAATATAGATGGTAAAGAGTTAAAAGTATTGGAGCTTTAAAATATTATGGAAGTAAATGTATATGATTTTGACAAAACTATTTTTGATGGAGATAGTACTCAAAAATTTTATTTATATCTTTTAAAAAATAATCCTAAAATAGCATTTTATCTACCTAAGCAATTTTTTTATTTTATGCCATTTTCTTTTGGAATTATGGAAAAAACTAAATTTAAAGAAAAATTTTATAGTTGTTTTTCTTCAATAGAAAATATAGAAGAGGAAGTAGAAAAATTTTGGGATATAAATATAAAAGGTATAAAAAAATGGTATTATGACAATCAAAGGGAAGATGATATAATAATTTCTGCATCTCCAGAATTTTTATTAAAACCTATATGTAAAAGACTTAATATAAAATATCTTATAGCTTCTAAAGTAGATAGTAAGACTGGAAAATATGATGGTTTAAATTGTTATGGAGAAGAAAAAGTAATAAGATTAAAAAAAGAAAAACCAGAAGTAATAATAAATGAATTTTATTCTGATTCTTTTTCTGATGAGCCTTTAGCTATGCTTGCTAAAAAAAGTTATATAGTAGATAAAGATAACTTTTATCCTTGGTGGGAGTATAAGAGAAATAGGGCGGAAAAAGGTAATAAAATGCATAAATAATGTTGACAAAAAATTCAAAATATGGTATCATTAAAAAACCTATCGAAATGACAAGGCATTTTAATAGAGAAAGGCGTATTTATATGTTTTATATTTTATTATATAATTTATATTAGATTTTAACCGAAAACAATTTTTTTTAAATAGTTAGTCTTCGGTGGTTTTTTGCGTCTATACAAAACGATTAAAACATTGGATATATAGCTTTTTAAGCTTTAAATTTTATTTAAGGAGTGGTAGTGCCGTGGAGAAAAATAGAATACAGCCAATTAAACTTGGCGATGTTGTTCGTATGAGCTATTCAAGGATTGATGAAGTATTAGAAATGCCAAATCTCCTAGCTTTACAAAAAGATAGCTACGACTGGTTTCTTGAGGAGGGGCTCAAGGAAGTTTTTGAAGATATATCACCTATAACAGATCACAGCAATAATCTTATTCTTGAATTTGTGGGATTTAAGCTAGATTCAGAACCTAGATATTCTATAGCAGAGTGTAAAGAACGTGATACTACTTATGCTGCTGCTTTAAGAGTAAAAACTAGGCTCACAAATAAAAAAGATGATGAGATAAAAGAACAAGAAATTTTTATGGGTGACTTTCCTCTTATGACAGATACAGGCACATTTGTAATAAATGGTGCAGAACGTGTTATAGTAAGTCAGCTTGTTCGTTCTCCTGGTATCTACTATGCTATGGAAAAAGATAAGGTGGGGAAAAACCTTATAAGTTCAACTGTTATACCAAATAGGGGAGCTTGGTTAGAATATGAAACAGATTCTAACGATATATTTTATGTTAGGGTAGATAGAAATCGTAAACTACCAGTAACAGCTCTTATACGTGCTTTTGGTATAGGAACAGATGAAGAAATAATCGAATATTTTGGTGAAGAACCTAAAATACTCGCTACTATAGAAAAAGACGTAACTAAAAGTTATGAAGAAGGGCTTTTAGAAGTTTACAAAAAAATACGTCCAGGAGAACCACCTACTGTTGAGAGTTCTCAATCTTTATTACACAGTATGTTTTATGACCCTAAAAGATATGACCTTGCTAGAGTTGGTAGATATAAATTTAATAAAAAGCTTGCTTATAAAAATAGAGCACTTGGCTTTAAACTTGCAGAAAATGTTATTGACTTAGCTACTGGTGAGGTAATAGCTAATGAAGGAGAAAAAATTACTAAAGAGCTTGCAGATACAATTCAGAACTCTGGTGCACCTTTTATTAAAATTTATGTAGAAGATGACAGAGTATGTAAAGTAATTGGTAATTTAACAGTAGATGCTACTGAATATTTAAACGCATATAACATTACTAAACAAGAAGTTGGGATAAAAGAAAATGTTTATTATCCTGTTCTTATGGAAATATTAGAATCGGCAGAAGATAAAGATGATTTAAAACAAAAATTACAAGCTAATCTTCAAAGACTTGTTCCTAAGCATATAACTTTTGAAGATATTATGGCTAGTATGAATTATAATATACATTTAGACTATGGCGTTGGAGCTAAAGATGATATAGATCATCTTGGAAACAGACGCATAAGAGCCGTTGGTGAGCTTTTACAAAACCAATTTAGAATAGGTTTATCTCGTATGGAAAGAGTTGTTAAAGAGAGAATGAACACTCAAGCTCTAGAGGTTATTACTCCTCAAGCTCTTATAAATATAAAACCTGTTACCGCAGTTATAAAAGAATTCTTTGGAAGCTCTCAATTGTCACAGTTTATGGACCAAAACAATCCTCTTAGTGAGATGACACATAAACGTCGTCTTTCTGCTCTTGGTCCTGGTGGTCTTTCTAGAGATAGAGCGGGATTTGAAGTTAGGGATGTACACACTTCTCACTATGGGCGTATGTGTCCTATAGAAACCCCAGAGGGTCCTAATATCGGTCTTATAAATTCTCTTGCTACTTTTGCCAAAATTAACGAATATGGCTTTATAGAAGCACCTTATAGAAAGATAGATAAATCTGGAGATAAACCTAGAGTAATTAATGAGTTTATATATGTTACTGCAGATGAAGAAGAAAGCTATGTTATAGCTCAAGCAAATGAGCCTTTAAATGAAAATGGAGAATTTATACATTCTAAAGTTACAGCACGTCTTGGTGAGGACAATGTAGAGATTGATCCAAGAAAGATAGACCTTATGGACGTTTCTCCTAAACAGCTTGTATCTGTAGCGACTGCTCTTATACCTTTCCTTGAAAATGACGACGTTACAAGGGCTCTTATGGGTTCTAACATGCAACGTCAGGCAGTTCCTCTTTTAACTACAGAAGCTCCAGTTGTTGGGACTGGTATGGAACATAAAACGGCTAAGGACTCTGGAGTTGTTATTGTAGCTAAAAATGATGGTATTATAGAAAAAGTTGATGCTTCTGAAATAGTTATTAAAACTGATGGTGGCAAAAAAGATAGATATAAACTTAGTAAGTTTAAAAGAAGCAACCAAAGTAACTGTATGAACCAAAAACCTATAGTATCTAAAGGACAAGTAGTTAAGGCCGGGGATATTATAGCAGATGGTCCTTCTACAAAAGATGGAGAGCTTGCACTTGGTAAAAATCCTCTTATTGGATTTATGACTTGGGAAGGTTATAACTATGAAGATGCCGTTTTACTTAGTGAAAAATTAGTATCTGATGATGTTTATACTTCTATTCACATAGAAGAATATGAGTGTGAAGCTAGGGATACTAAGCTTGGACCAGAAGAGATAACAAAAGATATTCCTAATGTTGGGGATGACGCTCTTAGAGATTTAACAGAAAGTGGTATAATAAGAATAGGTGCAGAGGTTTGGCCTAATGATATTCTTGTAGGTAAGGTTACTCCTAAGGGAGAAACAGAGCTAACAGCAGAAGAAAGACTTTTAAGAGCTATATTTGGAGAAAAGGCTCGTGAAGTTAGGGATACTTCTCTTAGAGTTCCACACGGTGAATGTGGTATTATAGTAGATGTAAAAATATTTACACGTGAAAACGGTGATGAGTTACCTCCAGGAGTTAACAAACTTGTACGTGTTTATATAGCTCAAAAAAGAAAGATATCTGTAGGGGATAAAATGGCAGGACGTCACGGTAATAAAGGGGTAGTATCTCGAGTACTTCCAGTTGAAGATATGCCATTTTTACCTAATGGTAGACCTCTTGATATAGTGCTTAATCCTCTTGGTGTTCCTTCTCGTATGAACATTGGGCAGGTATTAGAAATACATTTATCGCTTGCTGCTAAGGTTCTTGACTGGAAAATAGCTACTCCAGTATTTGATGGTGCAAACGAAGAGGACATTATGGAAACTTTAGAGCTTGCAAATGATTATGCTAATATGGAATGGGCAGATTTTGAGGCTAAATGGAAAGGTAATATAAATGATGAAATTTTTGACTATTTAGACAAAAACAAAGCCCACCGTGAAGAATGGAGAGGCGTGGAGCTTAACCATACAGGTAAAATTAAGCTAAGAGATGGTAGAACTGGGGAAGAATTTGATAATCCTACAACAGTTGGATTTATGCACTATCTTAAATTGCATCACCTAGTAGATGATAAAATTCACGCTCGTTCTACAGGTCCATATTCTTTAGTTACACAACAACCTCTTGGTGGTAAAGCACAATTTGGTGGTCAAAGATTTGGAGAGATGGAAGTTTGGGCTTTAGAGGCATATGGTGCATCTTATACACTTCAGGAGATATTAACTGTTAAGTCTGATGATATAGTAGGACGTGTTAAAACTTATGAAGCTATAGTAAAAGGTGAAAACATTCCAGAACCAGGTATTCCAGAATCATTCAAAGTATTACTTAAAGAGTTACAAGCTTTAGGACTTGATGTTAGAGTGCTTTTAGAAGACTCTACAGAAGTAGAAATAAAAGAATCTGTTGATGATTCAGATGTTGTATCTGTTAATGTAAATATAGAAGGTACAGAAGATAAAGAACAAGGCGAAGATTTTGAAAATTCTCTAGTTAAAGATTTCATTATCGAAGATTCTTCTTATGAGGATTCTGAAATGAGTTCTATAGAAGATATGTTATTAGAAGATGATTTTGATGACGAGCTAGATTTTGATGATGATATTTTTGCAGAAATAAGCAAAGAGATAGAAAATGAGGATTTTGATATATAATAGAAAGGAGAAAGTGTTTGTATGAGTGCACAAAATAGTGAGCAATCTATAATTTTTGATTCTATAAAAATTGGATTGGCATCTCCTGAAAAAATAAGAGAATGGTCAAGAGGCGAAGTTAAAAAGCCAGAAACTATAAACTATAGAACTTTAAAACCAGAAAAAGATGGACTCTTCTGTGAAAGAATTTTTGGTCCACAAAAAGACTGGGAATGTCATTGTGGTAAATTTAAAAGAGTTAGATATAAAGGTATTGTCTGTGATAGATGTGGAGTTGAAGTTACTAAGTCTAAAGTAAGACGTGAGAGAATGGGGCATATAGAGCTTGCTGCCCCAGTATCTCATATATGGTACTTTAAAGGTATACCAAGTCGTATGGGTATAATACTTGGTATAAGTCCGCGTGCATTAGAAAAAATATTATATTTTGCAAGTTATGTTGTATTAGACCCAGGTAATACAAATCTTTCTTATAAAGATTTGCTTACAGAAAAAGAATATAGAGAAGCATATGAAAAATATGGTAATACTTTTACTGTTGGTATGGGTGCAGAAGCAGTAAAAATTCTTTTACAACAAATAGATTTAGAAAAAGAATCTAAAGAGCTTAAAGCACAACTTAAAGATAGTACTGGACAAAAAAGAATAAGAATAATTAAAAAACTTGAAGTTATAGAATCTTTTAGAGTATCTAATAATAAGCCAGAATGGATGATACTAGATGTACTTCCAGTTATTCCTCCAGATATAAGACCTATGGTTCAGCTTGACGGTGGAAGATTTGCTACTTCTGACCTTAATGATTTATATAGAAGAGTTATAAATAGAAATAATCGTCTTAAAAGGCTTTTAGAGCTTGGAGCTCCAGATATAATTGTAAGAAATGAAAAAAGAATGCTTCAAGAAGCAGTTGATGCTCTTATAGATAATGGAAGAAGAGGTCGCCCGGTTACTGGACCTGGGAATAGAAGCTTAAAATCTTTATCTGATTTATTAAAAGGTAAGCAAGGACGTTTTAGACAAAATCTTCTTGGAAAACGTGTTGACTATTCTGGACGTTCAGTTATAGTAGTAGGTCCTAATCTTAAAATATATCAATGTGGGCTTCCAAAAGAAATGGCTATAGAGCTTTTTAAACCTTTTGTTATGAAAAAGCTTGTAGAAGATGGTCTTGCACATAATATAAAATCGGCAAAACGTATGGTAGAAAGACTTCAAAGCGAGGTATGGGACGTTTTAGAAGAGGTTATAAAAGAACACCCAGTTATGTTAAACCGTGCTCCTACTCTTCATAGACTTGGTATACAAGCATTTGAACCAGTTTTAGTAGAGGGTAGAGCTCTTAAACTTCATCCTCTTGTATGTACGGCTTATAATGCAGACTTTGATGGTGATCAAATGGCAGTACACGTTCCTCTATCTGTTGAGGCTCAAGCAGAATGTAGATTTTTACTTTTAGCGCCTAACAACCTTTTAAAACCTTCTGATGGTGAGCCAGTTACTGTTCCTTCTCAAGATATGGTTCTTGGTATATATTATCTTACTTTAGAGAAAGACGGAGAAAAAGGCGAAGGTAAAGTATTTAAAGATGAAAACGAAGCTATTTTAGCTTATGACAATCATGTTGTAAGTCTTCATGCCAAAATTAAAGTAAGAAGAACTCTTATAAATGAGGCCGGAGAAGTAGAAAGCAAAATAGTAGATACTACTGTTGGTAGAATTATATTTAATGAAGTTATTCCTCAAGATATAGGATTTGTTGATAGAACTAAAGAAGATAAAAAGTTTGATTTTGAGATAGACTTTTTATGTGATAAAAAAGCTCTTGGTAAGATAATAAATCGTTGTATAAATAAACATTCTGCTACTGATACAGCTAAGATGCTAGATAATATTAAAAATCTTGGATTTAAGTTCTCTACTAGAGGAGCTCTTACTGTTTCTGTATCTGATATGGAAATTCCAGAAGAAAAAGAGCGTTTCCTTGAAGAAGCTGATAAAGAAGTAGATAAAATAACTAAAATGTTTAGACGTGGTCTTATGACTGATGAAGAAAGACATATAAAAGTTATTAAAGCTTGGGAAAATGCCGATGACAAGATAACAGAAGCTCTACTTTCTGGACTTGGTAAATATAACGATATTTATATGATGGCGCATTCTGGTGCGAGGGGGTCTAATAGACAAATTAAACAGCTTGCAGGTATGCGTGGACTTATGGCATCTCCTTCTGGGGAAACTATAGAGCTTCCTATCAAAGCTAACTTCCGTGAAGGTCTTACTGTTCAAGAATACTTTATATCTGCTCACGGTGCTAGAAAAGGTCTTTCTGATACGGCGCTTAGAACGGCAGACTCTGGATATCTTACAAGAAGACTTGTTGATGTATCCCAAGATATTATAATAAGAGAGTTTGACTGTGCTGAAGAAACAGGAGAAGTTCCTGGTATGTGGGTAAGTGCGTTTATGGACGGACAAGAAACTATAGAACCTCTTTCTGATAGAATTAGGGGAAGATATTCTGTAGAAGATATTAAAAATCCAGAAACAGGTGAGATAATAGTAAATGCTGATACTATGATAACTCCAGACCAAGCAGAGCTTGTAGAAAACCTTGGTATTAAAAAAGTGCTTATAAGAAATATTCTTTCTTGTCGCTCTAAAAAAGGAGTTTGTTCTAAATGTTATGGAGCTAATATGGCTAGTGGTAGAGTAGTTAGAATAGGTGAGGCAGTAGGTATAATAGCTGCTCAGTCTATCGGTGAACCTGGAACACAGCTTACTATGCGTACATTCCATACTGGTGGTGTATCTGGTGGTACTGACCTTACACAAGGTTTGCCTCGTGTAGATGAGGTATTTGAAGCTAGAAAACCTAAAGGACTTGCTATAATAGCAGAGTTTGGTGGTAGAGTTACTGTTACTGAAACTAAAAATAAACGTGAAGTTACAGTTGTATCTGATAATGGAGAAGCTAAAGAATATTTAATACCTTATGGTTCTCGTCTTAAAGTTATGAATGGCGATTATATAGAAGACGGTGATGAAATTACAGAAGGTAGTATAAATCCTCATGATATATTAAGAATAAAAGGTATTAGAAGTGTTCAAGACTATATGATACAAGAGGTACAACGTGTTTATCGTCTTCAAGGTGTTGATATTAATGATAAACATATAGAAGTTATCGTTAGACAAATGTTAAAAAGAGTTAAAATTGAAGAGCCTGGGGATACAGAATTTTTACCAGGAAGTCTTATTGACTGGTTAGAATATGAAGAAGTTAATAGACGTATGGAAGAAGAAGGCTTAGAAAAAGCTAATGGTGTTCGTGTTCTTCTTGGTATAACTAAAGCTTCTTTAGCTACAGAATCTTTCCTTTCTGCTGCTTCTTTCCAAGAAACAACTAAGGTATTAACAGAAGCTGCTATAAAAGGTAAGGTAGATCCTCTTATAGGACTTAAAGAAAATGTTATTATAGGTAAGCTTATTCCAGCAGGTACTGGTATGCAAACTTATAGAAAAATAGATTTAAAACTTGCTAAAGAGCAAGATAATAAAACAGAAGATATAATGTAAAACAATATTAACGACTGTAGAAAATCTACAGTCGTTTTTTATCATAGAAGGTGCTTATATGAGTAAAAATGGTGTATATATAGCTTTTGCAATTCTTGTATTAGCTATTATTATAAGTAATATAAAAATTAGTAAAAATATAGAAAAAATTGATATAAATAGTAGAAACATTGTGAGATATGGAGAAGAAGTTGAAAAGGATGATATAATAAATATAGATGATAGAAAAGAAATTGTTATAAAAGTTTTTGAAGATGGTTCATATTTAACAAAGAAAATAAATTAAGCCTAAAAATTCTTGACTAATATGAATATGCAATGTATAATTTATAAAATATTATTTCTTGAAAAGAAAGGAGAATTCTATGGAGAATGAAAAAAAATATGGGTTATTTACAGCAATAACTATGATAGTTGGTATTGTAATAGGGTCTGGGATATTTTTTAAAGCAGACGATGTTCTTACATATACCAATGGAAATATCCTATTAGGAATTTTGGTGTTTCTTGTTGCTGCTATAGCTATAATTTTTGGAAGTTTATCTATATCACAATTAGCAACTAGAACAGATAATCCAGGAGGGCTTATAGCTTATGCAGAAGAATTTATTAATGAAAAAATGGGTTCTGCTTTTGGTTGGTTTCAAGTATTTTTATATTTACCATCTACTATAGCTGTTGTTGCTTGGGTGGCAGGTATATATATATGTCAGCTTTTTAATATACAAGGAGGCATTTTAAATCCTTATACAGTTGGATTTTTAGTTATTGTTTCTTGTTATACTATAAATATATTATCTTCTAAATTTGGAGGATATTTTCAAAATGCTGCTATGATAATAAAATTAATTCCATTAGTAGTTTTTGCTATTTTAGGATTTATAAAAGGTGAAGTATCTACAGATATAGCAGCTGATATAGAAGTAATAAAAAGTACAGGAATAGGTATAGGGATATTATCTGCTTTTGCACCAATTGCATTTGCATTTGATGGATGGGCAATATCTACATCTATTTGCCACGAGATAAGAGATAGTAAGAGAAACTTACCTATAGCTCTTATAGTTTCTCCTATAGCTATACTTATAGTTTATGTAGTATATTTTGTTGGGGTTAGTGCTTTTGTTGGTCCAGATAGAGTATTAGAGCTTGGTAATGATAGTATAAATGAAATGGCAAATATTTTATTTGGTCCAACAGGTGCTAAGCTAGTTATGATTTTTGTTATAATATCTGTTTTAGGTACTATTAATGGTGTTAGTTTAGCTATGATAAGAATGCCATACTCTTTAGCTATTAGAAATATGATACCATTTAGTAAACCTATTTCAAAAATAAATACTTCTTTAGCTAATCTTCCTTTAAATTCTGCCTTAGTTGCCTTAGCAATTACTTTAGGTTGGTTTTTATTACATTATATAACTCAATCTATAGGTATGGAAGGTGATGTTTCAGAAATTGCAGTTTGTTTTAGTTACTTAAATTATTCTATCTTATATTTAGTAATAATTAAGCTTGCTATAAAAGGAGATATAAAAAGTAAATTTATGGGATATTTTGTACCAATAATGGCTCTTATAGGAGCTGGAATAATTCTTGTTGGTGGTTTTGGAAATCCTATGTTTAAATATTATTTTATTATTTGTTTATCCGTAATGATAATAGGATATATATATTTTAAACCTAAAAAATAAGTTAAGACCCACCGTTTTAAAAGGTGGGCTTAACTTATTTTATTTCAAGTTTTTTAGTATATTTAGTACTAACTAATATTTTATATTATAAAATTTTATATAAAAATTACATATTTTAAATTTAATAATATAATATATAGATTATACACTAGTTAATGTATGGATAATTATAAACTTAGATTTTATCTACTATTTTTTATTTTATACATTAGAAGTTATCTTTTAATATTTTTAGTATAATTTGTTTTTCTTCTTCAGAGTCAACAAATAATCTTTCGCAAATATCTTCTAAATTTGTAATCCCTAAATAATATAGTTTTCTTACCTTTGGTTCTAAAGTTTTTGAAATACCTTGAGAGATGCCTTGAGAAATGCCTTGAGAGATGCCTTGAGAGATACCTTTTTGTATTCCTATATTTTCGGCAGACTGTAACATGTATTCAGCAAAACTAAAATCTTGTTCTAGTTCTTCAATACAAATATTATTAATATCTAAATTTTCTTTCATAATATCAAACCTTTCTTCAAGTTTTAAATTACTATTTAATAAAGAATGCAAAGTTGTAAATAAAGCATTATCTGTTATCTTATCATTTTTATTTACATATATAAATACACTCTCTATTAAATTCATTTTATGATTTCTAGTAATTTTTCCATTATCTGTTTCTTTAGCTATATAATATCTATTAATATATTCTTTACCATCTGTAGGTAAAATCCATATTTGGTAAACTCCTCTAATATTTTTATAAGCTTTGATAGAACTACTATAATTATTTATATTATCATTTATTATTCTTGAAATATAGGCCAATGCTCTATGTTCTAAGGGATATCCGGGATATTTATTATTTTGAAATTCAATATTTATCATAAATACATTAACTGTTCCGTCATCAAAAGGTATAGTTGTAAGAAAATCATAAATAAATTCTACATTGTTATTTCCCTTAGATTCTGTATTTATACCACTTAGTTTTAAAGATTTATTATCTAAATCGTTTATATTCTCTTTTCCAAGCCTTTTAAATATTTCTTCTTTACTAAGTTTATCCCCAATATCTTTTATAGAATTTTTTATTAGAAAACTTAATATTTCTTTATAAGAAAAAATATTTTTTATATTTTTATCATATCTTAGTTTATTATTATATTCTTCAGTATTTATATTATTAGACATATATTATTCTCCTTAGATTTTTCTCTTAGGTGGTTTTTCTCCAAAATATTGGTATAAATCTACTTTTACATTTCCATTAAATAATTTTCTTTTTTTGTCTGCTTTTTTACCAAAGAGTTTTTCAAAACCTTCGTGTGAAGTGAGAATATAAGAAGAAATAGTTTTATTTTTAGTAAATATCTTGCCCATATCTTTATAAAGTGCTTCTACTTCATCTAAATTTCCTATACGTTCGGCATATGGAGGATTACATATACATACGGCATAATCCATATTAGATAAATTTAGAGAATTTAGAGGTTTTATACTAAATTTTATACAATCATCAACGCCAGCTATTATAGCATTTTCTTTAGCTATTTCTATTGCTTTTTTATCTATATCACTAGCTAATATCTTAGGGATTATATTTGTATCTATTTTATTATAGGCTTCTTTTTTACATTCTTTAAGATAAGATTTATCTACAAAATCAAAATTTTCAAAGGCAAAATTTCTCATAAGTCCTGGAGCGATATTTTTAGCTATCATAGCAGCTTCTATAGGGATAGTGCCAGAGCCACAAGTAGCATCTATTAAAACTTTATCTTTTCTATAGTAGCTAAGATATATAAGAGCAGCTGCTAGAGTTTCTTTTAGAGGAGCAGAAAGTTGATTTTCTCTATATCCTCTTTTGTGTAAACTTGTTCCGCTTGTATCTAAGGATATAGTAACTATATCTTTTAAAAGTGCTACTTGTATTTTATAAGTTGCGCCTGTTTTTGGAAAGTGTTCTACACCTTTATATTTTTGTTTTAGTTTTTCTATAATAGCTTTTTCGCTAACACTTTGACAAGCGGGTACACTAGATAATTTAGATTTTACTGATTTTCCGGATACTATAAAATTTGCATCTTTAGGCAAAATAGAGCCCCAGTCTATAGATTTTACACCTTGGAAGAGCTCTTCAAATTCTGTAGCTTTAAATTTATTAAGTACAAGTAGTATTCTATCAGCACATCGAAACCAAAGATTAGCATTTACCATATCTTTAAGATTACCGCTAAAATGTACCGCACCATCTTCAACAAAAATATCTTTAAAATCTAAAGCTATAGCCTCTTTTTTTACAATAGCTTCAAGTCCAAAAGTTGTAGTAGCAATAAAATTTAACATAAAAATTCTCCATTCTACAAATTATTAAGTAAATTATATATCAATAAAATAAAATCTTCAAGAAAAAAATAATTAAGTCTTTATTATATAAAAAAAATATTGTATAATGAAAAAGTAAAAAAAATGTAATTAAGTAGAGGTCTAATTATGTATAAACTTTTAAAGACAGAAGGAAGAGCTAAACTTGGAGAGCTACATACAGTCCATGGAGTTATAAAAACACCTGTTTTTATGAACGTTGGCACTATAGCAGCTATAAAGGGAGCTGTTTCTACTGAAGATTTACAACAGATAAAAACACAAGTAGAACTATCTAATACTTATCATCTACATTTAAGACCTGGCGATAAGGTTGTTAAAAAACTTGGTGGGCTTCATAAATTTATGGTATGGGACAAGCCTATTCTTACAGATTCTGGGGGATTTCAAGTTTTTTCTCTTACGGGGCTTAGAAAGATAAAAGAAGAGGGGGTTTATTTTAACTCTCATATAGATGGCAGAAAAATATTTATGGGGCCAGAAGAAAGTATGCAAATACAATCTAATCTTGCATCTACTATAGCTATGGCTTTTGATGAATGTCCACCATATCCTGCCAGTAGAGAATATATGAAAAGCTCTGTAGATAGAACTACGCGTTGGTTAGAGCGTTGTATAAAAGAGCTAAACCGTCTTAATAGTTTAGAGGATACTATCAATAAAAATCAAATGCTCTTTGGTATAAATCAAGGGGGAGTATATGAAGATATTAGGATAGAACACGCAAAGCGTATATCCGAATTTGATTTAAATGGCTATGCAATAGGTGGGCTTGCAGTTGGTGAGAGCCATCAAGAAATGTATAGAATACTTGAAGAGGTAGTACCTTATCTTCCACAAAACAAACCAACATATCTTATGGGAGTGGGTACACCAGAAAATATTTTAGAGGCAGTAGAAAGAGGAGTAGACTTTTTTGACTGTGTGTTGCCAGCTAGAAATGGAAGGCACGCAAATGTATACACTAATAAAGGCAAATTAAATCTTAATAATGCAAGATATGAGCTAGATGACAGACCTATAGCAGAAGATTGTGGCTGTCCAGTTTGTAAAACTTATAGTAGGGCATATATAAGACATTTATTTAAAGCTAAAGAGATGTTGGCTATGAGGCTTTGTGTTTTGCATAATCTATATTTTTATAACAATATGATGGAAGAAATAAGAGATGCATTAGAAAAAGGTGAATTTAAAGTATATAAACAAAGAAGACTTGAAGGCTTTAAAGAAAATAACAAATAGGTAATGTGATATTGTTTATAAGGAGATATTAAAATGGCAAATATAAGAAGAATTTTTGTTGAGAAAAAAGATGGATTTAATGTTGAAGCTAAAAATTTACTTATGGATTTAAGACAAAACTTAGATATAAAACAGTTGGAAAATGTAAGAATTTTAAATAGATATGATATGGAAGGACTTAGCGATGATACATATCAAAAAGCGAAAGAAATTATATTTTCAGAGCCACCGGTAGATAAAGTTTTTGAAGAGCAAATTATTATAGACAAAGATGAATTTATATTTGCTATAGAATATCTTCTAGGGCAATATGATCAAAGAGCAGACTCTGCTATGCAATGTATAGATATTGTATCTAATGAAGATGAAGTTATAGTTAAAAATGCCAAAGTATACATATTTAAAGGAAAATTAAACGATCAAGATATAGATAAAATTAAAAAATATATATTAAATCCAGTAGATTCTAAGGAAGCTTCTTTACAAAAACCTACTACTTTAAGATTAGAATTTGAAGCACCTAATGATGTAGAAATTTTAGATAAGTTTATATATAAAACAAGAGATGAACTAGAAAAAATGTTATCAGATTTGGCTCTTGCTATGACTATAGAAGATTTGAGCCTTTGCCAAGCTTACTTTAAGGAAGAAAAAAGAAACCCTACTATAACAGAAATAAAAATGATAGATACTTATTGGTCAGATCATTGTAGACATACAACTTTTACTACAAGACTTAATAATATAGAAATAGAAGATGGATATTATAATAGTCTTATAAATAAAGCTTACAATTTATATCTTAAAGAAAGAGAGAATGTTTATAAAGAAAAACAAAAGGACAAAAATATATCTCTTATGGATATAGCTGTTATGGGAATGAAAGCTCTTAAAGAAAAAGGAGTTTTAAACAATCTTGATGAATCTGAAGAAATTAATGCTTGTAGTATTGTAGTAGATGTTGATGTAGATGGAAAAAATGAGCCTTGGCTTGTTATGTTTAAAAATGAAACACATAATCATCCAACAGAGATAGAGCCTTTTGGTGGGGCTGCTACTTGCCTAGGTGGAGCTATAAGAGATCCACTATCTGGAAGAAGTTATGTATATCAGGCTATGAGGGTTACAGGTAGTGGAAATCCAACTTTAGATATTAAAGATACAATAAAAGGTAAACTTCCACAAAGGACTATAACAAAGACTGCTAGTAGTGGTTATAGCTCTTATGGAAATCAAATAGGACTTGCAACAGGGCTTGTATCTGAAATATATGATGATGACTATGTAGCTAAAAGAATGGAAATAGGAGCAGTAATAGGAGCTAATAAAAAAGAAAATGTAGTTAGAGAACGTCCTAAAAAAGATGATGTTATAATATTAGTAGGTGGGAGAACCGGAAGAGATGGTTGTGGTGGTGCTACTGGTTCTTCTAAAGAGCATAATGAAGATTCTTTAGCTAGTTGTGGTGCAGAAGTGCAAAAGGGAAATGCTCCTACAGAAAGAAAATTACAAAGACTATTTAGAGATGAAAAAGTAAGTAAAATGATAAAAAGATGCAACGACTTTGGCGCTGGCGGTGTTAGTGTTGCTATAGGAGAGCTTGCAGATTCTTTAGAAATAAACTTAGATTTAGTGCTTAAAAAATATGAAGGGCTTGATGGTACAGAGCTTGCTATTTCTGAATCTCAAGAGAGAATGGCTGTTGTAGTAGACCCTAAAGATGCCGAAGAATTTATAAAACTTTCTAATAAAGAAAATTTAGAGGCAGTTTGTGTTGCTAAAGTTACTGATGATGGTAGATTAAAAATGTTTTGGAGAGATAAAGAAATTGTAAATTTATCTAGAAAATTTTTAGATACTAATGGGGCTACTCTTGATATGGACGTTTTTGTAAAAATGCCTAGCAAAATGGAAATGCCTAAATCAGATTATAAAGATATAAAAGAGAAATGGCTTAATAATTTAAAAAATTTAAATGTTTGTAGCCAAAAAGGGCTTGTAGAAATGTTTGATTCTACTATAGGTAGTGGGACTGTGCTTATGCCTTTTGGGGGTAAAAATCAGCTTACACCTATAGAGGCTATGGCTTGTAAAATACCAGTATTAAAAGGAGAAACAACAACTGCTACTATTATGAGTTATGGATATAATCCTAAAGTGGCTAAATGGAGTCCGTTTCATAGTAGTGTATATGCCGTTGTAGAATCTGTATCTAAGATAGTAGCTACTGGCGGAGAATATCAAAATATTAGACTTACTTTCCAAGAATATTTTGAAAAACTTGGTAATGATAAGGAAAAATGGGGCAAACCTTTTTCAGCTCTTTTAGGTGCTTTATATACACAACTTAGCTTAAAAATTCCTGCTATAGGTGGTAAAGATAGTATGTCTGGAACTTTTAAAGATATAAATGTTCCGCCTACTTTAGTTTCTTTTGCTCTTGATGTAGCTAAAACTTATGATATAGTATCTCCAGAATTTAAAGGAGTTAATAATTATATAGTTACATTAAATGCTAAGTATGATGAGTATCAAATGCCTGATTTTGAAAATCTTTCTAAAAACTATGAACTTGTATCTAGACTTATAAAAGATAAAAAGATTTTATCGGCTTCTACTATTGGTTTTGGGGGAATTGGGGCTAGTATTAGTAAGATGTCTCTTGGAAATTATATAGGAGCAGATATTAAAACTAATAATGATTTATTTAATCCAAGTTATGGTTCTTTTGTATTAGAAATAGACAAATCTTGCGATTTAGAAAAAGAATTAAAAGGGTATGATTATGAAGTTTTAGGAAAAACTATTAACGATACTAAAATATCAATAAATAATGAAGTTATAGCTCTTGAAGAAATTCAAAAAGCTTGGTTTGAGACTTTAGAAGAGGTATTTGAAACTAGATATTATAAAGATGCACAACCTATAGAACTAGAAGTTAAGCCATATTCTAGTGATAAAAAGTTAAAAAGTAAAATATCTATAGCAAAACCTAGAGTGTTTATTCCTATATTCCCAGGGACTAACTGTGAATATGACCTTATAAGAGCTTTTGAAAAAGAAGGAGCTAAAGTTGATACATTTGTATTTAGAAATATTGATAAAGAAAGCATAAGAGAGTCTGTAAAAGAGATAGCTAAAAATATAGATAATTCTCAAATAGTTATGTTATCTGGAGGATTTAGTGCCGGTGATGAGCCAGATGGTTCTGGTAAATTTATTGCATCTGTATTCAGAAATCCTTATATAGAAGAAGCAGTTAAAGACTTACTTGAAAATAGAGATGGACTTATGCTAGGTATATGTAATGGTTTCCAAGCTCTTATAAAACTTGGGCTTGTACCTTATGGAAAAATACAACCTATGAAAGAGGATAGTCCAACTCTTACGTATAACACTATAGGTAGACATATATCTTGTCTTGCTACAACTAAGGTAGTATCTACAAAATCACCTTGGCTTTATGGAGTTAATGTAGGGGATATACATAAAATTCCAGTATCTCACGGTGAAGGAAGATTTGTAGCAGATGAAAAAACTTTAAAAGCTCTTATAGAAAATGGACAGATAGCTACTCAATATGTAGATAATAATAATAATCCTACTTATGATATAAAATTTAATCCTAATGGTTCTATGCTTGCTATAGAAGGGATAACAAGTCCGGATGGTAAGGTATTTGGAAAAATGGGACATTCTGAGAGAGTAGGAAATGGACTTTATAAAAATGTTATAGGAGAAAAAGAACAAGGTATATTTAAATCTGGGGTTAGATATTATGAATAATAAAGAAAAGATTAAAAATGTTTTATCTATTATGTATACATTTCTTTTCTTTATAGCTTGTTCGCCTTTTGAAAAAAGTTTAATTAATGGAAGAAATATTTTAAAAATTATAATTATAGTTTGTGTTGTATTTTTTACAAGAAAATTTTATTCTATTGAAGATAAACAAAAAGCTTTAGATATATATACAATAGTAATTACTGGCATTTTAATATTAAGTATAATTGTATTAAAGTCAGAATTTGTAGGGATTATATTAGTACCATATATATTTTTATGGATAAAAGATATTACTATTAAAAAGGCGGTTATGCAAATATTATGTATTAGTTTGATATGTAATATTATAAAGATTTTTGTTAGAGAAAATAACAATTTGTCTGTAATTTTATATTCTATTATTGTAAATATAATTACTACACTTATTATAATATTTATATATGTATCTATAAGAAAAACTAATATATTAGAAATTGATAAAAATTAAAAATTGAAAGGTTGTGTTTATATGAAAATTGCTATTTTTGTTATGAGCGCGATATCACTTTGCATAAGTTTTACAATATATACCTTATCTCTTATAGCATTAGTTCACAAAAGAAGTAAAAAATAGAAAAAGTGTAAAAAAAACGTTTTATTTATTAACAATTTATGTTATAATATGGATATAGGTTGTTAAAAGTTTGTCTTTTAACAAAATCTAAAAATTAGGAGGACTTTAAAATGATTAAAGTAGGTATTAACGGTTTCGGACGTATCGGACGTCTTGTATTTCGTGCATCAGTTGAAAGAGAAGATTTAGAAGTTGTTGCTATAAACGATCCATTCATCGATCTTGAATATATGGTTTATATGCTTAAATATGATTCAGTACACGGAAGATTCCAAGGTGAAGTTTCTGTTAAAGGTGATAAACTTGTTGTTAACGGAAAAGAAATCACTGTATTCCAATGCATGAATCCAGAAGAAATCGCTTGGGGACAAGCTGGTGTTGAATACGTTGTAGAATCTACTGGTGTATTCACTACTACTGAAAAAGCTTCTGCTCACTTCAAAGGCGGTGCTAAAAAAGTTGTTATCTCTGCTCCATCAGCAGATGCTCCTATGTTTGTTATGGGTGTAAACCACAAAGAGTACAAACCAGAAATGAATGTTGTATCTAACGCTTCTTGTACTACTAACTGTCTTGCACCTTTATCAAAAGTTATCAATGACAAATTTGGTATCGTAGAAGGTTTAATGACTACTGTACATGCTACAACTGCTACTCAAAAAACAGTTGATGGTCCATCTAAAAAAGACTGGAGAGGCGGACGTGCAGCAGCTGCTAATATCATCCCATCTTCTACTGGTGCTGCTAAAGCAGTAGGTAAAGTTATTCCATCTTTAAATGGTAAATTAACTGGTATGGCATTTAGAGTTCCAACTGTTAACGTATCTGTTGTAGACTTAACTTGCCGTCTTGAAAAACCAGCTACTTATGAAGAAATCAAAGCTGCTGTTAAAGAAGCTTCTGAAGGCGAATTAAAAGGTATCTTAGGATACACTGAAGATGATGTAGTATCTACAGACTTCGTACACGAATATTGTACATCTGTATTTGATGCTAAAGCAGGTATTGCATTAAATGATAATTTTGTAAAATTAGTTTCTTGGTATGACAATGAGTGGGGTTATTCAAACAAATGTCTTGATTTAATCACTCATATGGCTTCTGTAAACTAATTTATAGAACGGAACAAAAAAGCGTGGATAACCCACGCTTTTTTATATTATAAAGTTATTTAGATAAGGATAAATATATTTTGGTATAAAAAAACCACCCTAAAGGGTGGTTAATATGCGGATAGTGGGACTTGAACCCACACTCCTAGGAACTAGATTCTAAGTCTAGCGCGTCTGCCATTCCGCCATATCCGCAAGAGCAACTTAACTACTAACATATAATAACATACTGACTAATTATTGTCAATAGGAAAATTAAAAAATTTTTAAAATATTTTTTAGATTGATATATTAAGTAAAAAATGTATTTTTAATTGACAAATTGGAAATAGTATGTTATTATGATATTGGCGTTATACGTCTTTTTTTTTATGTATAAATTAAACACAAGAGAGGTGTGGAAGTCTTGAGAACAAAAATTACTTTAGCGTGTACTGATTGTAAACAAAGAAACTATAATACAACTAAAGACAAAAAAGTACATCCAGACAGAATGGAAACAAAAAAATATTGCAAATTCTGTGCTAAACATACTTTACACAGAGAAACTAAGTAATTCTCTTTTATTTATCCGAAAGGAGTTTGATAAAATATGCAAGAGAATAACGAAAACGGAACAACTAAAAATTCTTCTAAATCTTCAACAAAACAAAAAAAGCCATCTCTTTTTTCTGAAGTTAAATCAGAATTTAAAAAGATAACTTGGCCTAATAGACAAACTCTTACAAAGCAGACTTTTACTGTTATTGTTATATCTTTTGTAGTAGGGCTTATCATATTTGGATATGATTTTGGCATAGATTTTATATTACAAAAGCTAGTTGAGTTTATGGCATAGGTGTTATATGGAAAACGAAAATTTTATTGAAGAAGAAAATTTGTTATTAAAAGAAGAAAGTTTAGAAGAGCCTAAATCAGAAAATATATCTAGAGAAAAACCAAAATGGTATGTTATTCATACTTATTCTGGATATGAAAACAAAGTTAAAGCTAGCATTGAAAAGATTATTGAAAATAGAGATATGTATGATGTTATAACAGATGTTGTTGTGCCTATACAAGATGCTATAGAAGTAACTAAAACAGGACAACAAAAGGTTGTACCTAGAAAAGTTTTCCCAGGATATGTTTTTCTTAAAATGATAATGAATGATGAAACTTGGTATGTTGTCCGTAATACTCGTGGAGTAACTAGCTTTGTAGGTCCTGGTTCTAAGCCAGTTCCTCTTACAGAAGATGAAGTTATATCTATGGGTATAGAAAGCTTTTTAGACACTTGCGATATAGAGCTTGGCGAGGTTGTCCTTATAAAAGATGGTCCTTTTGCTAAATCTAGCGGTGTTGTAAAAGAAATAAATGTTAACAAAAAATCTGTTGTTGTTAATGTAAACTTTTTTGGGAGAGAAACTCCGGTTGAGTTAGATTTTCATCAAATTCAACAAATGGGATAATATCCCTTTGCAACTGTTACTGGTATAGATTTATACCGTGGGAGGGAAAGTCCCGCTAATTACCACAATACTTAGGAGGTGCCTAAATTATGGCAAAGAAAATTTCAGGTTATATTAAATTACAAATTGCTGCTGGTAAAGCTACTCCAGCACCACCTGTTGGTCCAGCTCTTGGTCAACATGGTGTAAACATTATGGGTTTTTGTAAAGAGTTTAACGAAAGAACAGCTAAAGATGCAGGTCTTGTTATCCCAGTTGTTATCACTGTATATCAAGATAAAAGCTTTACTTTTATTACAAAAACTCCACCAGCTCCAGTTCTTTTAAAGAAAGCTTGTAAAATAGAATCAGGTTCTGGTGTTCCTAACAAAACAAAGGTTGCTAAAATATCTAAAGAAGAAGTTAGAAAAATTGCTGAATTAAAAATGCCAGATTTAAATGCTGCTAGTATAGAAGCTGCTATGAGTATGATTAGCGGTACTGCTAGAAGTATGGGTATTGTTGTAGAAGATTAATAATTCAGTTAAAGTGGGAGGGAAAATCCCGCTATTACCACATAAGGAGGAACTATTGTGAAAAGAGGAAAAAAATATCTTGAAAAAGAAAAATTAGTTGATAAATCTATGCTTTATGATACAAATGATGCAGTAGAATTAGTTTTAAAAACTTCTACAGCTAAATTTGATGAAACAGTTGAAGCACATATCCGTCTTGGTGTTGACAGTAGACACGCAGACCAACAAGTACGTGGTGCGGTAGTATTACCTCATGGTACTGGTAAAAAAGCTCGTGTTTTAGTATTTGCTAAAGGTGCAAAAGCAGAAGAAGCAGAAAAAGCTGGTGCAGACTATGTTGGTGCTGAAGATATGGTTGCTAAAATTCAAAACGAAAACTGGTTTGAATTTGACGTAATCGTTGCTACTCCTGATATGATGGGTCTTGTAGGACGTATCGGTCGTGTATTAGGTCCTAAAGGTCTTATGCCAAACCCTAAAGCAGGTACTGTTACTATGGATGTTGCTAAAGCTATCGAAGATATCAAAGCTGGTAAAATTGAATACCGTCTTGATAAAACAAATATTATCCACGTTCCAGTTGGAAAAGTTTCTTTCGGTGCAGAAAAATTAAATGATAACTTCCAAACTCTTATAGGTGCTGTAATTAAAGCTAAACCAGCGGCAACTAAAGGACAATATTTAAAAAGTATAGTTCTTTCTACAACTATGGGTCCTGGTGTTAAAGTAAATCACGCTAAAATTACAGAGTAATATATATAAGCCTAGGCATATACCTAGGCTTTTTTAAATAAAAAGGAAGAGCAAAAGCTCCTCCTTTTTTTATACTAAAATTTCTTCTATTTTTTTTAGTGTATTATTAAGTTTTTCTGAATGAATCATAACAGGTCCATTTGTAGTAGACTTAAAGAAAGCTTTATCGTCTTCATCAAGTTTTTCTATAATTTGTATATGACGGTCTTTAAGCATTCTTAAATTTAATTTAGCTTCTATTAATTCATAAAGTATACATATAGCTTTATAGTTAAAGGTTTCATCTGTAAGATGATATTCTTTTCTATCTAAGGTGCGTATAGATATACGATATGTTCCAGTAGCTTTTTCTTTTGTAGTTTTGCTAATAGCTATAGGGTTGTTTGTTATGCCAATATGTTTTATGGCGTGAGAAAAAATTGTTTTATATACATTGCCAGTGGCAACTTCTCTAACAATTTTACAAATTAACATAAATATGCCTCCCTTTTATCTTATGATTATAATTATATAGTATTTATCCAAAATTTACAATAGTGACTTTAAATTATTTAAGTTCACAATTTGAAAAAGAATTATTAGGTAGCATAAAAAGTAGAAGAAGAATAAGTAGCATAGAATTATCTTCTCCAAAGCCACCTTGAGTAAACATTAATAATAAAATAATAAGCATAAAATTGTTTGAACCAGAATTCATATAAATTCCTCCAAAAATAAGATATATATAATTTATATGATGATATAAATAAAAAATGCAATATTTATAAAAAAAATAAGATAAAAAAGTTGTACAAGTATAATTTTGTAAAAATATTAACAAAAGTTATTTTTTAGCATAGACTAAATTAACAATACTTGAAAGGATAATATATGAGTCATATAGAGCTAATAGTAGAAGGTGATATCACACAAGAAGAAGAAGAAAAGCTTTTATCTATAGCTAGTATAAAATATAAAATCCCCTTAATAAATTCTTTTGTTATTATAATAAATGAAAAAGATGTAGATAAAATAAAGAATTTTAAAAGCTTAAAAACTATATATCAAAATTCTAATATAAGTATGCAAATGAATAAAGCTAGAGAAATTGTTAAGGCAGATATAGCACAAGATATGGGATATAGTGGAGAGGGAATAGGCGTTGCTATAGTAGATACTGGAATATCTAAATGTAATGATTTTATATATCCTAATGATAGGATAGTAGCTTTTAAAGATTTTATAAATAATAAAAAGACGCCCTATGATGACAATGGACACGGAACACACGTTGCTGGTATAGCAGGGGGGAATGGAACTAATTCTGACGGAAGATATAAAGGGATAGCTACAAATTGTAATTTAATAGGTGTAAAAGTATTAAATGAAGAAGGGCAAGGAAATGCATCTGATGTATTAGCTGGTTTACAGTGGATAATGGACAATAGAAAAAAGTATAATATAAGAATAGTAAATCTGTCTATAGGAACAAATAATACTTCATATAATGATCCATTAGTAAAAGCAGTAGAAAAAATGTGGGATAGTGGCATAGTAATTACTATAGCAGCAGGAAATGATGGACCCAAAAAATTTACAATAAATTCTCCAGCTATAAGCAAGAAGGTAATAACAATAGGTTCATCTGATGATAGTAAATATTCTTCTAATATTTGGGGTAATCCGATGGTAAATTTTTCCGGTAGAGGCCCAACTATGCAATGTGTTATAAAACCGGATGTATTAGCTCCCGGAGTGGATATAGTATCTTGCCTTTCTAGTAGTATATCAAATCAATCTAATAATGTAATAGAACAAAATTATTATGCTCTTACTGGTACTTCTATGTCTACACCTATAGTATCTGGAGCTATAGCACTTTTGCTTGAAAAATATCCAGAGCTTGAGCCAGATGATGTTAAGCTTATGATAAAAAAATGTTGTAAAAATTTACATTTACCTAAAAATCAACAAGGGTGGGGACTTATTGATGTATATAAATTATTGTCGCAGGAGGTAGTTTATGCAAGAAAATAATATTATTTATGAGATAGCAGAAAAAATTCAAGATAAAAATATTATGCAAAATGATTTTAAAGAAGCTATGTTTTTGGTATCTAATATGTTTAGAGAAAAATATGTAGATAAATTACAAAATGAATTAGTAACTAATGTAAATAATATTAAAGCAAATCCCACTAAAGAAATTAATTTATTAAGAGCCATAAAACCATTTGTTAATGAAGATAATAAAAAGAATTTAGAAGATATTATAGATATGATGACTAATATATCAGCAGTTAATTTTATGATGCCTAAAACTACACCAAAAAAGAATAATATAATAAAAATTAATAATATAAATATTAAAGATAGCTCTGTTAAAGAAGATGGTGTTTATGATATAGACGAAAGTTGTTTATTTGGAGTTAAGAATAAAGGAGATAATAATAATATTTTAAATATTATTTTGGGTATTTTTCTTATACAATTATTAAAAAGATAAAATAAAATTTTTAATTATAAAAATAAAAAGAGGTAGAAAATCTACCTCTTTTTATTATATTATTCTAATACGCTAGCTTTTAATGTATTTGTACAACCAGTTTGTCCAAGAGGAGTTCCACCAACTGTAACTATAACATCTCCTTTTTTAGCAAATCCTTGTTGTTCTGCTATTAAAGCAGTGTTTTCAAATAAATCGCCAGAAGATATGTTTTTAATATCTACAAGATGAGCATAGCAACCCCAAGAAAGATTTAATTGTCTTTGAACTCTCTCATCTGGAGTAAGAGCTAAAATGAAAGCTTCTGGTCTATATTTAGAAACTTCTCTAACTGTAAAGCCAGATTTAGTAACTGCAACTATGCAAGCAGCATTTAAATCATTTGAAGTAGTACAAGTAGCGTGGCTAATAGCGTTTGTTACATTATTTGTATGAGAAACTTTAGCTTTATAGAATTTTTCTATATAGTCTATAGAAGATTCTATTTTAGTAGCTATTCTAACCATAGCATTTACTGCTTCTGCTGGGAAGCTACCTTTTGCAGTTTCACCAGAAAGCATAATAGCGTCTGTTCCATCAAATACTGCATTTGCAACGTCGCTTACTTCTGCTCTTGTAGGACGTGGGTTAGTAATCATAGATTCTAACATTTGAGTAGCAGTAACAACTAATTTACCTTTAGCTTTACATTTTTTGATTAATTGTTTTTGGATAAGAGGAACTTCCTCAAAAGGAATTTCAACACCTAAATCTCCACGAGCAACCATAATACCATCAGTAACTTCTAAGATAGAATCTATATTGTCAACACCCTCACGGTTTTCAATTTTTGAGATAATTTGTATATCTTTTCCGCCGTTTTCTTCTAATACTTTTCTAATTTCTAAAACATCTGATGCAGAACGAACAAAAGAAGCAGCTACATAGTCAAAGCCCATTTTTATACCAAATTTGATATCTTCTATATCTTTTTCTGTAAGAGCTGGAAGTTTAATAGAAACATTAGGTAAATTAATACCTTTTCTAGAGCCAAGCATACCACTATTTATTATTTCACAAACAACATCATTTCCGTTTATTTCTAAAACTTTAAGCTCAATAAGACCATCATCTATAAGAACAGTAGAGCCAACGCTAAGGTCTTTAGCAAAGTTTTCATATGTAACAGAAACTTTAGTAGCATCTCCTTCTATATCATCAGTTGTAAGAGTAAATTTATTACCTTTTTCTAATTTAACAGGCTCTTCTTTAAGAAGTTTAGTTCTTATTTCTGGTCCTTTTGTATCTAATACAAGAGGTACAGGAAGTCCAAGTTCTTCTCTTACTTTTTTTACTGTTTCTATAGTTTCAGCGTGAGACTCGTGGCTACCGTGTGAAAAATTGATACGAACAGCATTCATACCAGTTTCCATAAGCTTTTTAACCATTTCTGGTGAATTACTAGCAGGACCTAAAGTAGCAATAATTTTAGTTTTTCTCATAATTTTTAATACTCCTTATTTATTAAGCAAAAGTTTCAACTAATTTATATAGGTCATCATTATAAACTCTTTTACAATTTAAACCTTCAACAACATCTATATCTGAATATTTTCCATCTTTCATAATCATGATTCTGTTATAGTTACCTTTTAAAAGTTCATCTACTGCTCTGTAGCCCATAATAGAGGCGTGCATTCTATCTATAGCTGTAGGAGAACCTCCTCTTTGTAAATGTCCAAGGATAGTTGCTCTAGTTTCTATACCTGTTTTAGCTTCTATATTTTTTGCAAGTTCATGCGCTTTAACTTTAGTAAAGCCTTCAGCTAATACGATAACACTACTTGCTTTGCCTTTTTCTTTATTTTTAACAACAATATCTATAATTTCTTCTTCTGTAACGTCTGGTTTTTCCGGAATAAGAACTTCTTCAGCACCATTTACAATTGCATTCCATAAACCTATATAACCGGCATTTCTTCCCATAACTTCTATTATACAGCAACGTTCGTGAGAAGCAGAAGTATCTTTTACTTTATCTATACATTCCATAGCAGTGTTAACAGCAGTATCAAAGCCAATAGTATATTCAGAGCAAGCAAGATCAAGGTCTATAGTACCAGGGATACCCATAATTTTAAGACCTAAGTTAGAAAGGTGAACAGCACCAGTTAAAGAGCCATCTCCACCAATAACCACAAGAGCTTCTACTCCTAATTTTTTACAAGTATCTATAGCTTTTTGTTTACCCTCGTCTGTCATCATTTCTTTACAACGTGCAGAAAGAAGGATAGTACCTCCAGTTTGCATTATATTAGATACGCTTTTATGGTCAAGATTTATATAATCTCCTTTAATAAGTCCGTCGTATCCACGTAAAAAACCTACTACTTCAATACCTCTGTCAAGAGCAGTTCTAACAACAGCACGTATAGCAGCGTTCATACCTGGAGCGTCTCCACCACTAGTTAATATACCGATTTTTTTAATTTGATTACTCATTAAAACACCTCAATCATATTGATTTATTTTTACACCTTTGTTAATAAATTGCCTACATAATTTGTAGCTTAGCAAGGGTTATTGTTATATAGAATATTTAGCTTGTAGTGTATATATAATTATCTATATTCTATAATTATCACTAGTATATCACAATATATTTATATTTGCAATATAATACAATTTATCTAAGCACTATAAAATTAATAAGATAAATCTAACTAGTTTTAGTTAAATTTTACAATTAAAAGCATATATTAGTCAATACTTAATTTGAAAAAAATAAAAATTATTTAAAATGATGAAAAAATACAAAAATTTTTTTAAAATATAATCAAAAAATATAGTTTTAATGGTTAAAAAATTAAATAATAATCGTATTTTATATACATATAATATAAAACTAAAAGTGTAAAAATTAATTATATATATTGTTATTATTTAAGGTATATATTTTAGGTTTCATTATATTTATTATATTATAATAATTTGTATTTTTATTAAAATATATTTATTTTATTACAATACAAGTTTTGTCTAAAAATATTTCTAATTGACTAAGAAGAGTGAGGCTTCCATCTACCCAATGAGTATTATTTAATTTAAGTTTTAATCCTTTAGCTTCATCGTATATTATAACAGGCATAAATCCTTTATTAGCTAATAATATAGGTTCTAAATCTTTTATATTTAAGTCTAGAGTTTTAGGAATTTTTATCCACAAAGTTTTTCCTATATCTTTTAGGCTATCATATGGTTTTATATCATAGCATATAATTTTTGGTTCTTGGTCTTCTGATATACTAGCATGTCCACTTACTAAAATTACTTCATCTTCTTTTAAAAATCTAGAATATTTTGCAAAAACTTCAGGAAAACAAATAATTTCTATAGTATTATATTCGTCTTCTAAAGTAAAAAATGCCATTTGCTTATTAGTTTTTGTATAAGTTATATTTAGATTTGTTATCATACCGCCTAGTGTAACTTTTTGCTTATCTTTTATTTTATGATTTTGAAAATCTTCATCTTTAGACAAAAAATCTAAAGTTGTATTGCTTATAAATTTTTTTAGATTTTGGCTATATTCTTCTAGAGGATGTCCAGAAATATATATCCCTAGCATTTCTTTTTCTAAGGCTAACATTTCTTTTTTTGGCATTTCTTCTATATTAGGTAGTGAATCATATTCTATAGGTTCTTTAGATTTATTAAAGCTTGAGAATATATCAAGTTGTCCAGATATAGTTTGTTTTTTAGTTTTATTTATACCTTCATAATATTTTTTAAATATACTAAGATATTGAGAGCGATTGCCTCCTAAACAATCTAAAGCCCCAGCTTTTATCATAGATTCTAATGCCTTTGAATTTATGTTATTATCTAGTCTTTTTATAAAATCTCTAAGAGATATAAATTTACCATTTTCCAGTCTTTCTTTTACTATAGCTTTAACTACATTTTTACCAACATTTTTTATAGCAGATAAACTAAACATTATTTGTCCATTAGAAACGCTAAAGCCGTCAAATCCCTCGTTTATATTAGGTGGCAAAAGTTTTATATTCATTCTTTTTAAATCTGCTATATATTCGGCTATTTTGCTAGAATTATCAGATACACTAGTTAAAAGAGCAGACATAAATTCTACAGGATAATAAGCTTTTAACCAAGCAGTTTGAACAGCTATTACAGCATATGCAGCAGCGTGAGATTTATTAAAGGCATATTTTGCAAAATCTTGCATTTCGTCAAATATCTCATTAGCGATATCTTTATCTATTCCACGTTTTATACAACCGTCTACTTCTCCTTCTATCCCATAGATAAAGTTTTTTCTTTCTCGTTCCATTTCTTCTGTCTTTTTCTTACCCATAGCACGTCTTAATAAGTCACTTCTACCAAGAGAATATCCAGCAAGTTCTTGTACTATTTGCATAACTTGTTCTTGATATACAATACAACCATAGGTAGGTTTTAGAATAGGTTCTAGAGAAGGGTGGGTATATTTTATATCACCTTTAGTATTTTTACCTAGTACGTATTTTGGTATAAAATCCATAGGTCCTGGTCTATAAAGAGAAACTCCAGCTATTATATCCTCTATAGATTCTGGCTTTAAATCTTTCATAAATTGTTTCATACCAGGACTTTCTAGCTGAAATACGCCTTCAGTATTGCCGCTAGATATAAGCTCATATATTTTTTTATCATTACAATCTATATTATCTTCTGATAAATTTAAATTATGTATTCTATTTATTTCATTTAGTGCATTTTTTATTACGGTTAGAGTTCTAAGGCCTAAAAAATCCATTTTAAGAAGACCAAGTTCCTCAAGAGTTATCATAGGATATTGAGTAGTTATTACACCATCATTAGTATTTAGGGGTACATATTCCATAACTGGTTTATCACATATAACAACACCGGCAGCATGCGTAGAAGCGTGCCTTGGAAGTCCTTCAAGTTTTAAAGACATATCTATAAGATGTCTTATAGTATTATTTGTTTCATATTCTTTTTTTAGTTCTGGATTTTGTATAAGAGCTTTAGATATAGTAATTTTTAGCTCCATAGGTATCATTTTTGCTATTCTATCTACGTCGGCATAAGGTATATCAAGAGCACGTCCTACATCTCTTATAGCATTTCTTGCCGCCATAGTTCCAAATGTTATAATTTGTGATACATATTCTGTACCATATTTTTCTATAACATAGTTTATTACTTCTTGTCTTCTTTCATAACAAAAATCTATATCTATATCTGGCATACTTATTCTTTCTGGATTTAAAAATCTTTCAAAGATTAAGTTATATTCTATAGGGTTTATATCTGTTATCCTAAGACAATAAGAAACAATGCTACCAGCGGCAGAGCCACGCCCAGGACCTACTATTATGTTATTGTCTTTAGCATATTTTATAAAGTCCCATACTATTAAAAAATAGTCTACAAAGCCCATTTGTTTTATCGTTTCTAGCTCATAGTTAAGACGATTTTTTAAGTTATCATCAATATTTTTAAATCTTTCTTCTAATCCTTTTAAGCATAGCTCTTTTAGATAGGAAAAAGCATCTTTATTATCAGGAACTGAAAATTTAGGAAGTTTATATTTATTAAATTCAAAAGATACATTACAACGATTTGCTATATGATTAGTATTTTCTAAAGCTTCTATACAATCTGGAAAAAGACTTAGCATTTCATCGGCAGATTTTAGATAATACTGTCCACCTTCGTATCTCATACGATTTTCTTCATATATTGTTTTACCAGTTTGTATACATAAAAGTATATCGTGTGCTTCTGCATCTTCTTGTTTTATATAGTGTATATCATTTGTACAGACAAGGGGGATATTTGTTTCTTTGCTAAGTTTTATAAGAGCTTTGTTTACTTCTACTTGTCTTTCTAAGCCGTGATTTTGTAGCTCTAGATAGAAATTACCTTGTCCAAATATTCTGTTATAGGAAAGAGCAAAATCTTTTGCCTTATCATAGCATCCATTTAGGATATTTCTAGCAACAGCACCGCCCATACAAGCGCTAAGACAGATAAGTCCTTTGCTATATTTTTCTAATATTTCCATATCTATCCTAGGTTTATAGTAAAAACCTTCGGTAAATCCAAGAGATACAAGTTTTATAAGGTTTTGGTATCCTTCATTATTTTCGGCAAGGAGTACAAGATGGTAATATGTATTTTCTTTAGAATAAGTTTTATCAAAGCGTGAACCAGAGGCTATATATACTTCACAGCCTATTATAGGCTTTATACCAACTTTTTTAGCCTCTTTATAAAAGTCTATAGCTCCATACATAACCCCGTGGTCTGTTATAGCAAGAGAGGTCATACCAAGGTCTTTTGCTTCTTGCACAAGTAATTTGATTTTAGAAGAGCCATCAAGTAGGCTATATTCTGTATGTACATGTAAATGTGTAAAGTTACTAATATTTTTCATAAATCACCTAATTTATCTATATTATTTTGTATTTATAAAAAGCCATTACCTAAAAAGGTAAGGGCAAATTAAATTTCTTCATCTATAAAAACTCTATCAAGAAGAGCTATTTTATAAAACTTATTTATTATATCTTCATCTTCTGTAAATTCTTTTATATCTTTATAACCAAAAAATAAACTAGCTAAATCGCTTATATCTATATTAAAGATTTTATCAGCATTTGTAGCTTTTTCTATATAAGATTTATTTTTGGATATTGTAAGTTTATATAATCCATTATTTTGCTCTATTATGTTATCTGTTATTTTTAAATATAAAACTATATCTTCATTATCTTCTCTTAAAGAGAAATTTTTAAAGAAATTATTTATATCTATAATTCTAGCCATAACAAGAGGTTTAGTTTCTTTTATATCTAAACAGATATTTTTTAAAAATACTTCTCTTATTATCTTTTCACTAGTCCCCCAATATACATAATAACCTATAAAATTTTCATTATCATAAACTTTTAATATATCTCCATTTTCTGACTTTACTTCTTGGTGCAATATTTCCATATAATGCTCATCTCTAAGACAAAAAACATTATATTTATTTTTTAAATAGTTAGTAGTAAAATCTGCTAAAAATTTATAGTCGTTTTTATCTATATTTTCAGTTTTAAATTTTGTAATATCAAAATCTAAGGTATTATGATTATATATATATCTAAAGCCAAAAGGGAGATAAATTTCTTCCTTTGCAGGTCTTAAAAAAATAAAGGGCATAGAAAGGTTGTAGCAATAGTTTAAGCTAGACTTTATAAGTTCTGCCATATAACCTTTTTTTCTATATTCTTCTAATGTAGCTACTGCTACTACATAATAGCTATTATATACATTATTATTTATAACTATTTTATAAGGATTAAGATGTAGCATAGATACTATTTTATTATCTATAATTTTTGCTAATATTTCGTTATCCAAAGTTTTTAGGGAATAATAATAATCTAGTAGTTTTTCTGTATCTTCTAGGAAGATTTTTTCCCATATAGGTCTAGTTTGTAGCTTTTCTTTATTTGTGAGGTATTTTACCATAAAATCACCTTCTCTTATCGTGTATTTATAATTGAGTTATTCTATATTTTCTAGCATATCCCATAGGTTCATAAGAAAGTTTAGCTTTTCTAAGTCCTTCTAGCCCTAAGTCATCTTCTCTATTTACTAAGTAAGCATCAGGGAAAGCATTTATTATAAATTGTTGGTTTATATAAGGGTATAATCCTCTTATATCAGGATTTGCCTTTTCTATATGGATAATAGCCATTTTCTCTCTCTCGTTGTAGCTACCTATAGAAAAAGCTTCTAGTTTATTATCAATAAATATACCGGCCATAGTAATTTTTAGTTTTTCACAATTTTTTAATATATCAGAAATTCCATTTATTTCTCCGTCTAAATGCTCTTCGGCATCTATTTTTTTATCTCTCCAAGTTTTTAAAAATTCCAAAATATCATTTGTATACTGACAACAAAGGGGTTTGTAACAAAATCTACCCTCATTTTCTCTTAAAAATGCATTTATATGATTTTTCTTTTTTCTTAGTTTTTTGCCAGAGAGAGTTTTTAAGGCTTCTGCATAATACAGATAGTCTTTTGCATCTTCTACTTCTTCTACTAGGAAAAGATTTTTATCAAGCTCAAGAGCTATAACACCTTCTTCGTCTCCTAGATATACTTCTAGCTTTTTACCGAGTTCTTTATTAAAATATTTTAAAAGTGTATCAAATGCTTCTTTTATATCTTCCTCTTTGCACATAGGTAAAGAACAATAATCCTTACCATCTATAAACATTGTAAGAAAAAGAGCCTTGTTTTCCCAAATAGCAAATTTAACATTATAAAAGTCTTTCCATAAAAAGACATCTAAAAATACACTATCACAAGTTTTGTTATTTCTAAGCGTAAAATAATAAGATATTGTTTCTATATCTTCGCTAGATATAGGTTTAAAATCTAAACACATAATATATCCTTTCTAAATTTTAATCAACTAAAATATAGATATAGTATAGCAAATTAGTATATATAACACAAGTTAAAATTATATTAATTAATAATTTTTATCATCTAACAAGGGTTTTTTTAGACTTTCTCTTGCTAAAAAGTCGCATCTTTCGTTTTCTATATTATTTGCGTGTCCTTTAACCCATATAAAAGTTACATTATGAATTTCAAGAAGAGGAAGTAGCTCTTCCCATAAGTCTATATTTGAGGCTTGTTCTTTTTTATTTCTCTTCCAGTTATTTTCTTTCCATTTATAAACCCAACCTTTGTTTATGGCATCTACTACATATTTAGAATCGCTATATAAAGTTACATTACAAGGTTCTTTTAATGCCTTTAGTCCTACTATAACGGCTAAAGTTTCCATACGATTATTGGTTGTTAGTTTATATCCTTGGCTTAGTTCTTTTCTATTTCCATTATATAAAAGAACAACACCATATCCACCAGCCCCAGGATTTCCAGAGCAAGCTCCGTCTGTGTATATTTCAATATTTTTCATATTATTCACCCATTTTATAATCAAAAAATTTTAGTACATTTTTAAAACTTTTATCCATATAAGAGCATAAAAATTTTTGTCCATTTAAATAAGATAAAGGCTCTTGTATAGAAACAAATTCTAGCTTATAGCAATGTAAAAACTGTCCCTTAAGCCCAAATATATTGTCATTATTTTTATTATATTTTCTATCACCAATTATAGAAAATCCTATATGTTCAAAGCTAGCTCTTATCTGGTGTGTTTTCCCAGTGATGAGTTTTATTTTCAGTAATGTTTTATTCTCTTTTGTTTTTAAGGGAGTATATTCAGTAATTATTTCTTTGCTACCTTCTATAAAGCTATCATAAATTTGTACTTTATCTTTTTCTTTTTTATGATATAACTTTATTATTCCATTTTTATCTATTTTTCCTTCAACTGCTGTAAGATAATATTTATCTATAGTTTTTGTTTTAAAAGCTAAATTTAGAGCTTGTAGAGATTTTAAATTTTTTCCAAAAACAACAATTCCACTAGTGTTTCTATCTAACCTATTGCATATAGAAGGGGTAAAATCGGCATCTTTTTTATATTTATCTGTTTTATAAAGATAGTATATAAGTTCATCATTTAAAGAAGAGGTTTTGTTATTTGCATCAGGCTGTGATACTAGTCCTATAGGTTTGTAGCAAATAATAATATTTTTATCTTCAAATATTATTTTAAAATTTTGTTTTGTTTTTATTATTTCTTTTTCTTCTTTAAAATTTTTTATAGTTTCATCTGATAGATATATATTTATATTATCTCCAAAAGCTAAAATTTCATTTCCATTTGCTTTTTTATCGTTTAGCTTAATATTTTTCTTTCTAAGCATTTTATAGATGAATGATTTAGGCGCTTTATTTAGATATTTTTGTAAATATTTATCAAGACGTTGATTTTCATTTGTATTATCAATAGTTATTTTTATCATATGTTCACCTTTAATATTTTTATCTTAATTATATAAAAAATTTATATTTTTGTCAAAAGCGTCTACTTTTTAAGTTCATCTTAGATAATGTAAGAAAAGCCATAAAAATTATTATAAAAATTCCTATAAAAAAGCCCATAAGAGAAGATTTAAAATATACTATTTCAAAGTTATTAAATACAGGAGTAGTAGGTTTATTTAATAAATATTGTAATATAGGGCTTAAAATTATTGCATAAACAACCGATATTATGCTATGTAATACTTTTGATAAAAAATATATATTTATGTTTAAATCGCTACTTGATATCATAGATACTGTTTGAGCTAAGATAGAAAGTCCAGAAAAAGAAATTATACCACAAGCTAAAATAACTGAAATTACAGAAGGAGCCAAAGAGAGTAGATTTATACCATTTGTTATCTCTATTATTCCCATAAATATTCCATTACTATATTCTTCTAAACCTTTTGGTAAAATTTTTTCACCTATAGTTTCAAATATGCCAGACACTTTAAAAAGTTCTGCTATTACAGAAAATAAGATAACAAATCCTCCAACTATAGCTATAGTTTCTAAGCTAGATTTTACACTATCTCCTAGTATTTGTCCAAAAGATTTATTGTTTTTTAGTCTAGCAAGTTTTAGTTTTGTAAAAGCTGTTTTTATACATATTTTTTCTGTTGAATATATTTGATTTGTTTTTTTATAAAATCTAAACAATATACCAACGGTTATTGCAGATATATAATGTATAAAAAGCATAGCATAACCTATGTATACATTTTTAAACATTCCTATACCAATTGCTCCTATTATAAATAAAGGACCAGAATTATTTGTAAAGCTAAGGAGTCTTTGAGCTTCTATTTTATCAATTTTACCATTTTCTCTTAAGCTAGACGTTATTTTTGCTCCAACTGGATAGCCAGAAAGCATACCAAGTATAAGTGGAAAAGCACCACAACCAGATACATTAAATAGTTTTTTCATAATAGGGTTTAGTAAACTTCCTAAAAAGTCTATAAATCCAAGGTTTATGAGTAAATTTGTTCCTATTAAGAATGGAAATATAGATGGAAGAATTTTATTAAACCATAACAATAGACCAGATTGTGCAGAAGATATAACAACTTCGGGTACTATTATTATTAATATGTTGAAAAAAGCCACTAGTAGTGGTATAATATAATAACTTAAATTTTTTAAATATTTCATTTTATCACTACTTTTTGATTTTTATATATTTATATAAATTTTTTTTATTTATATTACTAAAATTAATATGGTAAAATTTAAATATAGAAAAAATAATGCTAATGATATAAAATATAAGGAGGTGAATTATGGATAATAGAAAAAGAAAAAATACAAGTTCTAAAAAAACTTCTAAACAAAATAAAAAATCTAGTAAAAAGCAATCAAATATAAAAAATACAAACACAAGAAATAAAAATCAAAAAAATAAATCAAATTATCCTAAGTCATCTGCTCCAAAACAGCATCAAGCTAAATTAAATAATAATTCAAGAGAAAGATATAATGAAAGATACAATCAAAATAAGAAATCTAGTAAAAAGAGAAAAGTAAGAAATAGAAATTTAAATATACTTACAAAGATTTTTACTTTTGGAGTATTTATAGTTATAATATCTTATTTTAGTGTGTCGATATTTAAAAGTCTTAATAAAAAACCTATAAACTATGAAACTATAGAATATGGTTCTATAGAAAAGACTATGCAAGTTAAAGGAGCTATTATAAGGGATGAGGTTGTATATAAGGCAAACCGAAATGGACTTCTTACTTTTAACATTCCAGAAAATGAAAAAGTTAGAAAAGGGGAAGTTATAGCTACGGTAAAAGATTCAAAAGCTATAGAGCAAACAGAACAAGATTTAAATGCTATAAATGAAAAAATATTACAAATTCAGGAGCAAAGAAATGAGCTTTCTTTATTTTATGAAGATGTAAAAAAGATGGATTCTCAAATAAAGAAAACTTTAGATTTATCTATACCAGATTTATCTACATATAACATAGATAAAATATATTCTATAAAAGATTCAGTAAATAAAAAGATAACAGTTAGAAATCAAATGCTTTTATCTGAGAGTAATGGTAGTGTTGAGGAGTTATCAAATCAGAAGGCAGATAAAGAGCAAAAGATAAATCAAAATGTTCAAACTATAATATCTAATGATTCTGGCATATTATCTTATTATGTAGATGGTTTTGAAGATACATATTCTTTAAAAAATAAAGATAAACTAACAAAAGAACAAATTTTAGGATTATCTGATAAGGAATTACAATTTAAAACTAGTGTAGTTCAAGGAGAGCCAGCTTTTAAAATAGTAAGAGATAATAATTTTTATATAGCTTGTTATATAAAAGCTAACTATATATCTAAATGGAGTAAAGGAGATATAAGAAAAATATACATAAATGATAATGGAGAGTTAAAACCTATAGAAGTTACTATAGAAAGTATATCTGATGTAGATAAAGATAAATATGTCCTTATGAGAAGTAATGTAAATATGATAGATTTTATAGACAAAAGAACTATAACATTTGAGTTATCAAAACCTAAAGAAGGGTTTAAATTAAAACTTTCTGGTGTTGCTGAAGAAGAGCTTTTAAAAGTTCCTACTAGCTATATAAAAGATGGTAATTTGTTGAAAAAAGATGCCCAGGGAAATACTATAACAGTTCCGGTAAAAATATCTGGAGAAGATGAAACTTTAGAATATCAGTATGTAGCTATAACAAAAGGAGTTATAGATATTGGAGATACTATAATAAATCCTAAGGATAAAAAAGAAATTAAACTAAATGATATATTTACTCAAAGGGGTATATATGTTGTAAATTCTGGTATATATACTTTTAAAAATATAAATACTGAAGAAAGTGTAGAAGATGGTCAGTTTATAATTATAGACCCAGCAAAAAATACAAATATAAAACTTTATGACAGATATGCTTCAGATATTTCAGCTATAAAACAAGAAGGAAATATAAAAGATGAAAAAACTAATAAGTGAAAATATAAAAATTATAAATGAAAATATAGAAAGAGCTTGTATTAAGGCAAATAAAAACCCTAAAGATATAAATATTATTGGAGTTACAAAAAATGTAGGAGTTTGTGAGATTAATATTTTAAAAAGTTTAGGTATTTCAAGTTTTGGAGAAAATAAGACAAAAGAACTTTTATCAAAATATAATGAAATAGAAGATGCATCTTGGCATTTTATAGGAAATCTTCAAACAAATAAGGTAAAACATATAATAGATAAAGTAGATATTATACAATCTGTAAATAGTGAAAGATTATTAAGAGAAATAGATAAAAGAGCTGGAGTAATAGAAAGAAGAATACCTATATTTTTAGAGCTAAATATAGCTAAAGAAGCCTCTAAGTGTGGATTAATGCCTGAGGAACTTAACGATATGATAGGCATTGTAAAATAATGTAAAAATGTAGTATTAGAGGGGCTTATGTGTATAGCACCATTTGTTGAAAAACCACAAGAAAACGCAAAATATTTTAGAAAAATGAGAAATTTATTTGTTGACATAGGGCATAAAAACACACATAATATAGATATGAAGTATTTATCAATGGGAATGACTAACGATTATGAAATAGCAATTCAAGAAGGTTCAAATATGATTAGAATAGGAACAGGTATATTTGGGGTAAGAAAAAATGATTTGGAGGAAACACTATGAGTATAATGGATAAAATGAAGAATATATTTTTCGGAGATGATTATGATGATGATTATGAAGAAGAATATGAAGATATAGAGGAGTATGATGAAGAACCTATAAGGCCACCAGCTACTAGCAATATAACTTCTATAAATAGATATTCATCAAGGCGACCAAGTTCCAACATAGTAAATATAAATACAAATGTACAAATGGGAGTTTGTATGTTTAACCCTGAAAACCTAGAAGATGCAGCAGATGTAGTTTTGCAAATAAAAGATAGAAATATAGTTGTTGTTAATTTAGAAGACGTTGAATATGAAATATCTCAAAGAATTAGTGACTTTTTGTGTGGAGCAAGTTATGCTTTAGAAGGAAATATACAGCTTATATCAGATAAAATAATGATTATAGCTCCAGTAAACGTGGAAATGTCTGGGGAACTTAAAGACAAGCTTCAAGAAAGCGGTATAAAAATTCCCAATTCTATGTGGAGATAATTTAAGGAAGGCGATAATATGAATTTTTTAATTTATAAATCATTTGAAATGTTTATAAGGATAATAGATTTTATTATATTAATAAGGGTTTTACTATCTTGGATTCCTATAAATAGGGATAATACTATAGTTAGGATTGTGTATGGAGTATCAGAGCCTTTTTTACAACCTATAAGAAACCTTCTTAATAAATCACCTTTAGGCTCTGGTATGATGTTAGATTTTTCACCGATTATTTTACTTCTATTGTTACAAATGATACAGATGATTTTGTATAGTGTATTGTTTTAAAATTACATATTTATAAAAAATGGCTCTAGTTTTACTAGAGTTATTTTTGGCATTTCATAGAAAGGATATATATGGCTAATATAGATAAGTTAATAAGTAAAGATGATAAAATAATGTTTTCTAAAATATTAGATAAAAAGATAAATTGTGAGAGATATTATATTCCAAGTTTTAGTGAGTTTTTACCTATGCAAAAATGTATAAATTTTATATCTATTATTAAAGCAGATTATATGGAATGTAATATTAAAATTTATGGTGGGTATGAAGATGCAGAAAGAGCAATTATAGGATTTTTTCCGGATTATTTAGAAGAAGATAAGCAAGAATTCCCTATAAATCTTCTGGAAATAGAATATAATTCTAAATATAGCAGAGAGCTTTCTCATAGAGATTTTCTAGGGTCTATTTTAGGACTTGGTATAGATAGAGTTAAAGTTGGAGATATAATATTAAAAGATAATAAAGCATTATGTTTTTTATCTAGTGATATATCAGAATATGTTAGTGTAAACTTAGATAGGGTATCTTCTACTAAAGTTAAAAATAAAATAGTAAATATAAAAGAATATGATATGCCAAAACAAAAATTAGAAGAAAAAAATATAATAATATCTTCTCTTAGACTAGATGCTGTATTATCTGGAGCGTTTAATATGGCAAGGGGAAAAATACTAGATTATATAAAAGCAGAAAAAGCCTTTGTAAATTTTAATATTCAAACAAATGGTGCTAAGAATGTAAAAGATGGAGATATAATCACACTAAGAGGAGTAGGGCGTATAAAAGTTTTAGGAATATGTGGAAAAACAAAAAAGGATAGGATAGTGCTTAGCATAGCAAAATATGTTTAAAGAGGTGATAGTTTGAGTTATATAGCTTTATATAGAAAGAAAAGACCAAAAAATTTTCAAAGCGTTATAGGACAAGAACATATAGTTAAAACTCTTAGAAATGAAATAGCAACAAATAGGATAGGACACAGTTATTTATTTTGTGGAACAAGAGGTACAGGAAAAACTTCTACTGCTAAGATTTTTGCGAAGGCTTTAAACTGTGAAAATCCTATAGATTCATCGCCTTGTGGACAATGTGAAATGTGTGTTGCTTTTGATGAAAATAGAAGCTTAAATATTATAGAAATAGATGCAGCTAGTAATAATAGTGTAGATGACATAAGAGAATTAAAAGAAGAAATAAAATATCCACCATCAAAAGGTAAATATAAGATATATATAATAGATGAAGTACATATGTTGTCTATAGGAGCTTTTAATGCACTTTTAAAAACTTTAGAAGAGCCGCCATCTTATGTTATATTTATTTTAGCTACTACTGACCCACATAAAATACCTGTTACTATACTTTCTAGATGTCAAAGGTTTGATTTTAAAAGAATTAGTAATAGAGATATGGTTAATACTCTTAATCTATATATGGAAGAAGAAAATGTTGATATAGAAGAAGATGCTATATATTATATAGCTAAGAGCTCTGATGGAGCTATGAGAGATGCTCTTTCTTTGTTAGAACAATGTATTTCGTTTTATTATCAAGAAACAATAACTTTAGATAAAGTATTAGAGCTTTTAGGGGCAGTAGATGATGAGATATTTTTTGAGTTTACAGATGCTATTATAAATTTTAATTCTATAGAAATTATAGATATAATAGATGATATTGTATATAATGGAAGGGATATATCACAATTTGTAACAGATATGATAGCTCATATAAGAAATCTTATTATAGCTAAGCTATCAGATAATAATACTTTAGATATGACTTATGAAAAGTTTCAAGAATATAAAAATCAAGCTAAAGATATAGAAATAGATTATCTTACAAAACTTATAGACGAATTTTCAAAAATACAAAATAGTTTAAGATATTCATCTGATGAAAGGATAGTTCTTGAGGCTGGAGTTCTTAAGCTTTGTTGTTGTGTTAAAGAAGAAGATTTTACAGATATAAAAAGAAAAATAAAACTTTTAGAAAAAAATATAGAAAATAGTGTTAAAACAGTTTATATTGAAAAAGAAGAAGAAAAGCCTAAAGAAGAAAAACCAAGAGAGCTTGCTATTGATAAGGATATAAAAGAAGCTATAGATAATTTTAAAATAGTAAAAAGCAGATTTAAAGAATTTGAGAGAAATATTTTAGATATGTGTGAGCCTAGGAGTTTAGAAAATAAGTCATTATATATAGTATGTAAGCCGGTGTTTATAGAGAGTGCTAAAAAGATATTAGAAGATTTAAAGCAAGCTTTATTTGAAGTTTTTAATAAAGATTATAATATTAAGGTTATTAGTATAGATGAATATGAAAGAGAATATAAAGCGCTTACTAAACAACCTTATGGAAATAATATGTCTGTTGAAGAAATGGCTAATTTTTTCCCAGAAGATATACTTGATATTAATTAATATAAAAATAGAGTTGATTTAATTTTTAAAATAAGTTAAAATTATAGATGATTAAATTTTAAGGAGGAATATATTATGGCAAGAGGTGGATTTGGCGGAGGTTTTCCTGGCGGAATGAATATGAATAATCTTATGAAACAAGCTCAAAAGATGCAAAAGCAGATGGAAGAGATGCAACAAGAGCTTGAAGCTAAAGAATTTGAAACAACTAGCGGCGGTGGAGCTGTTAGAGTTGTTATAACAGGTAAAAAAGAAGTAAAAGAAATAGAAATAGATAAAGATGTTGTGGATCCGGATGATGTAGAAATGTTACAAGATTTAATATTAACAGCTGTTAATGAAGCTATAAGACAAGTAGAAGAATCTGCATCTAGTCAAATGAGTAGATTTACTGGTGGTATGAATATACCAGGGGGGCTTTTCTAGTGAATTATTATGGCAATAAGGTATCTAAGCTTATAGAAGAGCTAACAAAATTACCAACTATTGGAGGCAAGTCTGCACAGAGGCTTGCTTTTTACATTATAAATATGCCTAAAGAAAATGCATTATCTTTAGCAAATAGTATTATAGATGCTAGAGAAAATATAAAGTATTGTCCTATATGTTGTAATATAACAGATAGTGATAGTTGTATTATATGTTCCAATCCTAAAAGGGACGACTCGCTTATAATGGTAGTAGAAGAACCTAAGGATATGGTGGCTTATGAAAAAACTAAGGAATATAAAGGACTTTATCATATATTACATGGTGCTATATCGCCTATGCAAGATATAACAGCTCAAGATATAAAAATAAAAGAACTTTTAAATAGGCTAAAAGATGATAAAGTAAAAGAAGTAATAATAGCCACAAATCCTAAGATAGAAGGGGAGGCTACTGCTCTTTATATAGCGAGGCTTATAAAACCTTTGGGGATAAAAGTATCTAGGATAGCTCATGGTGTTCCTGTTGGTGGAGATTTAGAGTATGTAGATGATGTAACATTATCTAGAGCCTTACAAGGAAGACAACCTTTATAGAAACGGAGGAAAAAGATGAATATAATAAAACCAAGTATAGTTATAGAACAAGAATTAAATGAAGATAAGGTTTTACAAGCTATAGAAAGAGCTGGTAGAACTTGCTATAAAAGCGAACATCTTATAAGTACAGATAGTGCTAAAAGATTTGTGAAAAATATTATATCTAGAGGACATGAATCAGTAATAGAACACGAAAAAATAACAATTAGGATAATATGCGATAGGGGAGTTAGTCATGAGATAGTAAGACATAGAATAGCTAGTTATTCTCAAGAAAGCACTAGATATTGTAACTATTGTAATGATAAATTTGGAAATGAGCTTACTTTTATAGAACCTTGCTTTTTTAATTCTGATAGTGAACAAGATAAAAAAAATAAGCAAATATGGCTTGATACTATGGAGCAGATAGAAAAAAACTATAATATGCTCATAGATAATGGAGCAAAACCAGAAGAAGCAAGAGCGATACTTCCGAATTCTTTAAAAACAGAAATAGTAGTTACTATGAATCTTAGAGCTTGGAGACATTTTCTTAAGTTAAGAACAGATAAAGCTGCTCACCCACAAATAAGAGAAATATCAGATATGATACTTAAAGAGCTTAAAGAAAAATTACCTACAATTTTTGAAGATTTATAAAAGTAATTTTTTGAATTCTTTGTATTCAAAAATAGAATATTCTATTAATTTTTTATTAGATTAGAATTGAAAATGTGAATTTGATTATAAATTTTAAATTGAAAAATAAAGAATTACTTTAATGAAATGATAAAAAAGGCTTTAGAGAAATCTAAGCCTTTTTATTTGCTATAGCAAGTATAAAAAACATATGTAAAAAGAAAAATATAAGACCTATTATATAAAACTTAGGTTTTTTTGTCTTATGATGAAAAAATTTCATACTGAAAAATCCACCAACAGTCCCGCCTAAAGCGAAAAAAGTAAACAAAGTATTTTCGCTTATACGCCACTGATTTTTTATTGCTTTTTGTTTGTCTAAAAAAAATAAGGTAAAGCTAATAATATTTATAAAAATATAATAAAAAGATATCAAAATTATTGTTTCATAATTTCTCTCCAATCTAAATCACCTCTATCAAGAGCAAGGAGCAGAGCTTCTGCCGTTGCAAGATTGCTAGCTAAAGGTATGTTATGTGCATCACAAAGACGCATTATGCTATTTATGTCAGATTCATAATCTTTTGAATTTTCAGCATCTCTTAAGAAAATAACTAAGTCTATATCATTATTTATTATTTGAGAACCGAGCTGTTGTTCTCCTCCTAAATGTCCTGCCAAATATTTATTTATTGTAAGGTTTGCAGTTTCTTCTATTAATGTACCGGTAGAGCCAGTAGCAAATAGAGTATGTTTATTTAATATATGTCTATAGGCTATACATAGATTTTCCATAAGTATTTTTTTATTATTATGAGCAACTAGAGCAATATTCATAATTATCACCTCACTTTATATTTCAAATAGATTTTTAGGTTTTCTCATACCAACATTTATAACAAGTCCTATAGAGGCCATATTTATAAGCATTGAGCTACCACCAGCACTTAAAAAAGGAAAGGGCATACCAGTATTGGGAAGTAAACTAGAAGCAACTCCAATATTTACAAATATTTGAAAACTAAGCATTCCAACAACGCCAACAACAATTAGCATACCAAGAGTATCAATAGCTTTATTTGCTATAAGAAGACATTTAGCTATAATGCCAAGAGATAGTAAAATTATAGTACAACAACCTATAAATCCAAATTCTTCTCCCCAAACAGCAAAAATAAAATCATTATGAGAATAAGGTATATAGTTTAATTGATTCATACTACCATTAAATAGACCTTTCCCGGTAAGTTGTCCAGAGCCTATGGCCCAAGCAGAGTTTTTAGTTTGATATAATGAGCTATCAGTAGTTGTTAAATCAAAAGAAACTATAGAACGTATTCTATCTATTTGGTATTCTTTTAATATTTTACCGAGGAAAAAATATTTATCAGTTAGTATATCTATAGAAACTAAGATAACTATAGGAAGTAAAATTATTAAAATTGTTTTTATATATTTAGAGTCTAAATTTCCAGCAAATATTTGAAATATTAGTATAGCTAATATTACTAATGAGGCAGATAAAGAGGGTTGAGCTTGTATTAAAACTACTGGAATAATTACAAGTAAAAATAAAATAAATAAATTTTTAAGCTCATTTATATCTTCTTTGTGTTTATCTATAAAAACAGCAATAAATATTATTAAAAATATTTTTGAAAATTCTGAAGGTTGTAGTCCAAATATCCAGCGTTTAACTCCATTTATAGATTTACCTATAGGGGATAAAACAAGTAATAATAAGATAATATTAAAAATATATATAGGTATATAAAATCTTGCTATATATCTATAGTCTATAAACGCTGCAAAAAACATAACTACAATACCGATTAAAAACCATATTATTTGATTCATAAATTCAGAAGATAAAAATTCTTTATTAAAACCTATATCTAATGTGTTTATTCTGTTAGCACTACCTATAGTTATAATACCTATTATAGCCATACAAAAAACCATAAAAACAAGTAAGTAGTCAAAATTGCCAAGTTTTTTCTTTAACATATAAAAGTCCTTTCTAAGAAGGTTTTCTATAAGAGGGAATTGTTTAAATTAAAAAACTTACTCCAAAAAAGCAGAGGTGGCTCCGCTTTTTAAAAATAAATTATTATCCTTGATTTTTATGCATACTTTTTATAGGAATATTTGCATAAAGCATAGGCAAAGAGTTTTCGTTATCTTCAGTTTCAGTTTTAGTTATTTGAATATCCAGTTCGTCTTCGTCTATTTCCATATAATTTGATATAACACGAATAATATCTGTTTTTAACATTTCAAGAACTTGTGTTGAACAATTTGCTCTATCGTGGATTAGAACAAGTTTTAGTCTATCTTTAGCTACATCTTTAGATGGAGCTTTTTTTGTAAATATATTATTAAATATATCTATCACAACAATCCCTCCCTAATGAAAACAAATTTATTGAGCTTTTTTATTAAACAAGCTTTTAAATTTATCAAGAAAAGTTGGATTTGAAGATAGCTCCATAAGAGGTACTTCTTCACCCATTATTCTTTTGGAGATATTTCGATAAGCTTGTCCTGCTTTAGAAGAATTATCAGTAACGGCAGGTTCTCCTTTATTAGCAGAAACAACTATGCTTTCATCATCTGGAACTATACCAAGAATATCTATAGCTAATATTTCTGTTACATCTTCCATAGCCATCATATCTCCTTTTTTTACCATATCTACTCTTATACGATTTAATATGAGAAGAGGGTCGTTTAGTTCATGAGCTTCTAAAAGACCTATAATTCTATCAGCATCTCGAACAGCAGACACTTCTGGAGTTGTAACAACTATGGCTTTATCAGCACCAGCTATTGCATTTTTAAACCCTTGCTCTATACCAGCAGGACAATCTATTATTATATAATCAAAATCTTCTCTAAGATTATCACAAAGTTTTTGCATCTGTTCTGGACTAACAGCATCTTTGTCTCTAGTTTGAGCAGCTGGGAGAAGATAAAGATTATCGTATCTCTTATCTTTTATAAGAGCTTGTTTAAGACGGCAATTACCTTCTACAACGTCTATAAGATCATATACTATCCTATTTTCAAGCCCCATTATAACGTCTAGATTTCTAAGTCCGATATCGGCATCTATCATAGCTACTTTTTTGCCAGCAAGAGCAAGACCAGTACCTAAGTTTGCAGATGTAGTTGTTTTACCAACACCACCTTTTCCAGATGTAATAACTATAACTTCACTCATCAAAATTCCTCCTATGTAAAACTTTTACCGTTCTAGGTTAGGCTTAAAAGCCATATTTATATATGTAAGAGCGATTTAATCATAAATCTTTAGCAATTTCCCCTTTTAATGCAGGGGAAATTAGCTATATATATATATTAACAAAAATTAATAAAAATTGCACTAATTTTTTTTAGCAAATAGCAACAAATTAATACAAGCTTATTTAATTAATGATTCGACAATAATTTTATTATCTAAAACGTAAGCATATTCTGGTAATAATTCTCTTTCTAAATTTGTAGGGAAAGATGCAAGGCAGTCTCCTATAATAATTTGGCTAGGTTCTAATTTAAGAGCAACAACAAAGCAGTTTTTATCGCCATTAGAACCAGCGTGAGCTACACCTTTTAGTTTACCAAGTACGATTATGTTACCAGAAGCAATAACTTTAGCTCCAGGATTAACATCTCCTATAATGATTATGCTTCCAGAAAAATTTATTTGCTGACCACTTCTTAAAGAGCCTTTGTAAAATTGTGATATAGAGTTATTAGCAGATAAAATATAATCTTGAAATTTTATAAAATCTGTAGGTTCTATAGCTTTATAATTGTCTTGTTTTTTTTGTTCTAGTTCTTCATCAGAGCTTAAATTTACAAAAGAAATATCAATTCCAGACTGTTTTGATATTATTTTTAATAAAGAAATTTCTTCATCTTCTTTAAGTTCTCTGCCTTTAAATGTAATAGAAATATTTGCTCCATCAAAAAATTTTTTGTTTTGCTTAACTTTTTCTAATAGATTAGTTTTTATTTCTTCAAAAGGAACTTCATTATCTAATATTATTAAAAGTCCATTTGGAATGCCTTTAAATATTACAAGGTTTTTTTTCAAAGTAATCACCCCCAAATAAATTATTTAGTAAGACTATTTGTATATTTTTTTTCTGGATCTTTATTTAGAGCTAGATATTCTTCTAATATTTTTTTAGTTATTTTTGGTGCTGGAGAATAGCTATCATCACCATAAGGTATAAATATAGCTATAGCTATTTGTGGATTATCGTAAGGTGCAAATCCTATATAAACATTATGATTATTTAATCTTTTATTTTCTTGTGCAGTACCAGATTTTGCGGCCACTTTTACAGGAAAATCTTTAAAATCTCTTCTTAGAGTACCTTGAGAGCCAGATGTAACCCTATACATACCTTTATGAACTGCTTCTAAATTTTCTGGTTTTATGTTTATCTTTTGTTCTAAGGTTGGTGTATATTCTTCTATAATATTTCCAGTACTATTAGTTATTTTATCTAAAAAATGCAAAGAATATCTATAACCACCATTTGCTAAAGTTGCAGTATATTTAACTAGTATGGCAGCTGTATAGTTATTATAGGCTTGACCTATAGCAGTTCTTATTGTATCTCCAGGTTTCCAAGATAAATCACTTTCAGAAGCATCTGGATTTCTAGATAATTCTACATATCTTTTATATTCTGGGGATGATATTTTAGAAGGATATTTTTGTAAATATGAAGAATCATAAAGCTCATATATTTCAACACCAGAACGGACATTAAGTCCAAACTCTTCCATATATTTATTTAAAGTCTTAATACCCATTTTATTAGATATACTATAATAAAAATAATTACAAGATACTTCTAGTGATTTTTGAACATCTACATTACCATGACTACCGTGTACCCAACATTGGGCATAAGGTCTACCAGCTTCTGTAAATACGTCTTTATCATATATAGTAGTATAAGGAGTTATAATCCCAGTTTCTAATCCAGCAATTGCAGTTATAGCTTTAAATGTTGACCCTGGAGCTCTAGGTTCGGTAAATGGTCTATTATTCATAGGGGAAGTAGGGTCATTATTTAGTTTATTATAGTATTCATTATCAAAATTGTTTACAAATCTATTATTATCAAATGATGGATAAGAAACACTTGATAAAATATCACCGTTTTGTATGTCAGTAACAATAACAGAAGCAGATGCTGGGGCAGGAAGCATCCCAGTCATATGTGGAGTTATTTGTAATGTTTCTAGCTTATCTATTAAAAATTGTAGAGGGGATATATTACCAACTCTTATTTTATTTATATATTTTTCATCGTCTGTAATAACACCTTGTTCATAAAGTGCTAAAATAATATAATTTTGAGATACTAGATTATCTTTTACGCCTTCTGCTAAAACTTTCTTAGCTTTTTCGTTATCTTCTAGAGCAGTTTTATCTTTAGAAGCTATATATTCTCTTAGCTTGTATGATGCAGTATCTTTTTCAGAAGATAGTATCTTTTTAATATCTAAAGTTCCAGCTTTTACCATAGATGAGAAGATATCTTTAGAAGAGTAATTAGGTCCAGCAGAATTTCTACCAGTTAACCTATTTATTATAACATCTCTTAGGGTTGTTTCTATAGCATTATATACAACTTGGTTAAGATTAGCATCTAGAGTTAAAAATACATCATCTCCAGGTATAGGCTCTACAGATAGTGCTTCATTTTTCTTTATTTTTCTGCCAAGATTATCAACTTCATAATATGCAGTTCCATCTATACCATTTAAGCTAGTTTCAAAAGCTTTTTCTATACCTTCTTTTCCTACTATATCATTACTTGTATATTCTTTAAAGCCATTTTTTTGATAGTATTCTAATTCTTCTGGATTTATAGTTCTTATATAACCTAAAATATGTGAAAAAGAATTCCCGGCAGGATAAACTCGTTTTCCTTCAACATCTATATAAATACCTATAAATTCATCTGGATTTTCTTCTATTTTAGATATTGTTTTTTCGCTAACATCATAAGCCAAAGTTAAAGGAATAAATTTAGAAAATCTTTTTTTATAAAGTTCTGTTCTAACCATTAAAATTTTTCTTGCATCTTCATCAGACATATCTTTAGGAATTTCAAATTTTTCTCTTAAAAGAAAAAAAGCTTGTTCTGCGTTTATTTCTTCTAAGGGTAAATTTAAAGAATTTTTTTCAAAATTCATATCTCGTTTCCAAATCTTTTCTAAAGAAGGACTACCATTAAATAAAAAAGTATAGGGTTTTTCTTTAGATATAGGAAATTCATCTATAATCTGTTCATCATTTTCTTCTAGTAAATTTATTACCTTTAATATTATTTCATTCATATTTGAGATAGATACGCTAGGGTCTATATTTACAGTAAAAGAAGATTCATTAACAGCTAAAGGACGTCCGAATTTATCATAAATACTACCACGAGGAGCATCAAGGTTAATAGGCTTTGAAATGGTACCTAAAACTTGGCTTTTTAAAAACTCACCTTGAACTATTTGTAGGTAATAAAGTTTTATTATTAATATAGAAAATAAAATACAAATACCTATAAAAATAATTAAAAGGCGAATATTTTTAATTTTTTTATATCGAAAAGATTTCATATTTCACCTCCAAAATTATTGACTAAATATATTCTTTCTTTTTCTATCAGTCTTTCTTAACTTTTTATCTATAATAAGCAAGAAAGGATAAATTATAATAGAAAGTATTCCAGAATATATAGCTTCAGGTATTATTATAGTTTTTAAAAAAGGTAATATATTAGGGTAGCCTCTTAAAAAAGCATTAAAAAAGAAATATAAAAGCCCATAAATAATATCAAAAAATAAAGTTAGAAAAAATGGTATTAATATATTTTCTTTATAAAATTCATTAAATATTTTACCACATAAAAAACCAATTATTAGATAAATAAAGGCATTTATACCCAGCATAGAACCAAAAAATGAATCTATTAAAATACCGGATAAAAATCCTATAATTGCTCCATCTATCTCTCCACGTAAAAATGCAAAAGAAACAACAAGTATTATGGCAGTATTCGGTTTTATACCTATTATTTCTATGTAATTAAATAGAGTAGTTTGTAATATAAAATTTAATATTACAAGTAAACCATAGGTGAAAATACGCAATACTATTCCTCCTAGAATTAAAGTGATAAGCCACAACCAATATTTAGGTTAGTGGCTTAAGAATTATTTTTATCTATAACTATAACTTTTTCTAAATGTTTAAAATCTACAGTAGGCTTTATTATAGCAGTTTTAGATAGCTTATTATTTTTATCAAGACTTATACTAGTTACATAACCTATAGTTATGCCGGCAGGATATATATCGCTAAGATGAGAAGTAACTATTTCATCTCCTTCTTGAATCTCAGCGTCTTTGTCTATATATTCCATTTTTAAAGAACCTTTATCTGTTATATTACCTTTTACAAAACCTTCATCATCTGTTCTAAGGCTTTTGGCAGTTACAGAATAAGTTCCATTTATTATAGAGCTAACTTTAGCATAGTTATCTCCAACTTCTTCAACTTTTCCAACTAATCCACCATTAGCAAGTACAACCATATTTTTTTTAATGCCATCTTTAGAGCCTTTATCTAATGTAAAGGTTTGATACCAGTTGCCAGGGTCTTTTGCTATTATATTACAAGTTATTGTGTTATATTGTCCGTATTTTGAAGAAGCATCTAAAAGCTTTGTAAGTTTTTTATTTTCAACATCTAATTGTTTTAATCTATTTATTTCCTGTGTTTTAAGTTCTAGTTCCAGTTTTAGTTTTTCATTTTCTTTTTCAAGATTTGTTATATTTGACAAAATTTTTATTTTATCATCTATCCAATTTGCAGAAATAGATATAACTTTTTGTACTGGGGTTATGATAAAGCCAAAAGTCTTTTCAAATAAAGTTGGATTTAGCCTATTAAAAGAAAATAAGCCAAGGATTATACATAAGATTATAAAAAAGGATATAAAAAAATTTTTATTTTTAAATATTTTTTTCAAAATAAAGCGCCCCTTAGCTCATTCTTAGTCTTTGAGAAGATATAAGAACGTTTTTTAAAGTATCAATTTGTTCAAGGACCATACCAGTACCAAGAGCAACACAATTAAGAGGTTCGTTTGCTATGTGAACTGGCATTCCAGTCTCTTGAGATATAAGAACATCAAGTCCACGAAGTAGAGCACCACCACCAGTAAGATATATACCAGTTTCCATAATATCTGAAGAAAGTTCAGGAGGAGTTTTTTCAAGAGTAGATTTTATAGCATCTATCATAGAATATACAGGCTCATTAAGAGCTCCCTCTATTTCTTTTGCTGTAATAGTAACAGTTTTAGGAAGTCCAGTAATAAGGTCACGTCCTCTTATATCCATTTTTGTTTGTTCGTCTCCAAGATAAGCACAACCTATAGAAACTTTTATATTTTCAGCGCTTCTTTCTCCTATTGCAAGGCTATATTCCTTTTTTATATAGGCTACTATAGAGCTATCAAATACATCACCAGCAACGCGAATAGACTTACTAGTTACAATTCCTCCAAGAGATATAACAGCTACTTCGCTAGTACCACCGCCTATATCGACAACCATATTACCAGAGGCTTCTCCAACCGGTAAGCCAGCTCCAATAGCTGCCGCCATAGGCTCTTCTATAAGGTATGCATTTTTCTCTTTTGCACCAGCTGCCATAGCAGCTTCTATAACAGCACGTTTTTCTACTTCTGTAACACCAGAAGGAACACAAATTACTATACGTGGTTTGCTAGAGAATAAAGATTTATTATATGCTTTTCCTATAAAGTATTTTAGCATTTCTTGAGTTACTTCAAAATCTGCTATTACACCATCTTTCATCGGTCTTATTGCTTGGATAGAGCCTGGAGTTCTACCAATCATTTTTTTTGCTTCATCTCCAACTGCCAAAACTTGTCTAGACAAAGTATTTATAGCTACAACAGATGGTTCGTTTACTATTATGCCCTTGCCTTTAACAAAGACAAGTGTATTAGCCGTTCCTAAGTCGATTCCCATATCTTTTGTCATTGATAACATATAATTCCTCCTAAAAAAATAATCATATTTATTATATCCAAATGTTTGCAAAAGTAATACAAAACGTGAATTAATATTTTAATGTAAATATATAAAACTATAATAATTTCAAATTTAGACTATTAAATACATTACATTATTATATAATACAACTTTTTTACCTATATATCAAGAAAAAAGTCGTCTTATTTTGTAAAATTTTTGTTACATAAAAATTTATATTTTCTTAATAAATTGTAAGTTTTATTTAAAGGTAAGCCCATAATAGAATAAAAATCTCCTTCTATTTTGGAAACTAAAAATCCTCCTTTTCCTTGTATACCATAAGCTCCGGCTTTATCCATAGGTTCTAAAGTATCTATATAATTTATAAGTTCTTCTTTTGAAAATTTAGAAAAATAAACACAAGAAGAAGAAACTAAAGTTTCCTCAAAATAAGAGCCGTTTTTATAGCCTATAAGGCTAAGTCCGGTGTAGACAAAGTGAGAATTATCATTAAGAGAAAGGAGTATATTAAGAGCATCAGATTTATCTTTTGGTTTTGTTAAAATTTTATCATTAAAACAAACTACAGTGTCTGCTCCTATTACACATATATCATCAGGAAAAGAAGTATTTTCTAACACTGATTTAGCTTTTTCATATGCTAAAGTTTTTACAAGCTCTTTTGGATCTTGATAGGAAAATTTTGTTTCGTCTAAGTTGCTATCTTTTATATCAAAGCTTATATCTAGTTTTTTAAGAAGCTCACTTCTTCTTGGGGAACTAGAAGCCAATATTATTTTTTTCATAATAAAACCTCTAAAAAATAAATTTAGCAAAAAATGTGCTATTTTGTATATTTTAAACTAATATTTAATTTTTTTCAATAATAAAAATAAAATACATTTTAAAAATTATGCATAAAACTAAAAAACTCATAGTATAAATAGCTTAAAAGGACAAAGGAGGAAAATATATGCTTATAAAGGACAAGCTAATAAACTATTTTGGTAAAAATATTAAAGAAATATTTTTAAAAATAGAAGAAGTAGAATTTGAAGAAATAGATGAAATAAGGATAAGACTAGAAAAAGGTATAGTTTTTAGAAGAGGAAATGAAGAAAAATTTTTGTATAAAGATGCTAGTCTTAAAAAATTTTTTAATAGACAAGCATTATATATACCATCTGAAGAAGATATAAGTCAGACCTTACAGGCTATGTCAGAATATTCTATTTATGCACTAGAACAAGAAATAAAAAATGGATTTTTAACTTTAAATGGTGGTTTTAGAGTTGGAATTGTAGGAAGAGCAGTAATAGAAGATGAGAAAATAAAGACTATAAGAAATATATCTTCATTAAATCTTAGAATAGCTAAAGAGATAAAAGGTTGTTCTAGAAAAATCATGCCTTATATTTTAGATAATGAATTAAAATCTACTATCATAATATCTTCTCCAAATTGTGGAAAGACAACTATGCTAAGAGATATAGTAAAAAATATAAGTGATGAAGGATATAATGTAGGGCTTGTAGATGAGCGTTCTGAAATAGCAGGGAGCTATATGGGAAAGCCACAACTAGATGTAGGTATTAGAACAGATGTATATGATAGATGTAAGAAAACACAAGGCATGCTCCTTCTTCTTAGGAGTATGGCTCCAGATATAATAGCAGTAGATGAGATAGGACAAGAAGATGATGTTTTAGCTATTGAGAAGATAGCTAATAGTGGGGTTAAGCTAATATGTACTGCGCATTCTTTTGATATAAAAGATTTTATGCAAAAAGTTTCTATGGATAGGCTTATTAAAAAGCAAATATTTAAAAGATTTATAGTATTAAAAAGAGAAAATAATAAGCCTATAGTAGATAAGATATATAATGAAAATTTTAAAGAAATTTATAGTGGTGGTAAAATATGTATATAAAGATTTTAGCTTGTCTCTTAGTAGTAGGGGGATTTACAAGTATAGGATTTTATTATTCTTTAAGACCTAAGTATAGAAAAAATGATTTATTAAGCTTAAAAAGAGCTTTACATTTATTAGTTTCTGAAATGAAGTTTTTATCTAGCATAAAAGAAGCTATAAAGAATATAGAAGATAATATAGAAGAGCCTATAAAAGCTATATTTAAGACATTTTATGAAAATATGGAAAATAGGCTAGGAGAAGATGTGCAAATTCTTTGGGAAGATGCCTTAAGAGAAAATATTAAAAAAACTTATCTACAAAAAGAAGATGAAGAAGAAATGAAGATTATTGGAAAAAGTCTTTCTTCTATAGATAAAGATTTTAATATAGAAGCTATAAATATGATAACAGAGTACATAGATACAAAAATGGAAGATATAGAAAAAGAAAAAAATAAAAATACAAAAATGTATCAAAGTCTTGGGGTATTATCTGGGCTTATGATAGTAATATTATTAATTTAGGGGTGAGGGTATGGATATAACTGTTATTTTTCAAATAGCGGCAGTGGGTATTTTAGTTTCTGTATTAAATCAGGTGCTTATAAGAGCGGGTAGAGAAGAGCAGGCTATGCTCACCACTTTAGCAGGACTTGTTGTTGTGTTGTTTTGGGTAATACAGTATATAAGTGAACTTTTTGAGACAGTCCAAACCTTGTTTAGCTTATAGGGGGGATAGCTTTTGGATATATTTAAAATATGTATAATAGCTATTATTAGTGTAATAATTATACTCACTATAAAACCTTATATGCAAAATATGGCTACTATGGTAGCTATTGTTGGTGGAGTGATTATTTTTATACTTATAATACCAACTTTAGAACAGGTGTTAGCTTCTATATTAGATATAGTTTCTATTATGGATATAGGTATTGAAAATATAGGGATAATTTTAAAGATAATAGGTATATCTTATATATGTGAATTTTCTTCGCAAATATGTACAGATGCTGGGGAAAATGCTATTGCCTCTAAGATAGAGCTTGGGGGAAAAGTTTTGATAATGGTTATATCTATGCCTATAATAAATAAGCTACTTGGACTTATCACAAGCCTTATGCCTTAGGGGGAAAATATGAAAAAGATACTTATTATAATAGTGTTTATATTTGTTTTTAAAGACTATGTTTTTGCCAGCGATGCTCTTGATAGTCTTAATATAGAACAATATGACACTATAATAAACAATGGAGGAAGTTATACAGAATATAGTTTTTCTAAGACAGTAAAGAGTATACTATCAGGAGAAGGAATAGACTTTAATATTTCTTCTATTATCCAAAAGACTATAAGTATAGTTTTTAAGGAGGTTTTTTTAAATTCTAAAATAATAAAAAATGTTATACTTATAGCTTTTTTATCAGCATTTTTAAAAGTTTTAACAGAGAGTTTTAAAAATCAGGGAGTTTCTGAACTTGGATTTTATACAAGCTATATGGTTGTAGCGATGCTTATAGTAAATAGTTTTAATATAGGTGTTGGGATAGTTAGCGATACTATAAGCATAGTTTCCAACATAATAAATTCTATTATGCCTATGCTTGTTGGACTTTTATTTATGTCTGGGGCAGGAGCTAGTGCAACATTATTTAGCACTTTCATAATATCTACATTAAAGTTATTATCATTTTTTATAACAAGTTTTTTTATTCCGTTTGTATCTGCTACTGCAATATTAAATATAATAAATTATATAACTACTAAAGATGCATTAAAAAAGTTAATAGAATTTTTAAAATGGCTTACTAGTTTTTGTCTTAAAAGTATTGCTGTTGGACTAGCTTTTATAATATCTTTACAAAGGATAGGAGCGCCTATGCTAAATGCAACTATAAATAAAACTGCCAAAACATTTATAGGATTTGTTCCAGTTATTGGAGATGCTATGACAAATGCTGTAGATAGTATAATGCATTTTGTGGGACTTTTAAAAAGTGGTGTTTTAGTAGCTCTTATTATAGGTATAATATTATCTGCACTAGTGCCTATATTAAAACTAGTAGCATTAATTTTTACATATAAAATAACAGCAGTATTAATAGAGCCAATAAGCGATGGGAGAATAACTTCTTGTGTAGATAGTATGGGAGAGTATACAAAAATGATTTTATCTTGCCTTATTCTTTTTCTTATACTATTTATATTTTTCATAGCTATGATGCTAAGTATATCAGGATAAGGGGAATATAAATGATAGGCTATTTTTATGATTATGTAAGAAATCTTATAATATTTTTAGTTTTTATGTCTTTTATACAGATAATAATGCCTAGTACAAAATATAAATCTTATATAAATTTAGTATTTGGTATAATGCTTGTTTATATTATGGTAAGACCTATAAATCAAATATATAAAAATATAGAGAATATGACAGCTTTAAATGTTTTTAATGATATTAATAAAGAAGAAGTAAAAGAAGATTATAAAAAATATGAAAATATACAAAATGATATGATAAAAAAGGCTTTTAATCAAAATATTAAAATGCAAATAGAAAATATTATAGATGATAAATATGTCATAAAAGATTTAAAACTTTCTATATACGAAGATGATTATAAAGAGCTAAAAATAGATAAGATAGAGCTTGAGCTAATAAAAAGTACAGATAAAGTATATATAAAGCCTTTTAATGAGCCAGAAAATATAGAAAAGTCGAAAAAAGAAGAAATAGAGAATATAAAAAAATCCATTTCCTCATTCTATATTTTGCCAAAGGATAATATACATATAAAAATAGCATAAGAAAAAGGGGGGTTAAAATACATATGAGTGCTTTTAGGAAAATATTTGAAGATAAGAAAAATTATTATAATATAATTACTGCTATCTTCATAGGCATATTATTGTTGCTTCTAACAAGTAGTTTTTATAAGAAAGAAGAAGGACAAGAAAAAGAGGATATACAAGATAAAATATTTCAAGAACCTTCTTATGAATTAAATTTAGAAACTAGACTTGAAGAAATATTATCTAAGGTTGTAGGAGTTGGCAGCGTAGATGTTATGATAACCTTAGAAAATGGTAAGGAGCTAGTAACAAAAGATAATAGTACAAATGAAAATAGCACTACAAATGAAAAAGCTTTAAACGGAGACGAAAGACAAATAGTTTCAAATAAGGGACAAACAGAAACAGTTAAGATAAAAGGAGATGAACCTTTAGTATTAAAAGAATTAAGTCCTAAAATTGAAGGAGTTTTAATTGTAGCTAAAGGTGGAGGAAATGTTGATACAAAAAACTCTTTGATAAAGGCAACAAATGCATTACTTGGAGTTGAAGTACATAAAATAGAAGTTTTAGAAATGAAATAAGGAGGAAAAATAATGTTTGCTATGAAGAGGAATCAAATAATAATTACAACTTTAGTAGTTATGGTGGGAGCTGCCGGATATTTAAATTATGTTAGTAATAAGGAAGTAACAGAGGTTGCTATAACAGATACAGAGGATATACAAGCTCTTATCCCAGATGGAGATATGATGGCACAAGAAGAAGCTAGTAGCGAAGATACAAAAACGGCAGAGGTAGATAAAGAAGAAGAGGCAGGAAAAGCTGTTTTTGTAAACAATAGTAGTGATACTTCATATTTTGTTCAGGCTAAGCTAGAAAGAGAGCAAGCAAGAGCAAAACAACAAGATATTTTAACAGATATGATAAATAATGAAAATTTGGATAAAGAAAAGAAAGCTAGTGCAGCAGATGAGATGTTAAAAATACAAGAGAGAATTGAAAAAGAAACTTCAGCAGAAGCTATGATAGAAGCTAAAGGTTTTAAAGAAGTATATGTAAGAATAGATGATGATACAGTTGATATAGTAGTTAATAAGACAGAGCTTAGTGAAGCAGAGATAGCTCAAATAGAAGATATAGTTAAAAGGAAAACAGGAGTTAGCGTAGATAAGATAAGAATAAGTCCTATAAAAAAATAGAAAATAGATAGCCATATTGAATATAATTTCAATATGGCTGTTTTTTTATTAATAAAAATTTAGATTAATTATGATATGAATATACATAAAAATAAGTTTTATATGATAATTATTTTTATATTTAATCGATTTATATTAATTGAATATAATTTTATGAAAAATATATGAATAATTTCTATAAAATTATGGTAATAATAAATTATATAAAATATACAAAAATTTATAAAATTATATAAAAATTTATCATAAAAAATTTTAAAATAGGTTTATAAATGTATTAAAATAAGTATTATTATAAAAAAATATTAACAAATAGATTTACTTTTAGACAATAAACTATAAAAACTCAATATAAATAATGTATAAATTATACAAAAATAAAAAAAAGCTAGCATAAATAAACAAAATGTGATATTATTTTATAGTAATATATAATAACTAGAGTTAAGGAAAAGGTGGGTTTTAATGAATTGGTATAAAAATTTAAAAATCAAGACAAGATTTGCAATTTGTTTTGGGACGATATCTATTTTAGTGTTTATTTTAGGTACTATAGGGATATACTCTAACTATTCTGAGAACAAGGCTTATACTAATGCTATAAACTCTAATACAGAAACAATAGCAAGAGGTATTGGTATCATAAAAGATTTAACAGATGTTAGGGTTGCTGCTTTAGATACAGTAATAGACATGAATTTAAATAATGGTAATGTAGATCCTCAAGTATTTAAAAATAAAATGAAAGAAGTTTATGATATAGCTAAAGCTGATATGCAAAAATATTTAGAAGTAGTTGAAAAAAATACTACTGGTCCAAATAAAGAAGAATTAAAAAAATTGATAACTAATAATATGAATTTATTAGATCAATATTATACAAACTTTATAGACTATATTGATGCTTTTATGGCAGGAGATAGAGCAAGAACAAATCAGATAGATGCTAGATTATCTGAGATAGATTCAGAATTTTTCAGTTTTATATATAAAACTCCTCAAGAGGCTTTTAATGATTTAGCAGGTGCTGTATCAGAAGTTAAAAAAGAAAGTAATACTAAAATGTTCCAACTTATAGCTGTATTTGTATTAATACAAATAGTTGTAATAGTATTTTCTATAAAACTTACTGTAGGCATAAAAAATCCTATAGAAAAACTTAAAAATATAGCTTTAAAAGTTGCTAAAGGTGATTTAAGCGAAAGTGCTAGAACTAATGTTACAGATGAGATTGGTGAGTTATCTAATGCTATAGCAGATATGGCAGAAACATTTGAATATATAATAAGAGATATAAATGAATTATCAGTTAAACTTGATGAAGGTTATGTTTTACATAGAATTAAAACAGATAAATATCAAGGTGCATTTAAAGTTGCCACAGATGCTATTAATTTAGCTACTAATAATTTAGTAGAAGATTCTCTTTATGTAATAGAGAAAGTTAAAGAGTTTGGAAATGGAAACTTTGAAGTAGACGTTAAAGAATTTAAAAACGAAAAAGTTGTAATACAAGAAGGTATAAAATCAGTACAAAATGCTCTTAAAAATGTTTCAAAAGATATTTCTAATATGATTGATGCTGCAAATGAAGGTGATTTAGAATTTAGATTAAATACTGCTTCATATGTAGGACAATGGAGAGAAATAATAGATGGTTTAAACCAATTTTTAGAAAATGTAGTTGAACCTATAAAAGAAACTCAAAATGCATTAAATCAGTTTTCTGACGGAAATTTTGAATATAGAATGGTAAATAAGTATAAAGGTGAATTTAATAAAATAAAACAAACTGTAAATTCTACAGCAGAAACTATAGGTTCTTATATATCTGAAATTTCTACTATATTAAAAGAAATGTCAAATAAAAACTTTGATGTAGAAATAGAAAGAGAATATGTAGGTGACTTTAAAGCTATACAAAGTTCTGTAAATCTTATTGTATCTAATCTTAATATGCTTATAAGTGATATTATTTTATCAGCAGAAAAAGTATCATCAGGAGCAAAACAAATATCAGAATCTAGTATTTCTTTAGCAGAAGGTGCTACTGAACAAGCAAGTTCTGTAGAAGAGCTTAATTCAACAGTAAGCCTTATATCTAGACAATCTAGAGAAAATGCTGAAAATTCTGAAAGAGCTAATTCTCTTGCTCTTGAAGCTAAAGATAGTGCGAACCAAGGTAGTAAACAAATGGATAGCATGCTTGTAGCTATGGAAGAAATAAATGTTGCATCTAGTAGTATATCAAATATAATCAAAGTTATAGATGATATAGCATTCCAAACAAATATATTAGCTCTTAATGCCGCAGTAGAAGCAGCTCGTGCTGGAGAACATGGAAAAGGATTTGCTGTTGTAGCAGAAGAGGTAAGAAGTCTTGCTGCAAGAAGCCAAGAAGCAGCAAAAGAAACAACAGAGCTTATAGAAAGTTCTGTAGAAAAAGTAGCTGAAGGTTCTAAGATAGCTAATCATACGGCAGATGCTCTTGTTAGTATTGTAGCACAAATAGAAGAAATGTCTAATCTTATAAATTCTTGTGCTATATCTTCTAAAGAACAAGAAAAATCTATAGAGCAAATGGGAGATGGTATTTCACAAATAGCTACAGTTACACAAAATAATACTGCTACAAGTGAAGAGTCGGCGGCAGCTTCTGAAGAATTAGCAAGTCAAGCAGAAATGTTTTATGCGTCTGTTTCAGATTTTAAATTGAAAGAACAAATGTAAAATATAAATAGGAAAAAATAGGTTAGTCTAATTTGGACTAACTTATTTTTATTTATAGTTAATATTTACATATATTCATATAATTAATTTATGTTTAAAAATTCATAAAATATTTTTTTAATCAAATTAACTAAAAAATTATTTTATATTAAGTAATATTTACAAAAATAAAAAAAGTAGAATAAATAATGTATTTAGATAGTATTATTTTATAATAGTAAATATTTTACAAAATAAAGAAGAGGTGTTTTATGAATTTTTACAGAAATTTAAAAATTAAGACAAAATTTGGTATATGTTTTGGATTAATATCCTTATTAGTTTTTGTTTTGGGATTTATAGGTATATATTCAAATTATTATACAAATAAAGAATATAAAATAGCTATAAAATCAAATAGGCAAAGTGTAATAAAGGGAATAGAAATTATTAAAGAAGTTACAAATATTAGAATAGTAGCTTTAAATAATGTTATAAAAATGAACGATAATTCAGAAAAAACTAAGCCAGATGATGTGAAGAGGGAAATTAAAAAAGCATATGAAATTGCTAAATATGATATGGAAGAATATTTAGCTATTATAGAACAAAATAATATAAAAGGTATTAGAAATGCTGAAAAAGACTTTATTTTAGATATAATATCTCAACTTGAACAATATTATAATGGGTTTTTAGAATATATAGATGCTACAACTGAGAATAATTATAATAAACTTTTAGAAGTAGATAAAAAACTTACTCAAATAGGAAATGAATTTTTTAACAATATATACATAGCTCCAACAACTGCTTTTGGAGTTTTGGAGCAGTCTATAAAAGATGTAGAAATTATGAGTGATATAAAAACAGGAGTATTAGTCATAATATTTATAACTATTCAAATATTAGTTATTTTGTTTGCTATAAGACTTACTATGGATATAAAAATACCTTTAGATAGACTTAAAAATATAGCTTTAAAGGTTTCTAAAGGAGATTTAAGTGAAAATCCAAGAACTAATACAAAAGATGAAATAGGACAATTATCTAATGCAATAGCAGATATGTCGGAAACATTTAAAGATATAATAGAAGATATAAATAAATTATCTTCTAAGCTTGATGATGGATATATATCTTATAGAATAAAAACTAATAAATATCAAGGAATATTTAAATTAACTACAGAATCTATTAATATTGCTATAAATAATTTAGTACAAGATGCTGTTTATTTAGTAGAAAAAATAAAAGAGATAGGAAATGGAAATTTTGATATCAAGCTAAAAAATTTTAAAAATGAAAAAGTTATAATAGAAGAAGGAATCACAAGTGTTAAATTTGCTCTTGAAAATGTTTCTAAAGATATAGATAGTCTTATTGAAGCAGCTAATCAAGGAAATTTAAACTTTAGATTAGATACAAGTATTTATTTAGGACATTGGAAAGAAACTATAGAAGGATTAAATCATTTTATAGAAAATCTTGTATTACCTATAAAAGAAACACAAAATGCTCTAAAACAATTTGCAGATGGAAATTTTAATTATAAAATAACAAGCGAATATAAAGGTGAATTTAATAATATAAAACAAATGGTTAATTATACTTCAAGTACAATAGGTTCATATATATCAGAAATATCTAGCATATTAAATAAGATGGATAATAAAAATTTTGATATAGAAATAAAAAAGGACTATGTAGGAGATTTTAAGGCGATACAAAGTTCTTTAAATCTTATATTAGATAATTTTAATTATCTTATAAGTGATATTATTTTATCAGCAGAAAAAGTATCTTTTGAAGCAAAACAAATATCACAAGCTAGTATTTCTTTAGCAGAAGGAGCTACAGAACAAGCAAGTTCTGTAGAAGAGCTTAATTCAACAATAAGCTTTATATGTAAACAGTCTATAGAAAATGCCAAAAATTCTGAAAAAGCAAATTTTCTTGCAATAGAAGCTAAAGATAATGTTAATCAAGGTAGAAAACAAATGGATAGTATGCTTTTAGCTATGGAAGAAATAAAATTTGCATCTAGTAGTATATCAAATATAATAAAACTTATAGAAGATATAGCATTTCAAACTAATATATTATCTCTTAATGCGGCAGTAGAAGCAGCAAGAGCTGGAGAACATGGAAAGGGATTTAGTGTTGTAGCAGAAGAGGTGAGAAGCCTTGCTATAAGAAGTCAAGAAGCAGCAAAAGAAACAACAGAACTTATAGAAAGTAGTGTAAAAAAAGTGACAGAAGGGTTTAAGATAGCTAATAATACTGCTAATGCTTTAATTAGTATTGTATCTCAAATAGAAGAAATGTCATATCTTATAAATTCTTGTGCTATATCTTCTAAAGAGCAAGAAATATCTATAGAACAGATGGGAGAAGGAATTTTACAAATATCTAAAGTTACACAAAATAATACAGCTACTAGTGAAGAATCGGCAGCAGCTTCTGAAAGTTTAGCTAGTCAAGCAGAAATTTTTTATAAATCTGTATCAGATTTTAAACTTAAATAATATATAAAAAGTAGGATTTAAAGCCTACTTTTTTATTTAATATAATTAATTTAAAAAGCTTGAGAAGCATATATTTTAAAGATTCTATATTTAAAAATTGAGTCAAAAATATTGAAAAATAAGACAAAATATGATAAAATAAAACGAATATTACAAAAATATTATAAAAATTAAAAATCATATAAAAAGCTTTAAATTATATAAGAAAAATGTTATAATATGAGTGCTAGATATATATAAAGGAGAAAATTTAATGTTTAGTTCGGACATAGGTATTGATTTAGGAACTTCAAGTGTTCTTATATATATAAAAGGGCAAGGTATAGTTTTACAAGAACCATCAGTTGTAGCTATAGATATATACACAAAAGATGTGATAGCTTTTGGAGAAGAAGCTAGAAAAATGATAGGAAAGGCTCCCTCAAATATTAATGTTATAAGGCCTCTAAAAGAAGGTGTTATATCTGATTATAGTGTTACAGAGATAATGTTAAATCATTTTATAAAAAAGGCTATAGGTAAATCGTCAAGAAGACCTAATGTAGCAATATGTGTTCCTTCTGAGATAACAGAGGTTGAAAAAAGAGCAGTAAAAGATGCAGCAAAAGAGGCGGGAGCTAGAGAAGTTTTTATTATAGAAGAACCAGTAGCAGCAGCTATAGGTTCTGGGATAGACATAACAAGAGCTTGTGGGAGTATGATAGTAGATATTGGGGGAGGAACAACTGATATCGCTGTTATTTCGCTTGGTGGGGCTGTTGTAAATAAATCTTTAAAGATGGCAGGAGATAATTTTGATGATGCTATAAAAAAATATATAAAGAAAAAATACAACATTTTGATAGGTGATCGAACGGCAGAAGAAATAAAAATAAATGTAGGTACAGTATATGAAAGAACAGCACCCGTTAGTATGGAAATAAAGGGAAGAAATTTAGTATCTGGTTTACCAAATAATTTAATTATAACATCTGAAGAAATTTATGAAGCCTTAAAAGATTGCGTAGAAATTATAATAGAAGCTATTCATAAAGTGTTAGAACAAACTCCTCCAGAATTAGCTTCTGATATATGCGAAAGAGGTATAGTGATGACAGGTGGAGGAGCATTAATATATGGTCTTGACAAGGCTATTAAGCAATCTACAGGTATAGATACTGTCTTGGCAGATGATGCTATATCTTGCGTTGCTCTTGGTACTGGAAAATATATAGAATATAATAGTAAGTATGAAAATGATAAGGTAGGATTTTTAAGAAGATTTTTAAGTTTTTTTAGATGGAGATGATTTAATGAACAGAGGTTTATATACAGGCGCTATAGGAATGATGACTCAAATGAAGAAGATGGATACAATAACTAATAATATTGCAAATGTTAATAATACCGGATTTAAAAAAGATACAACAGTTGTTCAGTCTTTTTCAGAAGAGATGATGAAGATATTTGATGACCCTTCAGCTAGTTTAGTAAGAACAAATAATGAAATAGGTAAAGTAAGTCTTGGAAATTTTATAACAGAAGTTAGTACAGATTTTTCTAGTGGTTCTTTTGAAGAAACTGGAGGTACCTATGACCTTGCTTTAGATGGAGATGGATTTTTTGTTATAGAAACGGTAAATAAAGATGGCCAAACAGCCGAAAAATATACTAGAGACGGTTCATTTACCTTAAATGCAAATAATGAGCTTATGACAAAAGAGGGAAACTATGTATTAGGAGAAAATGGAAGAGTAGTTATACCAAATGGCATAATAAGTATTAGTGAGAATGGATATATATATTCTAATGGAGAATTTGTTGATAAAATAAAAATAGTAGATTTTGAAAACAAAGAAACTCTTAGAAAAACTGGTGATAACCTTTATGCTAAAATAGAAGAAACTAAAGAAAAACCTTTTACAGGGAGATTAATACAAAGTCATTTAGAAAAAGCTAATGTTAATGTTGTTGATGAAATGGTAAATATGATAAATGTTTCTAGAATATATGAGTTAAATCAAAAAATGATACAAAACCATGATTCAATTCTTGGAAAGGCTGTTAATGAAATAGCTAGAAAATAGGGGGTAAAAAATTATGATGCGTTCTTTATGGACTGCTGCTTCTGGTATGAATGCGCAGCAATTAAATGTTGATACTATATCTAATAATATTTCTAATGTAAATACAACAGGATATAAAAAAGAAAGATTAGAGTTTAAAAGTCTTTTATACCAAACTATGGAAAGAGCTACTTTAGATAAATCTTATACAGGAAAACCAGTAAATTTACAAGTTGGTTTAGGGGTTAGACCTATTGCCACAAGCAGAGTTTTTTCTCAAGGTAATCTTGAAAGGACAGATAACAAGACAGATGTTGCTATACAAGGTCAAGGGTTTTTTATGATTAAAACTGGAGAAGAAGAAGTTTCTTATAGCAAAGATGGAAATTTTAAAATAAGCGTAGGAGCTGATGGACAAAATAATCTTGTAACTTCTGAAGGTTATTTTGTATTAAATACAGATGGAGAACCAGTATCAATTCCTTCAACAGTTGCTGTTGAGGATATTGCTATAGGTCCAGATGGTGCTATATCTTATATGAAAAATGGTGAACAACAAGATTTAGGTATTAAAATAGGGCTTGTACAGTTTCCAAATCCTCAAGGGTTAGAAGCTGTAGGAGGAAATTTATATAGAAAAACTTCAGCTTCTGGAGAGCCGATATTAGAAGCAGATGGAGAAGTTGTGAAAAGTACTATAGCTCAAGGATTTAGAGAAATGGGAAATGTAAATATAGCAGATGAGATGGTAAATCTTATAGTTGCACAACGTGCTTATGAACTAAATTCTAAAGCAATAACTACATCTGATGAGATGCTACAACAGGCAAATAATCTTAAAAGATAGTAGGGGGTAGCCTATGATTAGTTTAGATGGAATAAATGCTAATAATATTTCGGATATTAGCTCTACTAAAAAGACAAATATAGAAACAGATGAATTTAAAAAAACTTTAGAGAATGCTCAAAAAAATGGAGATAATGAAAAGCTTAAGAAAGCTTGTATAGAGTTTGAAAGTTATTTTTTAAACATGATGTTTAAATCTATGAGAAGTACTGTTATACAAAACGAGGGGATATTTGCAAAAAGTAATGCTGAAAGAATATTTCAAGATATGCTAGATGAACAAATGACTAAAGATATGGCAAATGCAGGAGGAATAGGGCTTGCTGATATGATGTATAAGCAGATGACTTTAGAAAGTAATTCTATAGATTTTAAGGGATAAAATTTAGACTGTAGAAATAAATCTACAGTCTTTTTTTATAAAAAAACTGTGGATTTTAATCCACAGTTTTTAAGGAGATTTTATCTTTAAAAATATTATATAGCATTATGAGTGAAGCTAGCTATTCTACATAGAGGTATTTCTGTTACAGAACCCATAAAATTATAGTTACAATTATAATTTTGGTTATTGTTACATTCTTGATAATTATTATAATAATTACCACCAGAACAATTTGAACCTAAAGGACAACTTGGAGAAGCACCAATAGATGTAATTAATTTTAATGTATGATTATCTACAGATGCTAACACACCAGTAAAACCACTTCCAGACTGACCACCACTAGTTGTGAACACTGTTATAGTCTGACCTATATAGCGACATAGATTTTCAAATAAATTAGTTTCCATATTTTTCCCCCTTTCTTTTCTTATATTTTATATTATGGATGTATAAAAAAAATGTTACTAGTATTTAAAAATTACTTTTGTAACAAAATAATTTAAAATACATATTATACATTATAAAAAAGAAAGGAGGATTTTATATGGAATGGTTTGATAATTTAAGAGGTGACATAAGTAGATATATTGGTCAAACAGTTACAATATTTACTACTAGTGGAGGAAAATCTGGAAGTGGTTTTAGTGGAGTTTTAATTTCTGTTTCTGATTGTGCTGTTAGACTTCTTGTAAGTGCAGGAGAAGCTCCAAATTGTCCATTAGGCTCTAGCTGTTCTGGATTTAACAATTTAAATAATAATTTTTCTAATAATAATTGTAATTGCAATAATCCATTAGGAGCTATAGTTATTATTCCTACTTCTTCTATAGCAGCTTTCACTCATAATGCTATTTAGAAAAAAGATAATTTAATTATAAAAAAATATTGTAGACAAAAGTCTACAATATTTTTTTATAAATTTTTATTTCTTCTTCTTCTTTCATATATTCTAGTAGCAAATAGTTTTATAGTAGCAAATACAGGTACAGCAAATACCATTCCCCATAATCCAAAAATATTACCCGCTATAGATAATGCTATTATAACTAATACCGGACTTAATTCTACGCTTTCTCCAACTACTTTAGGAGATATAAAAATAGAATCTATTTGTTGTAGTGTTAGCATAGCTATTGTAGAATATATAGCTTGCATAGGTTCACCGCTTATTAAAGCTACAGATATGGCTAATATAAAGCCCATAAATGCTCCAAAATATGGAATTATATTTGAAAAACCAGATATAATACCGATTATTACTGCGAATTTCAAACCTATAGCAGATAATACAATACTTATAAGAATTGCCATAATAGTAGCATCTAATAAAGTACCTCTTATATATCCAGAGAAAACGGCGTGTATATCTCCAAGGCTATCTTTTATATTTGAATATAATTTTTTAGGTAAAAAAGTTATTCCTATATTTTCAAATTTTTCTTTTATTATTTCTTTATCCTTTAAGAAATAAAAGGAAATTACTATACCTAAAATAACATTTAATATTCCATTTCCAATAGCTGATATCATATATACAGCATTATTACCTATGTCATATATAAAGGAAGTAAAAGTTTTTGTTATTTTAGAAATATGAGGAGATATATATTCATCAAAGAAGCCACTATTTATTAAACTATTTTCTATTTTGTTGTAAAAGTTTATAATATCTTGTTGAAAACTAAATATAGAATTTTTTATGGCTATTGTTATATTATCTATAAAGTTTCCATTACCTACCTTACTTATACTTTTTACAAGAAGAGTGCTGATTATAATTATTACAGCTAAAATGACAAGATAAGTTATTAAAGTTCCTACTGCTCTTGTTTTTCTTTTTTCTTCTTTTGGTTTATAGTTTTTCTTTTTCTTTCTTTTTTCTTCTAAAGCAAGTTTTTTAGCTTCTAAGGTTTCTTTTAGATATTTATCATAAAATTTATCATATATATTTTGAAAAAAGTCAACTATAGGGTCTAGAAGGTAAGATAAAACAAAAGCTATAACAACAACTATTATTGTAGATAAAAACCAACCAATTATACCTTTTATTGTTATAAATATTACATCTAAATTTTTAAGAGCATATGCTAAAAAATCTATAGCATATTTTAAAGCATATATCATTATAATAGTTACAACAACGTGGAAAGCTATTATTAGATATTTTTTATTCCAGGGTAGTTTCATTTTTAGTTCTCCATATTATTTTATAGTTTTTAAAAGTTCTTTAAAAAAGTGCCAAGTTCTTTCTACAGAAGATATACTAACTTTTTCATCTGGTGTATGAATATTATAAAGGTTAGGGCCAAATGATATTATATCTAGACTTGGCATTTTTTGAGAGAAAATACCACATTCTAATCCAGCGTGTATAATTTCTATTTTAGGGTCTTTTGCATATAGCTTTTTATATAAATTTATACATTTATTTCTTATAACAGAGTCTTTTTTATATTCCCAAGCAGGATAATCTCCTCTAAATACTATATCGCCATTTATATAATTTATATAATTTTTAAGACATTCTATCATAAATTCTTTTTTGCTTTCTACATAGCTTCTTAGTGAAAGTATTATTTCAAAAGTGTTATCATTTGTGATTAGAACACCCATATTTAAAGAGCTTTCTGGTAAGTCTTTTATATCAGAGCTCATAGTTTGTACTCCATTTGGCATTATCATAAGAGTTACTAAAATTTTATCAAAAGAATGTTTAGTAAATACTTTTTCTTCAAAGTTAGTTTCCTCTAATTTTATATATAGATTAGAATCTGTTTTGTTATATTCTTTTTTAAAAGTTAGCTCTATATCAGAAAGAATTTCTTTAAGTTTATTAATATCTGAAGTATTTATAGATATTATAGCTTCTGCTTCTCTTGGGATAGCATTATCCTTAGCTCCTCCATTTATACTAGATATTTTTAAATCAAGATTATTTCTAAGTGTAGATAAAATTCTAGTTATAAGTTTATTAGAGTTTGCTCTTTCTTTTGTTATATCTATTCCAGAGTGTCCTCCCATAAGTCCATAAATTCCAAGACAATAAGATTTATAATCTTTATTATTTTCTTCATATTCAATAGGTATAGATATATCTGCTTTAGTACCTCCAGCACAACCAACAGTAAATACGCCTTCTGCATCTGAATCTAAATTTAAAAGAATATTTGCTTTAATATTATTAGTATCTAAGAATGTAACACCTTCCATGCCAGTTTCTTCACAAACAGTAAATATAGCTTCTATAGGAGGATGCTCTATATTATTAGCATCTAAAAGAGCAAGTGCCATAGCAACAGCGATTCCATTATCTGCTCCAAGAGTAGTGTTATCTGCTCTTAAAAAATCTTCTTCATAGATTAATTTTAGAGGGTCTTTAGAAAAATCATGATTTGAAATTTTATTTTTTTCACACACCATATCTGTATGTCCTTGTATAGCAACGATAGGAGCATTTTCGTATCCTTTAGTAGCTGGTTTTTTTATAACAACATTAAATAAATCGTCTACACTAGCTTCTAGATTTCTTTCTTTTGCAAAATTCATAAGATATTCGCTTATTTGTTTTTCATTAAAACTTGCACGAGGAATTTTACTAATTTCTTCAAAAAAATAAAATACTTTTGAGCTTTCTAAATTTGATACCATTATTATACCTCCAATTAATTTTTAAAGCTATGTATAGGAGCTGGAATTCTTCCTCCTCTATTTATAAACATAGAGCTATTAGCTTTATTTACAGGCATTATAGGTGCAGAGCCAAGAAGTCCACCAAAAGATACCATATCACCAATTTCTTTTCCTATAACAGGAATAATCCTAACGGCAGTAGTTTTATTATTTATCATACCTATAGCCATTTCATCGCCTATTATAGCAGATATGGTTTCGTCTGGAGTATTTCCAGCTATAGCCACCATATCTATACCAACAGAACAAACACAAGTCATAGCCTCTAGTTTATCTAAAGTAAGATAACCTTTAGAAGCTGCTTGTATCATACCATGGTCTTCACTAACTGGAATAAATGCTCCGCTAAGCCCACCAACACAAGAAGATGCCATAACTCCGCCTTTTTTTACGTTATCATTTAATATGGCAAGAGCTAGAGTAGTGCCGTGAGCTCCAGCATATTCAAGGCCCATTTCTTCAAATATCTCTGCAATACTATCACCAATAGCAGGAGTAGGGGCAAGAGATAAATCTATTATACCAAAAGGAACATTTAGTCTTTTAGAAGCTTCTGTAGCTACAAGTTGTCCTACTCTTGTTATTTTAAAGGCTGTTTTTTTGATAGTTTCACATAAAACTTCAAAATCTTCACCTTTAGCTTTTTCTAAGGCTTTTTTTACAACTCCAGGTCCACTAACACCAACATTTATAACAACTTCTTTTTCGCATACTCCATGGAAAGCACCGGCCATAAAAGGATTATCAGATACAGCGTTACAAAATACAACAAATTTTGCACAAGCTATAGAATCTTTATCTTTTGTAAGATTTGCCATTTCTTTTATGATAGGTCCCATTTTCATAACGCCATCCATATTAAGACCACTTCTAGAAGAGCCAAGACAAACAGAAGAGCAAACTCTTTCTGTAGAAGATAAAGCTTCAGGGATACTAGCTAAAAATTCTTCATCTGCCTTTGTAGTACCCTTTTCTATAAGAGCAGAATAACCTCCAATAAAATTTACACCAACATCTTTTGCCACTTTATCAAGAGTTTTGGCAATTTTTATAAAATCTTCTTTAGAACGATTTCCAAGAAGAGCAACCGGTGTTACAGATATTCTTTTATTTACTATAGGAATTCCAAATTCTTTTGAAATTTCATCACCTATTTTTACTAAATCTTTTGTGTAATTATATATTTTGTTATATATATTAGAAGTAAGTTTATCTATATCAGAATCAATACAGTCTAGGAGGCTTATACCCATAGTAATAGTTCTTACATCAAGATTTTCTTCTTCTATCATTCTATTTGTTTCTTGAATTTCTTGTTTTGTAAACATAAGAAGACCTCCTTTAAATTCTGTGCATACAATCAAAAATTTCTGCTCTTTGCATTTTTATTTGAACGTTTAAGTTTTTACCAAGAGCTTCAATTTCTTCTATTATAGTACTAAAATTATCATCAACTTTAGAGATATCAATTATCATAGTCATATTAAAATATCCATCTATTATATCTTGAGATATTTCTAAAATATTTATACTATTTTTTGTTAGAAAATTAGAAATATTTGCTATGATACCTAAATTATCTTTACCTAAAACTGTAATTATTCCTTTCATAAAAGATCCCTCCTATATTTAACAAAAATTTTAAATTATTAAGATAATAAGTATGTAATATTTGTATATACAAACAAAATATAGAATATTATCTTAGATTAAGTTATTTTAACATAATATATTTAAAATTTCAAGGGAAGATAAATTATATTAAAATTTGATATAAATATTTAATATGTAATAAATTTTGGGTTATATTATATATGAAAACAAAAATTTTAATTGTTAATTAAAAATTGTATAATATATAATTTTTTGAATAAATTATAATATATAATATTTTACTTATATGACTTATTTAAAATACTTATTAACTATATTTAGATTTTTTTATTTACTATTTTAATTAAAATTGTTATAATATACTTGTAGTATATAACTATTTTTAATATAACAATTTTATCGAGTAATGCTACTTGTTATAATTAGATATAATATACTTAATTATAATAAAGCTTTGTTTTATAAAAGGAGGACTTTTAAATGTCTAAAATTATGAAAACTATGGACGGAAGTCAAGCAGCAGCAGAAGTATCTTATTTCTTTTCTGAAGTTGCAAATATCTTCCCTATAACTCCATCATCACCTATGGCAGAACACGTGGATGAATGGGCTGCTAAAGGTAAAAAAAATATGTTTGGACAAACAGTAAAAGTTGTAGAAATGCAATCTGAAGGTGGTGCTGCTGGTGCGCTTCACGGTGCTTTAGCTACTGGTGCTTTGGCTACTACATACACAGCATCTCAAGGACTTTTACTTATGATACCTAACTTATATAAAATAGCAGGGGAACTTTTACCTTGTGTTATAAATGTTAGTGCACGTACTTTAGCAGCGCATGCTCTTAGTATATTTGGCGATCATTCTGACGTAATGGCTTGTCGTCAAACAGGTTTTGCTATGCTAGCTTCTTCTAATGTACAAGAAGTTATGGATTTAAGTGCTGTTGCTCATTTAGCTACACTTAAATCTAGAGTACCTTTTATTAATTTCTTTGACGGTTTTAGAACTTCTCACGAAATTCAAAAAATAGAAATGTTAGATTTTGATAAAGTTAAAGAAATAGTACCTATGGAAGATATAAGACGTTTTAAAGATAATGCTCTTAATCCTCAAAGCCCAGTAACTAGAGGTACTGCTCAAAATCCAGATATATTCTTCCAAGCAAGAGAAGCTTCTAATAAATTCCATGATGCAGTTCCAGGAATTGTTGAAGAATATTTAGGAGAAATTAACAAAATTACAGGTAGAAATTATAAATTATTTAACTACTATGGTGATGAAAATGCAGAAAAAGTTATCGTTGCTATAGGTTCTGTTTGTGATACAATTTCAGAAACTATCGACTATTTAAGAGCTAAAGGAGAAAAAGTAGGTTTAGTAAATGTACATTTATATAGACCTTTTGTTCAAGAAAGATTACTTGAAGCTATTCCTCAAACTGCTAAGAAAATAGCTGTTTTAGATAGAACTAAAGAACCAGGAGCTCTTGGAGAACCTTTATATCAAGATGTTTGTACAGCATTTTTCAATGCTAAAAGAGAAGCTACTATCGTTGGTGGTAGATACGGTCTTAGCTCTAAAGATACAACTCCTGCACAAATTATCGCAGTATATGAAAATCTTGGACTTGAAAATCCTAAAAATGGATTTACTATTGGTATCGTAGATGATGTTACTAACCATTCATTAAACGTTGGAGAAGAAATAGATGTTACAGATGAAGAAACAATCAGCTGTAAATTCTGGGGTCTTGGTGCTGACGGTACAGTTGGGGCTAATAAAAACTCAATTAAAATCATCGGCGATAACACTGATATGTATGCTCAAGCGTATTTCTCATATGATTCTAAAAAATCTGGTGGTTTAACAACTTCTCATTTACGTTTTGGTAAAAAACTTATACGTGCTCCATATCTTGTTACTACTGCCGATTTTATAGCTTGTCATCAACCATCTTATCTTACAAAATATGATATATTAGAAGGTTTAAAAGAAGGCGGAAGCTTCTTATTAAACTGTAAATGGGATGATAAAGAATTAGAAGAAAATATCCCAGCTAATATGAAAAGATATATAGCTAAAAATAAAATTAACTTCTATACTATAGATGCTGTTGCTATAGCTAAAGAAATTGGACTTGGAAAACGTTTTAATGCTGTTTTACAATCTGCATTCTTTAAGATTGCAAATATTATTCCAGCTGAAAAAGCTATCGAATATATGAAACAAGCTATTGTTAAATCTTATGGTAAAAAAGGTGAAAAAGTTGTTTCTATGAACCAACAAGCAGTAGAAAAAGGTATGGAAATGCTTAAAAAAGTAGAAGTACCAGCTAGCTGGGCAGATGCTAAAGATGGAGAAACTTTTGATACAACAACTATTACAAAACCAGAATTTGTTAAAAATATATTAGAACCTATAAACAATATGCAAGGGGATAAACTTCCGGTATCTGCATTCTTAAATTATGAAGATGGTACATTTGAAAATGGTACTGCCGCATATGAAAAACGTGGTGTTGCTATTGAAGTTCCAGAATGGAATATAGATAATTGTATTCAATGTAACCAATGTTCTTATGTGTGTCCTCACTCTGTTATAAGACCATTTTTAGTTACAGAAGAAGAAGCTAACAAAGCTCCTCAAGGTTTTGCTACTAAAAAAGCTATAGGAAAAGGTTTTGAAGACTATACTTATAGAATTCAAGTTTCAGTATTAGACTGTACAGGTTGTGGAAACTGTGTTGAAATATGTCCAGCTAAAGAAAAAGCTATAGTTATGAAACCTCTTGATACTCAAATGGAACAAGCTTCTAACTGGGAATATGCTATTAGCTTAGCTCCAAAAGCTAATCCAATGGATAAAAAGACAGTTAAAGGTAGCCAATTTGAACAACCATTATTTGAGTTTTCTGGTTCTTGTCCAGGTTGTGGAGAAACAGCTTATGCAAAACTTATTACTCAATTATTTGGAGATAGAATGTATATAGCTAATGCTACAGGATGTTCTTCTATCTGGGGTGGTTCTGCTCCTTCAACTCCATATACTAAAAATCATGAAGGACACGGTCCAGCTTGGGCAAACTCTTTATTTGAAGATAATGCCGAATTTGGTCTTGGTATGGCCATTAGCGTTTCTAAACAAAGAGAAACAATAAAAGAAAAAGCTGTTGCATTAATCGAAGCTACTCAAAATCAAGAGCTTAAAAATGCTCTTACTGCTTGGGTAGATACTATGAATAAAGGTGAAGAATCTAAAGCTACATCTAAGGCATTAATAGAAGCTTTACAAGGTGAAACTAGCGAAGAAGCTAAATATATTTTAGAGAACAAAAAACTTCTTGTTAAAAATTCTCAATGGATATTTGGTGGAGACGGTTGGGCTTATGATATCGGATACGGCGGTTTAGACCATGCTCTTGCTTCTGGTGAAGATATCAACGTATTTGTATTTGATACAGAAATCTATTCTAATACAGGCGGACAAGCATCTAAATCTACTCCTACTGCTGCTATAGCTAAATTTGCTGCTAGTGGTAAAAGAGTACGTAAAAAAGATTTAGGTATGATGGCTATGAGCTATGGTTATGTTTATGTAGCTCAAATATGTATGGGAGCTGACAAAAACCAAGTTATAAAAGCTATTACAGAAGCAGAAAGCTATCCAGGACCATCATTAATTATTGCTTATTCTCCTTGTATAAGCCATGGTATAAATATGACTTATGCTTTAGAAGAAGGTAAAAAAGCAGTTGAATGTGGATATTGGCAATTATATAGATATAATCCACTTCTTGAACAAGAAGGAAAAAATCCATTTATATTAGATTCTAAAGAACCAACAGGTTCATTTAGAGAGTTCTTATCTGGAGAAGTTCGTTATACAGCATTACAACGTGCATTCCCAGAAGTAGCAGAGCAACTATTTACAGTTTGTGAAGAAGATGCTAAAAAACGTTTAGAAAACTATAAAAAACTTTCAGATGCATAATATAAATTGATATAAAAAAGGTGTAGATTAAATTCTACACCTTTTTATTTAAAACATTTATCAAAAGCTTCTTCTATTTCTTTATTTTTATCTGATATAGAAAACATAACATATACATCTCTTGTTTTTAATATATGTTTTTCTATTTTTTTACTTTCTCTCTCGTTAGCTTTCCAAGAATCTGTAACACCTATAATTTCAGCAGATAAAGCGCGTTCTATATTTTCTAGTTTATCTTTGGATACAGCTTTAATTATAATAATTTTATCACTTTTGTCTTTGTTTGAAGAATAATAAACAACTCCATTTTCTAAATCTGTTGGTGATATACCATATCTTTCGGCAACATCTTGTTCTTTAAGATTTTCTGTTTTAGCGTTTTCAAAAGATACAACCTTAGTAATATTGCTAAGAATGTATTCACTAGATATATTTGGAACATCATCTTTAGCACAACCGCTAAGGGAAAAAGTCAAAATTAATATTAATAATATTTTATTCATAAAACACCTCTATATACAATTTTTATATAGTATTTGTTTTATAAAATAATATATACTTCTTATTAAGAAATATTTTTTTTAGGATAATTTTTACAAATTTCTATAAAATATTTAATTTCTTCAGTTAAAAATTTATTCTTATGATATATCAGACATACATTAGTAGAAATATTTTCGAAGCCGTCTATATTTAAGGCTTTTAGCTCTCCTCTATCAATCTCATCTTTTACAGACATTAAAGATAATACAGAAAAGCCATTACCTATTTTTAAAGCATTTTTTATTGTTTCTACGCTTGTACAATTCCATTTATAATCAACTTTTATATTGTTTTCTGTTATAAATTTTTGGAAATAGCTTCTTTCTTTACTTCCGTCTTCTCGAGCTATCATAGGTATTTTTGCTATGTCTTGTATAGAAATATGTTCTTTTTTAGCAAGCTCATTGTCTTTGCTACATACAACAACTAATCTATCTTTTAGTATGGGTAATTTTACTATATCGTGATTTTGAATTTCTCCTTCAGCTATACCTAAGTCTATTTCATTATCAAGAAGTTTTTCTTCTATTCTTTTAGTATTATTTACTATTATTTTATAATCTATGTTATTAAATTTATTTTCAATATCAAGCATAAGGTTAGGTAATATGTATGTACCAAAGGTTAAAGTAGCTCCTATTCTAAGATATATATTGTTATGGGTATTTTTAAACTCTGTTTCCATATTATCAAAAGTGCTTACTATATATCTAGAATATTTTAAAAATTTTTCGCCATCTTTTGTAAGATAGAGTTTTTGTGAAAGACGTTCGAAAAGACGTATATTATAGTAGCCTTCTATTTCTCTGATAGCTTGACTTACTGATGGTTGAGATATAAACATTTTTTTAGCAGCATTACTCATAGTTTTATAGTCTACAACTGCTATAAAAATTTTAAGATGTCTTATAGTCATATATAAACCTCCTCTTTTAACATAAATGATTATACATATATTTTTGTATTTGTGTCAACATATATAAACTTTTTAATACATAAATTGCCAGATTATTTTTTAAAGTTTGGAGCAAAATATAATTGTAGCGATGGCTAAATAATTTTTTAGGAGGTATTTTTTATGAAAAAGAAAAGTTCTAATTCTAATAAGAAAGTTACTGATGCTAGAGCAGCTTTAGAGCAGTTTAAATATGAGGTGGCTAATGAAATAGGAGTACCTTTAAAACAAGGATATAACGGAGATTTAACATCAGCACAAAATGGATATGTGGGCGGATATATGGTAAAGAAAATGATAGAAGCTCAAGAAAAACAAATGTCAAAGAAAAATAGTAGTAAATAATATATAAAATCGTTGGCGATAATGTTAAACTTTTTATAAGAAAGATTATTGCCAGCGAATACATATTTTAAAGAAAATTTTACAAAAATTAAAAAAAACCTTGCCTTTTTTCTCAAAAACTAGTATAATTTTATAAAATATTTTTAAGGAGAGAGAAAAATGGCTTTTTATTATGATGAACCTTCAAGAACTTTTAGTGAGTATTTATTAGTACCAGGATATTCCTCAGCAGATTGTATACCACAAAATGCGAGCTTAAAAACTCCGGTGGTTAAATATAGAAAAGGCGAAGAAGAACCAAGCCTTACTATGAACATACCTTTAGTATCTGCTATTATGCAGGCTGTTTCTGATGATAAGATGGCAATAGCTCTTGCAAAAGAAGGCGGAATATCTTTTATATATGGTTCTCAAACTGTAGAGCAACAAGCTGAAATGGTAAGACGCGTTAAAAATCATAAAGCAGGTTTTGTTACTAGTACTTCAAATATAAAACCAGATGATACTTTAGAAGATATATTAAAGCTTAAGGAAAAGACAGGACATTCTACAGTTGCTGTAACAGATGATGGTACAGCTAGTGGAAAGCTTTTAGGTATAGTAACAAGTAGAGACTATAGAGTTAGTAGAATGGAAAAAACTATTAAAGTTAAAGAATTTATGACTCCTATAGAACAAATGATTTATGCCGATGAAAACACAACTTTAAAAGAGGCAAATGATATAATTTGGGAGAAAAAATTAAATGCTTTACCTATAGTAAATAAGGAACAAAGATTAGTTTCCTTTGTTTTTAGAAAAGACTATCATACTCATAAAGATAATCCTTTAGAGCTTTTAGATGCAAATAAAAGTTACATAGTAGGAGCTGGTATAAATACTAGAGATTATGAGACAAGAGTTCCAGCATTAGTAGAGGCAGGAGCGGATGTTCTTTGTATCGACTCTTCAGAAGGCTTTAGCGAATGGCAAAAGAGGACTTTAGCTTGGATAAGAGAAAAATATGGTGATAGCGTAAAAGTTGGAGCTGGTAATGTTGTAGACAGAGATGGCTTTAGATTTTTAGCAGAAGCAGGAGCAGACTTTATCAAAATTGGTATAGGCGGAGGTTCTATCTGTATTACTAGAGAGCAAAAAGGTATAGGTAGAGGACAAGCTACATCTGTTATAGAAGTGGCTAAAGCTAGGGATGAATATTTTAAAGAAACTGGTGTATATATTCCTATATGTTCAGATGGTGGTATAGTACAAGATTATCATATAACTTTAGCTCTTGCTATGGGTTGTGATTTTTGTATGCTTGGTAGATACTTCTCAAGATTTGAAGAAAGTCCAACAAATAAAGTTATAGTAAATGGAAACTATATGAAAGAATATTGGGGAGAAGGCTCTGCACGTGCTAGAAACTGGCAAAGATATGATATGGGTGGAGAAAACAAACTATCTTTTGAAGAGGGTGTTGATTCTTATGTTCCATATGCTGGTAAACTTAAAGATAACTTAGCACTTACTCTTAATAAAGTTAGACATACAATGTGTAATTGTGGAGCTTTATCTATAGAAGAATTACAACAAAAAGCTAAAATAACTTTAGTTTCATCAACTAGTATTATAGAAGGTGGAGCACATGATGTTGTATTAAAAGATAAAAATGCAACTCCAGTTCAATAGAATACATATAATTTTAGGGGCATAGATTATTCTATGTCCTTTTATAAAAATAAGGAGGGAATATTATGAAAGCTAAAATATTAAAAATAGTTTTACCATTTTGTATAGTTAGTTCTATGCTTGTGGCTTGTGGGAGTTCTAATAATCAAACTACTACTACAACAGAACCAACTTCTTTAGAAGAGAGCCCTACAGAAAAAACAATAGATAATACATTTTTATATGAAAATAAAGATTTAAATATTTCATTTGAATTACCTAAGGTTATAGAAGATAAAGTTAGTTTTGAAATAGAGAATGACGATGATATAAATACATTATATATAAATTATGGGGAAGGGGATAAAATGGCTATTTTAGCTATGATACAAGATATGAGTATAGCTAAATGGGAAGAAATATTAAAAGAAGATGGCCCAAAACCTGTAGAGCTTGGAAAAAATGATAAAAGAGTAGTAGTTATATATCCTTTACAATCTAATCCATTTGAACAAGGTACTAATGAATATGATATTATAAATAAGTATACAGAGCAGGTATCTTGTATAGCAGATACATTTAAATTTTTAAATTAGTTTAAATAAAAAATATATTAAAGATGTGGAATTAATCTGCATCTTTTTATTTATAAATTAATTTTTCTTTCTCAAAATATAAATTCATTTGTAAATTTTAAATTCAAAAATTAAGTTATACATAATTATATTAAATAAAAAAACTTGCAGACTACTTGTCTACAAGTTAATTATATAAATTATTTAACAAATCCTAAAGCTAAAGTTACTATAAAGAAAGCTACTGTTAAGATTATAGTAAGTCTTATAAGTTTACTTTCTTTACTTCTACTTTTGTTTTTATTCCAGTAAGAATCGCTATTTCCGCCAGAATATGAACTAGCAGTTATACCTGATGCATTTTTAGACTGTTGAAGCACTACACCTATAAGACAAAATGCTAAAACACATTCTACAATAGAAAGACTAAAAAAAGGTATGCTCATAGAAAAAACTTCTGGAGCTGGTTGTTGTGTAGAAGTTGTAGTTTCTGTAGCAGCAGTATCAGTAACAGAAGTAGTTTCTGTATTAGCATCTTTAGCTTGTTTAGTTTCTTTATTAATATTAATAGTTTCTGTAGCAGAGCTAGTTTCTGAAACAGTTTGAGTAGTTTCGTTCATTATTAGACCTCCTAAAAATAACTTATTATATTCTAACATACTGTATAGTATATATCAATAAAATTTTTAAATATTTATTTATTTTCAAATTTATAGCCAACACCCCATACAGTTTTTATGCTCCATACGTCTTCAAAAGGCATTTTTTCTCTAAGACGTTTTACATGTACATCAACTGTTCTAGTATCTCCTATAAATTCATATCCCCATATTTTATCTAGAAGTTGTTCTCTAGTAAATACTTGGTTTGGGTGTTGGGCTAAAAATGTTAGTAGCTCAAATTCTTTTGGTGGTAATTCTAGGTTTTGTCCGTGGTAAGTAACTATATAAGTAGAGGGATTTATAGTCATATTAGGTACTACTATTTTATTTTGTGTATTTTCTTCTTTTTTATCAAAACGTCTTAATACTGCTTTTACTCTAGCTACAAGCTCTTTATTATCAAAAGGCTTTACCATATAATCATCTGCGCCAAGCTCAAGCCCAAGAACTTTATCAAAAATTTCTCCCTTAGCGGTAAGCATAATAATAGGAACAGAGCTTATTTTTCTTATTTCACGACAAACCTGATATCCATCTACTTCGGGTAGCATTATATCTAAAAGAACTAGATGCGGTGAGAATATAGAAAATTCTTCTATTGCATCTTTTCCGCTATATACTTCTTTAGTTTCGTAACCCTCTTTATTAAGATAAAGACTTATTAGCTCTGCTATATGTTCATCATCATCTACTATTAATATTTTTAGCTTATTACTCATTTTAATCCCCCTTTATTTTTATTTTAGCTCAACTATAGTAACTCCGGCATCTCCTTCTCCAAATTCTCCAAGACGATATTTTTTAACTCTTTTATGTCTTCTTAAATATTCGTGTATTCCATTTCTTAAAGCTCCAGTACCTTTACCGTGTATTATACTTATAGTATCCATACCGGCTAAAAAGGCATCATCTATAAATTTATCAACCTTATCTACTGCCTCATCAACATATAATCCCCTTACGTCTATCTCATAAGAAATATTCATAGCTTTATTATTTTTAAAGCTAGATTTTTTAGATTTTATTATTTCTTTTTTAGGTTCTACATAGTTTGTATCTATAGATAAATCTTTTAGGGTTGTTTTTAAGTTTATAATGCCCGCCATAACCATAACTTCACCTTTAGCGTTAGGAGGGGCCGTAACAACGCCGGACTGATTAAGAGAATGAACAAATACTCTATCTCCTTTTTTTAGATTTTCAGGCATTATATGTTCTTGTCCTTTTTTGCTAAATTTATCTATTTTATTATCTAGTTTATTTATTTTATCTTTTAGTTTTTGTCTTTGAGAGTTTATGTCATTTTGATTAGCTTTTTCTTTAGCCATCTTTTGTATTTCTTTTACTATATTATCAGCATCTATTTTAGCTTTAGCTACTATATTTTTAGCTTCTTCATTAGCTTTTAGTAAGATTTTTTCTTTTTGTTCTCTAGTTTTTTGTTTTATATTTTCTATATCTTGTTTTAGTCTTTCTGCTTCTTCTCTGTAGCTACTAGCTCTTTCTTTTTCTATCATAAGAGATTTTTTATTTATTTCAAGTTCTGTTATAACATCTTCAAATTTTATATCTTCTTTACTAAGTAAATTTTTAGCATCATTTATAATAAAATCAGGAAGACCTAATCTTTGAGATATAGCAAAGGCATTACTTTTACCAGGAACTCCAATAAGTAGGCGATAAGTAGGTTTTAGTGTTTTTACATCAAATTCACAAGATGCATTTGATACGCCCTCTGTAGATATAGCAAAAACTTTAAGTTCGCTATAATGAGTGGTAACTGCTGTTCTTATTTGTCTATCGTGTAGATATTGTATTATAGCCATTGCAAGACAAGCACCCTCTGTAGGATCTGTTCCAGCTCCTAATTCATCTAAAAGTACAAGGCTATTATCTGTAACATTATTTAGTATAGATACTATATTTGTCATATGGGCAGAGAATGTACTAAGACTTTGCTCTATGCTTTGTTCATCGCCTATATCGGAAAATACATTATCAAATACGGCAAGCTCTGATTTGTCAAAAGCAGATATATGTAGCCCGGCTTGTCCCATAAGAGTAAAAAGTCCTAAAGTTTTTAAAGATACTGTTTTACCACCAGTATTTGGACCTGTTATAAGAAGAGTAGTAAAAGTATCTCCAAGGTAGATATCAGTAGGTACAACAGAGCTAGGCTCTAAAAGAGGGTGTCTTCCTTTTTTTATATTTATATAGCCATTTTGATTGAAAATAGGCTCTATGCCATTTATGCTAATAGAATATTCTGCTTTAGCAAAGATAAAATCTATTTCTGATAAGATTGTAAGATTTGATATAAGAATATCTTTATTAGCATCTACCATTTGTGACAGATTTTTTAATATTTTATTTATTTCTTTTATTTCTTCATAATGGAGCTCTTTTATTTTGTTATTTAAGTTTACAACAGAAGTTGGTTCCATAAATACTGTAGCTCCAGTAGATGACTGTTCGTGAACCACTCCAGAAAAAGAATTTTTATATTCAGAGCGAACAGGGATACAATATCTATCACCTTTAACTGTGATAACTGCTTCTTGTAGCATAGTTTTATAGCTAGAAGATTGAATTATTTTATTAAGCTCAAGCTTTACTCTATCGTTTGTTTGTTTTATTTCTTTGCGAATATCTTTAAGAGTATTGCTAGCTTCATCTGACATTTCTGTATCGGATATTATACATCTTGTAATTTCTTTATCTAGTGTTTCTATAGGTTCTATTATAGAAAATTTAGGTTCTAAAAGCTCATATACATCATATTTGTTTTCGCTTTTTGCGTAGTCTTTTGCAAGTTTACAACCGCTTAAAAAATCGGCAATATTTAAAAGTTCTTCAAAATTTAGGATTCCACCTATAGCTGTTCTTTGTAAAAATGGGCTAATATCTCTAAGTCCGCCTATTTTTAAAGAACCTTTTTTTAGTATCATAGATACTGCTTCTGAAGTTTCTTTTTGCCAAAGTTTTATCTCGTTTATATCTGTGCTAGGTTTTAGATTTTTTACCATTTCTTTCCCAACATTTGAGCTTGCAAATGTTGATACTTTTTCTATTATTTTATTAAATTCCAAAGTTTTAAATGCTTTTTCGTTCATTTCCACCTCTAACATAAATTAATAGTTGAATTTTTTTTAAATTTGTATTAAAATTATATTGTGATTAAGAAAAGAAAGGGGTTTTTATATGAATATAAGTGTAAATAGCATCTATAATGAAATTATATCCAATATAGAGGCTAGAATACCTATCCCTATTTCAAATAAAACAGTATATCAATATAATGATAACACACAAGAAGCAAAAAGTAAATCTATAGAAGAAAAATCTTTTTCAGATATATTAAAAGAGTATGAAGAAAATGACGTGTCAGAACAAGAAGTTTCTACTGTTATTAAAGATGCTATACAAGAAGCTTCTGATAAATATGGTATAGACGAAACTCTTATAGCTGCTGTTATTCGTCAAGAAAGCAATTTTAATCCAGATGCTACTTCTTCTGCAGGAGCTATGGGCGTTATGCAACTTATGCCAAATACGGCAAAAAGTCTTGGTGTTGAAGATGCCTACGATATAGAACAAAATATAGATGGAGGCACTAAATATCTTAAAAAACAAATGGATAGATTTGATAACAATACAGAGCTTGCGCTTGCCGCTTATAATGCAGGGCCTGGTAATGTGCAAAAATATGGTGGAGTGCCACCTTTTAAAGAAACTCAAAATTATGTAGATAAAGTTTTAGATTATCAAAAGCAATATGCTTTACAACAATATGAAAAAAATAAAACTATAGTATAATATATAATAAGGTGGCCTATGTTATAAGCATAGGCACTAATTAATAAAGGAAAGTAAAATATGGATTTACCTATAAAATATGAAGAGAAGATGAGAAATCTTTTGCAAGAAGATTTTGATAAATATATAAAAAGTTTTGAAGAGAAAAATTATCAAGGGCTTAGAGCTAATACGCTAAAAATATCTAAAGAAGAATTAAGAAATCTTCTTGGATATTCCTTAGAAGACGTTTCTTGGTGTGAAACAGGATTTTACTACGAGAATGAACGTCCGGCTAAAAGCCCTTATTATAATGCCGGTTTATTTTATATACAAGAGCCTAGTGCTATGTCTACGGGGGCTATGCTCCATATAGAAAAGGGAGATAAAGTATTAGATATGTGCGCTGCTCCTGGAGGTAAAAGCACACAGGTAGCTTCTAAGCTTGGTCTTAGCGGAGTGTTAGTAACAAATGATATAAGTGCTACAAGATGTAAAGCGCTTCTTAAAAATATAGAGCTAAATGGAGTTACTAATGCTATAGTAACAAATGAAACTCCTAAAAAGCTTGCATCTAAGTTTAAGGGATATTTTAATAAAATAATTGTAGATGCTCCTTGCTCTGGTGAGGGAATGTTTAGAAAAGACAAAGAGGCTATAAAAAGCTGGGAAACTCACAAGACAGAATTTTGTTGTAGCTTACAAAGAGAAATACTACACTATGCAAAAGATATGCTAGATGATGGAGGAATTATTGCATATTCTACTTGTACTTTTGCTCCAGAAGAAAACGAGCAGATGATATATGAATTTTTAACTCAAAACAGAGAATTTGAGCTTGTAGATTTTGATAAAAGTAGTGGATTTGAAAATGGGCGTAGGAGCTGGCTAAAAGAAGATATGACAGAAGATGTTCATATAGAAAGAGCAGGCAGGCTTATGCCATATAAAATAAAAGGGGAGGGACATTTTTTAGCTATACTAAAAAAACAAGGTTCTCCTAAAAATATAGATATTAAAAAGATAAAGCCTACAGATAAAAAAATGCTATCTGAAGTAGAAGAGTTTTTCTTAAATTATCTTAATATACCTATTTATGATAATATAGAAATACATAAAAGTAGTATTTTTTCTATACCAAATGGAATAAATTTAGACGGACTTAGAGTTGTAAGAAGTGGTTTTTATTTAGGCGAGCTTAAAACAAAACGATTTGAGCCATCTCAAGCTTTTGCTATGGGTCTTAAAAAAGAAAATGCAAAATATACTATAAGTTTTAGTATAGATGATGAAAATTTAACTAGATATCTAAAAGGAGAAAGCTTTTTAGTAGATAGTGAAAATGAAGGTTGGCATCTTGTATGTATAGATAAATATCCTATAGGTTGGGGAAAAGTACAAAAAGGAAGGCTAAAAAATAAATATTTAGCAGGTTGGAGAATTTAAGGAGGGATATATGGATTTTTTACCGATTAGTAAAGAAGATATGCAAAAAAGAGGCTGGGAAGAGCTTGATTTTATATTAGTTACTGGAGATGCCTATGTGGACCATCCATCTTTTGGAGCAGCTATAATAGCTAGACTTTTAGAAAGCAAAGGATATAAAATAGGAATAATAGCTCAGCCAAATTGGAAAGATACTAAAGATTTTGAAAAATTAGGAAAGCCAAGGCTTTCATTTTTAGTAACCGGTGGGAATATAGATTCTATGGTAAATCACTATAGCGTTGCTAAAAAAAGAAGAAGTAAAGATTTATATTCCCCAGGGGGAAAAGGGGGCTTACGTCCAGATAGAGCGACAATAGTTTATTGTCAAAAGATAAGAGAAATTTTTAAGAATATACCTATAATGATAGGTGGAATAGAAGCAAGCTTAAGAAGATTATCTCATTATGACTATTGGGACAATAAGGTTAGGCGTTCTATTTTATTAGATTCCCAAGCAGATATATTAATGTACGGTATGGGAGAGCATCAGATAGTAGAGCTTGCCGATAGTCTAAATAGTGGTATACCTATAGAACATATAACATATGTAAAAGGGACAGTATATAAGACTAAGACTTTAGATAATATATACGAAGATTACATAATGCTTCCTTCTTATAAGGACGTATGCAAAGATAAGATAACTTATGCTAAGAGTTTTCTTGCTCAATATGAAAATACAGATGCTATAACTGCTAAAATGCTTATAGAACCTTATAGCGATTTTTATGTGGTACAAAATACTCCTTCTATGCCTCTTACTACAAGTGAATTTGACAATTCTTATAGTTTACCTTATATGAGGACTTATCACCCTATATATGAAAAAGATGGAGGAGTTCCGGCTATAGAAGAGGTTAAATTTAGCCTTATATCAAACAGAGGGTGTTTTGGTTCTTGTAGTTTTTGTGCTCTTACTTTTCATCAAGGCAGAGTTGTACAAGCACGTAGCCATCAGTCTATAATAAACGAGGCTAAAAAGCTTGTATGGGAAGAAGGTTTCAAGGGATATATCCACGACGTAGGAGGCCCTACTGCAAACTTTAGAGGCCCTGCTTGCCAAAAGCAACTTACAAAAGGGGCTTGTAAACATAAACAATGTCTTTTCCCAGAGCCTTGCAAAAATCTAGATATAGACCATAATGATTATTTAAAGCTTTTACAAGAGCTAAGAGCAATTCCTAAGGTTAAAAAGGTATTTGTGCGTTCTGGTATAAGATATGATTATCTTATAAATGATAAAAATAATAAACAATTTTTTGAAGAGCTTTGTGAGCATCATATAAGCGGACAACTTAAAGTAGCACCAGAGCATATATCCGATAAGGTGCTTGATAAGATGGGCAAGCCTAAGAAAGATGTTTATGAAAGATTTGTAAAAAGATATTATGAGATAAATAGACAGATAGGAAAAGAGCAATATCTAGTGCCTTATCTTATGAGTAGCCATCCAGGGTGTGATTTAAGCTCGGCTATAGAGCTTGCAGAATATCTTAGAGACCTTGGATATATGCCAGAGCAAGTGCAAGATTTTTATCCAACACCTATGACTTTATCTACTTGTATGTATTATACAGAGCTTGACCCTAGAGATATGAGCTATGTTTATATTCCTAAAAATCCTCATGAGAAAGCTATGCAAAGAGCTCTTATTCAATATAGAATGCCTAAAAATTATGATTTAGTATTAGAAGCTCTAAAAAAAGCCAACAGAATGGACCTTGTAGGTTTTGATAAACATTGTCTTATAAGACCTAGAAAAGCTCTAGCAGAAAAAGAATTTTATAACAAAAATGCAAAAGGCAAAAAGCAAAAAGAAGAATTCAAAAAGAAAAAAGAAGAATTCAAAAAGAAAAAAACTATCAGAAATGTTCATAAAAAGAAAGGAAAATAAATGATAGCTATTTATTTTATAATAGATGACTTTTTATTAAACCAATTACAAAGATTAGACACAGATAGCATATTAGACAAAATAGAAGAACTTTTAGAAAATGATGATTTATATCCAAGTAGTGATATAGACACTATTTGGAATGGCCTATATTATCTTATATCTAAAGAAGAAAATCCAGTTTATGATAAAGAAGACTTTACAAAATATGCAAAAAGTAGTTTTATATTTGGAGATATGGCTCTTTCTAAACAAGAACATATAACTTACTTAAAACATAGTGAGATTAAGGATATTTTAAATGAAATAGAAAAAATAGACTTTAAGACTTTAAGTTTTGAGCCTAAAGAGTTTGATAAAAAACAAATATTTCCTAATATATGGCTAAAAGAAGATAAAGAGGTATTACAAGAAGAGCTAGAAATGGCCTTTGATGAATTAAAAAATCTTTATAATCAAGCTATAAATACAAATAAAAATATATTAGTAACAATTTTATAGGAGGAAACAATATGGAAAATTTACCTAACTGCCCTAAATGTAATTCTAGTTATACTTACGAAGATGGAAATCTTTATGTTTGCCCAGAGTGTGCTTATGAATGGAATGATGAAGCTAAAGAAGAAAATGTTATAAAAGATGCTAATGGTAATATATTAAATGATGGAGATAGTGTTATTGTTATAAAAGATTTAAAAGTAAAAGGTTCTTCATCCTCTATAAAAATAGGAACTAAAGTAAAAAATATAAGACTTATATATGATGCACCAGATGACCACGATATAGATTGTAAAATAGATGGTTTTGGGGCTATGAAGTTAAAATCATCAGTAGTAAAAAAGGCATAAGAGGAGGAAATATATGTTAAGTGTTAATAATGTTACATTAAGGCTTGGAAAAAGAGCTTTATTTGAAGATGTAAATATAAAATTTACTCCAGGGAATTGCTATGGTCTTATAGGGGCCAATGGTGCCGGAAAATCTACTTTTCTTAAGATATTATCTGGACAAATAGAGTCTACTTCTGGAGATGTTGTTGTATCTGATGGTGAACGTATTTCTTTCTTACAACAAGACCATTTTAAATATGATGAATTTATGGTTTTAGATACTGTTATTATGGGGAATAAAAAACTATATGACATAATGAAAGAAAAAGAGGCTATTTATGCTAAAGAAGATTTTTCCGAAGAAGATGGTATAAAAGCTAGTGAGCTTGAGCAAGAGTTTGCAGATATGGACGGTTGGAATGCAGAGCCGGATGCTGCCAATCTTTTAAATGGTCTTGGAATTTCACCAGATTTACATTATAAATATCTAAAAGAATTAACAGGTCCTGAAAAAGTTAAAGTTCTTTTAGCCCAAGCTCTTTTTGGAAAACCAGATATTTTATTACTAGATGAGCCTACTAACCATTTAGACTTAATGGCTATAAACTGGCTTGAAGAATTTTTAATAAATTTTGAAAACACTACTATAGTTGTATCACACGATAGATACTTTTTAAATAAAGTATGTACTCATATAGCAGATATAGATTATTCTAAAATACAACTTTATGCCGGAAACTATGATTTTTGGTATGAATCTAGCCAACTTCTTATAAGACAGATGAAAGATGCTAATCGTAAAAAAGAAGAGAAAATAAAAGAATTACAAGAATTTATTCAAAGATTTAGTGCTAATGCATCAAAATCTAAACAAGCTACTTCTAGAAAGAAAGCTTTAGAAAAAATAGAGCTTGATGAAATTAAGCCATCTAGCAGAAAATATCCTTATATAGATTTTAAACCTAATAGAGATATAGGAAATGAAGTACTTACAGTAACTAATCTTTCTAAAACTATAGATGGTGTAAAAGTATTAGATAATGTATCTTTTATGTTATCATCAGAAGATAAGGTAGCTTTTGTTGGTTCTAATGAAATAGCTAAGACTACTTTATTTAAGATATTAGCAGGGGAGTTAGAGCCAGATGAAGGCGAATTTAAATGGGGGATTACTACCAGTTTTTCTTATTTCCCTAAAGACCATAATAGCGAATTTGAAAGCGATTATTCTATAGTAGATTGGCTTATGCAATATTCACCAGAAAAAGATACTACTTTTGTAAGAGGATTTTTAGGCAGAATGTTATTCTCTGGAGAAGAGGCTCTTAAAAAAGTAAATGTATTATCTGGTGGAGAAAAAGTACGTTGTTTATTTTCTAAGATGATGATGTCTGGTGCAAATATATTAATATTTGATGAACCTACTAACCATTTAGATATGGAATCTATTACTGCTCTTAATAATGCTCTTATAAAATTTCCAGGAGTTATACTTTTCTCATCTCAAGATCATCAAATAGTACAAACTACGGCTAATAGAATTATGGAATTTACAGAAAATGGACTTATTGATAAGAGAACTACTTATGATGAGTATCTTGAAGCAGATAAAGAGGCTCTAAAAAGACAAGTATATAATATATAAAAAAGACGGCTTTAGCCGTCTTTTTTAAAATAAACTAAAAATATCTTTAAATGCTATAAATATACCAAGAGCCATAATAAGTACAAATCCTATAAAATGTATATTTCCTTCTTTCTCTGGTGGTATAGGTTTTCCTCTTACTAGCTCTACAAGTAAAAATAATATTCTGCCTCCATCTAAAGCAGGAATAGGGAGAAGATTAAATACTCCTATATTAGCGCTTAATAGAGCCATTATATTTAGCATAGTTAAAATAGTAGCACCTATACTAACTTGCATAGCGGTATCATATTCTTTATCTATAACTGGAGCTAAGCCTATAGGTCCTGTCATATCTTTAATAGACATTTGCCCAGTTATTAAATCAAATAGACCTATGATAGTTACTTTAACAGTAAATATCATATTCCAAAATCCGTCGGATATATTTTGGATAAAAGAGCTTTTTTCTATTCCTTTTATATCTTTTGCAAAAGCACCGTTTTTAAGGGTTGGATTTATTCCTATTAAAGCTTTATTGCTATTTTCGTCAAATTTAGGATATAGCTTAAAGTTTAGTTTTTGGTTATCTCTTATAACAACAAGATCTATAGCTTCTCCTTTTTTAATTCTAGATATCCTAAAGCTGATGTCTTGAAAGCTATGTACTCTAGAATCATTTATTTTATATATAATATCTCCTTGTTGCAAGCCGGCTTCTTTAGCCGGAAAGTTATCACTAACTTTTGCAATTTCAGTTGTAGCATTGCCCGAGAATAGCGCTATTCCTACAAATATAGAAAGTGCTAATACAAAATTCATAAATGCTCCGGCAAATACTATAGCTAGTTTTTTAAATATAGTAGCATTTGAGAAGCTATCTGGGTCATCACCTGAAACATCTTCGTCTTTCATTTTACAATAGCCACCAAGAGGGAAAAGTCTTAGTGTATATAAAGTACCATTTTTTTCTTTTCCAAAGAGTTTAAAGCCCATACCTATAGCAAATTCTTCTACAAAGACTCCTGATTTTTTGGCGACTATAAAATGTCCCCATTCGTGAACAAGAATTATAAATTCAAATATAAGCAAAGTTATAATTAAGGACAAATTTTTTCACCTCTTATATAGTTTTTAAATTTAAGCAAAAATCTTTTGCTATATCTCTTGCTTTTCTATCCATTTCTAAAACATCTTCTAAAGTATAGTTTTTAATATTATCTTTTTCTAGTTGTTCCATTGTATATTTTATAACTTGGGGTATTTGTATAAATTTTATTTTTTCTTGTAAGAAAAATTCTACTGCTATTTCATTACTAGCATTTAATATACAAGGCATAAGTCCGCCTCTTTTTATAGCATAAAAAGCATACATAAGACAAGGAAAAAGTTCATAATTTGGCTCTTTAAAAGTTAGATTGCTATGTTTTAGAAAGTCTAGTTTTTCAAAATTATTTTCTATCCTATCTGGATATGTAAGAGCGTATTGGATAGGAACTTTCATATCTGCCGTGCCAAGTTGAGCTATTATAGCACTATCTTTATATTCTACCATAGAATGTATTATACTTTGAGGGTGTATAACAACTTTTATATCTTCTATATCCATAGAAAAGAGCCATTTTGCTTCTATTACTTCAAGTCCTTTATTCATAAGTGTAGCAGAATCTATAGTTATTTTTTTGCCCATACTCCAGTTAGGGTGGTTTAGAGCTTCTTTAAGCGTCACATTATCAAGATTTGTATGTTCTCTAAAAGGCCCACCAGATGCAGTAAGAATTATCTTTCTTATCTGACTATGTTTATTGCCTTGCATACATTGAAATATAGCAGAATGTTCGCTATCTATAGGATAGATATTTACATTATTCTCTTTTGCCTCTTTCATAACTAGCTCTCCAGCAGAAACAAGAGTTTCTTTATTTGCAAGTGCTATATCTTTTTTAGCTCTTATAGCAAGAATAGTAGGTATAAGTCCTACATTACCAACTAGAGAATTTAGGATAAGATTTGCCTTAGTTAAAGTAGCAAGAGCTTCAAGTCCCTTAGTTCCAGTATATACATTTAGGGTTTTATCTTTAATATTTTGCTTAAATGTAGATGCCTTATCTTCATCTGCAATACAAACATATTTAGGTTTATATTTTTCTATTTGTTTTTCTAATAGCTCTATATTTGTATTTGTAGAAAGAGCTATAACATTTATATTTTTTAAATTATCTACAACTTCTAGAGCCTGAGTCCCTATAGAGCCTGTAGAACCTAATATAACTATATTTTTATTCATAATACCTCCAAAATATTAAATAGTTAAGCTATAAATTTCTATTATTTTTAATATTATGTAGCAAATACCAGAGGTAAATATTACGCTATCGAATCTATCTAAAATTCCACCATGTCCTGGGATTAGATTTCCGTAGTCTTTTATGTTAAACTTTCTCTTTGTAGCAGAAGCTGTTAAATCACCGAATTGTGCAAATATAGCTCCTACAACACCAAGTATAAAAAAGCTAACTAACATAACATTTTTATTATCAAAGATATGTTCAACTCCAACTTGTTTATTTGATATAAATAAGGCATATATAATGCAAAATACCGCAGAAAATAATATTCCACCTATAGCACCTTCTATAGTTTTTTTAGGGCTTAGCTCGGGAGTAAGTTTATGTTTTCCGAAAGTTATTCCAGTAAAATAAGCTCCAGTATCACAAGCCCAAGCACATATAAAAGGTAACCAAACAGTATATGCTCCATAGTTAAGTTCTCTTATAAGATATACAGTAGAAAACATAAGCGGAATATAGCAAACACCAAAAAATGTAAGTGCTACATCATATATATTAATTTTTTTATAATTAAACACCATAAATATTAGGCTTGTAAATAAAAAAACTTCAAATATTAAATCTGATATTTGAAAAAGGGGGGTATCTAGCAAGAGTAAATAGACTACAGTTACTACAAATCCTAAATAATGTATAGGTTGTATCTTTTTACAAATTGCTTTATAAAATTCATACATTCCTATAAGAGATACAAATATGGTTCCTATCTTTAAGAGTATTCCCCCGCAATAAACAAAATAAAACAAGATAGGGAACAAAACTAAACTAGATATAATTCTAACTACCATTTATTTTTCTATCCTTCCCCCAAAACGCCTTTCTCTTTTTTGATAAGCATTAATGGCTTTTTCTAAATCTTCAAAGGTAAAATCTGGCCAGAGCTTATCGGAAAAATAAAACTCGCTATAAGCACTTTGCCATATTAAAAAGTTACTAAGTCTTTGTTCTCCGCTAGTTCTTATTATAAGTTCTGGGTCTTTATATTCTTTAGTATCTAGATAGGAAGAAACTAAGTTTTCATCTATATTATCTATAGCTAGTTTTCCGCTAGTTATATCTTTTGATATATTTTTAATAGCTCTAACTAGTTCATCTCTTCCCCCATAATTTAGTGCTATATGTAATCTAAGTCCGGTTTTGTGGCTAGATATGGTTTCTAACTCTTTTATATCTTCTATTAAATCTTTAGGAAGAACTGATATATCGCCTATTATATCTATTTTAGTGTTGCTTGTTTCATTTTCTTTTATATATCTTCTTATGTAGTCTTTTAATATACTCATAAGATCGTCTACTTCTTGTTTTTCTCTTTTCCAATTTTCAGTAGAAAAAGCATATACAGTAATATCAGTAATATCAGTTTTTTCTAATTTTTTTATAAGAGTTTTAAGAGCATCTGCTCCCGCCTTATGTCCAAGTTTTTTAGGAAGTAGTCTTCTTTTTGCCCATCTTCCATTTCCGTCCATTATTATTGCTATGTGTTTAGGTGAGGCTTTATCCATTTATTTATCCTCCTTTTTTATTATATTATAATCAGCATCTGTATTATACCAACCAGATATTCTCCATTTTCCATCTAGGCTCTTTTGTAAATGATATATATAGTAGTAAGTTTGGAAGAGATTATCTTTTTGTTCTACTCTAACATAAGCTAAATTTTCATCTTTAGTATCATACATAACAGGTTTTACAACTACGTTTGTAAGTTTTACTTTATTTTTTTTAAGATTTTCTATACTCGCATATACATTTTTTTGTTGTTCATCTGCCGGATTTTTATTTAGTATTTCATCAGAGAGTAATATTCTTTGTTTTTGTAATATAGTAGGAACTATAGATAGGTCTTTTATTTTTTCGCCATATAAAAGCTTATAACCATCTGTGTATATAGTTACTACATCTTCTGGAGTTTTTGGATAATTTTCTTCACTTATAGATATTATTTTATTAAAAAGTGTAGTAGCATTATTTTTTTCTTCTTTTACAAAATATCCATCTGTATCCTTTTTATTACCTATAGATATAACAAAAAATACTCCAATTATACTAATAACTAATATTATAAAAAGTATACTTATTATACTGGAATTTTTTTTAGAATTTTTGTTTGTTCTAATGTCTTCTCTTTTAGAATTTTTTCTTTCTTCTAGGCGTCTTTGAACTCTAGTTCTAGGTTCTTGTTTTTTAGGTTTATTCATATTATTCACCTTCTTTTATAATATCTTCTATTACTTGCCAAAGCTTGTCTTTACCATCTTTTGTTTGACTAGAAAAAGGTATAAATATATGTTCTGTAGTAAGATTTAAGCTTTTTCTTATAACAGATAGATGTTTATTTATTTGGCTTCTTTTTAGCTTATCACTTTTTGTAGCTACTATTATTATTTTGTAGCCGTAGTGATTTAACCAATCATACATCATTTTATCATTAGCTGTTGGTTCGTGTCTTATGTCTATTAGCATAATTATAGACTTAAGCTGGGGTCTTTCTAGGAGATATTCTTCTATTATTTTTCCCCATTTTGCTATTTCTGTTTTGGATGCTCTAGCGTAGCCATAGCCTGGGAGGTCTACAAAATGAAGCTTATTTTCTACATTGTAGAAATTTATAGTTCTTGTTTTACCTGGATTTTGGCTTGTTCTAGCTAAAGATTTTCTATTTACCATACAGTTTATAAGAGAGGACTTTCCTACATTAGATTTGCCTACAAAAGCTATCTCTGGAAGAAGACTTTCTGGATATTGGTCTTTTCTGCCACATACTGCCGTTAGTTCTACATTGTTTACATTCATTTTACAAGCTCCTTTGCTAAATTATTAGATATAAAGGGCTCTGTAAAAGAGCTATTTTATGTTTTTATTTTATATCCTTATATTAAATTATACACAAAATTTTAGCAAATAACAAGTTTTATTATGAAATATATGGAATAAAAAAACACACAACAATAGTAAAAATAATGATATAGCTATAAACTAATCAAATTTTTACTATCATTGTCTGTTTTATTCTTTTTCATCATCTAAAATTTTAATTTTAAACTTGCTAACAATATCCTTATAACAACTATCACATATATCAAAGCTATGTTCTTGTCCATCTAGGATAGAAAAATATCCCCATTTTTTATCCACCGACAGATACTCTAAAAAGTTACCAAAGCTATCTTTTTCTATAGGTTTACCACACATATTGCAATATATTTCGTATATTTCGTCTTCTTCTTTTAGCACCTTTTTTACCTTTCGCATTATGCCACCCCCCCTAATAGATGCTATATCTATATTATACACTATATTATATGTTTGTGTATATAGGTAAAATATGATATTATAATAAATAGGGGATAAACAATATATCATATAGGAGGGTATTTATGAAATATGTATTAGATGTTCATTGTCATAGTATATCTAGTGGACACGCATATAGTACTATAACAGAGAATATAAATTATGCTAAAGATAAGCTAGAGCTATTAGCTATAACAGACCATGCACCTAAAATGCCAGGAAGTTGTAGCAAGATACATTTTTTAAATTTTGGAGTACTTCCTAGAAAGGTGGACAATTTAGAAATAATTTACGGAGTAGAGCTTAACATAATAGGAGAAAATGGAGAGCTAGATTTGCCCCAAAATATTATAGATAGGTTAGATATAAAAATAGCTAGTCTTCATCCGCCTTGTTTTGCACCCGTTGATGATAGAGAATATATAACAAATACTATAATAAATGTTATGAAAAATAAGGATATAAATATAATAGGGCATCTTGGAGACCCTAGGTATCCTATAGATATAGAAAAGCTAGTAAGAGTATCTAAAGATACAAAAACTCTTATAGAAATAAATAATGCCTCTTTATCTAGTACTAATACACGTTGCGGTGGAGAGAGTATTATAGAAAATATATTAAAAGAATGTAAACAGCAAAATGTAGAAGTTATCTTAAATAGTGATGCACATTATCATACACAAATAGGAGATTTTAGCAATATTTTTCCTTTACTTAAAAAAACAAATTTTCCAGATGAACTTATAGTAAATACTAGTGTAGAAAAATTTAAGTCTTATTTATAAAAGGAGTAATAGTATGGAAAAAATAAAAAGAAGATTAACAAAAGAAGTAAACATAGGAGGTGTGAAGATAGGGGCAGATAATAAAATAGCTATACAATCTATGTGTAATACAGACACTAGAGATGCTAAAAAGACTATAGAGCAGATAAATGCTTTAGCAGAAGAGGGATGTGAAATAGTAAGAGTTGCTGTACCAGATATGGAGGCTTGCGAGAGTATAGCTAAGATAAAAAAAGGTATAAAAATACCTCTTGTGGCAGATATACATTTTGATTATAGGCTTGCTTTAGAGGCTATGAAAAATGGAGTAGATAAAGTTAGGATAAATCCTGGGAATATAGGAGATGAAGAAAGAATAAAAGCTGTTATTACTATGGCTAAAGAAAGGGCTATCCCTATAAGAATAGGAGTAAATTCTGGTTCTTTAGAAAAGGATATTTTAGAAAAATATGGAGCAGTTACACCTAATGGACTTGTAGAGAGTGCTTTAAGACATATAGATATTATAGAAAGATATGATTATAACAATATAGTAGTATCTATAAAGGCGTCTAGCGTTCCTTTTAGCCTTGCTACTTATTCTATATTATCTGAAAAAATAGATTATCCATTACACCTTGGTATAACAGAATCTGGAACAGTAAAAACAGGCACTATAAAATCGGCAGTTGGTATAGGAAGTATTTTATCTATGGGAATAGGAGATACAATAAGAGTATCTTTAACAGGAGAGCCTATAGAGGAAATAAGAGTGGCTAAAGAAATATTAAAATCTTTAGAGCTTAGAGAATTTGGAGTTGAGCTTATATCTTGTCCTACTTGTGGGAGAACAGAGGTAGACCTTATATCTATAGCAAATGAAGTAGAAGAGCGTTGTAAAAAGATAAATAAAAATATAAAAGTTGCTGTTATGGGGTGTGCTGTAAACGGACCTGGAGAGGCTAAAGGAGCAGATATTGGTATAGCAGGAGGAAAAGGAAGTGGACTTATTTTTAGAAAAGGAGAAATAATAAAAAAAGTTCCAGAAGATAAACTTATAGAAGAACTTATGAAACTTATAGATACATTATAGAAGGTGATTATTTGGAAGAAAAAAACTTTTTATCTGTTTTTAATAAACTACAGATATCGGCTAATGTAAAAACAGGTTTAAAAAATGCTATAGTAAATTCTATAAAAGTAGATAGAGCTAGTCTTAAAGCAGAAGTATTTTTGATAAGTAATGTTGTTGTAAATCAAGAATGTATAAAAGATTTTGAAAAAGATATGTTTAGAAATTTTCCTTTTCTAAATGAAGTTAATATAAATCTTAAATATGACTTTGGAGAGCTTAGCCTAGATAAAAAGATAGATAAAATTTGGGATACTATAAAAAAGATGGTATCAGAAGATAGCCCTATATGCTACACTATGATAAAAGATGCAGTTTATATTTTAGATGGAAATAGACTAGAGATAAAACTAAATCAAAAGGGGAGTTTTATATTTAAAGCTAAGGGTATGGATATTAAAATAGCAAAATTTATAAAAGATAGGCTTTTAGAAGATATTTTTATTTTATTTGTAGATGGAAATGGATATTATAAACCTAAAGAAAAAGAAGATATCTTATATTTAAAACCTAAAAAAGAGACTTTAGAAGATAATAAGAGTATTGAAATAGAGAGAAAGTCACCTACTATAACTTTTGAAAAACCAAAAACTGTTTATAAAAAGGTTAAAAATCCTACTCTTAAAGTAAAAGAAGATATAAAAGAAGAAATTGTTAGTATAGAAGGGCATCTAAATGAGGGCGAAAAGATAACTATAGAAGGTAAGATAATATTAGTAGAAAAAACTGAAACTAGAGCAGGAAAGCTTGTAGTTAGAATAGATATAACTGATATGACAAATTCTATAAGTTTTAAAATATTTACTACAAACGAAGAATTTGATAACGAATATAAAAGTATAGTAGCTAAAGGCAATTTTGTAAAAATAAAAGGTGATATAACTTATGATGAATATAGCAAAGAACTTTGTTTAAAACCTAGAGAAATAGCTTTAGCCAAAGCTAAAGAGCTTAAAAAAGATGAGGCTAAAGAAAAAAGAGTGGAGCTACATTTACATACACAAATGAGCAAAATGGACGGAGTATCTAGTGTAAAAGATATTGTAAAAAGAGCTAGCGATTGGGGACATAAGGCTATAGCTATAACAGACCACGGAGTAGTGCAAGCTTTCCCAGATGCTATGGATATAGCAAGAAAACTTGGTATAAAAGTATTATATGGTGTTGAAGCTTATCTTGTAGATGATTTAGCTAATGTTGCTGAAAATAGCAAAAATCAAAATCTTAATAGTAGTTTTGTAGTATTTGACTTAGAAACTACCGGGCTTAATAAAGAAATAAATAAGATAATAGAAATTGGAGCAGTAAAAATACAAAATGGAGATATAGTAGATAGATATTCTACTTTTATAAATCCTAATGAGAAGTTATCTGAAGAAATAATTAATCTTACTAATATTACAGATGATATGCTAGAGGGAGCTAGACTTGAAGATGAAGTTTTATCAGAATTTTTTGAATTTTTTAAAGATAGCGTATTAGTAGCACATAATGCTAATTTTGATGTTGGATTTATTAAAAATTGGGCAAGAAAACACAATATAGAGTTTAACTTTACTTTTGTTGATACTGTTGGTTTATCTAGGACATTATTTCCAAATGAAATAAACCACAGGTTAGATACTATATGTAAAAGGCTTAATGTGGAGTTAGAAAGCCATCATAGAGCAGTAGATGATGCCGAAGCTACTGCTCATATATTTCTAAAATTTAAGGAAATATTAGAAAAAGAATATCAAGTTAGTACTTTAGATATGGTAAATGAACTTGCGAATAAAAATATAGAGGTTAAAAAACTAAGACCAAATCACGCTATAATTTTAGCTAAAAATCAAAAGGGACTTAGAAATTTATATGAGCTTATATCTAAATCTAATCTAGATTATTTTTATAGAGACCCAAGAATACCTAAGAGTGAATTTTTAAAGCTAAGAGATGGACTTATTATAGGTACTGCTTGTAGTGATGGTGAATTTTATAATGCTATTTTAAGTGGTGCAGATGAAGATGAAATAGAAAAGCTTATTAATTTTTATGATTATTTAGAGATACAACCTATAGCCAACAATAGATATCTTATAGATAATGAAAAAATTAGTAATATAAATAATGATGAAGATTTAGAAAATATAAATAGAAAGATAGTAGCCTATGGACAAAAATATAATAAGCTAGTTGTTGCTACTTGTGATGTGCATTTTTTAGATAAAGAAGATAGCTATTTTAGGAAAATAATAATGGATTCTAAGGGTTTTAAAGATTGCGATAATCAGCCACCTTTATATTTTAGGACTACAGAAGAAATGTTAGAAGAATTTAACTATCTTGGCGATGACAAAAGCTATGAAGTAGTAGTTACTAATACAAATAAAATAGCAGATATGATAGATAATATTTTACCTATACCAGATGGTACATTTCCGCCGGAAATAGAAGGTTCTGATATAGAGCTTAGGCAGATAACAACAAAAAGAGCTAAGCAGATATATGGAGACCCTCTTCCTAAGATAGTTGAGGCTAGGTTAGAACGTGAGCTAGATTCTATTATAAAAAATGGCTTTGCTGTATTGTATATAATAGCCCAAAAGATAGTTTGGAATTCTAATGATAACGGATATATAGTTGGTTCTAGGGGTTCTGTTGGTTCATCTTTTGCGGCAACTATGGCGGGAATAACAGAGGTTAACCCCTTATCTCCTCATTATTTTTGTAAAAATTGTAAGTATTCAGATTTTGATTCTGAAGATGTAAAAGCTTATGCTGGAAACTCTGGTTGGGATTTACCAGACAAAATTTGCCCTATATGTGGAAATAATTTATCTAAAGATGGACATGATATACCTTTTGAAACATTTTTGGGATTTGAAGGCGATAAAGAGCCAGATATAGACCTTAATTTTTCAGGAGAATTTCAGGCAAGAGCTCATCAATATACGGAAGAGCTATTTGGGAAAGATTTTGTATTTAAAGCAGGAACTATAGGTACATTAGCAGATAAAACGGCTTATGGATATGTAAAGAAATATGCAGAAAGAAGAAATATTGTTATGACAAATGCAGAAACTACAAGGCTTGCTAGCGGTTGTGTAGGTATAAAAAAGACAACAGGACAACACCCTGGAGGGCTTATGGTTGTACCTAGCAATAAAAGTATATATGATTTTTGCCCTATACAACACCCGGCAGATGATGCTAGCTCTAATGTTATAACAACACATTTTGACTATCATTCTATAAGTGGGCGTATATTAAAGCTAGACTTATTAGGACACGACGTTCCAACTATTTTACGTATGTTAAAAGATTTTACAGGGTTTGACCCGTTAGATACACCTATGGACGATAAAGCTACTATGTCTTTATTTACTTCTCCTAAAGCTTTAGGAGTTGAAGAGAATGATATAAATTGTAAGACAGGTTCTTTAGGGCTTCCAGAATTTGGAACGCCTTTTGTAATACAAATGCTTATAGATACACAGCCTAATAGTTTTTCAGACCTTGTTAAGATATCAGGTTTATCTCATGGCACAGATGTATGGTTTAATAATGCTCAAGATTTAATTAGGGATAATATAGCTACCTTAAAAGAAGTTATACCTACAAGGGATGATATTATGGTTTATCTTATATTAAAAGGGGTAGAGAATAAGTTAGCTTTTACTATAATGGAGAGTGTAAGAAAAGGTAAGGGGCTTACTAAAGAATTTGAAGAGGCTATGAAAGAAAAAGGAGTTCCAGACTGGTACATAAAATCTTGCAAGACTATAAAATATATGTTCCCTAAAGGACATGCTGTAGCTTATGTTACTAATGCTTTTAGAATGGGATATTTTAAGATAAACTATCCAGAGGCCTTTTATGCTAGTTTATTTTCTGTTAAGGCGGAAGACTTTGATTATGATAGTATGTGTTTTGGGCTTACAAAAGTAGAAAGAGCTATTCAAGAAATTGAAGTTTTGGGTAAACAAGCAAGCACTAAAGAAAAGAATAAGCTAGTAGTATTAGAGCTTGTAAGAGAAATGTATAAAAGAGGGATAAAATTTGTAGAGCTTGATTTATATAAATCTAAGGGATTTAAATTTGATATAACAGAAGATGGATTGCTTCCTCCTATATGTTCTGTCCAAGGGCTTGGAGAAAATGCTACTAAAATGATAGTAAAAGAAAGAGAAAATGGAGAATTTTATACTATAGAAAATTTAGTTGAAAGAACTAAAATAAGTAAGACAGTTGTAGATATCCTTAGAAAAAATGGAGTTTTAAAAGGAATTCCAGAAACAAATCAGTTAAGTTTATTTTAAAGGTTTAAAAAAATATGTTAACTAATATTATTTTAAAAAGGAGTGTAAAATATGAGTTTAACTATATTAAGTCCCAAAGTAGATTTTGTATTTAAAAAAATATTTGGTTCTGAAGAAAATAAAAGTGTTTTAATATCTTTCTTAAATGCTGTTTTAAATGATGAGGAAAATAAAATAAAATCTGTAGATTTAAACAACACAGATATTGAAAAAAATTTTACAAGGGATAAATTTTCAAGATTAGATATTAAAGCTACAACAGATAGACAAGAAATTGTAAATATAGAAATACAACTAAGAAATCAATATAATATGACAAAAAGAACATTATATTATTGGAGTAAAATATATGAAAGTCAAATATCTGAAAGTGATAGTTATTATAAATTAAATAAGACTATTTGTATAAATATATTAGATTTTAAGCACTTAAAAAATACAGATAAATTTCATAATGTATTTAGACTTAAAAATATAGAAACTAATGAGGAACTAACTGATATTTGCGAGATACATTTTATAGAAATACCTAAGTTAAAAAAATTAAAAGTTGATGAAAAAAATGAAATGCTTGAGATTTGGACAGAATTTTTAAGAAATCCAGAAAGTGAAGTTATAAGAAATTTAGAATTTGTAGATAAAGAGATAAAGAAAGCTAAAGATAAACTTTGTGTGATGAGTCAAAGCGATAGAGAAAGGGAAATATATTTTTTAAGAGCTTCTGCTATGCAAGATGAGATAAGCGCTATAGATTTTGCTAAAAGACAAGCTATGAAAGAGGGGATACAACAAGGGATAGAGCAAGGGATAGAAAAAGGGATGCAACAAGGAATAGAGCAAGGAATACAACAAGGAATAGAGCAAGGAATACAACAAGGAATAGAAAAAGGAGAAGAAAAAAAGGCTAAAGAAATAGCTATTAATTTAATAAAAAAAGGATTAGATGAAGAAACAATAGCTTTATTAACTAATTTAGATTTAGATTTAATTAAAGAACTGAAAGAAAAATTATAGTTTATATTTATATTATTTTTACTATCTTAAAAACTAATGATATTTGTCAAGATTTATTTAGCTTGCCTTAAAATTATTTATATTACTTTTGTATAAAAAATGTTTATTTTGAAAAAAATAAGGAAAAGGAGGTTAAGTATATGGACTATATAAAAGCCTTTCTTATTGGTGGGCTGATATGTATGCTTGGACAAATTTTAATAGATAAAACTAAGTTAACAACTGCTAGGATACTAGTTATATTTGTTGTATCTGGATGTATACTACAAGGTTTTGGTATATATGAGAAAATAGTGGAATTTGCAGGAGCAGGGGCTACTGTTCCTCTACCTGGATTTGGTTATGCTCTTGCTAAGGGGGTTATGCGAGAAGTAGATGAGATAGGTATTATGGGGATATTTTCAGGAGGAATAAAGGCTACAGCAGGAGGCATAACTTGTGCTATACTTTTTGCATTTATTATGGCTCTTATATTTAATCCTAAGCCAAAAAAATAATAAGAAAAAAGGTTGTTACCTATTTAGGATAACAACCTTTATTTAATATTTTAAAATTTTAAGAACTTATATAGTAATTTTTAAATATTTTATAAATAGGAGTTTAAGCCATAGATAATGCTATTTCCATCATATTTGTAAAAGATTTTTCACGTTTTTCAGCAGAAACTTGTTCTCCAGTCATTATATGGTCGCTTACTGTAAGAATACAAAGTCCGTTAGCTCCAAGCCTAGCACAATTCATATATAATGCGGCAGCTTCCATCTCAACTGCTAGAACGCCCATTTTTGCCCATAAGTTATTTACATCTTTAAAATCTGAATAAAACACATCTGTAGAAAGTATATTTCCTATATGTACGGGGATATTTAGATTATCTGCTGATTTTTTAGCTTTTTCCAAAAGAGTATAGCTACAAGATGGAGCAAATGTACCGGCTAGTTGATATTGATTTGCAAAGTTTGAATCTGTAGATGTAGCCATACCAATTACTATATCATATAGATTTAACTCTTTGCTAAGAGCGCCACAAGAACCTATTCTTATAAGGTTTTTTACTCCAAAGGTAGTGATGAGCTCATTTGAATAGATACCTATACTAGGCATACCCATACCAGTGCCCATAACAGATATTTTTTTACCTTTATAAGACCCAGTAAAGCCAAGAGCTCCTCTTACTGAGTTAAACTGAACTACATCTTGTAAAAAAGTTTCTGCTATAAATTTAGCTCTTAAGGGGTCGCCGGGTAGAAGGATAGTTTCTGCTATTTCGGCAGTTTGATTTATATGTGGTGTATTTTTCATAAAAAAGCTCCTTGTCTAAATAGTTTAATAAGATTATATAGATTATATAATAAAAAAGATTTAATTTCAATGATATTAATAAAAATACTTAATAATTTTATATTTAAAAATCATACAAATTAGTAAAAAAATTAATAATTATTCAATTATTTAGATAATTAAAAAATAAAAAATTATAAAAATTTAATATAAGTATCGACATATTTATTAATTTTATGTATAATTAAATATAATGGAGTATAAATAAAAATAGAATTGGGTGATATTAGTGAATTACATAACTGAAAAGGAATTTTCTCTAATAAAAGATTATATAAAAAAAAATTATGGCATTAGTTTGGGTGCAGATAAAAAATCTTTGGTATACTCAAGACTTAAGAATATTTTGGATAAAAATGGCTTAAGTAATTTTACAGAATATTATGAATATCTAGTAAATGATAAAACTGGTATGGCATCTATGACTTTTATAGATAAAATGACAACAAATCATACTTTTTTTATGAGAGAGATTGACCACTTTGAATTTTTAAAAGAAACAGTTTTGCCAAAAATAGAAAAAACAGAGCCAAATAAAGATGTAAGGATATGGTGTGCTGGGTGTTCTTCTGGAGAAGAAGCTTATACATTAGAAATTATTTTAGATGAATATTTTAAGAATAAAGGTTCTTGGGATACAGAACTTTTAGCAACTGATATATCTACAGCAGTATTGTCAAAAGCTATAAAGGGAAGATATACAAAAGAACAGATAAAGCCTCTTAATGAAAATTGGAAGGAACATTATTTTAAAAGTGTAAATAATAGGCAAGTAGAAGTTATAGATAGAATTAAAAAAAATATAACCTTTAGAAAGTTTAATCTTATGGAGAAACATTTTCCATTTAAGAAAAAATTTCAAGTTATTTTTTGTAGAAATGTTATGATATATTTTGATGATGCTACTAGAGCAGAGCTTGTAAAGAAATTTTACGATGCATCTGAAAAAGGAGCTTATTTATTCATAGGACACTCAGAGACTCTTAACAATATAGATACAGACTATGAATATATAATGCCGGCAGTCTATAGAAAAAGTTAAGCAAATATTTGCTTTTTTCAAAAAATTTGTTATAATATAATAGGTTTAGGCATCGAATGATATTTTATATAAATAAAATAAAACCAAGAATGAAAGGATTGATATAAAAGTGGAAGATTTTTCAAGAGAATCTATGTTGGATATGTTTATATTTGAAATGAACCAACTATCAGACCAGCTAGAACAATTAATAATTGAGTGTGAAGATGGTTATTCTATGGATAACATAAATGAAATATTTAGAATAATGCATACTATAAAAGGTTCTGCTGCGATGATGCTTTTTGATAATGTATCTAAAACTGCTCATGCAATAGAAGACTTGTTTTTTTATCTTAGAGAAGAAAATCCATCAGATGTAGATTATTCTAGCCTTACAGATCTTGTTCTTGAAGGTATGGACTTTATAAAAAATGAACTTGAGAAGATTGCTGAAGGAGGAGAAGCAGATACTGATCCTACTGAAGTTATAAAAAGGATAAAAGCCTTCTTAAGTGTTTTAAAAGGAGAAGATGGTCAAGTAGAAGCTCCTAAAAAAGAAGAGCAAAAACAACCTAAAGCAAAAGAAGAAACAAAAATACAAAAATCAAATCATGCAAATAAATTTGAATGTCATTTATATTTTGAAGAAGAAAGTGGAATGGAAAATATAAGAGCTTTTAATGTTTTAAATCAGCTTAAAGATTATGGAGATATTATTCATACTATTCCTCAAGAAGTTACAGATGAATCTTCTGAAGAAATAATTAAAAAAGATGGATTTAAATTTGTTATAAGTACAGATGTTTCTTATGAGCAGATATATGAAATAATAAATTCTACTATTTATTTGAAAAATTTTGAATTAAATCCTTATGTATTAAAAAAATATAAGGCTACTATATATTTTGAAGATGGATGTGAAATGGAAAATGTTCGTTCATATACAATAGTTCATAATTTAGAAAGTATAGCAGATGGTATTACTCACATACCAGAGGATATAATGAGTGAAGAATCTATAGAGCCTATAAGAGATAAAGGTTTTAAAGTTATATTTTCTATAAATAAAGAGTATGATGAAGTAAATGAAATGCTTATGAAAACAGCATTCTTAAAATCTTTAGTGCTTGAAGAGCTAGAAGAAAAGGAAGAAACTGAAGAAATAAAAGAAGAGCCTAAAGAAGAAATTAAAGAACAAGTTAAAAAAGAAGAGAAAAAAGCAGAGCCTAAAAAAGTTAATAAAGATGATAAGTCTAAAGATAATAAAAAGCAAGGTTCTCAACAAATGATAAGTGTTAGCATAGGTAAATTAGACCAGTTATTAAATCTTATGGGAGAGCTTGTTATATCTGAAGCTATGACTACTCAAAATCCAGATCTTGATGGTCTTGAACTTGAAAACTTTAATAAATCTGCAAGACAGCTAAGAAAAATAATAAAAGATGTTCAAGATAGTGTTATGAGTATGCGTATGGTGACTTTAGATGCTACATTCTTTAAAATGCAAAGAATAGTTAGAGATATGTGTAAAGCTCTTGAAAAAAATGTAGACCTTATTATAGAAGGTAGAGACACAGAAGTAGATAAAAATATCATAGAGCACATAGCAGACCCTCTTATGCATATAATAAGAAACTCTGTAGACCACGGAATAGAAAAACCAGCAGATAGAATTAAAAAAGGAAAAGATGGCAAGGGAGTTATTCATCTAGAAGCTAGAAACTCTGGAGGAGAAATCCTTATAAGTGTAAAAGATGATGGAGCTGGGATAAATAAACAAAAGGTTATGGAGAAAGCTAAGGCGGCTGGTATACTTAAAAAACCAGAAGAAGAATATACAGATAGAGAAATATATCAGCTTATATTCCATGCGGGGCTTTCTACTAAAGAAGCGGTAACTAGTTATTCTGGACGTGGTGTTGGTATGGATGTTGTTACTGCTAATATTGAGGCAGTAGGTGGAAGTATAATTGTAGAGAGCGAAGAAGGGTATGGAACAACAACTATACTCAAAATTCCTTTAACTCTCGCAATAATAGAGGGTATGCTTATCAGTATGGGAGGAGCTAAATATACTATTCCTATTGCTTCTATACAAGAAACATTTAAAGTTAAAAAGGAAAATATCTTCTTAGATCCAGATGGAAACGAGATGATAACTATAAGAGGAGATGTATTTAACTTAATCAGACTATACGACTTTTTTAATGCACCAACTCAAATAAAAGATATAGAAGAAGGTGTAGTTATAAGACTTGAGAGCGAAGGCAGAACAGTATGCCTATTTGTAGATGAGCTTATAGGCGAGCAACAAGTTGTTGTTAAGAGCATACCTGATTATATCAAAAAAGTAAAAGGCATAAGTGGTTGTACACTTCTTGGTAATGGGGATATATCTCTTATTGTAGATGTAGCAGGCTTTTATGACAATTAATATATAAGGGGGCAAAGGAAAATGGAAAACGAAAATTATCAAAATGAAGCAGAAGATGATACTACAAAAAATAAGTATCTAACTTTTATAATAGAAGATGAAATTTTTGGTATAGACATAAGACATGTTATAGAAATAATACCAGTTCCAGCTATAACTTGGATGCCAGATAATCCACCAGCAATAAAAGGTATAATAAATTTAAGAGGTTCTATTATACCGGTTATAGATGTTAGAATAAGGTTTAATAAGATGGAAAGAGCTTATGACGAATTTACTTGTATAATAGTTATAGAATATGCAAATAATCAAATAGGATTAATTGTAGATACTGTAAATGAAGTTCTTTATATCCCTAAAAATGCTATGTCTTCACCTCCAAATGCCAAACTTAAATATCAAAATAAATTTATTAAAGCTATTGGTCAAATGAATGATGAAGTACAACTTTTATTAGACCTTGATAAATTTTTATTTTCAAATTAGGATTTAGTTTTATTAAAGCTCTGTTTAAGCAGAAATGTTTTTACAGAGCTTTAACTTATACTCTAATGAGGTGATTTTTATTGTATAACATTGAGGTTATTTTGTTTTCTTATTCTAATCAGTTTTTAAATGTAACTAAGGCTAGTCTTGAGAATAATAAAATAAAAGTTATAAAAGCTACTAATAGTTTAATTGAATTAGAGAAATATATAAACAAGAAAGATGAAGTTATATATATTGGACATATACAAACAAAAGATAAGAAAAAAAGCGATGAAATATTAGAATTTTTCTATAAAAATAAGCTCCATTGGATTTGTATTGGTGCTGATGGAACTATAAATTTTACTGCCATAACAAAAGGAGCTATGGCACAGATAATACTTAAGGAAACTCCTAGCACTTCAGAATTTAAAGGATTTATAAAAGTATTAATAGATAAGATAAAACAATCTTTAGATATAGCTAATATTCTTAAAAATGAAACAAAAAAACAAAGTATAGAAAAGAGCTTTGATAAAATAATATCTATAGGTGCATCTACCGGTGGAACAGAGGCAGTGCAAAATATACTTACTAAGCTTAAGGCTGATATGCCACCTATACTTGTTGTAATTCATATGCCGGCAGGATTTACAAAAATATATGCAAATAGGCTTAATGAATTATGTGAGATGAGAGTAAAAGAAGCAGAAGATGGAGATGAGCTAAAATCTGGAATTGCTTATATAGCACCTGGTGGTTATCAAATGAGGCTTGAAAAAAAGAACAAAGAATATTTTTTAAGATGTACAAAAGAGGAAAAAGTAAATGGACATATACCATCTGTTGATGTGTTATTTGAAAGTGTAGCAAAAAATATAGCTCCAAATGTTGTTGCGGTTATTTTAACTGGTATGGGAAATGATGGAGCACTTGGGATATTAAATATTAAAAAAAATGGTGGATACACTATAGGTCAAGATGAAAAAAGTAGTGTTGTTTATGGAATGCCTAAGGTAGCAAATGACATAGGAGGAATTTGTAAGCAGACAGATTTAAAAAATATACCAAATATAATATCAGAAAAATTATAAAAATTTATATATTTATCTTGTATATATTAGAAAAAGATATTATAATATTATGTAGTAAGTTTTACTAATATTTATAATTTTTACTAAGGAGGATAAAAAATGCAATTTTTAGATAAAATTAAAGATTTAGCAAAATCTGATAAAAAAACTATTGTTTTACCAGAATCTTTAGAGATGAGAACTTTAGAAGCTACAGCAGAAATCTTAAAGGAAGGGATAGCTAATATTATATTAGTAGGTAATAAAGAAGAAATATTAGCTAAAGCCGGAAGTCTTGATATAGCTAATGCAACTATAATAGACCCTCAAAACTTTGATAAGCTTGATGTATTGGTAGATAAGTTTGTAGAGGTTAGAAAAGATAAAGGTGTAGATGAAGCTAAGGCTAGAGAAATTTTATTAAAAGAGCCTTTATATTTTGGGGTTTTATTAGTTAAATGCGATATGGCTGATGGTATGGTAGCAGGTGCTGTGAATTCTACTGCGAATGTTTTAAGACCATCATTACAAATAATTAAAACTGCTCCAGGAGTAAAAACTGTATCTGCATTTTTCTTAATGATAGTACCAGATTGTGATTATGGAGATAATGGTGTATTTGTATTTGGTGATTGTGGATTATGTCAAAATCCAACTAGTGAAGAACTTGCAAATATTGCTAAAAGCTCTTCTTTATCATTTACAAACTTTACTGGAAAAGATGCTAAAGTTGCCTTATTATCTCATTCTACAAAAGGCAGCGCAAGCCATCCGGACGTTGATAAGGTAGTAAAAGCTTTAGAAATAGCTAAAGCAAATTATCCAGAGCTTGTCATAGATGGAGAGCTTCAATTAGACGCTGCTATTATTCCAGAAATAGCACAAACTAAAGCTCCAGATAGTCCATTAAAAGGTACTGCTAATGTTCTTATATTCCCAGATCTTGATGCTGGAAATATAGGTTATAAAATAGTACAAAGACTTGCAAAAGCAGAAGCTTATGGTCCTATGACTCAAGGGCTTGCAAAACCAGTAAATGATTTATCAAGAGGTTGTAGCGCTAAAGATATAGTTGGTGTTGTTGCTTTAACAGCAGTACAATCTCAACAACAAAGCAAATAAGAGGAGGATAAAAAATGAAAGTATTAGTTTTAAATTGTGGGAGTTCGTCTTTAAAATATCAACTTATAGATATGTCTAATGAGAATGCATTAGCATCTGGTTTATGCGAAAGAATTGGTATAGATGGAAGACTTAAACATAAAGGTAAAGAGGAATATAAAGCAGAACTTGAAATGAAAAATCATGAAGATGCTATTAAAATAGTTATAGATGCTTTATTAGATGAAAAACATGGCGTTATATCAGATGTAAAAGAAATAAATGCTGTAGGTCATCGTGTAGTACATGGTGGAGAGCATTTTGCAAGCTCTGTTATTATAAACGAAGAAGTAATAAAAGCTATAGAAGAATGTATAGAACTTGCTCCTCTTCATAACCCAGCAAATCTTATGGGTATTAGAGCTTGTGAAAGTCTTATGCCAAATGTGCCTCAAGTTGCTGTTTTTGATACTGCTTTCCATCAAACTATGCCAGAGAAAGCTTATCTTTATGGTATCCCATATGAGCTTTATGAAAAATATAAAATTCGTAGATATGGTTTCCACGGAACTAGCCATAAATATGTTTCTCAAAGAGCAGCAGATGTATTAGGAAAAGATATTAAAGATCTTAAAATCATTACTTGCCATTTAGGAAATGGAGGTAGCGTTGCTGCTATATCTGGTGGAAAATGTCAAGATACTAGTATGGGCTTTACTCCTTTAGAAGGACTTATTATGGGGACTAGATGTGGTGATATAGATCCAGCTATTGTACCATTTATTATGGAAAAAGAAGGACTTGATACAAAAGAAGTTGATACTTTAATGAATAAAAAATCTGGTGTACTTGGTTTATCTGGGGTATCTAGCGATTTTAGAGATATAGAAGAAGCTGTAGAAAAAGGAAACAAAAGAGCTAAAATAGCTTTAGATGCTTTCCATTACAAAGTTGCTAAATATATTGGTGAATATGCATGTGCTTTAAATGGTGTAGATGCTATAGTATTTACTGCTGGACTTGGTGAAAATGGTAAAGAAAGTAGACAAGAAATTTGCAACTATTTAACTTGGCTTGGAATAGAAATAGATGAACAAAACAATTCTACAAGAGGAAAAGAAATAATTATATCTAAAGATAACTCAAGAATTAAAGTTTTAGTTATACCTACTAATGAAGAGCTTGTTATAGCTAGAGATACAAAAGAACTTCTTGACAAATAATATATAAACATTTATAATTTAAAATGTGTTTTATTGTTCGTATGGAACAGGAGTGTTTTTATGAATATTAATGTTGATAGCCTTAATAATGGCTTTAGCAGACAAGTTGAATTTGAAACTTGTATAACTCTTCCTGAGTCTGATAGCTATGATGAGCAAGTTTTAGTTAGTTGTAATGGAACTATAACAAATTCTCACGGCAAATATACTTTTGATGGGCAAGTTGCTGCAAAAGTTGTATTTTATTGTAGTTCTTGTCTTGAAAAGTTTGAAGAAGAACTATCTTTTCCTATGATAGAAGTTTTCTCAAAAGAAACTTTGGAAGATGATGAAATGTGGGCTTTTTCTGGGAAAAACAATATTAGTCTAGAAGAACCTATAAAAACTAATATATTGCTTAATTTACCTATGAAGGCGATTTGTTCCAAGAACTGTAAAGGCCTATGTCATATTTGTGGCCACAACCTTAATCTTAGCGATTGTGGTTGCGAGAGGGATTATATAGACCCTAGATTTGAAAAATTTTTGCATCTTTTTAATAACAAGGAGGTATAACTATGTCTATTTGCCCTAAAGGGAAAATGTCTAAATCTAAAAGAAATAAAAGAAGAGCTCAAAGCTGGAGAATATCTAGCCCTACATTAGTAAAATGTGATAAATGTGGCGAGCTTATGTTACGTCATAGAGTTTGTAAAGCTTGTGGTTCTTACAATAAAAGAACAGTTGTAGAAGCTTAATTTTTAAAAAGTCTGCTTTTTAGTAGACTTTTTTTAACATAATTTAGAGATGGTGAAAATATGAAAGAATGTATAATAGCTGTAGATGCTATGGGAGGAGATAATGCTCCATATGATATAGTAAAAGGGAGTATTAATGCTATAAATAAAAATAATAATATAAAGATTGTTTTAGTAGGAAAAGAAGATACTATAAATGATGAGCTTAAAAAATATAAATATAATCAAGAGCAAATTATTATAGAAAATGCAACCGAAATTATACAAACAACAGAAAGTCCTACTATTGCTATAAGAGAAAAGAAAGATTCTTCTATAGTAAAGGGACTTAAGCTTCTTAAAGATGGAAAAGCAGATGCTTTTGTATCAGCAGGAAGCACCGGAGCTTTACTTACAGGAGCTACTGTAATAATAAAGCGAATAAAAGGGATAGAACGTCCAGCTCTTGCTACTCTTATACCAAATGCTAAGGATAAATATACATTTTTGATAGATGCTGGTGCTAATATGGACTGTAAGCCATCTTATTTGCCTAATTTTGCTAAGATGGGACAAATATATATGCAAGATGTAATGAATGTAGAAAATCCTAAGGTAGCTATTGTTAATGTAGGAGAGGAAAAAGAAAAAGGTGATAGTTTCACAAAAGAAGCCTACAATTTATTAGAACAGACTAAAGGTATAAATTTTGTAGGTAACATAGAGGGAAGAGAAATTCCAGAAGGACAGGCAGATGTTGTTGTATGTGATGGTTTTATAGGTAATGTAATATTAAAACTTTGTGAAGGAATAGTTAAAAGTTTTAGTAATATTATAAAAAGAGAAATAAAATCTAAATTTTTATATTCTATAGGAGGACTTTTTGCCAAGGGTGCATTTAAAAATATTAAGAAAAAATATGATTATAGAGAAGTTGGTGGAGCACCATTTTTAGGGCTTAAATCTCTTGTAGTAAAAGCGCACGGAAGTTCCGATGATAGAGCTATAGAAAATGCTATAAATCAATGTTATAAGTTTATAGATGCTGATATAGTAGAAAAAATAGAAAAGGCTATTTCTGAATAAAAATTTAAAAAATTTTTAAAAAAATACTTGTAAAAGTTAACATTATTTAGTATATTTAATATGTATAAAAAAGTTATAAGGAGGCCTATTATGGTATTCGAAAAAGTAAGAGAAATTATTGCAGAACAAATGAGTATATCTGAAGATGAAATCACTTTAGAAACAACTTTCACAGATGATTTAGGAGCAGACTCTTTAGACTTATTCCAAATTATATCTGATTTAGAAGATAGCTTTGGTATAGAATTCCAAAGTGAAGATGCTGAAAAAATTAAAACAGTTGGAGATGCTGTTAATTATATTGAAGCTGCAAAATAGTTTTATTTATAGTGAGCTTATTTTATAGGCTCACTTTTAAAATATTAATATAATTATTTTGAATATATAATAAATTTTTGTTAAAAATAATTTATAATTATGTTTTATTTTTAACAAGAACTTATTATATACTTTAGGAGGATAAATGGAAAATAATATAGGATACAAATTTATAGACAAAAATTTACTTAAAGTTGCTTTAACGCATACTTCTTATAGCCATGAGAAAAAAGGGACGGTTGAGAATAACGAAAGATTAGAATTTTTAGGTGATGCGGTATTGGAGCTTGTTATTAGTAGTCATATATTTAAAAAGTTTAATGATTTATCAGAAGGGGAACTAACTAAGCTTAGAGCTAGTATAGTTTGTGAAGCATCTTTAGCAAGAAAGGCTAGAGATATAAAAATAGGAGAGAATATAAGACTTGGAAAAGGAGAAGAGCTAACAGGAGGTAGAGATAGAGATTCTATACTTGCTGATGCATTTGAAGCTATAATAGGAGCTATATATATTGATTCTAATAATATAAAATATGTTGAAGATTTTATATTATCTAATATGGAAGATATAATAAAAGAAAAAAGAGAAACATTTGAAATGAATGACTGTAAGACTTATCTTCAGGAACTTATACAAAAATATAGCACAGAGCCTATAAAATATAATATAATACAAGAAGAAGGACCAGCTCATAATAAGGTATTTACTGTTATGGCAATTCATAATGGTAAAGAACTTGGTATAGGTAGAGGAAAGAGCAAAAAAGATGCAGAGCAACAAGCAGCTTTTGAGGCTATAAAAGGTATAAGAGAAGTTAAATAAATAAAAAAGGCTGTAGATAAATCTACTAGCCTTTTTTATTTATTTTTTTCTTTAGCTATAATAAGATAAGGGAGAGCTAAGAATATAGAACCACCTAAAATATTACCTATAGTGGCTAAAGAAATATTATATAAAAGGTCTGTTATAACAATATCAGAGCCAGGGCTTATAAGACCTATTGTAAGAAGACTCATATTAGCAACACTATGTTCAAAGCCAGTAGTTATAAATGCTAAAATGCACCAGAAAATCATAATAAGTTTTCCACTTTCTGATTTACATCTATAACCACACCAAGTAGCACAACAAACTAAAATATTACACATTATACCTCTTATTAAGATTTGTATAGGTTGTAAGTCTATTTTAGAATGAGCAGCTGATATAAAATATTCTGGAATAGCTCCGGAATTTAAATATCCTCCAAGGTAGAAGAATAAAACAATTAATAAAGAACCAGCTAAATTTCCAAGGTAGCATATAACCCAAAGTTTTAGTGCATTTGCTATAGTAATTTTTTTATTAGATACTCCTACAGTCATAACAAAAACATTTCCAGTAAAAAGTTCACCACCACAAAATGCAACAAGGCTAAGAGCTACTCCAAAGCAAAAGCCTATTATTAGTTTATAGCCATCATAGTTATGAATAGCAGCACCAACAGAAAAGGCAAAGCAAACGCCAAGAGCAACAAAAAGCCCAGCAAGCATAGAAGCTAAAAAATATCCTAAAAAGTTGTTATTAAGAAGACTAACTTTTTTATAGGCAGATTTTGAAGCCTCTTGAATTTCTTCATTAAACATATTTAATTTCCTTTCTATAAATATTAAATCTTGTGTATTATATCATAAAGTGTATTTGTTTTCAATTTTTTTCTACAATTTAATATAATATACTTAAAATAATATTTAGGATATTTTAAATATATTTTAAACGCTATATAATATTTAATACTTGCCCATCAACCTTAGATAATATACATTCTATATTAAGATTTAATCTTGTAGAACATCTATTAAGATAATCTTGTATGATAGGAAGAATAATAACTTCGCTTGCATAGTGTGTGGCATCTATTAGATTTAATCCTAAATCTTTTGCTAATTGAGCATTATGATATTTTATATCTCCAGTGATATAAACATCACAGCCTTTAGATACTGCTTTTTGTATAAAGTTTGGTTCTGCCCCAGAACCAGTACATATAGCTATTTTTTTTATTTTATCTTCTAAATTACCACATACAACAAGATTATTAAGTCCTACTATATTTTTTACATTTTGAGTAAGTTCTTTAAGACTTATTTCTTTTTCTAAAATACCAATTCTTCCAAGTCCTTCTTTGCAAAGCTCATTATCAAAAAGATTTTCTATTTTTTCAAGATTTAAAAGTTTTGCAAAAGTATCATTTGTACCATTTTTAGCTATATCTAAATTTGTATGTGATGAATATACACAAATATCATTTTTTATTAATTTTATTATTCTGTTACCATTTATATCAGAAGCTCTTATATTTTTTATAGGTTTAAATATAAAAGGGTGGTGAGTTATTATCATATTACAATTTTGTTCTATTGCTTCATTTATAACTTCATCATTTATATCAAGAGCTACTAGTATTTTTTCTATTACCTTGTTTTCATCTCCTACTATAAGTCCTACATTATCCCAAGATTCTGCTATGTTAGAGTTTGCATACTCTTCCATAAGATTTATAATTTCCATACATTTTACAGACATTTTAATACCTCCTTAAATAATTCTATATCTTTATATAATTTTAAATTAGTTTTATCACCTTTTTTATCATCAATATTTTTAAGGACATTTTCCATTTTATATAAGTTTTCTTCTAAATATTCCTTTAAAATAGGACTTTTTTCGTTTATTTCAAATTTTCCAAAGGTATAATCTAATTCTGTATAGTTATTTTCTTCTTTTCCTAATTCTGATACAATTATATTATAATATTTTCCTTCATCTTTTAATATTTCATCTTTAATTATTTTAAAGCCTTCTTTATGTAAATATTTTCTTACTTTATCTATATCTTTTTGTGGTTGCAAAATTAGAGTTGAATTTTTACAAATATCTATTTTATTAGAAACTATATCTATCATAAGCATTCCGCCCATACCGGCTATTATTATTGTATCTATTTTATCTTCTATTGATATTTTATCTAGTCCATTGCTAAGCCTTGTTTCTATCTTATCACTAAGATTATATTTTTTTATATTATCTATAGCTTTTTGTAAGGAGCCTTTTGATATATCACAAGCAATAGCTTTTTTTAGTATATTTCTTTGTGATAGATAAATAGGTATATAGGCATGGTCTGTTCCTATATCTGCTAGAGATGAATTTGTTTTTACTTTATTTGCTATTTGTTGTAATCTATATGATAAATCCATTTTAATATTTTCCTTTATTTTATTTATAAAGGGGGCATATAGCCCCCTTGATTATTTTAAACTATTTTCAAAAGCTATCATCATAGCTTCTTCTTCTGAATATCCTTTGATTTTTGCATTTTCTATATCAGTTATAACTGCTTTATAAGCTTTAGGAATAACTTTTACAAAGTGTGTAAGTTCTTCTTCTAAATTTTCTAAGATTAACTTAGCTTTTTCACTATTTGTATATTTATAATGATTTTCTATAATAGTTTTTAAGTCTTGGTTATCTTCGTTTGTAAGCTCTTCTAATAATATAAGCTCCATATTACATTTATCGGCAAAAGTGTTATCTTTATCGTATACATAAGAAATTCCGCCACTCATACCAGCTCCAAAGTTTCTTCCTACATTTCCAAGAATAACAACTTTACCGCCTGTCATATATTCAAGTCCGTGTTCTCCTATGCCTTCTACTACGGCAGTAGCACCACTATTTCTTACGCAAAATCTTTCGCCGGCGAGTCCGTTTATATAAACTTCTCCAGAGATAGCTCCAAATAGACAAACATTTCCTACTATTACATTTTCATCTGCTTTAAGGTTAGATTTTTCACTAGGTTTAACTATGATTTTTCCGCCACTAAGTCCTTTTCCTACATAGTCATTACAATCGCCAGATATTGTCATAGTAACCCCGTTTATAAGAAATGCTCCAAAGCTTTGTCCAGCAGAGCCTTCAAAGTTTAGATTTATTGTATCTTCTTTAAGGCCTTCTTCGCCTTTAGCTCTTGTTATTTTACTAGATAATAAAGTTCCACAAACTCTATTTAAGTTTGTAATAGAGAATTTACCATCTATTTTTTCATTATCTTTTATAGCATTTTCACAAAGAGGTGCAAGTGTTGTATAGTCTAGACTTTTTTCTATATTATGATTTTGAGAAATAGAGAAAGCTCTTTCATTAGGAGCTAAAACTCCTTTAGGTTGATATAAAATGCTAGATAAATCAACTGTACGTGCTTTATATCCGTCTACCTTTTTAGGCTTTAATTTTTCAACGTGCCCTACCATTTCATCTATAGTTCTAAATCCTAGCATAGCCATTTGTTCTCTTAAATCCATAGCTACAAAACGCATAAAGTTTTCAACGTGTTCTGGTTTTCCTTTAAATCTTTCTCTAAGCTTTGGATTTTGTGTAGCTACACCTACAGAACAAGTATCCATATGACAAACTCTAAGCATAGCGCAACCTATAGCTATAAGAGGGGCAGTAGAAAATCCGAATTCTTCTGCACCTAAAAGGCAAGATACTAATACATCTCTACCTGTTAGCATTTTTCCATCTGCTTCTAATACAACTTTATTTCTAAGATTATTTAATATAAGAGCTTGATGTGTTTCGCTAAGTCCAAGTTCCCAAGGAAGCCCAGCGTGTCTTATACTAGTTCTTGGAGCAGCGCCTGTTCCACCATCAAATCCACTTATTAATATAACATCTGCAAGGCTTTTAGCTACACCAACTGCTATAGTTCCAACACCTGCTTCACTAACAAGTTTTACACTAATTCTTGCATCTTTATTAGCATTTTTTAAATCGTGGATAAGTTGTGCTAAGTCTTCTATAGAGTATATATCGTGGTGTGGAGGAGGGGATATTAAATCTACTCCTGTTGTAGAATTTCTAGCTTTTGCTATCCAAGGATAAACCTTTTTACCTGGAAGGTGTCCACCTTCACCTGGCTTAGCTCCTTGAGCTACTTTTATTTGTATTTCATTTGCATTATTTAAGTAGTTTATAGAAACCCCAAAACGTCCTGAAGCTACTTGTTTTATAGCAGAACATTTAGAATCTCCATTTTCCATAGGAATAAATCTACTAGGAATTTCTCCACCTTCTCCGCTATTAGATTTACCACCTAGACGGTTCATAGCTATAGCAAGGCATTCGTGTGCTTCTTGACTAAGAGATCCATAGCTCATAGCACCTGTTTTAAATCTTTTTACTATACTATCTACACTTTCTACTTCGTCTATATTTATAGGTTTTTCATTAAAGCGTATATCTAACATACTTCTTATAGTACAAAGTCCATCATTGTGGCTATCCATAAGACGTGCGTATTCTTTATATGTTTCATAACTGCCTTCTCGAACTGCTTTTTGCAATAAAGTTACAGTTTTTGGATTAAACATATGGTATTCTCCGCCGTTTCTCCATTTATGCTCTCCGGCATATTTTAAATCTTCTTCTCTTAGAGCATCTTCAAAACGCATAAGAGTTTCTTGTTCTATTTCTTTTAAATCTAGCCCACCTATTCTTGTAGTTGTATTTGTAAAAAATTTATCTACTACATTTTGACAAATACCAAGGGCTTCAAATATTTGTGCTCCTTGATAGCTTTGTAAAGTTGATATACCCATTTTAGACATAACTTTTATTATGCCTTTTGTAACTGCTTTAATATAATCTTCTTGAGCATTTTCCCTTTCTTTAAAATTAGCTCTTATAGTTTCTAAAGCTAAATAAGGATTTATAGCATTAGCTCCATAACCTATAAGAAGGGCGAAGTGATGTACTTCTCTAGGTTCCGCAGATTCTATAATAAGACTTGTTTTTGTTCTATTACCTTGTCTTATTAGATATTGATGTACTCCAGAAGATATTAATAACATAGGAAGTGCTATAGAATCTTTTGTCATATTTCTATCTGATAATATAATGATGCTAGAGCCTTCTTCTATTGCTTTATCTATATTTGAGAATACTTCATCTATAGCTTGTTCCATAGATTTTTCAGCTTTTTTATATATAGTAGATATAGTGCTAACTTTAAAATCTTTATTTTCCATATATCTAATTTTTTTAATCTCACTATCTAATAGGATAGGGGTATTTAATTTTATTCTTTTACAGTTTTCTCTATCTGCTTTAAGAAGATTTCCTTCTTTTCCAAGATAGGATATAGTACTAGTAACTATTTTTTCTCTAAGAGCATCTATAGGTGGATTTGTAACTTGTGCAAATAGTTGTTTAAAGTAGTTATAAAGAAGTTGATTTCTATTTGAAAAAACGGCAAGGGGTATATCACTACCCATAGCACCTATAGGGTCTTCTACTTTTTCCACAAGCTCTTTTATAGTCATTTCTATATCTTCTTTTGTATATCCAAACATTTTTTGTCTAAGAAGTAGTGAAAGTGTTTCTTTTTCATCATCTTTATTTGTTTCTTTGATGTCTTCTATATTTAAAAGATTTTCATCTAACCAAGATTTATAGTTATGTTCTGTACAAATGGAAGTTTTAACTTCTTCATCAGAAATAATTTTACCTTGTATTGTATCTATAAGAAGCATTTTTCCAGGGACTAATCTATCTTTTTTTATTATATCTTCTTCTGATATGTCTAAAACTCCTACTTCTGAAGATGCTATAACATAATCATCTTTTGTTATATAATATCTAATAGGTCTTAGTCCATTTCTATCAAGACAAGCTCCAACTATAGAACCATCACTAAATGCTATAGCAGTAGGCCCGTCCCAAGCTTCTCCTAAAAGGCTATTATATTGATAAAATGCTTTTTTCTCTTCTGTCATATGCTTGCTATTTTCCCAAGGCTCTGGGATAGCAGTCATTATAGCTTTTGGTAAGCTATATCCACTAAGAGCTAGCATTTGTATGTAATTATCTAATCTAGCAGAATCGCTTCCGTCTTCGTTTATTATAGGGCTTATTCTTTCTAAATCTTCTTTAGCAAAATAATCTGTGCTAAAAGTTTTTTCACGAGCTTTAAACCAATTTACATTACCTCTTATTGTGTTTATCTCGCCATTATGAACTATATATCTATTAGGGTGCGCTCTTTCCCAACTTGGAAAAGTATTTGTGCTAAAGCGAGAATGAACTAAAGCTATAGAGCTTTCAAAGTCTAAGTCTAGCAAATCTATATAAAAATTATCTATTTGTTCTGGAGTTAGCATACCTTTATATACTATAGTTTTTGAAGATAAAGATGAAATATAGAAATAGCTATCTTTCACATTATTATATCTTATTTCTTTTTCTGCTCTTTTAGATATTATAAAAAGTTTACGTTCAAAATCCATTTGATTTTTTATATCTATAGGTTTTTTTATAAAAATTTGCATAATATATGGTTTTGTATCTTTAGCAGTTTTTCCTATGCAATTTTCATAAGTGCTAACTTCTCTAATTCCTAGAATTTCTAAGTTTTCATCTTCTATTATATTTTTAAATGCTTTTATACTTTCTTCTCTAATAGATTTTATGCTAGAGCAAAAGAACATACCTACTGCATAATCATTTGCATCTGGAAGTGGGATACCTTGCATTTTACAAATTTTTTGCATAAATTTGTGAGGAATTTGTGTTAAAATACCGGCTCCATCTCCGCTGTTTTGTCCGTTTTCTTCGTTTATTGAACCTCCTCTATGATCTAGGTTTTTTAATATAGTTAAGGCATCTTTTATAATTTTATGTGTTTTTTTACCTTTTACATTTGCTATAAAACCTATACCGCAATTATCGTGTTCAAAGATAGGGTCATAAAGTCCCTGTTTTTTAGGTAAACTTGAATATATCATAAATTCATCCTTTCTATGTTAATAAAATTAATATTTAATATAAAATCAGTATTTAGGGTTATATTTAAGAAAATAAATAACAAAATATATGTTATTTTATAACATATATTTTAATATATTTCTATAAAAAAATCAATCTAATTATAAAAAAATGAAATTTTAATTTTTATATAATTCATTTTTCTGACAATTTAAGTTTTGCCACCATTCTACAATTTTAAATTTTAGTTTTATAGGTAAGTCATTTTCGCTTTTAGCCTTATCTACTATATTAAATTCTTCTTCTGTTAGGACAGATTTTAGTAAAGATTTATCTTTATCTGGGACTACTTTAGCACTAGCATCTACAAAGCAAAGAGGAGGGAACATAACACACCACCAATTTTTGCCTTTTGCTTCTCCGATTTCTATTTTTAGCGCTTCATATTCTCCTGTAGGTAATATTATATCGCCATATTGTTTTGTAGGGAATTTATCAAAGCTTATTTTAGCATTAACGCTATAATTATATCCGTTTTCTTTTATTATATTTTCTGCTTTTTCTTCTATTTTATCTAGATTTTTTATTATTAATGTTCTTGTTTCATCTTTTGATTTACTATTTTTTAATTCTTTTTCTAATAATTTTGTTATACCATCTTTTACTTTAATTTTTAACTCTTGGTCATATGTACTATCGCTATTAGCTAAAACATGAAGTCTTATTATTTCTTCTGATATACCTTTTTGTATGCTATCGGAATAACTTTTAGTTGTAAAAAGGAATATAAGGCTTATAATTATACCTACGAATATGGATATTGATATTATATTTTTTTCTTTTTCTAATATATGCATTATTTTAGCTCCTTAATATTTATTATATATAGATAATTACCAAAATTTAGGATAGTATACATATTAATTTAAAATTTTTTTGCCTTGACATTATTTTCTACTATGTTATAATTATTTATATTTAAAAACTATGAAGGCGATAGTATGCATTATGGTTCTTTTAGAGAGAAGATGCCTTGGCTGGAAGCATCTTTAAGATAAAGTTTTGCAAAAGTTCACGCCGGAGTTTATCTTTTGAACAGATTTTCTTATTAGAAAGATACGCCTAAGGTGCGTTATGCCTAATTATGCAAATTTAAAATTTGGGTGGTAGAACGGAAATGCTTTCGTCCCTTAGGGCGAGAGCTTTTTTATTACCACTTAAGCTATATCCTGAAAGGAGTATTAATAATGAAAGAAAAACTAACACAAATTCAAGATATGACTTTAGAAAAATTAGCTAGTATATCAAATCTTAAAGAATTAGAAGAGCTTAGAGTAGCTATACTTGGGAAAAAAGGCGAGCTTACTCAAATATTAAAAGGTATGGGAGGACTATCTAAGGAAGAACGCCCTATAGTAGGACAGCTTGCTAATGAAGTGAGAAATGCTATAGAAAGCAAGATTGATAGTATAAAAAATGAGCTTTTAGCTAAAGAGGAAGAAGAACAACTGAAAAATGAGAAAATAGATGTTACTATTCCGGCTAGAAGAAAAAACCTAGGTTCTAGACACCCTATGACTAAAGTTATAGATGAAATAAAAAGTATATTTATAGGTATGGGGTATGAGGTGGCAGAAGGTCCAGAAGTTGAAACGGCTTATTATAATTTTGAAGCACTTAATATACCTAAAAATCACCCAGCTAGAGATGAACAAGATACATTTTATGTAGATGGGCTTTTAGACTTTGTTCTTAGAACTCAAACTTCTCCAGTACAAGTTAGAGTTATGGAAAAAAAGGATATGCCTATTAAGATTATAGCTCCTGGTAGAGTATATCGTTCTGATGAGGTAGATGCTACGCATTCTCCGGTTTTTCATCAATTAGAAGGACTTGTTATAGATAAAAATATAACTATGGGAGATTTAAAAGGGGCTTTATCTGTTTTTGCTAAAGAGCTTTTTGGAGAAGATACTAAAGTTAGGTTTAGACCTCATCATTTCCCTTTTACAGAGCCTAGTGCCGAGATGGACGCATCTTGTTTTGCTTGTGGTGGTAAAGGTTGTCGTGTATGTAAAAATAGTGGTTGGATTGAAGTTTTAGGTTGTGGTATGGTACACCCTAAAGTGCTTGAGATGGCAGGCATAGATCCTAAAGAATATAGCGGATTTGCTTTTGGTATGGGGCTTGAGAGAGTAACTATGCAAAAATATGCAATAACTGATTTAAGGTTACTTTTTGAAAATGATGTTAAATTTTTAGAGCAATTTTAGATTTAGGAGGAATAGAGAATGTATTTACCAATGTCTTGGCTTAAAGATTATGTTGATATAGATTGTGATTTACAAACTTTTTGTGATGAAATGACTTTATCTGGTTCTAAGGTAGAAGGTTTTGAGAACAGAGGAAAAGATGTTACAAAAGTTGTAGTAGGTAAAGTTTTAGAAATAGAAAAACATAAAGATGCCGATAAACTTCTTGTTGTTAAAACTGATATAGGAGAAAATGAACCTATACAAATAGTAACTGGTGCTACAAACCTTTATGTTGGAGCTTATATCCCAGTAGCTTTAGATGGGGCTACTTTAGCAGATGGGCTTAAAATTAAAAAAAGTAAATTACGTGGCGTAGAATCTAATGGAATGTTTTGTTCTGTAGAAGAGCTTGGATATACTAGAAGTGATTATCCAGAAGCTCCAGAACATGGAATATATATTTTTGATAAAGAATATACTTTAGGGAGCTGTGTAAAAGAAATATTAGAAATAGAAGAAGATATTGTAGAATTTGAAATAACTTCTAATAGAGCAGATTGTTTTAGTATAACAGGGCTTGCAAGAGAAGCAGCGGCAACTTTTAGAAAATCTTTTACTATGCCTAAAATAGAAGTTAAAGAAGCTAATAAATCTATAGACAATCTTATAAATATAGAAATTGAAAACTTTGATATTTGTAAACGATATACTTGTCGTGTTATAGAAAATGTTAAGGTAGAGCCTTCTCCTCAATGGTTAAGACATAGATTAACTTCTGCGGGGATAAGACCTATTAATAATATAGTCGATATAACAAATTATGTTATGTTAGAACTTGGGCAACCTATGCACGCTTATAACTATGATAGTTTAGAAGGAAATAAGCTAAAACTTAGAAATGCTAAAGTAGGGGAGAAAATGACTACTTTAGATGGAATAGAAAGAAGCTTAGATGAAACTATACTTATAATAGAAGATGATAAAAAGATAGTAGATATAGCAGGGGTTATGGGCGGAGAAAACTCTATGGTAACTGAAGATACTAAGACTATAGTATTAGAATCTGCAAATTTTGACGGACCACATATTAGGCTTACTGCTAAAAAACTTGGGCTTAGAACAGATGCATCTAGTAAATATGAGAAAGGGCTTGACCCTAATCTTTGTATGATGGCACTTGATAGAGCTTGTCAACTTATAAATATGTTAGGTTGTGGTGAAGTTTTAAAAGGAAGTTTAGATTTTTATCCAGAAAAAAGAGAGAAAACTAAAGTAGAATATTCTAGCCAAAATATAAATAAATTATTAGGAACTAACCTTACAGAACAAGAAATGATAGAACTATTAGCTTTAGCAGAAATAGAGGCAGATGGTAAAAACGCTATTATTCCTACATTTAGAACTGATCTTGAAAGAGAAGCAGATATAGCAGAAGAAGTTGCTAGATTTTATGGATATAACAACATAGAGCCTACTTTATCAACTGGTACGCCTACAGTAGGTAAGAAAACTTATAAACAAATTATAGAAGATAAGGTTATAGATACTATGGTAGCTTGTGGGCTTAATCAAGCGCTTACTTATTCCTTTGAGAGTCCTAAAGTATTTGATAAATTAAATATAGAAGAAAATAGTATTCTTAGAAAAACTGTAACTATATCTAATCCTTTAGGCGAAGATTTTAGTATAATGAGAACTTTAACTTTAAATGGTATGCTAAATTCTATAGAAACAAATTTTAATAGAAGAAACAAAGAGGCTAAGCTATTTGAAATAGGAAAAATTTATATGCCTAAGGAACTACCTTTAAATGAGCTTCCAGTAGAAAGAGAAGTTTTAAGTATAGCTATGTATGGTGATGTAGATTTTTATGATGCTAAAGGTATTTTTGAAAATGTATTTTTAGAGCTTGGAATGATAGATAATATAGAATATATTGTAGGGGAAAAGTATAGCTATATGCATCCGGGAAGAACTGCTACTATCTTATATGATAAAGGAGAAGAAGTAGGGTATATAGGAGAGGTACACCCTAAAGTACTTAAAAATTATGATATAGAAACTAAAGTATATTTTGGTGTTGTTTATATGGATAAGCTTGTAGGACTTGCTAATTTTGATATAAGCTATGAGCCTTTACCTAAATTCCCAGCAGTACAAAGAGATATTGCTATGCTTGTTAAAGATGAGATAAATGTAGGAGAAATTGAAAAAATAATAAAAGCTAAAGGCGGAAAGCTTATAGAAAGTGTAAATTTATTTGATATATATAAAGGTAAGCAAATAGAAGAAGGATATAAGTCTGTTGCTTATAATATAATATTTAGAGCTAAGGATAAGACTTTAACAGATGAGGAAATAAATCCACCTATGAAAAAAATATTAAAAGAGCTTGAGGAAAAATTACAAGCTAAGCTAAGAGATAAATAATAACAAAAATAATAGAAGGGCTGTAGATAAAATCTACAACCCTTTACTTATTATTTAGCAACAATATTTACAATTCTATTAGGTACATATATTTCTTTTACTATATTTAGTCCTTCTAATTTATCTTTTAATTTATCTTTTGCTAAGCTTAATACTTCATCTTTTTCGCTATCTGCTTTTATACAAAGACTATCTTTAACTTTTCCGTTTATTTGAAGAGCAATTTCTATACTGCTATCTTTCATTTTTTCTTCATCATATTCGCACCATTTATTAGTGAATACGCTTTCGCTATGTCCCAACATTTCCCAAAGCTCTTCTGCTATATGTGGTGTAAATGGAGCTAAGAGAATAGCAATAGTTTCTAAAGTTTCTTTATCTACACCATTTATTTTTTTAGCCTCTGCTACAATTTTATTTGTGTATTCCATAAATCCAGAAACAACTGTATTAAGAGAAAGAGCTTCTAAACGATTAGTTATTTCATATATCATTTTATGACGAAGCTTAAGCATTTCTTCACTAGGCTCTACTATCTTATCTTTATATTCATCAAATAATTTCCATACTTTATTTAGATATCTAAATGTACCATCTATTCCGCTATCGTCCCATTCGCAATCTATTTCTGGAGGACCTACAAATAGTTCATAAAGTCTAAGAGAATCACAACCATATTTTTCAACAAGCTCATCTGGTGAAACAACATTACCTTTAGATTTACTCATTTTAGCTCCGTCTTTTGTTATCATACCTTGGTTGAAGAGGCGAAGGAAAGGTTCGTCGAAATCCACAACTCCGATATCTTTTAAAAATTTAGTATAAAATCTAGCATATAACAAGTGTAATACGGCGTGTTCTATACCTCCAACATACATATCAACAGGAAGCCATTTTTTAAGAGCATCTTTATCTGCTAAAGCTTTATCATTATTTACATCACAATATCTAAGGTAGTACCAAGAAGAACCGGCCCATTGAGGCATAGTATTAGTTTCTCTTTTTGCCATTTTTCCACATTTAGGACAAGGAGTATTTACCCAATCTTCTATATCGGCAAGTGGTGATTCTCCTGTGCTAGTTGGTTGATAAGAAGATACATTAGGAAGTACTACTGGTAAGTCTTCTTCTTTTACTGGCACTATACCACAATCTTTACAATGGATAAGAGGGATAGGCTCTCCCCAATAGCGTTGTCTAGAAAATACCCAGTCTCTAAGCTTATAATTTACTGTTTTTTTACCGATACCTTTTTCTTCTAAAAAGTCTGGAATAAGTTGTTTTGCTTCTGTAGAAGTTTTGCCATCAAATTCACCACTATTTACCATAATACCTTCTTCTGTAAAAGGTTTTTCAATCTCTTTAAGATCTTCTTCCTCTTTTTTAATAACTTGTTTTATAGGTAAGTCAAATTTTTTAGCAAAGGCAAAATCTCTTTCATCATGAGCCGGAACGCACATTATAGCTCCTGTACCATAATCGGCAAGAACATAATCTGATATCCAGATAGGAAGTTTTTCTCCATTTATAGGATTTATAGCATATCTACCAGTAAATACTCCTGTTTTTTCTTTTTCTGTCATTCTGTCTACAGAAGATTTAGTACTAGCATCGAATATATATTTTTCAACAAGTTCTTTTTGTTCATCAGATACTATTTCTTTTATAATTTTATGTTCTGGAGCAAGAACCATAAAGCAAGCTCCATATAAAGTATCTGGTCTTGTAGTAAATACTTTTATTTCTTTATCAGAAGCATCTACTTTAAAATCTATTTCTGCACCATAACTTTTTCCTATCCAGTCTGCTTGCATTTTTTTAACTTTTTCTGGCCAGTCTAACTTATCTAAATCGTTTAAAAGTCTTTCTCCATACTCAGTAATTTTAAGCATCCATTGACGAAGATTTTTCTTAGTAACTTGAGAACCGCATCTATCACATTCGCCGTTTGTAGCTTCTTCGTTGGCAAGAACGGCTTTACAACTAGGACACCAGTTTAAAGGCATTTCTTTTTCATATGCTAAGCCATTTTCAAACATTTTAAGGAATATCCATTGAGTCCATTTGTAGTAATTAGGGTCTGTTGTATTTATTTCTTTATCCCAATCGTATATAGCGCTAATTTCTTTTAGTTGTCTTTTTACATTTTCTATACTTTTTGCAGTTGCTTCTGATGGATGAGTACCAGTTTTTATAGCAAAGTTTTCGGCAGGAAGACCAAAAGCATCCCAACCCATAGGATGAAGTATTTCATATCCTTGTAAGAGTTTATATCTACTTACAACATCACTAAGAACATATCCTCTCCAGTGTCCAACGTGTAATCCGTTTGCTGATGGATATGGAAACATATCTAAACAATAATATTTTGGCTTGTCTGTATTTGCAGGATTTATAGGATTTTTTTCCCAAATTTCACGCCATTTTTTTTCAAGGCTTGTAAAATCGTATTTATTCATAGTAACCTCCAAAGTTTACTTTAGTTAATAAAATATAAGCCCTCTAGTGAAAGGGGCTTTGATTTTTGAGAAGAATTTTCTTCTTTATTAATAACTACTTTGTATAAAATTATAAGATAATTTACTAAATATTTCAAGCTTTTTTTAGTCTACACCATAAGATTTTGTGAGGGGGTCTTTAAATAGAGGAATCTTTGGAGGATTTGTCGTAAAAATAAAGCTTGTTATTAATATGATGAATATAAGTATTATTCCTACAGTTTTGGATATATTTGTATTTAAGATATTATTTTTAAATGAAATACAGCTAAAATAATAAGCAAAGAAAACACTAATTATAAAAAGTCCTATATCAATTAATAGAAAATTTTTGCCTATTATACCGGTGTAAGTATAAAATAGTATTATTACACTAAGACTACCTATTAAAATAGATATAACTTTTATAATAAAAAAATTATCCATATTTTTACCATATAAGAAGTATTCTATTATACTAAACAGTAGGATAGGAGTGGAAATAAGCTTTAAATGCTCAAATGTACTCTCATTTACTGGCATAAAATATCCAATAAGTATATTATTATTAAAAAATTCATATCCAAAATGAAAAAGACTACCAAGTATTACGCTAAACCAAAAACCTATTATACTAATTTTTTTTATATTCAAAAAATTACCTCTTTACAATTTAATTTATTTATATGTAATAAAGGTGATTTTATTCTAAATTAAATTTCTTTTATTTCTTCTATAAAGGTACTTATAAAGACAAGAATAGGGGATATAAATAAGAATATATCTGCTAGATTAAATATAGGTAAGTTTTTAAATTTTTTAGAATTTATGGATATAAAATCTGTTATATTTTTATGTTTTATTCTGTCATAAAAATTTCCTAAAGCTCCTCCAAGAGCAATAGAAAAAGCTAAAGATTTTAATTTATCATTTTCTTTTATAGACTTTTTAAACAAAAAGCAAATAATTATAAGGCAAATAAACATAATTATATAAATTAGTTTTTTATATGATTTTAAAAATCCATATGCAAAACCTTCATTTTTTATATGTATAATATGAATTTTATTTTTATAAAGATTTACTTTTTTATTTACTGGATATTTTGTTTTTATATATTTTTTAGAAAATAAATCAATAAAAAATAAGATAATTATAATAATGAAATATGGCAAAGAAAGCACCTCCCTTATAAATGATTATTATATCATAAAATTTATATATAAACATACCAAAATTTAACTTAAATAAATATTAAAATTTTATATAAAAATTTATTTTTAGCATTGTATTAATTTGAAAAATATATTATAATTATAGTATCAAATTTGTTTTTTGAAGGGAGAATATAAAATGGCTTTAGTTACTACTAAGGAAATGTTTAAAAAAGCTTACGAAGGAAATTATGCAATCGGTGCTTTTAATATCAATAATATGGAGATTATTCAAGGTGTTGTAAATGCAGCTGCTAAACTTAATTCTGCTGTTATATTACAAGTATCTAAAAGCGCTTTAGCTTATGCTGGTCCTAAATATCTTATGGCTATGGTAAAAGCTGCTGTTGAAGAAACTGGTATTGATATTGCTATCCATTTAGACCACGGTCCAGATTTAGAAACAGTTAAAAAAGTTATAGATGCTGGATTTACTTCTGTTATGTTTGATGGTTCTCATTATGATTATGAAGAAAATGTAGCTAAAACTAAAGAAGTGGTAGACTATGCTCATTCTAAAGGTGTTGTTGTTGAAGCAGAGCTTGGTAAACTTGCTGGTGTAGAAGATGATGTTAATGTTGCAGCAGAACATGCAACTTATACAGACCCAGAACAAGCAGTAGACTTCATTAAAAGAACTGGTGTTGACTCTTTAGCTATAGCTATTGGTACAAGCCATGGAGCTTACAAATTTAAAGGTGAAGCTAAATTAAGATTCGATATCTTAGAAAATATCACTTCTAAATTAGAAGAAGAAGGAATTCATAACTTCCCTATAGTATTACACGGTGCATCTTCTGTTGATCAAGACTGTGTTAAAATGTGTAACGAATTTGGTGGAAAAATAGATGGAGCTAGCGGTATTCCTAATGAAATGCTTAGAAAAGCTTCTGGTATGGCTGTATGTAAAATAAATATGGACACAGATTTAAGACTTGCTATGACAGCTGGTATTAGAAAATTCTTTGGTGAAAACCCAGCAGCTTTTGACCCTAGAGGATATTTAGGAGCTAGTAGAGAGTTAATTCAAAAATTAGTAGAAGATAAAATTGAAAATGTTTTAGGTTCTAAAGACTCTATGAAATAATACATATTTTAGTTTAAGATTGCAGTTTATCTGCAATCTTTTTTAACTAAATTTATTATAAATTGATAGGAGAGTTAAAATGAAAGCTAGTGAGATGATAGAAACTATTAAAAATGTAGAAAAAAATATTATAATAGAACTGAAATTACAAAAGAAAGAATTATGTTTTTTCAATTTCAGAATTTACCTATTAATGAAGATATTGAAGAAGATGAAAGTTTTTTTGAAACTAAAAAGTATACAGAAAAAATATCTGGAAATGAAATACCTGATGAAACTTTTAAAAAGATTTTAAATAATTGGTATATATGGGCTAATAATAATATAAAAGTATCTGAAAATATAAATTTAACGCCTAAGTTTTCTAATCCTATACAATGGCTTATAACAAATAAGTTCCGTATTGATTATAAGATATTTGAAGAAAATGCTACAGAAGAAGCTATAGAAAAATTTAGAAAGATTATGACTGAAGATAGTGAAGAATATGTTAAGCTTAAAGAGATGGCTCAAAATGAATATAAAAATGTAGACTTTACTTATGAAAAGCTTTTAAAAATTATAGCTGGTTTTGCCGAAAATTTTTCTACAAAATTATAAGTTTTTAGGTTAAAATAAAGACAAAACCAAATAAGAGTTGATTTTGTCTTTTTATATTAAGATTTTATTTTGTCTATCATATCTTTTTTTAAATTATATAAATTTAATGATAAGTCAACAGGGAGGATATGTGGATTTATAAGCCTTTTGTATTCATTCCAAAGGCTTTCTTTTTCTTGTTGACAATATTTTTTTATTTCCATTGTAGATTTTCTTTCTGATACAAGAGCTCCTTTTATAAATATAGGTTTTAGAAGTTCTTTTACATAATATTCATTAGCTTTTAATGTCATTTTTTTCCAAGTATTTATAGGATGAAAGATAGTTAAATCTTTATTTGTGTCTATTTCTTCATTTTCTAAAGCTATTAAATCTGCTTTTATCTTATTTGTAGCTTTATCATATAATCTGAATACTTTTTTTATATCTGGATTTGTAACTTTATCTGGATTTTCTGAAAGTTTTATTTTTGGTATTATTTTTCTATTTATCTCTTGAGCACAAAGTTTATATACACCCCCAAAAGCCGGACAATCACTAGAGGTTATTAAATTTGTTCCAACTCCCCAAACATTTATTTTTGTTTCTTGTTGTTTTAAGGAAGATATAAGGTATTCGTCAAGGTCACTAGAAGCAACTATAGATGCATCATTAAAACCTTCTTTATCTAGCATTTCTCTAGCTTTATCTGAAATATAAGCTAAATCTCCGCTATCAAGACGTATTCCATAATTTTTAAGCTTTATTCCAGATTCTTTTAATTCTTTAAAAACTTTTATTGCATTAGGTATTCCACTTTTTAATGAATCAAATGTATCTACAAGCAGAATACAATTATTAGGATATAATTTTGCATATTCTCTAAATGCGGTTAATTCATCTTTAAAACTCATAACCCAACTGTGAGCGTGAGTTCCAGAAATAGGAATATCAAACATTTTTCCAGCCAAGACATTACTTGTGGCATCACAACCACCTATTACGGCAGCACGCGAACCATATATGCCAGCATCTGGTCCTTGAGCTCTTCTTAATCCAAATTCTATAACTTTATCATTGCCACTAGCCCAAGCTACTCTAGAAGCTTTTGTAGCTATTAAGCTTTGATGATTTATTATATTTAATATAGTTGTTTCTATAAATTGTGCTTCTATTATAGAAGATTCTACTCTTATAAGTGGTTCTAATGGAAATACTACACTACCTTCTTCCATAGCATATATATTACCATTAAATTTAAAACTTTCTAGATAAGATAAAAAATCTTTTGAAAATAAATTTAAATTTTTTAAGTATTCTATATCTTCTCTGGTAAATTTTAAATTTTTTATATATTCTATAACTTGCTCTAATCCACAAAATATAGCATATCCATTATTGCAAGGATTTTTCCTATAAAACATATCAAAAACTGCCTTTTGATTTTGCATACCAGCTTCAAAATATCCTTGCATCATAGTGAGCTGATATAAATCTGTCATAAGACTTAAATTTTTTTCCATAAATTTTCCTCCATATAAAATTATATCCCGTCTTAAGACGGGATATTCTAATTTATTATCTATCTACTTTAACTCTAAATGTTTGTTCAAATTTTTTGCCGTTTTCATCTTCAGCATATATAGTATATCTTATGCTATTTCCTACATCTTCGGCAGGGAATTTCATTTCCCAAGTATATTCTTCTCCACTTACTCTATCATAAGAAGTTTTTACTGCTACTCTAACATTATTTTCATCTGCTATCCAAACTTTAGATATTGCTTTATTAGTGTAGACATCTATTCTTATATATTCATTTTTATATACTTGTTGAGTTTTTAAATTGTAATCGTATATTTTACCGCTAGCTTTTTCATTTATATATACATTAATTCTTGATGATATTTCATTATTTTTATCATCATATGCTACAACTTTTAGACTATTTTTATTATCTGTTGTAATTTTAATTCTAGCATCCCATTCTTTAGCAGAGCCATTATTTGAATAGCTTGTTATTTTAGAAAGTTCTTGGCTACCATTAAATATTTTTATATAGCTAGCTTTTGATGTAGTTCTGATAAGGAATTTTACTTCATCTCCAGAAATAGCTCCGATATCTTTTTGCTCTATATTTAGAATTTCTAAATCATTATTACTATAAGTAGATACGCTAAAGCTTATAGATTCTTTAACTTTGTTGTTATTTTTATCATATGCTGTTATATAGAATCTATTTCTTCCAATTTTTCTAACTGGAAAATCTAATTCCCAAACATATTCTGAATTATTTTTTATAGTAGGATATCTTGTATCATCTACTGTTTTATCATCTTCATTTATAGCTTCTATTTTTTCTATATCTGGGCTAGTTTTTACTATTAATTTAGCTTGTTCGTCTACAAACATATTATCATTTAATATAAAAGAATCATAAATTTTTAATTTATCAGAGCTTGTTGAGCTACCAGTACCATTAACGGTAATTACTAATTTTTCATATGTAGAAATATAGTTACCTGATTTATCTGCTGGATATGCTCTAAGTTCTATATCTCCACGTTCTGATAATGTAAGTTCTGTTTCAAAAATACGTTTTCCTAAATCTTTATTATCATTTAGTTTGTAATTTGTAATTTCTGTAAGTTTATCGTTTTTAGAATTTGTTATTTTTATTCTTTCTACGTTTTGATTAGTTTCTATAGTAAATTTGACTTTTTGGTCCCTAGCTATTTCTTTTTTGTCTGAAACAAAAGAAGTAATTTTAGGAGTTAAATCCACAGTAATATTTATTGCACATACTTTATATGCATCGGAGTTTTCATTATAAGCAGTTAGATTACCAGGTACAACTTTTAATGTTTTGAAGGTGCTTTTTGCAACACTAGGTGTCCAAGGAATAGAGTATAATCTAGTTCCATCAGCATTTGTACTATAAGTATTTGCTTCTGCTATTAGAGAATTATTTTCATTTACATCTACAATTTTTATTCTATCTGTAACAGATGAAGCAGTTATAGCTATATTGATTTTTTCTCCGCTTTTTACAGTTGTTTTATCTGGAACAACGCTTATTATAGTAGGATCATCAGCAATAATATTAACAGTTCTTGAAGCATTATCCCAAGTAACAACATTACCAAGAGCCTCACTAAGCATTCTAACTGGCATCATAGTTCTATTTTGTACAACAGTAGATGGAGTATCAAAAGTATAAGCTTTGCCATTAACTGTTATAACATTTGTACGCATAGTATGTACGACAGTTCTATTACCCTTAGTAAGAGTAGCTGTTTCTGTAGTTTTGTTCCAATCTATAGTAGCTCCAAGAGCTTCTGCAGCTTTTCTAAATGGAACCATAACTCTTTGATTCATAATTTGAGGCTTAGCGTCGTCAAATTCTAAGAGCTTACCATTTATCCTAACATAGACAGGGTCTGCGGCAAAAGCCATAGTAGGAAAAATCATAGTAAGAACAAGAATAAGAGAAACTATGCCTTTTTTTAAAAGATTAAGCATAATAATCTTCCTTTCTTGTAGATTTATAGCTAAATATAGCTATATATAATTATTTTATACCATAAGTTTCTCTATAGTCAATCATTTTTTGTAAATATTTTTTACCATCTATAATATCATTTTGTATTGATTCTATTATATCATTTATAGTAACTATAGGATAAACTTTTATGCCAAATTCTTCATATACTTCTTGTATTGCAGATTTTTCATTTTTACCTTTTTCCATTCTATCTACAGATATTATTACAGAAGAAATATCTACATCAGCACAATTTTTTAAAATAGGTAAGCTTTCTCTTATTGCAGTACCAGCTGTTATCACATCTTCTATTATACAAACTTTTTCTCCATCTTTAAGTTTATGTCCTACCATAACACCACCTTCTCCGTGGTCTTTTTCTTCTTTTCTATTAAAGCAGTAGTTTAAGTTTTTATTATAATCTTTATATAAAGCTGAAGCTACTGTAACACAAAGAGGGATACCTTTATAGGCTGGTCCAAATAGCACATCTGCTTCTATATTATTTTCTTCCATACATTTAGCATAGAAATATCCTAATTTATTTATTTGTTCTCCGGTGTTATAATTTCCAGTGTTTATAAAATAAGGAGTATTTCTGCCACTTTTTGTAACAAAATCTCCGAATGTTAAAACTCCAGAGTCACACATAAATTTTATAAAGTCTTGTTTATAGTTCATAATTAACCTCCAAAATGTTTTTTTATTAATTATAATAATTTTTTCTAAATATTACAATGTTTAATTTACATTTTTTATAGTTTATAATAAAATATTTTATGGAATATTTATAATAGAGAAAGGATAGGTAAAATTGAACAATAAAAATAAAGGGATATTATGTATTATTTTATCTGCATTTAGTTTTGCTCTTATGAGTTTTTTTGTAAAGTTATCTGGTGATTTACCATCACTTCAAAAGAGTTTTTTTAGAAATTTTATATCTCTTTTAGTAGCATATTTTATACTTAAAAAATCTGGATTTGGTTTTAAATGGCAAAAAGGAAATTTTAAATATTTGATATTGAGATCTAGTTTTGGGACTTTAGGGATAATTTTTAATTTTTATGCTATAGAAAATCTTATATTATCAGATGCTTCTATGCTTAATAAATTAGCTCCATTTTTTGCTATTTTGTTTTCATTTTTTATACTTAAAGAAAAAATAAAATCTTGGCAAATTATTTCTATAATAATAGCTTTTATAGGAAGTATTTTTGTAATTAACCCTAGTATTCTATTTGGTAATTTATCTGATTTTACTAATTTTCCAGCTTTTGTTGGGCTTATGGGGGCTATATGTGCTGGAGGTGCTTATACTATGGTAAGAAAACTTAGTATAAATGGAGAAAAAGGACCTTTTATAGTTTTCTTTTTTTCTGCTTTTTCATGTTTAGTTCTTTTACCATATATATTAATAAAATTTACACCTATGGATACTTTGCAGATATTTTATCTTATATTAGCTGGTGTTTTTGGAAGTCTTGGACAATTTGGGGTTACTTTTGCTTATTCTTTTGCTCCGGCTAAGGAAATTTCTATATTTGACTATACTCAAATAATATTTTCTGCTATTTTAGGTTATTTAGTTTTTAATCAAATTCCTAATAAATCTAGCATAATTGGATATATTATAATAATATGTGTTGCTATATTTATGTTTATAAAAAATAATCAAGAAAGTTATTAAGAAAAATTTTAGTATAGTTTTTATATTTACGTTGATACTATACTTATTAAAATATAAATTAAAGGGTGATAATATGTCTGATTTAAATCAAGTGGAAATAAATGCAATAAGAGAATGTGTTTCTGGATTTATAACTAATTCTAGTAAGTTATCTAGCTATTCTAACAAAGTAAATGAGCCAGAGCTTAAAGAAATGTTTAAAAATGCTAGCTTTAAAGCTGAACAGATGGCTCAAAAGCTAATTCAGTTATTATAAAGGAGGAGAAAATATGAATGAGAAAGATATGGTTCTTGATATATTAGCTGGGCTTAAAGCTAATATTATATCATATACCAAAATGATAGGAGAATGTTCTAATATTAACTTAAGACAAACTTTTAAGCAGATGAGAGATGAAGCAGAAGAACAACAGTATACACTTTATAAGATAGCAGAGAAAAAAGGATATTATATAGAAGCTCCAAAAGATACAGAATATGATACTCAAAACCTAAAAGCTAAGTTAGTACAAGCTATTACAGCAAAAAATGGAGCTGGTCCGGTTCCTATAATTAAATAATAAAAAATGGCGATAGACAATAAAGTCTACGCCTTATTTATTTTGAATAAAATAGGGATATTTAGGCAAAATATAAATAAGGTGGTGATGGCTTATCAAAAAATTTTTTATATATTTAATCTATATTTTAGTAGGATTTTTAAATGGACTTTTAGGCTCTGGTGGGGGTATATTGCTTGTATTTTGTCTTGAAAGATTTTTAAAAATGGAAGAACATAAGGCTCATTCTACAGCTATTGCTATAATGTTACCTCTATCTTTAGTAAGTATATTTATATATTCTAAAGGTATGCAAATAGATATTAGCCATATTATATATATTTGTATTGGTGGAGTTATTGGAGGGATAGTTGGAGCTACTTGTCTTAAAAAAATTTCTTCTTTATGGCTTCATAGAATTTTTGGTTTTGTTATGTTAATTTGTAGTTGGAGAATAATTTTATGATAATTGCATTAATTTTAATTGGGCTAATATCTGGAATAATAAGTGGTATGGGTATTGGTGGAGGTATTGTTATGATACCGGCTTTAACTATACTACTTGGATTTAATCAAAGGATGGCTCAAAATATAAATCTTATATATTTTATACCTACCGCCATAATAGCTATTATAATACATTTGAAAAATGGAAATATAGAGAAAAAAGGTATTTTTAAAATTATAGCATTTGGGACTGTAGGCGCTATATTTGGAGCTATTTTAGCAACAAAGATAGATCCATCTTTACTTAGAAAGATATTTGGATATTTTTTATTATTTATGGGTATTAAAGAAATATTCACTAGAGAAAGGGCTGTTGAAAATGGAAAGTCTTGAATTTGAAAAACTTAAAGAAGAATTTATAAATTCTGATACAGATAAAAAAATAGAGCTTTATGTAACAGTAGAGGGGCTAACTATAAATCAATATAAGGAGCTATTAAGAGAATTTCCTTATAATGAAATAGAAAAACTAGAGCAAGCTCTTGCTTAATTTAAAAAAGCAAAGTCTAATATTAGACTTTGCTTTTTTATAGATAAAATTTATATAGATTATAGAAGAATGCAGATTAATCCGCCATTTCCCTCATTTATTATTTTTTGTAATGTTTGTTGTAATTTTACTTGTGTATCTTCTGGGATTCTATACAATTTTGTATTTAATCCGTCATTAACAAGATCTGAAAGAGATTTTCCAAATATGTTATAATCCCATATTTTATCTTGTTCATTTTCAAATTGTTCTATAAGGTATTGAGAAAGCTCCTTACTTTGTTCTTCACTACCTACTATTGGTGCTACTTCTGTTTTTATATCTGCTTTTATAAGGTGAAAACTTGGAGCAGTTGCTCTTATTTTTATTCCATATCTTGAGCCATGTTTTATAAGCTCTGGTTTTTCTAATATCATCTCATCAAGACTTGGAGTAACTATACCATATCCTTTTGTTTTTACTTCTTCTATTGCATATTTTACTTTATCATATTCTTTTTTTGCTTGTGAGAGTAATTTTATAGTAGAAATTAGTTCATATTCATTACTAATATCCATATTTGTTGTTTCACTTATTATTTTATAGAACAAATTGTCATTTAGATTTATTTCTACATTAGCAACTCCTTCTCCTAAAGAGATTTTATCTATATATGCTTTTTTTATGTATTCATTATCTTCTAAAGATAAAAGAGTTGATTTTATATTATGTAATTTATTTATTTGTAAAAGCATTTTCTTTGTATCTTGTATCAGACTTTGCTTTAACCAATGATTTATATCTAGTGTTTCTATCCATTTTGGTAGATTTAGATTAACTTGTTTTACTGGAAATTCATACAATATTTTTTCCAAGATATTTGTAATATCATCTTGCTTAAGATTGGAAACATTTACTGCTACAACAGGAGCATTATATTTTTGGTATAAATCTTGTCTTAGAGTATCTGTTTCTGATGAATAAGGCTTTGTTGTATTTAACAATATTACAAATGGTTTTGATATAGCTTTTAGTTCGCTTATAACTTTTTCTTCTGCTTCTATATAATCTTCTCTATCTATATCCGTTATAGAACCATCTGTTGTAACCACAATACCTATTGTTGAATGGTCTGTTATAACCTTTTTTGTACCTATTTCTGCTGCTTGTTCAAATGGTATTTTATCATTAAACCAAGGAGTAGAAACCATACGTGGCTTATTATCATCTATATATCCAGATGCTGATGGAATAACATAGCCAACACAATCTATCATACGCACATTCAAATGTAAATTTTCATCTATATTTATACATACTGCATTATTTGGTATGAATTTTGGTTCTGTTGTCATTATAGTTTTTCCAGCAGAGCTTTGTGGTAGTTCATCTTTTGTGCATTCTTTTTGATATTCATCTGTTATATTAGGTATAACAAGTAAATCCATAAAACGTTTTATAAAAGTAGACTTACCAGTTCTTACTGGTCCAACAACTCCTATGTATATATCGCCCTTTGTGCGTTCGGATATATCTTTATAAATATTAAAATGTTCCATAGCGCCTCCTTAAGTACATATATTAATAATTTAATATATGTATAGGAAGATATGTATATGTTAATTTTATAAAAAGTTTTTGAAATCTTGTTTTAGTAACAAAACAGGGTCATCTATATCGAAATATTTTGCTATAGTTTCTAATTTATTTAGCCTTGGAAGGCGTGTCCCACAGCACCAACTAGAAACAGTAGATTTAGATATATTAAGTTCTTTAGCTAAATCTATTTGTCTTTTACCTTCTTTTTCTAAGATATATCTTAAATTCTTGGAAAAAATTGTAGGATAATTTTCGAGAAGCATAACGGCCTCCTTTCTAATAAAAAATGAGGAATATATAGGAAGAAAAAATCTAAATTTAATACTATTATACAACATATGTAAAAAAAATTCAATTATTTTTTTACTAAAAATGACAAAAAGTATTGACAGTCCACAAAAAGTAGACTATACTTTTTTTTGAAAGGGGGGATAAATATGAAGATTTCTTTAAAAGCAGCTAGAGTTAATGCTAATTTAACCCAAAAAGAAGTGGCTGAGAGAATGAATATTAGCAAAAACACTCTTGTAAATTGGGAAAAAGGAAGAACTATGATAGATGATACTCCTTTAATGGTCTTAAGCGAAATATACAGTGTAGATATTGAGAACTTGTTTTTAGGATAATAAGGAGAAAAATATGAATAAAGAAGAAAGAAAAAAAGGTGAGGAATATCTTAAAAAATGGGCCCAAAATATAAAAAAAATCCAGGCTTTACAAGAAGATATAAACAAACTTAGAAAAGAAAACGATGTTTTTGAAACTATACAGATAGAAAATAAAAAAGATATAATAGAAACTTATGACAATATTTTACAAGAAAAATTAGAACAGCTTAAGCAACTTATATATGAATATAAAATAGTAGACGACGTTGTAAAAGATTTAGATGAATATAAGAAAAAATTAGTTAGTTTAAGATACATAAAAAAAGATAGCTGGCAAAGTATAGCTATGAAGTGTCATATAAGTCTTAGACAATGTTTTAATATAAAAAACAATATTATTGAACAAATATTAGATAGAATATAGTTTATTTTTTTTGCATTTTTTATAGTTTTATTTGTTTTATAATAAACTTGCCTTTGAAATTATTTTTATAATATTTGGAGGTGGAAGTTTGAACAAAAAACAAAAGTTTTTTTGTGAAGAATATGTAAGAACAAATGACTTCAAAAAGGCTAGTGAAAATGCAGGATATAGCTTGAAGACGACAAATAAGCTTTTAAAAGATGAGAAAATTTCTTCCTATATAAAGGAGCTTAAAAGTAAAAACAATATGGCAAAATCTCAAGAAGTAATAGATTGTCTTACTGAAATTATGAGAGGAAAAGTTTTGGAAGAAGGAAAATCTAAAGCCATAACCATAAAGGAGAGGCTTAAGGCAGCCGAATTACTTGGAAAGGTATATGCTATATTTGGACAAAAGCAAGATATATCTAATGATGAACCTGTTTTTATAGTAGGGAGTGAGGAAATAAAAGATTAGATGAAAAAAGAAATATATTTACCGGATATTATAGGTAAAGGATATAAAAAATTTTGGGAATTTAAAGGAAGATTTAGAGTTTGTAAGGGCTCTAGAGCAAGTAAAAAATCTAAAACTACAGCTTTAAACTTTATATTTAGGATAATGAAATATAAAGATGCTAATCTATTAGTAGTAAGAAAAACTTATGCTACGCTAAAAGACAGTTGTTTTACTGAGCTTATATGGGCTATAGAAAGACTTGGAGTATCTAAGTTTTGGGAAATTAAATTAGCTCCACTTGAGCTTAAGTATTTGCCTACTGGACAAAAAATATATTTTAGAGGTCTTGATGATCCACTTAAGATAACTTCTATAACCACTAAAAAAGGTTATTTATGTTGGCTTTGGATAGAGGAAGCTTATGAAATAGAGAGAGAAGAAGATTTTGAAATATTACAAGAGAGTATAAGAGGAGCTATTCCTAAAGGGTTATTTAAGCAGATAACTATAACATTTAATCCTTGGAATGAAAACCACTGGCTAAAGAAAAGATTTTTTGATATATCTGATAATGATGATATATTAGCTATGACTACTAATTATTTAATAAATGAGTGGCTTGATGAAGCAGATATAAAAATGTTTGAAGATATGAAGAAGAATAATCCTAGGCGATATTTAGTGGCTGGACTTGGAGAGTGGGGAATAAGCGAAGGCCTTGTTTATGAAAATTTTGAAAAATCTGATTTTGATGTAGACAAGATAAAAAAGCAAGAAAATATAAAAGCTATATTTGGACTTGATTTTGGATATACAAATGACCCTAGTGCTTTATTTTGCGGTTTTGTAGATAAAGAAAATAAGATTATATATGTATATGATGAAATGTATGAAAAAGGTCTTACCAATTTTGCTTTATATGAAAGAATAGTAAAAAAAGGATATAGCAAAGAAGTTATAGTGGCAGATTGTAGCGAGCCTAAGAGTATAGAAGAGCTTAGAGAACTTGGACTACATAGAATAAGACCTTGTAAAAAGGGCAGAGACAGCGTTATAAATGGTATACAAAAAATACAAAATTATAAAATATTAATTAATTCTAAATGTATTAATTTTTTTGATGAAATATCAAATTATACTTGGGATAAAGATGAAGCTGGCAAGGCTATAAACAGACCTATAGATAAATTTAATCATCTTTTAGATTCTATGAGGTATGCTATGTTATGTATTGATGATGAAAGATTTAGTTTTGAATAATTTAAGGAGGTTATATGAACCTTGGATATAATTTTGGAACAAGGGATATAAATAAAAAAATAGAAAGCTTTGGAAACCAGGCAAGTTTTATAAAATTTTTAGAAAGAGAAATAGATGATTTTTTAAAATCTAGTTTAAGAGAAAATATGATGCTTGGTGAAAGGTATTATATTGGTAAGCACGATATATTAAATAGAAAACGTACTGTTTTAGGAAAAGATGGTATACAAGTAGAGATAGAAAATTTACCTAATAATAAAATAGTAGATAATCAATATGCTAGAGTTGTTGACCAAAAAAATAGTTACTTATTATCTAGACCTATTACTTTTCGTTCCGAAGATAAACAATTTTTAGAAAAAATAAAGAATATATTTAGTAAAACTTTTTTTAGGACAATAAAGAATATAGGCGAAGATGCTATAAATTGTGGTATTGCTTGGCTATATATTTATATTGATGAGGAGGGCAAACTTAAATTTAAGAGATTTAGCCCATATGAAGTACTCCCCATATGGAGTGATGAAGAACATACAAAACTTGATTATCTTTTACGGATTTATGAGATTGAAGAATATAATGCTATGAGTAAAAAGAGTATTACTCAAGTGGAATTATATAAAAAGGATGGTATAGAATATTATATTCTTGAAAATAAAAAGCTTGTAAAAGATATGTCTAAAGGATTTAAACCGTATATTTATAATTCTAATAATAATATTATTTCTTGGGAAAAAGTTCCCGTTATTTCATTCAAATTTAATTCAAAAGAAATACCCCTTATTAATAAAATAAAAACTTTACAAGATGCTTTAAATACTGTAAAAAGCGATTTTATGAACAATATGCAAGAAGATGCTAGAAACACTATTTTAGTTCTTAAAAACTATGATGGTACTAATTTATCTGAATTTAGAAAAAATCTTGCCGAATATGGTGTTATTAAAGTAAAAACTATTGATGGAAGTGAAGGAGCAGTAGAAACACTTAAGATAGAAGTTGATAGTAAAAATTATGATATTTTAGCTAAAAACCTTAAAAAAGCTATAATTGAGAATGCTAGAGGCTATGATTGTAAGGATGAGAAGATGGGCCAGAATCTAAATCAAATGAACATTAGAAGTATTTATTCTGATATTGACCTTGATGCTAACCTTATGGAAAATGAGTTTCAGGCTTCTTTTGAGGATATTTTTTGGTTTTTGAAAAAATATTTTATAATTTCTGAAGGTATAAATTTTAATAATGTAAATATTGAGGCTATATTTAACAAGGATATGCTTATAAACGAAAAAGAAGCAATAGAAAATTGTTTAAAATCTTTGGATATTTTATCTAGAGAGACTGTAGTTAGTAAGCATCCTTGGGTTTTTGATATGCAAAAAGAATTAAAAAATTAGTAAAACAAAATAATTTCAAAGGTTTGGTTGTGGGAAGGTGGGCAAAATATAATTTTTAGGAGGTTTTAATATGGATTTAAAACAAATTTTAACCCTTGGTATTGAAGAAAGCAAGGCTAGAGAGCTAGTTTTTAAACTAGAAAAATATATTATGGAAAAGGAGGGAAAAATGAAAAAAGAATTTGAGCAGAATTTAAAAGCTTTGGAGCTTGAGATGGCAGTAGAGAGAGTATTATTTATTGAGAAAGCAAGAAATATAAAAGCTACTAAAGCTCTTATTGATTTTAGCAGGCTTGATAAAAATAATATAGATGAAAAGCTTATTAGAAAAATAGTATTAGAGCTTAAGAAAGATGAAAGCACTAAATTTTTATTTGAAGATGAGGAAAGCGAAGCTAAGATTAAGGGGTTTACTCCTTTTGAAAGTAATATTTCTAAAAGAGAGGCTAAGAAGCTTTCTTATGAAGAACTTTGCAAATATTATCAAAATATATAAGATGGAGGATTTAGAATGAGCGAATTTAATTATAAAAGTTTTAATCAAGTAGCTTTTGGTAGATATATAGATACTTTACCAAAATCTAAGAAAAATGAACTTATAAAATCTGAGGTATTAAAACCTAATGTGGAAATAAGAAGGGCTTTTAGCAGTCAGGGTGGAAGTAGCTATGCGATACTACCTATGTATGGAAGAATAGATACTAAGCCTTTAAATTATGATGGAAAGACAGATATTTTGCCTAAGGCTACTAAAACATTTGAAAGAGGCGTTGTTGTTGTAGGAAGGGCTAATGCTTGGCTTGAAGATGATTTTTCGCAAGATATATGCTCTGGAGTTGGATTTATGTCTAATGTGGCTAAGCAAGTTAATGACTATTTTGATGAGGTAGATGAAAAAACTTTACTTTCCATATTGAAGGGCATATTTTCTATGACAGGTAAAGAAAATCTTGAATTTGTAAATAATCATACATATGATATTACTACTTCTGGTGATGGCAAGGTAGATGTAACTACTCTTAACAGTGCTATCCAAAAAGCTTGTGGAGATAATAAAAGTAAGTTTTCTATAGTTATTATGCATAGTGTGGTAGCTACTAATCTTGAAAATCTTAATTTATTAAACTATATAAAATATACTGATGAAAGCGGAATACAAAGAGATTTAGGGCTTGCTACTTTAAATGGCAAGGTAGTTTTAATAGATGATAGTATGCCTATTGAAAATGTGGAAGACGAGCCTATATATACTACTTATGTATTAGGTAAGGGGGCTATAGATTATGAAGATATAGGGGCTAGAGTGCCTTATGAAATAAGCAGGGATGCTAAGACTAATGGTGGACAAGATACTCTTTATGTGAGAACTAGAAAATGTTTTGCTCCTTTTGGTATTAGCTATCTTAAAGCCCATCAAGAAAGTCTTTCTCCTACTGATGCAGAGCTTGAAAATGGAGAAAACTGGAGCTTAGTTTATGATACTAACAAAAAAGAATATATAGAGCATAAGACTATACCTATTGCTAGAATTAAATCTAAAGGTTAATACTATGGAAGAAATTATTTTTAAAGTAGAGAGCAAGTTATTAACTCTTAAGCTTGCTATTGAAGATAGTATTTTATCTAGAAAGATTATAAAGATGGCTATTGTATCTATTCAAAAATTTATAAAAGCAGAGATTAATCCTTTTATTGAATTTAGTTTGATAGAAGATATATTTATAGATGTAGTAATAGGAGAGTATTTAAGACTTTTAGAAGTTGCTAATATAGGTATAGATCTAGAAGAGGCTATAAAGACTATAAAAGAAGGCGATACTAGTATAACTTATTTTGAAAAGAAAGAAAATAGGCTTAATATCGTATCTAATTATTTTTTAGAGAAAAAGAGAATGCTATATAATTTTAAGGCTATATGTTGGTGATATTATGAAAAAAATAACTAAGGATTTAGAAAAGTTATATCTTGATAGTTGTGATATATACGAATATGAAAAATATATAGATGATAATACTAAGGCTTTAAAACAAAGACTTATTTTAAAATATTCTAATGTAAGATGTAAAATGTCTAATTATATATGTAGTTCTAATCTAGTATTTTATAAAGAAGATAAATTTAAAAATTCTATACAAAAAAAGATAAAGATATTTTTAGGAAAAGAATTTTCTGTAAAAGCTGGTAGTGTTATAGATATAACTAGAGATGGGGAAAAAGTTAGATATAAAAACTGTAGCAGTCCTAGTATATATACTAATCATCAGGAAATTATAGCCGAGGTTTTTTATGATGTGGGATAGGTGATTTATATAAAAGAAAAGCTTATAAAATCTATTAGTAATCAGATATATAAAGATTTTGGAAAGGCTAATATATATTTAGAATATGTAAAACAGGGGTTTTTATTCCCTTGTTTTTGCATAAGGCTAATAGAAACTGCGGAAAAGAAATATATAGGAGATAGATATAGGCTAAATAATAAAATAGAAATTAGCTATTTTTTTGATAAAAAAGAAAATAATTTTGATGAAAACAATATTATTTTACAAAAGTTATATGATAACCTTGATACTTTAGAATTTGAGAGCAAGAGCATAAAGGGAGAGAATTTAAAAGGAAGTATAGAAAAAGACTGTATTAAATTTTTTGTAGAGTATAACTTTTATATATTTAAAAAAGTGGAAGTAGGAAAGATGGAGAGGCTATATATTTGATATGAAAAATATAAAAGAAGAAAAAAGGTATTTTAAAAAAGAAATATTGAAAAGTGAAAAATATAAGAGAAGAAAAGATTTAGTAGAAGCTATTTTAGAAGATGATTTAGCTTATACTTTAAAAGAAGTAGATATTATTTTAGATAGATATTTAGGGGGTAGGATATAATGGCAGTTGGTGGAAGTTTTGTTACACATAACAAGGTATTGCCCGGATCTTATATAAATTTTATATCTAAAGCTAGAAGCCTTGCAAATATAGCAGACAGAGGTACTCTTGCTATGGCATTTAAGAATGACTGGGGCGTTGAAGACAAGATAATTACTTTAGATAGTCGAGATTTTGAAAAAAATTCTGTTAAAATTTTTGGTTATTCTTATCAAGATGATAAGCTTATGCCTATAAGAGAGGCTTTTAAAAATGCGAAAGAGATTAAAATATTTAGGCTTGGGGGCGGAGATAGAGCTAGCCTTACTCTTGGAGGAATTACTATAAAAGCTAAATTTGGGGGAAAAAGAGGTAATAGTATTAAAGTAAAAATTGCTAGTAATGTAGATGAAGATGGATATTTTGTATATACATATTTAGATGATATTCTTGTAGATGAAAAAGTTATAACAGAAGAGAGTTTTCCATTTAGTAATGATTTTGCTGATTTTAGTCTTGATGGAGCAATAGAAATTAGTAGCGGAGCTAATTTATCTGGTGGGACAGATAGCAATATTACTAATCTTGAGTATAGCAAATTTTTAGAGAAAATAGAGGCAGAAAAATTTGACGTTTTATTATATGAAGGAGAAGATATTAAGACTAAGGCTTTATTTGAAAGCTTTGTAAAAAGGCTTAGAGATGATGAGGGAGTTAAAATATGTTGTGTTCTTTATGATTATACTAAGGCAGATTTTGAAGGTATAGTAAGTGTTAAGAATGATAAAAATCTTGTATATTGGACGGCAGGAGCTTTAGCAGGGGCCAATATAAATGAAAGTCTTACTAATAAAAAATATGATGGAGAATACAAATTTGAGTGTAAATTTTCTAATAGAGAGCTTGTAGAAGCAGTAGAAAAGGGAGAATTTATTTTTTATTATGATGATGAATGTATAAGAGTTTTAAAAGATATAAATACATTTACTAATTTTTCGCCAGATAAAAATAGTGATTTTTCTAATAATCAGATAGTAAGAGTGCTTGACAGCGTGGGAAATGATATTGCTAGGATATTTAATAAATATTATCTTGGGAAAGTCCAAAATGATAATATAGGAAGAGATATGTTTAAATCTGAGCTTATATCTTATTTTAATGAGCTACAGTCTATAAGGGCTATTGATGAATTTAAGACAGAAGATGTAGTTATACAAAAGGGAAAAGAAAAAGGCGATGTTGTAGTTGATGTAATTATAAAGCCAGTTGCTAGTATGGATAAACTTTATATGAAATGTATTATAGAATAGGAGGAATAATATGAGTACTTTAAAGGCTTGGGACACTATAAATGGCGCTTTAGGCACTTGTTATCTTAATATAGACGGAAAGAAAGAGGAAGTTTTATATTTGAAAAATATAGAGGCTAAAGTGAAAAAGACTAAAAGAGAGATAAAAGTTTTGGGACAAACCGGTACAAAGCATAAATCTAGCGGTTGGATAGGTAGCGGGACTATGAAAGTTTATTATTCTACAAGTAAGTTTAGAGAGATGATGCTTAAATACATTAAGGAGGGAAAGGATACTTATTTTGAAATAATAATAGAAAATAATGACCCTTCTAGTGATATAGGTAGGCAGAGTATTGCTCTTAAGCAAGTTAATATTGATAATGTAGTTATGTCTAAACTCGATATAAATAGTACTGAATTAGATGAAGAGTTAAGCTTTACTTTTAATGATATAGAAATACTTGAGAGCTTTGTGCCTGTAGTAGGAGAATAGGAGGGATAATTTTATGGCTTTGCAAGATATTTTAAATCTTAATGCCATTTGTGATATTTTTAGCTATGTGGAAATTGGCAACAGATTAAAAGATGAAGAAGGGAACAATATTAAGTTTAAGATTAAGCCCTTATCTTATGAAGAATTTGGGAGACTTAAAAAGAAAGCTACTATAATAGGAAAAGATGGTAGCCAGATTATAGATGAGGCAAGACTTAATATGCTTTGTATAATAGAAAGCACGCTAGAGCCTAGTTTTAAAGATATTAGTAGCCTTGAGAAAATGAAGGTAAATACTCCAGAACAATATCTAAACAAGGTGCTTTTAAGCGGAGAAGTGGAAAATCTTATAAGAGAGATACTCAAAATTAGTGGATTTTTAGAGGATATGGAAGGCTTTGTTAGTGATATAAAAAACTAATAGATGGGGGTGATGCGGAGCTTAACTATGCTTACTTTTGTATGTTTAAGTTTGGTATTACTCCCAGAGAGTTTGTTCTTATGGACGAAAGAGAAAAAGCTGTTGTTATTGCATTTATAGAAAAGTATTTAGAAGAAAATGAATAGAGAAAAGGGGTGTTGGTGTGGTGGGATTTATGAAAAATAGTTATAAGAATTATTTTAATTTTAAGAAAAGAATAAGTCTTTTTGAAAAAGCGTCTTATATATTACAGAATAAAAATAAGAATATATATAATAAAACCATATTTAAGCATAATAATAAGAAATTTAATTTTAATCAAAATGAATATTTTAAGATAGTTAATAAAAAAATTGCAGAAAATAATATAAAATATATAACTAAAAATTTTAATCTAGATAGCTTTATTTATAGGCATCTAGATTTTTTAAATAAATTAGAACAAAATATAGTTTTTAAAAATTATGATGTTTTAGAAAAGAAGTTTTTTATAGATGATAAAAATTTTAATATATATAAGAGTTTATACTTAGAAAAATGCTATAAAAATGAATATTTAGCGAATAATATTATGTTAAATAATAAAAAAGATATATTTTCTTATTTTATAAATGGAGTTAATATAAAGAAATTAGTAGAAAAAAATAAGTATAAATTTATTGATATTAATGCTAACAATAAAATATTAAAAAAAGGGTTTTTAAAGAATTTAGAAACTGAAAAATTATATATAAAAGAAAAAGAAAATAAGCAGATAATAGACCATAAACAAGACAATATAATTAGAGAAGCAATTATTAAAACTTTTGAAGAAGAAAATTTTTTTAGAAAATATAGTAAAGATTTAGACTATGAATTTATTTTTGATAAGATAAAAGAAATGATTTTTGAAGAACTTATTTTTTTATCAGCAATTGAGGTTTAGGAGGTTACAGAATGTATGTGTATTTATTAAAAAATGAGCAGAAAAATGAAATATATCAGTTGCCTATACCACCGGATAATATGATAACTAAAAGCTCTAGCATAAATAAAACTTACAAGACTTTAAATCTTGGAGAAATAAATGTATTAAATGGAATAGGACTTAGGGAAATATCTATGAAGATATTATTACCTAATGATTTAAGCTTGCCTTTTGTACAAGCTAAATATAGCAATAATTGTATAATAGGTAAGCCTATTATTTATCTTTCCAAATTTAGAGAATTTAAGGTAGATAAGAATGTTTTAAGGCTTATAGTAACTAGAGTTTTACCAAATGGAGATGAAATATTTAAAGGAGATATGAAAGTTAGCCTTGAAGATTATATAGTTTATGAAAATGCTGGAGAAGAAGGTGATTTTTGGGTTGAGCTTAAATTTAAAGAATGTATAGATATAAAGGAAAAAAAGCTTATGCCTATTGATATTAAAAAGCAAACATATTCTTATAATACAGAGAGAAAGACTAAGGAGGTTAATAAAACTTATGTTGTAAAATCTGGGGATACTCTTTGGAAAATAGCCAAGACGCAGTTAAATGATGAAACAAAATATAAACAAATTATGCAGATAAATAATATAACAGAACCTAAAAAACTTAAGGTTGGTATGGTGCTTAAGCTTAGCTAAGGGGGAGATAGCATTTTTAGTGTTTTAGTTTATGGAAAAAATGAAATATTTGATATAAGTAATAGAATAATAGATAATGTATACATAAAAAGTTTTTTTAAATATAAACCTACAAAACTTAATCTTAAATTTTTAAGTAGTGATAAAATTAAGATTAATCTTGGCGATAAAATAATATTTAAAAAAGATGAGCAGATATTATTTTTGGGATATATATTTACTATAGACACAGAAAATAGAGAAATAATAAATATTACTGCTTATAATCAATTTAGATATTTAGTAGCTCGAAATACATTAGTATATAGAGAAAAAAAGGCTAGTGAAGTTGTTAAGATGATAGCAGGAGAATTTAAAATTGATATAGGAGAAATTGAAGATACTAAGTATATAATACCTTATAGAATAGAAGAAAATAAAACTATTTTTGATATTATATATAATGCTCTTGACATGACTAGTAAGGCAGGATTTAAAAATTATATATTATTTGATGATAAAGGAAAATTATGTCTTAAAAGTTATGAAAAGATGAAAGAGGATTTAGTTTTAGAAGATATAGATGCATTTTTAGGTTATAGATATAAAAGCTCTATAGATAAAAATGTTTATAATTCTATTAAAGTATCTACTAAGGATAGAAAGACTAAACTTATAAGTACTTATTTAGTAGAAGATGAAAATAGTAAAAAAGAATTTGGTACTTTAAGATTATTTAAAAGGCTTGGTAATGAATATAATTCTATTCAAGCTAAGGATTATGCTAAAAATATATTAGAAAGTAATAAGAAAAAAGAAGAAAAAATATCTATTACTTGTTTTGGAAATAGTAAGATATTTGCCGGAAAGATAATAAGCTTTAAGTTTGGTGAAAATATTTTACCTATGATAGTAGAAAAATGTGTACATAGTATAAAGTGTGGCGAGCATATTATGAGCTTGGAATTAAGAAAAATTTGAGGTAGTTTATGGATTTTTATGAAATTATAAAGAATTGTGTTTTAAATATTATGGAGAACATAAGTTTTTGTGATATTTATATTGGGACGATTATAGATAATGAAAATCTTAAAATAAAGATAGACGATAAAATTATATTAACTGAAAATGAAATAATAAGAACTAGTAAATTTTTAGGTAAATTTTTATTAGGGCAAAAATTAATTATGATAAAGCAAGGAGGGGGACAAAAATATTTTATCATAGATAGTATGCCTAAAGAATAAGAGAAAGGAGAAAATAATTAATATGTTGCCAGATAGAAAAAGTGAAACAGCATTAAAAATTATAAAAATGCCTTCTATGACTTATAAGATAGATTTTAAGAAAAAAAGGGCTAAAGGGTATTTTGATGAGGTTAACTCTTTAGTACAAACTATATATAAAATACTTATGACTAAAAGATATGTATATGCTATATATGATTGGAACTATGGTTTTGAAATAGATGATTTAATAGGTATGCCTAAAGGATTTGTAAAGGCAGAGATAGAAAACCGAATAATAGATGCTTTATCTATAGATGATAGAATAGAGAAAGTGTATGATTTTGAATTTTATGATATTAAGAATGATAAATTTTCTTTGGAAGTTAAATTTAAGGTATTATCTATATTTGGAGATTTTGATTTTGAAATGGAGGTGTAATTATGTATAAAGATATGACTTATCAAAGGATATTACAAAGGGCTCTTAGTAAAGTATCAGACGAATTTGACAAAAGGCAAGGGTCTATAATATTTGATGCTATAGCGCCTATATGTTCAGAATTAGCACAAGCTTATATTGAGCTTGAGGAAGTATTAAAAGAAGGATTTGCTGATACTTCTAGCAGAGAATATCTTATAAAAAGAGCAAAAGAAAGAGGCTTAAAACCTTTTGAAGCCACATATTGTATAGTTCTTGCTGAGTTTGAAGGAGATATAGAGCTTATAGGGGGAGAGAGGTTTTATACAGAAGATGGACTTATATTTTCTTATATGGGGCAGATGCAAGATAAGTATTATAAATTAAAATGTGAAATAGCAGGTATTAAAGGTAATATGGCTTATGGAGATTTAATACCTATTGATAATATAGATAATCTTAAAAGAGCTAGAATATATAAAATATTAACTCTTGCTAATGATGAAGAAGAAACTGAAAAATTTAGAAAAAGATATTTTGATAGTTTTAAAAGTCAGGCTTTTGGAGGTAATAGGGCAGATTATAAAGAAAAGATAATGTTATTAAATCAAAAAGAAGAAATAACTAATAATGGAGGAATAGAGGCAAGCAAAATATATAGAGCTCCTAGAGGTGGGGGAAGCGTTGATATATATATATTAAATAGTAGTTATGATGTGCCTAGTGATGAACTTATTAACATAGCGCAAGAAGAAATTAATCCTATAGATGAAGATGGAGAAGGAGTAGGAATTGCTCCTATAGGACATTATGTAACTATAAAGCCAGTAGTGGCAAAAACTATAAATATAGAAACTAGAATAGAGCTTAAACCAGGCTATGAAATAGAGGATATAAAAGAACATATAAATAGGGCTATAGATAATTATTTGAAAGAGCTAAGAAGATCTTGGGAGGAAAGCTCTAATATAATTATTAGAATAAGTTATATAGAAAGCACTATATTATCTGTTGTTGGTGTGGCCGATATAAGCAATACTAAAATAAATGGTATAGCAGAAAATCTTACTTTAGATGAATTTAGTATTCCTATAAGAGGTGATTTTAATGTTGCTTAATTATTTACCTAAATTTTTGCAAGAGATAGAAGAAATTAAAACCATAATGGAAATATCAGAGCCAGAAGTTAAACAAATATATGTTGAAATAGAGAACATATTAAAAGATTTATTTGTTTTAGATGCTACTGAAAATGGCGTTATACATTATGAGAAGATATTAAGTATTTTTCCTAAATTTACAGATAGCTTGGAAAAAAGAAAGAATGATATTTTAGCTATATATAATAGAGTATTACCATTTACATATAAAACGCTTATACAAAAGCTAAATTCTATGTGTGGAGAAGAAAATTATATTATTGATTTAGATTATGATAATTTTAGTCTTTATATTAAGCTTAATTTGGAAAAGAAAGATGTATATCAGAGCGTAAGAAATATGCTAGAAGATATAGTTCCCGTTAATATTTTTATTAAGTTTGTTCTTGATTATAATACTTGGGGGAAAATAAGTAAGTTTAGATGGAAAGATATAGAAGTAGATACTTGGGAAGAAATAAAGGAAAAGCCTATGTAATATTTTTTAAAAATAAAAATCCCCCTTAATTTAGGGGATTATTTTTATTACATAGGTTTAATTTTGTTTTCTATAAAATAAATTTCTTCTTCGGTTAAATTATATTTTTTATATAGTTGTTTATCAATTTCTGGGATAGATACATTCCAGTTTATATCGGAATTATTAGTGAAATCTTGTAAAGGTACAAATTCATAAACATTTTGATAAACATTTTGAGAAGATTTTAAAGTTGATATTAATAATCTAACAAATTTAGTTTTTAGATAGTTATGTAAATTAAATGCTTCTTCAAATGTTTCAAATTCTCCTATGGGTATGAGAGAGTCAGTACAAGCAGAAAAAGGTTCAGCTATATATGGAGTACCTATTATTTTAAAATCACTTTTAGGGTCTCCTGCCGATTTTGATATAAAAACTTTATATTTTGTAAAGATGTTGTATCCTTTTTTTATAATATCTGGATTTATATATCTTATTATATTGTTTTTACAACGTAGTGGAGAAGAATTTTCAAAATAAGTTTCTTTTGATATTTCATTTACTATATTTTCTTTTCCAACTATTCCAAAAGCATTTCTACCTTTTGTTATTTTTGTAATAGAAATAAAATTGTTCTTTTTAACTTTTTCAATAATAGGAAAATAATTATTATCTACAATTATAATATCTAAACTTTCTTCAAATAAATTTCTTAAATAAGTTTCGTAAATATTATTATAATAATTTGTGAATTCAACTTTACCATTATATTTACTACTAAATAAAAAATAATTTATTCCACCTTTTATTTCAACTGTTTTAAACAAATCTTTTTCATTTTTGTAATTAAAAATTTTTAAAAAGTGGTTATTTTCTTTTAAGTATTTTCTTAATCTTAAAAACGATTTATCTTGTGCATCACCTGTAAACCATCTTGAAGGTGTTATTAATGATACATAATTAGGGTTTAATTCTATAGAATTTATTATAAAATATGGGAATAATTGTTTTGCTAAAGACTCATTATTTTTTCCGCCTATATTTTCTTGATATGGTGGATTTCCTACTACTGCATCAAATTTCATTTCTTTTTCTTTTGCCTCCTTCCAATATTTAGGGTTAAGTACTTTTTCTATAAATTGTTTTGATTTATTTTGCATCATATTTACAATATTATCAAAATAATGTGATTTAACTGTTATATTTTTAAAACCAGATAAAGTCCTATTTGTTATCTGTTTAGCCATACTTGTTTTACATATTACAAATATATTATTTTCTATTGTTTCTTTCCAAAGTTCTTCTTCTAAATCTTTTGTTAGCTCTTCATCATTATATTTTGAACATCTTTCCATAAATATACTATAAGCTATATATAAAGGATATAAACCTGTTTTTGAATTTATCTCTAAAATTTTTGCGTTTATATTAGATAGAGTATCTTCTGTTACTTTTCCTTGATTTATATATCTAGGTTTATCTATAGGCATATTATATTCTAAATCAAAAAAGTTATATCCGCCTAAACAGTCCCCAAGGTGCATATTTACTACTCGCCAAGGTGTAAGTACTGTTTCTTTATCAGGATTTTTAAATGTTGAAAATAAATCTGTAATTACTTTTATTCTATCTAAAATAGGTAGGGTATCTGCTTGTTTAGTTGTGTCTCTTATTTTTTTACCTGCCTCTATAAATATTTCTTTATCATAATATTTAATAAATTTTTTAAATAGCTCTCTTGTTACTTTCTTGGGCATAAATTCTTCCCAAGATTTATCATCTATTATTTCACTATTTAAAAAATCTTCTATATGTAAATCTTTTTCTACTGGAATATCTGCTCCATATATTATTAAAGGCATTCTTATGGATATAGCCCTTAATATTTTTATAGCATTTTTTTTATTTTCATTTAGGTTTTTAAATTCTTCTAATGCTATTTTTTCTTCTTCTGTTAAACTTGATTTTTTCTTTTTATCTTTTTGTTTTAATTTTTCGTATTCTTCTTCGGTAAAGCCTTGTTCATTTATAGTTATATTTTTTAAATTACCTTGCGATTTACTACTTCCTAATATTTTACTTATTTCTTTAAAGTCTTTTATTTCTACATCAGTTAATTTTAAGAGTTCATCATTATAAAGTTTTGAATCTTCAAAGCCACTAGATACTACTTTTTCTGCATATACTTTTTTTAGTTGTCTTAGTAGCTTAGTTGTATCATAAAGTCTCATACTTGTCCCATCTATAGATATTACTGGACAGAAGTTTAAAAACTCTCCTAATATTTTTCTATCATTCTCTTGTGTTTTTCCAGCCTTGGTAGATATTGCTATAGAGTGAGCTATCATTTTTAATGCTCTATCTGGTGCAAAGTCAAAAACATAACAATATTTTTTTATCATACCATCTTTATTACAAGGGGATTGAACACGGAAAATTGTTTGTAGATATGTAGATGCCGAAGTTGAATGAGAACCAGAAAGCATAAACACAGCAGTCCATTCTGGAATTGTAACGCCTGTTGTTAGTCTACCACAAGATAGAGTTATTGTATAGCTATCATCTGCATTTGCTATAGCAGTTTGTACTTTTTCTAAGGCGTCTTTTGATTCTTCTTCTTCGTCACCATCTCCTGCTACATTTACTATATTAAAAGAACCATTTCCAAAAACAGAATGACTTTTTAAAAGTTTGCTAAGAGCTTTTGCCTCTTTAACTCCTGGTAATACCCAAAGCGTATGTTTAAATAGATTTCTATATTCTTCATTTGAAAAAGGATAATTACTATTTTTATCTTCTTTTGTTATAAGATTTAAAAAACTAATAATATCTTCTTCGTGGATAAAATCGCCAAAGTTTTTATTATTTGGAATTTTATTTGAATCTTCATTAGTATAGACTCTAAAAAATTCTTTAAAATTAAATGCTTTATTTTCTAATTGATTATAGAGGTTTTTACTAATCATTTTACCAATATCATATGTAAAAATTTTTAGTTCTGGAAGTTCGTCATATGGATTTGAGTCGCCAAAATTTTCTATATTCCAATTAGTTTTTGCTTTTTGTTCCATAACATAGTCCCAAGTATATATATTGTCTTTTTCATAATCCCCAAGTATGTTAAATGGTGTTCCAGATAGTGTTAAATATTTTGTTTTTTCTTTTAAAATATTTTTTATTACTTCTTCTCCTAAATTTGTTTTTGTTCCTTCGTGTGCTTCATCTACTATAAGAAAGTCCCAATCTAAGTCAAAAATAGCTTGATTTTTACTGAATTTACCGCCTATAGTATCAGAACCCCTTAAGTCTTGTATAGATGCAAAATAAATAAAATTTTTATTTATTTCTAACAATTCTTTTATATCTTGATATCCTGTGTTTTTAGAACCATAAATGTAATCACCATTAGTAAATATTTTTTTAAAATCTTCATACCATCCATTATCTACAACAGGGCGATGAGTTATTATAATACTTTTTTTAAATTTTTTTTCTTTTATGAGTTGTAAAGCAGTTATAGTTTTTCCAAAGCGCATTTTTGCATTCCAAAGCATTTTATTATTATTTTTAAATACTTCTTTTGTTTTTTTAATAGCTTCTTCTTGTTCTGGTCTTAAAATTATTTTTTGTTTTATAGGCTTTATATTTTGGTTTGATAAATTTTTTTCATTATTTTTGACTGCTTTTATACTTGCAATAACTGTTTCTAAATCTACTTCAAACCATTCTCTACCAGTAGTACCAGAAAAATTTTTCTTATTTATTCCAGAATTTTCTAAAACATTATGAACTTGATAATCTCTAAATGATTTTAACTCTACGTTATGATTATATACTGCTAATTCGGTATGTAATAATTCAAAACTTATTCCTACAGTATTTGTATATTCTTTAATACGTTTTTTAGCAACTTCATTTAATTCTTTGGAATTTTCTTTTAATTCATCAATAGGGGTATTTGTTCTTAAAGTTGTATCTCCTATTTTTAATGCGTTTTTATGTGTTTCTAAATTTATTCTAAAAACATAAATTACTTTATATTCAAAGCAAGGTGTAAAAAATTTATTCATAGTTGGCTCCCTTTATTAAATCCGAAAAATAGATACTTTTATTTAATTTCCAATCCATAATTTTACATTTTATAGACGTTTTATTTTCAATTTTATTTTCCGTATAATCAAAAATAGTAGTTTGTGTAGCTTCTTCAAAAATTTCTTCAAATGGTATACAAAATGTTAAACCATTCATTTGCCATATATTCCAAGATAGTATTTTTGCTATTTCTTTTAAAATAGTGTTATTTGGTAGTTTATTAAATAGGTATTCATAATATTCAATAAATGTTAACAATAAATTATATCTTGCTATTAGAAGATTATCTCCTTGAAATTCATAACCATATATATTTTTATATGCTATAATACACCATTTTAACCAATCGTCTTCATTATAGGTATTTTCTGTTATAACTCTTAATTTTCTATCTAAAAATCCTATCCTATCTTTTAAAGGAATTTTTTCCCCGCTTACTGAATCATATCTACTTGTTAAATAAGGTGCTTCTCCACAAGCTATTTCTAGTCTTGTTGAGTTTACATAATCTTGCCAAGTTTTACCTTTAATATTTGAAAATGAAATTTTATGCTCTATTGTATCCCAACCATTATCTTTTTCAATATTAAAAATATTTTTAGCTTTAAACCATTGTTCATCTATTAAATTATTTTGTTTATTACATATCCAAGAAGGAGTAAATACTTCGGCTTTATTTTTGGTTCTTTTATCTTGAAAAAATTTATCCTTCTGATTTCTTGTTTTTAATATGTCCTTATTATTACTCAAAATAAGATTTAATTTAATTTCTTTTCTTTTGTTATATTCCGAGCCATACTCTTCATAATTATTTGTAGCCCAGATAATATTTTTTTTAGTAGTTCTATCTTTTAATAAAATATTTAAAATTTTTGTATCTATATTAAATATATTTTTTATAATATCCATTTGCTCAATCCTTTAATTATTATTTATTATAATTATAACATATTTTTTAAAAAATGGTTATTTTCTTGTAAATTTTTATATAGCGTATATGTTATATATGTCTTATCTTTGCTATCTATATTAAAGTGTTTACTAAGGTATGAAAGGGAGTGTCTTTTTAGGTTGTATGTTTGTTTCAAGAGATATTTTAAATCTAATATTGAATTTGTGATTTCTTGTCCTAAAGTTTTTGTTATATTTATTAGACTTATAATTGAGCTTATATTATAGATAACTAAAGGTAAATCTCTTATGAATAGAGTTAATATATTTAAAAATGATTCTAAAGAGCTAGTATTTTCTAAATTTATAGATGATAATTTTTTTAAAGCATGTGGTGGAATAGGGTTTTTTGGCTTTATATAGCTTTCTAACTTGCTATCTATATTATTATTTATTATTTTTAGAGCAGATATATATATTATTTCTTTATCTTCTGAAGTAGAATTTATTTCTTCTATATTTAGGACTATATAGTTATTAAAATTAGGATATGTTGTAATATTATATTTAGCATTATCCTCTTTTTTTATTGTCCTAGATTTATTATACACATAGTAGTCTGTATTATCTAAATTAGATTTTTTTATAAGATTATTTAAAGAATTTTTATTCAAGATTTATTCTCCTTTATATGTTTTTATTTTAGATATATATAATTATTTTATCATTAAATGTAAAAAAGTAAAGGAATATAAGATAAAAGGGGAGATTTAAGCATTTGATTTAAGTTGATAAATAAAGCTATATTAAGTATTATATTAATATAAAAATAAAGGAGGTTATTTTGTGAAACTTGAATGTAAAAAAATAGATAGAAATTTAATTGTTAAAATGACTGGTGAGATAGACCACCATTATGCACAAGATATAAGAGAAAAAATAGATAGAGAATATAAAAAGCAAGCCTGCAATAATATAATTTTAGATTTTAGCGGAGTAAATTTTATGGATAGTTCTGGGATAGGAATGATAATAGGTAGATATAAGCTTGCTAGCGAAAAAGGAGGCAAAGTAGTAGCTTTTGGGCTTGTAGATAATGCAAAGAGAATATTTGATATGTCTGGGCTTAATAGACTAATAAATTGTTATAATACAAAAGAAGAAGCTATAAATAGTTTATAGGAGGATAAAAAATGCAGTATGATAATAAAGTTAGCTTAATATTTGATGCTAATTCTAAGAATGAGGCTTTTGCTAGAGTTAGTGTTGCATCTTTTGTTATGCAACTAAATCCAACTTTAGAAGAAATAGAAGATATAAAAATGGCTGTATCTGAAGCCGTAACAAATGCTATAATACACGGATATGAAAATATGGAAGGACAAGTCTTTATAAATTGTAAGATAAAAGATAGGACTCTATATATAGAAATTGAAGATAAAGGGAAGGGCATAGAGAATTTAGAAGAAGCTATGCAACCACTTTATACTTCAAAGCCAGATATGGAGCGTTCTGGTATGGGCTTTACCGTGATGGAAGCATTTATGGATAATATAAAGGTGGAAACAAGCCTTAGTAATGGTACTAAGATATATATGGATAAGAAAATAAAAAAACATTAGTATAAGGAGGTACTTTATGGAAGAAGAAGTATTAAACCTTATAAAATTAGCTCAAGAGGGAGATGAAGAAGCTACTAAAATATTAATAGAAGAAAATTCTGGGCTTATATGGAGTATAGTAAGAAGATTTTTAAACAGGGGATATGATGGAGAAGATTTATTTCAAATAGGTTCTATAGGGTTATTAAAATGTATAAAAAAATTTGATTTATCTTATGAGGTAAAGTTTTCTACATATGCTGTTCCTATGATAATGGGGGAGATAAAAAGATTTTTAAGAGATGACGGAATTATAAAAGTATCTAGAACTCTTAAAGAAACAGCAACAAAAGCTAAATATATTAAAGATTTATTAACCAAGCAAAACAATGAAGAACCAACAATAAATGAAATAGCTAATGCTCTAGGAGTAGAACCGCAAGAGGTATTGCTTGCTCTAGATTCTGATAAAGACGTGGAATCTTTATATAGCACTGTGTATCAAAATGATGGAAAGAGCGTTTATCTTATAGATAAGCTAGAGAATAAGGGCGATAGCCAAGAAAATATAGTAGAGAATATAGTATTAAAAGATATTATAAAAGGGCTAGAACCTAGAGAAAAGCAAATAATTAATCTTAGATATTATCAGGATAAAACTCAAAGCCAAGTAGCAAAGGAAATAGGTGTATCACAAGTCCAAGTATCTAGGATAGAAAAGAAAATATTAGCAAAAATACGAGAGGGATTTGGTTAATTAAATATAGAATAAAAGGGGTTTAAAAATATCAATTTAAAACAAAAAAATTTTTTAGGTAGTCATTTAGCACATAGAAAGAATAATATATTAAGCAAGTTATACAAAGATAATATAATAAATTTATGATTTATTGACTTTTTAACATATGAAATATAAGATTATAATATACTAAATGTAAGTTAGATTAAATTTCATGACAACTGAGGTGAAGTATTTGAATACATTTTATGAACAATTTATATCTAAAGACTACAAGGGAAAGCCTAATGCTATAAACATAATAAGCAAAGGTGTTTTATTATTTTCAATAGGAATGTTTGCTGCTTTAGGTATATTAGGTATATTTGTAGCTATACCAGGACTTATAATTTTTGCTATTTTAGAAATTTTTTTAGCTAATAATTTTTTAGAGTATGAATATGAATATTATGACAGAGAAATAGTTATATCTAAAATAATAGGTAAAAAAAGAAGAAAGGTATTAGGCAATATATCTACAGGAAATATCATAAAAGTTTCTACAGATATTGAAGCTTCTAAAAAGGAAGGAAAAATTATAAGATGTACAGCACCTTCAATGAACCTTAAAGAAGTGGTTATTTTTGCAAACGATAAAAATAATCAAAAAGTAGGATATTTAATGGGACTTGATGATAATCTTTATTCCATATTGAAAAAGGATAATCCAAATTTATTTAATTATATTTAAAATATTATTTTTTGGAGGTAGTGAAAATGGCAGGACTAAAACTTAGAAATATTGTTAAAAGATATGATAATGGTTTTGAAGCGGTTAAAAATTTTAACTTAGAAATAGAAGATAGAGAGTTTATTGTTTTTGTAGGACCTTCTGGTTGTGGTAAATCTACAACTCTTAGAATGATTGCGGGGCTTGAAGAGATAAGTAGCGGGGAGCTTTATATAGGAGATAGAATTGTAAATGACGTTGCTCCTAAAGATAGAAATATAGCTATGGTTTTCCAAAACTATGCCCTCTATCCTCATATGACAGTATATGATAATATGGCATTTGCCTTAAAAATTAGAAAAACTCCTAAAGAAGAAATAGATAAAAAGGTTAGAGCAGCAGCAGCTATTTTGGATATAGAGCATCTTTTAGACAGAAAACCTAAGGCTTTATCTGGTGGGCAAAGACAAAGGGTAGCTATGGGACGTGCTATAGTGCGCAGTCCAGAAGTATTCCTTATGGACGAACCATTATCTAACCTTGATGCTAAGCTTAGAGGACAAATGCGTATAGAAATTGCTAAGCTTTATCAAGAACTTAATACTACATTTATATATGTTACTCACGACCAAACAGAAGCAATGACTTTAGGAACTAGAATTGTAGTTATGAAAGATGGAATTATCCAACAAGTAGATTCTCCTAAGGAAATATATGAAAATCCTCAAAATATATTTGTAGCAGGATTTATAGGTATGCCTCAAATGAATTTCTTAGACACATCTATTATTGAAGATGGTGGAAAAGTTTTAGTAAATATTTTAGGTAAAACATTAGAATTATCTAAAGAAAAGCAAGATGTTTTAAGAAAAGATGGTTATATTGGAAAAGATGTAATATTAGGTATAAGACCAGAGAATATAAAATGTATTATAAACGATGTTACTCCTAATGGAAATACTGTATTTAAATCTAGAATAGAAGTTTATGAAAACTTAGGGGCAGAAACTTTTCTACATATAGAAGAGAATAAAAAACAAATAGTTATTAAAACTGCTACGGCAGATAATGCTCCTACAAGTGGAGACATAGAATATATGTTTGACCTTAATAAAGTTTATTTATTTGATAAACAAACAGAAGAAACTATTTTCAATAAGAAAAATAAATAATAAAAAAGGTGTAGATTTTCTACACCTTTTTTGTAATTTAAAAAAGATTAAAAATAAACTTTGCATAAAATATTTATAAAGCTTTGTTTCTAAACCAATCTTTCATAGTTTGTAATACTTTTATAAGCTCTTCTTCTTTTATTATATAAGGAACCATAGCATATAAATAGTTTGAAAATGGTCTGCTAAATACTCCGTTTTTATATGCAAACTCTTGATATCCTTTTAGATGTTTTTTATCGTATACTTCTATACATACACAAGCTCCTATTATTCTAATTTCTTTAATGCGTTCATCTTGAAAATTTTCTAGTTCTAATCTAGTTATTTTTTCTATATTTTTAATCTTATCCATATAGTTATTTTTTTCAAATAATTCTATAGATTTTAATATAATAGAACAAGCTAAAGGATTTCCCATAAATGTAGGACCGTGCATAAGAGCTAAATTTGGGTTATCATTATAAAATGCATCATATACTTTTTTATTAGCCACGGTAACGGCGTGTCCTATATATCCTCCAGTTAGAGCTTTTCCAAGTACTAAAATATCCGGTGTTACTATATCTGATACAAAGCGATTTCCAGTTCTTCCAAAACCAGTTGCTACCTCGTCAAAAATTAATAAAATATTATATTTATCACATAGCTTTCTAGCTCTTTTTAAAAATGATATATCATATATTCGCATACCACCGGCACATTGTAAAAGAGGTTCTACAATAAAACAACATAAATTTTTATGATATTTTATAAATGTTTCTTCTAATTCTTCAATATTTGTATTTATATGTATTATATTTTTATTTTTAGGATATGACTTTAAAATAAAATGATAATCTTCATCATCGCTTACTTCCATTGTTTTAAAAGTATCTCCGTGATAGGCATTTTTAAGAGCTAATATAATATTTTTCTGAGGTTGATTTTTATTTATATGATATTGTAAAGCCATTTTTAAAGCTACTTCTACTGCCACACTACCAGAATCAGAAAAAAAGCAATAATCTAAATCTTTAGGTAACCATTCTTCTAATTTTTTTGAAAGAGCTTCTATAGGTTCGTGGCTTAAGTTTGCAAGCATTATATGAGAAAATTTTTTTATTTGATTTTCTATTGCATCATTTATTTCTTTATTTTTATAGCCGTGTATAGTGCTCCACCAAGAAGATATAGAATCTATAAGCTTTTTATCTTTAGTATATAGATATACTCCGTTTGCATCTATTATTTTATAAGGAGTATTCATAGTTTTCATCTGTTGATATGGATACCAAATCATTTTATCACTCCATTTCTAATTATATAACGATAGTAATATTTCTAAAGGCATATTTAAGTTTTTATCATTTTTTTCTACACAAGCTAAAACTTTAAAACCAGTTAAGTATTCACACATTAATATATTATCTTTATGTATTTTATTATCTTTTTCAAAATAATTAAATATAATACCTTTAATATTTATATTATTTGCTTTCATATATTTAGCAGTAAGAACAACAGAATTTATAGCACCAAGACCAGCATTAGCAACTATTACACAATTTAGATTATATAGCTTGATAAAATCTTCTAACATTATAATTTTATCATCAAAACGTAAAGGACAAATAATTCCTCCAGAACCTTCTATTGTTATATAATCAAACTTATTTTTTAGGTTATTAAAATAATCTGAAATTTTTTTCATTTCAATAGGATTTTTTTCTAATTTAGATGCTAAATGAGGAGAAGCGGGCATCTCATAAATATAAGGACACATATCATTTAACTCTTGAGAAATTTTTGACATTTCCTTTACAAATAATGCATCAGAGGGAATTAATGTATTATCATCTTTTCTAGGATTTTCACTCATAGCACATTTATAATAAGCATTGTTTATATTATTTTCTGCTAATTTTTTTGTAATTAAAGCTGTTATATATGTTTTTCCTACATCTGTACCAGTACCTGTTATAAATAAATTTTTACTCATCTACTAGTTTCACCTCATATCCTAAGCCCTTTATCATTTTCATATCATCTTCTACAGATATGCCAACAGTTGTTAGCATATTACCAGATATAGTAGCATTTGCACCAGATTTAAAACAAAGCTCTCCATTATCTAAAAGTAGATTTCTTCCTCCGGCTAGTCTTATTTTTGAAGTGGGTAAAATAAATCGATATATGGCTACAATACGTACGATTTCTTCTTGATTTAATTTTTTATTATTTTCCATAGGAGTTCCTTTTATAGCATTTAAAATATTTACAGGGACACTTTTTATTTCTAAATCTCTAAGAGTAAAAGCCATATCTATTCTATCTTCTATATTTTCTCCAAGTCCTATAATGCCACCACTACAAACTTCAAGTCCTAAAGATTTAGCTAATTTTATAGTTTTTATTTTATCTTCAAATGTATGAGTTGTACATATATTAGGGAAATTATTTTTAGAGGTTTCTATATTATTATGTATTCTTGTTAGTCCTGCTTTTTTTAATTTTTTTAAATTATCTTCGTTTAATAAACCAAGAGAAGCACATACAGATATACTAACTTCTTTTTTTATTCTTTCTATTACTTTACACATTTTATCTATTTCATCATCTGGTAATTTTCTACCAGAAGTTACAATAGAATAACGCAAGATACCTTGATTATAATTTATTTTGGCTTGTTTTAAAATTTCTTCTTCGGAAATTAAGGAATATTCATCTATTTTACAATTATTATGAATTGATTGAGCACAAAATTTACAATCTTCGGTACAACCCCCATTTTTAGCGTTTATAATTGTACAAATATCAAAAATATTAGAACAAAATTTAACTCTTATTTTATTAGCGTTTTCACAAAGCTTTTCTAAAGGTTGATTATATAGAAATAAAGCTTCTTTTTTATTTATTTTATATCCATCTAGCACTTTTTTTGTTAATAAATCTATATCCATATATTATAATCCTTTCTTTAGTAGTGGAATTAATTTTTTACCAACAATAGCTCCTACTATACATAGCAAAATATCTCCAGGGATAGCAAGGACAAAGCAATATATAAATAAAGTATATATTCCTATGTTGTTTCCTAAATAAAATTTACTTATAAAATAATAATATATCATACCAAAGATATAAACTATAGAAAGTCCAACAAAGTTTGCTATAAGTATTCTCTTATAGCTTGGATTAGTATTTTTATTTGCTATTTTACCAGTATAATATGTTCCTACTATAAATCCTACAATATATCCAAATGTTGGCTTTAATATATAAGAAAAACCACCACCACCGGCAAATATAGGAAAACCTAAAAGTCCCATAAGTGTATAAATAAGTACAGAAAAAGCTCCAAGGTTACCACCTAATAAAATTCCAGCCAAACTAGTAAATAAAAATTGTAAAGTGAATGGAACAACTGGTATAGGGATTTTTATAAAAGCTCCTATAGAGATAAGGCAAACAAATAAAGCACATAATATCAAATTTTTAATTTTTTTTCTTTCCATTTTTCCTCCTAAGATAGCTAAATATTTTAAAAGAAGTATAATATATTTTAATTATATTGTCAACTTATAAATTATAATTAGATTACAATTAATATAAAAAAATTTTTGTTAAAATATTTTTGACTTTATATTTATCAAAATAATTAACAAAAATTTTTATTTTTAAATTATAATTTATAAAGTTTATTTAGAAGAATAAAATTCTAAGCTATCAACTGCTACTATAGCTCCGTTTTTCTTATCATTTAATTGATTTACTTTTTCTTGAGCTTTCTCACTATAGTTCCATTTTAAACCTATATATTTATATTTTTTAAGGTCAAAATCTGTATCTATAGTTACTTTAATGTAGTCAGAGTCTAAATTTTCTACTTTTTTGATATTTGGTTTTACATATGTAGGATATAAAGGTTCTCCTTCATATAATCTATCAAAACATACAAGTTCTACATCATCTGTCATATGAGCAATATTAAATACTAAGTTGTCATAATTATTTGTATCTAATATACCTTCTTGAAGTTGATTTACAGATAAAGTAGGGTATCCAGCAGTATAAACAATACGATTAACTTGGCTATTAGCTAATTCTGGGTAGAATAATAAAGCTTGTTTTAAATCTGCATATATAAGAGCTTTATCTGGTCTTTCAGATATATTGCTAACATAGTGCATTCCGTCAAAATCTCTTAAATTTTCTGCTAAAAATTGAGTGCTTGTAAAGTATGAATTATATGTATAAGAATTTGTAGAAGCAAAAAGTTCAGATGGGAATGATATTTTTTCAAATGATTTGTTAGTATTTATAACATCTTTTTTATCTAAATTTTCTTTATTATTTGAGTTTTTATCTTTATTTTCATTTGAATTTTCTGGTTTATTTAAATTTTCATTTTGGTTTGTTATAGATTTTCTTCCGTTTCTTTGAGAAGAAATAAATTTATTTTGATAATATTTTAAGTTTTCTATTTCATTTTCTATTAATGATATGCTAGAATAATTTTTATATATTTTTTCTGCTTTTTGTATAGCTTCTTCAAAATCAAAATCTGAATCTATATCCACCCATTTTTCATTTTTTAGAACATCATATCCAGAACGTTGACTAACTTTTACTTTTGCTCTTTCTTCTTTAGCATTATCTATAGCAGTTTTTAATTTATTTTTAGCTTCTGAAAGATAATCTTTTTCATTAACTTTTACTTCCTCATTTTTAGAAGAATAAATTTCTAGGCTATCAAGAGCTACAACTGCACCATTTTTTCTATTTCCAAGTGAGTTTACTTTATCTTGAGCTTCTTTTCCATATTTCCATCTTAAGCCTACATATCTATATTTTTTTAAATCTTTATCTATATCTAAAGTAACTTTTATATAGCCATCTCCTAGGTCTTTTACGTTAACTTTAGGTTTAAATGTATGTTCTCCTAAAAGATATTTTCCTTGATAGATACTGCTAAAAGCAACTATTTCAACATCATCTGCTATATGAGCAACATTATATACTAAATTGTCATATGAATTATCTTCTAACGCACCTTCTTGAAGTCTATTTACTGATAATTTAGGATAACCAGCAACATATACAATACGATTGAAAGTTTCTTCTTTAAGTTCTGGATTAAAATCTAACCATTTTTGTAAGTCTACATAAACTACATTATCTGATATTTTTTCAGATATGTTGCTTACATAGTGTAGACCATCAGTTCCCATAAGTTCTGTAGGACTATATTCAGTACTTGTAAAATAAGAATTATATTTATAAAAATCTGTAGCTTCGAAAGCTTCTGAAGGTAAATATAACTTTTTATAATTATCTTGTGAAGCTTGTGTATTTTGAGGAGCTAATAGTGGTGCTGTTATGATAGAACCAGCTAATAGCATACCTATAATTTTATTATGTTTCATAGAATTCTCCTTTGTGTCATATTTTAATGAGTAATTTGTATAATTGAGTTGTATATCCACAAATGATAGCATATTATATACAAAAATGCAAGTAAAATTTTCCATAAAAATTTTATATATAGTTAGCAAGTTGTATAAAATGATATCTAAAATATATTTTTCATATGATACATAGTATTTAAAATTGTTGATTTTAGTATTTAAAATATATATCTTATACTAAATATATAAAAAATAATTGAAAAGTCTATAAAAATTTAGCATATTTTATAACATGTATATTATTTTGCTTAAAAATTAATATTTTAAGAACATAATGTATAAAAATATTGTTTTTAAGGTTTTATATTAAAAAATTTTTAAATAATATTTTTGTATTAATATAAAATATAAAGAATATATAAATTTATAATTTTAGAATTAAATAAATTTTTATAATTAGGAATTAATTATATTGATAAGAATATGTAATAAAAACTTAATTCCAAAATCTAATGATTTAATAAAGAATATGAAATTACAAGAAAAAAGTTTTATTAGATATTATTCTAGAATAAAAAAAGAACTTAATTCTTAGAAAGTAGTTTTAATTTATATTTTATAAGATTTAAAAATATATAAATAGATAATAATTTTGATTATAATAGATAAAACTGTAAAGGATAGGGTGAAATAAGTTTTAAAATTATCAAGTTATAATATAATAATAAAATAATTTATATACTATATTAATATACAAAATAAATATACATTTTATATTAATAATTAAATAAAATATTTTTATAATTTTTTGTTTATATTATTGTTAGTATATTACTAATTTCTTTAGTTATAATTTTATTTTTAGTAGATTTAAAAAAAGACTTACTAAAGTATTTAAACCTTAATAAGCCTTTTCATTTTAATTATTATTTTCTTTATCTTCTTTTATAAATTGTCTACCTTCGTGGTTCATATAGTAGTTATCTTTATAGATTAATTCTCCTACAGGTACTATTTCATATCCTTTTGATTTTAAAGTTTTTAAAATTGTATCTAAAGCATCTGGAGTGTATTTAGCATCATTATGAAATAACATTATAGAACCATTTTTTAAATTTTTATTTTCTGTTACTTGTTTTATTTCGGCTTGTACGCCGTGTTCTTTCCAGTCTAAACTATCAATATCCCACTGTATTGTATGATAGCCGACTTCTTTTGCAGCTTGTAGTACTGTATCATTATATTCACCAAACGGTGCTCTATAAAGATCCATTTCATACCCAAGAAGATTTTTAACTTTATTATGTACATTTAATATTTCTTGTTTATTTTCTTCAAGGCTTATTTTGCTACCATGAGGGTGAGTATCGCTATGATTTCCTATTTCGTGTCCTTCTTCATATATTCTTTTTACTTCATCAGGATATTTATCTACCCAATATCCACATAAGAAGAAAGTAGCTTTAACATCATTATTTCTTAATACTGTAAGAAGTTCTTCGGTATCATCAGCACCCCAAGCGGCATCAAAACTAATAGCCACTTTTTTTTCATCTGTATTTACAGAATATATAGGAAGATTTTTTTTAGCAGGTTCTGCCGATGTAGCAACAGAAGCGAGATTTTTTTGGATTATAGGGCGAGATATTGCCACAAGAGAAAAACAGAAAAATGTTAATATAACAAAATATTTAACATTACTATTTTTAAAAAAATTAAAGATTTTCATAAAAACTCCTTTATAAAATATATATAGATAAATTTATTAAGGTATATAAAAAATATTACATTTGGGAAAAATAATTTTAAAAAGAGTTTTTATAACATATAAAAAGCCCACAAAAAGTTGGCGAATACTAAAAGAAATTATAAAGAAGTTAGTGTAAAACTAATTTTATGTACTAGAATAACACAATATAAATAGATTATAAAGACAGAACATTGATAAAAAATATAAAAATTTGTATAATTTATGTGAGCTAATTGAAAGGGTTGTTAGCCTACTAACTCTAACAAGGGTTAGGGGGATATGATGAGTACATACGAAATAGTAATGATAATATTAACATTGCTAAATCTAGTTGTAATAATCATAAGGATAAAAAAATAATAGCCCAAGCTTGATAAACTATGCTGTTATTTTATTATTAAAATAATACTAAATAGTAGGCTAACAAAAAATTAGCTCTTCTTATATTTATAATAATACAAGAAAAATAATTTGTAAAGATATATTATAGAAAAGTATAGGTTGACTATGTTTTTATTTTATTTATAAGAAAACTAATAGTATTTTATGCATTGAAAAAAGGAAAAATTTGCTATATAATAAACATTATTGTCTAATAAAATAGAATTAATTAGAGGTGATGTTTTGAAAGATAATACTAAGAATAATTTAAAAGATGATAGTAATAATGATATAGAGCAAGATACTAAAAAGAACAAATTTAATAAGCTTACTCCTGAATTTATAGATGTTAATTCGGGGTATAGTGAAGCCTTAGATTTTGCTTTAGCCGAAGATGATATAAGGAATATCGCTATATCGGGTATATATGCTTCGGGGAAAAGTACTGTTTGGAAAAGTTATGCAAAAGATCTTAAAAAAAATATTATAAGTGTAGCTTTAGGGGAGTATAAAAGCGAAAATAAGACAGAAGATAAAAATATTGAAAATGAAGATAGAATTGAAAAACAGATAATAAATCAAATTTTATTATAAATAAAGCAAGATTATATATATCTTACTAAATATAAATTTAAGAAAAATGTTGATAATATATCTATTTTAAAGAAGTCTTTAGGAATAGTTTTATTTATAATAGGACTTATTATATTATTTCTTAGAAAGGATATATTGGCATTAGAGATTTTTAAGAATTTAGATAGAACTAAAAAAATATTTCTGTTGTTTTGGTATGTTATAGTTATGTTTTGGATTATGCTTAATTTCTTTTTTCAATTTTACAGAAAAGAAAAATTTAAAATATCAAAGCTAAAAATAAGTGGAACAGAAGCGGAATTTAAAAGTAGTGAAGAAGATAAAGATGAAACTATTTTTGATAAGGATATTAAAGAACTAGTTTATATTATAGCAAATTCGGGGACAGAAATTATTGTGTTTGAAGATTTAGATAGATATGATAATCCTAATATATTTATAAAACTAAGAGAATTAAATTTTTTAGTTAATAAGTATAATGAAACAAATGGTATCAGACATACTGTTAAGTTTATTTATATGGTTAAAGATGGAATGTTTACACCTAAAGATAGGGTTAAATTTTTTGACTTTATAATTCCTATAATACCTTTTGTTGATTCTAATAATTCATCTGCAATCTTAACAAATCTATTAAAAAATTTTGGATATCAACTAGATGATGATATAATATTTAAAATTTCTCTTTATATAGATGATATGAGATTATTAAAAAATATAGTTAATGAGTTTAAGATTTACTATAATGTTGTTCTTAATAAAAAGTTAGAAAACGAAGATGCGGATAAAATTAAAAAAGAAGAAAGATATAAAGAAGATATAAGTAAACTTTTTGCTCTTATAGTAGTAAAAAATGTTGTTCCTGATGAATTTGATAGTTTATTATTAGATGATGGATATATATATTATATTATGAATAATAAAAAAGAATATATAGAATTATATAAAAATTATATAAATGAGAGAATTAGTGAATTATTAAATAATTATAATATTTATAGCCATGAAAAATTAGTAGAATTACAATTAAATTTATATAATTCTAATTTAAAATCTATTAAAGAAATTTTTGAAGAAATCCCAAATGATGAATTAGATAAGATATACAACAAGAATAAGCTTAAAAATAAAAAATATTTGAAACTCATTAAAATGCTTATATGTGAAGGATTTATAGATGAAACATATAGATATTACATAAGTATTTATCATAAAGGCGATTTAGGTAAAAATGATAAATTATATTTAAAAAACCTGTATTCTAATACAGAACAAGATATAAATTTAGAACTTGAAAATCCAGAAAAAATACTTAGTAAATTAGAAGATGATGATTTTAAAAGGTTTAATATTTTGAATAAAAAATTATTTGAAATTTGCATTAAAAATTTAGATGATAATCGAAAAAAATTTATATATATGAGTGCTTTTTATGATAATAATTATATTAATAAACTTATAGAGATATTAAAATATTTAGAGAAAGATTTATTAAGAAAATATATTCAATTTTTATTATTAGATGTAATAAATTTATCTAATGATTATATTGCACCATGTAATTTTATAGAAGATATATTAACAAATATTAAAAATAAGAAAGAAAATAAAAGTATGGAAGATATTGAAATCTATAATTATATTATATATATAATATATAGTTTAGAAATCACGAAAGAAAATTTTATAAATGTTCAAAGCATATTTAACCAATTTGTGTATGAACCTTATACTAATATATTTAAATATATTAAATCTAGAGAAGAAGAATTATTAATTTATAATAATTTAAAAGAAGAAGGATTTGTATTTAAATATTCATCGTCTTATTATGATGATGATAAGGAAAAATTGAAAAGTAGAATATCTGAAATGATAGATAAAGAATTATTTGGGCTAACAGAAGATAATTTATTATTTCTTATTACCAATAATTATGATGAATTAACTTTAAAATTAATTTTAAAGAATAGAGTATTAATGCAAGATATAATTGAAAAAAATAATTTATTAAAAGAAATAAATGAAGATTTAGTAATTTACTTAGCTAATAGTGAAATTGATGAAGAAGAAATTGTTGAATTGATTAAAGCAAAGAATTTGAAAAACTCTATAGACAAAAGCAAAATAGATAAAAGCAAAACAAAGATATTAAAATATCTAGAAGGGAGTGAAACTCCCGACATAATAGAAGAAACAGAATAACACGGCTACTATCAAGTAGCCTTTTTTGTTAGGCATAAAAATAAACAAGCCTTAATATACTTTAATATAAAAAATATATGGAGGTTATTATGATAGAAGATAAAAAAAATAAGCATAATATAATAATTTTAGATAGAAGCAATATAAAGATAACAGGAATTTTAGATGTTATATCTTTTGATGAAGAAATAGTAGTAGCAGAAACAGAGCTAGGAGTTTTAGTGTTAAAGGGAATAAATTTTCATTTAAATAAACTAACTTTGGATAATGGAGATTTAGAAATAGAAGGGGAAATTTATAGTCTAGTATATGAAGATAAAAATACATATGGAAAAACAGCAGGTGGGCTTCTTAGCAAAATATTTAAATAAGAGGTGATATAATGATTTTATCTATCTCTTTTCAGTTTGAGCTTTTTATTACGGCTTTATTTATAGGCTTTTTTTTAGGTTTATGCTATGATTTTTTAAGGATAATTCGTATATACTTTACACATAATAATGTAGCAATAGGTGTAGAAGATATTGTATATTGGAGCTTTATGTCTGTTATAATATTTATGATAATATTGTATCAGAATAATGGAGAAATAAGAATATTCTTTATATTAACAATGCTTTTAGGTATGTTATTATATAGAATAAGCATAAGTAATATAGTAATAAAACTAATAAATAATATTATAAAATTAGTTATTAAAATAGTTAAAATTTTATATGCTCCTATAAAGATGATAATACGTCCTATTAAAGCTTTATTTATAGAATTTTGTAAAAATATAAGAGTAAAAGTAAGAAATAAAATAAAAAAATAGATTGATTTTACATAAAAGCCTATGCTAATATATAAATATATATTAAGCAAAGGTGGATTACATATGAAAAAGACTACTTCTAGATTTAATAAGCTTTATATATTGCTTATGTTAGTTTGTATTGTTGGTTTTTCTATATACATAGTTTATAAATATCAAATACTAACAGAATATAATGATAAAATATTACAAATAAATAAAGAAATTGAGCTAGAAAATAAGAAAAGTAAAGAGCTTGAAAATCAAGCAGAATATAAAAATAGTCCTGAAAATATAGAAAAAATAGCAAGGGATAAGCTTGGTATGGTTAAAAGTGATGAAATAATTTTTTATGACGAAAATTAGTAATATAACATATAAAAGGCTAATATTAGTCAGAGATTGTAGAAAAAAACTACAATCTCTTTTTAATTATATCATAATCATAGGCATAGAATATTCATATTTAGGGTTTTTATTTTGAAAGATATAATAAATATCAGATGCTAGTATTTCTTTTTCTAGAAAATATAGAGCGTTTTTATCTAATATTTTTTTTGCATTTTTAAGGTTTGTAACAACTGGAACTTTAGAATTTTTTATAAGAGTTGATAGAATATCTGAAGAAGATTTTTTAAAGCCTAAAACACGTATATAGGGGTTTAAATTTTGTTTTAGATATTCTTGTTCTTGTTTTGTTATGTCAAGCAAGATATGTAAAAGGCAACGTTGTAATCTAGTATGGGCATATCTTTTGGATTTTAAGCTCTCAAGAAGAGAATTTATATCTTTAAAATTTGCGTTTGAGATAATTTTATTTTCTAGTCCTTCTCCTATATCTGCTATATTTTTTAGCTTATCTAAGGAAGAAGTCCTTATTATATATGAAAGTATAGAGCTATAATTATCTAAGCTATTCATATTTGAAAGATTGTCAGAAAATATAGGATAGCAGTTTTTAGGGATAGCTTTTTCTATAGAAGATAAATCTTTATTTTTTAAAGCTAGGCGTATAGCAGTAGCAGATGCTATATCTTCTTTTATATCCTCTGAATGAAAGCTAGCTTTTTCTCTTAATATAGTATAGGGCTTTATATTGCTTTTTAGCTTATGTATAGCTTTTATATATTCTAGAGCTAAAATATTATTAGGAGATTTTAAAAAGCTTAAATCTTGGCTTAATATATACTCTAGGGCTTTTAATCTAGCAGATGCAAAGGAAAGTCCTTCATCTAAAAAATTATTAAGCATTATATTAAATTCTTTAGGCTCTTTTGTTAGTATAGAGCTTGCCTTAAAAAATGTATCTAAATTTCCTTCTTCGCTTCCGAAGCAAAGCTTAGATACTATATTTGTTTTATTTAAAATATCTACACTTCCCAAAGAAAATAGCTCGGCAGAAGAAGTAGCAAAGATAAGGGGAAGCTCTAAAACTATATCAGCACCATTTAAAAGAGCCATTTTTGTCCTTGCATATTTATCAAAGATAGCTACTTCTCCACGTTGTGTAAAGTTTCCGCTCATTACAACTATACAATAGGAAGAATTAGTTTTTAATTTTGATTTTTCTATATGGAGTTTATGTCCATTATGAAAAGGATTATATTCTGTTATAATTCCTAGCAAAAAATCACCACCTTTATTTTTTATATCAATTATAATATAAAAATAAATAAAATAAAATATAAATATGTTTAAATAACTAAACTTAAAAAAATAAGCTTATAAAATTTTAAGAAAAAATAATTAAAAATTGTTAAAATAATATAAAAAAACACAATATATACATATTTTATTGAAGAGATAAACTATATATGGTAAAATATAGACTAGTTTTAAAAATTAAAGGAGTTTTACTTATGGAAATACATATTAAAAAGAGAGATGGTAGTTTAGAACAACTTTCTGTAGATAAGACAAAAAAGGTTATAGCTTTTGCTTGTGAAGGTATAGAGGGGTGTTGTGCACAGGAGCTAGAGCTTGATGCAAAGCTACAATTTAGAGATGGAATGAGCACTAAAGAAATCCAAAAAACTCTTATACAAACTGCTATAGAAAAGGTGATATCCACAGAAGATGATGGATATGGCAATATGGTAAAAAAACCAAATTCTAACTGGCAATATGTAGCAGCAAGACTTCTTATATATGATTTATATAAAGAAGCAGGAATAAATAGAAAATATAGTCATTTTGGATATGGAGATTTTTATTCTTTAGTTAAAGATTTAGTAGATAAAAAATTATATGGAGAGTATATCTTAGAAAATTATACACAAGAGGAAATAAAAGAGCTTGGAGAATATATAAAAAGCGATAGAGATTATTTATTTAACTATGATGGATTAAATCTTTTAGCTAAAAGATATCTAGTAAAAGGGGCAGACGGCGAAGTATTAGAGCTTCCGCAAGAGCGTTTTCTTATAATAGCTATGCACCTTGCTATACCAGAGAAGGAAAACAAAGTAGAATATGCTAAAAAGTTTTATGACTTAATGAGTAAGCTTAAGATGACAGTAGCAACGCCTACTCTTGCAAATTCTGGAACACCTTTTTATCAGCTTAGTAGTTGTTTTATATCTACTGTTGGCGATAATCTTTGGTCTATATATGATGTAAATCAAAAGTTTGCTCAGGTATCAAAACATGGAGGAGCTTTAGGTATATATATAGGTAAAGTTAGGGCGTTAAATAGTGAGATAAGAGGTAATAAAAATTCATCTGGAGGAATTATTCCTTGGATAAGACTATATAATGATACGGCAGTTGCAGTAGACCAGTTAGGAAGAAGAAAAGGGAGTGCTTCTGTTACTTTAGATATATGGCATAAAGATTTATATGACTTTTTAGATTTAAAAACAAATAATGGAGATGACAGAAGAAAAGCACACGATATTTTCCCAGCAGTTAGCATTCCAGATTTATTTATGGAAAGATTAGAAAAAAGAGAAAACTGGAGTTTATTTGACCCATACCAAGTAAAAAAAGTTATGGGCTATTATCTTGAAGATTATTTTGATGATGATGATAAAGAATTTACAAAAAGGTATCTAGAATGTGAAAATAATAAAGAGCTAGAGAGAATAGAAACAACTTGTCTTGATATAATGAAAAAAATACTAAAAAGTGCTGTGGAAACGGGAACACCTTTTGTTTTCTTTAGAGATATAGTAAATAGAGCAAATCCTAATAAGCATAAGGGTATGATATATTCTTCTAATCTTTGCCACGAGATAGCCCAAAATATGAGCGAGAGCCATTTTATAGAAGAAACTAATGAAGATAACACTATAACTACTAAGATATTATCAGGCGATATGGTTACTTGTAACTTAAACTCTGTAAATCTTGGTAAGGTTAGCAAAGAAGAGCTTAAAGAATGTATTCCTCTTCAAATAAGAATGCTCGATAATGTTATAAGTCTTAATGAACTTCCAGTATCAGAAGCTAGGATAACTAGTGATAAATATAGAGCTATAGGGCTTGGGACTAGCGGATATCATCATTATCTTGTAAATAATAAGATAATTTGGGAGAGCGAAGAGCATATAAAAGAAGCAGATGAACTATTTGAAGAAATAGCATATAATGCTATAAAAGCTTCTATGGAGCTTGCAAAAGAAAAAGGGGCTTATCCAGCTTTTGAAGGTTCACAGTGGCAAACTGGAGAATATTTTGAGAAAAGAGGTTATAACTCTAAAAGATGGCTAGAACTAAAAGAAGATGTTAAAAAATATGGTATCAGAAATGGATATATTATGGCAGTAGCTCCTACAGGTAGCACTTCTAATATAGCAAATACTACTGCTGGTATAGACCCTATATTTAAAAAATTCTTTGTGGAAGAGAAAAAGGGAATATATATGCCAAAGACTGCTCCAGACCTTACAGATAATAATTTTTGGTATTATAAAGAAGCCCATAATATAGATCAAGACTGGAGCATCAGAGCTTGTGGAGTTAGACAAAGACACGTTGACCAAGCACAATCTTTTAATTTATATATAACACCAGATTTAAAAGCAAAAGATATTTTAGATATGTATATAAAATGCTGGAAAGAGGGCATCAAGACTATATATTATGTAAGAAATAAATCTTTAGAGATGGATGAATGTACTAGTTGTTCAAGTTAGGAGTGGATTATATGTTAAAGAAAAAAATATTTAATGCAGACGGTGTTCGTGGCACTGTAAGTATGATAGAAGGAAACACAACAAATCTTAGAGAATGGAACAGAATAAAATATGACTGGGCTACTAATATGTATAGGACTATGCTAAATAACTTTTGGATACCAGAAGAGATAGCTCTAAATGAAGATGTAAAGCAATTTCCTTATCTTACAGATGGTGAGAGAAACGCCTTTGATAAGATAATATCTTTTTTAAATTTTTTAGATTCTATACAAAGCGAAAACTTGCCTAATCTATCTAGGTATATAACGGCTTCAGAAGTTTCATCTCTTCTAAATATTCAGGCTTTTCAAGAAGAAATACACGCTCAAAGCTATTCTTACATATTAGATACAGTTACAAACCCTATAACAAGGGATAAAATATATGATATGTGGAGAGAAGACGAGCATCTTTTAAAAAGAAATAAATTTATAGCTAGCATATATGAAGACTTTAATATAGATGCTACAGAAAAAAACTTTATAAGAGTGGTTATGGCAAACTATATCTTAGAGGGGATATATTTCTATTCTGGATTTAGCTTTTTCTATACATTAGCAAGACAAGGAAAAATGACTGCTACTAGCACAATATTTAAGTATATAAATAGAGATGAAATAACACACCTTGTTATCTTCCAAAATATAATAAAAGAGCTAAGAGCAGAAAAACCAGAGCTTTTTACAAAAGAGCTTGAAGAAGAGCTTATAGATATGATGAAAACTGGGGTAGAACACGAGATAAAATGGGGGCAATATGTTACTAATAATGAAATACTTGGCATAAATAATGAGCTTATAGACAGATATATAAAATATTTATCAAATCTTAGATTAAAGGCTATAGGGCTTAAGGAAATATATCCAGAAATAACAGAAAATCCTATGGCTTGGATAGAGAGTTTTTCTAAGATAAATAATACTAAAACAGACTTCTTTGAAGCTAAGGTTGTAAACTATACAAAAGCGGCAGTATTTGATTTTGATAGCTTAGAATAATAAAAAAGATAGTTAATATATTATTAAAAGTAATAGCCAAAAATTTTAATAGATTTGTTTAATATTTTTTATACTTTTACTTATTTGGTATTATTTTATAAAAAAATTATACAAATATTAAATTAGGTGGTTGACTATTTAAAAAATATTGTGTATAATTTTGTAGTGCATGTTGCATTTAAAATGTAACTGGAGGGAGGGAATGCAAATGTCAGAAATCAGAGTTAAAGAAAATGAATCTTTAGATAGCGCTCTTCGTAGATTTAAAAGAAGCTGTGCTAAAGCCGGAATTATGGGTGAGGTTCGTAAAAGAGAAGCTTACGATAAACCTAGCGTTAAACGTAAGAAAAAGTCTGAAGCTGCTAGAAAACGTAAATTTAACTAATAATAAAAGGGATGATGTGTATGTCATTAAAAGAACAGCTTTTTGCTGATTTGAAGGAGGCTATGAAGCAAAAGGATAATATCCTTAAAGATACCATTCAGATGGTACGTGCGGGTATTCTTCAAATCGAGAAAGACAAAAAAATTGAGCTTGAAGATGACGGTATTATTGAGGTTATTATCAAAGAGATTAAAAAATGCTATGATGTGCTTCCTGACTTTGAAAAAAGTGGCAGACAAGATTTGATTGATGAGGTTAACAGAAAAATTGTTATCTTAAAATCTTACCTTCCCGAACAGTTAAGCGTTGAAGAAATCAACGAAATCGTTTTGTGTGCAATAGATGAAACGGGAGCAAGCTCAATGAAAGATATGGGCAAAGTAATGGCCCTAGTTTCTGAAAGGACGAAAGGAAGAGCAGATAATAAAACAGTAAGTGAAGTTGTTAAAAAAGCTCTTCAAAATAATAATTAAAATGATAATAGGTTGTGGATTTATTCTGCAACCTTTTTTATTTTTAAAGTTAAAATTTACAGTTTATAAGGCTTAAATGCTAAGTAGTACACGTATTGTTTAATATTTTAAAATATGTTATAATAGCATAAAAATATATAAGGAGGCAATTTATGGAATGGATAGAAGTTAAAGTATATACTACTAGAGAGGGTATAGACTCTGTTAGTGGGGTGCTTTTAGAAACTGGAGTAGCCGGAGTACAGATAGAAGATGATGACGAGCTTAAAGAGTATTTAGAAGAAAGCTCTATGTACTGGGACTATGTGGACGAGGAATTATTAAATAAAGAAAAAGAAGAAACAAAAGTTAAAGTATATGTTAGCGACAACCCTTATGGACACGAAATTTTACTTAGAATAAAAGAGGCTATAGCTTCTCTTAAAGCTAGAAAAGAAGAGATAGGACTTGAGCTTGGAAGACTAGATATAGAAACAACAGAAAACCTAAATGATGAAGATTGGCTTAATAAATGGAAAGAATATTATAAGCCTTTTGAAATAGGGGAAAAGCTACTTATAAAACCTATATGGGAAGATATAGAAGATAGCAAAGGAAGAGTAGTATTTAATATAAATCCAGGACACGTATTTGGAACTGGACTTCATCAAACAACACAACTTTGTATTACTAGCCTTGAGAAATATGTAAAAGAAGATAGTCTTGTTTTGGACCTTGGTTGTGGTAGTGGTATTTTGTCTATAATATCTATATTGCTTGGAGCTAAAAATGCTTTTGCCGTTGATATAGACGAGAATGCAGTTAAGGTGGCATATGAAAATGCTAAATTAAACGGTGTTGAAAAAGATAAATATTATGTAACGGCAGGGGACGTAGTAAAAGATGAGGCTTTAAAAGATGAGATAGGCTATAAAAAATATGATGTAGTAGTAGCTAATATTATAGCAGATGTGATTTGTTATATATCAAAAGTTGTTCCTAGTCAGTTAACAGATGATGGTGTATTTATAGCTAGTGGTATTATAAAAGATAGAATGCAAGATGTATATGAAGCACTTGATGAAAATGGATTAGAGGCAGTAGAAACACATATAAAAGATGAATGGGTTTGTATCGTTTCTAAAATAAAAAAATAGAAAGAGTGAATTTATGGCTAAATTTTTTATAGATAGAGAAAATCTAAAAGATGACTATGTTGAGATAGATAAGGATAACGCAAATCATATAATAAATGCTCTTAGATGTAAGATAGGTGAAGAAATAGAAATATCTATAGGAGATGGATATGATTATATATGCAAGATAAGTAAAATAGAGCAAGGCAAGGTAATAGCAGATATAGTGGACTGTTTTGGAAATGAAAGTGAGCCTAAAACTAAAATAACATTATATCAAGGTTTGCCAAAAAGTGAAAAGATGGAGCTTATCATACAAAAATGCGTTGAGCTTGGTATAGATACTATAGTGCCAGTAGTTACTGATAGAACTATAGTAAAATTATCTGGTAAAGAAGAAAAAAAGGTGGCTAGATGGAATAAAATATCAGAGTCTGCTTCTAAACAATCCAGAAGGGGCAAAATTCCTAAGGTGGAAAGTCCTATTACCTTTAAAGAAGCTATTTTAAAAGCTAAAGAAAACAATATGAATATAATTCCTTATGAAAAAGAAGAAAAAACAAATATAAAATCTATAATAAAAGATTTTAAAGGAGATAAAATAGGAGTATTTATAGGGCCAGAAGGTGGCTTTAGCGAAAAAGAAATAGAGCTTGCAAAAGAAAATAGCGTTATACCTATAACTTTAGGTAGGCGTATTCTTAGGACTGAAACAGCAGGTTTTGTAACAACAAATATTTTGTTATATGAATTGGAGGAATAAAAATGATATATTTTGATAATTCGGCTACTACTAAGATAGATGAGAAAGTTTTAGAAGAAATAAACAATACTATGCTAGATAGTTTTGCTAATTCTTCATCTTTACACAGACTAGGCTATAAATCGGAGCAAAAAATTATATCTAGCAAAAAGACTATAGCTAATATAATAAACGCTAAAGAAGATGAGATTTATTTTACTTCTGGTGGTACAGAATCTAATAATATGGCTATATTTGGAGTTTGTGAGGCTTATAAAAAATATGGTAATAAAATAATAACTACTACTATAGAACACCCTTCAGTTTTAAACTGTTTTAAAGAGCTAGAAAAAAGAGGGTTTGAGGTATGCTATCTAAATGTAGATAACAAAGGATATGTAGATATAAATCAGTTAGAAGAAGAGATAAACGATAATACTATTTTAGTTAGTATTATGCAAGTTAATAATGAAATAGGTACTATCCAAGATATAGAAAAAATAGCAAAGATAATAAAAAGTAAAAATGAAAAAACTATATTTCATACAGATGCCGTGCAGTCTTTTGGTAAGCTAGCTATAAATGTAAAAAATATAGATTTATTAAGCGTAAGCGGACATAAAATACATTCTCAAAAGGGAATAGGCTTTTTATATGTAAAATCAGGTATTAGGTTAGAGCCTATAATGTATGGAGCCGGACAACAAAATAAAAAACGTTCAGGTACTATAAATACAGAGGGGATAGTAGGACTTGCTAAAGCAACAGAGCTTGCTTATTCTAACTTAGAACAAAATTTTAAAAATGTAGAAGAAATAAGAAAAGAGCTTATAAAACTTGTAGAGGAGCTAGAGGGAGTTAGTGTAAATGGGGATATAGAAAATGGTATACCATATATACTTAGCCTAAGCTTTAAAGATATAAGAGGGGAAGTTTTACTTCACGCTTTAGAAGATAAGGATATTTTTGTTTCTACAGGTTCTGCTTGTAGCTCTAAGGCTAAGAAAAGCTTTTCTACTATAGATTATGTATGTAAAGAAAATGTGGGTTCTACAATAAGAGTAAGTTTTTCTTATAATAATACTTTAGAAGAAGCTAAGGAATTTAAGAAAGCTATATTAGAGATAGTGCCTATTCTTAGAATGTATAAAAAAAGATAGGAGATAAATATGCAAAATGTTTTATTAGCTAAATATGGGGAAATAGCCCTTCGTGGAAAAAATAGACACCTTATAGAGAATGCTCTTTTAAAAACTATAGAAAAAAACTTAGCCACTATAGGAGAATATAGTGTATCTAAAGAGCAAGGAAGAGTTCTTATAGAATGTAAAAAAGGGGAGTTTGACTATGATAGGGCTATTCCTCTTGTAGTAAATATATTAGGGATAACTGCCGTTTGTAAGGCGATAAAGCTAGAAAATAGCGATATAGAAAATATTAAAAATATGGCAGTATATCATATGAAAAAAAATTGTCAAGATAAACCTTATAGCTTTAAGGTGGAAACTAAGCGTTCAGATAAAAAATATCCTATGGACTCTAGGGAAATATCTTATGAGGTTGGGGGATATGTATTAGATAGTTTAGATAATCTTACAGTAGATGTGCATAATCCAGATGTTGTCCTTATGGTAGAGATAAGAAATTATGTATATATATATAGTAAGCTTATAAAAGGTTTTGGGGGACTTCCAGTTGGAACTTCTGGCAAAGCTACTGTATTATTATCTGGTGGGATAGATAGTCCGGTAGCTAGTTTTATGATGGCTAAAAGAGGAGTAAGCATAGAGGCTATATATTTTAATAGCCCACCATATACTTCAGATAGAGCTAAGCAAAAGGTAATAGACCTTGCCGAGCAGTTGTCTAAATATGTAGGAAATATTAAGCTATATATAGTACCATTTACTAAAACACAATTAGAAATATATAATAGCGTGCCTCAAGAGAAGATGACTATATTTTTAAAAAGAGCTATGTTTATGCTTGCAGAAAAAGTAGCTTTAAAATCTGGCTCTAATGCTCTTGTAACAGGGGATAGTATAGGGCAAGTTGCTAGCCAAACTATGCAGGCTATAGAAGCAGTAAATAGTGCCGTAAAAACTTTACCAGTATTTAGACCTCTTTGTAGTATGGATAAACAAGAAATTATAGATATAGCTAGAAAAATAGGAACATTTGATATATCTATAAGACCTTATGAAGATTGTTGTACTATATTTGTAGCTAAACACCCAGAAACAAAACCTAAAAGAAGTATAATAGAAAAGATGGAAAAAAATATAGAAAATCTTGATAAACTTATAGATGATGCTATAGAAAATATGGAGATTTTAGAATTTTAGGAGAGTAGCTATGAAAAAAGAAGAGCTAATAAGATTAGTAGATGAAATAGCAAACCTAAACCATATAGATATAAAAGATATACCAGATATAAATTTATATATGGACCAAGTGCTTACATTTATAGAGGAAAATTTAAGCGAGTATAAAAGAGAAGAAAAACAAAAAATTATAACAAAAAGTATGATAAATAATTATACTAAGCATAAAATGATAGCTTCACCTATTAAAAAGAAATATAATAAAAATCATATATTATCTTTAATTTTGATATATCATTTAAAATCTATATTATCTATAAATGATATTACACTTCTTTTAAATGACAAGACAGATAACATAGAAAGTATTTATAAAGAGTTTTTGGAAAATAGAAATAATACTGAGCTATCTGATGAAATTAGTAAAATGTTAGATAAAAATTATGAACTAGATGAAACTAAGCTCTTTTCTTTAATATTAGAGCTTATAGAACAAGCAAACCAAAGAAAACTTTTAGTAGAAAAAATAATAGATATATATTTTAAAAATTAACTTGTTAAATTCTATTTAAAACGCTATAATTAAGTTATATTTAGTAAAACTTAAAAATTTAGGAGGTTATTATGGATTATAAAAAACTATATAATGACTGGTTAAATGATGATTACTTTGATGACGAAACAAAAAGAGAACTTAAGAGCATAGCAGATAATGAAAAAGAGATTGAAGACAGATTTTATAAAGAGCTAGAATTTGGTACTGGTGGCTTAAGAGGTATAATAGGAGCTGGTACTAACAGAATAAACAAATATACGGTAAGTAAGGCTACACAAGGACTTGCAGATTACATATTATCGCAAGATAATTATACAAAGGATAAGGGAGTTGTAATAGGTTATGACTCTAGATTTATGAGCAGAGAATTTGCTACTATTACTGCTTTAGTGCTTAATGCTAATGGTATAAAAACTTATCTTTTTGATGAGCTTCGCCCAACACCTATGGTATCATTTGGGATAAGAGAGCTTGGAGCTATAGCCGGCGTTATGATAACTGCTAGTCACAATCCTCCAGAATATAATGGATATAAAGTATATGGAGAAGACGGCGGACAGCTTCCTTTCCCTAAAGATAAAGAAGTAATAGCTTTTGTAGATAATGTAAAAGATTTTAAATCTATCAAAATTTTAGATAAAAAAGATGCTATAGAAAAAGGACTATTTAATATAATAGGCAAGGAAATAGACGAAAAATATGATGAAAATGTTTTAGCTCAAAGTATTAATACAGAAATAATAGAAAAAGTATCTAATAGCCTTAAAATAGTATATACTCCTATACATGGAACAGGAAATAAGCCAGTTAGAAGAGTTTTAGAAAAAGCAGGGTTTAAAAATGTATTTGTAGTAAAAGAGCAAGAGGAGCCAGATAGCAATTTTTCTACAGTGGAATATCCTAATCCAGAAGACCCTAATGCTTTTAAGCTTGCTATAGAGCTTGCTAAAGAGGTAGATGCAGATATAGTAGTAGGTACGGACCCAGATGCAGATAGAGTAGGAAGCGTTGTAAAAAATAATAATGGCGAATATATTGTATTATCTGGAAATATGATGGGAGTATTGCTTACTGACTATATCTTAAGCCAAAAGGCTAAAAAAGGGGAGCTTAATGAAAAATCTACTGTTATTTCTACTGTTGTTTCTACTAATATGACTAAAAAAATAGCTAAAGAATATAATGTACATTATATGGAAGTTTTAACAGGTTTTAAATTTATAGGCGAGAAGATAAAACAATTTGAACAAAATGGAAAAAATGAATTTATATTTGGATTTGAGGAAAGCTATGGTGCTTTAGCGGGAACTTATGCAAGGGATAAAGATGCAGTTGTTGCTACTATGCTTATATGTGAAATGATGGCATATTATAAAGAGAAGGGAATTACTCTTTATGAGGCTATAGAGAATCTATATAAAAAATATGGATATTTTGAAGATGGCATAAAATCTTTAACTTTAAAAGGTATAGATGGACTTAATAATATTAAAAAGATAATGTCTAGTTTAAGAGAAAATCCTATAAAGGAAATAAAAAATAAAAAAGTTATTAATATATCAGACTATAAAGAAAGTATTTCTAAAAATATACAAACTGGTAAAACAGAACATATAACTTTGCCTAAGTCTGACGTATTATATTTTGAAATGGAAGATAAGTCTTGGTTTTGCGTAAGACCATCTGGAACAGAACCTAAGATAAAAGTATATTTTGGTGTAGAAGATAGTAAAAGAGAGTTAGCTATTAAGAAATTAAATAATCTTATGGATAGCGTTATGCAGATTATAGAAAATATAATATAATTAGTAAAAAGACATAGACTTTAGTCTATGCCTTTTTTATTATTCATCTTCTTTTAGTTTAAATTCTGAAACAGAAGAATAGAATATTTCAGATTGTGTTGCTAATTCTTCAGACGCCATAGCAGATTCTTGACTAGTTTTGTTATTACTTTCAGTAACTTTAGCTATTTCTTCTATTCCAAGTCTTGCTTCTTTTATAGATTGTTCTTGAGCTTTTGATGAAAGATTAGAAGAACTTACAAGATTAGCTATTTGTTCTATTTGATTAACTATGCTAAGAAGGGCCGAAGCAGTATTATTTGCTATATTAGAACCTTCTGCTACTTTTTCTACAGAGCTTTTTATAAGTTCTGTTGTTTCTCTAGCAGCTTGTTGACTTCTTCCAGCAAGGTTTCTAACTTCTTCTGCTACAACGGCAAATCCTTTTCCGTGTTCTCCAGCACGAGCTGCTTCAACTGCAGCATTAAGAGCTAATATATTAGTTTGGAATGCTATATCATCTATAACTTTTATTATATTTGATATGCTATTAGCTGCTATATTTATTTCTTCCATAGCAAGAAGCATATTATCCATTTGCTGATTGCCCATACTAGCGCTTTCTTTAGCTCCAAGAGCTATAATATTTGCTTTTTCAGTATTTTTAGCATTATCGCTAGATTGTTGTGTTATTATTTCCATAGTAGAATTTAATTTTTCTACAGCTTGAGTTTGTTTCATAGCTCCATTTGCAAGAGATATACTAGATTCTGATATTTGTCTAGAACCTTCAGAAACTTTTTGAGCAGAAATAATAATATCTTTATTAAGAGCATTTAAGTTAGTTATTATAAGATTTACAGAATCTTTAATTTTTTCAAAATCACCTAAATAATTTCTATCAATATTTAGATTAAAGTTTTTATTAGCCATTTCATTTAATATATGAGAAATTTCTGATATATAAGATCCAATAGTTTCTGAAGTATAATTTACATTTTGTTTTATATTATTAAATTCGCCTTTGTAGTCTCCAGACATTTTGTAGGCAAAATTTCCTTTAGAGAATTCTTCAAGAGCTTTTTGAGCCTCTTTTATAGGAGTGGAAACATTTTCTGTTACTTTATTTAAACCATCTATTGTTTCTTTCCATTTACCTACATAGCCATCAGTTTTTAATCTAAATTCAAGATTTCCAGCATTTGTAGCATTTATAAGACTTTCTATATCATGTAGGACAGATTTTAAAGAATTTTGTACTGATAATATTTCATCTTTTATTATAGCTTTTTTTCCAGGAAAATTTTTAATTTTTTCATCAAAGTTTCCTTTGCCAAACTCTTTAATTTGGTTTAAAAGATAAATAGAATCATCAACAAGGTGGTCAGTAGAATCATTTACTGCTAATGTTGCATCTTTAAATATACCATGATATTTATCAGTATTTATTCTATGATGAACATTACCAGCTTGTATTTCTAAAGACATAGTATTTATATCATACAGAATATTTTTAAATGTATCAGACATATCAGAAAGGGCATTACATAAAATACCGATTTCATCTTTATTATTACTTCTCATATCAATATCAAGATTACCTTTTGACATTTCAAAAGCTATATCTTTAAGACGTTCTATAGGTTTTCTTATTATTCTAGATAATATTAAACCATATACAAATCCAAATATCATTATAAATATGAAAATAAAGCCTAATAAAATTTTAACTTTATTTACGTCAGATTCTATTTCTTTAATTTGCGTAGAAATTATTTCTGAAGATTTTTGAGGTGTTAAATACATAAGATTAACTATTTCATTACCGTATTGTTTAACTTTTTTTATAGAATCTAATATACTATTTTGATTTTTACTATTTAAGTTATCAATAAGAGAATAAATTTCTTTTTTATAATTTTGTAAAAAAGAATCAATATTATTTGCAAATTCTGTAATTGAAGTAGTGTCAATATTATTTTTATTTAAAGTTTGTATAATATTTTTATATTCTTTTAAGGAATCTTCACATTTTTTAAATGAAGTATTAAAATTTTCTTCAATGTTGATATTTTTTGAATTTGATAAATCAGTAGTAAGTGTATTACGTAAATTATATATGTCCTGTGTTAAAGTAACAGAAGCATTTATAAGATTATTATTTAGTACGATTAGTTCATCATATTTATTTTTAGTATATCTTAATCCTAGAATGCCAGATATCCCAAGAATAAAAACAAATATAAGAATTAATCCAAATATTAATGAAAATTTAAATTTTATCTTTAAATTTTTTATAAAATTCATATCTTTACCTTTCTAAAATTATTCTTTAGCAAATTAAAGCAAAATTCTTTAAGAATTTTGCTTTAATAAAATCATATATTATCTATTTTTTAAGTTGAAATAAGTGTTTTTTCCTAAGTATTCTGCAATCTCACCAGAATCATTAAGTTCTTCTTCGATTCTTAATAATTGGTTATATTTAGCAACTCTATCAGAACGGCAAGGAGCACCAGTTTTGATTTGTCCAGCATTAACAGCTACAGAGATATCAGCGATTGTAGAATCTTCTGTTTCACCAGAGCGGTGAGATACAACAGCTGTCATATTGTTTCTGTTAGCTAATTCGATAGCTTCAAAAGTTTCTGTTAATGTACCGATTTGGTTAACTTTGATAAGGATAGAGTTAGCAACACCAAGTTCGATACCTTTTTTAAGTCTTTCTGTGTTAGTAACGAATAAGTCATCACCAACTAATTGGATTTTGCTACCTAATCTATCAGTTAATAATTTCCAACCATCCCAGTCATTTTCATCTAAACCATCTTCGATAGAGATGATAGGATATTTTTCTACTAAAGCTTCATAGTAAGCTACCATTTCTTCAGAAGTTCTGTAGATTTGTTCGCCTTTCATTTTGCTTTCGCCTTCAAAGTAGTATTTACCAGATTCTTTGTCATAAAGTTCAGAAGAAGCAACATCTAAAGCAACTTTAATTTGTTCACCTGGTTTGTAACCAGCTTTTTCAGTAGCTTCAAGGATTAAATCGATAACTTCATCAGAAGTAGCAAGGTCAGGAGCAAAACCACCTTCATCACCTACAGCAGTAGAAAGACCTCTAGATTTTAAAACTTTTTTAAGGTTGTGATAAATTTCAGAACACATTCTTAAAGCTTCTTTGAAAGAAGGAGCACCAACTGGCATAATCATAAATTCTTGAACGTCTACAGTGTTATCAGCGTGTTTACCACCGTTTAAGATGTTCATCATAGGAACTGGCATAACTTTAGAGTTAAATCCACCTAAGTATTGATATAAAGGCATATTTAAAGCTTCAGCAGCAGCTCTAGCAACAGCCATAGATACTGCTAAGATAGCGTTTGCACCTAATTTACCTTTGTTTGGAGTACCGTCTAAAGCAATCATAGTTCTATCGATAGCAACTTGGTCAAGAGCGTTCATACCGATGATTTCTTCTGCAATAATTTCGTTTACATTTTTAACAGCGTTTTCTACACCAACACCAACATATCTATCTCCACCGTCTCTAAGCTCAACAGCTTCGTGTTCACCAGTAGAAGCGCCAGAAGGAACAGCAGCTCTACCTATAACAAGATTTCCTACTAAGTCTTCAACGATAACATCAACTTCAACAGTAGGGTTAGCTCTAGAGTCTAAAATTTCTCTTGCGATTACTTCAACAATTTCAATATAACCTTTCATTATATAAAATCTCCTTTCAACTTGTGTTAAATATTACAATATAATAATAACTTTAATTCTATAATATGTCAATATTAAGAACTAAAATTATTTATTTTATTAGAAGAGATTCACCAGTCATTTCTTGTGGTTTTTCAAGGTGCATCATTTCTAATAGAGTAGGTGCTATATCTGCTAGTTTTCCGTTTTCTTTAAGACCTTTTGCTTCTTTGCAGTTTATAAGGATAAAAGGAACCGGATTTGTAGTATGAGCAGTAAATGGTTCACCAGTAGAATAGTCTATAAGCTGGTCGCTATTTCCGTGGTCAGCACAAATAAACATTTGGGCACCACATTTTTCAACCGTTTCTACTACTTTACCAATACAGCTATCTACATACTCTATAGCTTTAACAGCAGCATCAACAACACCAGTATGCCCAACCATATCCGGATTTGCGTAATTTACGATTATTAAATCATATTTACCACTTTCTATGCTTTCAATAAGCTTCTCAGTAACTTGATTTGCGCTCATTTCTGGTTGTAAATCATAAGTAGCTACTTGTGGAGAAGGTATTAAAATTCTGTCTTCATTTTTATAAGGTTCTTCCACACCGCCATTGAAAAAGAAAGTAACGTGGGCATATTTTTCAGTCTCTGCAAGTCTTAATTGACTAAGACCAAGATTTGAGATATACTCTCCAAGAGTATTATTAAGAGATTCTTTTAAGAATACAACTTCTTTATTTTTTATAGAAGAGTCATAGTCTGTAAAAGTAACAAATTTAAGGTTAAAATAACCTTTAGCTCTTTCAAAGTTTGTAAAATCTTCATCACAAAAAGCTCTTGTCATTTCTCTAGCTCTATCTGGACGATAGTTAAAGAAGATAACAGAATCATTTTCATTTATCGTAGCAACAGGCATATCATTTTCCATAACAACAGTAGGTAAAACAAATTCATCATTTACATCTTTAGAATAAGAATTTTCCATATAAGATATAACATTATCTGTGCTATCGCCTTTGCCCATTACCATAGCGTTGTATGCGTGTTCTACTCTTTCCCAACGGTTATCTCTATCCATAGCATAGTATCTACCGCTAAGAGTAGCTATTTTACCAACGCCAATTTCTTTAATCTTAGATTGTAGCTCTTCTAAAAATCCTTTACCAGAAGTAGGAGGAGTATCTCTACCATCTAAGAAACAATGAATGTATACTTTTTCAAGTCCATTCATTTTTGCCATTTTTAAAAGTCCATAAAGATGTTCTATATGGCTATGTACACCACCAGATGATAAAAGTCCCATAAGGTGTAAAGAAGAATTTCTTTCTTTACAATTATCCATAGCGCCTTTTAACACAGGGTTTTCAAAAAAATCTCCATCTTGGATAGATTTAGTTATTCTTGTAAGCTCTTGATATACTATTCTACCAGCGCCCATATTAAGATGCCCAACTTCAGAATTCCCCATTTGACCATCTGGAAGTCCAACAAATAGACCACTAGCATTACCTTTAACACAAGGATATTCTTTAGTTATTCTATCAAGGTTAGGAGTGTTGGCAAGTTTTATAGCATTGCCTTCTGTTTTTTCGTTTATACCAAAACCGTCTAATATTGTTAAAACAGTAGTTTTTTTGCTCATATTATTCTCCTTAAATGTATAATAAATTTAGTAAAACTAAATTTATTATACAACTTCTATATATAAAAATCAATAAATTAATAGTTTACAACTTTGATAAAATCATCTTTAAGACTAGCTCCACCAACTAAGCCACCATCAATATTTGGCATATTAAATAATTCGTTTGCGCTATCGCCAGTAACACTTCCGCCATATTGTATTCTTAATACATCAGCAACTTCTTTTCCATAGCATTCTTCTATAACAGTTCTTATTTCTTTACATACTTCTTCTGCTTGTTCTTTAGTAGCTACTTTTCCAGTACCAATAGCCCAGATAGGTTCATAAGCTATAACAACTTTTTTAGCATCTTCTTTAGATACATTAGCTAAAGCTTTTTTAACTTGGATTCTAACTACTTCCATAGTGATATTAAGTTCTCTTTCTTCAAGGCTTTCTCCTACACATAAGATAGGAATTAAGTCAGATTGTAAAGCTTTTATAACTTTTTTATTTACAGTCTCATCAGTTTCTCCAAAATAAGCACGTCTTTCAGAATGTCCTAAAACTACATATTTAACGCCAATTTCTTTAAGCATAGGAGCAGATATTTCACCAGTATAAGCTCCAGCATCTTCAAAATGCATATTTTGAGCACCTAAAGATATATTAGTATCTTTTATAGCCTCTTTAACAGATAATAAATCTACATAAGGTACACAAACAACAACATCGCTTTTATCTGTATCTATGCCACTTTTTAAAGAGTTGATAAGTTCAACTGCTTCATTGTGGTTTTTATTCATTTTCCAGTTACCAGCTATAATTTTTTTTCTCATAATAATAACCATAGTTTAAAATCTAGGTTTGATTTTAAACGTTCCTTTCTAAAATATATCTGTATATAGTAGATATACTAAGGCAATGCCTTAGTATATTTTTAATTATCCTATTTATCGTCAGCAGCTACAACACCAGGAAGGTCTTTTCCTTCTAAGAATTCTAATGAAGCACCGCCACCAGTAGAAATATGGCTCATTTTATCTGCAAATCCTAATTGATTAACAGCAGCTGCCGAATCTCCACCACCAATTATAGTAGTAGCATCTATATCTGCTAAAGCTTCAGCTACTGCTATAGTACCTTTTGCGAAGTTAGAAAATTCAAATACGCCCATAGGTCCATTCCATACTACAGTTTTGGCATCTTTTAAAGCATTTTTGAAGATTTCTCTAGTTTCTTCGCCAATATCAAGTCCTTGCCAGCCTTCTGGAATATCTCCTTTTACTGTTTTAAATTCTGCATCGTTGCTAAATTCTTTAGTGATAACATTATCTACAGGGATTAATAAGTTTACACCTTTTTCTTTAGCTTTATCCATCATTTCTTTAGCATAGTCAATTTTGTCAGCTTCTAATAAAGAATTTCCGATTTCATGTCCTTGAGCTTTCATAAATGTATATGCCATACCACCACCGATTATTAAAGTGTCTACTTTTTCTAAAAGGTTATTTATAACATTAATTTTATCAGAAACTTTAGCTCCACCTAAAATAGCAACAAAAGGTCTAACAGGGTTGTTTACCGCGTTTCCAAGGTAAGAAATTTCTTTATCCATAAGGTAACCAACAGCACTTTCAGATACAAAATTAGTTACACCAACTGTAGAACAATGAGCTCTATGAGAAGAACCAAAAGCGTCATTTACATATACATCACAAATGCTAGCTAAATCTTTGCTAAATGCTTCTTCGTTTTTAGTTTCTTCTTTTCTAAATCTAGTGTTTTCTAATAAAACAACATCACCATCTTGCATTTTTTCTATAGCTGCTCTAGCGTTTTCTCCAACTACAGTATCATCAGCAGCAAAAACAACTTTTTTTCCTAATTTTTCTGAAAGTCTTTCTGCTACAGGAGCTAAAGAAGCGCTTGGAGTAGGCTCTTTTGGTTTACCAAGGTGAGAACATAAGATAACTTTTGCACCTTCGTTTATAAGTTTGTTTATAGTAGGTAAGGCAGCAACTATTCTGTTTTCGTCAGTAATAACACCATCTTTTAATGGTACATTAAAGTCGCATCTTACTAAAACTCTTTTTCCTTTTACTTGTAAATCATCAACAGATTTTTTATTTAACATAAGTTAGTCTCCTTTCATAATATGCAAAGACTTGCATTAATATTAGCAAAATAAAATTGCATTATATGGTAAACATAAACCACATTGACAATATTATAACATACTTTTAGATAATTTGCTTTACATTTTTTATACAATTTTTTGTCATTTTTGCTATAAATTTTTATTAATTTCACACAATTCTTATATATACTAAAAATATATTTAAAAAATACATAAATAATTTATAAACATTAATATTAACATATGTATAGTTATATATTTAATATAGTAAATATACATAATATAATGTATATGTTATATTTTATCCTAAAATTATAAAATTATTAAACTTTATTAAAGTTAATTCGTATATTATTATATAATTATTAAAAATATTAGGAGGAAATATTATGGTTAATGAAAGAATGATGATATTAGAAATGGTAAAAGATGGTAAAATATCTGTAGATGATGGAGTTAAACTTTTAAATGCTATAAAACAACCTACAAATTCAAATTTTGATGACTTTACTAGTGATATAAAATATAAATTTCAAAATATACCAAAGCCAGATGCAGAAAAAATAAAAGAAAATGCTCAAGTATTTTTTAATAAAACAGAAGAAATGTTTGAAGAAGTGGGAAAAACATTAAAAGAATTTTTTTCACCAAATCAAAATAATCAAAATAAAACACAAGATAATGTAGAAAATAACAACACTCAAAATACAAACACTGAATTTATTATAATTGATAAAGAAGATAAAACACAAGAATAATATATATGTTAGGGCTTTTTGCCCTAACCTTTTTATTTATGTTAAGAAATTAATTGATTTTTTTGGTTTAAAATATACATATTGATATAAAAAAATAATTAAATTTATTGTAAAAAAATCTTTTAATTTGTTAAAATCTGTGATATAATAAAGCGCGCAGAAAAAGGGGGGATACTTGTGTTATCTTTAATACTGAATATATCAGTATTAGGTTTTACTACTATAATATCTATACTAAGTGTTGTAGCGCTTATATTTATATATTTAGATGCTAAGCAAAAACAAAAAAATGCCATATTATGGTTATTATTAGCTTTGTTTTTGGGATATATTCCTATAATAGTATATGTATTAAAGGATAGAAAAAAAGATATAGTCTATCCAGAAAATATAAAACCTATATATTATAATTTTTTAAAAGTATATAGTATACTTTATATACTTTATTTTATACTACTTATTATTTATTTTGGTTTTACAGGAGTTTTTCTGTATTAGTATTTAACTTTAGAATAATATATTAATTTTTATTAAGAGGTGTAAAATGGAATATTTAAATGTTATGTTTAATTCTATTATTTTAAGTATTATTTTAGGATTGAGTTTATTTATAATAATACCTATTGTATGGATTTGTTCTGCTATATCGGTATATAAAGATGCCAAGTATAGAAATGAAAATGTAGTATTTCTTACCTTATTAGATATTTTTAGTGGTGGAATTACAGTTCCTATATTTTATATGTTTAATATAGTAAAACCATATAATGAAAAAAATGGTAATATACCTAAAAAAATGCCAGTAGGTCTTCTTGTAAAATTTATCACTATGATAGTTATATATGCTATATTTGGTATATTATTTAGTATTATGTTTCCTTTTGGTATAGGTGTTATTTTAGTATTTGTTTCAGCAATATTTATAGGTTTTACTTTATTATTTTGTATAGTAAATTCTGGTGCTATATTTGCTCTTTATAATGATGCAAAAGCTAGAGATGCGGATACTTCTTTATGGTGTATTCTTGCTTTATTTTTTAGCTTTATTACATATGTAGTATATATTTTTGTTGTTATAAAAAGTAAAGAAGAAAAACAGGTTTTAAGTCAATACCCAGTTGATAATAATCAAAATAGAAATGAACTAGAACAATTAAGTTTTGAAGATTTACAAATGAACAATAATGGGCAATCATCAAATTTTGAAGAGAAAAAACCAATTTCAAATAAAATACCGCCTATGATTATAGTACAAATTGTATTAAATATATTTAGTTATGTAACAACAATTTTAATGTTCATGCGATAAAATGATAATTTTTTAATTTAAATAAAATATAAACTATATAATATACTTTATATAGTTTATATTTTATTTTTTATTTAAGTTTTTATTATAATTTTATTCTAGAGCGGATAGGATAGCTTTAAAATGCAAAGATAAACTTTCAGAACAACATTTATTTAGGATATCTTTTATAATAGATTTAGCTTCTGATATTTTGTTTTGTCTTAATAAAATATCTACTTTTATCCCTAAAATTTCATCTAAATATATACTAGAAATTTCTGTTCTATTTTCTTTATTTAAAATTTTATCACAAGTAGATAAAGCTTTTTTATAATCATTAATATATATGTATAAATAAATCATATTTCTTAGAATATCTAAATCATATTTTATAAAAGATATAACTTTTTCAAAATATATTATAGAATAATCAAAAGCATTTAAAAACTGTAGACACAAAGCTTTTATATAATATAAATCTGTTAGCTCTTTTTGACTTAGATTTTCTTTAAAATCTAAAGCAGAGTTTATATATCTAAGGGCTTCTATAAAATTATTTTCATTATAAAGATAGATAGTAGCTCTTTTATATAATAGTATAGGGTTATTTGGGCAATTTTCGAGCTTTATATCTATAATATCTTTTATATTTATGTTTGCAAAAGATTTGTTATATGAAGAAATATAAGATAGTATTTTTGGGTATAATATATCATTTTCAGTTGACATATAAAAATTTGTATCTTTTTCAAAAGGGATATCTAAAGTGAATGTTCTATCTTCTTCTTTTAATAGATAACAATCTTTTGATTTTGCCTTAGTATTATAATATAAATCTCTACCTACAGATGGAAAGCTAAGCTCTCTTTGTAAAAATTTATATACAGTAGCATTTTTATACCAACCTACAATATAATTTTTATTATTCTTTTCATATACCCAAACAACAAGAGTATTATCTGATAAAGTAGAATTATCATTTGAAAATTTGATTTTTGAAAGATTTACAACACCTTGTTTTAATGGAGCATATCCATAGCAAAATCCGTTATAATCTTGGAAATTATAAATTTCTGGATTGTTAGATTTTTTTTCTTGATAGAATTTGTCATATATATTTAGATTTTTAGTTTCTATTCCATTATAATATTTAGAAAAATTGATTTTAAAAATTATAAAATTCATAATAACCTCTTTATTTTGTATATTTAAGTTTTATTAGTTTAAAATATATTATATCAAAAAAAATAGAAAAAATAAAACATTATATAAAAAAAATAAAAATTAATATACAATTTTAAGAAAAAGTAGTATAATATAAATTGATTATTTTACAGTAAAGGTTATTTTTCGTTATAATAAGACAAGCAATTAAAAATATTGCTTTACAAATTAACATTATTTTTGTACACTAATATAGTACAAATAAAAATTATTTAAGAATAAAATGGAAAAGGAGTAGCTAGTAGAGCTAATATATTTTAAATAGTTAGCTAGCGTATGTTTATGGATACAGTAATAGTCATTATGCAAAAAAACAAAAAAACAGGTTTATTTGAAAAGGAATTAAATAGTTTAAATATTTCTCAATACGAGGATTATATATTAAATATTTATGTTGAGGCTGATGAAGATAAAGAGAGACTTTTAAAAATTAAGCTTACTACAAATAGAGATGTTTTGGATTGGGAATATTCTGCTATATATGATTATTATGAACTTGAAATTTTTGAAAATTTAGGATATGATATAAAAGAATTTGAAGATTATAATCCAACTTGGGAAATTACTCTTAAATATCTAGAAGACGAACAAGAACTTATTAAGACTATAGATAATATTTTATATATTCATATGAAGGAGTTAGAAGAAGTTTTTAAAACAATAAAAGATAAAAAAGGAGAATATCTAGATGAAGAATAAAAAAACTATAATTATAGCATCTATAGTATCTGCAGTAGCCATAGGTGGAGTTGGAATGGTTATTGCAAATAATAGTAATAATGCTAAGAAAGAACAATCATTTGTAAATGATATTTCTAGTGTCAAGCGTGTAAAACTAGATGACAAAATAAAAGAAGATATAAAAAAATTAAATCTGGTTTTAGATGACTATTATATGCAAACGTGGAGTGATAATAAATTTTTATCTTTTTTTAGTTACTTTTCTAATTATGATAAATCAGAGGTAAAAATAGAAGATATAGAAAAGGCTATGAAATATGAATTACCAAAAAGCTTGTCTTCTGTTAATATTCATTTTGTAAAGCCATTATCTTTAAAACCTTATATGCAAGATAAAATATCTGATAAAGATTTAGAAATATTAACAGTATATAGTGCTTTGCCAGTGAAAGATGGTATATATATATCTTCTAAGTTTGACGAAGGAAAAGTTATAAGTGATGATGAATATAAAAAATTTGTTCTAGAACATTCTTGGGAACATGGAAAAATAAGAACTCCAGATAAACAAAGTGAAGAATATAAGAATATATTATTAGCTGTAGAAAATAAAGATATTAATCTAAAAGATGGAAATGTAAAATATATAGCTTGTGACGATAAATATGCTATTGTAGTAATTTCTAATAAATATGATGGAGGTTATATAAAAGAATTTGCTTTAGAGAAAAAAGATAATAAATATGAAATAATAGTAGATGAGCTAGAGACTGTTGATAGTAAAATTTTTATAAATTATGCGTATACAGACTTTAATCTTGATATGTTGCCATTGTATGAGATTATCAAGTATAAAGATATATCATCAGATGTGTCTTCATATGTAAAAGCATTTAAGGAAAGTAAAGATTTGGGAGAGAATGAGGAGCTTACTTATGGTGCTAGAGCAGGTAATTTTGCTTATTTAGAATTTAAATCAGGACTTAAAATGTTAGTTTATACAGATAATGAGGGAATAAGTAATATATATGAAGTAGATAATTATAAAACTGCTATATCTCAAATGACAAAACTTGAGCAAAATCCTCCAGTATTTATATTAAATTTTGAATAATATTTAAAATATACTTTTGATTAAAACATAAAAATTTTTTAAAAAATAAATAGAAAAGGAGATACTACAATACAAATATCCGAAAATTAATTTAAAATTATAGATATTAAAAATATTAACTAAAATCTTATAAAATGTTTTGTAAGATTTTAGTTATGATTTTAAAATATTAATATATTTATATGGATAATTTGGTTTATATTGTAGTTAAGAGGAGAATATGGTAATAGATAAATTTCATATAAGTTTGTTTAATATTATAAAAGAAATAGTCTATATTTATAATTTTGACACAAAAGAAGTTCTTTTTTTAAATAATATAGGAAAACAAAGATTAAATATAAACAACAATATACCATTAAAAATAGAAATTGAAAATAGTATATTTTTTAATAATTATGAAAGTTTAAATAATGAAAATTTTGAAAAAGAGAGTATCATTTCTTATAACGGATATACTTATAGTTTGAATAAAACTTTAGCTTATTATGAAGGTGGAAAGGTTATTTTATGTATATGTAATGAAATAAAATATTCTACTAATAAAAATTTAGAAAAACTTGATATGAATGATATTTTAATAAGTAGTATAGCTACTCTTAGTAAAGATAAAGAAGTATTTAAAATAATATATGAAGTTTTAGAAAAAGTTGGATTATATTATGAAGCTGATAGATGCTATATAAAAGAAATTTTGTCAGACAAAAATAATAATGTTTTGTACTATAAGTGGGAGAATTTAAATATAAGAAATAATGAAAACTGTAGAGATTTTTTTGATGAAATTACTTTATGGGATAAATATCTTGGAAAAGATGAGCTTGTTTTTATAGAAGATATTTCTATACTGAGAAAAGATTGGGAAGGAAAGTATCAAGAATATTTACAAAGAAATATTAAAAATGTAATTGTATGTAAAATGAATATAGATGATGTATGTTTTGGAATCTTATGTGTAGAGAATTTAGAAAGTCATCTAGAAGAGATATTGATAGTTAAATCTTTAGCATATTTTATAATAAATGAACTAAAAAGAAGGGAAATATCTAAAAAGCTTAATTTTATGAGTTTACACGATATTTCAACAGGACTTAACAATAGAAATAAATATTTAAACATTATAAATAGTATTAGATATAGAAATATACAAAACTTAGGTCTAGCTTTTATAGATATAAATGGCTTAAAAGCAATAAATGATAGTCAAGGACATGAAGCTGGGGATAGAGTTATTTATGAAGTTAGTGAATGTTTAAAAAGAAATTTTAGAAAAGATGATTTATATAGAATAGGTGGAGACGAATTTGTTATTTTATCTGAAAATATATCAAAAAATACATTTTTAGATAAAATCTATTCTATAAATAGACATTTCTTAAAACTTAAAGAATATAGTATATCTATTGGTTATATATGGGTTGATAAAAATATTAAAATAGATGATTTAATTCAAAAAGCCGATCAATATATGTATGAGGCAAAAAGGGAATATTATAAAAATAAAACTGAAAATAATAATATATACTCTAGTATGGCTACAGAAGATGAAAAAGATACTTCTAAAACAAAAATTATTTTAGGTAAAGATATAAACTTTAATAAAACTTCTAATAAAGAAGATATAGAATCTAAACAAGAAGAATTCAAATATCATATAAGAAAATTAGGTAATGATACAGAAAAAATTATGGTTATGCTTGATATAAATAATTTTAAAGCAATAAATGAAATGTATAGTTATGAAATAGGTAATGATATTTTAGATTCTGTATCATCTATAATAAATAGTATATTAGGAGATAGTGGAATTTGTTATCACTCTTATTCGGATGTATATTATTTTTGTGCTATATCTGAAGATGATGATAAAACAAAAGAAATATTAGATAAAATAAATTTTGAGATAAATAAAGAAATAAAAAATATTAAAATAACTCTTTCTTATGGAATATATAGAATGAAAAGTAAAGAAGTTATAGTAGAACAGGCTATGGAAAGAGCAAGCTATGCTCATAAAATATCTAAAAAAGATAATACGAAATGTATAACATATTATAACGATACATTAAAAGCTAATATTTTAAAAGAAAAACAAATAGAAGATGATATGGATAAAGCTTTAGAAACAAATCAATTTAAGTTATATCTACAGCCTAAATATAATATATATAAAAACGAGATAATTGGTGCAGAAGCTCTTGTAAGATGGCAACATCCAGAAAAAGGAGTTATATCGCCAGCTAGTTTTATACCAGTATTTGAAAAAAATGGTTTTATAGTAAAACTAGATATGTATATACTAGAAGAAGCATGTAAGTTTATAAAAGAAAATGAAAAAAAAGGCAGAAAAAATGTACCTATATCTATAAATATTTCTAAATTAAATTTTAGAAGGAAAAACTTTAAAGAATATATAATGAATGTAATAAAAAAATATGATGTAGATCCTGAATATATAGAGCTTGAAATTACAGAAAGTCTTGTAGCTGAAGAACCAGAAGAAATAACAAAAGTAATAAATGAATTTAAGACAGAAAGAGTAAGTATAGCGATGGATGATTTTGGGACGGGATATTCATCTCTTAGCATTTTACAATTTTTACCTATAGATGTTTTGAAAATAGATTGTGGATTTTTTAGAGAATTTGATAAGACAAAAAGAGGAGCTGCAATAATAAAAGCTATAGTAAATCTTGGAAAAGAGCTAGAACTTAAAGTAGTAGCAGAGGGTGTAGAAAAAAAAAAGGAAGTTGATTATCTTAAAGAAATAGGTTGTGAGACTATACAAGGATATTATTATTGTAAGCCTATAACTTTAGAAGAATTTGAAGAGAAAGCTTTTGGAAAATAAAATTTTTATAGCATTAGCATTTTAAGCTAATGCTATTTATTATAATTAGAATATTATTTTTAAATAAAAATTATTTAAAAAAGTTTTTTTAATAAACTTATGTAAAAATGATTCGTATAGATATGTAACTAGATGGAAGGAGGAAAAATATGAAAAAACTTTTATTATCAAAAAATAATAAAATGATAGGGGGAGTCTGTGGAGGACTAGGAGAATATTTTAATATAGATCCAACTATAATAAGAATAATATTTATACTTTTAGCTTTTATATTTTTAGGAACTCCTATTTTTATATATATAATATTTTGGATAGTTATTCCTAGTGAAGAAAAGGAAGAAAAAATGATAAAAAAAGATAATAAATTTAAAGAAGGGTTTTATGATTTTAGTGAGTTTGATGATAAAAAATAAATATTGACATATAATAATTTTTAAGCTATAGTTATATATATTCAAGGTTTTGGGAGTATTATTACTTCTAAGCTAACCTTCTATTTTTATAGCGTTTTAGATAAGGTGCTTTTGCATTAAGAAGGGTTGAATGCCGTTTTTTTTTAATAAGCATTATTTTTTTATAAAGCTAAATATTATTTAAAGGAGAGAATATTATGTCTAAAGAAAAATTGGTAACAGAGATAACATCAATGGAACAAGACTTTGCGCAGTGGTATACAGACATAGTGAAAAAGGCAGAACTTGTAGATTATTCTTCTGTAAGAGGGTGTATGATACTTAAACCTTATGGATATGCTATTTGGGAACTTATTCAAAAAGAACTAGATGCTAGATTTAAAAAAACAGGACATGAAAATGTATCTATGCCTATGTTTATTCCAGAGAGTTTATTACAAAAAGAAAAAGACCATATAGCAGGATTTGCTCCAGAGGTTGCTTGGGTTACTCACGGTGGAGAAGAAAAACTTACAGAAAGACTTTGTGTAAGACCTACTTCTGAAACTCTTTTTTGTGAACATTATGCTAATATTATAGAATCTTATAGAGATTTACCTAAGCTTTACAATCAATGGTGTTCTGTTGTAAGATGGGAAAAAACTACAAGACCATTTTTAAGAAGTTTAGAATTTTTATGGCAAGAAGGACATACAGCTCACGCAACGGCAGAAGAAGCTCAAGAAGAAACTATAAATATGCTAAATTTATATGAAGATTTTTGTAAAGAATTTTTAGCTATGCCAGTTATAAAGGGGCAAAAAACTGATAAAGAAAAATTTGCAGGAGCTAAAGAAACTTATACCATAGAAGCTCTTATGCACGATGGAAAGGCGTTACAATCTGGCACTTCTCACAATTTTGGAGATGGATTTGCAAAAGCATTTGGTATACAATATACAGATAAAGAAAATAAGCTACAATATGTACACCAAACTTCTTGGGGTCTATCTACAAGACTAATAGGAGGTCTTATAATGGTACATAGCGATAATAATGGATTAGTGCTTCCACCTAAAGTAGCTCCTATACAAATAGTTATTTTACCTATAAATATGAAAAAAGAAGGGGTATTAGAAAAAGCCCAAGAACTTATGGAAAATCTTTCTAAAGAATATAGAGTAAAAATAGATAAAAGTGATAAATCAGCTGGTTGGAAATATAGCGAATATGAGATGAAAGGTGTTCCTTTAAGACTTGAGGTAGGTCCAAGAGATATAGAAAATGGACAATGTGTTCTTGTTAGAAGAGATAGTAGAGAAAAAGTATTTGTAAAATTTGAGGAGTTAGAAGATACTATAAAATCTATATTAGATAATATGCAAAAAGATTTATATGAAAAAGCTAAAAATCATAGAGATGAAAATACATTTTCTGCTACAAGCTTAGAAGAATTTAAACAAAAACTAGAAGAAAAACAAGGTTTTATAAAAGCTATGTGGTGTGGTGATTTAGCTTGTGAGGAAAAAATAAAAGAAGAAGTAGGAGCTACCTCAAGATGTATTCCATTTGAGCAAGAGAAAATATCAGATGTTTGTGTTTGTTGTGGAAAACCAGCATCTAAAATGGTTTATTGGGGAAAATCTTATTAAAGGAAAGATAATATATGAAAAAGCTTGCTATATTTGACTTAGACGGTACTTTAATAGATTCTTTAACTTGTATAAAAAATATATGTAATAAGGCTTTAGAAGAAAATGGTTTAAAACCAAGAACTCTTGATGAATATAGATATTTTGCAGGAGATGGTGCTTTAGAGCTTGTAAAAAGGGCTATAAATCAAGATGGAAATGAAAATTTAGATAATTTAGATAATGTATATAATAGTTATAAATTACTTTTTGAGCTTGATTGTACTAAAGATATATATTTATTTGAAGATATAGAATATGTACTTGATAAATTAAAAGAAAAAGGAGTAAAAATAGCTGTTTTGACAAATAAACCACATGATAGGACTATGCAAGTAGTAGAAAAATTATTTAAAAATGATATTTTTGATTATATTTTAGGATATAAAAATGAAGAAACTAAAAAACCTAATCCTTATGGGGCTTTATTTATAGCTAAAGAGCTTGGCATAGATATTAAAGACTGTTTATATATAGGAGATACAGATACAGATATAAAAACTGGTAAAAATGCTAATATGTATACTGTTGGTGTAACTTGGGGCTTTAGGGATAAAAAAGAGTTAGAAGAAAATAAGGCAGATATAATTATAGAAAAACCAAAACAAATATTGGATATTTTTAATATGTAAAGAGGGGGATTTTTTGAAAAATGTAGTTATAATAGGCTCTGGTATGGGAGGACTTGTAACTGGGGCTAAATTATCTAAAGCAGGATATAATGTAACTATTATAGAAAAGCATTTTGTAGCTGGGGGATATGCTACAAATTTTACAAGAAAAGCAAAAACCGGAGAAAAAGTTGTATTTGATGTATCTTTACATGGTATAGGGAATTTAAATAAAGATAGATGTTTATATAAACAATTAGATGCTTTAGGGGTTTTTGAAAAAATAAAACCTATAAGAAAAAAAGAAACTGCTACAGTTGTTTCTAAAGAAAATGAAGAATTTGATATACCAGATAGTTTTGATGCTTATAAAAAAGCTTTTATAGAAAAATTTCCAAAAGAGCAAGAAGGACTAAACAAGCTATTTGATTTTCTTAAAAGCTTTGATGAAGATATGGAAAAAAATGTATATATGGGAGATAATCTACCTAAATATGTATCAGAGCTTGAAAACATATCTTTATACGACTTTTTGAAAAAATATACACAAGATGAAGACTTTATAAATTTATTTTCTTTTTTATGGTTATATTATGGCTTGCCTCCAAAAGAGATAAATGCTTATTATTATCTAGTGGCTTGGCTTGGATATCATATAGGCGGAACTTATTATATAGAAGGCGGAGGGGGCGCTTTTAGTCAGGCTCTTGTAGATATAATAGAAGAAAATGGTGGAAGAGTTATCTTAAGAGAAGAAGTATCTAAGATAAATACAAAAGATAACAAAATAATATCTGTAGAAACTAAGAATAAAAAAGTTTTTAAAGGAGATATTTTTGTATTAAATGCTTGTCTAGAACCTCTTTTAGAAGTAGTAGATAATAAACAAAATATAGAAAAATATAAAGAAAAGCTATCTAAATTGCAAACTAGTTGTAGCTTAACACAGCTGTACATAGGACTTGATACTGACCCTACAAACCTTGGAATAGACAAGGCGGATATTTTTTATAATAATGGAGAAGACTTACAAATTGGCTATAATAATATGAAAGATAAAAAATATGAAGATGCCCATTTTTGTATAGTAAATTATAATCTTTTAGATAAAAGTCTAAACAAAGATACTGGATTTTTATGTGTAACTTTGGGAGATTTTGAGGGACATTGGCCAGAAAGAGACACTAAAGATTATCAAGAGCAAAAAGAAAAAGTAGAAAATATATTCCTTGAAAAGCTTTATAAATTATTTCCACAAACTAAAGGACACGTAGTTATAACAGAGCTTGGAACTCCTAAAACTATGAAAAGATATACAAATAATAAAAACGGTGCTGTATATGGATTTGCCCAAGATTTAGAAAATGGTGGATTTAATAGGATAGGGCAAAAAACTTGCTTTGACAACACTTATATAGCTAGTGCTTGGACACAACCTGGCGGTGGATATGAAGGTGCTATATTATCTGGTATTTTTTGTAGCAATATAATTTTAGATAAATATAGACTTGAAGAAGAAAAAGAAGAAAATAAACTTTTACCTCCTAATATGTATATGGCGGGAATGATAGAAGAGGCTAATAAAGAATTTATAAAAAATCAAAAAATTAGTTATTTATTTAATTTTTATGATATAGATAAAAAATATTATATAAAAATTGAAAATAATAAAATAAAGCTTGAAAAAAATATAAATCAAGATGCAGATGTAGTTATAAACTGTAGCTACAAGGTTTGGAATGATATAGGAAAAAATAAAATATCTGGGTCTAGTGCTTTTAGAGAAGGCTCTTTATCTTACAAGGGAGATAGAGAAAAATTTAGTCTTATGTCTAAGATATTTTCATCACCTCCTAAAAAAGAAGAGAAAAAAACAAAACTAGCGAATGCTAATCTTCTTATACCATTAGCTTTAGTACCTTTTATAATATATTGGAGTTTATCTAGTTTTTATGATAATTCTACTTTGTTCTTATTATTTGGGACTTTATATCCGGTTTTAGTAATGCCTATATTTAAGCCATATCCTTACAAAAATAAGATAACAACTATAGAAATTTCAAGTATTGTTTGTTTTGCATTATACGGTGCTTTATCTATGATAGGATATAAAGATTATACTGTATATTTAGAAATTATATTACCTTTAAGTATTATTTCATCTTGTTTTACTGAAGAGAATGCTTTTTCTGAATATACTAAGCTTGGCTTTGAAAAAGAAGTCTCTAGTACAAAATTATTTAAAAAGATAAATCAAAATTTAGCTATAATGTGGGCTATTATATTTTTAATACAATTTATGGTTGCTAAGCAAATATTTATTAATTATCCTATAGCAAATGTTATATATATTCTTAGCTTATTAGGTGGGGTAATATCTATAATTTATCCTAAAAAAGCTATGGGAGAATAGAATTAAATAAAATAAAATATTAAAATACTATTGCAATATATATGTATTTAGTGGTATAATATGTTATAGTTGGATTTGTTAGAGAGTGGGTTTTGCCCACTCTCGTTTTATTAAATCAATTAAGATATGACTTAATTTTCAAATTAAAATTTATAAACGGATTTAGGTTTTAAATTTTAAGGAAGAAAAATTTTAGGAATATCTGATTTTAAACAAAAAATGTTTAAAAAATTGATAAATCAATTAAGATATGACTTAATTTTTATAGCATTTTTATTTATATTTATATACCATAAGTAAAATATGTTTAATAAGACATTATAAGCATCTTATTTATCATAATATTTGAAAGGAGAGTTTTATGCAAACAAAAGATATTATCAAAAAAGTAGAAGATTATGTATTACCTATAATAGAGCAAAATAACTATGAACTAGTAGAAGTTGAGTTTACAAAAGAGGGGGCTAATTATTATCTTAGGCTTTATGTAGATAAAGAAGGAGGCTTTTCTATAGATGATTGCGAAAAAGTAAGCAGATATTTAGAGCAAAAGCTAGAAGAAGATGATTTTATAGAAAAAGCATATATATTAGAAGTTAGCTCTCCAGGTATAGACAGAGTGCTTAAAAAAGATAGTGAATATCAAAAATATAAAGGAAGAATAGTAGATGTAAAACTTTATAAGCCTATAGATAAAGTAAAAGAATTTCAAGGAGAGCTTATAGGGCTTATAGATGAAAAAATAGTTATTAATGAAAACGGAAAAGAATATAGTTTTGACAGAAAAGATGTAGCAAGTTGCCGTTTAGCAGTTATATTTTAGTATTTAGGAGGAAACAAAAATGAGTAGCCGTGAGCTTATGAAAGCACTGCAACTAATAGAAAAGGAAAAAGGGATAGACAGAGAAGAAATATTTTCTGCAATAGAAAATTCTCTTATATCAGCTTGTAAGAAAAATTTTGGGACTTCTCAAAATATAAAAGTGGATATGAACAGAGAAACAGGGGAAGTAAATGTATATGCCCAAAAAGAAGTTACTGAAGATGTATATGATGGATTTTTAGAAATATCTTTAGAAGATGCTAGAGAGATAAACCCAAGTTATGAATATGGAGATATTGTGGATATACCAGTTACACCTAGAGACTTTGGGAGAATATCTGCTCAAGCAGCAAAACAAGTTGTTGTGCAAAAGTTTAGAGAGGCAGAAAGAGAAAAAGTTTATAATGAATTTATTGTTAAAGAAAGCGATATAGACACAGGTATAATAAGAAGAATAGAAAATAAAAATGTTATTGTATCTTTAGGAAAAATAGATGCTATTATGCCTTTAAAAGAACAAATTCCAACTGAAACTTATAATGTACACGATAGATTAAAAGTATATATACTAAATGTTAGAAAGACAACAAAAGGTGCCCAAATAACAGTATCTAGGACACATTATGGACTTGTGAAAAGGCTTTTTGAGCTAGAAGTACCAGAAGTACATGACGGAACTGTTGAAATAAAAGCAGTGGCTAGAGAAGCAGGGGCAAGGACTAAAATGGCAGTATATTCTAAAAACAAAGATGTAGACCCTATAGGTACTTGCATAGGAAATAATGGTAGCAGAGTTAATGTTATTATAGATGAGCTAAAAGGTGAAAAAATAGATATAATAAACTGGTATGAAGAGCCAGAAAAATATATTAAGGAAGCTCTAAAACCTTGTAAAATAGTGGCTATAGATGTATCTAATAAGGAAGAGAAGATGGCTAAAGTTGTAGTGCCAGATGACCAGTTATCTCTTGCTATAGGTAAAGAAGGACAAAATGTACGTCTTGCTGCTAGACTTACAGGCTGGAAAATAGATATAAAAAGCGAAAGCCAAGCCAAAGATACAGACTTTATAATAGTAGATGCCTTAAAACAAGAGCCTAAACCTCAAATATTAGAAGAGGAAGAACAAAAAGAAATAAATTTTTATGATATTAAAGACGAGGAAATAGAAGAAATAGACTTTTATGACCTTGAAGATGAGGAAATAGAAGAGATAGATTTTTATGAGCTTGAAGATATAGACTTTAACGAAATTTAGAAGAAGGTGAAACTATGATTAAAAAGAAAGTTCCGCTTAGAAAATGTACAGGTTGTCAAGAAATGAAAGAAAAAAAAGAGCTTATAAGAGTTGTAAAAACAAATGAAAACGAATATTTTATAGACAAAACTGGTAAAATGTCTGGTAGAGGTGCTTACATTTGTAAAAACATATCTTGCTTTGAAAAGGCCTTTAAATCTAAGGGATTAGAGCGTTCTTTTAAATCTGCCATACCAAAGGACATATACGAAAAGTTAAAAGGTGAGTTGAATTTAGATGAATAAAAAAATATTGTCTATGTTTTCTTTGTGTCAGAAAGCAGGAAAGATGGCTTCTGGAGAATTTGCCGTTGAAAAAGCCTTACAAGATGGAAGTTGTTATTATGTTATAATAACTAATGACGCATCAGAAAACACAAAAAAGAAATTTGAGAATAAAGCATTTTATTATCAAATAGAAAGTGTAGTTTTTGGAGGAAAAGAAGAGCTTAGTCATTCTATAGGAAAGCTTAATAGAACTACTTTTGCTATATTAGATGAAGGTTTTTCCATTAAGATTAAAAGTCTTATAGAAGATGAAATAAAACAGGGGTGATTTATTTGGCTAAAATTAGAGTGCACGAACTTACAAAAAAAATAAGTGATAAAATAAAAAGAGAACTTGAAAATAAGGAAGTTATAGAAAAACTTCATGAACTTGGAGTTAAAGTAAAAAGTCATTCTAGTACGGTAGGCGAAAAAGAAGTAGACCTTATTTTAAACTACTATTTAAGCGATAATATACCAAAGGACAAAGAAATTACAGCAGAAAATATAGAAGAAAAAAAGGAAACAAAAACTAATAAAAAAAATAAGAAGGAGAATAAAAAAATAGATAAGACTATGGGAAAAGAAGAATTAGAAAATTTAGAAGATGATATAAAAGTTATACAAATAGAAAAAACTATAACAGTTAAAGAATTAGCAGAAAAAATAGGAACTACAAGCTCTGACCTTGTTATGCGTCTTATGAAAAGAGGCGTTATGGCAAATCTAAACCAAGATATAGACTTTGAGCTAGCATCGTCTATTTGTGAAGAATTTGATATACTAACAGAAGAGGCAGAAGAAGTAGATATATTAGAAGAGGCATTTAAAGAAGATGAAGAAGATGATGAAAAAAATCTTGTAGAGCGTCCTCCAGTTGTAGTAGTTATGGGACACGTAGACCACGGAAAGACTTCTCTTTTAGATGCTATAAGAAAAAGCAGAGTTACTGAAAAAGAAGCAGGCGGAATAACACAACATATAGGAGCTTATACGGTTTCTATAGATGATAAACCTATTACTTTTTTAGATACTCCAGGACACGAGGCTTTTACTGCTATGCGTATGAGAGGAGCTAGCGTTACTGATATAGCTATCCTTGTTGTTGCGGCAGATGATGGCGTTATGCCACAGACTATAGAAGCTATAAATCACGCAAAAGCGGCCGGTGTAGAAATAATAGTAGCTATAAATAAAATAGACAAAGAGGGAGCAAATCCAGATAGAGTAAAACAAGAGCTTACAGAATATGGACTTTTAGCAGAAGACTGGGGCGGAGATACTATTTGTGTTCCAGTATCGGCAATAAGCAAACAAGGTATAGATAATCTTCTTGAAATGATTATACTTGTGGCAGAGATGAAAGAGCTAAAAGCTAATTACAAAAAAAGAGCAAGAGGTACTGTAATAGAAGCTAAGCTTGATAAAGGTAGAGGTTCTGTTGCTACTATCCTTGTACAAAGCGGTACTCTTAAAATAGGCGACCCTATAGTTGTTGGTTCTGCTTATGGTAAAATAAGAGCTATGATGAATGATAAGGGAGCTAAAGTAAAATCGGCTGGACCATCTATTCCAGTAGAAATATTAGGTCTTAGCGAAGTGCCTCAAGCTGGAGATAGTTTTTATGTAGCTAAAAGCGATAAACAAGCAAGACAACTTGCAGAGGCAGTAATAGCTAAAGACAGAGTAGATATGATAAAATCTACACCACAAAAAGTATCTTTAGATGATTTATTTACACAAATACAATCTGGTAATATGAAAGAGCTAAACATTGTTATAAAAGCAGATGTTCAAGGTTCGGTAGAAGCAGTGCGTTCTAGTCTTGAAAAATTATCTAATGAAGAAGTTAGAATAAGAACTATTCACGGCGGAGTTGGAGCTATTACAGAATCAGATGTTATGCTAGCTAGTGCTTCTAATGCTATTATAATAGGCTTTAATGTAAGACCAGAGAATATGGCTAAATCTGTAGCAGAAGACCAAAAAGTAGACGTAAGATTATATCGCGTTATTTATAATGCTATAGAAGATATAAGTGCGGCTATGAAAGGTATGTTAGACCCAGTATTTGAAGAGAAAGTAACAGGACACGCAGAAATTAGACAGATATTTAAAGCATCCGGTGTTGGAACTATTGGTGGTTCTTATGTTACAGATGGTAAGATAGCAAGAAATTCTCAAGTAAGAATAATAAGAGATGGCGTTGTTGTATATGAGGGAGAACTTGCTGCTCTTAGAAGATTTAAAGATGATGTAAAAGAAGTAAACTCTGGATATGAATGTGGTTTATTATTTAATAAATTTAATGATATAAAAGAGGGCGACCAAGTGGAAGCTTTTGTTATGGAGCAAATTCCACAATAGAGGTGAATTTATGAAAAATAACACTAGAATGATAAGAATAAATGATGAGATAAAAAAAGAAGTTTCTGAAATAATAAGAAGCGAGATGAAAGACCCAAGACTTTCAGTAATGACTAGCGTATTAAAAGTTGAAACAACAAATGACTTAAAATATTGTAAAGTTTATGTAAGTGTGCTTGGGGACAAAGAAGAGAAGGATAAGGTTATGGAAGGGCTTAAAAATGCTAGTGGTTTTATAAGAAAACAAGTAGCTATGAGAATAAATTTAAGAGCTACTCCACAATTTAAGTTTGAGCTTGACGATTCCTTAGAATATAGCATAAGAATATCAAAATTGATAGATGAGGTAAACAAGGGTGAATAACATATATGATAATATAGAAAAATTTATAAATGTTTTAGAGCATAGCGAAAAGATAGTTATAGCAGGGCATACTTCTCCAGATGGAGATGCCATTTGCGCCTCTATAAGTCTTGCTATGGCTATTAAAAAAATGAATAAAAAGCCTATAGTATTATTAGAAAGTTATCCAGATACTTATGAATATATAGCAGGCAAAGATTTAGTTTATACTGATGATTATAATAAAATAGAAGCAGACTTATTTATAAGTGTAGATTGTGGAGATAAGACTAGGCTTGGGGAAGCAGAAAAAGTATTAAGTAAAATAGATAATACAGTAAATATAGACCATCATATAAGTAATAATAATTTTGCTAAGTTAAATATAGTAAATGATAAAGCTTCTTCTACTTCCGAAGTTATATTTGAAATATTAAATATGATGGGATTTATTGATAAAGAAATAGCTACTGCTTTATATACTGGTATAGTATTTGATACTTCTGGCTTTAAGCATAGCTCTACTGGTAAGAGAACTCATCAAATAGCCGGAGAGCTTATAGATATGGGCGTTGATAGCTCTTATATACACACAAGGCTATTATATACACATTCTTTAGAAAATAGCAAAGTTTTAGCTTGTGCTATACAAAATATAGAAATTTATGGTAATAAGGCTATAACATTTGTTACTAAGGAAGAGATTTTTGAAAAATGTAATGCTAATTATGATGCTTTAGATGGTATAGTAGGATATATACTAGATATAAAAGATGTAGAAGTAGCAGTATTTTTATATGAAAAAGTAGATGGCTTAATAAAAGCTAGCTTTAGAGCTTTAAAAGCTAATGTAAACGAGATTGCTAAATCTTTTGGTGGCGGTGGACATATCTTGGCTTCTGGAGCTACACTTAATATGAGTATGGAAGAAGCTAAATCTAAAATTTTGGAAGCTATAAAAGATATTTAGATTTTTAGAAAGATAAAACTTATGAAAGATATATCAGGAGTTATTAATATATATAAGGAAAAAGGTTTTACTTCTCACGATGTAGTAAATATAGTAAGAAAAAAGCTTGGCAGAATAAAAACAGGACATACAGGGACTTTAGACCCAGATGCAACTGGAGTTTTACCTATATGTTTTGGTAAGGCCACAAAATTATCAGAATATATAGCATCTTCTATAAAGGAATATAAAGCAGTTGTTTGCCTTGGTAAGACAACTACAACTCAAGATGAATCTGGAGAGATTTTGACAGAAAAAGAAGTGTTATATGATAGGCAAGATATTATAAATGTTGTAGATACATTTAAAGGGGAGATTATGCAAACTCCCCCTATGTATTCTGCTATTAAAGTAAATGGTAAAAAGCTATATGAGCTTGCAAGAGAAGGAAAAGAAATAGAAAGAAAAAAACGTAAGATAAATATTTATGATATAAAAATAGATAGATTTATAGATAAGGAACATTTTGAATTTACTGTGGTTTGTTCTAAAGGTACTTACATAAGAAGTCTTTGTAGTGATATAGGCGATATGCTTGGTTGTGGAGCTTATATGCAAAGTCTTATTAGGACTAGAAGTGGTAATTTTTATATAGAAGACGCTATAAAGCTAGAGGATTTAGATAATATAATAGAAAAAGACTTGTTTAAACAAAACATTATATCTATGGATAGTGTGCTTTCTGAATATAAAAAAGTATTTATCTTAAATAAAGCAGAAAAATTTTTATACAATGGAAACAAGCTTAGTTTTAATTTTATAAAAGATAAACCAGAACTTAAAATAGATGAAAAGCTTGTCGTATATGATGAAGAAAATAGGCTTATAGGTATATATATAGTTTTGGAAGACTGTATAAAACCTTTGACTATGTTATTATAAAGAGGAAATATGAAAATAATAAATGATTTTGAAACCTTTTATAAAGAAAATGATTATCAAACAGCAATAACTATAGGGAATTTTGACGGCATACATAAAGGGCATAAAAAGCTTATATCTACAGTAAAAAAGTATGCTAAAGAAAGAAACTTAAAATCACTTGTTATAACTTTTTCTCCTCATCCATTAGAAGTTATAAGAAAAGATATACCTTTTTACTATATTTTTTCTAAAGAAGAAAAAGCTATAGAGATGGAAAAAGAGGGCATAGATTATCTTTTTAATATACCATTTGATGAAGAATTTTCTAAAATAAGCCCAGAAAAATTTATAGATATTTTAGTGGACAAGCTAAAATGTAAAATTTTAGTTGTTGGCGAAGACTATTGTTTTGGAAAAGACCGTATGGGAAATTTTGATATGCTTAAAAGAATATCAAAAAACAAAGGCATAGAGGTTATAAAAATAGAAAAAATACAAAATAATTATGAAAGAATAAGTAGTACAAGAATAAGAGAAGCCTTAAAATCTAAGGATATAGAAATGGTAAATGAGCTTTTAGATAAAAAATATTATATTTTTGGAGAAGTAGTAAAGGGAAACCAACTAGGGAGGACTATAGGTTTTCCTACTGCTAATGTAATTACTTCTAAAAATAAGCTTTTACCTCCAGATGGAGTATATATAACTATGGTTTCTTATAAAAATAATATTTATAAAAGCATTACGAATATTGCTAAAAACCCTACAGTAAATAATAGAATAAGAACAGTAGAAACAAACCTTTTCGATTTTTCTGGCAATTTATACGGAGAAAAAATATTTATATATTTTTATAAATGGTTAAGAGATGTGAAAAAATTTGATAATATTCAGATTTTAAAACAACAAATAGAAGAAGATGTATTATATGCTAAAGAATATTTTGATAATTTAGAAGATAATTAATAAATTATTATACATAAAAGATTATAGATACAAAAGTCTATAATCTTTTTTTATAAAATTAATTAGAATATTTTATGCTTATTATATATATATAAAAACACCTTCAAAAAGAAGGTGAGTTTTAAAAATTATTTAAGGTTAGCTTTAGCAGTTTCTACAAGTTTAGCAAAAGCTTTAGCATCATTAACTGCCATTTCTGCAAGCATTTTTCTGTTGATATTAATACCAGCATTTTTGATACCGTTCATAAATTTGCTGTAAGATAAGCCGTTCATTCTAGCAGCAGCGTTAATTCTTACAATCCAAAGTCTTCTATATTCTCTTTTAGTTTGTTTTCTACCAGCAAAAGCGTGTGCCATAGCGCGCATAACAGATTGTTTTGCAACTCTGTATTGTTTGCTTCTAGCTCCAACAAAACCTTTAGCCATTTTTAAAACTTTTTTATGTTTTTTACGTGCATTCATAGCACCTTTAATTCTAGCCATTATAAATTTCCTCCCTATGAGTAGTCAATTAGATGTAAGGTAATACTTTTTTCATTTGTTTCATATTTGTTTTATCTACTAAGTTAGCTTTTCTAAGCCCTCTTTTTCTTTTTGTAGATTTTTTAGTAAGAATGTGTTGTTTATTAGCTTTAGTTTTCTTTAATTTACCAGTACCAGTAACAGAAACACGTTTAGAAACAGCTTTTTTTGTTTTTAATTTAGGCATTTTAAATGTCCTCCCTTGTAAGATTTATGCTTTTGGCGATAAAAACATTGCCATAGACTTAGCTTCCATTTTTGGAGCTTTTTCCACAACACCAAATTCGCTAACTTGGCTTGCAAAATCATTCATTATGTCAGTGGCAATCTCTGTATGCCCAAGTTCTCTACCTCTAAATTTTATACTAATTTTAACTTTGTCTCCATTTTTAAGGAACTCAATTGCTTTTTTTACTTTAACTTGCACATCGTGCTTATCTATATTAGGGGATAGGCGTAGCTCTTTAACAGAAACTACTTTTTGCTTTTTACGAGCTTCCTTTTCTTTTTTAGCTTTGTCGAACTTAAATTTGCTATAGTTCATAATTTTGCAGACAGGCGGTTTAGCGTTAGGTGAGATTTTAACAAGGTCAAGATTTCTTTCATCGGCGATAGCAAGAGCTTCTCTAGATGACATAATCCCAAGTTGTTCTCCATCATCACTAATAACTCTAATTTCTTTGTCTTTAATTTGTTCGTTAATCATTAACTCGTTAATTGCGAGCACCTCCTAAAATTGAAAAATAAAAAAGAGCAAAAATGCTCCTACTTAAATCCATAAAATGCACAAGGCATAAAATATGAAAAAAACTAACCTTAAAGCAAAAGACCGTAAGGTGAGAAGTAGAGCTTCTTCTTAAATGAAAAATTATTCTTAAGTATAATATCATAGTTTAACATTTATGTCAAGCAAGAAATGTAAATATTAATTTTAAAAACCAAAATTAACTAATATTTTTTGATTTTAATATTATGATATGATATAATATGATATCAAAATATGTAAGGAGGAGAAATTATGGAAGCAAATAAAGATATTTTAATTTTAGCTATAGAAAGCTCTTGTGATGAAACCTCGGCATCTGTTGTTTTAAATGGCAAAACTTTATTATCAAATGTAATTTCATCACAGATAGATATACATAAAGTTTTTGGTGGAGTTGTTCCAGAGATTGCATCAAGAAAACATATAGAAATTATAGATTTAGTAGTAGATGAGGCTCTTAGCGAAGCAGGAAAAAGCTTTTTGGATATAGATGCAATAGCAGTAACATATGCTCCAGGGCTTATAGGAGCTTTGCTAGTAGGGCTTAGCTATGCTAAGGCTCTTGCTTATACGCTTAAAAAACCTCTTATTCCGGTTCATCATATACAAGGGCATATATATGCTAATTTTATAGAAGATAAAAATCTTAAGCCACCTTTTATAAGCCTTGTAATATCAGGAGGGCATACACATATAGTCTTAGTAGAAGATTATGGAAAATTTAAAATACTTGGTAAAACAAAAGATGATGCTTGTGGAGAGGCTTTTGATAAAGTAGCAAGGACTATAGGGCTTAGCTATCCTGGAGGCCCGCAGATAGATAAACTTGCTAAAGAAGGTAAGCCTATAATAGATTTGCCAAGAGTTATGCTAGATAGTAATGATTATAATTTTAGCTTTAGTGGTTTAAAGTCTTCAGTTTTAAATTTTGTAAATAAGGCTAAGATGACTAATACGGAATTTAAAAAAGAAGATTTATGTGCTTCTTTTCAACAAGCAGTATCTGATGTATTAGTTTATAAAACTATAAAAGTTTGTAAGGACTATAATATAAAAACTTTAGCTTTAGCTGGTGGAGTTTCTGCTAACTCTTTTTTAAGAGATAACATAAAAAAAGCTTGTGAAAAAGAGAATATTTATCTTTGTGTACCAAGTCTTAAGCTTTGTACTGATAATGCCGGTATGATAGGGTGCGTTGGATATTATGAATATCTAAATAAAAATTTTGCAAATCTTGATTTAAACGCTTATGCTAATATGAAAATTGATGATATAGTATAGGAGGGAATATATGATAATAACAACTGATAATTATCAGGAAGCTTTAAAAACAGATAAAATATTAATTTTAGATTTTGCTACAAAAGCTTGTGTTCCTTGTGTTATACTAAAAGCTATTTTAGAAGAAATAGAAAGCGAAAATGAAAATATAACTATAGGGACTGTTTATATAGAAGATAACCAAGATATAGCTATAAAATTTGGTATTATGTCTGTTCCTAGTATGGTTATTATAAAAGATGGAAAGCTTATTAAAAAAATATCTGGATTAAAAGAAAAAAGCTATATAGAAAAAATTTTAAAAAAATTATAGGAGGTAAAAATGCTTAATAATTTAGAGTTAAATCATATAAATTTTATTCTTGTATTTTTAGAAGGTATAATTTCTTTTTTATCTCCTTGTATTTTGCCCCTTATACCTATTTACATATCATATTTAGCAGGTGGAACTAAAAATATAACAGAAGATGGAACAATAATTTATAATAAAAAGACTGTATTTTTACATACTATATGTTTTATATTTGGTATATGTGCTACATTTTTTATTCTTGGGCTATCTTTTAGTTTTGTGGGACAATTTTTTAATAAATATCAAACTATTTTTACTAGAATAAGCGCAATAATAATAATTTTATTAGGACTTTTTCAACTAGGTATATTTAAACTAAGTTTTTTACAACAAGAGAAAAAGTTAAATTTTGAAATTTCAGATAAGAATATAAATCCGTTAGTAGCTTTTGTTATGGGGTTTACTTTTAGCTTTGGGTGGACACCTTGTGTTGGACCTAGCTTATCTAGCGTATTAATACTTGCTTCTAGCTCTAAAGATGCAGTGCTTGGGAATATACTTATAGTGTTATATTCTTTAGGGTTTGTTATACCTTTTATTTTACTTGGATTATTTACAACAAGTGTTTTAAACTTTTTTAATCAAAATCAAAAATTAATAAACTATACAGTAAAATTGAGCGGGATTATACTTATAATTATAGGTGTTATAACAATGGTAGGTAGTTTTAATAAAAAATCTAAAAAGCCTACTCAAAATAAAGAAACTACAACAGAAGCTGTTACAGAGCAAACTACAGAACAAACTACAGAACAAACAGAAGATAACACTATAATAGATAAAAATCCACCAGCATATGATTTTACTTTAAAAGACCAATATGGTAATGAGCATACTTTATCTGACTATAAAGGAAAGGTAGTATTTTTAAACTTTTGGGCTACTTGGTGCAATCCTTGTAAGATAGAAATGCCACATATAGAAAATATTTATAAAGAATATGGGCTTAATAAAGAAGAGGTTGTTATACTTGGAGTTGCTAATCCTAAATCTGAAGAATATCCTTTTAATAATGATGAGCCAAAAGAAAAAATACTACAGTTTATAGAAGAAAATGGATATACTTTTCCTATATTATTTGATGAAACAGGCGAGGTATTTTATAATTATTATATAAATTCTTTTCCTACTACATATATGATAGATAAAGAAGGAAGAATTTTTGGCTATATACAAGGGGCTTTACCTAAAGAAACAATGATTAATATTATAGAGCAAACTTTAAATGCTAGCACGGAAGAAAAATAGGGGGAATTATGGCTAAATTATATTTTAAATATGGCACTATGGACGCTTCTAAATCTGCCGATTTGCTTATGACGGTGCATAAATATGAGCAACAAGGTAAAAACGTTTTATGTATGCGTCCTAATATAGATACTAGGACTAAAGAGGGATTTATAGAAAGTAGGGCGCTTGATTATAAGCATTCTTGTTATTGTTTTAATGATGATGAAGATTTATATGATATTGTTTATAAAGAGCAAAAGGAAGTTAAATTAGATTGTTTGCTTATAGATGAGGCACAATTTATGACAAAAGCCCAAGTAGAAAATCTTGTCTTAGTAGTAGATACGTTGAAAATTCCAGTTATATGCTATGGTTTAAAAAATAGTTATATAAAAGGCGAGCTTTTTGAGGGGACTAAAGCCTTGTTATATTTTGCTGATAGTATACAAGAGGTTAAAAGTGTATGTCATTTTTGTAATAAAAAAGCTACTATGAACCTTCTTATACAAAATGATAAGCCAGTTAGAGAATCTAAAACAGGAAATGCAGTTGTAATAGGAGATACAAAGCAAAGTAGCTCCTATTATATATCAACTTGTAGAGAACATTATTTTAATACGCCAGATTTAATTTAAGGAGGAGTTAAATTTCAATAATAGAAGAAATATTATACTATATCTTATATACATTTTATTATCTAGTATATCATTTATATCAACATATATAAATTTATATTTGAAAGAAGCTTTTTCTTTTAGCTTATCAAATATAGGCTTGGTATTGTTTATATATCAAGCCACTAAATTTATATTTGAAATACCGACAGGAATTGTAGCCGATAAATATAGTAAGAAACTAAGTGTTATTATAGGAACTATTTTACAAATGTTATCCCTTATAATGTTGTTATTAAATTTTAAAAGCCTTGTATTTATTAGTTTTTTTATAAAAGGTCTAGGGGATACCTTTATTTCTGGTAGCTTTGAAGCTATTTTTGTAAATTCTATAGATGAAGATAAACTGATAAGGTTAAATTCCTTAGAAAGAATATTTTTCTATTTTGGAATAGGGATATCAAGCATATTAGGAGGCTTTGTAATAGGGCTTTTAGATTATAATATAATAGTTATATTGGATATAGTGGTGCTTATAGTTGTATTTATAATAGCTATTATGATAAAAGAAACTAAAGTAAAAGAACAAGATAAAGTTTTTAAAACGGCTATAAATACAATTTTTGAACAAAAGTTTTTAATTTGTTTTTTATTAATAGACTTAGTAACTGCTATTTCATTTATAAATATAGAAGATTTTTATTCGACATTTCTTAGTAATTTAGGAGTTAATATAAAGATTATAGGTATTATTATAGCAATACAATTTTTTATATCATCTATCTTGGGATATTTTATTCATAGCTATTTTAAAAATATGAATAAGCTTAAGGTTTATATGATTTTTTCTATATTAAAAGTTATTTTTGCTATACTTATGTATTTAGGGACAAATATATTTTTTATACCTATATTTTATATATTAAGCACTATTTGTTTTTCACTTTTTGCACCTATAAAATATGAGATATTTCAATCTTGTATAAGTTCTAATATACGTTCTACAGTATTATCTATAAAAGTCTTAGAATATCTTTAGGTGGTATAATATCTTATTTTATAGTATTTTTATTAGGTAAGTATTTATCTATAAGTAATATAAGTCTAATATTACTTATTATTACTTTTATATCTTATATAATTATAAATTCTATTTTATATAAAGATATTAAAAAATTTTATAAAAATAAATAGAAGATAAAAATAGTTTAAGGTTTTAGTGTTAAAATAATAAAATTTATTTTAAGGTTTTTGTAAAATATAAAGAAATGAGGAGATAATTTGAAAAAAATTTTTTATACTAACATTTATAATGTGTTTTTTAGGACGAATTTCTGAAAATTTGTCTAATTATACATATTTAATACTAATGCCATTTGCTATTTTATTTTTTATTATTAAAGATAAATATTAAATTTTATAAAATTAAAATAAGGATAGGGCAGATGCTCTATCCTTTTATGTATTATACTGCGTCTTTATTTTCTTCTATTTCTAAAACTTCTAATTTAGACACACTTATTTCATATGCTACTTTTTCTAAAATTTCGCCATTTTCAAGTTTCTTTTGGTAGTTTCTACTTTGCATACGTCCACGAATTTTAATATTATTACCAACTTCTAAGGTATTAGCAAATTTTGCATTTCTTCCCCATATTATACAAGGGATATAGTCTGATTTATTATATGAACGATTAACCGCAAGCAATATATCAGCAATTTCTCTTCCAAAAGGTGTTTTTCTATATACCGGTTTTTTGCATATAAAGCCATTTAGCGTAACTTGATTTGGATTTTTATTAGAATCTAAGTTAAGATTTATATTTTTGGCAAAAACTGTTAAAACAAGATGATTTTTACCATCTACTATATTATTATAAGAACGAATTTGTCCTTCTATTTCTATTAATGCTCCTATTTTAAAGTTTTCTTTATCTATAAGCCTTTCCGATACTGTTACAGGTAATATATCTATATTTTCACTAAGTCTTGAAGTTTCTATTTTAAAACTATAAAAAGCTTCGCCGTACATTTCGTGTGAGAATGTATAATCTGATACTATCTTTCCTATGAGTGTTATTATATTGTTTTGTCTTAAATCTGTTTGCATTAAAAATTTCTCCTTCCAGTAACTTAAATAATTTTAGGATTGTAACCTTTAATATATCTATTCTTCTAAATTAAAAAATATACATAAAATATAAAAAAAATTTTAGACAAAATAAAAAAGACAAAATAAAAAAGTCCCAATATAAATATAATATATTAGGACAAAATAATTATTTTATTAAATCTAAAAAGTCTTGTTCAGATATAATAGGTATATTAAGCTCTTTTGCTTTTTTATTTTTTGAAGAAGTAGAATTTTTATCATTATTTATAAGATAACTTGTATTTTTAGATATAGAAGATGCTACTTTTCCATTTAAGCTTTCTATTTTTTCTACTAATTCTTTTCTATTTTTAAAATGTTTAAGGCTACCAGTTATTACAAAAATCTTATCATTTATAGGTGTATTTGTAGACTTACTTTCAGATGAAGAATATAAATTATCTTCAAAATTTAATAGAGGTAATATTTTATTTATAAGGCTTATATTTTCTGTGTTTTCAAAATAAGACTTAACAGAAGAAGCCATAATTTCCCCAAAACCGTCTATAGCAAGTATATCATTTAAAGATGCATTTTTTATATTATCTATAGAACCAAAGGTTTTAGATAAAAGCTTTGCATTACTAAGCCCAATATTTTCTATCCCAAGAGCGTAAATAAAATTAGCTAATTTTGTAGTTTTAGATTTTTGTATAGAGTTTATAAGATTTTGATAAGATCTTTCCCCAAAGCCTTGCATAGATATTATTTGTTCTTTATATTTTTCTAAATTATATATATCATAAAAATTTTTTATAAATCCTTCGTTTATAAATTTTTCTATAGTTGCTTTAGAAAAATCTTCTACATTCATAGCGTCTCTAGATACATAGTGTACTATAGAATTTATAATTTTTGCTATACAATATGGATTTGTACATTTTAAAGCTAGGCCATCTCTTATTTTTATTATTTCGGCATTATGATTACAAGCAGGGCAAGTTTTAGGTATTTCTAGATTATCACTTTTAGTTAAATTTTCTGCTATTTGTGGAATAATCATATTAGCTTTATATACTTTTATGGTATCTCCAATTCCAAGCTTAAGATTTTTTATTATGCTTACATTATGAAGACTTGCTCTATTTACAGTAGTTCCTTCTAGTTCTACAGGTTCAAATATCGCCACAGGATTTATAAGCCCAGTCCTAGATGTGTTCCATTCTGCTTCTAGTAATGTAGTAGTTTCTAAATCATCGGCCCATTTAAAAGCTATAGAATCTTTAGGGAATTTAGAAGTATTACCAAGGCTTTTACTATATTCTATATCATCAAAAGTAAGTACTAATCCATCTGTTGCAAATTTATTATTTTCTATATTTTTTTCAAATTCTAATACGCTATCTTTTAGATTATCTTTAGATACAATTTTTCTATCTACTGTGTCAAAGCCAAGGCTTTCTAAAAAGTCTAGTTGGCTAGATTTTAGCTTAAATTCTTTAGAACATTTTACTAGAGAAAAAGCTAAAAAATTAACTTTTCTTTCTTTTGTAATTTCATTATTTAACTGTCTGACACTTCCGCTACAAAGATTTCTAGGATTTTTATATCTATCTTTTATATCTAGATTTTCATTTATTTTTTCAAAATTTTCAAAGGATATAACTGCTTCTCCACGTATTATAAGCTCATCTTCAAATGGAATAGAAAGAGGGACATTTTCAAAAACCTTAAAATTATGCGTTATATCTTCTCCTATTTCTCCATTTCCACGTGTTACAGCACTATCTAACTTACCATTTTTATATTTTAATACTATAGTAAGTCCATCTAGTTTAAAAGAAAGCATTCCTACTTTATCGCCTAAAAAGCTTATTAGTTTGGCTATATCTTTAGTTTTATCTAAGGATAGCATTTTTTCGTCGTGCTTTACTTTTTTTAGCTGGGACAAAACTTTATAGCCCACTTCTTGAGTAGGGCTATTTGAAAGTATTATACCAGTTTGACTTTCTAAAGATACTAGCTCATCATATAGTTTATCGTATTCAAAATCAGACATAATCTCAAAGCTTTGACTATAATATGCTTTTCTAGCATTATTTAATGTATCTACTAAATTTTTTATTTTATCTATCATACTAAATCTCCTTCCACACTTATATATATTAACATATAAAATATAAGGTTTCAAAGAAATTTATTTTATAATATTAGCCCAATTTTTTAATATTTTATCCATATATGCTTTAAATGTTTGTTTAGAACTTTGTTCTTTTGTTAAGATATTTATTTCTTTTTCTAATTTATCATTTATATATATTTTACATACTCCTACTTTTTGATTTTTATAGATTGGAGCTTCTATATTTTCTTGATATTCTAGTTTTATATCTATTTTGTCTTTTTCTTCATCTGATATAGGCAAAATAACGTCTTCTTCAAAATATAAAGCTATAGATTCTTTATCTCCTTTTATTACTTTTATGCTTTCTTTACAATCTTCTTTACTTAATATTTTTTCATATTTAAAGTTTTCAAATCCATAGTTTAATATAGCTTTAGTATCTATCCATTTTTGAGCCTTTCCTTTATCTCCCCAGCCACTTCCAAGAACAACAGATATCAAAGTCATATCATCTCTAGTGGCAGAGCCTACAAAACAATGTCCGGCTTTTCCAGTATACCCAGTTTTTACACCATTTCCTCCAGAAAATTCTGATAATAGTCTATTTTTATTTACTAAATTATAGCTTGAAAGATTTGTCTTAAAGCTTACATTTTTTGTATTTATTATATCTTTAAAAGTATTATTTGAAAGGGCATATCTTGCTATTATAGCCATATCATATGCCGTAGAATGATGGTTTTCTCCATCTAGCCCATTAGGTGTTTGAAATACCGTATCTTTAGCGCCTAGCTCTTTTGCCTTTTGTGTCATCATATTGCAAAAATTTTCTACAGAGCCTCCTATATGTTCTGCTATAGCTACGGCAGAGTCGTTGGCAGATTCTAACATAAGGGCATATAATAAGTCTTTTAATCTTATTTCTTCATTTACCTTTAGTTTCATTTTAACAGGTGGAGCTTTTGGAGGATTTTTACCTATTTTTACTATATCTTCAAGATTACCATTTTCTATAGCTAAAATAGCTGTCATTATCTTTGTAGTACTTGCCATAGCAAGTGGCATATTTTCTTCTTTGCCCCACAAAACTCGCCCAGTATTATAGTCTATAAGTATGCTTCCCTTAGCTTCTACTTTAGGCTCATCAGAGGCAAAAACATTTATATTAAAATTTATAGCAATAAAAAAAACTAAGAAAAATAAGCTAAATTTTTTCATTTTATAACTCCTAACATTAATAAAATTTATAAACTTATTTTTCCCAGTTTGAAAAAAATTATAATATTATGAAAAACTTGTGATTAAAAAATATGCTATAACTATTATACCAAGTCCTATTCTATAATATCCAAAAGCTTTAAAGTTATTAGTTTTTATATAGCTAACTAAAAACTTTATTGCAAATACTGATACTATAAAAGAAACAATCATACCAACAAGCATAACTTGGATTTCTATAGGTTGCCAGTTAAATCCAAATTTAAGAATTTTAAGAGCACTAGCTCCAAACATAACTGGTATAGCTAAAAAGAATGTAAATTCTGTAGCCACCATTCTAGATGTACCTATTAGCATAGCTCCTATTATGGTAGCACCAGAACGTGATGTTCCTGGAACAAGAGCTAAAACTTGAAATAGTCCTATCATAAATGCTGTTTTATATGTAAGAGCATTTAGACTATTTATTTTAAATGATTTATTTTTATGAGCATTTTCTATATATATAAATAGGACACCATATACAATAAGCATAGTAGCTACTGTTTGATAATTATAAAAAAGAGCGTCGATCTGGTCATCAAAAAGCAAGCCTATAACACCAGCAGGTATACAAGCTAAGATAACCTTGTACCATAATATATAAGTTTGTTTTTTCTGACTTTTAGTTTTTGATTTTGAAAAGGGATTTAGTTTTTTAAAATATACAAGCATAACTGCTAATATAGCACCTAGCTGAATAACTACAAAAAACATTTCTTTAAACTGGGACGACAGATTAAGTTTTATAAATTGTTCAAACAAAATCATATGCCCAGTACTACTTATAGGTAACCATTCTGTGATGCCCTCTACTATGCCAAGAAAAATAGCTTTGATAATTTCAATAAAGTTTTGCATAAGTCCTCCTTTTATAAATAAATTATTAATTTTTATAGATTTTTATTATAACCTAAATTTTACTATATTTCAAATACTTAATTTTTTAGGAAAAAAAGATATATTATGTAAAAATATATTAAAAGTTAGAAATTTTGTAAATAATTTTGTATTTAAAATATATTGAAGATAGATATTTTTTTAAATAAAATTATTATAGAGGTGGAATATTTATGAAAAGATTTCTTATTTTTGCCAGTATGATTTTTATTATTGTTTCAAATACAACAGAGATTTTTGCAAAAGATATGCACAAGATATATTTTTTAGAAAAAACAGAAGAAGAGAAATTATTATATAAAGAATATTTTATTTTAGGAGAGGTTATGGAAGAAGAAAAAATAAAGCTTATGCTAAATACATTATTGTATAACACACAAGATAAAATAAATTATATTCCAGAGGGAACAAAAGTTTTAAATGTAAAGCTTATAAATAATAATTTATTTATAAATTTTAATGAAAATATAGAAAATTATGGAGGTAATCATTATGAGATAAATCTTATAAAACAAATTTTATATACTTGTTTTGATTTTGAAAATATTCAAAATGTAACTTTTCTTATAAATGGTAAGTTTAAATTATTACCAGAGGGGAGGCTAATATTTAAGTATACAAGGGAAGATTTAGATAATATTTAAGTATAGCAAATATTTTGATATATTTTAAATATATAATTAGGTTATAATTATAAAATTTAGTAATATATTAGTATGTATTATGTATTAGATATAAATACTTTAATTATTTAGTATAAAATGATTGACAAATAAATAACAATGTAATATAATGAACTTGTTAAATAAATAACAATATAGTATCAGTTATTTAACAATCAATTCTTTAAATTTCGAGTATTACATACTATATATATATATATTAGGAGGATATATTATGGCTAAGAAACAAAACCTAACTGTAGTAAATAGCAGTGAAACTTTAAAAGCAAGAATGGAAGAGCTAAAACAAGCTCAAATTAAGTTTTCAACATATACTCAAGAACAAGTAGATAAAATATTTAAAGCGGCAGCTTTAGCAGCTAATAAACAAAGAATTTATCTTGCTAAATTAGCAGTTCAAGAAACTGGTATGGGTATAGTAGAAGATAAGGTTATCAAAAACCACTTTGCTTCAGAATATATCTACAACAAATATAAAGATGTTAAAACTTGTGGAGTATTACAAGAAAATCCATCTTATGGTACAACAGTTATAGCAGAGCCTATCGGAACAATAGCAGCAGTTATCCCTACAACAAACCCTACATCAACTGCTATCTTCAAAACTTTATTAGCATTAAAAACTAGAAATGCTATAATTATAAGCCCACATCCACGTGCTAAAAATGCTACTATAGAAGCAGCTAAAATTGTTTTACAAGCAGCAGTAGAAGCGGGTGCTCCAGAAGGAATAATAGGCTGGATAGATGAACCATCTTTAGAGCTTACAAATCAAGTTATGGCAGATGCAGATATAATCTTAGCTACTGGTGGTCCTGGTATGGTTAAATCTGCTTACTCTTCTGGAAAACCAGCTCTTGGTGTTGGTGCTGGTAATGTACCTTCTATATTTGATGAAACTGCTAATGTTAAACTTGCAGTAAACTCTGTTATCCATTCTAAAACTTTTGATAATGGTATGATTTGTGCTTCTGAACAATCTGTTATAGTTAGCGAAAAAATCTACAAAGAAGTTAAACAAGAGTTTATAGACAGAGGTTGTTATGTACTTAAAGAAAATGAAATTCAAAAAGTAAAAGATACTATCTTAATTAAAAAAGGTAATGCTTGTGCTTTAAATGCTGATATAGTTGGTCAACCAGCTTATAAAATAGCAGAAATGGCAGGAATAAAAGTTCCTAAAGAAACAAAAATATTAATAGGTGAAGTTAGCTCTGTAGATATATCAGAACCTTTTGCTCACGAAAAATTATCTCCAGTTTTAGCTATGTATAAATTTAAAACATTTGATGAAGCTTTAGAAAAAGCAGACACTCTTGTTAAAGATGGTGGATATGGACATACATCTTCTATATTCATAGATACTTTAGTAGGAAAAGAAAGATTAGATAAATTTAGACAAATGATGAAAACAGGCCGTATAGTTGTAAATACTCCTTCAACTCACGGTGGTATAGGTGATATCTACAACTTTGATTTAGCTCCTTCTTTAACTCTTGGTTGTGGTACTTGGGGTGGAAACTCTGTTTCTGAAAACGTTGGTGTAAAACATCTTATAAATACTAAAGTAGTTGCTGAAAGGAGAGAAAATATGCTTTGGTTTAGAACTCCACAAAAAGTTTACTTCAAAAAAGGTTGTTTACCAGTTGCTCTTGATGAATTAAAATCTGTTTTAGGTAAGAAAAGAGCATTCATTGTTACAGACTCATTCTTATTCAAATCTGGAACTACAAAAAGAATTACAGATAAACTTGATGCTATGGGTATAACTCATACTACATTCTTTGAGGTTGAGCCAGACCCAACTCTTGCTTGTGCTAAAGCTGGTGCTGAAGCTATGAAAGCTTTTGAACCAGATTGCATTATAGCTGTTGGTGGTGGTTCTGCTATGGACGCTGCAAAAATTATGTGGGTTATGTATGAACACCCAGAAGTAGACTTCTTAAATATGGCTATGCGTTTTATGGATATAAGAAAACGTATATATGAATTCCCTAAAATGGGCGAAAAAGCTTACTTTATAGCTGTTCCTACATCTTCTGGTACAGGTTCTGAGGTTACTCCTTTTGCCGTTATCACAGATGAAACAACAGGAACTAAATATCCTTTAGCAGACTATGAATTATTACCAAATATGGCTATTATAGACGCAGATCTTATGATGAGCCAACCAAAAGGTTTAACAGCTGCTTCTGGTATAGATGCTTTAACTCACGCTTTAGAAGCTTATGCATCTATCTTAGCTACTGACTATACTGACGGACTTGCTTTAAAATCACTTAAAAATATTTTTGAATATCTTCCACGTGCTTTTGAACAAGGTGAAACAGATGTTGTTGCCAGAGTTAAAATGGCAGATGCTTCTACATTAGCAGGTATGGCTTTTGCTAACTCATTCCTTGGTATTTGTCACTCTATGGCTCATAAACTTGGTGGATACCATCACTTACCACATGGTGTTGCTAATGCCTTATTAATTACAGAAGTTATTAGATTTAACTCTTCTGAAGCACCTACTAAAATGGGTACATTTGCTCAATATGAATATCCTAAAGCTATTGAAAGATATGCAGAAGTTGCAGATTTCTTAGGACTTAAAGGTAATAATAATAAAGAAAAAGTAGAAAATCTTATTAAAGCAATAGATGAACTTAAAGCTAAAGTTGGTATCAAAAATTCTATTAAAGAATATGGTATTGATGAAAAAGTATTCCTTGATAGCCTTGACCAAATGGTAGAAGATGCATTTGACGATCAATGTACAGGTGCTAATCCAAGATATCCTCTTATGAGCGAAATGAAAGACATCTTCTTAAAAGTTTACTACGGAAAATAATAATCACTCATTTTAAAGAACATAGATTTTATCTATGTTCTTTTTTATATATTTAATATTAAAAAAATGTTTACAATAATAGTATATTATGGTATATTTTAGTGGGAAAGGAGTTGAGATTATGTTTTGTAAAAATTGTGGAAACGAAGTTAAAAGAGATCAAAAATTTTGTTCTGAGTGTGGTTATAAGTTACAAGAAAATAATAATATTAAATCAGAAAATAAAGTTAATATAATAAATACAATTAATAGTATTAATGAAGAAGGTCATATTACATATAGTACAAAATTTATAAGAAAAAGATGGATAACAATATTGTTGTTTTTAATACCTTATACTAGTTTATTTGGTATACATGATTTTTATAATAAGAGAACTTTACGAGGTTTATTATATATAACATTAGATTTTTTTATGGTTTTATTTACAGATTTTATTCCTAAAGACTTTTATTTATATTATATGTTAGTATGTGCTATTATTTTGTATCTTTTTATAAGTGATTTAATTTGGATTATAAAATTACCTAGAATATATTTTATTAAACAAAAATATAAAACAAAAACGATAGTTCTAGTTAGTATTATTCCGTTAGTTTTATTTTTAGGAATATTTCTTAGTAGGGAGATAATAAGTGAAACAAAACAACTAATAGAAGTAATGAATTTATCTAATAAACCGCAAGAAATTGAAGATATTTTTAATAAAATGGGCATAAATACTAGTTCAATAATTAGTACAAATTATGATGAAATATTAAAAGGGGGTTTTACTTATGAAAAATCAAACTTTGAAATAACAAATGGGACTGAAGAAGGATATCGAATAAAGCTTGTAAATGGTTCTGAATTAATAGCTTATTGTGAAAAAGGAGATCTTTTAGGGATAAAACTTACAGGTGGAGAATATTTATATTCTAATGGTAAAATTTTACATAATTTTAGTGAAACTATGACTTTAAAAGAGGAAAAATATAAAAAAATACAACAAGATCTTGAAAAAAAGGTTCGAGAAAATAAAATTCTAAAAATTGGAGAAATGAAAGAAATTCTTTTAAAGGAAGTAATAGTTAAATCTGTAGAATTTAAAAAAGAAGTATATCCATCTAAAACAAATAGATATTATAATTATTATAAAGCAGAAGATGGACAAGTATATATTCATATTGTAACTAGTATTAAAAATTTAAGTAAAGCTTCTATTTCTTGTGATGATTTGCTTAATATAAAAGCTGATTATAATAATGGATATATTTATAGTGCATTTTCAACTGTAGAAGATGATAATTTGGGTTTTGGATATTCTAACTTAGAGAGTATTTCTCCTTTACAAACAAAAACTATACATTATTTAATTTCTGTTCCAGAGGAAGTTAAAACTAATAAAAAAGCACCTTTAATATTGAAATTTAGTTCTGGAATTCAAGAATATCAATTAAAGATAAGATAATATTAAACAAAAATATTTATCATTTTTGTGAACATAGTTAAAATCTGTGTTCTTTTTTTATATAATTAAACTAATGATTAATTTTTTAACTTAAAACTTTTATATAAAATATTCCTAAAAATTGTTTATATAAAACTTGAAAATATAAATAAAAAATGATATTATAAAATTTAAATAATAAAAGGGAGGGGTTTTATGAAAAAAGCTATTTTACTTATATGTTTTGGAAATAGAAATATAGATAAATATATAAATAGAATAAAAGAAAATTTGCTAAAAGATTTTGATGATATAGAAGTATTTTATAGTTTTGTAAGCAAATATTTTATTTTCAAGTATGGATTTAGCATATTAGATACTTTAAACCATATATATGAAAAAGGGATAACAGAAGTTATAGCGCAGCCATTATTTACAGTAGATGGAAAAGAGTTTGAAAAAGCTAAAACAATTTTACTAGAAAATAAAGATAAATTTAAAAGTATTAGGCTTGGGAAACCCTTATTAAGCTCTAGTGAAGATATAGAAAACATAAAAAATTTTATTGAAAATAATAGCAAAACAAATACTCTTTATATTTGCCATGGTACAGAAAAAGAAACAAATCAAATGTATAAACAAATTTTTGAAAATATAAAAGATGATATATATTTTGCAAATCTTGAAAGTAATCCATATTTAGAAGATACACTTATTAAGATAAAAAATAATAATATAACAGAGATTGACTTAAAATGTTTTTTATTATTTAAAGGTAAGCATATAGAAAAAGATATATTAGGAGAAGATGAAAAATCTATAAAAAATAGAATTTTAAAGGAAAATATTTCTTTAAATTTAGATGATAGTTGTCTTTTAGATTATGATTATATAATTAATATGTTTAAAAATCATATAAAAAATAGTATTAAATTATAGGGGGAATACGTATAGAAAAATTAAAGCAATACCTTAATACAAAGTTTAAAATTAAAGAGCATAATTCTAGGATAAAGACAGAAGTATTAGCAGGAATAACAAATTATTTTACTATGATATATCTTGTTATGCTTGTACCAGAAGTTTTGATGAATTCTTTTGCCGATATTATTTCTATAGATGGTACATTTATTCAAAATTATGTATTATCTAATGGATTAACTGCTAATGAAATGTTTGTAGCACTTACTGCGGCAGCCTTCATATCTGCTGGGCTTGGCTCTATAATAATGGGGTATCTTACTAATTTACCTTTTGTACAAGGGCCAAGTCTTGCTATAGCTACTTTTGTAGCATATACCGTATGTGAAAGTTTTGGATATAGTTATTCGCAGGCTTTGGCTATAGTTTTTATATCTGGTGTAATATTTTTTATTTTGGCCATTTTAGGAATGGAAAAGAAAATTCATAGAGCTATACCTACTAATCTTAAATATGCCGTTAGTTGTGGGATAGGGTTATTTATAGCATACCAAGGACTTATTAAAGCTCATATAATAAATGAATATACTATAAATACTAATTTGTTTGATATTGCAAATATAGGAAGCAAAGATACTAAAACTGCTCTTCTTGCTTTATTTGGTGTAATATTAATAGCTATATTACATAAAAAGAATATACATGGTTCTATTTTTATAGGTAAGATAGTATGTATATTTTTAGCTATACCTTTAGGACTTGTGGCTTTAAAGCATATAGATTTATCTAGTGAGATAAATATTCAACAAGTATTTTTAAATGTAGATTTTGCCGGGCTTATAGATTTTAGTAATACAAAATCCATTTTTGAAACAGGTATGATGATTTTAGTTGTACTTTTTTCTATATGTATTATGAATATATTTGAAACTATGGCTATGCTTATAGTTGCAGATAACTTTATGGAAAAAAGTAAAGAGAAGATAAAGAAAAAAGGAATACCAGAAATCTTAGAAATAGATGCTGTTACAACATCTATTGGAGCTACTATAGGAAGTGTTACTGTATCTACATATATAGAAAGTACAGCAGGTATAATAGAAGGGGGAAGAACTGGACTTACGGCAGTAGTAACAGGAATTTTATTTTTAATAACTACATTTTTTTCACCTCTTGTAGCATTAGTTCCATCTGCTGCTACAGCTACAACTCTTATAATAGCAGGAGTGCTTATGATGAGTCTTATGAAGCATATAGATTTTGAAAACATAGATGAGGCAGTTCCGGCATTTTTTACAGTTATATTAATGCCACTAACAAATAGTATTTTAGTAGGTATTGCATTTGGTGTATTATCTTATGTGGCTATTCATATATTTTTAGGAAAAGGAAAAAATCTTAATAAAATATTATATTTATTATCATTTTTATTTATTATTTGTCTTATGTTTTTACCTAGATAGAAAAAGGCTAGATTTTGTTTTATGCAAAATCTAGCCTTTTTATCTTGTACAATATTTGTAATAAGTTGTTTATGGACATAATATATTTTATAAAAGAATAAATAATAAAGAAGGTGTTTTTTTGAATAATAGACGGGATTTTTATAAAAAATTATCTAATAATTCTTTAAAAAATATAAAGACCAGTAGGAGCAATACATATAATAGAAAACAAGATAGAACATATAATACATATAGAGATAATTATAAAAAACAGACATATAGGAGAGATTATAGAGCTAATAGTCAAAGGTTTGAAGAGGAAAGAAATAAATCTAGTTTTTTAGGAACAGTATTTCTTTTAGGATGTTTATTATTTGTGGGGATATATTTTGTAAATAATACAAAACCAGAGCTTTTAGAACAAGCTAAGGAAGCTATATCAACTTATTTGCCAGATGAAATAGAAACTGTTTTAAAAAAGATAACAAATTTTACAAAAGATGAAAGTGTTACTATAGATGAAAAGACTATAAAAGATATGGAAGAAGAAATAGGAAATAAGCCAAAAAAATAGATAGCCTCAAGCAAAATGAGGCTATGCTTGGGGCAGGAGAAATATGGATAAATCCTTTAGAAGATGGCATAATAACGGGATATTTTGGGAAAAGGAAAAACCCTATATTAGATAAAGAGGAATTTCATAATGGACTAGATATAGGAGCAAAGGAAGATTCTGAAGTATTTTGTGTAAAATCTGGAGTAGTAGAAAAAGTTGGAGTATCTAAAACTTATGGAAATTATTTAGAATATAAAACAAATGATGGATATAACATAATGTATGCACATTTAAATAAAATTTTAGTAGAAGAAGGAAAAAATATAAAACAAGGAGAAAAAATAGCTCTTGTTGGAAATACAGGGCTTTCAACAGGATATCATCTACATTATACAATATTTAAAGATGGAGAATATATAAATCCATTAGAATTTGTATCTTTTAAAGTAGCTAGTTATCTAGAGGGGGAAGTATGAAAAAATTAAAATTTATAGAGATAAGCCCTAGTTTTTATTTTATTATTATTTTATGTGTTATTTTTAGAGTAGTAGATTATTTTTTATATTCTGTATTATTTGTATTTTTACACGAATTGGCACATATAGTTGTAGCTAAAAGATATGGACTTAGAATAAAAAAAATAACAATAAGTCCTCTAGGACAAATAGCACATATAGAAAATATAGAAAAACAAAGTTTACATAAACGTATAAATATAAGTATAGCAGGAATAGTACTAAACCTTATAATTTTTGGGTTTAGTCTTATTTATACTAGCGATAAGATGCAGTTGATAGGAAAAATAAATTTATCAATTGCATTTTTTAATTGTTTACCTATTTATCCTTTAGATGGAGGAAGAATAATTCTTTATTTATTAGGTTATTTTATAGGTGATTTAAAAGCCAGTATTATAATAAATAAAATAGGTAAAACTTTAAGTTATTTTATATTTTTTATGGGATTTATTCAGATTATTTTATATCCCTATAATATAAGTCTTTTGTGTCTTGGTTTTTATTTTGTAAAAAATAGCAAAAATCAATATTTATATTATTTTTATAAACTTATAAAAAATAAGCAAAATTATGAAAAAGATAAAATATTAAAGATACGTAACGTTCTAGTTGATAAAAATTTTCTCATAAAAGATATAGTATTGATACTTAGCATAGATTATTATATAATTATAAATGTTGCTAATTATGGCAAGATAGGTTTTTGTATAGAAGAAAAAAATCTTTTAGAATATATACAAAACTATGGTCTTAATGGTAAAATATATGATATTTATGTAAAGCTAAAAAATAAAAATACATTTATGGAGGAGAAGTATGATAGATGAAATACTTATGCAGGTTGAAAAGCCCGCAAGATACATAGGTAATGAAATTAATATGGTGGTAAAAGATCCTAAAGATGTAGATATAAGATTTGCTTTTTGTTTTCCAGATACTTATGAAGTTGGGATGAGCTATCTTGGACTACAAATTTTATATTTTTTTATGAATAGAAGAGATGATATTTATTGTGAGAGAGTTTTTGCACCTTGGCTTGATATGGAAGAAAAGCTAAGAGAAAATAACATTCCTTTATTTTCCTTAGAAACAGGGGATAGCATAAAAGATTTTGATTTTGTAGGTTTTACTTTGCAATATGAGATGACTTATACTAATATAATAAATATGTTAGATTTAGCCGGTATATCTATATGGAGCAAAGATAGAACAGAAGATGAACCTATAATAATAGCAGGAGGTCCTTGTGCTTATAATCCAGAACCTTTAGCAGATATAGTAGATATATTTTATATAGGTGAAGGTGAGGTTAATTATGATGAAATCTTTGATATATATAAAAATATGAAAAAAGAAGGAAAAACAAAAGAAGACTTTTATCAAAGATTACTTGAAATGGACGGTATATATATTCCTAAGTATTATGAGGTAAGCTATAAAGAAAACGGAGAAATAGAAGAATTTAAACCTATAATAGATAAAGCACCTAAAAAGATAAAAAAAGTTATAGTAAAAGATATGGATAAGGTATTTTATCCAGATAAACAATTAGTTCCTCTTATAGACGTAATTCACGATAGAGTTAGTCTTGAAGTATTTAGAGGGTGTATAAGAGGGTGTAGATTTTGTCAAGCAGGTTATGTATATCGCCCAGTTAGAGAAAAAACTCCACAAAGCGTATTAACTAAATCTAGAAATCTTGTGGATACTTCTGGACACGAAGAAATATCTTTAACTAGTCTTAGTACAGCAGATTATACGGCATTTAGGGATATATCCGAAGAATTATTAGAACAGTTTAAAGATGATAAGGTTAATATAGCTTTACCATCTCTTAGAATAGACGCTTTTTCTTTAGACCTTATGCAAAAGGTACAAGGTGTTAGAAAATCTAGCCTTACATTTGCTCCAGAAGCAGGTACTCAAAGACTTAGAGATGTTATAAATAAAGGAATAACAGAAGAAGAAATATTAAGAGGTAGTAAGATGGCATTTGAAGGTGGTTGGGATAGAGTAAAACTGTATTTTATGGTTGGACTTCCTACAGAAACAGATGATGATATAAAAGGAATAGCTAAATTAGCATCTGATATAGTGGACAAGTTTTATGAGTTACCTAAAGAAAAAAGAAATAGGGGAGTGTCTGTTACTGTTAGTTCATCTTGTTTTGTTCCTAAAGCTTTTACTCCTTTTCAATGGTCGACTCAAGATACTTGCGAAGAATTTTTAAGAAAGCAATATCTTTTAAAAGATAGCAACGAAAGAAAGCAAGTTAAAGTAAACTATCACGAGCCTTCCGTTAGCTCTATAGAGGGTATATTAGCAAGAGGGGATAGAAAAGTGGCTAAGCTTATATATAATGCTTGGAAAAATGGAGCTAAATTTGACGGCTGGACAGAATGTTTTAAATATGATGCTTGGCTTAAAGCTTTAGAGCAAACAGGACTTTCTAGAGAATTTTATGCTAATAGACAAAGAAGCTATGATGAGATATTACCTTGGGATCATATATATATAGGCGTATCTAAGAGATTTTTTATAGAAGAGATGGAAAGAGCTAAAAAAGAAGTAGTAACTCCAAATTGTAGACAAAATTGTAGTATGTGTGGAGCTAAAGCTTTTGGGGGAGGTGTTTGTTTTGAATAAATATAGAATAAGATTTTCTAAGATAGGGAAGATAAAATACGTAGGGCATTTAGATGTTCTTAATATATTCCAAAGGGCTATAAAAAGAGCTAAGCTTCCTATAGCTTATTCTAAAGGGTTTAATCCTCATCAGTTAATGGGATTTGCTATACCATTACCTCTTGGTATGGAAAGTGTAGCAGAATATTTAGATATTCAGCTAGATAGCAAATTAGAGCCAGAAGAAATAAAGACTAGACTAAATAAAACTATGCCAATAGGTATGGAAATATTAAATGTTGTTGAAATGGAAGAAGGGCAAAAATCTGGAGCTTCAATAGTAGAAAGTGGAGATTATAAAATAACTTTAGACAAAAGTATAAGCAAAGAAGATATAGAAAAGTTTTTGGCTCAAGATGAAATTTTAGTAGAAAAAATAAGCAAAAAACGTGGTAAAGAAGTTTTAAAAACAGTTGATATAAAAGAAGATATTTTAGATTTAAAAATATCAAATGATAAGGAGCTTTTAGCTACTATATCTACAGGGAGTGCTAAAAATCTTAAGCCAGAGGTACTTATAAATAGCATATATAACTTTTTAAATCTTCCATATGATAAGTATAAAATATTATATAAAAGAATGGAGCTATTTGATGGTAATAAGATAAAATTAGATGAATGTAAATAAGGTGAAATATGAAAACACTAGTTATAGATAGTAGTTTAGAATATGATAGAGCAGGACTTTTAGAAGATGGAGAGCTTAAGGAAATAATAATACAAGAAAATCAAAACTTTAAGGTAGGAGATATATTTGTAGCTAAAGTAAAAAAGATTATACCTAAAAAATTTGCTTTTCTAGACCTTGGATATGATAAAAATGCTTTTTTGGCTCTTACAGATAAAAAACAAAAAAGTTTATATAAATATAATGAAAATAATGGTAAATATATTTTAAATTTAAAGGAAGGACAAGATTTACTAGTTCAGATAGATAAAGAAGGCACAAGAATAAAAGGAGCTAGCGTTACTACAAATGTTAGCTTGACTGGTAAATATGTAGTAATTCTTTTAAATGAAGAGAATATAGGTATATCTAAAAAGATAGAAGAAGCAGAAAAAAGAGAAGAGCTAAAAGAATTTGCTAAAGAAACATTACCACAAGGTTATGGCATTATATTTAGGACAAATTGTAATATAGCAAGTTTAGATGAAATAAAAAATGAAATATTAGAACTTATAGAAAAGGGGAAAAAGCTACTTGATAGTTTTGAATATATAAAAGCTCCAAGTCTTGTATTTTCTAGTAATACAGAAATAGAGAAATTGATAATAGATATTTTAAAAGATGAAGATAAAATTATAATTAATAATAAAAATAAGCTAGAAGTATTAAAAGGTGTATTTGAAAATATTATTTTATACGAAGATAGCTTGCCTATATTTGAAGCTTATAGTATAGAAAGTAAAATAGAAAAAGCTATTAGTAATAAAATATGGCTAAAAAGTGGGGGATTTTTAGTTATAGATTGTGTAGAAGCTTTTACTATAATAGATGTAAATAGCGGAAAGAATATAGCTAAAAATTTAGAAGATATGATATTTAAGACAAATAAAGAAGCATTAGAGAAAATAGCAAAAGAGATAAGGCTAAGGAATATATCTGGAATGATACTTATAGATCTTATAGATATGAAAGATATAGAAAGGCGAAAAGAGCTTGAGCTTTATATGAAGAAATTAGCCAAAGAAGATAGAATGCCTATAGTTATATATCCAGTTAATGAACTTGGAATATTGCAAATAACTAGAAAAAAATCTTCTAAGTCCCTTTTGGAGATGATAACTATGCCTTGTCCTACTTGTCTTGGAAGTGGAGTAGTTAAAAATGAAATATATGTAGCTAATAATATAAAAAATCAAATAATAAGCATATTTAATAGTACTATATATAATAAAGTTTATGTATATGCCTCAGAAATAATAATAAATTATTTAGAAAATAAATTAAATATAAGAAATATTGAAAAAGAATTAAATAAAAAGATAGAATTAAACATAATAAAAACATATAGATTTGATTATTTTTATATAGAAAAATATGTATAATTTGGTTAATATATATAGGATATATTAAGAACTTTAAGTTTATACTATTCATTTTTCAAGAAATTTATAAACAATTTATATAAATAAAATTTAATATTTATACAATATATTTAATGAGTTTAATACCTTGACAAGTTTATTTAAAAAAGATAAAATATAAATAGGGTATCTTTATAATTTTTAACTAAAATAAACTTTATGATAGATAATCTAAATAATCTTTTGGAGGTGTTTTACATAATAGCAACATTGGTTAGCAGTGTTATAACTTTAGTTATAGGCTGTTTTGTAGGGATGATAGTTAGAAAGAGAGTTTGTGAAGCAACTATTGGCTCTGCAGAAAAAGAAGCTGAAAATATACTTATAAACGCAAAAAAAGAGGCAGAAGGTAAGAAAAAAGAAATTCTTTTAGAAGCCAAAGAAGAAAGCCTAAAAATTAAAAACGAAATAGAAAAAGAATGTAAAGAACGCAAACAAGAAATGCTTAAATTTGAAAGAAGACTTATTCAAAAAGAAGAAGTCTTAGACAAAAAAAGCCATAACTTAGAAAGAAAAGAAGAATTACACCAAGAAAAGCTTATTAAACTACAAAAGGAAGAAGAAAAAATAGAAGAAATAGTAGCTAAGAAGATGGAAGAGCTAGAGCGTATATCTGGTTTTACTATAGATGAAGCTAAAGACTTTTTATTATCCACATTAGATGATGAGCTTATTCACGAAAAAGCTCTTCGCATAAAGGATATGGAACTTAACCTAAAACAAGAGGCAGAAAAAAAGGCAAAACAAATAATAGGTATGGCTATCCAAAAATGTGCAGTAGACCATGTTACAGAAAGTACAGTATCTGTTGTTTCCCTTCCTAATGATGATATGAAAGGCAGGATAATAGGGCGTGAAGGAAGAAATATAAGAGCTATAGAATCTTTAACTGGTATCGATATAATAATTGATGATACTCCAGAAGCTGTTATTTTATCTGGTTTTGACCCTATGAAAAGAGAAATTGCTAGAATTGCTTTAGAAAAGCTAATTTTAGACGGAAGAGTGCATCCAGCTAAGATAGAAGAAATGGTAGAAAAAGCTAAAAAAGAAGTAGACGTTATGATAAGAGAAGAAGGAGAGAGTGCTTGCTTTGAGCTTGGAATACACGGTATTCATCCGGAAATTATAAAACTACTTGGTAAAATGAAATTTAGAACAAGTTATGGACAAAACGTTTTAAAACATTCTTTAGAGGTTGCTCATCTTACAGGACTTATGGCATCAGAACTTGGTGTTGATGTTAATATGGCAAAAAGAGCAGGACTTTTACATGATATAGGTAAGGCAGTAGATTATGACCAAGAAGGTTCACACGTAGAGCTTGGAGCTAGTATATGTAAAAAATATAAAGAAAATAGCATTATTATAAACTCCATAGAATCACATCACGGTGATAAAGAGCCTACTTCTCTTATAGCAGTTCTTGTACAAGCAGCTGATGCAATATCAGCAGCAAGACCTGGTGCTAGAAGAGAAACCTTAGAAACTTACATAAAAAGATTACAAAATTTAGAAAGTATAGCAGATAGCTTTGATGCAGTAGAAAAATCTTTTGCTATTCAAGCAGGGAGAGAACTTAGGGTGATGATTTCACCAGAAAAAATAGATGATGATTCTCTTGTTCTTTTAGCTAGGGAGATATCTAAGAAAATAGAAGAGGAATTAGAGTATCCAGGCCAAATAAAAGTTAATCTTATAAGAGAAACAAGAGCCATAGATTATGCTAAATAATAACAAGCTTTAAATCTTTATACATAGGGGGAGTTAGCTCCCCCTTTTTATTTATAGTTTATTTAATTTTTAATATGTTTTTGTTAATGGCACCAGACAAAATAAGTAAAATAAGATAAGAAAGACCTAAAAAGGCTAAAGATATAATTAAAGCTAAAATATTACCAGTATAAGAAAGAATAAAATTATAAATAAATCTTGATATAAACGAACTTATAAATATACAAAGGCAAGGTTTTACTATAGAATTTAAAATATCTATATTAAAACTAAGCCTTTTTTTTAATCTAATTAGAGAAATGCTATTAACTAAAACTAGACTTATAAAACAACCAACTATAAAAGCTATAAGTCCATATTTTGGTATTAAAAAATATATGATACTTATATTTATTACTGAAGCTAATAGACAATTTTTAAATATTAACATTTGTTCGCCTAGTCCATTTAATATGCCAGATAGCACAACATTATAGTATATAAAAGGACATAAAAATCCAAGATAAAAAAGTTGCCAGCCTATATCTGTTTGAGAATATATAGTAAGTCCTAGTTGGTTACAAAATGTTATAAAAACTCCCGCACTTCCTATTCCTATAAAAGAAGTAATAAGAAAAGTTTTAGAAATTGTATTTTTTATAGAAATAAGATTTTTTTTAGCTAATGCTTCTGATATAGCAGGTACTATAGCTATAGCAAGAGAAGTAAGCAAAGAAGAAGGAAACATAATAAGAGGCATAGCCATACCTTCTAGTTGTCCATATAAAGCCATAGATTCGCTAGAAGAATACCCAAATTCTGCTAGCTTTATAGGAATTAATATATTTTCTATACTGCTTAGTAAAGAACCTAAAACACGATTTGCAGTAAGAGGAAGTGTCATAGCTAATATTAAATATGTAGATTTTATAGTAGATATATTAGGTTTTATGTTTTTTGTAACTCTTGTATTATAAACCATAAGCACATATAGAAAGGAAAAAATTTCTCCAATACACATACCTATAACTCCAACACCACAAGCGTATGAAAGTCCTAAAGGTATAAAAAGCCCAGAAAGAAAATATATACTTATCATTCTAGCTAATTGTTCTAAAACTTGACTTATAGCAGGAATTTTAGCCTCTTGCATACCTAAAAAGTATCCTCTTATACAAGAGCCTATAGCCATAAAAGGAAAACTTATACACATAATATGTAAAGAAAGTAAAGTGTTTTCATTTTTTAATATATTTAATGCTATATAATCTGAAAAAATATAAATTGTAATTCCAAAAAGGCAAGCTATACTAGAGGATAATATTATACATATAGATAAAATACGTTTTATATTACCCATTTGATTTTTACAATTATATTCTGCTACAAGCTTAGAGATAGTTGTGGAAAAACCAGAAGAAGATAAGCTCCAAGCAAGCATATATATAGGCATAATAAGGGAATATAGTCCCATACCCTCTGCTCCTATTAAGTTAGACATATATATTCTATAAATAAACCCTAAAACCCTTGTTATAATATTGGCTAAGGTTAAGATTAAAGCCCCCTTTATAATAAGTGATTTACCCATAAAAACTCCTTTATATTTATCTAATTTTAATATATGAAAAAATAATATAAATATTACAGGTTGTTCAAATTTACAAAAAATGATAAATATTACAAATAATGTGTAATAAATAAACAAACTAATATATTGAAAAAAGTAAAAAAATGTAATAAAATATAGATAAAAATTTATAAAATATGGAGGGCTTATATGAGAAAGATTATTTTTAGTGTTATTTTATTTACTTCAATATTTTACACAAGTATTTTTGCTAGTATAAATGAATATAGTTTGAATGAAATACAAAATCAGCTAGAAAAAAGTGATTATACAAAATCTGACAGTTTTAAAATAATTTTGGATAACAAAGAGCTAATTTTAAAAGATGGTGTTTTATTACATAAAGATATAGCATATTTACCTATAAGAGAGCTTGGAGAAAAGTTAGGATTTAAGATAGATTATGATAAAAAACCTAAAACAAGTATAGTATCAAATAATAATATTACTTTAAAAGTAAGTCCGAATACAAATAATGCTATTATAGTAAAAAATGGTAAAGAGAATAGTGTAGATATAGATGGGAATATGCAACCTATAATTTTAGATGGAACTATATATGTACCATTAAGATTTATAAGCAATAGTTTTGGATATCATACAGAGTACAATTCATCTACAAAAACAATATCTTTAGTAAAATCTATTAATACAGAAACAACAACACAAGCAACAACACAAACAACACAAAAAATAAGTCAAACAACAACACAAAATATTAATAATAATCAAAAGTACGTTTATATAACACGTAAGAGTAAGAAATACCATTATATAAATTGTCGATATATTAAAGGAAAAAATGATATTACTAAAATGAGATCATCAGAAGCAAAAAAATATTATGAGCCTTGTTCTATTTGTATGGGATAGAAAATTTTAACAACTTAAAAAGCTATAGATAATTAATCTATAGCTTTTTATATTTTAGTACTAAAATTTTATTTTGTTTTATTTTGAATTTCTGGAACAGTAGGAGCTTTTTTAGAATGATTTTTTTTATTACTTTCTGTACTTATATTTTTATCCGGACGCTTCATACCCGCTTTAGCCATAAAAACACCTCCAGATTTAGTATTATCAAAAATTAATTAATTATTCTTTAAATATTCTAAAATATTAAGAGCAACTTTTCTAGCATCTCTCATAGAAGATACTACATTATTAGGACCAGAAACTACATCTCCAGCAGAGAATACTCCTTCTAGATTTGTCATGCCAGATTCATCTGTATTTATTAAAAATTTGTCGTTTAAGTTTATAGAGTTATCTGGAATATTAGTACTAGAGCCTATAGCAGTAAGAACTATAGAACAAGGTAATATAGAAATTTCTTCGGTGTCTAAATTTTTTACTTTTAGTCCGGTTAGTTTATTTCCTTCTCCAATAAATTCTATAGGAGAATATCTAAACATAAAGTTTACACCATCTTTTAAGGCCTCTTCATATTCTTCTTTTGATGCTGGCATTTCTTTTTCTGTTCTTCTATATACAACAGTTACATTATCAGTAAGTAATTTTGCAGTTCTAGAGCTATCCATAGACACATTACCACCCCCGATAACTAATACGACATCATCATTATTTATAGATGTATCCTTACCTTTTGCAAAGTCTACTAAAAATTTATTTGCGTGAATAACTCCTTCTAAGCTTTCACCTTCTATATTTATAGATTTTTCAGAATTAGCACCTATAGATATAAAAATTGCACTATAGCCATCTTCTTTAAGACTATTTATAGTGAAATCTTTATTAAAAGTTTTGTTTGTTAAAAATGTTACACCTAAATTTTTTAGCTTTTCAAGCTCACGAGCTACTGTAACATCATCTAATCTAAATCTTGGTATGCCATAAGACAAAAGTCCACCTGCTTTGTCTTCCATTTCGTATATATCAACAGTAACTCCTTCTTTTGCTAATATGTAAGCACAGCTAAGTCCAGCAGGTCCAGAACCTATTATAGCCACTTTTTTATCTATATTTTCCTTTTTATCATAAGCTATTAGATTATTTTCATAAGCATAATTTGCTATAAAGTTTTCTATTTTACCTATATTTACAGGTTTGCCTTTTATTCCTAAAACACAACTTCCTTGACATTGTCTTTGATGGTCACAGATTTTTCCACAAACAGCTGGAAGATTTGTTTTATTTGAAAGTATATCAAATGCTTTAGCAAAATCTTCTTCCAAAAATGCTTTTATAAATTCTGGTATATCATTTTGTATAGGACAACCATTTTTACATAAAGGTCTTTTACAATTTAGGCATCTTTTAGCCTCTATTATAGCTTCTTCCATAGTTAAATTTGGTGTATCTAATTTTATATCTTTCATATTAATTTCCTCTATTCAAATATATTTTTTAATTCTTTTATAAGTTTTTTATTATTATCTTCTTCTAATATACAAAATCTAAAAAATTTATCATTTAGAAGTGCAAAATCTTTAGCATCTCTTATTATAATATTTTGTTTTATTAGCTTTTCAAATAGCATACTAGAATTTATACTTTTATCTAAAATTTTACAAAGGATAAAATTTGAATTTGACTTATATAATTTTATAGTTTTAATATTAGAAAGTTCGGAATAAAACATTTGTTTTTGTGTATTTATTATATGCTTAGTTTTGTAGATAAAGTCTTTATTATTAAATAAATGTATACCTATAATGTTTGCAAAAGAATTTACACTCCATAAATCTTTTAATTTTAAAATTTTATCGTTTATTTCTTTATTTTTACAAATACAATATCCAAGTCTTATCCCAGGTACTCCAAAAAATTTAGAAGTACCTCTTATTACGAAAAGATTTTGATATTCTTTTGTAAGAGGTATACAAGAATTATTTTCAAATTCGGCATATGTTTCATCTACCATAAGAAATTTGCAATTATCTAATATTCTTTTTATATCATTATTTTTTATAGAATAACCGGTTGGATTATTTGGATTACATATTATAACAAGCTCGATATCTTTTAAACTTTTTATTAAAAGGTCTATATTTGGGATAAAATCTTCTTCTTCTTTTAAGGGAAAGAAGCTTATTTTACAATTTATATTTTTAAGCTCTTTTTCGTATTCCAGGTAAGAAGGAGAAAGTATAAGAGCCTTTTTAGGATTATAAGCTTTTATAAATAAAGATATAAGCTCTGTAGCGCCATTACCAACATTTATATCTTCTTTATCACAAAGACAATAAGAACATATTGCATTTTTTAAATTTTCATATGTTTTATCAGGATAAGTTTTTATAGCATCTATGTTATTTATTATAATATTTTTTATATCTTCTGATATACATAGAGGCCCTATATTTCCGCTAAAGTCTATTAGGGTATCTTTTTTTATATTATATTTTTTAGAAATAGCATCTAAGTCACCTCCGTGATTTATCATAAATTTCCTCCTTTGTTTGAAATTAATTATTATATTAAAACCTAGATATATAATCTAGTATCTATATATTAAAATAAAACTTTGTTTATTTCAACAATTATTTATATAAAACATTGCTAGAATTGATAAAATCTTATATAATAGAATATAGAAAAAAATAGTAGGTGGTATAAATGGATTTTAATAACTTTTTAGAACAGCCCTTGCCTATAATAAAAATAGATATAGAAAAAATAGCTATAAATATGAATGATAAAACAGAAGGTATTATAAATATAACAAATATTGGGGGAGGAATTTTAGAAGGAGAAATATTATCTGGTACAGAATGTATAGTATTAGAAAAACATAAATTTTTTGGAAATGAAATAAGTATAAAATATAGTTTAGCATCTTCTGTATATTCAAATGGAGAGTTTATAAAAAGCTACATAAATATAATATCAAATGGAGGAGAAAAGCTTATACCTCTTTATATTACTATTTCAAACTTTGAGTTTTTGGTTTGTGAAGATGAGAAAATTTATGATATAAAAGAATTTTATCAATATTATTTAAAAAATTATTTATCAGCAATTAAAATATTTTATTCATATGACTTTATAATATGGCTTAAGAGAATAAACTTTAAACATATAGATATAGTAGAAGAATTATTGCAAGATAGTAATAAGCAAAGAGCTATAGATAACTTTTTTATACTTTGTAGGCAAAAGCAAAAGGCAAAAATAGAAATTTTACAAAAAAAGTTTAGTTTTAAATATATTTTATCAGAAAATGAAAAGCTAGAAGCTATCATACCTATAAAACTAATAGGTGATGGATATTTTGAAGATAAGATAATAATGCCCATAAATGCTGACTTTATAGAGATGGAAAAGCAGAAAATAACAAGTAAAGATTTTGATAATAATAAAAATTGTTATTTAAAATTTTATATAGATAAGTCTAAAATAACAAAGCCTTATGAAAGAAAAAAAATAAGGTTTGATAAGGCTAAAGAAGATATTATAATAGAAATTATTGAAAAAAGCCCTATTGAAATTATTTTAGAAAGACAATATTTTAGTACTGTAGATAAGGGGATTCTTAAAATAATAAATAATACAACAAATGATATAGAAATAGAGATAATATCTAAGGATACTTTTGTAAATTTTAAGCAAGAAATATATCTTATAAAGGATATGTTAGAAATAGAATTTGATATAAAGTTATCCGGGTTTTTAAAAGCTCAAATGGAGTTTACAAGAAAGCCAAATATAGAAAGCGGGATATTAATAAAAGCTATTTTAAGAGATGAACCTTATAGAATAGAAAAAGCTATATACATTGGAAATAGCTTGATTTAGAGGTGTTTTATGAAGCTTATAGAAAGAAATATATGTAATCTTGAGAGCCAGTATAAAAATAAAAAAACAAAACTTAGATTGCAAGTTCTTTTAAATAAATATTTTTTAGGATTTTTATGTTTTGATAATGAAGAATATTTAAGAAAGGCTTTTAATGTATGTTTAGAATATTTAAATATAAATAAATCTGATTTAGATATTTTATTAGCTATATTTTTTTTCAGTATACAAATAAAAGATAAATCTAGAATAGAATTTTTAAATAATGCTATTGGTAAATACAAAAAGTATCTGAAAAATAATGATATAAAAAAATATAATTTTTATTTGTTCTTACAAGCTCTGATAAAAAAAGATAAAGAATCTGAATTAGGAGTTTTAAAATATATAAAACTTTTAGAAGGTATAAAAGCTAAAAATTATAGTGAGGAAATAGATTTATATATTTTATATTTAAAGCTTGAAATAGATACTTTAGATAGAACAAGCTTTGCTAATATAAAAAATGTGAGAATAAATAATTCTTGGAGAAATATTTTATATTATAAACTTTTTGAAAAAAATGCTAAGTTTATATCTTGTGATAGAGAAGATTTTAAAAGATATATAAAATGGGGTATATATAATGGGATAAATATTGAAAAATCTATATCAAGATATGAAATAAATATAGATATTAATGCTAGAGAATTTAATTTCAATAAAAGACTGTATAAAGAATATAATTTTGATTTCATATTATTTAAAATTTGTGAAGCTTATCTTAAGGAAAATATACATAATAAATACAACTACTTTTTCTTTAAAGAAGCTATAAATAGACAACTTTTAATACCAAATCTAAATGATAACTATATAAAAGCTTGTTTTGAAAATAATTTTACAGATATAGGTTTATATCCTATAAAGAAGTTTTTAAGAAATGACAAAATAGATATTAATATTCTACCATTTATATATTATATAATACTTAGCGATAAAAAGTATATAGATTTAGTTTATCATAATAAAGAGAATATTTTAAAATATGGTCTTTTCTTTCTTGAAAGGAATATGAAAGGAAAATACTTTTTTTCTATATATAAATTTATGCTTGAATTTTTACCAGATAAAAGTATAGAGGAAAAGAAAATATTAAATATTTTATATAAGTATAACTTTTCTTATACTTTATATATAGAAGATGAAAATGTAAAATATATATTAGTTAAAGACTATCTTATAGATGGAGTAAAAGAATATAGCGTTGTAAATAAGGTTTGTAATATACAGGTAAGCTCTAATAGATTTGAGTATTATGCCTTTTATGAAGATAGAAAAGAAATAATATTAACTGATATTAAGATAAGTAAAAATATAGAGGGGACAAATGGAAAATATTTTTATAGATTTTATAAAAATGGATATAGAGATAATTATGTTCTTATAAATATAGCTAGATATTATCTGGAAGTTAAAAATGTAGATGAAGAAGGACTTATGATATTAGAGCAAGTCATTAATATGAAAAGGTTAAGCTCTGATTTTAAGATGAGAATTTTATTATTGCTTGGGAATTTAAGCTTTGATAATAAAAATTATAAGCTTGCATCTGCTTATTATAAAAAAGTAGGGGAAAACTATATATCTAATAAAAATATAAACAATATTTTAAAATCATATATACTCTGTAGAGAATATGAAAACTGTCTTGATATTATAAAAAAACATAGAACTCTTATAGAAGATGCTTCTCTTTATTATGCAATAAAAACTATAAGCCAAGAGCCTATGTTTTATAAAAAATTAGCTAATTTTGCATATCAACTTACTCTAAATTATACGATAGATGAAATTTTATTAAATATAGTTGTTAAAACGTATAGGGGAAGCCTTAATGAGTTTATAGAGCTTAGGAAAGTTTTGGCAAAAAATAATATATATATAAAAGAGATAGAAGAAAAGATATTATATCTTACAGTATATACACATAACCTAAATTTAGAGAGCGAACTTATATTTATAAAAATGTATAAAGAAGATATAGAAAACGAAAATATAGAATATTTTTTAAACTATTGTATTTATGAAGCTATAAATGAAAACTATAAATTTAGTGATGAATTTGTATATATTTTAGAATATATATTTAATGAAATAAATCATCATCTTATAGGGTATGCTTTAGCTCATATATATATAAATCAAGACTATAATTTAGATGCTAAATATTCTATAATAGAAAGAGTTGTTTCTAATATGGAAGAAGATAGTATTAATTTTAAAATATTTGAAAATAATAAAGACAAATTTATAAAATTGACGTATTTATATAAAAACAAACCTTTTATATATAATGCATCTTTTGATAGTGAAGTTTTCTTATTTTATAAAAATATGAACGAAACAGAATTTAACAGAATAAAGATGAAATATTTTAAATTTGGTATACATATAGCTACTTTGCCAGTATTTTATACAGAAGATATAGAATATTATTTTGTAGAAAATGTAAACCAAGGAGAAAATATAGTTAGTAGAAAATATTTTACAACCAATAGTAAAAATATGATATTTGATAATGAAGATGAATATTTTAAAATAAATAATGCTTATATATACACATATGATGGTAAATATAATCAGGCACATAAAGCTATAGAAAATCTTATATCAAAAGAATATAATCTAAAAGGAAAATTATTGTAATGCCAAGGAGGAAATATAATGGGAACTTTAGGACTAGATTTAGAAAGAGGATTATTTTTAGGGATAGATTTTGGTACAACAAACTCTGTTGTTAGTATATTTGATTTTAAAGATGGGCAAGTGCAAACTATACCTATTGATGGTAGCAATATATTCCCAACTGCTATACAATTTGAATCTGACATAGAAGATGAGAATAAATTATCTAAAATATTTGGAGTGCAAGCTAAAGAAGCGGCTATGATATATCCACAAAGCACAGTATTATCTATAAAAAGATATTTAGGAACAGAAGAGGATATAAACATTGTAGTAGATGATAAAGAATTTAGCTTTAAACCGGAGCAAATAGCAGGCGAGATAATGGGATATCTTAAGAGAATGGCAGATGAATATGTAAGAGAAAAGCTAAATATGGCAGGCGAGTTTTCTGGATGTGTTATTACAGTTCCGGCTAATTCTACAGATAAACAAAAGAAAATGACTAAAGAGGCGGCTATACTTGCAGGCTTTGAAGAAGAAAATATATATTTAAGACTAGAGCCAGCAGCTGCCGCTATAAGCTATGCCGTAAATGAAAGAAAAGATAAAAAAGTATTAGTTTATGATTTTGGGGGAGGAACATTTGATGCTTGTATATTAGAAATAAAGCTAGATGAAAATCAAGAACCTAATATTTCTATTTTAAGCACTTATGGTGATAACGATTTAGGGGGAAATGATGTTGATAAAATTCTTATAGATATGATATATGAAGAATTTAAAAAACTTACAGATGGAGAAATAGACTTATTTGATGAAAATCTTGATGATGGAGTATCTAAAAGACAGAAAAAAGTAGCTCTTGTGCGTCTTGCTCAAATGGCAAATCAAGCAAAAGAAAGATTATCTCAAGCAAAATCTACAAAAATAGTATTAGCTCCATTTATCCAAGAACCTAAAATTGTTAATATAAATATGGAAATAACAAGAGAAGATTTTTTAAATCATAAAAGAGTAAATAAGCTAAATGATAGCGAAGAAATATTTGAAAAATTTGAAGGTAAATCTGTTATAGATATGATAGATAAGACTATAGCTTGTGTTGATAAGTCTTTAGAAAATGCTAAGCTAAATTCTGATGATATAGACGAAATATTCCTAGTAGGTGGGAGCTCTTCTATGCCTATAGTTAGCGAAAAGATAAAAGAAAAATTTGGAAAAGAACCTTTTAAATCGAAAATTAGTCCGGCTCTTAGCATATCTCAAGGTGCGGCTCATTATTGTAATATGATAATGATGCCTACTGTAAAAGGGCCTACTGTAAATGAAAAAACTATTCACCCTATAGGACTTGAAATAGCAGGTAGACGCTTTATGGAAATAGTGAAAGCGGGTATGGATATACCAAAAGAAAATCTTGTAATAGAAGCTAAAGAGCCTCTTATTACTAATTTTGATAATGTTAGCAGTATGGCTATTGTAGTTTATGAAAATACTTCTCCAAATGAAGAAAAAATCCAGTATGTAACGGATGAAGGTATGAAAAGACTTGCTGGAACTTCTTTAAGAGGGATACCTCAAGGACTTAAAGGACAAGAGAAAGTAAAAGTTATATTTACTATAACTCAAGATAATATGCTAAAAGTTACTGCTAAGAGTATGAGTGATGCCGGTATAGTAACAGAGCTTTCTGTAGACGAGTTATATTAATTTTTGAAGGGGGGAGACTATGTCTAAATCCACCATAGAAATGGAGCTTAAAAAAATATTTATAGAGCAGAGCAATCTAAAGCAAGACTATATATCTACACTTAAGAAAAATTTATTTTTTAATAATAAGAATATAAAAAGATTTGTTTTATCTAGTTTTATGAAACATATATCTGAAAGCGAGAGCCTTGCTCTTTTTGATGAAGAAATATTTAATATTTATAAGATGATAATTGATAGATATATTTTATTTTTAGATAATATAAGAAAAAATAAATATAAATTTAATGATGAAGTATTAAAAAATTTATCTGGGATAACTTCTGTTTTGGAAAGTCAAATAAGATTTTTTTCTGATAAATGCGGTGCTAATATTAATCCTATATATACAGAAAAGAAAAATATAACTGCCATATATATAGATAAGATATATAAAAGTATAGATGAACTTAGCAATCTTGATATTATATATACAGATATAGATGGCATAATGATAAGGGAAAATTTTATAAATAAGGTAATAGAGCTTATAACAACTGCTTATAAGCAAAATCTTATTAGCTGTCTAAATGCTCTTAATGATAAGGAAAATAGAGAGGAAATAAGCTATTTTAATGATGTATTAGAAGAAGAAAGAGAAATTTTATCATCTATAATAAAATTACAAATAGTAGCTCTTGAGAAAATATGCAAGAACGAGGAAGAAAAGCTTAAAATAGATAAGTTATTAGAACCTATAGTAGAAGTATATCAACAGACAAGCAAAAGTTTTGATGAACTAAATAATAAAATAAAAAATCTAAATATTAGTCTTAATATAGATTTTAAAGCAGATGATATTAAGATAAGAGATATGGTTTTTGATATATTTAAAAATGTAGAGTTTATAGAAAATAGGGATAAGGATAAAATTTTAGATATAATAAAAAAATATATATTAAAGCTTAAGGATAAAAAGGTAGCTCAAGAAGAAGACAAAGTTAAAGTATTTAGAGAAGATATAGAAAATGCTTTAAATCTTGCAGACGAGACTAAAAAAAGTTTTGAATGTATAGTAAGTTTTATAAATGATAAAAAGGAAGATTATAAAGATTTAGAAAACTCTAATATTATAGATGGTATATATGAAAGTCTTGTTATAAAAGTTGATAATATACAGGAAAAATTAAAGGATATAGATGATTTAAAAAATAACACTTATGTTAAGCTAGCAGAAAAAATAAATGATTTGAAGAAGGATAAATCTATACCTTTTGACCTTGAGAATATTTATCAGATGCTAAAAGAAAATTTAGATTTAGAAGAAATAGAAAAAAATCTAGATTTTGATACTGTTATAAAAGAAGTGGAAAAAATATATATACCTTGTCTTAAAAAGCTAGATGATTTTATAAAAAATACACTTTTATTTGAGATAAGCACATTTCAAGAAATAATATATTATTCTGTAATTAGGCTAAGAGATAAAAGTGAGTTAAAAAATTTAGTAGGCTTTATAGATAATATTAATTTAGAAATTGAAAAAAATCTTATAGAAAATGGCATAGAAGTTATAAAACCAAAACCACATGATAAATTTAGTGCTAAGGAACATGAGGTGTTATTAGCAGAAAAAAATGAAGAGTTTTTAAAAGGAGAAATAATAAAAGTTATAAACTATGGTTTTAAATCTAAAGAAGGCAGTGTTATAAAAAGAGCTACTGTTATAGCGGCTAAATAAGAGGTAGTTATGAACGATGCAGATAAATTTATTATAGGGATAGATTTAGGAAATCACTCTTCGGTCGTTTCTTATATGGATTTTGATAAAAAAAGCCTAGAAGTTATAGATATAAGCGGGGGATATGGCAAAATAAGTATACCTACTGTTTTATCCTATAATATGGATACTAAAGACTGGGTTTTTGGCGAATATGCCATATTAAATAGGGGATTTTCTAATGAAATTATAATAGAAAATATAGTAGAAAAACTAGGAACAGATATAACCTTTAATATAGAAAATAAGCAAAAATCTATATCTTATATACTTAGCAAGTTTATAGAATATTTATTAGAGAGTATAAAAAATATAAATCCAAATGCTAAGATAGAAGGGATAGTTTTATCTATATCGTCTTATATCAATGATGAGATAACAAAAGATATACAAAACGCATTTAGTATACTTGGAATAGAAGAGCTTTTAATTAGTATAGCTAATGATAAAGAATGTATATTAAAAAGTTACTTTTATCAAAATGATATGATAGGAGATAAAGCTCTTATTATAGATTATAGCAATAGGCAAGTTAGAGCAAATTTATATGATATAAAAAATAGAAATAATCTAAAGTGTATAAAGGCAAGTTTTAAAGAAGATATAGCAGAAGGTAAAATTTTTAACAAAACCAAAGATTTGATATTAAAAAAGTTTATAGAAGAGACAGGAAAACTAGAACTTACAGATTATGAAAGGCTAAATTTAGATACTTTTGTATATCAACAATTTGATATTATATTTCAAAGGCAAATAATTTCTGATATTAAGCTATATTATAATTTTTACTATCCACCATTTCAAAAGATACTTACAAAAAATGAATTATTTAGCATAATGATAAATGTGGAAAAAGAGCTAAATAGTTTTTTTAATAAACTTTTTGAAGACTTAGATTTTAAAGAAAAAGAAATAAAAAATGTTATACTTTGTGGTGGCGGAATAGAAATAGACTTTATACATAGGTATATAAAATCTAGGTTTTGTCTAGACAAAAATTTTAAGACAAAGGCTAAGAGAATAGTATCTGATGGTGCTGTTCTTATAGGTGCAAGAGAAATAGGTATAATTAAAGAAGATAATCTTCAGATAGAAGATTTAGAAAAGCTAAGCCATGATATAGGGGTTTTTATGCTAAAGGAAGAAGAAAAAGTATTTGTTCCTTTAGCTTATAAAAATAGCTTTATATGGCAAAAATTTGATAAAAAAGTATTTCTTATAGAAAGTAAAAAAATTGAATTTAGTATAGCTATTAAAAATTCTAGCGAAGATTATAATATAATTAATAATATATGTATAGATTTAGGAGAAGAATTTTTAGAAAGAGATATAAAGACTATAAGACTTTTACTAGAAATAGATTTTAAATCTAACAAAGAATTTATATTGAGAATTGAAGATTTTGGATTTGGTGAAATTTTTCCTAAAACAAGTTTTAAAAGAGAAATTTATATAAATTTATAGCAAAAGAAAAAGAGGTGGTTATATGAAATGGACAGAATATAAAAAGCAGATAGAAGAAAATAAAACTGTATCTGAAGATTATTATATATTAGGGATAGACCTTGGGACTACTAATTCTGTAATAAGCTATTGGAATGGAAAAGAGCCAGAACCTATAGATATAAGCAATGGGTTTGGTAAAATACCTATGCCATCTGTAGTACAATATAGAAAAGAAGAGGGCGAGCAGGAAGAATGGGTAATAGGAGAAGAAGCTTTTCGTTCTATGAAGATATATCCAGAAACTACTATACGTTCTATAAAAAGAAAAATGGGTACAAATGAAACTATAGAAATAGATGGAAAAGAGTATTTACCAGAAGAGATATCAGCTAAGATATTAGTAGAGCTTGTAGAACATTGCAAAAGCCTAAATCCTAAGGCAGAAATAGCAGGGCTTGTTGTATCTGTTCCTTATGATTTTGATGATGCTGCTAAAAAGGCTACTATGAAAGCTTGTGAGATAGCAGGTTTATCTGAAAAGCTAATTTGTCTTATAGAAGAACCAAAGGCGGCGGCTCTTGCATATAACTTTAGACATCAATTAAATCAAGACGAGAAAATTATGGTTTTTGATTTTGGTGGAGGAACTTTAGATATAACTTTATTTAATGTTGTAGAAAAAAATGAAAATCACATAAAATTGCAAGTTATAAGCGAAGGTGGAAAAGCTTATCACGGCGGAGATAATGTAGATGAACAAATTTTAAATAAATGTTTTGAATTTATAGAGCAAAAATCTAGCCAAAAAAGAGACGAGCTAAGTCCAGAAAATATGGTAGAGCTTATATCACGTGCTAGAGAAACTAAAGAAAGGCTATCTGGTGTAAAATCTTTTAGAATACCTTTTACATTTTGTATACCCCCTTTTGTAGAGCAAATGTCCAGAGAAGATTTAGAAGAGATTATACACCCTTTTATAGAGGAAACTAGAAAGCTTGTGTTAAAGGCTCTTAGAGAAGTTTATACCGGTGCTTTAACTCCAGATGATATAGATAGAGTGTTACTTGAAGGTGGTTCTTCTCAGATGCCTTGGGTTAAGGATATGCTAATAGGTATATTTAACAATGAAAGCAAGATATATTCTTCTGAAAAACCAGCTCTTGATATATCCCTTGGTGCTACTTATTATGCAGCAATGAAAATGGGGCTTTTATCTTCTCCAGATATAGAAAGTGAAAAAATGTCTATAGAATTTGAAGTTACAGTTCCTCACGATATAGGCTTTGAGCTTGATAATAATGGGACTAAATCTTTTTATACTATGATAAGAAGAGGAACTCCTTATGCTCTTGCTAAAAAAGAGCAAGTGTTTACACTATCGGGCAGTACAAAAGAGGATATGACTAGCTTAAATCTAAAAATTATGGAAAGAATAAACAAAGAAGATACTATAGAAAAATGTAAACTTATAGGGGAAGTTTTTATAAAAGATTTGCCAGAGCGTCCTAGCGGAAAAACAAGACTTAGCATCACTTTGCAGGTAGAAGAAGAGGGAGGACTTGTAAAGGGGAGCGTAAAAGATATGGGGTATGGCACAGAGTATGAACCATCAGGATATAGCGAGAAATTTGACCCTAGTAGGTTTAACAAAACAGTTTTGGAGGGCTAATATATGGCATATTTAGGAATAGATTTGGGGACAACGAATTCCGTTGCTACAATATATAGAGATAAGAATGATACAGTAGAAATAGTTAAAATAGATGGGATAGACGAAGTATTGCCATCAGTTGTAAATTATCCTCTTATGGAAGGAGAAGAAATAATAGTAGGGGCAGAGGCTAAGCTAGGCTCTATAATCTATCCAGAAAGTACTATTATATCTGTAAAAAGAAAAATAGGAACAGATGAAAAAATAAATATAAATGGTGAAGAGAAAACTCCAGAAGAGGTTAGCTCTGAAATACTTAAAAAACTTAAGGCTTGCGCAGAAAAGCAAGCAGGTATGACTTTTGATGAAGTTGTTATTACTCACCCAGCGTATTTTAATGATAGGCAGATATATGCTACTAAGCAGGCGGGTATATTAGCAGGCTTTAAAGATGTATATCTTTTATCAGAGCCACTAGCTGCTGCTATAGAATATGGATATAAGCAAGGATATGCACAAACTCTTCTTGTATATGATTTAGGAGGAGGAACATTTGATGCTTGCGTGCTAAAGGTTAGCATAGATGAAAATGGAGAAGAAATCTTTCAAGAACTATCAGACGTTGGAGATATGAACCTTGGCGGAGATGATTTTGATGAAGAGCTTATAAGATTTATGAAAGAAAAGTTTAAAGAGGCATCTTCTATAGATATAGATATATTAAATGATTTAGATAGAAAAACTGTTATGCAAAAGCTAAAGCAAGAGGCAGAGCAAACTAAGAAAAAACTTTCTGGTACTTCTAAAGTATCTATAAAAATAAATCCTCTTTTAATTCAAGATGGAGTACCTAAAAATCTTTCTATAGATATAACTAGAGAAGAGTTTGAAGCTATTATTAGAAAATATGTAGAAAGAAGCCGTGAAATCTTAGAAGAAGCTTTAAAAAGAGCTGGTAAAGAGCCAGATGAAATATCTAAAGTTATATTAGTAGGTGGTTCTACTCTTATACCTATGGTAAAAAGAATGGTAGCAGGATTTATAAAAGAGCCTTATAGAGCTACAGACCCAGCTAAGAGCGTGGCTATGGGAGCTGCTATATATAATTATCTTATACACCTTCCTAACAGAAGTGTAAAGGTAGGACAAATAACAAGGCAGATATTAGGGACAGAAGCTATAGTAAATCTTGATACTATGGAAAGAAAGCTTATTCCTATTATACCTATGGGAAGTCCTATACCTAGTAAGTTTTCTGATTCTAAATTTTCTAACGCAAACGGAGCTTCTACTGTTGCCGTAGATGTGTATCAATGGGAACAAGGGAACGAGAATGAAAGAAAATATATAGGTACTGCTATATTAGATGGGCTTAAAGGTTCTTCTCAAATAGAAATAACTTATGCTATAAATGAAGATAACCTATTTGAAGTATATCTTAAAGATATAAATACAGGTAATATAAAAAGAAAAGAATTTGATAGAAGTAAGCATATAGCAGAGCCAGAAAAACAAAATATAAAACCTACAGGTAATGAAAATGTGAATGTTACATTTCTTATAGATACAACTGGAAGTATGGACAGTTATATAAACGGTGTAAAGGATAGGGCTATAGAGTTTTCTAATATACTTAGTGAGCGTGGGGCTAAATTTAAGCTTGGACTTATTGGTTTTGGAGATTTAAACGAAAAAGAAAAACCGAGCGTATATAATTTTACTGATGATGTAGAAAAATTTAAAAAGCAAGTTAAAAATATCCCAAGAACATATGGAGGAGATATTCCAGAATCTTCTCTTGATGTATTAGAAACAGGGGTACAACTTCTTGAAAATTCTGATTTAGACGAGGGGAGCAAAAATATATTTATACTTATAACAGATGCACCGCCACACGTACCTACAAAAAGTGGTAAGAGCGTAGACGATATATGTAATATGCTAAAGCTTGCTAAAGTTACTACTTATGTTGTAGCTAGAAGAGATAAAGAAAGTCTAAAATCTTTTGACCCTCTTACTGTTCCAAACGGAAAATATTATGATTTAAATGATAAGTTTTTTGATATATTAGACAATATAGCAAGAAGTATAACAGAGCTTATAAGACTATAAAGAAGGTGTTATTATGGTATCTAATATAAGGCTTAGTCTTACAACAGATAAAGATATAAAACCATATAGACTTTTAAGCGGAATAAATATTTATTCTATAGAAGAGGCTATATATCTTTTTTATACACAGTTTAAAGAATATAGCACGGATTTTTTTGAAACAAGTTTTATAGAATGGGTAAAGACAGAACTTGATGACCTAGATATAGCAAATAAGCTAGAGCAGATAAAAAATCAAACTAGTTTTTATCAAAAAAGCATAGAGTTTCTTACAATAAATTCTTTTTATTCTACTAAAGATATAGAAAAGATATCTTTAGAATTATTTAACTGGGAAAAGCGAGGACAAATAGAGCGAAATAAAATAAAGGCAGATAGATTTTTCTATGATAATATGTTTGAAAAAGCAATAGAATGCTATAAAAATGCTTTAGATTTTGATATATCAAACTATGTTTTATACAATAATATAGCTATATGTTATATAAGGCTTAAAGAATATGACTTTGCTTTATCTTATTTAAAAAAGGCTATAAATTTAGCTCCTAATAATCTAACTGTAGTATTAAATATTATAGAGGTTCTTATAGAAAAAAATGATGTAAAAAAAGCTGTTCATTTTATAAGTAGGCTTAATAATATGGAATATGAGCGAAACTATTATATGGGGCAGATATACTTTAAAAATGAAGAATATGACAAAGCTAGGGCTAGATTTTCAAGAGCATTTTTATATAAAAGAGAAGATAAGGTGCTTTTAAATATTGCAGATTGTTTTATAAACTTAAAAAAATATGATATGGCTAAGCAAGCTTTAGAAGTTTTGTCTGATAATGATGTTGATATATTAATTGCTAAAAGTTGTTTATATGAAAAACTTAATAACATACCTCTTGCTATAAAAGCTATAGAAAAGGCAAATTTTTATAATAGAGATAATTTTAGGGTTTGGTTATATCTTGCAAGGTATCATAGGCAAGATTATAATCTTTTAAGAGCAGAAGCATCTATAACAAAAGCTCAGAGCTTAGCTCCTAATAATTTAGAGATACTTTTTGAAAAAGCTCTTATAAAAAAGGCTCAAGGTAAATTTAAAGAATATCAAAATATACTTATGAAAATAGTACAAAATTATGGTAATAAATATAGAGAGAAAATAGCGATTGATATTTAAAAGGTTATAGATTATCTATAGCCTTTTTTATCATATAATAAGACAAAAACAAACATATAAAAAATGCACTAAAAATATAATTAAAACATATATGGATATATTGACAATTACTATATCATATAATATAATTCAAACAAATATATGTTAATTTTATGGAGGGGACAATATGAAGAAAGCACATATAATTTCACATAGCCATTGGGACAGAGAATGGTATTTACCTTATGAAAAACACCATATGCTTCTTGTAGAGTTTATGGATACATTAATAGATACATTAGAAAAAGATGAAAATTATAAAAGTTTTCATTTAGACGGCCAGACTTTGCTTTTAGAAGATTATTTGCAAGTAAGACCAGAAAATAGAGAAAGACTTAAAAAACTTATACAAGACAAAAGGATATATGTAGGGCCTTGGTTTATATTACAAGATGAATTTTTAACAAGTAGTGAAGCAAATGTAAGAAATCTTCAAATAGGACATAAGCTTGCTAGAGAATTTGGGGAAGTTTGTAAGGTTGGATATTTTCCGGATAGTTTTGGGAATATGGGGCAAGCTCCTCAGATGTTAAAAAAGGCCGGTATATCAACGGCAGTTTTTGGACGCGGAGTTAAACCTACTGGATTTAATAATGAAGTAAGCGATAGTGATACATACGAGTCCCCTTATTCCGAAATGTACTGGCAGTCTGAAGATGGTTCTAAGGTTTTAGGGATATTATTTGCTAATTGGTATAGTAATGGTATACATATACCTATAGATGAAAAAGAGGCAAAGGAATATTGGGAAAGAAAATTAGCAGAAGCAGAAAAGTATGCTAGCACAGACCATCTTCTTTTTATGAATGGTTGCGACCATCAGCCAGTACAAACAGATTTATCAGAGGCTATAGAAATGGCTAAAAAAGTATATCCAGATGTAGAATTTATACATTCTAATTTTAACGATTATATAGAGGCTATAAACAAAGAGCTAAAAGAAGATATGACAACTATAGTAGGAGAGCTAAGAAGCCAACAGACAGACGGTTGGTATACTCTTGCTAATACGGCATCTTCTAGGATATATATAAAACAAATGAATGCTAAATGTCAAATGCTTTTTGAGAAGATAGCAGAACCTTTAGCAGTTTTAGCTTATAAATATGGTAAAGAGTATCCATTCCATTTATTTAATTATGGCTGGAAAATTCTTATGGAAAATCACCCACACGATAGTATTTGTGGTTGTAGTATAGATGATGTTCATAGAGAAATGGTAACTAGGTTTGAAAAGGCAGAGAATGTGGCAAGACATATTATAGATGAAAGCCTTAACTATTTAAAAACTAAAATAAATACTAGTAAGTTTGAAAAAATAAATAAAGATGCTATACCATTTATGATAACAAATACTAATATAGATAGAAGATATGAAGTATTTGAAGTAGAACTTGAAGTATTTAAAAAGTATTTTAAAGAAGGTAAATTAAATGATATAGTAAAAGAAATGAATAATCTAAATCTTCCTAGTTATAAGGTTATAGATAGTGATGGTAATCCGGTAAATGCTAAGGTAGAAGTAATTGCAAATAGCTTTAATTATGATTTACCAAAAGATAAATTTAGAGACCCTTATATTGCTAAGAAAGTTAAAGTTACTTTAGAAACTGCTATAGACCCATTTAGTTTTGCTACTTTTGCACTTATACCTAATGAAGAATGCTTTGTAAAAGGTAATAGTATGCTAAAAGAAGAAAATAAAATAGAAACACCTTTTTATAAAATAGATTTTAATAAAGACGGTAGTTTTAATTTATTTGATAAAAATAGCAAAAAAACTTTTTCAAATCTTGGGGTATTTGAAGATAGCGGAGATATAGGAAACGAGTATATTTACTTTAAGCCAATAGATGAAACTCCAATAACTACTAAGGGGAAAGATGCTAATATAGAGATAGTAGAAGATGAGGCTTATAGAATTATAGTTAAAGTAACGCATACTATGAATGTCCCTGCTAAAGCTAACGAAACATTAGATAAGGAAATACAAGATTTAGTAGAGTTTAAGCATAGAAAATCTAAAAGAGTAGAAGAGCTTATAAGCCAAGAAATAGAAGTAAAATATATTTTTGAAAGAAGTAGCTCTATAATAAAAGCAGTTGCAAATTTTGATAATAAGGCTTTAGACCATAGAATAAGAGTTTTATTTGAAACAGGTATAAATTCTGATTATCATTATGCAGATTCTATTTTTGAAGTTGCAAAAAGAAATAATATTCCAGATAAAGCTTGGGAAAATCCTTGTAATGCACAACATCAGCAAGCTTTTGTAAATATTCATAATGATGAATATGGTTTAACTATAGCTAATAAAGGATTAAACGAATATGAAATATTAAATGAAAATAATCAAAATACTATAGCTATTACTATTCATAGAGGAATTAGAGAGCTTGGAGACTGGGGAGTATTTTTAACACCAGAGGCACAATGCTTAGGTAAGCATACAGTAGAATTTGCTATAATTCCACATACTTCTGGTAGAGATTTATACAAATCTTATAAATTTGCTTATCAATATCAAGTTGAATATTTTAGCAAAGTTTTAAATCTTCAAGAAGGAGAGCTTATGCCTAATACACCTATAATAAATGCTAGAGGATTAGAAATTGCTAATAGTGCTTTAAAACTTAGTGATGATGGAAAATATATTGTTTCTAGATGGTATAATTTATCAGATAAAGATGCAAAGCTACATATATCTACAAATAAAGAATTAAAAGAACTTGATTTATTAGAAGAAAATGAAATGAAAGATTTAGGAAATGATATAATACTTGGTAAAAAAGAAATATTAACAGTTGGTATAAAAAATAATTAATATAAAAATAAAAAGTATAGAAATAAAATCTATACTTTTTATTTTTTTGTTAAAATTACTGTTTATACTGATTTTTAAGTTTCCAATCTCTAGGAGATATATTAAAAGTATTTTTAAAAATTTTAGAAAAATGAAGAGGATTTACGTATCCAACTTGTTCACCAATTTCTTTAACAGATAGATTAGAAGTTTTTAAAAGCTGACAAGCTTTAGACATTCTATATTGTATTAAAAACTCTTGAGGATTACTATTTATAACTTCTTTAAAAATTTTACCAAAATAACTTTTATTAAGACCCAAAAAAAGAGAAATTTCTTCTATTGTAATATTATTTTGATAGTTATTTTCTATATAATTTATAGCTTCTCGGACATAAAAATTTTTTAAATCACCATAAGTAGATTTCATTTTATTTTGGTTAGAATTTTTTAATAAAAATAAAAATAAATGTAAATGGCCTATAGCTTCTGAGGGATCTTCTTTATCAGATCTTAAAATATCAAGCATTTTATTTTTTAAGTTTATACTAGATTTGCTATCTGATTTATATATAGGATTGTCACAAGATAACCCACTAATTTTTATAAATTCATCAACTTTTAGTCCACTAAATTCAACCCATATATATTCCCAGGGATATTTTTCATCAGCTATATAATGACAACATTTATTTGGAGGTATTAAAAATCCTTGTTCAGAATTTAAGGTATATATATTATTAATCTTGTTAGAATTTTCTAAAAAAAGTTTACCTTTACCAGATATTATGTAATGAAATAAATAATGTTGTCTAAGAGCAGGTCCAAAAGAATGAGCTGGTTTACATTTTTCATAACCATATTGATAAATCTTAACATCTATAAAATTATCATCATTAAATATATGGAAAAATAAATCATTCAAAGTTATGTCCTCCTTTGTGCTAGAATTTGTATATACAATATATTATATATATAAATTCTAGGTGATTTCAATATATTTTATAAAAAACATAAAAAATATATATTTTAATAGTTTATATATATTTTAAAAAATTAAACAATATTGTAATATATATATATAAATAATTATACAATAAATACAAAGAATTAAAATTGATACATAAGTATTTAGTCAAAAATAATAAAAGGAGTGGTTTTATGAAAAAAATTTTGTCGATTGTTTTAATTTTTGTTATTGTAGGATTATCTATTACTGGATGTAAAAATGATAGTAATGATAAAGATAAGCTAACGGTAACAATTTGGGATCAAGGACAAGAAGCTGGGCTAAAACAAATACTAAATGAATTTTCAAAAGAAACTGGAATAGAAACAGAGCTTCAAGTCATAACTTGGGATAGCTATTGGACACTTTTAGAAGCCGGAGCTTCTGGAGGAGATATGCCAGATGTATTTTGGATGCATTCAAATCAAGCTACAAAATATATGAAGAATGGTATATTAATGGATTTAAGTCCTATGATAAATAATAGCAGTATTTTAAATATGCATAAATTTAAAAAAGATATTTTAGATATGTATACATATGACGGGAAAGTTTATGCTATACCAAAGGATATAGATACTATTGCATTATGGTATAACAAAACTATGTTTGATGAAGCCGGTATACCTTATCCAGATGAAACTTGGACTTGGGAAACATTTTATGATTCAGCTAAAAAACTTACAAAAGAAGACGGGAGTCAATATGGATTAGCTATGAATACTACAAATAACCAAGATGGATATTATAACATTATTTACTCTATGGGAGGTAGTGTAATATCTGATGATAAAACAAAATCTGAATTAGATAATCCAAAAACTATAGAAGCAATGAATTTTGTAGATAAAATGATAAAGACAGTTATGCCTCCAGTAAATGTTATGGCAGAAACAGGGACAGATGTATTATTAAGTTCTGGTAAAATAGCTATGTTAACACAAGGCTCTTGGATGGTTGCTCCATTTAAGCAAAACGAATATATATTACAAAATTGTGATGTTGCTATTATTCCTAAAAATACTGATGGAAAAAGAGTTTCTTTATATAACGGATTAGGTTGGGCAGTTTCAGCAAATACTAAAAATCCAGAAGGTGCTTTAAAACTTGTAGAATGGTTAGGTAGTGAAAGTATGCAAAGAAAGCAAGCAGATTTAGGAATAACAATGTCTGCTTATGAAGGTGTTTCTGAAAATTGGATTAATTCAGCACCATTTAATTTAAAAGCTTATTTAGATGTTTTAGATGAAAGCAAAGCAGAGCTTGTTATAAGACCGTATTCAAAAGATACTTTAGCTTGGGAAAATATGCTACAACAACAGCTTAAAGAAAGTTGGACTGGTAATATATCTATGGAAGAAAATTGTAAGTTGATTGCAGAAAAGATGAATGAAATGCTAAAAAATGAGCAATAAGTATTATTTTTAAAAATGTTAAATATAACAAGGTTAGAAAAATATAACTAATCTTGTTATATTTAAAACCTAAAGGGAGGATAGACTATGAAAACTAGGTCAAAAATGTCCAAAAGACAGAAGGTAGAAAATATATGGGGTTTAGCTTTTGTTTTTCCAACAATATTAGGGTTATTTATTTTAAATATAATACCTGCTATAAGTACAATATATCAAAGTTTTTTTAAAGTAGGAGATTTTGGAAAAGGTAATACTTTTGTAGGATTTGAAAATTATAAAACAATTTTAACAGATTCAAATGTTTGGCAATCTATTATAAATACTTTTAAGTATACAATAGTAGAAGTTCCTATATCTATTATTATATCCTTAATATTAGCTGTATTATTAAATAGAAAAGCAAAAGGTATATCAATATATAGAACGATTATGTTTTTGCCTATGGTTGCAGCTCCAGCAGCTATTGCAATGGTTTGGAAATGGCTTTTTAACTCTGAATTTGGTTTATTAAATAATATCTTTAATTTAAATATAAATTGGATATCAAATCCTAAAATAGCTATTTATTCTCTTGCTATAGTAGGTATTTGGTCTATTATAGGTTACAATATGATATTATTTTTATCTGGATTACAAGAGATACCTAAAGATTATTATGAAGCTTCTAGTATAGATGGAGCATCTCCTATAAGGCAATTTTTTAGTATAACTATACCACTATTATCTCCAACTATATTTTTTGTTGCTATTACAAGAGTTATAGGAGCATTACAAGTATTTGACTTAATATTTATGATTATAGATAAAACAAATCCAGCATTAAATAAAACTCAATCTTTAGTTTATTTATTTTATCAATATTCTTTTGTAGAAAATAATAGAGGTGTTGGTTCTGCTATAGTTGTTTTACTTATTACTATAATAATGTTTATAACATTTATACAAATGAAGGCTCAAAAAAAATGGGTACATTACAATTAGTATAGGAGGTATTTTATGGATAAGTCAAATAAAATAAATAGTATAATAATAAATACATTTTTAATAATAGTTTCCATAACTATGCTTGTACCATTTATTTGGATGCTATTAACCTCTTTTAAAACAGTAGGTGAAGCAACTTCTGTAGATCCTTTTGTTATTTTCCCAAAAGAATTTAGATTAGATAACTTTAAAGTTGTTATAAAAAATATGGACTTTTTAAAGTTATATTTAAATACTATTTTAATGATTATTGGAAGAGTGATATGTGCTGTTTTAACTTCTACTATGGCTGGATATGCATTTGCAAGATTAAATTTTAAATTTAAAAATTTATTATTTTCATTAATTATTTTTCAAATGATGATACCATCACAAATATTTATAATTCCTCAATATGTCATGGTAAGTAAGATGAATATGTTAAATACTATTTTTGCTTTAGTTTTTCCAGGACTTGTTACTGCTTTTGGAACATTCTTGTTAAGACAAGCGTATATGTCTTTGCCTAAAGAGTTAGAAGAAGCTGCTCTTTTAGATGGATGTAATATAGGGCAGACATTTTTATATATAATGGCTCCGTTAACAAGGTCTGCAATGATAGCTTTATCTATATTTACAGCACTCTTTGCATATAAGGATTTAATGTGGCCACTTATAGTAAATAAAAGTGTAATGCCTTTAGCATCTGCACTAGCTAAAATGCAAGGTCAATATAGCAATAATTATCCACAGCTTATGGCTGCCTCATTATTAGCTTGTGTTCCTATGATAATAATATATGTAATATTTCAAAAACAATTTATAGAAGGTATTGCTACATCTGGTGGTAAACTATAAATAGGAGGTAAGAATATGTCTATATTTTTTAATGAAGAAAAAAATATATTTACATTACAGACTAAAAATTCTACATATCAAATGAAAGTTGATGAGTTTGATTTTTTAATTCATTTATATTATGGAAACAAAATAGAACAAGGAAATATGGAATATTTAATTACTAAAACAGATATATCTTTTTCCGGAAATCCATTTGAAGCAAATGATAGAACATTTTCATTAGATGTTATACCACAAGAATATTCAAGTGTTGGTATAGGTGACTACAGAATTAGTAGTATGAACTTAATTGAAGAAAACGGTTGCAATGTATTTGAACCTAAATATATTGGTTATAAAATAAAAGATGGTGTAAAAAAAATAGAAGGTATGCCTTATATTTATGATAATCAAGATAAGCCTAAAACATTAGAAATATACTTAAAAGACAAGATAACAAATATAGAGCTTGTTTTAAATTACACTATTTTTTATGATATGGATATTATCGCAAGATCTGTTACATTAAAAAATAACAGTAATAGTATAATAAAATTAAATAAAATTATGTCTTCTTGTTTAGATTTTTATTATAAAGATTTAGAAATTATACATTTTTATGGAAGACACGCTATGGAAAGAATGACTGAAAGGAGAGGCTTACCTTATGGTATAACATCTATTTGTAGTAAGAGAGGAACTTCTAGTCATCAACATAATCCATCTGTTATTTTATGTGAGAAAAATACAACTGAAGATTTTGGAAATTGCTATGGAATGGCTTTAGTTTATAGCGGAAATTTTTTGATAGAAATAGAGAAAGATCAATTAGAACAAATAAGAGCAAATATAGGAATAAATCCAGAAAATTTCAGTTACGAAGTAAAAAAAGGAGAAATTTTTGAAACACCTCAAGTATTAATAACATTTAGCAATGAAGGGTTATCAAAGTTATCACATAATTTTCATAAAGCTATAAGAAATAATATTTGTAGAGGAAAATATAAATTACAAAGAAGACCTATCCTAATAAATAATTGGGAAGCTACTTATTTTGATTTTGATGAAGAAAAGATATTAAATATTGCAAAGCAAGCATCTGACTTAGGGATAGAAATGTTTGTTTTAGATGATGGTTGGTTTGGAAAAAGGGATGATGATAATTCTGGACTTGGTGATTGGTTTGTAAATAAAAATAAATTAAAAAATGGATTAGCTCATTTAGTTAAAAATATTAACAATATGGGAATGAAATTTGGTATATGGTTTGAACCAGAAATGATATCTGAAGATAGCGATTTATTTAGAAAAAATCCAGATTGGGTAGTAAAAGTTCCAAATAGAAATCCAAATAAATCAAGAAATCAATTAGTACTTGATATGTCTAGAAAGGATGTTAGAGATTATTTATTTAGTTGTATATCTTCTATATTAGATAGTGCTAATATAGAGTATATAAAATGGGATATGAATAGGAGTATTTGTGATGCATTTAGTAGTGTTCTTTCAAAAGATAAACAAGGAGAGTTTTATCACAGATATATTTTAGGACTTTATGAGCTTTTAGAAAAAATTGTAGTAAAATATCCAAATATTTTACTAGAAGGTTGTAGTGGTGGTGGAGGAAGATTTGATATAGGTATGTTATATTATTTTCCTCAAATATGGTGTAGCGATAATACAGATGCAATAGAAAGACTAGAAATTCAATATGGAACTTCATTTATATATCCGATATGTTCTGTTGGTTCTCATGTATCAGCTATACCTAATCATCAAACAGGAAGAAAAACAAATATAGATACTAGAGCTATCGTAGCTATGTCTGGCAGTTTTGGATATGAAATGGATTTAGGTATAATAGAGAAAGAAGAAAAAATAAAAGTAAAACAACAAATTAAAGAGTATTTAAAATATCAGTCTATTATACATAATGGTTTATATTATCGTTTAAGTGAGCCTAATAGTAAAGATTGGTATACTGCTTGGCAATTTGTTTCAGAAGATTTAAAAGAAAGTCTTTTAAATATTGTTGTTACAAAGCTTGGTCCTAATAGATTAAACCTAAATATAAAATTAAAGGGTCTTGACAAAAACAAAAAGTATAAAATACAAAATGATAAAAAAATATATACGGGTGATATGCTTATGAATGGAGGAATAGTTTTAAAAAATCCTTTTGGAGATTTTCCAGCATATCAATTATATATAAAAGAGATGGAGGGCTAAAATGAAATTAAAAAATAAAGCAATGCTTATAACTTATGCAGACAGTTTAGGAAAAAATTTAAAAGAATTAAAATATGTTTTAGATACATATTTTAAAGATGCTATAGATGGAGTTCATATTTTACCTTTTTTTCCATCTTCAGCAGATAGAGGGTTTGCACCTATGACTTATAGGGAAGTAGATAAAGCCTTTGGAAATTGGGAAGATATAAACGCTATAGCTAAAGATTATTATCTTATGTATGATTATATGATAAATCATATATCAGCGAGTAGTGAATATTTTAAAGATTTTAAAGAAAATAAAGATAGCTCAGAATATAAAGATTTATTTATAAGATATAACAAGTTTTGGGACAATGAAGAAGAGCAAAAAAGCGATTTAGACAAAGTTTATAAAAGAAAACCTAGAGATCCATTTATTGAAGTTGAGTTTAAAGATGGTTCAAAAGAAAAGCTTTGGTGTACTTTTGATGAAGAACAAGTAGATTTAAATATAAAAAGTGATACAACGAAAAAATTTACAAAAGAAAATTTAACATTTTTAGCTAATAATGGAGCTAGTATAATTAGATTAGATGCTTTTGCCTATGCTACTAAAAAGAAAGGTACTAACTGTTTCTTTATAGAACCAGACGTTTATGAAATATTAGATGAGTGTAAAGAAATATTAGAAAAAAATAATGTTGAGATATTGCCGGAAATACATGAACATTACACAATACAATTAAAACTTTCAGAAAAAGGATATTGGGTATATGACTTTGTACTTCCTATGTTACTTTTATATACTTTATATTCTGGTAAAAATGAACGCCTTATACATTGGCTTAAAATATGTCCAAGAAAACAGTTTACTACTTTAGACACTCACGATGGTATTGGCGTTGTAGATGTTAAAGATATTTTAACAGATGAAGAAATAGAATTTACAAAAGAATATCTATTTGATAATGGAGCTAATATTAAGAGAATATATAATACTATGACCTACAATAATTTAGATATTTATCAAATAAATTGTACTTACTATTCGGCACTAGGTAATAACGATAAATCTTATTTATTATCAAGAGTTATACAGATTTTTACTCCGGGAATACCACAAATATATTATGTTGGGCTTTTAGCTGGAAAAAATGATATTGAGCTATTAGAAGAAACTAAAGTTGGTAGAAATATAAACAGACATTACTATACTTTAGATGAAATAGAAAAAGAAAATGAAAGAGAAGTTGTTAAACAACTTTTAAATTTATTAAAATTTAGAAATTCTTATGATGCATTTAATGGAGATATATTTATAAATGAAAATGTAGAGAGCAATATTATTGATATCAAATGGGAAAAAGATGATTGTTTTGCAAATTTAAAGGCTAATTTAGAAACTTATGATTTTTCTATATACTACTATGATTTAGAAGATAAAAAAGTTAAAGGATTAAGTTTATAATTTAAATAATATATAATAAGTCTATAGGAGGAGGGATAATATGGTAGAAAGTCTTATAAACAAGTTTAAAAAACTTTTTGGTGATGAAGGAGAAATATTAAAGTTTTTTGCTCCAGGTAGAATTAATCTTATAGGAGAACATATAGACTATAATGGAGGGTTTGTTTTTCCTTGTGCATTAACAATAGGAACTTATGGAATTGTTAGAAAACGTAAAGATAAAAAAATAAGATGTTATTCTTTAAATTTTCCGGATAAAGGAATAATAGAGGCAGATATAATAGATTTAAAATATAAAGAAGAACATAATTGGGTGAATTATGTAAAAGCAGTTATTTGGGCATTTAATGAAAAAGGATATAAAATAGAATATGGATTTGATTTTGTTTGTTTTGGAACAATTCCTAATGGTTCTGGACTTTCTTCTTCAGCTTCTCTAGAGGTTTTGATAAGCAAAATATTGATGGATTTAAATGATATTAATATAGATATGATAGAAGTGGCATTAATAAGTCAGTTTGCAGAAAATAAATTTATTGGAGTAAATTGTGGGATAATGGATCAATTTGCTATAGCTATGGCTAAGAAAGATAATGCTATATTTTTAAATACTAATAGTTTAGAATATAGATATGCTCCTATCAATTTAAAAGATATGAAGATAGTTATATCAAATACAAATAAAAAGAGAGAATTATCAGATTCTAAATATAATGAAAGAAGAAAAGAATGTGAAAATAGTCTGATAGAACTTAAGAAAATAAATAAGAATATAGAAACACTAGCAGATTTAACACCAAAAGAATTTGAAGAAATTAAATATACTATAAAAAACGAAACTTGGCAAAAAAGAGTTAAACATGTTGTGTATGAAAATGATAGAACCAAAAAAGCTTATAAATATTTGCAAGAGAACAATATTGAAAAGTTTGGAGAGCTTTTAAACTTATCTCATAAATCATTAAAAGAAGATTATGAAGTAACTGGGATAGAATTAGATACACTTGTTGAAATAAGTTGTAATCAAGAAGGAGTCTTAGGCTCTAGAATGACAGGAGCAGGATTTGGAGGATGTACTTTAAGTATTGTTAAAGAAGAATATGTAGAAAAATTCATAGAGAATGTAGGAAAAGCTTATAGAGAAAAAATAGGGTATGATGCTGATTTTTATGTTGCTGAAATAGGAGATGCTCCAAAACAAATATAATTGTGAGGTGTTGCTATGAAAATTTTTGATGCTATTGAAAGTTTAATTATATACGCAATAAATAGGCAACTAATTGATAAAAAAGATTCTATTTTTATAAAAAATAAAATAATGGAAATATTATTAATAAAAGAAATAGAAGAAGCAAATGGTATTATAGAAAATGATCTGGAAAATATTTTAAAAGTTATTTTAGATTATGCTTGTGAAAAAGAAATAATAAATAATACAATAACAGAAAGAGATTTATTTGATACAAAAATAATGGGTGTTTTAGTAGACAGACCAAGTAATATTATAAAAACATTTTTAGAAAAATATAAACAATCACCAAAAGATGCAACAGATTATTACTATAAATTAAGTCAAGATTCTGATTACATAAGAACATATAGAATAAAAAAGGATATTAAATGGACTGTTGATACGGAATATGGCGTACTAAATATTAGTATAAACTTATCTAAACCAGAAAAAGATCCCAAAGAAATAGCTCTTTTAAAAACTTTAAAAGCAAGTAATTATCCAAAATGTTTATTGTGTAAAGAAAATGAAGGCTATATGGGAAGAATAAATCATCCAGCAAGACAAAATCATAGAATTATACCTATAACCATAAATAATTCACAATGGTTTTTACAATATTCACCATATGTTTATTATAACGAGCATTGTATAGTTTTTAGTGGTGAACATATTCCTATGAAAATAGAAAAAAACACTTTTGAGAAATTAATAGATTTTTTAAAGTTATTTCCACATTATTTTGTAGGTTCGAATGCGGATTTACCAATAACTGGAGGTTCTATATTATCGCATGACCATTTTCAAGGAGGAAATTTTAAATTTCCTATGGAAAAAGCTCCTATAGAAAGAGAATTTATTATAGATGGATTTGAAGATATAAAGGTGGGTATTCTTAAATGGCCTATGTCTGTAATAAGACTAAGAACTAATGATAGTAAAAAACTGGTAGAGCTTGCAGATAAAATATTAAATAGTTGGAAAGAATATACAGATGAAGAAAATTTTATATTTGCCTATACAGATAATGAACCGCATAATACTATAACACCAATTGCAAGAATGAAAGAAAATTTATTTGAATTAGATTTAGTATTAAGAAATAATATAACAACAAAGGAGCATCCTTTTGGGGTATATCATCCTCATGAAGAGCTTCATAATATAAAAAAGGAAAATATAGGACTTATAGAAGTTATGGGACTTGCTATATTACCAGCTAGATTAGAAACAGAAATGAGAATTTTAAAACAATATATTTTAGAAAATAGAAATATTAATGACAACCAGTATATTAAAAAGCATAGCGAATGGGCAAGAAAGTTTATTAATAATTATGAACAAATAACAGAACAAAATATTGATGAAATAATAGAAATAGAAATAGGAAAAACTTTTTTAACTGTTTTGGAGCAAGCGGGAGTATTTAAAAGAGATGAAAAAGGTAAAAAAGGCTTTGATAAATTTATAAATAGTTTAAATAGGAGGGATTAATATGAGAATTTTAGTTACTGGTGGTGCTGGATATATAGGAAGTCATACTTGTGTTGAACTTTTAAATAAAGGATATGATGTAGTTGTAGTTGATAATTTATGTAATTCTAGTAAAAAGTCTTTAGATAGAGTTGAAAAAATAACAAATAAAAAACTTAAGTTTTATGAAGAAGATTTGTTAAATAAAGAAGGGCTTATAGAAATATTTAAAAGAGAAAAAATAGATGCAGTTATACATTTTGCAGGTTTAAAAGCTGTTGGAGAATCTGTAAAAGAACCTTTAAAATATTATTATAACAATATAACAGGAACTTTAATATTATGTGAAGTTATGAAGCAATTTAATGTAAAAAATATAGTGTTTAGTTCATCAGCTACTGTTTATGGAGAGCCAGAATTTATACCTATTACAGAAGAATGTAAAAAAGGAAGAATAACAAACCCTTATGGACAAACAAAAGCTATGATAGAGCAAATTCTAATAGATATAAATATATCAGATCCTAATTTTAATGTGGTTTTACTTAGATATTTTAATCCAGTAGGAGCACATGAGAGCGGACTTATAGGAGAAGATCCTAAGGGTATTCCTAATAATCTTATGCCTTATATATCACAAGTGGCAATTGGTAAGCTAAAATGTTTAGGAATTTTTGGAAATGATTATGATACAAAAGATGGAACAGGAGTTAGAGATTATATACATGTTGTAGATTTAGCAGTTGGACATATTAAAGCATTAGAAAAATTGAAAACAGATAAAGGAGTTTTAATATATAATTTAGGAACTGGAGTAGGATATAGTGTTTTAGATATAGTTAAAGCTTTTGAAAAATCTTGTAATGTAAAAATAAATTATGAGTTTAAACCTCGTAGAGAAGGAGATATTGCTAAATATTATGCAAATCCTCAAAAAGCAGAAAAAGAAATGGGTTGGAAAGCTGAAAGAAATCTTGAAAAAATGTGTGAAGATACTTGGAGATGGCAAATTAATAATCCAAACGGTTATGAAGAATAAAACATTTATGTATAGATATAATTTTATTATAAATATATGATAAAAAATTTTGTCTAATATAGTAAAATTTTAAAAAACTTATTGACAAAATAAGCTTATAATGATAAAATTTTAAAAACATAAATGAAATGAAAAAATTAATTGAGGAGGATTTTTATATGTCAAATACTTTTAACAAACGTAGGGCTTATAATTTTAATTCCTTGATTAATATTTATTATAATTTTTAGACAATAGTTAAGATTTTATTTTTCTTAATGTATTGTCTTTTTTTTAGCCATTAATAGTAAGGAGAGGAAATTAATGTTAAAATCAAAAGATTTGCTTGGTATAAAATTTTTATCTGAAGATGAGATCTTGACTATCTTAGATTTAGCTAAAAATATGAAAGAAAAAATAAATAATCCAAGTTTAAGAACTGATGAGCTAAAAAATAAATCAGTTGTTACTCTTTTTTATGAAAACAGCACTAGGACTAAAATGTCTTTTATGTTAGCTTGTGATTATCTGGGAGCAACGCCAGAAGATTTAGGAATAGCTACTAGCAGTGTAAATAAGGGAGAAAGTCTTATAGATACTGGAGTTACTCTTGATAATATGGGGATAGATGCTATGGTTATAAGACATTCTTTAACAGGAGCTAGTCATCTTTTAGCTAAAAATGTATCTGCTAGCGTTATAAACGCCGGAGATGGAAGCAACGAACATCCAACACAAGCTCTATTAGATATGTTTAGCATAATGGAAGCTAAAGGTAAGATAGAAGGGCTAAATATCAGCATAGTAGGAGATATAGCAAATAGTAGAGTAGCAAGAAGTAATGCTATAGGTCTTAGTAAACTTGGAGCTAATGTAACTTTAGCCGGACCATCTACTTTACTACCTAAAAATATGAATGTGTTAGGAAGAAATGTTAAAGTTGTTCATAATGTAGAAGAGGGAATAAAAGATGCAGATGTAGTAATGGGACTTAGAGTTCAGTTTGAAAGACAAAAACAAGTACCATTTCCTAATAATAGAGAATATCATTATTTCTTTGGAGTTAAAGAGGATATGCTAAGCCTTGCTAAAGATGATGTAATTATTATGCATCCAGGACCAGTAAATCGTGGAGTGGAGCTTAGCTCTAGCGTTATAGATGCTAAAAATTCTATAATAAATGAACAAGTTAAAAATGGTGTAGCAGTTAGAATGGCTATTTTAGATTTATTACTTAAAAATAGATAGGAGGTTTTTATATGAATATTCTTATAAAAAATGGTAGAGTTTTAGATCCATATAATAATATAGATGAAGAAATGGACATTTTAATAGAGGATGGAAAAATAGCTAAAGTAGAAAAAGATATACATACTAGCGCAGATAAGACTATATATGCAAAAGATATGTGGGTTACTCCAGGACTTATAGATCTACATGTGCATCTTAGAGAACCAGGATTTGAACATAAAGAAACTATAGTAACTGGTACAAGAAGCGCAGTTATGGGAGGATTTACTAGTATATGTGCTATGCCAAATACAAGACCAGTTACTGATAATGAAATAATAGTAGAATATATAAAAATGAAAGCGGAAAAAGAGGGCGTTTGTAATGTATTGCCAGTTGGAGCTATAACAGTAGGACAAAAGGGAGAAAGTCTTGCCGATATAGGAAAAATGGCTAAAGCAGGAGCTTGTGCTATATCAGAAGATGGATACACTGTAGAAAATGCTTCTCTTATGAAAAATGCTATAAAATATGCGTCTATGTTTAATATCCCAGTTTTTTCTCATTGTGAAGAAATAAGCTTAGCTAGAGGAAGTATGAACGCAGGAGATACTGCTACTAAACTTGGACTTAAAGGTATATCAAATGATAGCGAAGATATAATAGTAGCTCGAGATATAATTCTTGCAGATAGCCTAAAAGCACCTATTCATCTTTGCCATATAAGCACAAAAGGATCAGTAGATTTAATAAAAGAAGCTAAAGCTAGAGGTTCTAAAGTTACGGCAGAGGCTACTCCTCATCATTTCACTTTAGTGGACGAGGATATAACAGATTATGATGCAAATTATAAAATGAACCCACCTTTAAGAAGTACTCAAGATAGAGCAGCAATAATAGCAGGACTTAAAGATGATACTATAGAGGTTATAGCTACTGACCACGCACCACATCATATAGATGAGAAAAACTGTGAATTTGAAAGAGCTTTAAATGGTATAGTAGGACTTGAAACTGCTCTTAGTCTTTCTATAACAGAGCTTGTAGAAAAAGGAGTATTAACTCCATATAAACTTATAGAAAAATTTACTAAAAATCCAGCTAAGATTTTAAATAATAATTCTATAGGAAATTTATCTGTTGGTAATGTTGCAGATGTTGTTATTATAGACCCAAATTTTGAGTATAAAATAGATGTAGAAAAATTTGAATCTAAGGCAAAAAATAGTCCTTTTAATGACAGAAAAGTTAGAGGAAAAGCTATATATACTATAGTTTCTGGAAATATTATAGTAGAAGATGGAAAGTTGAGAGAGGAATATAAATAATGATAATAGATAAGCTTATAGATAAGATAAAACAAACAGGCAATCCTACAGTAGTAGGACTTGACCCTAGAAGAGAATACATTCCAGATTTTATAATAGAAGAGAACATAGAAAAATATGGAAAAAGTGTAAAGGCTTTAGCTAAATCTATGTTAGATTTTAATAAATATATTATAGATGAAATATATGACCTTGTGCCTGCTGTTAAACCTCAAATAGCAATGTATGAAATGTATGGTGTAGACGGTATAAAGGCTTATATAGATACTATAGAATATGCTAAAGAGAAAAACCTAATTGTAATAGGAGATATAAAAAGAAGCGATATAGCATCTACGGCAGAGGCTTATTCTATTGGACATATAGGAAAAACAGAAGTTTTTGAAGAAGAAATAGAAATGTTTAAACAAGATTTTATTACATTAAATCCTTATCTTGGTTCTGATGGTATAAATCCATTTTTAGAAGATTGTAAAAAATATGAAAAAGGACTTTTCATATTAGCTAAAACTTCAAATCCTAATAGTGGAGAAATACAAGATTTAATAGTTGACGGTAAACCTTTATATGAAAAAATAGGAGCTCTTATAGATAAATGGGGAGAAGAGCTTATAGGTAAAAATGGTTATAGCGAAGTTGGGGCAGTAGTTGGTGCAACTCATAAAGAACAAGCTAAAAGGCTAAGAGAGATTATGCCAAAAAGTTTTTTCCTTGTTCCAGGCTATGGGGCTCAAGGAGGAAAAGCAGAAGATTTAGCAGTATGTTTTGATAAAAATGGACTTGGTGCTATAATAAATTCTTCTAGAGGAATAATAGCAAATCATAAAAAAGAAAAGTTTAAAGATTTAAAAGGTAAAGATTTTGCTAAGGCTAGCAGAGAAGCCGTTATTGAAATGAAAGAAGATTTAAGGAGGTATATCTAGTGGAACAAAGAAATACAAAATCTGTAAAAGCAAGACTTATCCTAGAAAATGGTAAAATTTTTAATGGTAAAGCTTTTGGATATATAAAAGAAACTGTGGGAGAAGTTGTTTTTACAACTGGTATGACAGGATATCAAGAAACTTTAACAGACCCATCATTTGCAGGGCAAATAGTTACTATGACATATCCTCTTATAGGAAATTATGGTATAAACCTTGAGGATATGGAAAGTATAAAACCATTTTTAAAAGGTTTTGTAGTTAGAGAAAAATGTGATATGCCTAATAACTGGCGTTGTGAGATGGAGCTTGAAGGCTTTTTAAAACAACATAAGATAATGGGGATAGAGGGCATAGACACAAGAGCCTTAACAAGAACTCTTAGAAATAGTGGTACTATGAGAGGTATTATAACTACAAGAGATGACTTAACTCCATCTCAAATAAAACAAAAATTTGATACATATACAAATAAAAATGCCGTAAAAGAAGTGACTATAGAAGAAAAATATACTATAAATGGTAGTGGTACGCATCTTGCAGTTTTAGATTGTGGTATTAAAAAAGGTATATTAAAAGAGCTTGAAAAACGTGGTTGTAAGCTTAGTGTATTTCCAGCATTTGCTACATATGAAGAAATAATGGAAGTAAATCCAGATGCAGTATTTTTAGGAAATGGACCTGGAGACCCTAAAGATATACCTACTGTTGTTGAAGTAGTTAAAAAGCTTATGGATACAAAAATACCAGTACTTGGTATTTGTCTTGGGCATCAAATAATAGGACTTGCTTTAGGTTGTAACACAAAAAGACTTAAATTTGGTCATCACGGAGGAAATCACCCAGTAAAAGATTTAAAAACTGGAAATGTATTTATAACTTCTCAAAACCACGAATTCGTTGTTTGTGATTTATCTGATGAGGTAGAGCCTACATTTATTAATGTAAATGATGGAAGTATAGAGGGTATTAAGCATAAGACTAGACCTATCTATAGCGTACAATTTCACCCAGAAGCAAACCCAGGACCACTTGATATGCAATATTTATTTGATAGATTTTTAAAAATAATAGAGGAGGGTAAATAATATGCCAAAGGATATATCAATTAAGAAAGTACTTGTTATAGGCTCTGGCCCTATAGTTATAGGACAAGCGGCAGAATTTGACTATTCAGGAACACAAGCCGTTGCGTCTTTTAAAGAAGAGGGAATAGAAGTTGTTTTAGTAAACTCAAATCCGGCTACTATAATGACAGATATAGGTATGGCTCATTATACTTATATAGAGCCTCTTAATATAGAATTTTTAGAAAAAGTAATAGCTAAGGAAAGACCAGATAGTATAATAGCAGGTATGGGAGGACAAACAGGACTAAATCTTGCTTGTGAGCTTCACGATAAAGGAATTTTAGATAAATACAATGTTAGAGTAATAGGTACTTCTATAGCTTCTATAAAAGAGGGAGAAGACAGAGATAGCTTTAAAAAGCTTATGGAAAGAACAAATCAACCTATTATAGAAAGTAAAATAATAACAGATTTAGAAGATGGTGTAAATTTTGCTGCTAAAATAGGCTATCCAGTTATTATACGTCCGGCTTATACGCTTGGTGGTACTGGTGGTGGTATCGCAGAAAATGAAGATGAATTTAGAGAAATTTGTGCTCAAGGATTACATTTTAGCCGAGTAGGACAAGTACTTATAGAAAAAAGTATAAAAGGCTGGAAAGAGATAGAATTTGAAGTTATTAGAGATGGAGCAGGAAACTGTATTACTGTTTGTAGTATGGAAAATGTTGACCCAGTTGGAGTACATACTGGCGATAGTATAGTAGTAGCACCGGCTCAAACTCTTACGGATAGAGAATATCAAATGCTAAGAACTGCCGCTATAAATATTATTAATTCTATAGAAATAAAAGGTGGTTGTAATGTACAATTTGCTCTTGACCCTAATAGCTATAACTATGCAGTAATAGAAATAAATCCACGTGTTAGCCGTTCTTCTGCGCTTGCTTCTAAGGCTACCGGATATCCTATAGCTAAGGTTGCGGCTAAGATAGCTCTTGGATATAACCTTGATGAGATTAAAAATGAAGTAACTGGTAAAACTTTTGCTTGTTTTGAACCTACTCTTGACTATGTTGTTTTAAAAATACCTAGATGGCCTTTTGATAAATTTTATGGAGCTAAAAGAACTCTTGGTACTAAGATGATGGCTACTGGTGAGGTTATGGCTATAGCTAATAACTTTGAGATGGCTCTTTTAAAAGGGGTACGTTCTTTAGAGATAGGACAATATGGTTTAGAGAGAAAATCTAGTTCAAATAGAGAGCTTGATGAACTTAAAAAACGTGTGCAAGTGCCAGATGATGAAAGACTTTTTGATTTAGCAGAAATGCTTAGAAGAAACTATCGTGTTGAAAAAGTTTGCGAAATAACAGGTATGGACCCATTTTTTGTAAACAAAATAAAAGGTATAGTTGATATGGAAGAAGCTCTTAAGACTATGTCTTTTGAAGAGTTAGATAAAGATACTCTTAGATTATATAAAGAAAAAGGATTCTCTGATAAGATTTTAGCTAAATACTTAAATGTTGAGCCTCCTCAAATTTATGAGCTTAGAAAAGAATATAATATTTTACCAGTTTATAAAATGGTTGATACTTGTGCAGGTGAGTTTGAAGCCGTAACTCCTTATTATTATTCTACTTATGATGAAGAAAATGAGGCAATAAAAACAGATAATAAAAAAGTTTTAGTTATAGGTTCAGGTCCTATAAGAATAGGACAAGGTATAGAGTTTGACTACTGTTCTGTTCGTTCTATTATGGCTTTAAAAGAACAAGGAATAGAAACTATTATAGTAAACAATAATCCAGAAACAGTAAGTACAGATTTTGATACTTCTGATAAATTATATTTTGAGCCATTAACAGAAGAAGATGTTCTTAATATAGTAGAGCAAGAAAAACCAGATGGTGTAATACTTCAATTTGGCGGACAAACTGCTATTAAACTTGCTAATTTCTTTGATGAAATGAACATACCTATTTATGGTACTAAACCAGAGCAAATAGATATGGCAGAAGATAGAGAAAAATTTGATGAGATATTAGAAAGTCTTGGAATAATACGTCCTAAAGGTAAGGGAGTTTGGAGCGTAGCAGAGGGTATTAAAACTGCTAATGAGCTTGGATATCCAGTATTAGTTCGTCCTTCTTATGTACTTGGTGGACAAGGTATGGAAATTACATACGAAGAAGAAGCACTAGTTAAGTATCTTAAAGATGCTTTTGAAAAAGATAGCAAGAACCCTGTTTTAATAGATAGATATATAAATGGTAGAGAGCTTGAAGTAGATGCTATTTGTGATGGAGAAGATGTATTTATACCAGGTATAATGGAGCATCTTGAAAGAGCCGGTGTTCACTCTGGGGACAGTATATCTATATATCCACCACAAAATGTAACTCCAGAAATAAGACAAGAAATAATGGAAGTTACTAAGAAAATGGCAGTTGCTCTTAAAGTTATAGGTATGATAAACATACAATTTATAGAGTATAAGGGAGAGCTTAATATAATAGAAGTAAATCCACGTTCTTCAAGAACAGTTCCTTATATAAGCAAGGTTACCGGAGTACCTATTATAGATATAGCTACTAAAGTTATGCTTGGTGAAAAACTTAAAGATTTAGGCTTTGGTACAGAAATAGGGGAAGAGCCTAAGGTTATATCTGTTAAAGTTCCAGTATTCTCAACAGAAAAACTTCCACAAGTAGAAGTTAGCTTAGGGCCAGAAATGCGTTCTACTGGAGAGGTTTTAGGGCTTGGATATAATCTACAAAATGCTCTTTATAAAGGCTTTATAGCATCTGGTATGCAAATACCTAAAAAAGGAAGTACTATAGTAGCTACTATTAGAAATAGAGACCAAGAAAAATTTAAAGAAATTGCAAGAAGATTTGATGCTCTTGGTTGTAGACTTATTGCTACAGAAGGTACTGCTAAGGCTATAGAAGATGCTGGAATTAATGTTCAAAAAGTTAAGAAAATTAACGAGGGCGTGCCTAATATCTTAGATATTATAAGAAGTGGTATAGTAGACTTAATTATAGATATACCAGAAAAAGGAAACGATATAGAAAGTGATGGATTTAAAATAAGAAGAACAGCAGTAGAAAGTGCGGTAACTCTTATAACTTCTTTAGATACATTAAATGCTATGCTTGATGTTATGGAAAAAGATATAAAAACAGAAGATTTACAATTATTTGATATATCTAAAGACTTAAGATAATTTATAAATTCCCTAAGAAGAAATTTCTCTTTTTAGGGAATTATGCTATAATATAAATATAATAATTTCTATTTATAGAAAGGTTGTTTATTTATGGAAATTATATTAAATTTTGGTATTCCTTTTTTAGTAATTTACTTTTTATATAATAGGGGATATGTAACAATCAGTTTTGGAGTGTTTTTATTATTTATTGGGAATTTTAGAAATATTAAATATTGTGATAAAGCTAGTTTTTCATATGCTTATGGTTTTAATAGAAGAGTAATAAAATTTGGTGAAAACAAAGAATATAAATTTGATTTAGAATACTTAATTTCTGAAGGTAATTTAATAATTGAAATTTTAGATAAACATAAAAATATTATAGCAAAATTAGATAGAGAACATACAAACTTAAATCTTTTAGTTAGTGCAAAACAAAGATATTATATAAAAGCAAGATTTTCAAAATGTAGTGGCAGTTATAGTTTAACTTGGGCTTAAAAATGAAAGGGTGTTAATATGAAAAAAAGAGTAGAACAAGCTATAATTTTAAGAAATAAAGAAATAGCACCAGATATTTTTGATATGGTTTTAAAAACTAGCCTTTCACAAGATGCTAAGGCAGGACAATTTATAAAATTATATCCAGATAATAATAAAAATTTATTACCTCGTCCTATAAGCATTTGTGAGATAGATAAAGAGCAAGGTACTTTAAGACTTGTATATCAAAAAATAGGTGAGGGTACTTGTCTTTTTTCTACTATGAAAGAAGGCGATACTATTAGAATTTTAGGAACTTGCGGAAATGGTTATAAACTTTTTGAAGATGATAAGATACATATTTTTGTAGGTGGAGGTATAGGAGTTCCTCCTTTACTAGAAACGGTAAAACAAACTAAGGGTGAAAAAATAGTTATCTTAGGATTTAGAAGCGGACAATTTTTAAAAGAAGACTTTGAAAAATATGGTGCTAAAGTTTATATAGCTACTGATGATGGCTCTGTTGGATTTAAAGGAAATGTAATAGAGCTTATGAGAAAAGAAAATATACAAGGGGATTATATTTATTCTTGTGGTCCTAAGCCTATGTTAAAAGCTCTTACTAGTTATGGAGAAGAAAAAGGAATATACACTCAAGTTTCTATGGAAGAGAGAATGGCTTGTGGTATAGGAGCTTGCGTTGGTTGTGTTGTAGATACTAAAGAGGGACGCAAAAAAGTTTGTAAAGATGGTCCAGTTTTTAATGGTTTAGATATTATATTTTAATAAATCAATTATATGTTTAAAAGCATGGATTTTTAAATATTTTATTTTAATTAATAAAAAGGTTGTAGAATAATCTACAACCTTTTATTAATATCTATTTTTAAGTATTTTATGTTTAAAAAATATTTATTAAAAGTAACTATTTTCTCTCAAAAATTATATTGTCTTCTTTTATAGTAGTTAAAACTTTCATATTTTTTAATTCTTTTTTATCTATTTTAAGAGGGTTTTTATCTAAAATTACAAAGTCCGCAAGTTTTCCTTCTTTTATAGAACCTTTTTCATCTTCTTCAAAGTATTGATAAGCTCCGTTTATAGTAACTGCTTTTAAAGCTTCTTCTATTGTTAAGCATTGTACAGGACCTAGTACTCTACCACTTTCTGTTTGTCTATTTACTGCATTATGAATAGCTAGTACTTGATTTGGCATTTTTACTGGTGGGTCTTGATGAACTGTGTAGTTCATACCTCTAACTAAAGCAGAACGAATAGGGCTTATATGTTGTGACCTATCTGGCCCAAAAACTGAAGAATAATGATAATCTCCCCAATAATAAATATGGTCTAGGAAGAATGTAGGTAAAATTCCAAGCTCTTTCATAGCGTCTAGTTGGTCTTCTCTTACTGTTTGGCAATGTACCATAACAGGACGAAGTTCTGTTTTATTACCAGTTTTTTCTAAAGCTTTTCTGTAGCAACGTATAAATTGGTCAGAAGCGGCATCTCCATTACAATGAGCATTTATTTGTATATTATTTTCTATTAAAGTTTTAAAGTATTCATAAACTTGTTCGTCTTCTTGAGTAGGATATCCTCTGTAGTCTTCTTTTTCTCCTTCTGGTACTTCATAGTAAGGTTGTGTAAGCCAAGCAGTTTTGCCTTGAGGAGAACCATCAAGCCAAGTTTTTCCACCTAGTAGCTTATAGTGATTAAAATATTCTCTTTTTGGAGTACCTTCATTTTTTAGAAGCTCCATAGTAACAGATTGTACTGCTTGTCCTACTATATCTATAAATAAAGCACCGGCTTTAGCAGCTCCAGATAATATTTGATGATAACTATTATCAACACTAGCATCTTGACAAGTTGTTATACCAAAGCTTGCATATAGTTCTTGAGCTTTTTTTACACAATTTAGCATTGTTTCAAAAGATGGAGCAGGTATACATTTACGTTTTTCAGGACAAAGGCAAGCATTTTCTTCCAATACGCCATTAGGTTCTTTGCTACCTTCTATAGTATGAACTATTCCTCCTTCTGGAACAGTATAATTTTCTCCTACATATCCAAAAGCTTCTAAGGCTTTAGAATTTGCTACAGCTAAATGTCCAGATGCATGACTTATAAATATAGGAATATCCTTGCTAACTTCATCTAAATCGAATTTAGTAGGATGTTCTTGATTTTTGTATTTTGTGTTATCATATCCAAAGCCTATAAGCCATTCACCATTAGCTGGAGGATGATTTTTTAAAGATGATTTAAGCATAGATTTAACTTCTTCTATAGAGTTAGTTTCGCTAAGATTTGTAATCATTATAGTTTGAGATATAGCTACTATATGTCCGTGAGGATCTATAAATCCAGGTAGCATAGTATTACCTTTTAAATCATACATATTAACATCATCAGGAGCATATGATTTAACTTCTTGTAAAGAGCCAACTTTAACAATTTTTCCATTTTCAACATATACTGCTTCTACAATAGGATTATCTTCTTCTATTGTAATAATAGTCCCATTATAATAAATAGTTTTTTTCATAAAAATACACCTTCCTTTATAGATATTATTAATGATTTTGTTTTTTAAAAGCAGCTATAGATACTAATAACAGTATATATCCTACTACAGAACAAACTAACATAGCAAACCAAGCTGTTTGAAATCCAAAATTATCTGATATAGCTCCAAATAAGCTAGAGCCAAATGCAAATCCTAAAGCAAACATAAGGCTTATTATACCTAAAGTAACACTAGAATCTTTTTTCCCAAATACATCTGTTGCCATAAAAGCAGGAGCAGACATATAAGAGAAAACATTAAGTCCATAAGCAATAGAGAAAACAAAAGCTATATTATGAATTTTATGGGCAAGAATTAAAGCGACTATAGATAAAATAGATAAAATAAGAGATATTCTCATAGTTTTTTTTGTACCGATTTTATCAAATAATGCTCCACCTCCAATATTACCTATAAGACAAAAAGCAGCAAATACAGATCCTAATGTCCCAATAAGAGTAGCACTCATTTTTAAATCATTTGTAAAGTATGTTGCGTATTGAGTACTAAGAGCTGATATAGCAATAGCCATAAGAGCAAATCCAATACCGAAAGTCCAAAAAGCAATATTTTTTATTGTTTCTTTAACTCCATAACCTTCAAAGCTAGGTTTTTGGTTATTTTTAGAAATTGTCTCTTCAGTATTATCTACTTCTTCTGGTCTTGGCATACGAATAAATAATAATATGATAGGCAAGCTTACTAGTGTAGCTAAAAGTCCAAAGAATATATAGCTAAAAGATGGGCCTTTATGAGCAAGCATTTGTGATGTTATTTGTTGTAAAAATATATTACCTATAGAACCACCAGAAAAAGCAAGTCCAAGAGCTTTACCACGTCCTTTTTTAGGAAACCAGTTGTTTATGACATAAGGAACACCAAGCCCAGAAAATAATACACAACCTACTTGAGATATAGCAGATAAAATATAAAACATAGGAAGGTTTGTAGCAAATCCAAATCCTAAAAAGCCTAAAGAGGATAGTAAAGTACCTGCTATAAATAAAACTTTAATATTCACTTTTCCAAATAATTTTCCTAAAAATGGTGAAAATGCTGCAGAAGCGATAGCACCAAAAGTGAATATAAGCGAAAAGCTTGCTAAGGAAAACTGAAATTTGTTTATAACGTATGGTATAAACAAAGGTTGAATATTTTGTGCAACTCCAAATGGAATTGCTTGTATTAACATACAAATAAAAATCATAAAATACTTATTTTTATTTGTACTATTTTTTATTGTACTCATAAAAATCTCTCCCTTGAATTTATTTCATCTATATCATATTACTTTTTAATATATAAGTAAAATATATTTTTTTTATAGGATATATAAGTATTTATATATTATTAATAATATTTTTTTCTAAAGAATTAATTTTATTTGTAACAAATATTGTAAAATATTATATACTATAATATACCTTTGCGGTATAATATTTAGTTTTGGAGGTAATTTATTATGGGTATGCCTGTTATTGTAGGAAGTGATATAAATCGCAGTGATGCTGTTACAGATATTATACAATCTGTAGCTTTATAGCAAACTGCGCTTTCTCATATATTAAATGCTGAAGGTGAAAAAATACAAAAGGTAGTAGGTAAAGATGATGTTACTACAAAAAAATTATTAGAAGTAAACAAATCTGTAAATGCTATGGTACAAAGTATAACAAGATTAGAAATGGTTCTTCAATCCAAATTACAAATTTTTGAAGATTGTCTTTGTGTGGAGAATAAAGAGGAAGCCTAATTATAAAAAGGCGTATATTTTTAAAGTATACGCCTTAAACTTTTATTTATTAAAACTCTGTTGCTAAATATTTTTCTACAGAAGTAATAGCATTTGCTCCATCAGATACGGCAGTTACAACTTGTCTAAGAGCTTTAGTTCTTACATCTCCTGCTACAAACACACCATCTACTGAAGTTTTGCAGTCTTCATTAGCTATTATATAGTTGCTATCATCTAGATTTAAATGTCTTTCGAATATATGGCTATTAGGTACTATACCTATAGCTACAAATACACCGTCTATATTATAAGTTTTTGTTTCATTTGTTTTTCTATTTGTTGTAGTTATTCCAGTTACTTCTTTATCTCCTTCTATTTTATCAACAACAGTATCCCAGATTACTTCTATATTATCAATAGAAAAAACTTTTTCTTGTAATATTTTTGCACCTCTAAATTCATCTCTTCTGTGTATAAGATAAATTTTTTTACAAATTCTAGAAAGAAAGATAGCATCTTCAAGAGCTACATCACCACCACCTACAACGGCAACTATTTTTTCTTTATAAAAAGCACCGTCACAAGTAGCACAATAAGAAACCCCTTTGCCATATAGTTCTTTTTCTCCAGGTACTTCTAACATTCTATGTTGAGCTCCTGTTGCTATTATTACAGTTCTTGCTTTAAAAGTATTTTTTTTACATTTTATAGTTTTTATTTTATCTGTTATATCAAGTTCTAGTACTTCATCTTTTACAAATTGAGAACCTAGTTTTTCTGCGTGTTGTCTAAATTTTTGTCCCATATCAAAGCCATTTATTTCTGGAAGTCCTGGATAGTTATCCACTTCATAAGTATTTAAAACCTGGCCACCACTCATATATTGCTTTTCTATAGTTATAGATTTTAGTTTTGCTCTTTCAGCATATATAGAAGCAGAAAGACCAGAAGGACCAGAACCAATTATAACAACGTCATATATTTCTAAATTTTCCATAAAATCACCTCATATTAAATATATTTTATTTTAATATTACATATATAAAATATATCTGTCAATAATTTTGTAATTATCATATATATATTTGATTTATTATATATATTTTTTTAAGTTTATTGACATTATACTTTATTTGGGCTAAGCTATTTTTAAATGAAATTATTAGGAGTGGTAATATGAATTCTTTATTTGATTTAAATAATCCAGTTTGGAGATTTATAGGTAAGTGTTTTGATGCTTGTTTATTAAGTTTTGTATGGCTTATATGTTCTTTGCCTATTTTTACTATAGGAGCTTCAACAACTGCATTATATTATACATTTTTAAAGCTTGTTAAAGATGAAGAAAGCTATCTATTAAAAGATTTTTTTAAAGCATTTAAACAAAATTTTAAACAAAGCACTATAATATGGTTTTTACTAACTATACTTGGAATTATTTTATTTGTAGATGTATTTTATTATAAATTTATGCCTACTACAAAAGGTTTATTTATGTATTATTTTTTCTGGGTACTTATTTTATTCTATATAATTATAAATATATATATATATCCACTAATTGCTAAATTTGAAAATAATACAATAAGATTTTTTAAAATAGCTATTATGCTTTCTATAAAACATTTTGTATTTACTACTATTATGCTATTTACTTGTGCAGTTTTAGTTATGATAAGTATTAATATCCCACCAGTTATAGTTTTTCTTCCAGGGCTTATACCTTTTTTCAATTCTTATATATTAAGACATATTTTTGATCTATACATAGAAAAGCAAGAACAAAATTAATCTTAATTATTGCAATTTTTAGATAAAAATGTTATTATATACCTAATATACTATAGAATATGGAGGATATATATGATTAGAACAAGATTTGCCCCAAGTCCAACGGGGTATATGCATATAGGTAACCTTAGGACTGCTCTTTACGAATATTTAATAGCTAAAGCTAATAATGGAAAATTTATTTTACGTATAGAAGATACAGACCAAGAGCGTCTTGTAGAAGATGCTACAGAGGTTATTTATAATACTCTAAAAATGGCCGGAATACAACACGATGAAGGTCCGGATGTTGGTGGTGAATATGGCCCTTATATCCAAAGCCAAAGAAAAAGCGGATATCTTGACTATGCAAAAGAGCTAGTAGAAAAAGGGGAAGCTTATTATTGTTTTTGTGATAAGGAAAGATTAGATGGACTTAAAAACGATGGCGGTATAGCTAAATATGATAGACATTGTTTAGGATTATCTAAAGAAGAAATAGAAGAAAAACTTAAAAACAATACTCCTTATGTTATAAGACAAAAAATTAAAGAGGGGAGTACTACTTTTGTAGACGAAGTTTATGGAGATATAACTGTTGAAAATGAAGAAATGGAAGACCAAATTCTTATAAAATCTGATGGACTTCCTACTTATAACTTTGCAAATGTTATAGATGATCATCTTATGAATATAACACACGTTGTAAGAGGTAGTGAATATCTATCTTCAACTCCTAAATATAATCTTTTGTATGATGCTTTTGGTTGGGATATACCAACATATATCCATTTGCCACCAGTTATGAAAAATCAAACAGAAAAATTATCTAAGAGAAATGGTGATGCGTCTTTTCAAGATCTTATAGATAAAGGATATCTTCCAGAAGCTATAATAAATTATATAGCTTTACTTGGTTGGTCTCCATCTACAAATGAAGAAATATTTACATTAGACGAGCTTATAAAATGTTTTGATATAAAAGGGCTTAGTAAATCTCCGGCTATTTTTGATATAGTAAAACTTACTTGGCTTAATGGAGAATATATCAAAAAAATGGATTTTGATAAGTTTTATACTCTTGCTAAACCAGTTTTAGAAAAAGCTATAACTAAGCCTTATAATTTAGAAAAAATAGCTACTCATATAAAAACTAGAATAGGTACTATAAATGATATTACAGATATGGTAGATTTTATAGAAAACCTTCCAGATTATAGCACAGAGCTTTATATTCATAAAAAAATGAAGACAGACGAAAAAAATTCACTTGAAGTTTTGAAAAAAGCTCTTGTTATGTTTGAAAACTTAGAAAAATTTGATAATGATAGTATATATAATGCTATGACAGAGCTTGTAAAAGAAATGGAAGTTAAAAACGGAGTTGTACTTTGGCCTATAAGAACAGCTCTTTCTGGGAAACCTTCTTCACCTTGTGGAGCTAGCGAAATGGCAGAAATTTTTGGAAAAGAAGAAACAATAGCAAGAATAAAAAAAGGTATAGAAAAATTATCAGAGGTTTAATATATGAATGCTAGAAAAATTGGCATAATGGGAGGGAGCTTTAACCCTATTCATTATGGACATCTTATTTGTGGGGAATATGCGAAGGAAAAATACGCACTAGAAAAGGTCATTTTTATGCCAACTGGTTTATCTCCCTTTAAGACAAAGACTATAGATGAAAATCATAGATATAATATGACAGAGCTTGCTATAGAAGATAATAAAGATTTTATGATATCTAGGATTGAAATAGATAGAGAAAAACCAACCTATACTATAGATACGATTAAGTTTTTAAAAGATAAATATCCGGATATAGAGCTATTTTTTATAGCAGGTATGGATATATTAGAAGAATTAGCTTCTTGGAAGGATATTGATGATATATTTAATTTATGTAGTTTTATAATAATGAAAAGATATAACCATAATATAGATATAGATAATATTCCATATATAGATAAAATACATTTTTGTGATATGCCTACTATGAATATTTCATCTACAGATATAAGAAATAAGATATTTGTAGATGAGCCTATAGGATATCTTTTACCAAATAAAGTAAAAACCTATATAGAAGAAAATAATTTATATAAAAATAATTTTTATGATAAGTATCAAGATAAAATATTAATGTTAAAACAAAATCTTACAGAAAAAAGATTTAATCATTCTATGCAAGTTTGTAAAATGGCTCAAAAGCTAGCTTTAAGGCATAATGAGGATATAGAAAAAGCTTTTTTAGGCGGACTTTTACACGATTGTTGTAAATGTTTTGGCTTAGATAGTATATATGATGCTTGTAATAAGTATAACTTTATTATGGACGATACTTTGCAAAAACAACCAGAGCTTTCGCATAGCTTTTTAGGATATTTTGTAGCTAAAGATATCTATAAAATAGAAGATGAAGATATTTTAAATTCTATAAAATATCATACAACTGGAAGAGAAGCTATGTCTAAGCTAGAAAAAATTATATATATATCAGACTATATAGAACCTACAAGAGCTTATTTTAAAGGAATTGATAAAGCTAGGGATTTAGCATATCAAGATTTAGACAAAGCAATGGAATATATACTAAAATCTACTATAGATTTTAATAAGAAAAAACAAAGAATAATACATTATTTAAGCTTAGAAGCTTATAATTACTACAAGGAGTGAGATAAATGGATAAAGAACAGGTTTTTGAAGCCGTAAAGGTGGCTTATAAGGCTTTAGATGATAAGATGGGTATAGATATAAAAGTTATAGATATATCAAATGTATCTCCCATAGCAGATTATTTTGTTATAGCGAGTGCTAGCAATTCAAGTCAGTTAAGAGCGTTAGCAGAAACAGTAGAAGAAGAGTTATATAAAAAATGTAATATAGAAAAAACACATACAGAAGGTATGCAAACTAAAAGCTGGATTTTAATAGACTTTAATGATATAATAGTACATTTATTTAATGAAGAAGACAGAGAATTTTATAATATAGAAAGAATTTGGGGCGATGGAGAGATAATAGACGAAGCAAAACTCAAATAATCTATAGGGAGGTTGTCTTTTGAGCAAAGCAAAGTTTATAAAACAGGCGGCGATACTTGCAATAGCTAGCCTGTTAGTTAGGTTCTTAGGATTTTTATATAGATTACCTCTTACAAATATGCTTGGAGATGAGGGCAACGGCATTTATAGTGCCGGCTTTTATTTATATAATTTTTTTCTTGTTATGAGCTCGGCTGGACTTCCGGCTGCTATATCTAAGATTGTATCTGAAAAAATAGCTCTACAAGAGTATAAAAATGTTAAGAAGATATTTAGAATATCCTTAATATTAGCAGGAAGTGTAGGGTTTATTTGTTCTCTTATTATGTTTTTTTCTGCTAGGCTTTTTTGCAATATTATAGGAAGTCCAGATAGTTATTATACTATACTTACATTATCTCCTACAGTTTTTATAGTATCTATAATGTCTGTATTTAGAGGCTATTTTCAAGGGCTTGGTACTACTGTTCCAACGGCTATGTCTCAAATAATAGAGCAAATATTTAACGCTACATTTAGTATATATTTAGCTTATATATTAGTGAAAATAAGTATACCTCTTGGTGCTGCTGGTGGAACGGCAGGGACTGGTATAGGTGCTTTAGCAGGACTTATATATATATTTATAGTGTTTACTAATAGAAAGCGATATATAAATAAGAAATTATCACAAAAAACACATAAATATAGAATAGAGAGCGATAAGGAAATTGCTATAAAAATATTAAAAACTTCTATACCTATAATAGCAGGCACAGCAATTTTTAGTATGACTAATCTTATAGATATGCAAATGGTTAGTAGTAGGCTTGCATCTACAAATGCTTTTACTCAACAAGAGATAACTGCTCTTTATGGACAACTTACCGGTAAATATGTAACTCTTACAACTTTACCAGTATCTATATCTACTGCTCTAGCTACTGCTATTTTACCAAGTATAGCAAGTAGTATGGTTCAGAAAGATTTTACTACAGTTAGAAAAAAAATAGATATTAGTTTAAGACTTACTATGATAGTATCTATTCCGGCAGCAGTTGGTATGGGAGTTTTGGCAGACCAAATTTTGCTTCTTCTTTTTCCTAATTATGCAGAAGGAGGGGACTTACTTAGAGTAGGTGCTTTTAGCATAATATTTTTAGCTTTTTGTCAGATAGTTACTGGTATATTACAAGGTATAGGCAAGGTAAGTACCCCGGCTAAAAATGCTTTTATAGGTTCTGTTATAAAAATACCTATAAATTATGTTTTAATAGCAATACCTAGTATAAATGTTTTAGGGGCAATAATAAGCACTACTGCTTGTTATATATTAGCTTCTATTTTAAATTTTATGACACTTAAAAAGGAAACAGGTATAAAAGCAGATTTTAAAGGTATATTTTTAAAACCACTTATAGCTTCTATTGTTATGGGAGTTAGTTGTTATTTTTCTTATAAATTTATTTTTATATTTACAAATAATACTATAGCTACTTTATTTAGCATTTTAATTTCTATGATTGTATATTTTATAAGCCTTGCAGTTATAGGTGGATTTAAAAGAGAAGACTTGGAAGTATTACCTATGGGTAATAAAATAATTAAATTTTTAGAAAAATTTAAATTAATATAAATATATTTAAAAAATTTTTTAAGTTAAAATTATAAAAATTAATAAAAAAGGTATTGAATATTCAATACCCTTTTTGTTATATAAAGCTATAGATTTAAAAATATATTTATGATTAGTAAAAAATATCCCCTATATACTTAATATATAGGGGTAGAGGTATTAGTCCATTTCTATTGCACCAGTATATAACTGATAATATTGTCCTTTTTGCTTTATTAATTCGTCGTGATTTCCACTTTCTATAATTCTACCTTGGTCTAATACTATAATTTTATCAGAATTTTGTATAGTAGATAATCTATGAGCTATTACAAATACAGTACGTCCGTGCATAAGCATATCCATACCTTTTTGTACTATAGCTTCTGTATGGGTGTCTATACTAGAAGTTGCTTCATCTAATATCATAACTGGAGGGTTTGCTACTATTGCTCTTGCTATGGATAAAAGTTGTTTTTGTCCTTGAGATAGTCCTTCTCCACTACCAGATATAACAGTATTATATCCATCTTTTAGTAAACTAATAAAATGATGAGCATTAGCTTTTTTAGCAGCTTCTATACATTCTTCATCTGTAGCATCTAATTTTCCATATCTTATATTTTCTAAAATAGTTCCTGTAAATAGATTTGTATCTTGTAATACAACACCTAGAGAGCGTCTTAAATCTTCTTTTCTTATTTTATTTATATTTATTCCATCATATCTTATTTTACCATCTGCTATATCATAAAATCTATTTATAAGATTTGTTATAGTAGTTTTACCAGCACCAGTTGCACCTACAAATGCAATTTTTTGTCCGTGTGTTGCATTTAAAGTAACATTATGAAGAACAAGCTTATCATCTGTATATCCAAAATCTACGTCATTAAATTCTACTTCACCGGTTAGTTTTTTATAAGTTATAGAACCATCACTATGTTTATGTTTCCAAGCCCAAGAACCAGTTCTTTCTTTTGTTTCTATTATAGAGCCATTTTCTTCTTTACAATTTACTAGAGTAACATAGCCATCGTTTTCTTCTGGTTTTTCATCTAAAAACTTAAATATTCTTTTAGCTCCTGCAAGGCTCATTATAACAAAGTTTATCTGTTGTGATACTTGGCTTATTGGGGCATTAAAGTTTCTACTAAGAAGAAGAAAAGCAACAACAGAACCTATAGTAACTCCGGCTATATTGTTAACTGCAAGAGAACCTCCTATAATAGCTAAAAGTATATATTGTAAAATACCAAGATTATTCATAAGAGGCATAAGAATATTTGCAAAAGTATTAGCTCTTTTAGCATTTTCTCTTAATTCTTCATTTTTTTTATCAAAATCTTCTTTACATTTTTCTTCATGAGAGAATACTTTTATTACTTTTTGACCACTTATCATTTCTTCTATATAACCATTTAAATCTCCTAAAGCTTTTTGTTGTGCTATAAAATATTTAGAGCTTTTAGAAGCTACTATTTTGGCACAATTTAGTTGAAAAATAAGATATAAAACAACTATTATAGTAAGAAATATATTAGTGTATATCATAGTAAAAAAGATACTTATTATAGTAACTATAGCAGAAAAAGTTTGAGGAATACTTTGTGTAAGAGCCTGTCTTAAAGTATCTACATCATTTGTATAATGGCTCATTACATCACCATTAGCATTTGTATCAAAATATCTTATAGGAAGGCTTTGCATATGATTAAACATATCGTTTCTTATTTTATTTAATACATTTTGAGAAATAAAAACCATAAGTCTAGTATATATAAAAGAGCTAATAACACCTATTATATATATAACTGTAAGCATCGAAATTATATTTATTATTCCAGTAAAGACTGGATTTTCAATACCTATAAGGGCAGGTATATATTTATCTATAAGAAGTCTTACTACATTTGCACTAATAGCAGTAACTATTGAACTTAGAACTATACATATTATAACTACAAAAAATTTAAATTTATATTCCAAAAGATAATTTAAAAGTCTTTTTACTGTTTTTTTATCTACTTTTTCAGTTTGCTTTGGCGCTTTCATTGCTCTCATTATTTTTTCCTCCTTTCGTTTGTAAGTCATAAATTTCTCTATAAATATTATTATTTTTTAATAGCTCATTATGTGTACCTATAGCGTCTATTTTGCCTTCATCCATAACTACTATTTTATCTGCAAATTCTATAGAAGATATCCTTTGAGCTATTATTATTTTAGTAGTATTTGGAAGTTCTTCTTTAAATGCTCTTCTGATGGAAGCATCTGTTTTAGTATCTACAGCACTTGTAGAATCATCTAAGATAAGAATTTTAGGATTTTTTAATAAGGCTCTAGCTATACATAGTCTTTGTTTTTGTCCACCAGATACATTATTTCCACCTTGTTCTATATAAGTATCATATTTATTTGGGAATTTTTCTATAAATTCATCAGCACAAGCTAATTTACATACTCTTTTTATTTCTTCATCTGTAGCTAAGGCATTTCCCCAACGAAGATTATCTTTTATAGTACCAGAAAATAGTACATTTTTTTGTAGTACCATAGCTACATTATCTCTTAAAAATTTTAAGTCATAGTCTTTTACATTAGTACCATCTACTAAAATTTCTCCATCTAATACATCATAAAGACGAGGAATAAGTTGAACTAAGCTTGTTTTAGAGCTACCAGTAGCTCCTATTATACCAACTGTTTCTCCAGATTTTATATCTAAATTTATATCTATAAGACAAGATTTTTCTTTATCATTTGTATAGCTAAAATTAACATTTTTAAAGCTAATAGCTCCACTTTTCATAGTTATTTTAGCATTATCGTTATTTTTTATATCTGGACTTTCTTGCAAGATTTCTACAAGTCTTTCTGCTGATGCCTTAGAAGTAATAAGCATAACTAAAATCATAGATAGCATCATAAGGCTCATAAGGATTTGTGTAGAATAAGTTATAAGAGTGGCTAAATCTCCAGTTTGCATATTACCAGCTACTATCATCTTAGAACCAAAGAAAGCAAGAGCTATTAAAGAACCATTTACAACAAAGCTCATAAGAGGATTTGTAAGAGCTACAAGTTTTTCTGTTTTTAGATATTTAGAGAATAAATCTGTAGCTACAGAGCGAAATTTTTCTTTTTCAAAATCTTCTCTTACATAAGATTTTACAACTCTTATACCTTGAAGATTTTCTTGCACTACACTATTTAATTTATCATATATTTTAAAGATTTGTTTAAAAATAGGGAAAGATATTTTTATAAGAATGTATAAGCTAATACCTAATATAAGTATCGCTATTAAGAATATACTGGCAAGTTTAGGATTTATATAAAAAGCCATAAAAGATGCCGATATAAGCATAATAGGGCTTCTAACTGCTACTCTTATTATCATTTGGTAGGCATTTTGTACATTTGTAACATCTGTTGTTAGCCTTGTTATTATGCTCGCAGTTGAAAATTTATCAATATTTTTAAAGGAATAATCTTGGATTTTATAATACATATCTTTTCTTACATTTTTAGCAAATCCAGTAGATGCAGATGAAGCAAATTTACCAGAAAGTATACCACAAGTAAGCGATATAATACATAAAAAGGCTAATAATATACCTATTTTTATTATATATGGCATATTTTGAGCTTCAATACCGTAGTTTATAAGATTTGCCATAAAAAAGGGGATTAAAACTTCCATAAGAACTTCGCCTATCATAAATATTGGAGCCAAAATTGAATCTAGCTTATATTCTCTGACGGATTTTAATAATATTTTAAACATAGTTACCTCCTTTGTTAGTATACTAACATTTAGACTAAATTATTTTTCATTTTATCCAAAATTTTAGAAAATAATAAATATTCATCTTTTGATAAATCTTTTAAAAGTTCTTTTTCAACTTCTAAAATTTCATTACATATTTTGGCATGAATTTTAATAGATTTTTCTGTTAGGACTATTTTTTTAAGTCTAGCATCATAAGGTACTTTTTCTCTTATTATAAGTTCATTTTTTTCCATAAGATTTAGAATATTAGTAACAGTAGAACGTCGTATACAAAATTTCTCTTCTAAGTCTTTTTGAAAAATATCCTTATCAGTATTGTCGTGTAAATATCTAGCTATTAATCCTTGAGTAGGTGTTATATTATCATTATGATTTTTATTTATAATATCTTGAATACGTCTTTTAACAAGATTAGAGACAGTTTTTAATTTAAAAATTATAGTTTCTTCTTTATTCATAAAATCATCAACTCCTTTCATAAAATGTTAGCCAACTAACATTATATCTAATTTAAAATTATTTGTCAACTAATTTTTTTTTGACATTAAATAAGGAAGAAACTATTTTTTTGATATGAACTAAATGATAAATTATCAAATAGTGCATAAAACTATCAATTAAAAACATATATATAAAATTAATAAAAATATAAAAATTTTATCATAAATTTAGTAAAAAACTTATATAAATATATAGTGAAAAACTTATAGATAAAGAAATTCAAATATATTTGATACAATTTTAATAATTTAAACAATGTTTAATTTATGCATAATTTATATTGACGTTTTTTGTAATAAAAGATATAATTAAAACGAAACAAATTTTTAGGAAAGGGGGAATAGTAGCATGGTAGGAGTAATTATTGCAACTCATGGAGAATTTGCAAACGGTATACTTCAATCTGCTTCTATGATATTTGGCGAGCAAGAAAATGTAAGGACTTGTACACTTATGCCAAATGAAGGCCCAGATGACTTAAGAGCCAAACTAGAAAATGCTATAGATTCTTTTGAAGATAAAGAAAATATATTATTTCTAGTGGACTTATGGGGAGGCACACCATTTAATCAAGCTAGTAGGCTTATAGATGGATATGAGGAGAAAAGAGCAATTGTAACAGGAGTAAACTTGCCTATGCTAATTGAGGTATGTAGTAGTGCAAGTTTTATGGATAGTGCTACAGAAATAGCAAAACAGGTATTAGAACCTGGAAGAGATGGCGTTAAGGTGTATCCAGAAAGCTTAGAACCAGTTAAAGAAGAGCCTAAAAAAGAGGCTACACCTAGCTATGATGACTTACCAACTAGTGGACAAATTCAATATGTTTTAGCACGTATTGATTCTCGTTTATTACATGGTCAGGTTGCTACAGCTTGGACTAAAGCTACAACACCAACTCGTATAATTGTTGTATCTGACGAAGTGTCTAAAGATGATCTTCGTAAAAAACTTATAGAACAAGCAGCACCTCCAGGGGTTAAGGCTAATGTTATACCTATATCTAAGCTTATTCAAATAGCTAATGATCCACGTTTTGGTAAAACTAGAGCATTATTACTTTTTGAAAATCCACACGATGTACTTAGAGTAGTAGAAGGTGGAGTTAAGCTAGAAGAAATTAATGTAGGTTCTATGGCTCACTCTGTAGGTAAAGTAGTTGTTAATAAAGCTTTATCTCTTGATATGAAAGATGTAGAAACATATGAAAAACTTAAAGAGTTAGGGGTTAAATTTGACGTTAGAAAAGTACCTAATGATTCTAGGGATAATATGGATGAACTTCTTAAAAAAGCTAAACAAGAACTTTCTAAAATGTAAAGGCGGTGAACAATATGGAATTATATCAAATAATTTTAGTTGTCATTGTAGCGTTTTTAGCAGGGGTTGAAGGTGTATTAGATGAATTTCAATTCCATCAACCACTTGTAGCCTGTACACTTATAGGTTTAGCTACAGGACATACTACAGAATGTATTATATTAGGAGGTACGCTCCAAATGATAGCTCTTGGTTGGGCAAATATTGGTGCGGCGGTTGCTCCAGATGCTGCATTAGCTTCTGTTGCTTCTGCGATTATCTTAGTACTTAGTGGTCAAGGTGTTAAAGGTGTTGATACAGCGATAGCTCTTGCTATACCTCTTGCTATTGCAGGATTATTCTTAACTATTGTAGCTCGTACTTTATCAGTACCTATCGTTCATGCTATGGATAAACAAGCAGAAAAAGGAAACATAAAAGGTGTGGAAATGTATCATTATCTTGGTATCCTTGTTCAAGGTTTACGTATTGTTATTCCAGCAATTTGTTTATTATTTATCCCAGCAGAAGCGGTTAAAAATTTACTTGAGAGCATGCCAGCTTGGCTTACTGAAGGTATGAGTGTTGGTGGAGGTATGGTTGTTGCTGTAGGTTATGCGATGGTTATCAATATGATGGCTACTCGTGAAGTATGGCCATTCTTCGCTATCGGTTTTGTTTTAGCAGCAATTCCACAATTAACATTAATGGGTCTTGGTGCTATAGCTCTTTCTTTAGCTTTAATTTACTTATATTTATTAGATAATGGTTCTTCAAAAGGTAGCGGTCCTAAATCTGGCGATCCTTTAGATGATATATTAAATGATTATTAAGAGCGAAAGGGGGAAGATTTATGTCTGAAAGAATTACATTAACTAAAAAAGATCGTATGAAAGTTACTTGGCGTTCTACATTCCTTCAAGGCTCTTGGAACTTTGAACGTATGCAAAACGGTGGTTGGGCATATTCTATGATACCAGCTATTAAAAAGCTTTATCCTACACAAGAAGGAAGAACAGAAGCTTTAAAACGTCATATGGAGTTTTTTAATACTCACCCTTATGTAGCATCTCCTATTCTTGGTGTTACATTAGCTCTTGAAGAGGAAAGAGCTAATGGCAAACCAGTTGATGATGCAGCTATTCAAGGTGTTAAAATTGGTATGATGGGTCCTCTTGCCGGTATTGGTGATCCAGTATTTTGGTTTACTGTAAGACCTATGCTTGGAGCTTTAGGAGCTTCTCTTGCCTTATCTGGTAATATTTTAGGTCCTATATTATTCTTTGTATTATGGAATGCTATAAGATGGGGCTTTATGGTTTATACTCAAGAGTTTGGTTATCGTGCGGGTTCTAAGATTGCTGATGACTTATCTGGTGGTGTTTTACAAAAAGTTACAAAATGTGCTTCTATATTAGGTATGTTTGTACTTGGTGCTTTGGTTCAAAGGTGGGTGTCTATAAACTTTGTTCCAGTTGTATCAGAAGTACAATTATCTGCGGGTGCTTTCATAGATTGGAGTGCACTTCCTAGTGGTGCTGAAGGTATTAGAATAGCACTTGAACAAATGAATGCTGGACTATCTCTTAGTCCTATTAAAGTAACTACTTTACAAGAAAACTTAGACAGTTTAATTCCAGGACTTGCAGCTCTTGGTTTAACTCTCTTATGTTGTAAATTATTAAAGAAAAAAGTGTCTCCTATTGTTATAATTGTAGCATTATTTATAGTAGGTATTTTAGGACACTTAGTTGGAATACTTTAATATGGTACAGTCTTTAAATTCTAAAGTAGATTTAGTAAAGGAAGCCACTTTTTATGGTGGCTTTCCTATATATGGTCAGATTATGGTAGGTAATGCTGGCTTTGAATTTTATGCAAAGGATAATCCTAAAAAATGTATTCAAATAAGCTGGGATAGAATAGAAAAAATAGTTGCATCTACTATGTTTAAAAATAGGTGGATACCTAGATTTGCTATAGTTACTAATGAAAATAAAACATATTATTTTTCAGCACAAAATCCTAAGCAAGTTTTGAAAGTTTTAAATATCTATATACCAGCTAGTAAGATGTTTCATTCTCTTACTATATTAGATAGGATAAAAAGTTTATTCTCAAAAAAATAGCTTGTAGACAAAGTCTTCAAGCTTTTTTTATTCTTGTAAAATTGCTAAAAATATATTGCCATATATTACAAATATAGTTATAATAAAACTTGTTAAGAAAAGAGGGATAAATTTGAGTAAAAAATTTTTTAAATTTAGTGCACCACATATTATAGCTTATAGTTTTTGTATTGTTATATTTATAGGTGCTATTTTATTAAGCTTACCTATATCAAGTGCAAATGGACAATCTATAAATTTTATAGATGCTCTATTTACTGCTAGTTCAGCTGTTTGTGTCACTGGGCTTGTTGTTGTTAATACGGCGGCGCATTGGAGTTTATTTGGGAAAATAGTAATACTTATTTTAATACAGATAGGTGGACTTGGATTTATGAGTCTTTTTACATTAGTTCTTGTTATACTTGGTAAAAAGATTACATTAAAAGGTAGGATATTAATACAAGAATCTTTTAATTTATCCACATTTAAAGGGATGGTTATGTTTCTTAAAAATATAATAACTGCTACATTTCTTATAGAGGGAATAGGAGCTATTATATTATCTATAAGATTTATACCAAAGTATGGACTTTTAAAAGGTTTGTTTATGAGTATATTTCATTCTGTATCGGCATTTTGTAATGCGGGGTTTGATATAATTGGTGATGATAGTCTTATGAGCTATTCTAAAGATTATCTTATTATGTTTGTTATTATGTCTCTTATAATAATAGGTGGGCTTGGTTTTAGTGTTCTTATAGATATAGTTAAATATCTCAAATATAGAATTAAAAAATTAAAAGGAGAAAAAGTTAGTTTTTTTAAGATGAGTGTTCATTCCAGAATAGCTATTACTATGACTGCTATTTTTATAGTATCAGGAGCTATTATAACATTAATTTTAGAGTATCATAATACAAAAACTATAGCAGATTTACCACTTGATAAGAAAATCTTATCTTCTGTTTTTCAGTCAGTAACTCTTAGAACAGCAGGTTTTGATGCTATAGGTCAAGGTGAGCTAACATATGGTTCTAAATTTTTTGCTGTATTACTTATGGCTATAGGAGGATCTCCAGGAGGTACAGCAGGTGGTATAAAAACAGTTACTATAGGGGTATTAGTATTTGCTCTTATAGCTGTTATAAATGGGAAAGAAGATATAACTGCATATAGAAGAAAGATAAGTTTTTATACAGTTCAAAAGGCTTTAGCTATTGTTGTTATGATGATGATGCTTATATTTTCTTTTACTATTATACTTACATTTACAGAAACAGGGCTTGGGAAAGATTATGAGTTTATAGATTTATTATATGAGGTAGTTTCTGCTTTAGGGACAGTAGGCTTATCTACTGGTATAACCGGAAGCTTATCTACAATAGGAAAGATAATTATTATATTATGCATGTTTATAGGAAGACTTGGTCCTATAACGGTTGTACTTGCATTATCGTTTAGAAAGCGTAAAAAAATAAATATTCATTATCCAGAAGAAAAAATATTAGTTGGATAACATTGGAGGATAAAATGGGAAGAAATAGACAATTTGCTGTAATAGGTTTAGGAAGGTTTGGACAAAGCTTAGTTAAAACATTGCTAGAGCAAGGCTGTGATGTATTATGTTGTGATAAAAATATGGATACTTTAAATGAGATAGCTAAATATGGAGCACATTGTGTTCAAGCAGATGCTACTGATGAAAATGCCCTAGAACAATTTGGAATAAATAATTTTGATGTTGTTGTAGTAGCTATTGGAGAAGATATGGAAGGAAGTATTCTTGCTACTATGATGGCTAAAGAGCTTGGAGCAAAGTTTGTAATAGCTAAGGCTAAAAATGATTTACAAAAATCTATTTTGCAGAAGGTAGGAGCAGATAGAGTTGTGCTTCCAGAAAGAGATATGGGAGCTAGAATAGCTAAAACTCTTCTTAGTACAAGCGTGGTAGATTATATAAATTTATCAGATAAGTTTGCTATAGTAGAGATACAACCTCACGATAATTGGATAAATAAAAGTATTTTGGAGAGCAATATAAGGGCTAAATATGGGCTTAATATAGTTGCTATAAAAAGAAATGGTGAAATATTTGTTTCTCCATTACCAACAGAACATATAAGAGAAAATGATATACTTGTTGTTGTTGGTGAAAGTGATGTTATACAAAAAATAAATAATTAAAGAGGGTGTTATATTGATAACTAGTGAACATAATAGCCTTATAAAAGACATATTTAAACTAAAACAAAGAAAATATAGAGAAAAAAATTCTATGTTTTATGTAGAAGGGAAAAGAATAGTAGATGAAATACCAGAAAATATAGAAATTTATAAATATATATTTTCTGAAAGTTTTACTGAAAAAGATTTATATACTAGAGCAGATAAAATAATAGTTAGTGATGATTTATTTAAAAAACTTAGTGATACTATAAATCCACAAGGTATAATGGCTATTTGTAAAATACCAAATTATAATTTAAAATTTAATAGAAATGGCTTTTATGTGATTTTAGATAGAATATGTGATCCTGGAAATATGGGAACTATAATAAGAACAGCAGAAGCATTAGGAGCAGATGGAATAGTTTTATCTAAAGGGTGTGTTGATTTATATAATCCTAAAACACTTAGAGCCACTATGGGTTCTATTTTTCATATACCTATAATAGAAGGAGAATTAGAACCTATACTATATAATATGAAAAAAGAAGGTATAAATATAGTTTGTACTCATCTTGAAGCAACTAAAACTCCATTTGAAGTTAATCTTAAAGATGGAGTAAGCATTCTAATCGGAAATGAAGCAAATGGTGTATTAGATATATATAAAGAAATGGCTGATATTTTAATAAAAATTCCTATGTTGGGTAAAGTAGAATCTATGAATGCATCTATATCTTCAGCTATAGTTTTTTATGAAGTATTAAGCCAAAGATTAAGGAGATAATAAAATGAATAAAATTACGAAAACTATTTTTGAAAGAGCATATCAGTCTTATTTATGTGGTGGTGATGTATATACATATCGTTTTGAATCCAAGTCCGCCCTTATGATGAAAAAATATGAGGAAGCTATTGCGTATCTTGAACAAAATAATCTTGTATTAGTTAAATTTAAATCTGATGATAAAGTTAGGCTTGTGCTAACAGATGAAGGCATAGAGCTTGGAAATTCTATGTCTGTTTAAGGAGATGAAAAAATGCAATATATTCAAAAAGATGAAAAAATTATAATGACAAATTATGATAGTTTTGATATAGAAGAAATTTTAGAATGTGGACAATGTTTTAGATTTGAAAAATTGGAAGAAAAACATTATAAAATAATTGCACATAAAAGAATTTTATATATAAAACAATATGAAAACAATATAGAATTTTATCCTTGTAATTTGGAAGATTTTGAAAATATTTGGATTAATTATTTTGATTTAAATACAGATTATTCTTATATAAAAGAAAAAATATGCACAGATGAAATAATAGAAAAAGCTATAAATTATGCTGAGGGTATAAGAATTTTAAATCAAGAACCTTTTGAATGTCTTATATCATTTATAATATCTCAAAATAATAGGATACCTATGATAAAGCAAGTTATAAAAAATATATCTGAAAAATATGGAGAAAAAAATGGAGAAGATTATTTTTTCCCAGATATAGATAATCTAAAAAAAGCTACTATGGAAGAACTTAGGCTTTGTAAAACAGGATTTAGAGATAAATATATAATAGATGCTATAGAAAATATAGAAAGCGGAAAATTAGATTTAACAAAACTTTATGATTTAAGCGCTAATAAAGCCAAAGAAGAACTTTTAAAAATAAAAGGCGTAGGGACTAAGGTGGCAGATTGTGTGTTATTATTTTCTTTAGGTAAAAAAGATATGTTTCCTACTGATGTTTGGATAAAGAGAGTTATGGAATATTTTTATTTTGATGAAAAAGAAACTTCTATAAAGGAAATTCATAATTTTGCAAAAGAAAAATGGGGAGATTTTGCCGGATATGCCCAACAATATCTATTTTATTATGCTAGAAATGAAAAAATAGGTACTAAATAATAAGAAAATATTTAAAAACAAGAGAAAATAAAAGAATTAAAGAGATATTATATAAATAATAGGAAAATTTAACCTAAAATAAAGTTTGCATAAATTTATATATTAAATTACTATATCAATATAACCTTAGCACTCAAAGACAAAGAGTGCTAATAAATGACAAACATACTTACATAATTTTATCATAAAGTATGTCTTATAAAAATATATATTTATAGATATATAATTGGAGGTAGTAAAAATGAACTTAAAACCATTATCCGATAGAGTTGTTGTTAAACATTTAGAAGCAGAAGAAAAAACTAAAGGTGGAATTATCTTAACTGCAGGTGCTAAAGAGAAACCTCAAGAAGCAGAGGTTATAGCTGTTGGCCCTGGAGCTACAGTAGATGGAAAACTTGTTCCTATGCAAGTTAAAGTAGGAGATAAAGTTATATATTCTAAATATGCTGGTACAGAAGTTAAGCTAGAAGGCGAAGAATACGTAGTAGTAAAAGAAAGTGATATATTAGCTATAGTTGAACAATAGGAGGTAAAAGATTATGTCAAAAGATATAAAATATGGAGTAGATGCTAGAAAAGCTTTAGAAGAAGGTGTAAATAAACTTGCAAATACAGTTAAAGTAACTCTTGGGCCAAAAGGTAGAAATGTTGTTTTAGATAAAAAATTTGGTACTCCGCTTATTACTAATGACGGTGTTACAATAGCTAAAGAAATTGAGCTTGATGATCCTTTTGAAAATATGGGAGCACAACTTGTAAAAGAAGTAGCTACTAAAACAAATGACGTGGCAGGTGATGGAACAACTACTGCAACTGTTTTAGCTCAAGCTATGATTCAAGAAGGGCTTAAAAATATTGCGGCGGGTGCAAATCCTATTATCTTAAGAAAAGGTATGGCTAAAGCTACAGATAAAGCAGTAGAAATTATTAAAAATATGAGCCAAAAAGTAGATGGAAAAAATCATATAGCTAAAGTTGCTTCTATATCTGCTGCGGATGAGGAAGTAGGTAATATGATAGCAGATGCTATGGAAAAAGTATCTAATGATGGTGTTATTACTGTAGAAGAAAGCAAAACTATGCATACAGAACTTGAACTTGTAGAAGGTATGCAATTTGATAGAGGTTATTTATCTGCTTATATGTCTACTGATATGGACAAAATGGTAGCAGAGCTTGATGACCCTTATATTTTAATAACAGATAAAAAAATATCAAATATTCAAGATATTCTTCCTATATTAGAAGAAATTGTTCAAACTGGTTCAAGACTTCTTATAATTGCAGAAGACGTAGAGGGAGAAGCTCTTACTACTTTAATTGTAAATAAATTAAGAGGTACATTTAACTGTGTTGCAGTAAAAGCTCCTGGATTTGGAGATAGAAGAAAAGCTATGCTTGAAGATATAGCTATCTTAACAGGTGGTACTGTTATTTCTGATGAACTTGGTTTTGATATTAAAGAAACTACTATGGATATGCTTGGACGTGCTAAAACTGTTAAAGTGGATAAAGAAAATACTATAATAGTAGATGGTGCTGGTGAAAAATCTGCTATTACTTCTAGATTAAATCAACTTAAAGAACAAATAGAAGATACTACTTCTGAATTTGATAAAGAAAAACTTCAAGAAAGACTTGCTAAACTTTCTGGAGGTGTTGCAGTTATAAAAGTGGGTGCTGCTACAGAAATGGAGCTTAAAGAGAAAAAATTAAGAATGGAAGATGCTTTAGCTGCTACTCGTGCTGCTGTAGAAGAAGGTATTATAAGCGGTGGTGGTTCTGCTTACATACATTGTATTGCACAAGTTAAAAAAGTTGCAGATTCTCTTGATGGAGATGAAAGAACAGGAGCAAATATTATATTAAAAGCTTTAGAAGCTCCTCTTAGACAAATTGTAGATAATGCTGGTTTAGAAGGATCTGTTATAGTAAATAAAGTAAAAGAGCAAGAAGTTAATCACGGATTTAATGCTCTTACTGGAGAATTTGTGAATATGATAGATGCTGGTATATTAGATCCAGCTAAAGTTACAAAAAGTGCTTTATTAAACGCTAATAGCGTAGCTTCTACAGTTCTTACTACTGAAGCTCTTGTAGCTGATACAACTAAAGATGAACCTATGATGGGTGGAGCTAACCCTATGGGTATGATGTAATATTGGAAAAATAAGATGTGGTTAATCCACATCTTATTTTTTATTACTTTAAAAGTTACCAATAGTATTAAAAAATATAAATTTAACAAATAATGTATTTGAAGATGTAGACTTTAGAGATACAATATTATATAATAAAAATATTGAAGATTTTAAATTTAAAAAAGAACAAGTTTTAAATTTTACTAAAGAACAATCAAAATAGATAGAGATATCCTAAAATATTAAAATTTAAATAGGATTAGGCATATTGGAGAAATATTTTAGAAAAAAGTAAGAGTAATAGGAGAGGTAAAAAAGTAAAGAAGAAGTTTATAAAACGATTAAACATAAATGAAAGAGTATAAAAAACCATAATAAATAATTTTGTTTTATTATGGTTTTAATATGATATTATGATTAATATTAACAATATTAGTTTATTTTAGTAAGAGAAGTTATAATTTCTTCGTTTGGTGTTACATAGGCTGTTTTGTTTGTCTCATATATAACCATTCCAGGTTTTGCTCCATTTGGTTTTTTAACAAATTTTTTAGGGGTGTAATCTACAGGTACAAGGCTAGAGTTTGACGCCTTACTATAAAATGCGGCTAGATGAGCAGCTTCATTTAATGTAGTATCTGGTATTTCTTTTCCATTAGCAACAACTATAACATGCGAACCAGCTATATCTTTAGTATGAAACCACATATCTAAAGATTTTGCAAAGCGTAATGTAAGCTCATCATTTTGAGTATTGTTTTTTCCTACATATATATCAAATCCATCAGATGATATAAAGTGCATAGGTTTTGCTTTTTTTTGATTTTTTTGCCTATTATCTTTATTTGATTTTTGTCTTTTTACAAAGCCTTGTTCTGCAAGTTCTGCTCTGATTTCTTTTATGTCATATTCATCTAAACAAGTATTTACAGAATTTAGGACACTTTCTAGATATACTAGTTCTTCATCATTTTGTCTTATTTGTTCTTGCATTGCTATAAATGTACGTTTTTCTTTATTATATTTTTTAAAATATTTTTGTGCATTCTCTGAAGGAGTAAGGTTTTCGTCTAATTTTATTTTTATTTCTTCATAATTTTCGGAATAAAAATTATTTAGTATAATTTCTTTCATCCCTTTTTTTATTGCATATATATTAGCAGTAAGTAATTCACCATAAAGTTTTAATTTATCTCTATTTTCTATATCTTTAAGTGTTTTTTCTTGTATTTGTTTTTTCTTTATGCATCTTTCTATATTTTGGCTAATTAATTTTTTTAAATCTTGCGATTTTTGATTTAAGCGATAAGTTAAATCTTTAGTTTTATAAAAGTATTCTAAGAGACTGGATATAGAATCAAATTCTACTTTTTCAAAACTTTTAAATAGTTTAAAATCAAAAGGAGTAAAGTCTATTAGTTTTTTGTTTTCATCTAAAATAATAGAATAAGAAAATTTATTTTGTTTTACATAATCTAAAATTTCAGATATTACATTATATAGATTTTTTATTTGCGTAGTATTTAGACAAGAGCATTCTAAAGAACAATCAAGATTTGCTCTTAAACAAATTTCACTAGCAAGTAAAGGACTAATACCATTATAACTTTTATATATAAAAGGTTGTATTTGCATTTTTGCATTTATTATTTTATCTTTAAAATTTTGAAAATTAATATTAAATATATTTTCTTTATCATTAGATGGAGGTAAAACATATTGTTTTGAAGGCAATACTTCTCTTACAGAACTTTTGTCAAAAGATATATGTTTTATACTTTCTAATATTTTACCGTTTTCATCTATTAGTATTATATTACTATGTTTTCCCATAATTTCAAGGATTAATATTTTTTCTGAATAATCTCCAAGCTCATTTATAGACTCTATATGAATATTTACTATTCTTTCAAAATTAGGTTGTGTTATGTCTATTATTTTTCCACTAGATAAATGTTTTCTAAGAACCATACAAAAAAGTGGGGCATTAATAGGATTATCCTTTTGTATATTTGTAAAATGTATTCTTGGGCTAGAAGCATTAGCCGTAAGCATAAGTTTATATAAATTTTTATTACTTCTTATATTTAAAACTATCTCATCTTTTTCTGGCTGATATATTTTATCTATTCTACCTCCTAGGACAGTGTTTTTTAGCTCGCTAATTATAGAAGCTATAGAAAAGCCATCTAAAGCCATAAAATCCCTCCTTTTTAATATTTAATATTATAACCTTAAAACATAAAAATTTCAACTAGTAACACAAGCTAATAGGTTTTCATAATATAAAATATCTAGTATAGAAAGGAGGAGATAATTTGGATTGGAAAAGTAGATTTAAAAATCCGGTATTTTGGATAAATAATGGACTTGCTATAGTAGTTCCTATAATGGCATATTATAATTTACAAAAAGAAGATTTTACAACTTGGATTAGTATATATGATGTTATAAAAAATTCTATTAAAAATCCATATGTTGTTTTAATGGTTATAGTATCTTTATGGAATAATATAACAAATCCCACTGTTTGTATAGGAAAAATAAGGGAGGACGAGAATGTCTAGAGATATAAAACTTTTGCATCCAGAATTACAAAAAATAATACCTAGATTTTTAGAAGATTGTAAAAAAAATGGCTTGATAGTAAAAATTACAGATACATTAAGAGATGAGGCTACACAAAATGATTTATATGCACAAGGAAGAGAAGAAGAAGGAAATATAGTTACTTGGGTGAAATATCCTTTTAGTTCTCATAATTGGGGTATAGCATTTGATTTTTGCAGAGATGATGGTAAGGGAGCTTTTAATGACTCTGATAACTTTTTTTATAAAGTTGGACAAATAGGTAAAAAGTATGGACTAGAATGGGGAGGAGATTGGCGTCCTAATTCTGATAAACCACATTTAGAGTATCTTAAATATGGAGATGCAAAGAAATTATATAATAAATATAAAACATTGGATAATTTTAAGAAAACTTGGGGGAAAGATAAATATATGTTTGTTGATAGAAAATTTAAGACAAGGGATAAGATAGAAACATTTAAGGTTATAAATGAAGAAGGAGAAAACTATATTAGTATTAGAGATATAGCAAATTTATTGAATTTAAAAGTAAGTTATGAAAATAATACAAAAATAACTATATTAGAAATGATTGAAAATAAGATAGATTTATATTTAGATACTAAAGAAATAAAGATAAGTAGTATAAATTCTGATGGATATAATTTTGTAAAACTTAGAGAGCTTTGTGAAGCTTTGGGATATAATATTTATTTTGAAAATAATAAAATAAAAATAAAAAATAATAATTAATTATATAAAAAGAGGATAGTTTTAACTATCTTCTTTTTTATGTATATATAATATCAATTTTATAATTAATAGTTATTAAATTTTAAATAAATTTTTATAATAAAATTAATACACATATCTTTAAATTATTAATTTTAAAAATATTTCAATACATAATATTTAAGTTATATAAATTACAAAATATAACAAAAAAATACTTGTTCGGTATATTTATTTATTATATAATAATCTTAAAGGAGATGATATAAATAAAACTTAAATAAATTACAAAATATAACAAAAAAATACTTGTTCGGTATATTTATTTATTATATAATAATCTTAAAGGAGATGATATAAATAAAACTTAAAGTAATGTATATAAAATATCCTAATATAAAAACAGAAAAAAGAAATTCTGCTAAAATAAGAGGATATTTTGGGAATAAATTTATAGATAGTATTAAATTACATAATCATTTAGGGGATAAATTTTTATATTCTTATCCGGTTATACAATATAAAGTATTAAAAGATATACCTTTGATAGTGGGTATAGAAAATGGCATACCAGTATTACATAATGCTATAATGAACACACAACAAATAGTCATAGGGAATTGTACATATAGTTGTGATGATATAGATATAAAGCTTGAAACAAGAGAACTTGGGATTTCTAATAAGATGAATAAATATATATTTTTAAGTCCTTGGGTATGTTTAAATCAAGATAATTATAATAAATATAGAAAATTGAATGATAAAGATAAGAAAGCATTTTTAAATAAAATTTTAATAGGGAATATACTTTCTATGTGTAAGGGTTTAGGTATAAATATAGATAAAGAAATAGTGGTAGATACAAATGTTAGAGAAGTTTCTTCTAATTTTAAAAATAATAAGATGATAAGTTTTTATGGTGAATTTTATACTAATTTTAATATACCCAATTATTTTGGGTTAGGTAAATCTGTATCAAGGGGTTTTGGTATGGTTAAACAGATAAGGGAGGTAGAATAAGTGTATATTAAAGAAGTGGCTTTAGCAGGGCTTTTACACGATATAGGAAAATTTTATCAAAAAGCTAGAAATGCTCCTATAAATAATAAGGGACAACATCCTAAGGTATCTAAAGAATTTATAAAGACATATTTTGATTTTTTTAATAGATATGTAGATGCTAATGTTTTAATGGAATTTGTAGCAAGGCATCACGAAGGTCAAAACTTTCCAGAAGAATTGTTAGCAGGAAAAGGGGAAGAGAGCCTTAAGAAATATACTTATATAGTAGCTATAGCAGATAACATATCTTCAAAAGAACGAGATGAAAATCAGTTAGGTAAAAAAGATTTTAGAGTAGCACCTTTAAATTGTATTTTTAATCGTGTTGATATATGCAATAAAGATGAGAAAAATATATTGTCATATTCTTCTGGAATATATAATACAAAGAATATTTTTCCTAAAGAAATAGATAAGAATACAAATTATGACAATGAACAATTAGTTAGAAATTTTACTGATAAAATAGATTTACTTGTTAATAATCCGCCTAAAAATTTTAATCATCTTATGATTATATTAGATAATTTATTAAAAAAATATTTATGGTGTATACCTGCGTCTTCGCAAGATAAGGTGTCGGATATATCTTTATATGACCATTTAAAGACAACTTCGGCAATAGCAAGTAGTTTATATTTATATCAAGAACATATAAATAAGATAAATAAAAATAATATAAATGATGAAAAAGATAAATATTTCTTGCTAGGATTTAATATTTCTAATATAGAAAATTATATAATAATGGCTTCTAATTGTAATAAAAAGGGAGTTAGTCGTCAGCTTAGAAGTCGTGTATTTTTTATTGATATGATTTGCGAGGCTATATCTAAAAGAATATTAGAGGAGTTTGACTTGCCTATACAAAATAGAATATTTTTAATAGGGAGTAAATGTTTTATATTAGCACCTAAGATTGAAGAATATCTTATAAAGTTTAAAAATTTAATAAAAGAAATAAATATAGATTTATATAAAAAATATAAAGGTGATATATACATAAGTTATGATTATATGATATTAAATAAAACACATTTTGAAAACTATGGAGAAGTTTTAGATGAATTAACTAAAAAATTAGAGCTAAATTCAAATAAGCCATTTTTAGATATATTAACTAAAGATGAAAAATGGGATACAAGTAAATTTATACTATATAATAATTTAGAAGATAAAACATTATGTAATAATTGTGGTAAAAGAATTATAGATAAAAATAATAAATTATGTGAAGAATGTGATATGCAAATAAAAATAGGGGCTATGTTACCAAAGGCTAAATATGTTTTATTTAAAAAAGCTAGTGGATATAATCTATTTTTAGATGAGTGTATAAGTATTGTAGAAGAGATAAAAGATGAAGAGTTTGACTATATTATAAAAATGGATTATTTTAATGAAGATGATAATATAAGCTTACCTATAACTACAAAATATATAGCAAATTATATACCAGTAGATGAAAATAATAATACTTTAACATTTGAAGACATAGCAGAAAAAAGCAAAGGGAATAAAAAATTAGCTCTAATAAAAATAGATATAGATAATTTATCTTATATATTAAAATATGGGCTAAGAAAAGATGAAAAGAATATAAAAAGTGAAAAAGATTTTGATTCAATATCAAGGTTAGATACATTATCTAGAATGTTAGATATGTTTTTTACTGGATATATAAAAGATTTTATAAAAAATGAATTTCCATATACATATTGTGTTTATTCTGGGGGGAATGAAATACTTCTTATAACACCATTTAGTGATGCAGTATCTTTAACGAGAAAAATTTATATATCTTTTAGTGATTATGTAGGGAAAAATAATGATTTTACATTATCTACAAGTATTGTAGCTTTTTCTCCAAAAACTCATATATCATTAGCTTTAGAAGAATGTAACCAAAATTTGCAAAAGATAAAAAATAATAATGGAAATAGAGTTTATTTTATGGGGGAATATTTTTCTTATAATAATTTTGCCATTTTGTTTTTAAAAATAGCAAAAACTATATTAAATGATATTGATAAAATAGATATAAATATTTTAAGGAGAGTTTCTAAATATAGTCAAATGTATAGAAATTTTTATGATAAAAAAGATATAATGGAGCTAATGTTTGCACCTTTATTTGATAGAGATATAAAAAGAAATTATAATGGCATAGAAAATACAGAATTTTATAAATATATAACAAAAATAACAAATAATATAGCAGATTATAGAATTAAAAATAATGAGCTATATTATATAAAAAATGTTATAAAATATGTATTATTATTAACAAAGGAGGAAAGAAAAAATGGTATATGATAATAAAAATTTTAATAAGAATAAAAACTATAATAGTAAATTAGAGCCTACTTTTCCAGAAGGATATTTAGAGGGAGGATATTTTGAAGATAAAGAAAAAAGAACTTTAAAAAGCGAATATATAGTAAAATATCCTATTCACATAGTAAAAAATCTTAAAGATGGCGACAAGAACAAAAGTAGCCAACTTAGGAAGTATTATGACTTTGTAGTAAGGATAAAAGATACTTTAAAATATGATATAAAAACTTTTGATGAAGTTTATCCTGAAATAAATAAATTAGATTATCATAGCACTTATGCAGAAAGTAGAAATAAGGTAACAAAGTATTTTGTAGACTTTATAAAAAAGAATTTACAAAACATACATACAAAAGAAGACTTTTTTGCTTTTGCTACACATTTTGAAGCGATTATAGCTTATTTACCAAAAGATAAATAATATTTAGGAGGATATAAAAATGAAATTAAAAAAAGTTGTTACTATTAGTGGGAAAATAGAATGTAAAACAGGATTATGTATAAAAGGGAGCAATAGCGACTTAAATATAGGCGGAGCAGATAGTGAAGTTATAAAAAATCCTTTAACAGGAGAGCCTTATATACCAGGGTCTAGTATAAAAGGTAAGATGCGTTCTCAATTAGAAAAGAAATATCCTATAGCACCTAAGAAAGAGGGACAACCTTGTGGGTGTGGACAAAAAGATTGTATGATATGTACAGTTTTTGGAGCACATAGAAATCCTAATGCATCTTGCGCACCAGTTAGAATAATAGTAAGAGATGCTCCTTTAAGTAAAGAAACATTAGAGCTATTGCGAAACAGAGATTTTGAAAAAGGTAATTTTTTAGAGCTTAAGGGAGAAAATAGTATAAACAGAAAATCTGGAACGGCAGAAGCTCCAAGATTTATAGAGAGAGTTCCGGCGGGGGCTAAATTTGATTTTAAAATATTGATACAAATATTTGAAGGAGATAATGAAGATAAGCTAGTAGCTTTTGTTGAAGAAGGTTTAGCAGAAATAGAAAATAGCTATTTAGGCGGAAGTGGCTCTAGGGGATATGGAGAAGTAGAATTTACATATGAAATAAAATAAAAAGGAGTTGATTTAGTTGTTATATAAATTGACAATAAGTCCTTATTCTTCGTTTAGTTATCCAATACAGAGCGATACTTTATTTGGTGCTTTTTGTTGGAGTTATAAATATTTATATGGCACAGAAAAACTAGAAGAATTTTTAGATATATGTATTACTCAAAAGCCGCCAATTATATTTTCTAATATGTTTTTTGAAAATACCTTGCCTATACCATTATATACTTTAAATAAAATTAAAAATATAGATTGTGGAAAAGATTTACAAAAATATAAAAAGATAAAGAAGCTAAATAAAGATAGCATTTTACCTAAGAAGATATTTTTAGAAGTTTTAGAAAACAATTATGAAAGTGTACTTGATAATATAATATTGCCTAAATTATATATACAAACTGAAACACATAATATGGTTAGTAGAGATAACGATATAGTAAATAATTTAGATGGTGATGGTAGCTTATATAGCATAGATACATATTATAGCAAATCAAATTTTGATATTTATATATTATGTGAAAATGATATAAAAGAATATATGCCTATTTTAGAGCTTATGTTTGAACTTGGAATAGGAAAGAAAAAATCTACTGGTAAAGGTGGATTTAAAATAATAAAACAACCTACAATAGAAGAAGAATTAATTAAAAATTTTCAAAATGCTAATGGTTTTGTAAGTATATCTAATTTTATACCAGATAAGACAGATTCTATAAATGGATATTATAGCATTATATCAAAATTTCCTAAGCTAGATAGAGAGTTTGCAAATAGCGAAAACCCTTTTAAAAAGCCCTTATGTATGATAGAAGCAGGAAGTTGTTTTTATTATAAATTAAAAAGAGATTATTGTGGAGTATGTCTTGACAATATTTCTAGCTTATATAAAAATATTATGATAAATGGTTGTGGTATAGCTATACCTATGTGTTTAGATGAAGATAATAATTAATGAATTTGGTAGCAAAATTTCAATTAAAGAAGATACTGTATGTATAACAAATAAAAATAAAAAAGAAAGGATAGCTTTAGATTGTATATCTGAGATAGTAATATCTAATTCTTGCTTATTAACAAGTGATTTAATTTATAAATGTATTAATAAAAATATACAATTTAGTTTTATAGATAAATATGGAAATCCTTATTTATATATTGAAAATTTGAATAATGCTTGTTCTCCTATTTTGAAAAGAAAACAGATTTTATTAAATAAAAATAGTTTAGGTATAAAAATAGTAAAAAATATTATAATAAAAAAATTAAAAAATAGGCAATTACATTTAAGTGAAATTGCTAAAAATAGAAATAATGATATAAAAGATGAAATTAAAGTTTGTATTAAAAATATTCAGGAATATATTAATCTTTTAGAAAATTTAAATGGAAATAAAATAATAGATATAAGACAATTATTACAATCATACGAAGGTAATGCTGGAAAATTATATTTTAAACAAATATCTAAACTATTAAAACCAAAATATAAATTTGAAGGAAGAAGTTTTAACCCTTCAAGAGATTTTTATAATTGTATGTTAAATTATAGTTATGGTGTTATGTATGGGAAAATAAATGAATATTGTATAAGAGCAAGATTAGATCCATATATAGGGATAATGCATGCAGATATATATAATAGGCCGACTTTAACATATGATTTAATAGAACCGTATAGATATTATTGTGAAAAAACTGTATTTAAATTATTTTCTAAAAGTATGGTGAAAGATAATATGTTTTTTAAAATTCCAAATGGATATTATTTAAATGAAGAAGGAAAAAAGTTGTTATTGACAGAATTTTACAAAACTTTAAATATTAAAATTAAATTGGAAAGAAAAAATATAACTATTAGTAATAAAATAAAAAATGATATTATTTTATTAGCTAAGTTTATAGGAGATAGTGATATATGTTAATATGGATTTTATATGATATAAAAAATAATATAAATAGAAATAAAGTTTTTTCTATTTGTAAAAATTTTGGAATGTTCCAAATACAAAAAAGTGTATTTTTAGGTATATTAGATGAAGATAGAAAGGATATATTTTTAGAAAATTTAAAAAATAATATGGAAAAGGAAGATAGTATAGTTATATTACCAACCACAAAAAATAATATTAAAAATAGTATAGTTTTGGGTAAAGAGATAGATTTTGATTTACCATTAAGAGAAAAACAACTTATGTTTTTTTAAAGGGATTTTTTGAATATTTTAGTTAAAAAAAGGAGATATGGCTATTTACAAGCCTTTCTTCTGTTTTAAAAAATATATCAAAATGCTTGATTTAGATATATTTTTATGATATAATAATGAAAAATTAGAGCTTGTAATTATTTAAGTTTTTGCTTAAAATTTAGAGTTTTTTCTAAAAAATGGGTCTGAAAAGACGTTCCAATATAACAAGGATTGAGACTAGATGCTAGGTCTATATCGCTATACATTGACTTAATATGTCTGAAAAGACGTTCCAATATAACAAGGATTGAGACTCTTATCTTCTGTTGTACCTTGCCAAAGCTACCCTCTAGTCTGAAAAGACGTTCCAATATAACAAGGATTGAGACTGAATATGAAAAAAGAGAAGTTTTATGGAATGAAGTTGAAAGTCTGAAAAGACGTTCCAATATAACAAGGATTGAGACTACTTATTGTCATTTTATTCCTTTTCTTGTATAATTGTCTGAAAAGACGTTCCAATATAACAAGGATTGAGACTGAATATGAAAAAAGAGAAGTTTTATGGAATGAAGTTGAAAGTCTGAAAAGACGTTCCAATATAACAAGGATTGAGACTGATATAACTTGCCTATACACCTAACACCTTTAACATCTACCGTAGTCTGAAAAGACGTTCCAATATAACAAGGATTGAGACACTTACACTCCAACGTGTCCGTTGACTTTGCCTTTACACTGTCTGAAAAGACGTTCCAATATAACAAGGATTGAGACAAGGAGGCTTTAATTATGAAAAGAAACTTAATAGAACAGTCTGAAAAGACGTTCCAATATAACAAGGATTGAGACTAACTTCAATCAACTCCTTTTCTTTTTATTTTTGTAATTTGTCTGAAAAGACGTTCCAATATAACAAGGATTGAGACCCCAAGAAACATCACGCCGTAAAAAAAAACGGCGTAATGGTCTGAAAAGACGTTCCAATATAACAAGGATTGAGACCAATAACTTCATCTGCTAAATCTTTATCTTCTTTATGTGGTCTGAAAAGACGTTCCAATATAACAAGGATTGAGACATCTATTTGAGATTTATTTTTCATTTTTAATGCTAATTCTTTGTCTGAAAAGACGTTCCAATATAACAAGGATTGAGACAAAATAGCTTTTTTTATCGCCTTGCGTTCGCTTTCTAATTGTGTCTGAAAAGACGTTCCAAAATAACAAGGATTTAATATAAAAAGAGGATAGTTTTATCTATCTTCTTTTTTATTAAATATTTATCTTAAAAGGAATATTTTTCTTGAAGAAACTTAAATTTTAAAGTATACTATAGGGTGTAAATAAATGTATGTTTTGAAAGGAAGAAAAAAATATGAAATTGGGTATTGTTGGTTTACCTAATGTAGGTAAAAGCACTTTGTTTAACTCTCTTACGCAAGGTGGGGCCGAATCTGCAAATTATCCTTTTTGTACAATAGATCCAAATGTTGGTATTGTACCGGTGCCTGATGAAAGGCTTGAAAAGCTAAGAGAGCTTTATGATTCTAAAAAGGTTTTACCGGCTGTTATAGAGTTTGTGGATATTGCGGGGCTTGTTAGAGGAGCTAGCAAAGGAGAAGGGCTTGGAAATAAATTTTTATCTCATATAAGAGAGGTTGACGCTATAGTACACGTTGTAAGATGCTTTGAAGATAGCAATATAGTACATGTTGATGCAAGCGTAAATCCAGTTAGAGATATAGAAACTATTAATCTTGAGCTTATTTTTTCTGATATAGAAGTTATAGATAGAAGAATTGCTAGGACTTCTAAGGCGGCAAAAGCAGATAAAAGCCTTCAAAAAGAATTAAATATATTAGAAAGATTAAAAGCTAGCCTTGAAAAAGGACAAGTAGCAAGAAATGTAGAGCTAAATGATGAAGATGAAATAAACTTTGTTAAAGAATTAAATCTATTAACATTTAAACCAGTTTTATATGCTACTAATGTTTCTGAAGAAGAGCTTGCAGATGATGCAAAAGATAATAAATTTGTAAATGAAGTGCGTGAGCTTGCCGAAAAAGAAGGCTCTAAAGTTTTTGTTGTATGTGCTAAGATAGAAGAAGAAATAGCAGAGCTTGACAATGAAGAAAAGAAAGAATTTTTAGCAGAGCTTGGCTGTGAAACAAGCGGACTTGATAGGCTTATTAGCGCTAGCTATTCTTTACTTGGGCTTATAAGCTATCTTACAGCAGGGCCTCAAGAGGTTAGAGCTTGGACTATAACAGAGGGAACAAAAGCTCCACAAGCGGCAGGTAAAATACATTCCGATTTTGAAAGAGGATTTATAAGAGCAGAAGTTGTATCTTATGAAGATTTAGTAAGATTAGGTTCTATAGCTCTTGCTAAAGAACAAGGCTTAGTAAGAAGTGAAGGAAAAGAATATATAGTAAAAGATGGGGACGTAATCTTATTTAGATTTAATGTATAATATTTATTTTTAGAAAAGGGTGAGTTATATGGAAGAATTAAAATCTATGTTTAGTAAGATAGGTAAAAATATAACTAAAACTTCAGCAGATATTATAAAAAATACTAAGCTTAATATTGAACTTTCTAGCCAAGAAGAAAAACTTAAAAATATATATTTAGAAGTAGGAAAGAAAGTTTATGAAATTTATTCTTATGGCGGAAGTATAGGAAAATTTTTTGATGAAAAATATTTAGAAATGCTTGAAGTTGAAAAAGAAATAAATCTTATAAAACATAAAATAGAACAAAATAAAACTTTATCATCACCTATTCCAGAAAAAAAGGAAACACTAGAAATAGATGAAGAACCAAAAATAAAAATATGTTCTTATTGTTATGAAAAAAATAATATTAACAATAATTTTTGCATCAAATGTGGACGAATGCTATAATGCTAATTAAATCCGTATTGAAATTTTTCAATATGGATTTTTTATATATTGCTATTTAGAATAATAAGTAGCTAAGAACAAAACTTTATTAAAACAAATATAAAATAGTATAAAGATTTAATGTGATGATATAATATTTTAAGATAATTTAATTAATAATATTATATTTATAAAATTATCTATGATAAGATTTTTATATTTATACAAAATAAATTTTATAAAAAACAGAATATAAGCTAAATTTTTAATAATATATAAAATATTTATTAACAAAAGTTTGCAATAAATAAAAAAATATGATAGAATATAAAAAAAATATTTAAAGGAGAGATTTTAATGGAAGTACATACGGTGGGTATGCTATCTTTGTTGCCCCCAGTTATAGCAATTATACTTGCTCTTATCACAAAAGAGGTTATATCATCTCTTATTGCAGGTATATTAACAGGGACGTTTATTTATGCTATGGCAGACGTTGATGGTATTGTAAGAGTTGGTACAAGGACTCTTGAAGTTACTGTAAATCTTATGTCAGAAAAACTGGCAGAAAATAGCTCTATACTTATATTTCTAGGTATTTTAGGAGCTATAGTTGTAGTTGTAACAAAAGCGGGAGGTTCTAAGGCTTATGGAGAATGGGCAGTAAAAAAGATAAAATCTAAAAATGGTGCTAAGATATATACATTTCTTCTTGGTATTATAATATTTATTGATGATTATTTTAACTGTCTTACAGTTGGGACTGTTATGCGTCCAGTAACAGATAAATATAAAATATCTCGTGAAAAATTAGCTTACATAATAGATGCAACTGCTGCTCCTATATGTATAATAGCTCCTATATCTTCTTGGGCAGCTTCTGTTATATCACAAATGAGTGATTCTGGGCTTAATGGTATTCAAGACTTTATGAAAACTATACCTTTTAATTTATATGCCATTTTAACTATAATTATGGTTTTAATATTATGTTTTACAAACTTAGAATTTGGACAAATGGCAAAATATGAAAAATTAGCCAACAGTGGTAAAGAAAATGAAGATGTTATGAGTAATGATGAAGATGATGAGCTTTCAAAGATAAGTATATCTGAAAAAGGGAAGGTATATGATTTAGTTATACCAATAGGGGTTCTTATAGTTAGCTCTATTATTTCTATGCTATATGTAGGAGGATATTTTGAGGGAGGTATTAGTTTAGCACAGGCGTTTGGGAACACTAATGCTGGTCCGGCTCTTGCGCTTAGTGGATTTTTTACTCTTATAATAACTTTTTTATTGTTTGTACCAAGAAAAGTACTTACATTTAAAGAATTTATGGATGGTATAGGTAGTGGTGTTAAATCTATGGTTGGTGCATATATAATACTTACTTTAGCTTGGACAATAAGCGGAGTATGTAGAGATTTATTAAATACTGGAGGATATGTAGGAGGGCTTGTAGAAGGGTCTACTATGGCAGGAATACTTATACCAGTAGTTGCCTTTTGTGTATCTGGAATTTTAGCATTTTCTATGGGTACATCTTGGGGAACATTTGGAATACTTATACCTATAATAACTGTTGTTTGTCAAAATACGGCACCAGATTTAATTATTATTTCTATATCGGCAGTGCTTGCTGGTTCTGTATTTGGAGATCACTGTAGCCCTATATCAGATACTACTATTCTTTCATCCACAGGGGCAAGATGCAATCATATAAATCACGTAGCAACACAAATACCATATACTTTAGTTGTTGCTTTTGCTTGTGTTATGGGATATATTGTAGCCGGTGCTACTAAAAGCCTTATACTTACTTGGGTGGTTGCCCTTAGCACTATGCTTATAACTTTATTTATTTTAAACAATAAATCTAAAAAAGAGTTAAAATAACACTTGCAATATAAAAAAAGATATGTTATAATTTTCAAGATATGTAATTACGAATGTTCCGCTGTTGTTTTAGATGATAAGAACATTTAATTTGAAAGGGGATTACTATGAACAATATTATTAGAGAAATTGAAAACGAACAACTTAAAAAAGAAATTACTGAATTTAATGTAGGCGATACTGTTAGAGTGCATGCTAAAGTTGTTGAAGGTAGCAGAGAAAGAATACAGATGTTTGAAGGTACTGTTCTTAAAAGACAAAATGGCGGTGCTAGAGAAACTTTCACAGTTAGAAGAATTTCTTATGGTGTTGGAGTTGAAAGAACTTGGCCTTTACATTCTCCAAGAATTGAAAAAATTGAAGTTGTTAGATATGGTATAGTTAGACGTGCTAAACTTAACTATCTTAGAGATAGAGTTGGTAAAGCTGCTAAAGTTAAAGAAGATATCAACAGAAGAAGCAAATAATTATATTATTAAAACTATAAAAGGTAATAGGAATTCTATTGCCTTTTTTCTATAAAAAAAGAATTTATAAAAAGGAGAATTCTATGAATATTCAGTGGTATCCTGGACATATGACAAAAACAAGACGTATGATGCAAGAAAATATAGGTCTTGTAGATATTGTCATAGAGCTTTTAGATGCTAGAATACCTTATAGTAGTAAAAATCCAGAGATAGATGAGCTTGCAAAGAATAAAAAGAGGATAGTTATATTAAATAAGGTAGATTTAGCAGATGATGAAAAAACTAAACTTTGGACTAAATATTTTGAAGAAAGAGATTGTAAAGTTGTTTTAGTTAATTCTATAACAGGTAAGGGACTTAAGGATATAACAGAAGTTTCTAAGGAACTTATGAAAGAAAAAATAGAAAGGCTAAGACAAAGAGGTCGTCTTTTTGTTCCTACTAGAGCTATGATAGTAGGAATACCTAATGTTGGAAAGTCTACTCTTATAAATAAATTTGTAGGAAAAGCACTTGCAAAAACAGGGGATAAAGCTGGAGTAACACGTGGAAAGCAATGGATAAAAGTAAAAAAAGAATTTGAGCTTTTAGATACACCAGGTATACTTTGGCCAAAATTTGAGGATAAGGAAGTAGGGCTTAAGCTTGCATTTACAGGAGCAGTTAATGATGATATATTAGATACTTACACTTTAGCTTTGCATCTTATAGATTATTTAAGAAAATTATATCCTAATAGTCTTAAAGAAAGATATAAAATAAATTTTGATGAGGATATGCAAGCAGATAAAATATTAAATGCTATAGGAGAGGCTAGAGGATTTAAATCTAAGGGAGGAGAGACTGACCTTGAAAGAGCTTCTATAATACTTATAGATGAATTTAGAGCTTGTAAACTTGGAAAGATAAGTCTTGAAAGTCCTGAAGATTTTATAGAAAAAATTTAATAAAATTTGAATAAAAAATAAATATAAGTTAATAATAACTTTGTAAGGTAAGCAGATATTGATGGCAAAGCCAGATATATAAGCTCATCTTAAATATTTATTTTCTTAGGAGGATTTTATTATGGATAAAAAAAATTCAAAAAATTTAAAAGCAAATAACAAAACTAATGGTGTAAATCTTAATTCTAATGTTGAGTTTGCAGAAGAAATGGGTATGAATTCTAGTAAAAAAGCAAACAATAATAACAATAAAAAAAATAATTGTAGATAATATTTTTTAGGGCTAAAGGATTTCTTTGGCCCTAAATTAAATTTTAGATTATAGATTTTTCTTGTATATATAATATTAATATGTTATACTATTATAGGTATTATTAGATGCAATATAAAAAAATATTGATAAATATTCAATATTTAATATATAAAGTATATTTTGCTACTAATTTATATTTAGTAAAATATGGAAATTATAAATCATATTTTATGGCATATAAAATACATATAAAAATAAGTTTTATTTTGTTTTCTTTATATCATATTAGATAAAATTAAACTTGAAAATTTTAATTAATCATAGTAAAATAATAATCAAAATAGATAATTTATTAAGGGGAGAATATATTAATAATGAATGTAGAAGTTATAAATCCATTTATACAAGGTACAATGCAAGTATTAGCAACGGTTTGTAACGTAGAATCCAAAATGGGAAAAGTTTCAATAAAACACAAACCTTTTGAAGATAAGATGAATATAACAATAGGTATAATAGGAGATATAAAAGGTAGAGTAAATTATTCGTTTGGTTTAGATGTTGCCTTATTTTTAGCATCTAAAATGATGTTTATGGAGGTTACTACTTTAGATTACATAACTAAAAGCGCTATATCAGAATTATCTAATATGATTTCTGGAGGGATAGCAACAGTTTTTTCTAACAATGGAAAAGTAATAGATATAACTCCTCCAAAAATGAGTGAAAATTACAATGAATGTGATATTGAAAAATTTATATCTATCCCTTTAGAAATTGAGGCAGGAAAAATATTTGAAGTAAATGTTTGGGTTGAGGAATAATATGAATATAGTTTTATTAGAACCAGAAATACCAGCTAACACTGGAAATATAGGAAGGACTTGTGTAGCTACAGGTACAAAACTTCATCTTATAAAGCCACTTGGATTTAGCACAGATGATAAGGCTATAAAACGTTCTGGCCTTGATTATTGGGATAAACTAGATGTATATTATTATGAAAATTTTGATGATTTTTTAGAACAAAATAACTATCCCAAAATATTTATGGCTACAACTAAAGCTTTAAAGACTTATGCTGACGTATCTTACGACAAAGATTCTTATATTATGTTTGGGAAAGAGAGCAAGGGAATACCAGAAGATATTCTTATAAAAAATAAGGAAACTTGCATAAGAATACCAATGCTTAAAGAATATAGGTCTTTAAATCTTTCAAATGCAGTAGCTATAGTTTTATATGAAGCAATAAGACAAAATGACTTTTGCAATATGTTAACAGAAGGAGAATTACATACCACTAGTTGGTAATAATACGATTTAAAGAGGTGTTAGAATGTTTGGGCTTATAGAAAAAATATTTGGAAGTTACAGTGAAAGAGAAATAAAGAGAATAATGCCTATAATAAATAAGATAGAAAGCTTAGATGAGCAGATGACAAATTTAAGCGATGAACAACTAAAGGCAAAAACTCAAGAATTTAAAGATAGATATAGCAAAGGTGAGAGCCTAGACAGTATGTTACCAGAAGCTTTTGCTGTGGTAAGAGAAGCTGGTAAGAGAGTGCTTGGTATGAAACATTTTAGAGTACAACTTATAGGCGGTATTATACTTCATCAAGGGCGTATAGCAGAGATGAGAACTGGGGAAGGGAAAACTTTAGTATCTACTGCTCCAGCATATCTTAATGCTATAACAGGAGAAGGCGTTCATATAGTTACTGTTAATGATTATCTTGCAAAGCGTGATGCGGAGCTTATGGGACAGATACATGAGTTTTTAGGGCTTAGTGTTGGTGTTGTTCTTAGTAATATGGAAAAATCAGAAAAACAAGCAGCTTATGCTTGTGATATAACTTATGCTACAAATAATGAACTTGGTTTTGATTATTTAAGAGACAATATGGCAGTTTATGAGAATGATTTAGTTCAAAGAGGACTAAACTATGCCATTATAGATGAGGTTGACTCTATTCTTATAGATGAGGCAAGGACTCCTCTTATAATATCTGGTCCTAGTAGTAAATCTACACATCTTTATCAAGTAGCAGATAGTTTTGTAAAAACTCTTGTAAAAGGTAAAATATTAAATCAAGATGAAGCCTTAAATCCTCTTATTAGAGAAGAGCTTAAAGAAGAAGGAGATTTTGTAATAGATGAGAAGACAAAATCTGTTACATTAACTCAAGAAGGTATAGAAAAAGCTGAAAAATTCTTTAATATAGAAAATCTTGCAGATCCAGATAATCTTCAGCTTCAACATCACATAAATAATGCTCTTAAAGCTCACTATACAATGTTTTTAGATAAAGATTATGTTATACAAGATGATGAAGTTGTTATAGTTGATGAATTTACTGGGCGTCTTATGGAGGGTAGAAGATATTCAGATGGTCTTCATCAAGCTATAGAAGCTAAAGAAAAAGTTACGGTTAAAAAAGAAAGTCAAACTTTAGCAACTGTTACTTTCCAAAATTTCTTTAATAAATATAACAAAAAATCTGGTATGACAGGTACTGCTATGACAGAAGAAAGTGAATTTAGAGAAATATATGGTATGGACGTTGTTTGTATACCAACTAACAGACCTATTCAAAGAATAGACCATCCAGATGTTGTTTATAAAACTGAAAATGGGAAATTACGTGCCATAGTAAAAGATGTAAAAGAATCTTATGAAAAAGGACAACCAGTACTTGTTGGTACTGTTACTATAGAAAAATCTGAAGAAATTAGTAAGCTTCTTAAAAAAGAAGGTATAAAACATCAAGTATTAAATGCTAAATATCACGAAAAGGAAGCAGAAATAGTAGAAAAAGCTGGACAAAAGGGAGCTATAACTATTGCTACTAATATGGCAGGTCGTGGTACGGATATAAAGCTTGAAGATGGCGTTGAAGAACTTGGTGGACTTAAAATAATAGGTACTGAAAGACATGAATCAAGACGTATAGATAACCAGCTTAGAGGTCGTGCGGGGCGTCAAGGAGATAAAGGAGAATCTAGATTTTATATTGCTCTTGAAGATGACCTTATGCGTCTTTTTGGTGGGGATAATCTTATGAAAGCTTTTGATAGAGTAAATATTTCTGAAGATGAAGCTATTGAAAGCAAGATACTTACAAAAAGTATAGAGAATGCCCAAAGAAAAGTAGAAGGAAATAACTTTTCTATTCGTAAACACTTATTAGAATATGATAGAGTAATGAATGAGCAAAGAGAAACAATATATGCTGAAAGAAAGAAAGTTTTACTAGGTGATGATATACATGAAAAAATTTATCCTATGATAAGAAATGTTATACAAGGACAAGTTGATATGTTTATATCTGATGATGAGTATCCAGAACAATGGAATCTTCTCGGGCTTACTGAAGCTTTAAGTCCACTTCATATTAAAAGCATCGCTTTAACTGATGATGACAAAGAAAATCTTACAAAGGATAAGCTTGTGGATAGACTTTATAGCGAAGCAGAAGAATTTTATAACAAAAAAGTAGAAGAAATAGGACTTGAGCATATATCAGAATTAGAAAGAGTTATTTTACTTAAAGTAGTAGACCAAAAATGGGTAGAGCATCTTGATAATATGGAGCAAATGAGACAAGGGATAAGTCTTAGAGCTTATGGACAAAGAGACCCTATTATAGAATATAAAAACATAAGCTATGATATGTTCGAAGAGATGAACTATAACATATTATGGGATACATTAAAAGGTTTATTTAATCTTAGAGTAGAAACTAATATTGAGCTTGAGTCTGTAGATGCTAATAGTTCTACTAATAGAGATGATAGCTTAGGTAAACAACCTAAAAAACGCACAGAACCTAAGGTTGGTAGAAATGATGAATGTCCTTGTGGAAGTGGCAAAAAGTATAAACAATGTTGTGGAATTAATAAATAATTATTAGGAGGTATCTTATAAGGTACCTCTAATATCTTATAATAAGGAAGTGATTTTATGATTTTTGAGCTCGAACAAATAAAGCAAGAGATAGAAGTTTATAGACAAAAATTAGATGAAATGGGGAAATCTCTTTGACATTGCTAATAAGATAGAAAAAATAGAAGAACTTGAAGAAATATCCGCAGACCCAGAGTTTTGGAATGATTTAGATAAAGCACAAAAAATATCACAACAAATAAAAAATTTAAAAGATAATGTTGATAGATATAGTAATCTTAAAAATACTTTTGAAGATATTTTAGTTCTGATAGAGCTTGGTAATGAAGAAAATGATTTGGAAATTTTAGAAGAAGTAAAAGAGCTTAAGGTAAAGTTTTTAGAAGAATATGAGAATCTTAGGATAACCACTTTATTAAATGGAGAATATGATAAGAATAATGCTATACTTACACTACATTCTGGTGCCGGCGGTACAGAGGCTTGTGACTGGGTAGCTATGCTTTATAGAATGTATACTAGATGGATAGAAAAACAAGGATTTACATATAAAGAGCTTGACTTTATATCTGGAGATGAAGCAGGTATAAAATCGGTTACAGTTCAGGTAGAAGGTGAAAATGCTTATGGATACTTAAAAAGTGAAAAAGGTATACATAGATTAGTAAGAATATCGCCTTTTGATTCTTCTGGGCGTAGGCATACTTCTTTTGCATCTTGTGATATTATGCCAGAGATAAGTGAAGATATAGATTTTGAAATAAATCAAGATGATATAAGAGTAGACACTTTTAGAGCTAGTGGAGCAGGAGGACAACACGTTAATAAAACTTCTTCTGCTATTAGGATAACACATATACCTACTAATATAGTAGTTCAATGTCAAAATGAACGTTCACAGCTACAAAATAAGGAAACAGCTATGAAGATGTTAAAATCTAAATTATATGAACTAGAAATGCAAAAACAACAGGAAAAACTTAGTGATATAAGGGGAGAAGTAAAAGATATAGCTTGGGGAAGTCAAATACGTTCTTATGTTTTTCATCCTTATAATATGGTAAAAGATCATAGAACTAATGAAGAAACAGCTAATACCTTAGCAGTTATGAATGGTGAAGTAGATAGATTTATAAATGCATATCTTTTAAAAATTAATTCAGTTAAAGGAGAAAATTATGGAATATAAAATGATAGTTTTAGATTTAGATGATACATTACTTTTAGATAATGGAAATATATCAGAGGAAAATAAGAAAACTTTAAATATGGCTCAAGAAAAAGGTGTTAAAATAGTTTTAGCTTCTGGTAGACCTACATTTGGCGTAAAAAGAATAGCAGAAGAACTAGAACTTGAAAAATATGAAGGATTTATACTATCTTATAATGGTGGAAGAATTATAGATTGTAAAACAAAAGAAGTTTTATTTGAAACACATCTTACTAAAGAACAAAAAGAAAAATTATTTGAACTATCTAAAAAATATGAAACATTTATACATACTTATGATGAAGAAAATATTTTAGCAAATGGTGATAATCCTTATAGTTATATCGAAAGCGAAATAACAAATATGCATTTAAAAATAGTAGATAATTTTTTAGATGACACTCCAGAAAATTGTATAAAAGCAGTATTTTTACAAACTCCAGAACATCTAAAAGAAGTAGAGGAAATATTAAAACCTTCTATGAAAGATGAAATGTCTATGACTATTACAAAACCTTATTTCCTTGAATTTATGAATAAAGATGTTGATAAAGGAAAAAGCATAAAAAGACTTTGTGATATTTTAGGTATTGATATTAGTGAGGTTATAGCTATAGGCGATAGTTATAACGATATAAGTATGATACAAACTGTAGGATTTGGTGTAGCAATGGGTAATGCTGTAGAAGAAGTGAAAAATATTGCTAAATTTATAACTGATACAAATGAAAATGATGGTGTTGCTAAAGTTGTAAAACAATTTGTATTGAATAAATAAAAAATAAATTGACATAATATGATGAAAATAGTATAATTATATAGGTTTAAAAGGTTTTAGTGTAAGGAGGATTTGTATTGAGTTTAAAAAACTGTCCAAAATGCAAGAGATTGTTTTCTCCTAAACCTGGGCATTTTATTTGTCCAGAATGTGAAAAACAAGATGAACAAGAATTTCAAAAGGTTAGAGAATATTTAAGAAAAAATAGGGGAGCGGATATTAATGTTGTTTCTGAAGAAACAGGCGTTTCCACTAAAAAGATTCTTAAATATTTACGCGAAGGAAAACTTGAAGTTTCTGAAGGAATGAAAGATTTAATAAAATGTGAAAAATGTGGAGTTTCTATAAGAAATGGTCAATTTTGTAGAAAATGTTCAGAAGAAGTATCTAAACAATTTTCAAGTCTTTTAGCTGTTGAACAGATAGAAAAAAATGGACCTAAAATGCATATAAGAAAATAATTCTATATATTTATACAAAAATAAGATTGTAGATATATCTACAATCTTATTTATTTTATAAAATAAAATTATTTTGCGTATAGATTAGTAAGATTATATAATATGACAGAAAGTTCAGCTTTTGTAACTTGTTTTTTAGGATTATAGCTCTTTCCATCACCTTTTATAATTTCTAAATTTACTAAAAATTGAAAATTATTAAGGGCGAATTTTGATACATTTTCTTTTAAAGCGATGCTTTTAGTTGGTAATTCTATATTATATGCTTTTATAACATTACCAATAATAAAGGCTACATCTTCTCTTTTTAGAATATAACTATCTTCATAAATGTTATTAATTCCACTTAAAAGCCCATATTCTTCAAGATTAGAATTTTCTAATCCTAAAAGTTTTTGTAAGATAATTTTAAATTGTCCATAAGTAACAGGTTTATCTGGATAAAAATTTTCAGTATCTTTATAAATGCCTAAAGCTTTAAAATAATATATACTTTCATTAGCCCAGTAAGGAGGAGTTTTTTCCGGAATATCTTTATAGAGTGAAACTTCCTTATCTTCTGTAAGATATAAAAAAGAATCTAAAGAAATAGGCTTATATTTAGATATATTATTAGATGCTATTTTATAGTCGTTTATTTTTTTTTCATTTGTTTGTAGCAATATGTTATTATCAATATTTTGGTTTAAATTATTATCTATATTAATTTTATTTTCAGTAATATTTTCTTTTGCTAAAGTAAATATTTTGTTAGAAAAAATAAGGCTTAAACAAATAGTAATAAAAAAAGCTTTATTTTTTATGTTTTTTTTCATAAGGTATTACTCCTTGATATAAAATTTTGTATAAATATTAAAATAAATTTAATATTACATAACAATATTAACATTTACAACTAATATTGTCAATATTGATTATATTATAGTATTAGATTATGTATTTAAGATAAAAATTAAGGAATTTAAAATTTTATTTTTAGTAGTATTGCATAATAAAAATTTTTTTAAAATTTTATATAATTATGTTTAAACTATACAAAAAAATATATTAAAAATTATATAAAATAACATTTTTAATTTATATATATTGAAAATAGTTGACATACTTTTAAAAAAGAATTATAATTTTTTTATTAATGCTATGTATAGCTTATGTTTTTTTATTATTATAAAATTTTACAGTATAAATGAATTATATTTAACCAATAATACTACTGCTTAGATATATTCTATTTGCTGATTTAAAGAAAGGGAGTTTATTATTATGGTAGAAAAAAGTATGATTATTAAAAATGAAGCAGGTTTACATATGCGTCCAGCTGGCGAGTTTGCAAAAGTTGCAGCTAAATGCTCATCAGATGTTAAAATAATCCACAAAGATAAAACTATCAACGCAAAAAGCGTTTTAAATATTATGGCAGCAGGTATTAAATGTCAAGATGAAATCACTATCCAATGTACAGGTGCTAATGAAGCAGAAGATTTAAAAGTTTTAGTAGAAGCAGTTGAAAGTGGTTTAGGTGAATAAGAGGTATAAATATGTCTAAAAAACTAGTTGTTGAAAAAACTTCTTCAAAAGGAATAGTTATAGATAAAGCTTATGTTATACAAAAAATAGATTTATCCCCAGAAAGATACACTATTTCTAGTAAAGAAGATGAAGTTTCAAAATTTGAAGACGCCCTTAACATAGCTAAACAAGAAATTGCTAATTTAGCTAAAGGTTCTGAAATATTTGCAGGGCATAATATGATTATTGAAGATATAACTTTACACGATGCTGTTATATCAAAAATAAATGACGATAGTAAGAATGTTCAAATTGCACTTAGCGAAGCTATTGAAGAAATTGCAGCTATTTTTCATATGATGGATGATGAATATATGAAAGAAAGAGCAGCAGATGTTAAAGACGTTGGTAGTAGACTTATGTGTAAATTAAAAGGAGTTAGTAACAATCCTTTTGAAAATATAAAGGAAAATGTTGTTATTATAGCAGAAGATTTAACTCCTTCTGACACAGCTCTTATAGATTTGAATTTTGTTAAAGGTTTTATAACAGAGCTTGGTGGTGTTACTAGCCACGTATCTATTATAGCTAGAAATTTAGGCTTACCAGCATTAGTAGGTGTAAATGGCATAATGTCTTCTGTTAAAGAAGGAGATATAATAGCTATGGACGCTTCTAAAGGTAATATAGTTATAAATCCAGATGAAAATGAGCTTGAAGAGTATAGAAAACTTGAAGAAGAATTTAAAAAAGAAGAAGAACTTTTAAAACAACTTGAAAACTTGAAAGCAGTTACTAAAGATGGTAGGGAAGTTCAATTATGTGCAAATGTTGGTAACATTTTAGATATAGAAATGGCTGTTAAACATAATATAGATGGCATTGGTTTATTTAGAAGCGAATGTGTATATATGGATAATACTCATTTCCCAACAGAAGAAGAGCAATTTGAGATTTATAAAAAAGCAGCAGAGCTTTGTAATGGAAAAGAAGTTACTATACGTACTCTTGACATAGGTGGGGATAAGTCTTTACCTTATTATAAATTTGATTTTGAAGAAAATCCTTTCTTAGGATGGAGAGCTATTCGTATATCTTTAGAACTTGAAGATGTATTTAAAGCCCAGCTTAAAGCTATTTTAAGAGCTAGTGCTTTTGGATATGTTAGAATTATGTATCCTATGATTATTTCTATAGAAGAAATAGTTAGAGCTAATCAGATTTTAGAAGAGTGTAAAAAAGAACTTAGAGAAGCTAACATCAAATTTGATGAAGATATTGAAGTTGGTATGATGATAGAAACTCCAGCTTCTGTTATTTTAGCAGAAGAATTTGCTAAATATGTAGATTTCTTTAGTATAGGAACAAATGATTTAACTCAATACATGTTAGTTGTAGATAGAGGAAATAAACGTATCGCAGATATGTACAATTCTTTCCATCCAGTAGTTTTAGAAAGTATTAAAAAAGTAATAGAAGCAGGACACAAACAAAATATAAAAGTTGGTATGTGTGGAGAATTTGCAAGCGATGCTAGAGCTGCTAAAATATTATTAGGACTTGGCTTAGATGAATTTTCTATGTCAGCATCTGAAATTAACAATGTTAAAAAACAAATATTAGAAACTTCTTATGAAGAAGCTAAAAATTATGCAAATCAAGTTTTAGAAAATAAAACTGTTGAATCTGTTATGGAATTTTTAAAAAAATAATGTCTTAAAATCTTACGGAGGGATAAAGATATAATGTTTTCGTTTTTTAAGAAACATAAAGCAAAGGAACTTAAAGCTTTTTTAAGTGGTAAAGTTGTACCTATAACTGAAGTTGAAGATGAGGCTTTTGCTAGTAAAAGTATGGGTGATGGTATAGGTATTATTCCTACAGATAATAAAGTTTTAGCACCAGCAGACGGAGAAATTGTATTAGTTATGAAAGATTCTAAACATGCTTGTGCTTTAAGACTTTCTAATGGTATGGAAGTTATAATTCATATTGGTATAGATACTGTTAATATGAAAGGCGAAGGTTTTGAATGTCTTGTAGAAATGGGACAAAAAGTTAAAGCTGGGCAACCTATTATAACTTTTGATGCTGATAAAATAAAACAAGCTGGCTATAGTACTACAAGTATGTTAGTAGTAACTGGTGAAGGTTCAGCTAAAAATATCAATTTTAATTCTGGTTTTGAAGCAAAAGCAGGAGAAGATATTGTAGTAACATTTGAATAATTAATATTAAGCTACTATTATATGTAAAATATGATAGTAGCTATTTTAAAAATTATCTTTATATTTTATTATAATTTAATTGTATAGGATTTTGCTATACAATTTTTTTCTATATTAGAAAGGTATATTTTATGAAAAGAACTATATTTTATAAAAAGTTTATGATAAGTTATAATATAATAATTTTTACTTTTTTATTTATAACAAATTTAGTATTAGTTAAAAATATACAAAAAAAAGATACTATTTATAATCAAAAAATTAATGAGAGAATGGTAAATAATATATATGATATATTTAATAGAACAGAAAATTTTGTAAGTAATTTTATGTTTGAATTATATAGTGATGATGTTATTTTAGAAGATACTATGTATTTATTAAATAATGATTTGATAGAATATTTTAAACATAAGATAGATAAATTTTGTTTAAGCAATAAAAGTTATTATAATGGAATACAATATTTTATAAAAACAAATTTTCAAAGAAATAACTATATAAAAAGCATAGAAATTTTATCTTATAAAACGAATACTTCTTATCTTTTTGAAAGAGATAATAACTTAAAGAAAAAAACTCTTTCTATATCTGAAATGGATAAGAATTTTTTACAAAGTACAGAAGAAAATTCTGATGAGATTTTATATATAAGAAATCTTAATAATCCTAAAAATTTAAAAGTCGAAGGTTCTATAATATTTAAGATGGATAAAAATATTATAAAAAATACTCTTGAAAATTATGAAGAAATATTAAGGCTTTTAATTTTAAAACAAAATGGTTTGATTTTATATGATTCTAATCAAGAAGAAATAAATTTTATAGATATAAGTAATATTATAAATAAATATAAAGATAATGTAAATATAAAAAAAGTATTAGATGATTTTGTTATTATGGGAGTTGCTGAAAATGAAACAACATTTATATCTAATCCAGAGCTTATAGTATATATTATAATTTTTGATATTATTGTATTTATAGCATTTGAATTTTTTATATTTAAGAGATTGAAAAAAATGAATAATAGACTAAATCTTATATTAGATACTATGACAAATATAAATAATAATGGAGATTATACTCTTAAAAGAATTCCTAAAGAAGCTCAAACAGAGAAAGATGAAATAAGCATATTTTGTGAAAAATTTAATATTATGTGTGGTGAATTAGAAGAATATGCTAATAAGTATTACGTATCTTTAATAAATGAGAAAAATGCAGAAATGAAGATGCTACAAAATAGTATAAATCCACATTTTTTATATAATACTTTAGAATCTATTAGAATGAAAGCCATTATAAATAATGATAGAGAAGTAGCCAAAATGATATTTATTTTAGCACATCTTTTTAGAAATCAATTAAAGGAAAAAGATATAATAACTATAAAAAATGAACTAGAATATTGTAATAAATTTCTAGAGATATATAAATTTAGATATCCAGAAAAATTTACATATAGTTTAGATTGTGAAGAAGAATTATTAGAACAAACTACTATAAAATTTGTATTACAACCTCTTCTTGAGAATTATTTTGTTCACGGAATAAAGCTTGAAAATAATGATAATATATTAAATATAAAAATAAAAAGGATATTAAATTATATAAATATAATTATGGAAGATAATGGAAAAGGTATAGAAAAATATAAATTAGAAGAGCTTAGAGTTAAAATAAAAAATAATGAAATTGATAGTAGTATGGTTGGTATACTTAATGTAAATCAAAGGATAAAAATTAAATATGGTGAAAAATATGGATTACATATACAAAGTGAAGAGGGAAAAGGAACAACAATTTCTGTAAAATTACCATATAAGGAGATGTAAAAAATGTATAAAGTTATGTTAGTTGATGATGAAATGTTAATAACAGAAGGACTTAAAAATATTATAGATTGGGAAAAATTAGGACTATCTATAATAAATACTGCTGAAAATGGAATAGATGCTTTAGAAAAGTTTAGAAAAAACCCAGTAGATATAATTATAACGGATATAAACATGCCACTTTTAGATGGCCTTGAACTATTAAATGAAATAAAAAAAATTGATAATAAAGTTAAGTTTATAATACTAAGTGGATATGAGGAATTTAGTTATGCTAAAAAAGCTATAGAAATAGGAGTGCAAGCTTATATATTAAAACCTATAGATGATGAAAAATTAGAAGAAAAACTTAAAGAAATAGTAAAAATTTTGGAGGAGGAGCGTTTATCACAAAAAATTAATATTAAAAAAGATGCTATATTAAAATCTTTATTAAATAATATGATAACTAAAGATGAAGTCTTAAATAGTAAAGAAGAATTTAAAATAGAATTTGAAGAAAAAATTTTTGTATGTGCTATAATTTTAGTAAAAGAAGCTTTAAATACAATAAGTTTTAAAAATATAGATAAAACAGAAGTATTATATGGAGATTTTGGAGATATTATTTTAATAAATAGTTTTGATAAAAATACTGATAAAGAAAGCATAAAGCGATTTTATCAGGAAATTTTAGAAGATATTCAAGATAAATATAAGTATAATGTATTTATTTCTATAGGTAAGACGGTTGAAGATATAAATTTTTTAAATAGAAGTTTTAAAACAAGTAATTTAGTAAAGAAGAAGATTTTATCTGAAGGTTTTGGTAAATGTATTATATTTGAAGAAAATGATATAGGAAATAATACTTTATATTTTGAAAATGAGATAAATGAGATAAATAGACTTATAGTTGAGAACAAAAAAGATGAGTTAGAAATATATCTTAATTCTATTTTAAATTTAGATAATATTAGCCCTCAAAATATATATGAATTAGCAACTCAAATATTAGTTTTATGTGATAATCTAAAAATAAAATTTAAAATAAATACTGAAGAAATAGGTATGCTTGGAAATTCTATAATAAAAATACTTAATTTTACGAATGTATCAGATATAAAAGAATATATAAGAGGAAAACTTATATTTATTATAAATAATATAGAAAAAGAAAATATTAAATTAAGCCCTATAGTGCGTAGGATAGTAAAATGTGTAAATGAAAACTATAATAAAGATTTAAGCCTTAAGGTATTAGCCAATGAATATAATGTTAATACTTCTTATCTTGGACAAATATTTACTAAAGAAATAGGCATACAATTTTCTGACTATTTAAATAAAGTTAGAAATTCTGTAGCTAAAGATTTAATTTTAAATACTAATAAGAAAATTAATGATATTTCTAAAGAAGTAGGGTATTTAGATACGAGTTATTTTTATAGAAAATTTAAAAAATACTATGGAGTAACTCCAGCTACTTTAAGAGAATTGCAAAATTATTAATAATAATATCCCCTCTATTATCTAAAATGACAAAATTAAAAATTATACATATTATATAAATATAAAGTAATAATTAATTTAAAATTGTATAAAATAATTAATAAAAAAATGTCTATTTTTAAAATTAAGACATAATATATAAAAAGTACAACAAAACTAAAAAAATTATACTATTAATTATAATTTTAATATGATATTCTAAAATCAGAAAAAGATTAAGAGGGGGAAGTAAAATGCAAAACAAAGAAAAATCTAATAAGCCTTCGTTTTTAAAAACTTTAAATAAAAATAAAGAATTAGTTTTTTTAACACTTCCAGGTGCAGTTTGGTTTATTATATTTGCATATTTGCCTATGTTTGGGGTATTAATAGCTTTTAAACGATGGAGTATACATGGGGGTTTTTTTGAAAGCCTTATAAAAAGTGATTGGGTTTGGTTTCAAAATTTTAAGTTTTTGTTTTCTTCAAGTGATGCTTGGCTTATAACAAGAAATACTATTTTATATAATATAGCTTTTATAGTTCTTGGCATAGTATTACCGGTTACTTTAGCTATATTATTAAAAGAATTACATAATAAAAAATTCTCTAAATATTTTCAAACAGCTATGTTCTTACCGTATTTTTTATCTTGGGTTATAGTTAGTTATTGCTTATATGCTTTTTTAAGTCCAGATAAAGGTTATATAAATGGGTTAAGAGCTAGTATGGGACTTGATAAAATATCTTGGTATACAGAAGCTAAATATTGGCCATTTATTATAATATTTATGAGCCAATGGAAAGGTATAGGATATGGAACAGTAGTATATCTTGCTTCTATATGCGGTATAGATAAAAGTTATTATGAGGCGGCTTTAGTAGATGGTGCTAGCAAATGGCAACAAATAAAAAGTATAACACTTCCACTTTTAAAGCCGGTACTTATAATAATGTTTATAAATGCAGTAGGTGGTATGTTTAGATCTGATTTTGGGTTATTCTATCAATTGCCAAAAGATTCTGGTGCTTTATATCCAGTAACAAATGTTATAGATACATATGTATATAGAGCGCTTATGAATCTTGGAGATATTGGTATGAGTTCTGCAGCTGCTTTATATCAATCTATAGTAGGACTTGTTCTTATACTTGTTACAAATGGAATTGTTAGAAAAGTTGATAATGAAAACGCATTCTTTTAGGATAGGAGGAATAATTTTATGGCAAAAGACAGAACGAAAAAAGCTAAAAAATCAGAAGAAATGGAAGTAGATAGCAAGTTTAACAGAGTATCAAAACCAGTCAATGTATTGCTTAATATACTATTTTTCCTATTAGCAGCGGCGTGCGTTATTCCTTTCTTATTTGTAATTATAATATCTTTAACTAGCGAACAGTCATTAAGAGTTAATGGTTATAGGTTTATTCCAGAAGACTGGAGTTTTGAAGCTTATAGACATATATTATCATCTGGAGGTGATATATTAAAATCTTATGGTGTTAGTATATTTATTACTATAGCAGGTACACTACTTGGGCTTGTGATAATGTCTACTTATGCTTATGCTTTATCTAGAAGAAGTTTTGCATATAAAGGATTTTTTACAAAACTTATATTTATACCTATGTTATTTTCAGGAGGTATGGTTTCTTCATATCTTGTTATGGTAAACTTTTTAAATCTTAAAAATAGTTTACTTGCTCTTATTCTTCCTCTTTGTGTTAGTTCATTTAACATAATAATTTTAAGAACATTTTTTAAAACTTCGGTGCCAGAAGCAGTTATAGAGTCTGCTAGGATAGATGGAGCTAGTGAAATGAAATTATTTATAAAAATAGTATTACCAATCGCAATACCTGGTATAGCTACTATAGGCTTATTCCTTACTTTAGCATACTGGAATGACTGGTTTAATGCTATGTTATATATGGAAAAGCCAGATATGATACCTTTACAATATATGCTTATAAAAATAGAAAAATCTATGGAATTCTTAGTTAAAAATGCATCAACTATAGGTACAAATGCTATAGAAGCATCTAAAAATATGCCTACAGAAACTCTAAGAATGGCTATAGTTGTTATAACAACTTTACCTATTATGTTTGCTTATCCATTTTTCCAAAAATATTTTGTAAATGGATTAACTATAGGTGCAGTTAAAGAATAATAATAAAGGAGATTAAATTATGTATTATTTATTAGAAAGAATTCATAAAACTTGCGAACATATATCAAAAAATATATATAGTAAGGAAATACCTTTAGAAAATTATAAGTACATAGATGGAAATTATCATAATATAGAAAATATAAAAAAAGTTGATATTTCTAAGTTTAGAGATTTTAAAACAGGCGATTTATGGGGTGGAAAAGATCAGCACGGTTGGTTTAAATGTAGTGTTAAAGTACCAGAAGATTTTGCGGGGAGGACTATAGCTTTAAACTTTCATACATTTAATGAAGGTTGGGACGCTACAAATCCTCAATTTATAATATATGTAGATGGGGAGCATATTCAAGGGCTTGATATGAATCATCGAGAAGTTATTTTATCTCATAACGCAGTAGCCGGGCAAGAATATAAAATAGATTTACACGCATATGCCGGTATGCTTGCAGATAAAAAAGCTACATTGCACGGAAAGTTAGTAGTAATTGATACAGATTCTAGAGAGTTATATTTTAATCTTAAAGTACCAGCTGATGTTTGTAAGGAACTTGACCCTAATGATAAAAGATGTATAGATATGATAACTATATTAACAGAAGCTTGTAACATGGTAGATTTAAGACAACCTAAAAGTGAAATCTATCAAGAGAGTGTAAAAAAAGCTAATAAATTTTTAAACGAGGAGTTTTATGGTAAGTTTTGCGGACATGAAGATTGCATAGCAACTTGTGTAGGACATACGCATATAGATGTTGCTTGGCTTTGGACTGTTGCTCAAACTAGAGAAAAAGTTGCTAGAAGTTTTTCAACAGTATTAAAGCTTATGGAAGAATATCCGGAATATATCTTTATTTCTTCTCAACCTCAACTTTATAAATTTTTAAAAGAAGACCACCCTAAAGTATATGAAAGAGTAAAAGAAAAGGTTAAAGAGGGCGTTTGGGAGCCAGAAGGGTCTATGTGGCTGGAGGCAGATTGTAATGTTACTTCTGGTGAATCATTAGTAAGACAAATAATTCATGGAAAAAGATTTTTTAAAGAAGAATTTGGTGTAGATAATGAGATACTTTGGTTACCAGATGTATTTGGGTATTCGGCAGCACTTCCTCAAATTCTTAAAAAAGCAGGCATTAACTATTTTATGACTACAAAAATATCTTGGAATCAATTTAATAAAATTCCTAATGATACTTTTATGTGGAAGGGTATAGATGGTACAGAAGTATTTACACACTTTATAACTGCTACAAATCCAGGAGAACCTAAAACTTCTTTTAACACTACATATAATGGGCATATACAAGCAGATGCCGTTATGGGTGCTTTTAGAAGATATCAAAATAAAAATATAAATGATGATGTGCTTATTTCTTTTGGTTGGGGAGATGGTGGCGGTGGAGCTACCTTAGAAATGTTAGAAAATGCAAGAAGATTTGCAAAAGGTATCCCAGGAGCACCAAAAGTTAAGATGGGAACTTCTCTTGACTATTTTAAAAGATTAGAACAAAGAGTAAAAGACAGAAAAGAATTACAAAAATGGAATGGTGAACTTTATCTTGAATATCATAGAGGAACTTATACTTCTATGGCTAGAAATAAAAGAGATAATAGGAAATGTGAGAATTTATATACTGCTTTAGAAAAGCTTAGCTCTTATAATATGCTTCTTGGTAAAGAATATCCACAAGAAGAAATAAATAAATCTTGGGAAACAATTCTTTTAAATCAATTCCATGATATTATTCCAGGTTCTTCTATAAAAGAAGTATATGATGTTACAGAAGTACAGTATAAAGAGCTTTTAGAAAAAGTAGATAATATGATAGATGAAAATCTAAAGAATATTTCTTCTAAAATAAATATTAAAGATAAAAGCGTTGTTGTATTTAATAGCTTAGGATTTGATAGAGACGATATAGTAATATTTGAAAAACCAGAAGGATTTGAAAATATTTCTCTAGAGAGCGAAGAAGGTAAAGTGGCATCTCAAATTACAAGAGATGGAAAAGTTATATTCTTTGCTAAGGGTGTACCGGCTAATGGATACAAAACTTATAAAATTTTAGATGAAAAAGTATCTGATGATGAAATTTCTTGTACTACAACTAATATAGAAAATAATTATTTTAAAATACTTTTAGATGAAAGAGGAAATATTAAATCTCTTATTCAAAAAGAAAACAGCAGAGAAGTATTAAAAGAAGGAAGATTAGCGAATGAGCTTTTAGCTTTTGAAGATAAGCCTATGTGTTTTGATAACTGGGATATAGATATTTTCTATAAAGAGAAAATGTGGAAAGTGGATGACCTTGAAAGTATCGAAATAGTAGAAAATGGTCCAGTTAGAGCTAGCATAAAAATTGTTAGAAAGTTTTTAACTTCTACTATAACTCAATATATGCATATATATAAAGATATAGAAAGAATAGATTTTGAAAATATAGTAGATTGGAAAGAAAAAGACGTACTTTTAAAAGTTTGTTTCCCGGTTGATATAAATACAAATGAAGCTACATATGAAATACAGTATGGTAATGTAAAACGCCCAACACATAATAATACATCTTGGGATATAGCTAGATTTGAAGTATGTGGGCACAAGTGGGCAGATTTATCAGAAGATGGTTTTGGTGTATCTATGCTTAACAACTGTAAATACGGACACGACATAGTAGAAGGAGATATGAGACTTACTCTTATAAAATCTACTTGTGACCCTAATCCAGATGCAGATAAAGAAATACATTATTATACATATTCTCTTTATCCTCATAGCGGGGACTGGAAAGATGCAAATACTGCTATGCAAGCGTATAACTTAAATAATCCTATGTTTGCAAAGGTGGAAGATACACATAGTGGAGAGCTTGAAGAAAGCTTTAGTCTTGCTAAGGTTGATAAAGAGAATGTTATGATAGAGGTTATTAAAAAAGCAGAAGACACAAATGACTTAATAATAAGAGTTTATGAATACTATAATAAAAGAACTAAGGTGCATCTTGAAATGTTTAGAAGTATAAAACAAGTATTTGAATGTAATCTTATGGAAGATAACCTAAAAGAACTTGATATTTTAGATACAGGTTTTGACTTTGAGATAAAACCTTATGAGATAAAGACGTTTAAAGTAAAATTAAAATAATTTTCTTTGAGTATAAAAAATAAATAAGGAGTGATAAATATGATATTTAAAAAAGTTAAAAAACTTTTAGCTTTAGGGCTTACTACTGCTCTTGCTGTAGGAACTCTTGCTGGGTGTGGAAGTTCTTCTACTTCAGAAAGTCAAAGTACTAACACATCAGGAGGAAAAGATGTAGTAACATTAAAATATTATACTATAGGTGCAGAACCTAAAGATAAGCAGATAGTGCTTGATGAAGTTAACAAGTATTTAGCAGATAAAATAGGCGTAAATCTAGACATGACTTATATAGATTTTGGTGATTATAACCAAAAAATGTCTATTATAATAAATTCTGGAGAAAATTATGACCTTGCTTTTACTTGTTCTTGGGCAGGCGATTATCTTGGAAATTCTAGAAAGGGAGCTTTTTTAGACCTTACACCATATCTTCAAACAACGGCAAAGGATATGTATGATGCTATAGATAAAAGATTTTGGGAAGGTGCTACTATAGATGGAAAAATCTATGCAGCTCCAAACCAAAAAGAAATTTCTAGTTTACCTATGTGGGTGTTTACTAAAGAATATGTAGATAAATATAATATACCATATCAAGATATCCATACTTTAGAAGATTTAGAGCCTTGGCTTAAACTTATAAAAGAAAAAGAGCCAGATGTTGTACCTTTATATATAACAAAAGGTTTTTCACCACCAGCATATTTCGACTTTATTTCTAATCCAGTTGGAATTGAAATGGGCGATGAAAGCTTAAAAGTTAAAAATATTTTTGAAACTGAGAAAATGAAACAAACTTTACAAACTTTAAGAAGATATTATCAAGCAGGGTATATAAATGCAGATTCTGCTACTGCTGAAGATGATAAATCTGTAAAAAGATTTGTAACTAAAGCTGATGGACAGCCATACGCTGAAAATCTTTGGAGCAAAGACCTTGGATATCCAGTAGTAGCTAGTAGTATTATGGACGGTATGGTAACAAATGATTCTACTACTGGTTCTATGATAGCTATTTCTAATAATTCTAAAAATAAAGAAAAAGCAGTAGAATTTTTAAATCTTTTAAATACAGATCCATATCTTAGAAACTTATTAAACTATGGTGTAGAAGGCATACATTACACTAAAACTGGTGATACTACTATTGCTTTAGACCAAGAAAAGTCTAAAGGTTATTCTGTACCATATTTTGCAAATGGTAATTTATTTATAACTTATACTACAGAAAATGAACCGGTTAATAAATGGGAAGAATTTAAGGCGTTTAATGCTGAAGCTGTTAATTCTCCTATATTAGGATTTAAGTTTAATACATTACCAGTTAGTAATGAACTTGCGGCAATAAATAATGTTATGGAAGAATTTAAGTCTATAATATTTAGTGGTTCTGTAGATGTTGATGAATATTTAACTAAACTAAATGATAAATTAAAAGCTCAAAATATTGATAAAGTAATACAAGAGGCTCAAAAACAATTAGATGCTTGGAAAGCAAATAAATAATACTATAAAGATAAGGCTGGAGAATAATCTTCAGCCTTAGTTTTTAAATAGGAGGAATAGTATGCAACAATTACATTATAGAGAACATTTAAATCAAAAATTTAGGGCTTGTCCTTATTTGTCTTTTATTTATCAAGGTTTTATCTTAGAAGAAAATATTATTACTATTAAGTTTTTGAGTAGGAAATTAGTTTTTAGTTTTTATAAAGATGATATTGTAAATATATTTATAGGGGATAATAATGAAAAGCCAAGAGAAACTGGAGCAGTTATATATGAAGAAAAAGAAGATAATATAAAAGTAGAAGAAAAAAATACTTATTTAAAAATAATACTTAATAATGGATATATAATTGTAGATAAGAATACTACAAAAATAAGTTTTTTAGATAAGCAAAATAATATTATGTGTAGAGATTTCCAACCTAGCTTTGTAGATAAAGATGGATTTGTTTATATATCTAAAGAAAATGACGCACTTGCTTATTATGGATTTGGGGAGAGAGGAGGAGAACTTAATAAAAAGGGGAGTTATATAGAAAATTATAATACAGATGACCCAGAAACAGATGATAATTCTACAGTATATTATAAGACTATACCTTTTTATATAGGACTTAAAGAAAATAGTACTTATGGATTATTTTTTGACAATAGCTTTAGAAGTTTTTTTGATATGGGCAAAAGCTATGGAGATAGAGTGTTTTTTGGGGCTAATGGTGGAAGTATAAACTATTACTTTATTTTTGGAAATGATATAAAAAATATAGTAGAAAAATATACTAAATTAACTGGTAGAATGGAGATGCCTCCTATGTGGAGTCTTGGATATCAACAATGTAGATTTAGTTATTTTTCTAGACAAGAGGTAGAAGGGCTTATATCAACATTTGAAGAAAAGAAAATACCTATAGATGTTGTATATCTTGATATAGACTATATGGACAGTTTTAGGGTGATGACATTTAAAAGTCCTGAATTTGATAATATAGCAGATAGTATAGTTAAATTTAAGGAAAAGGGAATAAAAACTATAACTATATTAGACCCTGGCGTAAAAGTAGATGAAGAATATGAACTATATAAAAATGGAATGGAACTAGATTGTTATACTAAAACTTTAGATGGTAAGGTATATGTGGGGGCGGTATGGCCTGGAGATAGTGTTTTTCCTGATTTTTCTAATGAGAAGTGTCGTAAATGGTGGAAAGAAGAGCTTAAAAAATTTATAGATAAGAATCATATAGATGGTATTTGGAACGATATGAATGAACCTTGTGTTTTTAATAATGATTTCAAAACCTTACCAGAAACTTGTTTACATAATAGCGACTATGGAGTTATAGAGCATAAAGAATTTCATAATAGATATGGATTTGAAATGAGTCGTAGTTCTTATGAAGCACAAAAAGAGCTATATCCAGATAAGAGAGGATTTTCTATGACAAGAGCTACTTATAGTGGTGGACAGAGATATTCTTCTATATGGACTGGAGATAATATGAGCCTTTTTACTCAACTTAGAATGTCTATATCTATGAATGCTAGTCTTGGTATGAGCGGATTCTCTTTTGTAGGAAATGATGTTGCTGGATTTGGACTTGATGCTAATGAAGAATTATTTATAAGATGGAATCAAGTAGGCACATTTTTACCAATATTTAGAAATCATTCTAATATGTATACAAGAAGACAAGAGCCTTGGGCATTTGGAAAAAGAGCTGAATATATAGCTAAAAAATGTATAGAGCTTAGATATGAACTTATGCCTTATATTTATAATATGTATTATTATTCTTTTAAGCTTGGATATCCAGTATTTAGACCTATGATTATGGAATTTCAAAAAGATATAAATTGTATTAATTTAAAAGAACAATTTATGTTTGGGAATAATATTTTAGTTGCTCCTGTTTTATATGAGGGGGAAAGAGAAAAGTTAGTTTATTTACCTAAGGGTATTTGGTATAATTATTTTACTAACGAAAAATATGAAGGAGGTAGATATTATAATCTAAGGTGCGAATTAGATGAGATTTTAGTTTTTGTAAGAGATGGAGCTATAATACCTATATTTGAAGAGAAATATTTAAATATGAAAAACAGACCTAAAATTATAAAATTTAAATGTTATGGAGAAAAAGCAAAAGATACATATTATTGTGATGATGGGGAAAGTAATGCTTATTTAAGTGGAGAATATAATATATATGAGGTTAGTTTTTCAAATAATATATTTAATATGGAAACAAAATATAAAGGCAAGCTAGAAGAAGAAAAGTTTTTATATTTAAGTATAAAATAGTATTATACAAGGCTGTAGAATAATCTACAGTCTTTTATATTTATTTTTTAAAAAATTCTAAAGTTTTTTGTTTAAATATTTCTAAATTTGTATTCCATTGTTTATTTTTATGATAACAAATAGATATATTACTTTCCCAAGTATAATCTTTAATTTTTACTACATGAAATTTATTTTCTTTTAAATCATTTTTTATTATACTCTCGGATATTAAAGCGAGACCTTGATTATGTAAAACAGCTTTTCTTATGCTTTCCCAGTTATGAGATTCCCAAGTTATATAATAAGGAATTTTATTTGAAGATAAAAATTTTTCTAATTTGCTACGACTGCCACTTCCTTTTTCTCTTGTTATAAATGACATATGATTAAGCTCTTCTGGAACAATTATATCTTTTTTAGCTAGAGGATGTTTTTTACTACATACAAGTACTAAATTTTCTTTAAATATAGGTTCTAAAACTATATTATCATTGTTTATATCTCCTTCTATAATACCTATATCAAGCTTATTTTCTAAAATTAAATTTTCTATACTTTGAGTATTATCAACATAAACTTGTATATTAAGATTAGTATTAGAATATTTTATTTGCTCAAATAGAGTATGTATATTACTACTAGAAACAGTAAGAGTAAGTCCAAGTCTTATATAAAAATTTTCTTTATCAAAAAGAAATATTCTATCTAAATTTTCAAGTTCTTCTAAGATATGTTCTGTATGTTCTAGGAATATTTTACCTTCTTGGCTTATGCCAAGGCTTTTAGAATATCTTTGGAATAGGCTTATATTATAATAGTTTTCTATTTCTTGTATTTTCTTTGATATACTAGGTTGTGATATAAAAAGAGATTCAGCAGCTTTTGACATAGATTTTAATCTTGCCACTTCTCTAAATATTATGAGATGTTTTATAGTTATCATAATTATCGCTCCTGTTATTATAAAAATTAATATATGTTATTACTTTTTAATATTTGTATAATAACATATTTACCTATATAATGTAAATATAAATATTATCTAAAATGGAGGTGTTTACTTTGGGATATAAAATAGATTATTTAGAAGTTAATAAAATTTTAAAAGAATTGTCTAAAGAATATGATATTTATGCACCAAAAAGATTTGAAAAAAGAGGGAGATATTCAGATACGGATATAGTTCGTTATGATATCATAGAAAAAGTTGAAGATATAGTATTTGATAGACAATCTGATTATTCTGCTAAAGAAGTTATAAGCCCTATAACTCAAACTCTATTTTATTTTACTGAAGACGAATATAGAGAAAGTAAGCAATCAAATAAAAAAATTCTCATATTAATGAGACCTTGTGATAGAAATGCTATAGAGCGTCAAAATAAAATTTACCTTCAAAATGGAGGATTTAGCGATATATATTATAAAAGAGTTCAAGAGAGAGTAAAATTTGCTGTTATGGAATGTACTAATCAGTGGGACACTTGTTTTTGTGTAACTATGGGTACTAATAAAACAGATGATTATTCTATTGCTATTAAAAACGAAAATAATCATTGGTTAGTTGATGTTAAAGATAATGATTTTGAAAATTACTTTAATGGTGAAAAAGTAGATTATAAATTAAGTTTTGTAGAAAAAAATGAGCTTTCTTTTGAAATACCAAAAATTTCTAATAAAGAAGTATTAACAAAACTTAAAGAACACCCTATGTGGTTAGAATATAACAAAAGATGTATATCTTGTGGAGCTTGTACTACATGTTGCCCAACTTGTAGCTGTTTCACTACAACAGATATAACTTATACAGAAAACTCTGAAAATGGAGAAAGAAGAAGAACTGCTGCGTCTTGTCAAATTCCAGGATTTTCTGATATGGCTGGAGGACACTCTTTTAGAAATACAGCTGGGGAACGTATGAGATATAAAGTTTTACACAAATTCCACGATTATAAAGAGCGTTTTAAAGACTATCATATGTGTGTAGGTTGTGGACGTTGTATTACACGTTGTCCAGAACTTATCTCTATTGTAGCTAGTGTTCAAAAAATGGGAAAAGCTATTGAAGAAATCGAAAAGGAGGGAAAATAAGATGAATAACCCTTTAAGACCTGTTGCTTGTGAAATTTTAGACATAAAAAAAGAAAGTTTATTAGAATATACATTTAAAGTAAAAACAGACATAGTTCCAACTCATGGACAATTTTTACAATTATCTATACCTAAAGTTGGTGAAGCTCCTATTTCTGTTTCTGCTTATGGTGATGGTTGGATGGATTTTACTATTCGTTCTGTTGGTAAAGTTACTGATGAGATTTTCCAAAAGAAAGTTGGAGATACTTTATTTTTAAGAGGGCCTTACGGAAATGGTTGGCCTTTTGAAGAAAAATTCAAAGGTAAAAATCTTGTATTTATAACTGGAGGTACTGGGCTTGCTCCTGTTAGAAGTATGTTAAATGCTTGTTATGAACAAGATTTGGCTAAAAGTGTTACTTTAATATCTGGATTTAAAAATGAAGATGGTATAGTATTTAGAGATGAATTAGATAAATGGAAAAATAAGTTTACTACTTACTATACTCTTGATAAAGATAAAATTGATGGATGGGAAACTGGATTTGTTACAGATTTTGTTTCTAAAATAGATTACAAAAGCTTTGGAGATGACTATGAAGTTATTATTGTAGGACCTCCATTAATGATGAAATTTACTGGTATTGAAGTTGCTAAACTTGGTGTACCTGAAGAAAAAATTTGGGTATCATTTGAAAGAAAAATGTCTTGTGCTATTGGTAAATGCGGACATTGTCGTGTAGATGAAGTTTATGTATGTTTAGATGGACCTATCTTTAATTATACACAAGCTAAAAACTTAATAGATTAATAAAGGGAAGGGGGCAGTTTTTAGATGAATCATGATATAGATGTAAAAAAACTTAGAATAAATTGTTTTAGACAATCTAAAGTTCCAGGTGAGTTTATGTTACAAATGCGTGTTCCTGGTGCAATAATAGATGCAAAGTATTTAACTGTTATTCAAGAAATAGCTCAAAAATGGGGAAATGGAACTTTCCATATGGGGACTAGACAAACGTTAAATGCTCCTGGTATTAAATATGAAAATATAGATGCAGTTAATGCTTATATTAAGGACTATATTAAGGAAGTAGAAGTTGATCTTTGTGGTGTTGATATGGATATAAATGATAAAGGTTATCCAACTATTGGCGCTAGAAATATTATGGCTTGTATAGGTAATGTACATTGTATTAAAGCTAATATAAACACATATGAGCTTGCTAGAAAAATAGAAAGATTAGTTTTCCCAAGCCATTATCATATTAAATTATCTGTAGCTGGTTGTCCTAATGACTGTGCTAAAGCAAACTTTAATGACTTTGGTGTTATTGGGGTAGCTAGAATGGAATATGATAAAGACAGATGTATTGGTTGTGCCGGATGTGTGCATGCTTGCGAACACCATGCTACAAGAGTATTATCATTAAATGCTCATGGAAAAATTGATAAAGATTATTGCTGTTGTGTTGGTTGTGGAGAATGTGTACTTGTTTGTCCAACTAGTGCTTGGACAAGAAGTCCTAAAAAATATTACCGTGTTATTATAGGTGGACGTAGTGGTAAGCAATATCCACGTATGGGTAAAATGTTTTTAAACTGGATTACAGAAGAACCTTTATTACAAATGTTTGGTAACTGGCAAAAATTCTCTGCTTGGGTTATGAATAATAGACCAGAATATATCCATGGTGGACACCTTATAGATATGGCAGGATATCACAAATTTAAAGAGCTTATTTTAGAAGGTGTAGACTTAAATCCGGAATGTTTAGTAGCAGAAGATATTTACTGGGTAGAAGCAGAGCAAAGAGCTAATATTCATTTAAAACCATTATCAAAACATAAACAAGCTGGTAAATAATATATTTTAGACTGTAGATTAATTCTACAGTCTTTTTAGGTTGTATAATATTTAGGTTGTATAATATTTAGGTTGTATAATATTTAGGTTGTATAATATTTAGGTTGTATA
>CALWSK010000003.1 GCA_944384195.1 uncultured Clostridia bacterium
GTTGTCTATAAAACATCTACATACAACCTTAAGCGTTAAAATATATTGATATTTGCTTCTTTTCCTTATCTACTTCTATGCCGTGTATAACTAACCTAGCCATCTTATTTTTAAGCTCCATACTCTCATTAGAATTTAATACCTCTAAAATAGATATTTCCTTTATAGTATTTTTTTCTTCTTTATTATTTTCTATTCTCTTTTCTAAAAACTCTATCTTTTGGCTAATTTCCTTTTTATTTTTAGCATATTCTTCTATAGTATCTATTTCCATAAGATAAGCTTTTTTTGCTTTTTCAAGAGCTTTTTTATATTTTTCTATTTCTTTTATATCTTTTTCTTTATTATAATTATCTATATTTTTTAGCTCCACTTTTTTAATATAATTAGGATATATATCTGATATTTTACTTAAAACTATATTTTCCATATCATTAACACCTATAGAAAAATGATTTGTACATTTGCCACAAGTATATCCTCCGCATCTAAACCTATCTTGTCTATTGTTATAATATTTAGCATATACATAGGTTTGCCCACATTCTGCACATCTTATAAGTCCACAAAGCCAATGTTTGTTATATTCAAGTGGCTTTTGTCTTTGTTTTTTTCTCTTTTCACTATTTTCAAATATATTTTTAGCCTTTTCAAAATCTTCTTCATCTATTATAGGAATATGCTTAGCCTTTTTTATTATCTGTTTACCGTCAGAATTAAAACAATAATACCCTTTATAAGTCATATTAGTTATTATCTTCTTAACCCATCTAGTATCTATACTGTTTCCCTTTTTAGTCTTTATATCTTCACTATTTAACATCTTAGCTATAGCATAAGTAGATTTACCTGATAAAAATTCTGCAAATATTCTTCTTACAACCTTAGCTTCTTCTTCTACTATAACAAGGGGCTTATTCTTAGGCTTATAATATCCATATGGAGCACAAGATATATATTCTCCTAAAAGCGCTTTTTCCATCATTCCTCTTTTAACAACTTTAGATAACTTCCTAGAATACATTTCGTTCATAGCTCCAAAAAGAGCATCTGCTATAAGCTGACTATCATCATCTAGGCTAGGTTCTGTAACAGATATGAGACTAACTCCATTTTTTCTAAGCATAGATTTATATACTAATGACTGTTCAAGATTTCTAGCAAATCTAGAGCTATCATAAATAAGCACATAGTAAAACTCCCCTTTTTTACTATCTTCTATCATCTGCATAAAACTTTGTCTTTTTTCTGCCTCTCTTCCAGACACCCCATAATCTACATATTCTTTTAATATTTCATATTTATTTTTTATAGCATAATCTTCTATTACTCTGCGTTGGCTTTCTATAGAATATTCCTGCTTATCAGTAGACATTCTAAGATATAAAACTGCCTTTTTCATTTTATCACCTCATCATATACTTATCATAGTACAAACTAAATTTTTATAAACTATACTATAAAATATATGGGTGATTTTATGAAAAATTTTAAAATTAAAGTATTTTTCAAAGATGAAAAAAATGTTATAATAGATAATAATAAAATTTATATAGAAGATTTATATGAAAACATACTATCTTTATATATAAAATACATAGACAAGAAATAAAAGGAGCAAATTTATGGAAAAACCAATATTTAATAACGATTTTGACATACTTTTAAAAAATGAAATCCAAAAAGAATACTTTAATAATATATTAAATTTTTTAGACGAAGAATATAAAACAAAAACTATATTTCCTCCTAAGGAAAATATATTTAATGCTCTTAAATACACAAGTTATAAAGACTGCAAAGTACTAATATTAGGGCAAGACCCATACCACGGAAAAGGTCAAGCAAATGGACTTAGTTTTTCCGTAAATGACGGAATAGCCATTCCTCCATCTCTTAGGAATATATTTAAAGAACTAAACCAAGATTTAGGTATACCTATTTCTAAAAGTGGTGACCTTACAAAGTGGGCAAAACAAGGTGTCCTTTTATTAAATGCCACTTTAACAGTAGAAGAAGGCAAAGCAAATTCTCATAGTAATATAGGTTGGCAAACTTTTACTGATAGTGTAATATCTATATTAAATAAAAAAACTATACCTATGGTTTTCATATTATGGGGAGCTTATGCTCAAAAAAAAATAGAACTTATAACAAATCCTATTCATAAAATAATAACTTCTGTACATCCTAGCCCACTTTCTGCAAATCGTGGCTTTTTTGGTTCTGCTCCATTTTCACAAACAAATACTTTTTTAAAAGCTAATGATATAAGAGAAATCGACTGGAGCTTATAATAAAATAAAAGACTGTAGATATATCTACAGTCTTTTATTTTAATCTAATGGTGCTTGATAAAATCTTCCATAAAATTGTTCTGTTTTAAAGCTATTTATAATAATATAAGGATCTGCCATCCTCACAGTTTCCACAACATCTGGAACTTCATAAGACGATACAACAGTATGTATAACCGTCATATTTTTTTTACTATAACCCCCTATAGCTTCAACACAAGATAATCCGTGTCTAAAATTTTTAACATAAGCTTCTACTACTTCTTTAGGCTTAGAAGTTGTCATCTGAAGAGTAACTCTTACATATCTTTGATGGAATGTAGATATAGTCCTTGTAGATACATATTGGAATAATATAGAATAGCCTGCTTCTGTCCAACCAAAAAGTACACCAAAAATACATAATAATACTACATTAAACATAAAAACATAATTCCATATAGACTTACCCTTTTTGTTAGATACATAAAGCGCTATAAAATCTGTACCCCCAGTAGATGCTCTGCCTTTAAGTGCTAAAACAATAGATATACCAAATAAAAATCCACCAAATATAACATTTAATATTTCATCTTTAGCTCCAAAAAATGCTTTAAAATCAAAAATCCTTAAAAACAAACTATTTAGCATTACTTGTAATAAAGAAAAAAATACAAAACGTTTGCTTATAGACTTAGAACATATTATAGCAACCGGCAAATTAAGAACTACTATAAGTATAGATATAGATATAGGCACTCCAAAAAATGTAGTTGATATTTTATTAATTAAAATAGCTATCCCTGTAAAACCACTAGCTAATAAATTAGCTGGCTCTATAAAAGATTGTATAACAAAACATTGTAATAAAGCAGAAACTGATACTGCCAAAAAAGTTAAAGTATTGGCAATCTTCTTATTATCTTTAATAATTTTCTTATCCATTATAACTCCTTAAAATAAAAGCTTAATTATTATATAAATCTTCTATTTTTATTTCTTGTCTATTTTTATATACTCTATTTAGCTCTTGAGCTAATTTTTCTTCCATATTCTTAGTTATATATACTATTTCATCTAAAGATTGCTGAAGTATTTTTTCTACATCAAGAAGACATCTATCAGCATAGTTTATTGCACCATCTCTCATTTCTGTTACATATTCTTTCATTTCTTTTCTTTTTTCTTCTTCTCTAGCTTTAGCTATTCTTGTTATATTATGCTCACTTACTATAACTTGCGCTTCTTCTTCTGCCATTTTAATAATTTTATTTGCCTCAAGCTCAGCATCTTGCAAAATTTTATCAGCATTATCTATTATTTTTTTTGCTTCTTTTAGTTCTCTTGGTAAATTATATCTTATATCTTCTAATATTTGAAAAGCTTCTTCTTTATCAAGACCTTTTCCACCAAAAATACTTCCACTTTTAGATTCATTTATAATATTATATAATTCATCTATTAAATCATCTACTTTAGTGTATTCTTGCATCTTTAAATCCTCCTTCATAAACTTTTTTTTCTAATTTTTGTTTTACTATATCTGGAACCATCTTATCATAAGAACCACCAAAAATAGCTATTTCTTTTACAACGCTAGAACTAAGCCAAAGATTTTGTGTATTTGTAGGCATAAAAAGAGTTTCTATTTCTTCATCCATAGTTTTATTAGTAAGCGCTATTTGAAATTCATATTCAAAATCAGTAACTGCTCTTAAACCTCTTATTACTGTTTTACATTCTATTTCTCTGCAAAAATCTACAAGTAAACCAGAAAAACTTGTTACAGAGACATTATGTATATCTTTTGTTAGTTCTTTAAGCATATCAACACGCTCATCTACAGAAAACATAGATTTTTTAGATGGATTTTTTAAAACAGCTACTACTAACTTGTCTACAAGTTTACTACTTCTTAAAATTATATCAAGATGCCCATTAGTAGGGGGGTCAAAACTTCCTGGATAAACTACTCTCAAAATTATTCCTCCTGTTTATGTTCTAAAAAAACCATTTTGGTAATTTTATATTCTTTCACGCGATATACAAAAAACTCTTCTACTTCTATTTCCTCGTCTATATGTTGTTCACATATTATAAAACCATTTTCTTTAAGAATATCTTTTTTTGCTATTTCGGTAAGCACTGGTTTTAAAAGGCCCTTATCATATGGAGGATCTAAAAATATTATATCAAATTGTTTATTAAAATTCGCTAGCTTATTTATAGCTTCTATACAAGTCATATTATAAACTGTAGCTTTATCTTTTAGCCTAGCTTTTTCTATATTTTCATTTATTATATCTATACTTTTTTTATCATAATCCACAAAAAAGCATTCTTTAGCTCCACGGGATAAAGCTTCTATACCTATAGCTCCACTACCACTAAATAAATCTAAAAAAGATATATCATAAAGCTCATTTGATATAATATTAAATAATGATTCTTTTATTCTGTCAGCAGTTGGTCTTGTACTAAGTCCTTCGGGAGCTTTCAACTTTAGTCCTCTAGCCGTTCCAGATATTACTCTCATATAAATTTCCCTTTCATATAATTTTCTTTATTAATTATAACTAATTTTTTTACCTTAGTAAAGAAAAATTATACTTATAAGGTTATGTTATTTTGTTTTTGATTAAAAATCTCTTCTATTTTTTGCTTTAATAGAATATTTTCTAGCATATCAAGATTAGCATCTTTTCTATATAAATCTATAGCTACTTTTTGTGCTAATTTTAAAGCTTCTGTATCTTTGTATAAATTAGCTATTTTCATTTCTGGTATACCGTGTTGTCTTGTTCCAAAAAAATCCCCACTTCCTCTAAGCTCTAAATCTTTTTCACTAAGTATAAAGCCATCTGAATGTTCCACCATAATCTTAAGCCTAGCTATAGAAGCTTTGTTTTTGCTATCGCTTAACAAAATACAATAAGACTTTTCTGCTCCACGACCAACTCTTCCTCTTAATTGGTGTAACTGACTTATACCAAATCGTTCTGCATTTTCTATAAGCATTATTGTAGCATTAGGTACATTTATTCCAACTTCTATAACCGTAGTAGAAACTAATATATCTATTTCACCTTTATAGAACCTATCCATTATATCTTGTTTTTCATCATTTTTCATTTTTCCGTGAATACATTCTATCCTATAATTATAAAAAACCTCTTCTTTCAATTTTTGTGTATATGCCAAAACAGATTTTAACTCCATCTTCTCATTTTCTTCTATCATAGGACAAATTATATAAGCTTGTCTTTTTTCATCAGCATTATTCTTCAAAAATTTATACACCCTTTCATAATATGTACTATTTACATACAAGGTATCTATTTTTTGTCTACCTGGTGGTAATTTATCTATAACAGATATATCCAAATCACCATATAAGATAAGAGCAAGTGTTCTTGGTATTGGTGTTGCCGTCATTACTATTGTATGAGGACTTTTGCCTTTTTCTCCAAAATCTTCTCTTTGTCTTACTCCAAATCTATGCTGTTCATCTGTTATAACAAGCCCTAAGTTTTTAAAATTTATTTTATCTTGTATAATAGCATTTGTACCTATAACTATCTTAGCGCTACCATCAGATACTTTTGCTATTGCCTCTTTTTTTTCTTTAGCCCTTTGAGAACCAGATAAAAATACACATTCTATTCCTAATTTATCAAATAATTTCTTAAATCCTTCAAAATGTTGTTTAGCCAAAACATCTGTAGGTGCCATAAGCCCTACTTGATATCCATTTTTAGCAACTATATAAGCTACTATCTGGGCTATAACTGTCTTTCCAGAGCCTACATCTCCTTGTATAAGTCTATTTATTACCTTTCCCTTTGAAAAATCAATATATATATCTTCTAATACCTTTTGTTGTGCCAAAGTTAATTTAAAGGGTAATATTTCTATTATATCATTTATATCTTTATCTTCTATATTTATATCTGTTTCTTTATTTTCTATAAACCCTTTTATTTTAAACAGCATAATTTGTATTAAAAATAATTCTTCAAAAACTAATCTCTCTCTTGCCTTAAAAAAACTCTCTTCATCTTTTGGAAAATGTATATTTTCTATAGCAAAAGGTCTATCACAAAAATTGTATTTTTCTAAAATACCTTTAGGTAAAAATTCTTCTATTTTATCTAACATTTCATCTAAAACATCTTTTATAATAGCTCTTAATATTTTTTGTGAAAGTTTATTTGTAGAAGAATATATAGGAACTATTCTTCCATTTGATAAATTTTCTTTTGTATTATCTATAATTTCATAATCTGGACTTTCCATAACTAGCTTATCATATTTTTCTATAACCTTACCAGTAAATATATATTCCCTGCTATATATTAAAGCTTTTTTTATATAAGCTCTATTATACCATACTATATCTAAATAAGTTTCTCCATCAAATATTTTTACCTTAGATATAGTTATATTTTTACTTTTAATATTTTGTACTGTTCCTACTATTCTTCCTATAACAGTATTTTTCTTATCTTTTTCTATATCTTTTATTTTAGATATATTGCTTCTATCGTCATAAGCTCTTGGAAAATATTCTATTATATCATTTACTGTATATATATTTAGCTTTTCTAACTTTTTAGCTCTTTCTTTTCCTATATTTTTTATACTAAGTACACTATCAGAAAATAACATATAATCCTCCTATTTTTAATAAATTAAAAAGGCTGAAGATTTATGCAAAAGCAATTTTCTTCAACCTATTAAGTTTCTATTCTATAGATATTATATAATAATATAAAGGTTGCCCTCCATAAATAAGCTCAAAATCAAGATAGTCATATTTTTCACTTACATAGTTTTCTATTTTCTTTGCCTCTTCCTCTTTAATATCACTACCATAATATATACTAATATTAAAGGCATCTTCTTTTTCTTCTATCATTTTGTCTATAAGCTCTTTAGTCCCAAGCTCTATATCTTTAGAAACATTTTTTATCTTACCATCTATCATACAAAGTATATCACCTTGCACTATATCTATTCCGTCAATACTAGTATCTCTAACAGCATAGGTTATTTGTCCTGTAGATACATATTTTATAGCTTCATTCATATTTTTTATATTTTTTTCTAAACTATCTGTAGATAAAAAACTTGTAAGAGCAGAAAATCCTTGAGCTATACTTAAAGTTTCTATCACCTCTACATTTTTTGAAGTGCAAGCTTCTTTTACCTGTTCAGAAGCTAATATAATATTTTTATTATTAGGCAAAATAAAAACATTTTTAGCATCTACTCTATCAACTGCATTTAATATATCTTCTATGCTAGGGTTCATAGTTTGACCACCTGTTATAAGCTCGTCAACGCCATATTCTTTAAAAAGATTATCTATGCCCTCACCTATAGATACTGCAACAAAACCATAATCTTTTGAAGGCTCTTTTTCTAAAGTAAAGTCTATAAGATTGCTATGTTGTGTTCTCATATTTTCTATTTTTATATTATCAAGGCTTCCTACTAACATAGCTCTTTCTAAAACTTTACCTGGATTATTAGTATGAACATGAATTTTTATAAAATCATCATCACTAGCTAAAACTATAGAATCACCTATACTTTCTAAAAATGATTTTAGCTCTGTTTCCAAATTATCATTATTATTCTTGATATTTATAAAAAATTCTGTACAATAACCATATTTTATATCTATTTCCTTAATATTTTTATCAGAAAGTTTTTTAGGTTCTTTTTCTTCATAAAGCTCTATATATTCTCCGCTGTCAAAAAAACCTCCTTCTAATATGCTAATAAGTCCCTTGCCTCCAGCATCAACAACTCCTGCTTGTTTAAGCTCTGGGAGCATATTCCTAGTTTTATCTAAAACAGAATTGGCATAGGATAATACTTCTTTCATCATTTCTACTATATCTTCAGTTTTATTTGCCATCTCTAGCGATTTTTCACTTATAGCCTTAGATACTGTTAGTATAGTGCCTTCTTTTGGTTTCATAACCGCCTTATAAGCACTTTCTACTCCTTTAGAAAAAGCTTCTGCTATATCTTTAGCACTTGCTCTGTCTTTTCCTTCAAGCCCTTTACAAAATCCCCTGAATAATTGTGATAAAATAACTCCAGAGTTTCCCCTTGCTCCTTTTAAAGAGCCAGTTGAAAGAGCCTTTGCTATATCATGTATATTTGGAGAATTTATCTTAGCCACTTCTTTAGCAGCAGATAAAACTGTTAAAGACATATTTGTCCCTGTATCACCATCTGGAACTGGAAATACATTAAGAGAATCTACTTCATCTTTTTTCTGATTTAGTCTATTTGCTCCTGATATAATAAATTTTTTGAGCCTATGCCCATCTATCATTAATAGTTTCAAATCTATATCCCCCTACTAATCTATTACTTTTATATCTTCTACAAAAATATTTATAGATAAAACTTTCATTCCTGTTATATGTTCTAATTTATATTTTACTGTGTCTTTTATGGTTTCTGCTATAGCTTTAATATTTGTTCCATATTTTACAATTATATGCAAATCTACAGTTAGCTTATCTTCTTCTATATTAAGTTTAACACCTTTTGTTATACTTTCTATTTTTAAAAGCCTAACTATTCCATCTTTCATATTTTTGCTAGCCATTCCCACAATACCATAGCATTCTGTAGTGGCAAGTCCTGCTATTTGAGCTATAGCCTCCATATCTATACTGATTGTTCCAATCTCATTTTCTAAAATAGATATCATATGTTAACCTCCATCTATGCTTTTTATTATATAATAAAACTTATACTTTTATTAATCATCTTAAATTTTCATCATATAACTAATAGATTTTGGCTTAAGATTAATAGGTAACCATATTAGTTATAAACATATATCTACAAGCAAACCTTGCTCTATAAGCTTAAAAGACTTATTCGTATTATAATCTCCGGCATATGTAAAATAATAAGAAAAATCTTTAAAATTCATATGATTTGACATAGGTTGCTTCATAAAGTTGCATAGCTTATCATAAAAATTTTGATAAAAATTTTTTGCATCTTCCATATTTATACTTTTAAAATCTTTCTTACTAAAATTAGAAATATCTAAAAATCCATCTTCATCCATACTTATGCCAAGCTTTGCAAATATTTCTCCATTTTCTTCTATCATATCAGAAGTGTCTTCTAAAAGGTCCTCAAAGCCTTTGCTATTGCCTGTATTTTTCTTTAAAAATTTTGCAAATCCATTATATGAGCTAACAAACTTTTCAAAGCTCTCTTGCATATCTTCTACAGAAGTTCCATTATACATCTTTTGATATATATTATTAGCAATATTTTTAAGTGTATTTAAATTTTTTGATATATCTGTTGCATAAGATTTAATATCTTCATTTAAAGACTTATTAAGAAAATAAGTTATATCTTTGTTACTCTTATAAGGATTTGGCTTAACAGTGTACTTGCCCTTACGATTTATGCCTTTATCAGACATATAAGGGCTTATATTATAATAATACATTGTAGAAATCATAAGGGCTTTCCTCCTTAACAAAGAGTATTATTATTTTTCATCTTCTTCATCATCATAATCGTCATAATCATACTCTTCGTCTTCATATTCATAATCATATTCTTCATCTTCTTCAAACATAGCCTCTTGATATATTTCAAAGAAAGCATCTTCTACCTTTTCAAACTCTTCATCTGTTTCTATATTAAGAAGCTCAAAATCTTTTTCATTATGTTCTATATATCTATATAATAAAATTTGGTCATCTCCAACTGGTAATAAAGCAATATACTCTTTATCATCTACTTCAAATATTTCTATAACAGAACATTTTAAAGTTTCATCATTTTCAAGTAATAAAGTTAAATATTGCTCATCATGTTCATCACAACAATCTTCGCCATGTTTATGCTCACCATTTCCGCAACATCCTTCGCCATGTTTATGTTCGCCTTTTCCTCCACAGCATCCTTCACCGTGTTTATGTTCGCCTTTTCCTCCACAGCATCCTTCACCGTGTTTATGTTCGCCTTTTCCTCCACAGCATCCTTCGCCGTGTTTATGTTCGCCTTTTCCTCCACAACATCCTTCGCCGTGTTTATGTTCGCCTTTTCCTCCACAACATCCTTCATCATGTTTATGTTTATTTTCGCTCATTTTCATACCTCCAAATATTACATTTCCACTTTTTGATATATATTACATTAATTATAACATATAAAATCAATTTTTGCTACTTTTTTTATTTAAATAAATCATTTTCTATTTGTATTTTTATATCTTCATCTTCTTCAAGTTTTGGCATTTGCTCTAATGAAGTAAAACCAAAATGTTTTAAAAAATTTTCACTAGTCCCAAAAAGTATAGGTCTACCTATAGCATCTAAACGTCCCTTTTCTTCCACAAGCTCATGCTTTATAAGACTATTTATAGCGTGTTCACAACTAACTCCTCTTATATATTCTATTTGACTTTTAGTAATTGGTTGCTTATAAGCTATTATGGCTAAAGTTTCTAAAAGAGTTTGAGATATAGCCTTTTTTTGAGGCAAAGAATATAATTGTTTTATATCAGAAAAATATTTAGGATTAGTACACATTTGATAACTATTTTCAATTTTTATAATTTTTATACCTCTTTCTTGCTCTTCATACTCTTTTATAAGCTCGTCTATTATAACTTTAGTTTGTTTTTCTGTTTTATTAAGAGCTATTGCTATATTCTTAATTAAAACAGGCTCACCCTTTGCAAATAATATAGCCTCTACTATGGCTTTTTCATTTTCCATCTTTTCCACCTTGTTTAATAATTATTTCTTCAAAAATATTTCTTTGAAAAACCATTACCTCATTTGTCTTTATAAGCTCTAATATAGCTAAAAAAGTAACAACTGTTTCTACTTTAGAAGAACTTTCTTTTAGTATTTTATTAAAACTTATGCTTTTTTCTAATATTAATAAGTCCTTTATATATACTATCTTATCATTTATATTATATAAAGCCTTTGTTACGGACTTAAAACCACTTCTTATCTTGTCTGTTTTTAGCTCTTTTCTTTTAAGAACTTCATTAAAAGCTTCATATAGCTTACTTAATGTTATCCCTTCTAATATGTCTTCAGTGTTCAATTTAGATTTTTCTCTTAAAGTTTCTAAAACATAGCTATCTTCAGGTTTAAAAAATATTTTCTCGCTAAAAGTTTCCATATTATAAAGCTTCTCTGCTATATTCTTATATTTTTTATATTCTATAAGCTTTTTAACAAGCTCTTCTCTAGGGTCAATCTCTTCGTCTGTTTCTTCATTTTTCTCTCTAGGAAGTAGCATCTTAGACTTTAGCTCAAGAAGCATAGAAGCCATATAGATAAACTGACTCATCTCTTCCATATCTGCTATATTTTCATTTTTTATGTAATATATATAATCATCTGTAAGCTTAGATATAGGAATATCATAAATATCTATCTTATTTTTATCTATAAGCTTTAATAATACATCTAAAGGTCCTTCAAATTCTTCTAATTTTATATTTAAAAAAGACATTTATAAACTCCTTATAGGAAAAATTAGCAAATTTAATATAACTTGTGATATACTATTTAATAATCCTTGTAATAACCCACTTAATAATAACATAATTATTATTATTTGTATTACTTTTTCATATCTAGAAAAAGATAGAGCTTTATCCATAGGTAATAATGTTTGAAAAAGCTTCTGTCCATATAAAGGATATATAGGTATAAGATTAAATACAAAAAAGTTTATAAATAAAACTGCTAAAGTATTAAAAAATTGTGGAATATATTTAAGCATTGTATTATGTACTAATATCTTTGATGTAAAACTATAAAATAAAACACTTACAAATGCTAATATAAGAGCTACAATAAAAGGCACTATACAAACTAAAATATTTGACTTTTTTCTATCTTTATAGTGCAAAGAAGAGGTTTCTATCGGCGCAACCCATCCATATCCAAAAAATATAAATAAGATAAACCCTATTATCTCAAAATGTGCTTTAGGATTTAATGTAACCTTACCACTATTTCTTACATAAATATCCCCTAAAGCATAAGAGGTATAAGCTTTGCTAAAGCCCATAACAGTAATAACTACTACTGAAGCTAAAGCACATATTAAATAATACATTATAGCTTCCATTTTTTCACCTCGCTAATCTTAGGTTCTATTAAACATTTTTTCTATTTCACTTTTGCTAAACTTTACTACAGTTGGCCTACCGTGAGGACAACTAAAAGGATTATCAAGTTTTAACATGTCTTCTATAAGAGCCTTAGCCTCTGCAAAATCTAATTTATCATTTCCCTTTACTGCCTTTTTACAACTCATAGATATGATTTTTTCTATCTTCATATCATATATATTATCTAAATTCTTATCAGATAATATATCTATTATTTCGTTTATAAAACTTGGACTTAAAGGAGTTTTAAATATTACTGGTACTCCTCTTATAGCATAGCTATCTTCCCCAAATTCTTCAATATCAAACCCAAAATTAGATATTAAAGATATATTCTCCTTTATAATAGCATCTTCTAAAGGTGCAACATTTACAATAATAGGTTTTAAAAGAGTTTGACTTGCTATTTTCTCTTCTTTAAAACTTTTTAGCAATTTTTCATATATAACTCTTTCGTGTGCTGAATGTTGGTCTATAAGATATATTTCCTTGTCTTGTTCTACTATCCAATATGTATTAAATATCTGCCCTATTATCTTATAATTATTAAAAAAGTTAGTTTTATTAATTTTTTTATCTTGCTTTTCTTCTATTATCTCTTTTTCTTGTTGACCTATAGATATATTTTGCTCTTCTTCACAAACTAAAAGCATATTTTTAATAGGTTTTATTTCTTCAAGGCTAATATCTTCTTTTTCTATTTTAGGAGTTATTTGTTCTAATAATATATCTTCTAAAGCTTTTTGTTTATCTATATTAAAAGGAATCGTCTTATTTGCTTTATAAAAATTAGAAGGAGGAATATTGTTTAATTCTTTTTCTTTAAAAGATATCTTTTCTTTATTTTCAAATAATACTTTTTCTTTTTTAGCTTCTATATTGGGTATAATTACTTCATTTTCTAAAGCTTCTTTTACAGCTCTATATACAAAATTATAAATAAAATCTTCGTCAGAAAATCTAACTTCAAGCTTAGTAGGGTGTACATTTACATCTACTGTATTAGGAACTGGTATAAGATTTAAAATATATATAGGAAATTTACCTACCATAAGTCTACCAGCATAGGCATCTTCTATAGCTTTAGATATTAGCTTATTTTTTACATATCTCCCATTTATAAATATATTACCAAAAGAACGATTACTTTTAGATACATTAGGAAGTGCTATATATCCTTTTAATAAAAACTCTTTTTCCTTTTCTTCTATTTCTATAAGATTTTTTGTTATTTCTTTGCCATATATAGAAAATATAACATCTTTAAGGCTACCATTTCCACTAGTGCTTAAAATAAGGCTATTATTGTTTGTATATTTAAAAGCTATATCCTTATTAGCTAAAGCAAGTCTTGTTATAATCTCAAATATATATCCAGCTTCTATACTATCTTTTTTTAAAAACTGTCTTCTTGCCGGAGTATTATAAAAAACATTTTTTATAACAAATGTTGTTCCTTTAACTCCAGCCACCTCTTCCTCAGAAATAATCTTTCCACCTTCTATACTTATCTTACTTGCTAGCGTATCATCTTCTGTCATAGTTGTCATCTCTAACATAGATATAGAGCATATACTAGCTAAAGCCTCACCTCTAAATCCAAGAGTTAACATATTTTCTAAATCATCTATTTTTTCAAGCTTACTTGTTGCGTGTCTTAAAAAAGCCGTCTTTATATCTTCTTTTCTTATTCCACTTCCATCATCTTGTATTTTTATAAATCCTATTCCACCATTTTTAATTTCTATACTTATATTTTTAGCTCCCGCATCTATAGAATTTTCTACAAGCTCTTTTACTATAGATGATGGACGCTCTACCACTTCACCAGCTGCTATTTTATTTATAAGACTATCTTCTAAAAGCTTTATTCTTCTATCCAAAATATACCTCTTTTCTATATTTTATCAAGTTTGTTTTTAATACTTAATAGTTTTTGCCAAGCCTCTATAGGAGAAGTATTATTTATATCCATATCTTTTAGCTCTTTTTCTAACTCATCTACAAATAGAATACTTTTTTTAGTAGTAGAATTATAAGAAAAATCTTCTTCATCATCTTCATTATAAGAAGTATCTCCTACACCAAGTTTTGTTATATCACAATCATTTAAAAGCTCTAAAATATCTTGTGCTCTAGATATAACTATACGTGGTATACCTGCTATTTTAGCAACGTGTATACCATAGCTTTGCTTAGCTCCCCCTCTTATAATCTTTCTAAGGAAGATTATATCATCGCCATTATCTTTAATTTCTACACAATAGTTATTAACTCCCTCTATCTTACCTTCTATTTCTGTTAACTCGTGATAATGCGTTGCAAATAAAGTTCTAGCTTTAATCTTTTTAGCTATATATTCAAGTACTGCCCAAGCTATACTAAGTCCATCAAATGTACTAGTTCCTCTTCCTATCTCATCTAAAATAAGAAGGCTATGTTCTGTAGCATTATTTAATATATTAGCCACTTCACTCATCTCTACCATAAATGTACTTTGTCCGGTAGCTAAATCATCACTAGCCCCAACCCTAGTAAATATTCTATCTACTATAGATATTTCTGCACTATCACAAGGAACAAAACTTCCTATCTGAGCCATAAGCACTATAAGAGCAACTTGCCTCATATATGTAGATTTTCCCGCCATATTAGGCCCTGTTATTATAGCTAGCCTATTATCTTGTTTATCTACAATGCTATTATTAGGTATAAAGCTATCTTCTACTAAAAGCTCTACTACTGGGTGTCTTCCCACTTTTATATCAATTTTTCCTGCTTCTTTATCTAAGATATTAGGTTTTATATATCCGTTCTTTTGAGCTACCACAGAAAAAGAAATAAGACTATCTATAATAGCAATATATGTAGCTGTTTTCTGAATTCTATCTATATTTTCTGCAAGATAATTTCTTACTTTACAAAACTCATTATATTCTATCTCAACTATTTTCTCATCTGCACCCAAAATAGCCTCTTCTATATCTTTTAGCTCCTGTGTTATATATCTTTCACAATTAGAAAGAGTTTGTTTTCTTATATAATTATCTGGAACAAGCTCAAGATAAGAATTTGTAACCTCTATATAATATCCAAAAACTTTATTAAATCTAATCTTGATATTTTTTATACCTGTTTGCTCACGCTCTTTCTCTTCAAGCTCTAAAAGCCAACTAGTTCCATCATTTTTAGCAAGTCTAAGCTTGTCAAGTTCTTCATTAAACCCACTTTTAATCATATCACCTTCTCTTATACTAAAAGGTGGTTCTTCTTTTATGGCATTATCTATAAGATTATATAAATCTTTAAGAGAATCAAAATTATTTGCCATATCTAGTAATAGAGGAGCTTTTGCTTTTTCTATAATAGCTTTTATTTCTGGCAAATTTTCAAAACTATTCTTAAGAGCGATTAAATCTCTAGCATTAGCAGTTTGATAAGAAATTTTACCTATAAGCCTTTCCATATCTTTTATTTTAGATAAAAATTCTATTATATCTTCTCTATCTATAGAATTATTAAAAAAATGTTCTACAGATAAGAGCCTATCCTCTATTTCTTGTTTATTTATAAGCGGTTGTTCTATCCATTTTCTTATTAACCTAGCCCCCATAGGAGTTTTAGTCTTATCAAGAACCCAAAGAAGAGAACCTTTTTTTGCCTTATCTCTTATAGTTTCTGTTATCTCAAGATTTCTTCTAGAAGATATATCAAGAAACATATATTTTTCGCTTACATATCTTCTTATATTAGTTATATGTGATAGATTATTTTTTTGAGTATCTAAAAGATATCTCATAAGAGCTCCACTAACGCTTATAAGCATTTGATTTTCTGCTATACCAAAACCTTCAAGAGAAGCTATATTAAAATGTTTTAATAAAATATCTTTAGAATTTTGTATATCAAAATAAAAATCAAGGCAAGAATAAACCTTAATATTAAATATCTTTTCTATTTTAGCTCCCATAGAAAAATTAATGTTTGAAATAATTTCTGAAGGCTTATATTTTGCTATCTCATCAATAATTTTGTCTTTTTGGCTTATAGGAAAGTCCATACAAAAGAATTCTCCCACAAGCACATCACATATAGCAAGAGATACCCCAGCCTTATTTTCAAATATACACATAATATAGTTATTTTTGCTATCATCTAGCATATTAGTGTCTATAACAGTCCCCGCACTAACAACGCGTACAACCTCTCTTTTTACTACTTTTCCAGTCATATTTTTAGGTTGTTCTGTCTGTTCACATATAGCCACCTTATAGCCCTTTTCCACAAGCCTAGCTATATATACATCTGCCGAGTGAAAAGGCACACCACACATATCCACTCTTACCTGCTTACCATTATCTTTACCACAACTTTTTTTAGTAAGAGCAATATCTAATTCCTCAACGGCAGTAAGAGCATCTTCAAAAAATAATTCGTAAAAATCCCCAAGTCTAAAGAATAAAAGGCAGTCTTTATACTGCCCTTTTATCTCTAAATATTGGTTCATCATAGGAGTATATTCTACCATTTTAAACCCTCTTTTTAATGACAACCGCTACAACTGCTACATCCACCAGAACATCCGCCTTCTTCAGAAGCTCCTGTTATAGTAGCATTAAATACTTCCATTACACGAGAAACCATTTCATAAAATGCTGATTCTTTATTAAAAAATTCTATAATAGCTTCGTTTTGTTTCATTTTCTCAGCAAGCTCATTAAGCTCATTAGCTAATGTTTCGTCTTGTTCGCCTTGGCTAAGTTTTACTTGAAATTGTTGTGTTTTCATAGTATATTCTTGTAGCATAGCAACACTTTGGTCATCACCCTCTAAGATATATCTAGCTTCCTCAAAAGCTTTTCCCTCTTTAGTTTCTAATAATTCATTTGCAAAAATTCTTGCTTTTTCAAATAATTCGTTCATAATAATCTCCCTTCTAGGCTATAATACTTTGCCTATTAAATAAAAAGTTTTACAATCTGTTATTTTTACATCAATAATATGTCCTATAAGTCTTTCCCCACCGCTAAAATGAACAAGACTATTATCTGTAAGACGTCCTTTTAAAGTTTTGCTTTCCTCATCATATTCTTCAGCAAGCACCTTATAAGTTTTGCCCACTTTTTGCTTATTTATATCTAATATTATAGGATTTAAAGCATCAAGAACCATATTAAAGCCTTTTTTTACAGTTTCTTCGTCCACCTGCTCTTCCATCTTAGCAGCTGGAGTGCCTGTCCTTTTAGAATATATAAAAGTAAAAGCTCCACTAAATCTAGCTTTCTTAACAACATCTACGGTATCTTCCACTTGCTCTAAAGTTTCACCAGGAAAGCCCACTATAATATCAGTAGTAAGTGCAATATCTGGAATTTCTTTTCTTATTTTTTCTATTATATGTAAATAATGTTCCTTAGTATAATGTCTGTTCATCTTTTTAAGAATTTCATTATTCCCTGCTTGGAAAGGCAAATGAATATGGTTACAAATTTTTTCGCAATCTCTCATAGCAAAAATAAGCTCGTCCGATAAATCTTTAGGGTGGCTAGTCATAAAGCGGATACGTTCAAGCCCTTCTATCTCATTTACCTTTCTAAGAAGTCTAGCAAAGTCTATATCTTCATCAAGTCCTTTTCCATATGAATTTACATTTTGCCCAAGTAAAGTAACTTCCACAACGCCATCTGCCACAAGTTCTCTAATTTCTTTTAAAATATCTTCGCTTTTACGGCTTCTTTCTCTTCCTCTAACATAAGGTACTATACAGTAAGAGCAAAAATTGTTACACCCAAACATAATATTTACGCTAGCTTTAAAAGGATATTTACGAATACTAGGTAAATCTTCTATTATCTCCTTATGTTCTTTCCAAATATCAAAAATACTTTCTCCTGTTTCTATATTAGCATAGACAAGCTCTGGAAATTTATAAAGATTAAATGTCCCAAAAACAATATCTACGTGTTTATAAGTTTTTTTGATAGTTTCTATAACTATGTCTTGTTGCATCATACAACCACAAAGAGCAATTTTAAGCTCTGGATTTTTTTCTTTAGCCTTTTTAAGATAGCCAAGATTTCCATAAACCTTATTTTCGGCATTTTCTCTAACACAACAAGTATTATATATAATAAAATCTGCGTCTTTTTCTTCTTGAGCATTTATATATCCCATTTCTTTAAGCATACCGTCTAATTTTTCGCTATCTCTAGCATTCATTTGACAGCCAAAAGTAGAAATAAACATAGTTTTTTTTCTACCGTGTTTTTGCTCAAACTCTAGATTTATATTTCTAATTTTTTCTATAAAATGTTTTTGCAACAAGAGTTCTTCTTCAGAAACCTTTATTTCTTCTCTATGTCCCAAATTTTTTACCTCCAGAATAATATTTAAAATAATATTTAAAATTATTTTAACATATTCATTATACAATATTTATAAAATAAAATCAAGAAAACCTATAATTTAGATAAGATATATTATATCTTTACAAAAAAAATAAATTTTGATACAATTTATACAAATATAAGGGGGGCTATCTATGCAAATAATACTTGCTTTTTCTTCTAATAAGCTTATATCTACAATAGAAAATATCATACAAAAACACGGCTTAAATAATATAATAACTTATACAAATTTATCTTCTTTAAAATCTAATATTCAATCTTTTGAAGACGCAATAATAATAAGCTCTTGTTTTTTATGTGGAGAGCCTCTTTATGATTTTATAGATTATTATAAAAATAACATACAATTTATTATAATAGATAAAAGGGATAATCTAAGTATGTGTTCAAAAGATATCCTAACATTAAGTATCCCCCTAAAGCCAATAGATTTAATCTCTAGTATAAATCTTGGTATATATCATTTAGAAGAGCTAAAAAAGAAAAGAAAACAAGAGCTTATATCAAAAGCAAAGAGCTTGCTTATAAAAAACCTAAATATAACAGATGAAAAGGCACATAAGACTATACAAAAATTAAGTATGGATAATAGAAAATCTTTAGAAGAAATAGCAAAGCAAATAATAAAAAAATACCCTTATTAGAAAATCTATTAAGGGTATTTTATATATTAGTTAAATATTGCTGTTTTAGTATTGCTATCCCAATCTACAGAAACGCCAAGAGCATTACCAAGCATTCTAAAAGGTACAAACATTCTACCATCTTTAAGTTCGGCTTTAACACCATTTTCCATATTAATTTTCTTACCATCTACAACCATAATGTTGCTATCGGCTTGAAATTGAATAATTTTTTGTTTAAATCCAGATCCATAATATATAACAACAGTTTTACTATTTGCATCCCACTCTACTTTGCTAGAAATATTATCACTACCAAGCGCAACTGTTACAAATCTTAGAGGCACAAGAACGCTATTGCTAGATGGTTGTATATAAGGGGCTACATCCATATCCATAGTTTGCCCATTAACAATAACATTTTTTTGTCCAATAGTTACTTTAACTGTATTATTTGAAATATTTGTATCTTCAGAATTATTTGAACTAGTGTTATTAGTAGTGCTTTCTTGATAAGAAGTAGTTTCTGTATTTTCATTGCCCACAACATTTATATAATTATTATATCTAAAATAATTTTGTTTACTTTGTTTTGTTAATTCTTGATTAACATTTTTATCAGCAGTATATACTTTATCTTTATCCGAAATATCGTTTTTAACATAATTATTAATTAAAGCATCTCCGCCAATATCAAGTTTATATACACCTAAAGGTATAGAACGATTAGAGCTAACTTTAATATTTTTTATAAGAATAGTAGCTGGTTCATTTTGTGTAGCTTTATCTATTTTAAATTTAATTTTACCGTTGTTAACATTAAAATCTTCTTGTTTAATTTCTAATTCTGGACTTCTAATTTCACAATTAGCATCTAAAAACCCAAAATTTTCTCCATTTTTAAAAGGCCCTTCAAGTCCAATTTCAACATTTTTACCTTGTATAAACATTCCTGGCTTAATTTCTTTAATATAGATATCACTTGTATTAAATTCTTTATTTTCTGTTCCTATTTTAGTAGTATCAAATTTAATATCTATAGGCGATTGTGCTTTTGCTATAACTCCTTCTCCTTTTACATTATTTTTATTAGTCAAAATACATTTTATATCTCCGGCAAAACCAGGAGCCACAGAAAGAGTAAGCTTAAGTTTAAAACCAATAAGCCCTTTATTAAAAGGTTTATAATTTCCTGCATTTTCAGGCTTAATTCTTAATGTTTGACCATTATTTATAATTTTAAGATCTGAATTTTTAATATCTGTAACATTTGAAGAAAAGTTTATTTTTTCAGTTATTTCTGCCCCAACAATTTTAACTCCATTTGGCATATTAAAATCTAAGCTATCATAAGATAAAAGCTTGTTATTATAATTTTCCGAAAAACTAATTTCTATTTCATTAGTAGTATCTTGCATATTAGAGCTATTAAATCTACCTGATATTAAATTTTTAGGTTCGGAAACAGTAGTAATACTAAAATCATAATTACTATTAGAAGAGTTGTCATAATTAAAATTAATACTTGAACTAAACTCATTTATAGCATTAATATCTTCCTTAACTTCATTTTTAATATTTTCTACATTAGATTCTATTTTAGATTTTATTATTTTTACTTTTTCTATATCAGCTTTTATTTCTGTTTTTACGGCATCTATAGTTGACTTTACTGTTTCTATTTCCGATTTTATTTGTGATTTTACCTCGTCTATAGTTGTTTTTATTTCATTAATTTTATCCCCTAATATTGATGCACTAGCAGTAGTAGTCATACTAGTAACCATCATAAGAGAAGATAATAATATAACAATTTTCTTTTTCATATTTATCCCTCCATATAAGATAATAATACAAAATATTTCTCTATTATAATAATAAATGTAAATATACATTTTAGCAATAGTTTTATATATAATATAATTAATTTGTAATATAAAAAAAGCTCCTTTAAAGGAGCTTTTTTATAAACCTAATACTAAATTATTTTTTAGCAGCAGCTGTAGTTGTTTCAGTAGTAGATTCTGCTTTAGTTGTGCTAGTAGTAGAATCTTCTTTTTTAGTTGTAGTTGTAGCTGTTGTAGTAGCTGTAGTTGTTTCTTTAGTAGTAGTTGTAGTTACGTTAGCGTTTCTAGAGTTTTCAGCATTGTAGATAGCTGTTCTAGTTTCTGGATCCCAAGATACGCTTACGCCAAGAGCTTGACCAAGTGCTCTAAATGGAACGAACATTCTACCTTCTTTGATTTCAGCTTTTACACCATATTCCATAGGAATTCTAGTACCGTCTACAGTCATAATGTTGCTACCAGCTTGGAATTGAATAATTTTTTGGCCAGTACCAGCACCGTAGTAGATAGTTACAGTTTTGCTGTTTTGATCCCAAGCTACTTTGCTAGATTGATCTGGATTAGCTACGTTAGCGCTATCTACACCAAGAGCTACAGCAACAAATCTTAATGGAACCATTGTGCTATTGCTAGAAGCTTGGATGTAAGGAGCTACGTCCATATCTAATGTTTGACCACCAACAACAACAGTTTTTTCACCAACGCTTACTTTAACAGTTTCATTGAATGTACCTGTTTCAGTAACAACGTTTACATAATCTTTGATTTCAAAGTATTCTGTTCTGTCTTGGTTAGCTAATTGTTTTTTGTCAGCTGAAGTTAAGCTGCTTAAGTTGTAGTTTTTGTCATCGTTAGATACTTGTACAACACCATTTTTATCTTTAGTTGCAGAATAGTTGTTAAGAACAGCATCTCCAGCAACTGTTAAGTTGTAGCTACCAAATGGTACAGAACGGTTAGTACCGATTTTTACGTTTTTGATAGTAATTGTAGATGGGTTTTTAGTAGAGTTTCTGTTAACTTTGAATTTGATAACATCATTTTCTACTTTGAAGTCTTTATCTTTAACTTCTAATTCTCCACCGCTTACTTCATAGCTTGCTTGAGAGAAACCGATAGTATTGCCACCTTTGAAAGGAGCTTTAAGACCGATTACTACTTCTTTATTTTGTAAGAACATACCAGGTTTAGCTTCTGTGATTACGATATCAGCAGTGTTGTAATCTTGGTATCCTAAGTTGATTTTAGTGTTTTTAGTTTCAATTTTGAATGGAGCTATAGCTTTAGCGATTACAGTTTCAACTTTAGCGTCAGAACCTTGACCGCCACCAGTTACAGTACATTTAATATCTCCTGCAAAATCTGGAGCTACAGATAATTCAAATTTAAGTTTGAAGCTAGCTAAGTTTTTACCAGCATTGCTATTTACTTGGTATCCATTAGGTTTAAGTCTTAATGTTTTACCATTGTTGATGATTTCAAAATCATCTTTAGCAAGGTTGTTCATATTTCTTATTTCAGAAAGCTCAGCATCTACGATTTTAACACCTTCTGGAAGGTTGAAATCTAAGCTTCTGCTAGAAATTAAGCTACCAGATACTAATTCAGAGAATTTAACTTCTACTGTTTGGCTATCTTGTAAATTCATATTTACAGTATCTTTTTCATAGCTTCTACCTGCTACTATTTCTTTAGCTTGTTTAGCAGTTTCAAGTTTGAAACCAATAGCTTCTCTTTTAGCTACTTTGATAGTTTTGCTATCAATGTTATCTCCAGATACAGTAAGTTCTACATCACCAAAGTTTTTAGTATTAACAGGAGATACTTTTAATCCTTTAATGCTAAGGCCAATTGGATTTTCACGTTTAGTAAGACCACTTACAGTTACTTGGATAGAGCTTTGATTATCATTGCTTATATATTTAGCAGAATCTACTTTAATAGTATTAGCACCTGATGCATCTGTTACAGTTAAACCAAGATTAACACCTGTGTTATCAAATTTGAAACCAGAGTTAAGTTTTAAAGTAAATGTAGCTTTATCAGCACCATTAGCTATTGTTTGTCTTACATTTTCTCTAATTGTTACTTGATCTAAAGCTAAGCTTTCATCAAAAGATTTAACAGAGCTTGTAGGATATACTAAAGTTGTAGAACCTTCACCAGTTCCTTTAGTAATAGTAAATTCTTTACCTATAACGTTTGAGTTATAATCAGCATTTACTTTTGCTTTAACAGGACCATCTCCAGTTACTTTAACACCGCCAAGAGGTAAAGCAAGATATGGTTTTTCATCTGTAGCATATACAACTTTCGTATCTGCATCATTTTGTAATAAACCACCAGATATAGGATCTGTAACAGTTGTTGGGCATAATCTAATATATCCTTTTATAGTGTTTAACTGTACATCACCACTTCCATCTTCTAAAACTTTTATAGTTCCATTATCATCTTTAAATATTTCCATAGATAAAGTAGTATTATTTACTGTAGTTCCAGCCTTAACAGCAGTAGTATCTGCATATATACCTGTAGCTTTATCTTTATTATCTATCATATCATTAGTAATATTGATAGAAGGTGTAACTTTAGCTTCTGTAGGACTAAGAATTTCTATATTGTATGGTATAGTTCTAAGAAGAGTTTCTGTAGAAGATGGAGCATCTGCATAAGATTTTTTAAGCTCTGTCCCAACCGCATCTGTAGCACTACCTGAGCTAGTAGCTTTTAAACCAGTAGATACTTCAGTTGTTATACCATTTTTAATCTTTCCAGCAGTACTACTACTTGAGTGTTTCATATCCGCAATTACTGCTTCTATTTTTGCAATTAAATTACTAGAAACTTTACCAAGATCTGATTTTAAATCCTCAAGACTAATAATCGCTCCATCATCAGCAACAAAACCTTTAACTTTACCAGATTCAATTATAAATGAGTTTGTTGGAGCCTTATCTAAAACTTGACCTGGTGTAGAATATTCAGCAGCTGTTGCATAATTTACAACATGACCATTTATTACATTACTAGCTATATAATTTTTATTATTAATTGTAGTAGTTACTGGTGTACTCCCTGTATTTTGATATGCAAAACCTGCATTAGCTATATCTGTTTGGCTAGCACCTGCTTGTAAATCACCAAAAGTACCATTTTCAAGAGTTACTGTAAAATTACCATTAGGAACAGTAATATCTCCTGTAGAAGTGTTTTCAAGTATTAATTTTAATACACTTTTTCTATTTTTTAATTCACTTTCAGTTTTATAGTTTTTATAGTTTGAAGCATTAGCATCAATAGTAGAACCTACTTTACCAAAACCAGTGTTTATAACTGAATCAGATTTTAATTCAACAGCACTAGCAGTCATAGGCATTGCACTAGCAACCATCATAGCTGATAATAAAACCGCAATTTTTCTTTTCATTATAATTTCCTCCTAAATTTTTAAGTGTTGAGCTTGGCTAAGCCTTGCCCTCCATCGTGTTACTATTATAGCATTGCAAACCTTTATAGTCAATATTGTTTGTTAAACTGTAATATTATTGTAACATTTTTTATTGTGAACTAAGTTTATACCTTATTAATAACTTAGTAAGCTTTTTTGTTAGTTTTAAAAGGCTTTTTCTTTTTTATTTTGTTTTGTTTGCCTTGCTTGTATATAATATAACACCACATAAAACTTTTTGCAATACCTTTTGGCATATTGTAATTTAACTGTAATATTAGTTATATGTTTGTAACATTTACGTCTAAATGATTTTTATCTTATTATTGAAAAAAGCCCAGAACCTCACGGCGCTGGGCAAATAAAAAAGGTAGTTAGCAGAGCTACCCTAAATCAATTTTATGTAAATGCAAAGTAAAGATAAAGCTAATTATTCCTTATCTTAAGAGAGTATAGAAATGATAACACCTAAAAATAATACACTCTAGGTTATCCTAGGACTAAAAAGATATAAAATAAATAAAATCGACAAAACTAACTACCTTTGTTATATATTATATACTACTTTTTCCATTTTGTAAAACATTTTTTAAAAAATAATTAATTTATTTTTCATGTTATATAAAAAAGGCTGTAAACCTTCCTACTTGTTTACAGCCATTATCCTAAATTTTTTCCAAAAGATAAAACTTTATCTCCTCAAATAAAATTTTATCCACTTATTTTTTATTAGATTTTTTCTCTTTGTTTGATTTTTTCTTATTTTTTATTAGATTTTTTCTCTTTGTTTGATTTTTTCTTCCTAAATATATTGACTAAGCTTCCCCTCTTTAGTCAATAGTAATGCTTTCAAAAATTATTTAAAGTTTTTATTCAACAGGACGAACTGAAAGCTGTTTTTTGTCTCTGCCTTTTCTTTCGTATCTAACGATACCATCTACTAATGCAAATAATGTGTCATTGCCACCTCTACCTACATTAACTCCAGGATGAATTTTTGTTCCCCTTTGAGTGTAAAGAATGTTTCCAGCCTTTACAAATTGACCATCAGCACGTTTTGGCCCAAGTCTTTTAGATTCAGAGTCCCTACCGTTTTTAGTAGAACCTACACCTTTTTTATGAGCGAAAAACTGAAGATTAATTCTAAGCATTATTTCACCTCCCTATTTTTTATTGATATATCTTTTGGATATTCTTGAGCTATTCCTCTTAGCCCAAGCTCCAAAGATAGCAATAATATTTTAGCATCTTCTCCTATGCTATCTGCCTCAAGCTCACATTTTAAATATCCGCCTAAGTCGTCATATTCAAGAGAAAATACACATTCAGTAAAAGCATCAAGACTATTTACTGTGTTTAAAGTGAGGATAGAAACAGCAGAACACACAATGTCTCTTCCGTGATTTCTTACCTCAAAGCCCACTATCTCAGAACCTTTTTTAAAAAATATGGCCTCTATCATAAAATATTAACCGTTTATTTTTTCGATTTTAAGCATTGTAAAAGGTTGTCTATGTCCTTTTTTCTTGTGGAAACCTTTTTTAGGTTTATATTTGTAAACAATAACTTTTTTAGCTTTGCCATTGCCAATTACACTAGCGCTTACACTAGCTCCAGCAACTGTAGGAGCACCAAATTTAACGTTTTCTCCATCAGCAACGCTAAGAACTTTGTCAAATGTGTATGTTGAGCCAGCTTCAACGTCTAATTTTTCAACTTTGATAACATCGCCCTCGCATACTTTATATTGTTTACCACCAGTTTCAATGATTGCGTACATTAGTACACCTCCCTTAAATAAAATCGCCAGATACGGTGCATAGCTTAAACCTCTCTGTGCGTTAAACAACCCTATTATAGCACCCTATACATTTTTTGTCAACACTATTTGACGCTCCCTCCCCCTTTTATTCTCACGTTAACTAAAACTTCTATATCCACTATTTCATAAATATTTACATTCTCAAGGTTATATTTTTTATATAAATCATATTTTTCTCTTCTTATAAGCTCTTTTAAGCCAAATAAGTCTGCCCCTAGCTCTTTCATCTTATTTATAGCAAGCTCTATATTTTTTCTAACTTCAAGCGCTAAAGCCTCTTCTACCTTCTTATATTCATCACTATTCATAACTATGCTTTTCCCAAGGCTATATTCTGATATATTCCCCTCTGCGTTTATATCAAATCTAACTTTTATCTTGCCATCTTTTTCTTCTATCTTCCTTTTTACTTTCTTCTTATATATAGTAGTACTTATATAGCCGTCTTCAAAGGGTGCGTCTATTTCCCCTAGGCTCTTTTTATCTACAACCCATAAAAGCCCTCTACTTTCAGCACTATCTAGCCTTCCCGCATATTTTCCTTGCTTTAATGCTACAGTTCCAAAAAGCCTCACATCATCGTCTACTATCTCTATATCTGGTAATACAGCATCTTCTCTTGCAAGCATATCTTGTATCATATCTTCTAAGTCTATGTTATAAGTAAGAGCAGAGCTTCTTTTGCCATTTTTATAAAAGTCATTTATATATATTCCTAACATTTTCTCGTCTTTAGGCACAGTTTCTAATATATCTTTAGCATTCTTGCTTGTCCCAAGGATAACTACTTTTCGGCTTATTTCATTATTTCTCTCAAGACTGTCTATTACTTCCTTTAGCATATCCTCATCTTTTAATATTTCATTACCAAGCACTACCGCCTTAGTATGACCAAAGTATAGCTTTTTGCTCATATATGTGTCTATAAGCTGGATTACACTAGCTACGCTAGCCCCTTCCCCAAGCTTTATAGCCTCGTTCTTGCTCTGTCCAGAACTGTCTTGCATAGCCTCACTTTGATTTTTTTCGCTCTTGCCCTCTTTCTCCTCCTCAGATACATCTGGCATAGCTAAAGATACTATAAATCTTTTTTCTTCTCCGTTTTTTTCTATATTAGTATCCTCTTCTTCTGTATATTTATCTATCCCTATAGCTAATACTATAGCCCTTTCCTCTAGCTCCACTTTATCAAAACATCCTACAAGCCCTAAAGGCATAATGCTAGCTAAAATAAGGCTAACTATTTTTCTTATCATTGCTATCCCCCCTTATCTTCATTATAAAATATAGAGCAATAGGCAAGATAAATATATAAAAAGTCCCAAAAGTAATATTGCTAAAATCTACTACTTTATATACCATCTCTATATCTTTAGGTAAAAAAGAAATAATATATATAATAGGTACAAAAACACATATAAATTTAGTATGCGTACCTTTTTTAGCTATGTCTTTCCCTATTACCGCCGAAAAAAATATTCCCGCATTTACTATCATAAATATAGATATTATCCAAAATGTCATTATAAGAGCGTCTTGCCTTTCTATAAAAGAACCAGGTAAATCTATAGTATCCATAAGTTCTAAAACTGGCCACATTTGATGGGATATATCGTATTTCCCAAATCTTGCTATAGTTATAAGCGTTGTAAATGTCATTATTATCCCTACTATGCCTATAGCTTTCATACTAGCCCCTTTTATCTTCTGCTTTTCTTTTATATATGGATAAACGAGGAATATAAACTCTATACCAGAAAAATAAAAAGTCATATAAGCTCCGCCTCTTAAAAACTTGCTAGGCTCTATCTCTCTTAAAAAAGGGCGTATATTAGAAAAATCTAGACCAAATATAGCTATAAAAAATACAAAAAATAGAGGCAAAAATACTATAAATATTAGTATCTCTGCTATACGCCCTCTTGCCTCATAACCCTTGCTCGCCATGTAGGCGCCAAGTATAAGCATACTAAGGGATATAATCCAAAAAGGAGTGTTAAAAAGCATTATCTCTTTTAATATTTCAGAAAACACCCTAATTTGCATAGCTACAGATATCAATATCTTTACTATAAACCCAATGCTTATAATATACCCAAGAGGTTTTCCTAATATCTTTTTACTATATTCTACAAAATTATCATCTGGATAGCTTTTTGCAACTTCATTTATAAAAAATAAACATACTAAAGACAAAATAAGCCCAAAAATTATAAGTATCCAGCCGTTTTGTCCTCCATATTCCACCGCTTTTTGTGGCAAAATAGTTATCCCCATACCAAATATATCAAGTATTAAAAGTAGTTTTAGTTGTCTTATCGTTATAAAATTATTCTCTGAAAACATCTTGCCACCTCTTAGTTAATATCTTCTTTTTTATTCTTTTTGAGGCTAAGCCTTGTCTTTTGACTATCTTTAGCAAAAATAGGTCTTTTCCTAAGCATAAATATCGGCAATTTTAAGATAGTATCTTTCATATCGTTTAATCCATATTTCTCTACAGAAACAAAAGGATATAAATAAGGCACTCCAAAACTTTTTAGCGTTACAAGATGGATAAGACATACCAAAATGCCAAGCCAAAATCCAAAAAATCCAAGAAGTGAAGACATAATTATTATAAAATATTTTACTATTCTATATCCGGCTACTAAGGCTATATTAGGTATAGCAAAGCTACATATAGCAGTAAGTGCTATTACTATAACTACTATAGGGCTTACAAGCCCTGCTTCTACTGCCGCCTGACCTATTATTATACCACCCACTATCCCAAGGGTGTTCCCAGTAGCCGCGGGCATTCTTATTCCTGCTTCTCTTAATGTTTCAAAGGCTATTTCCATAATCACTATCTCTAAAACCGCCGGTATAGGCACGCTAGCCCGAGCCTCTGCCATCTTCAATATAAGCTCCATAGGTATCATACTAGGGTGATATACAGATATAGCAAGATATAACCCTGGTAAAAATAAAGCTATAGCACCTGCTATATATCTTAAAATACGTGTTAAGCTCATTATCTCCCATCTTTGATAATAATCTTCAGAAGACTGATAAAAACTAACTAATATAGTAGGCACAATTATAACAAATGGTGTATTGTCTACTATAATAGCCACTCTTCCCTCTAAAAGAGCCGCCGCCACCTTATCTGGTCTTTCTGTCATTTGCATCTGAGGAAATGGCGATTTATAATCATCTTCTATAAATTGCTCTATATATCCGCTATCAAGTATACCGTCTATATCTATCATACTAAGCCGTTTTTCTACTTCTTTTACCACTTCATCTCTAGCTATATCTTTCATATACATTATGCCTATATCTGTTTTGCTTCTTTTCCCTATCCTCATCTGCTTTAGCTTAAGATTAGTATCTCTTATTCTTCTTCTTATAAGCACACTATTTACTCTAAATGTTTCCGTAAATGCCTCTTTAGAACCTTGCACTACTATTTCTGTATCAGCAGTTCCAACACTTCTCCTAGGAAACCCCTTAGTAGATAATATTATAGCTGTATCAAATCCGTCTATTAAAAATACTGTATTTCCTGTTAATATCTCCTCTACAACTTTTTCAAAATCTCTCTCTTCAAAAAAGTCAGTAGTGGCAAGCCCTCCATTTTTTAAAGCATCAAGGAAACTTTCTTTTAGCTCATCTCCCTCTGGTTTTACCTGCCTTATATCTATCATTATTATATCTATTATTTCATCTATAAAATTTTTATCCGTCATAACATCTATATAGCTTATATATACATCTTTTCTTACCTTATCACCTATAGTAAATTTTCTTTTCACCATATCGCCAAAGTCTTCAAATCTCTGTTCTAAATATGCTATATTTTCATCTATATTTTTTTTAACGTCCAAATTTTCCCCTCCTTTTTTATAATATAATGTTAGCTTTTACCATATATTTTTTATTTATACATTCTTTAAAAATAAAGTTGACTTTTTTTGTTATCTGTTCTAAAATTATACTATAAAAATAATTCAAATAGAAAGGAGTACTACTATCATTTTATGTAGTATTTTAGTATGATTGAAAAATATTTTGATGATATATATAACATATTAGAAGAAAGTTTTCCCAAAACTCTATATAGAAACTATGACAAACAAAAAGATTTACTAAAAAATAAAGATTATCATATCTTAAAACATATAAAAGATGATAAACTCTTAGGCTTTTTATCTTATTGGAAATTAGATAAAGATATATATTTTATTGAACATCTTGCAGTTTCAAAATCTTCTCGCAAAAATGGTATAGGTTCTGACCTTATTAAACAATTTTTAAATATGTCCGGATTAAAAGTCTTAGAAGTTGAACCGCCTCATACAGAAATAGATAAAAAACGAATTACCCTATATGAAAACTTTGGTTTTATTTTTTCAAATAATGAATACTATCAACCCCCATATAATGACGGTGATACTAAAACTAAACTACATATTATGAGTACAGAAACTTTAACAAATCAAAGGTTTAATTATGTTGTAGGTAAAATATATCAAAAAGTTTATAATACAACATACTAAAGTTAGGAGGATACCATGTTTAATATTTCAAATTTTATAGATAACGATGATACTAAAATTATATCTGAGCTTGGTGCTTTTCAAGTTTTAGAATATGAAAGAGATTTAAGTGTAAGCCCAGAAAATGCTATTACTGCGTATTTTAGCTCAAAAATGAATGTAAGAAGACGCCAACTAATATGTAACCTAAATGGTAATTCAGTTATAATCCAAGGTGGAGCTATGCAATGGACAGTTGGCGATGTAAACGCTACAACTGGAGTTAAGGGAGTTGGAGACTTTATAGGTAAAGCACTAAAAGGTAAAGCAACTGGGGAAACTGGCGTAAAACCAGAATATAAAGGTAATGGAGTTTTAGTACTAGAACCTACATATAAACACCTTATTCTTTTAGATGCATCTTATTTTAATAATAATGTTGTTCTAGATGATGGATTATTCTTAGCTTGCGATGCTTCTTTAAATCAAAAAGTGGTTATGAGAAATAATATATCTTCTGCTGTAGCTGGAGGAGAAGGTTTATTTAATCTAAGCTTAGTTGGTAATGGAGCTTTCTGTATAGAATCGGACTGTCCTAAAAAAGAGCTTGTAGAAATAACTTTAGAAAACGATGTCCTAAAAATTGACGGTAGCTTAGCTATAGCTTGGAGTGGCTCTTTAAGTTTTACAGTAGAACGTTCAAGTAAAAGTCTTATAGGTTCTGCCATATCTGGCGAAGGTCTTGTAAATGTATATAGAGGTACTGGAAAAGTTCTTATAATGCCTACACTATCTAAATAAATTACTAAAAATAGGCTCTTTTATAGCCTATTTTTAATTTTATAAAAAATTTTTAAAAAAATTTTAATTTAGGTATTGACATTTTTTTCTTAGTATATTATAATCATTATTGTTGAAAGCAGTTATAAAGCTTTTGCCCAGATAGCTCAGTCGGTAGAGCAGAGGACTGAAAATCCTCGTGTCGGCGGTTCGATTCCGTCTCTGGGCATCTTGCGGGTGTGGTTCAATGGTAGAACATCAGCCTTCCAAGCTGAGGACGTGGGTTCGATTCCCATCACCCGCTTTCATATATCAAATGCGCGAGTGGCTCAGTGGTAGAGCATCGCCTTGCCAAGGCGAGGGCCGCGGGTTCGAATCCCGTCTCGCGCTCTCTGCGGGTGTGGTTCAATGGTAGAACATCAGCCTTCCAAGCTGAGGACGTGGGTTCGATTCCCATCACCCGCTTATTTTTTTGCCTTTTAAGGCTTTTTTTATTTATATCTAAAAAGACTTAGCTAAAATTAGCTAAGTCTTTTATATTATAAACTAGACAATATTATTTTACATTCCCCTTCTATCTTATATTTCCCATAAGATGCCGGTATAAATAAGCTTTCGCCTTTTTTAGCCTCTAAAATTTCTTTACCTATAACTTTGCATTCTCCCTCTAAAATAGTAATACAATTAAAACTGCTTTCATCACATTCTAGCTCAATCTGTTTTTTAATGTTTATTAAATCTACATTAAAATATTCACAGCTAACAAGATTACCTCTTTCATTTTCTCCATCTTTAATTAAGTTATACTCTTTCTTAGGCTTATTAGAAGCTTTTAAACTAGTTACATCTAAAGCCTTATCAACATGCAATTCTCTAGGATTTCCATTAGCATCAAGCCTTCCAAAATCATAAATACGATAAGTAACATTAGAACGTTGTTGTATCTCTGCTATCACTATTCCTTTACCTATAGCATGAAGTGTCCCAGGAGTTATAAAAAATACATCTCCAGCTTTTACCGAAACTTCATTTACAAGACTTTCAAGAGTATTGCTTTCTATAGCTTGTTTAAACTGTTCTTTAGTTATATCTTCTTTAAATCCATAAATAAGCTTAGCATCTTCTTCAGCATCTATAACATACCACATTTCAGTTTTACCAAAGTCATTCTCATTTTTTAAGGCATATTCATTATCAGGATGTACTTGTATAGATAAAGCATCTTTTGCATCTATAAACTTTATAAGAATAGGTATATCATTATCTAAAGTACATTTTGTACCAAGTACAGCCTTTCCTTCTTTTTCCACATATTCTAGAAGAGTTTTTTTGTCATATTCTCCACCTTCTATATAAGTCAGACCATCTTTATGTGTAGAAAGTTCCCAGCTTTCCGCTACCTTATCAAAATCACAATCTTTTCCATATACTGTGCGAAGCTTCTCTCCACCCCAAAGATAATCTTTAAAACTAGGTTTTAATTTAAACATACTATCACCTCTTTTTTTATTATAGGTACATTATAAAATATTAAATTTTATCTGTAAATGAAAAAATTATATAATAATAATAAAAATTACATAATAAAACGTATAAAATTATTAATCTTGATTTGGAAGTTTGCTCTGTATTATTTTTTTTACTCTTTTTGGTAAATACTCTTTATCTTCTTTAGATAAATCTTTTGTATAAATAGGAGGGTGTATATATACATTTACTGTAGCTGGTTTTATAAATCCTCCATTTTGTTCTTTTATTTTATAAGAACCATCCATAGTAACAGGTACAATAGGAACATTAGTTTTAGTGGCAAGCTTAAAACTTCCAGCTTTAAAATTTCCCATTTTATCCCCTTTACTTCTAGTCCCCTCTGGGAATATAACCATACTATGACCATTTTTTACAAGATTTATAGCCTCATTTATACTATTTAGAGACTGTCTTAAGTCTTTTCTATCCATAAAAATACAACCAATAAACTCCATCCAAGTCCTTAACATAGGTACTTTTTTTAGCTCCATCTTAGCTACAAATCCTTTTTGTTTTGGTATAAGAGCCATAAAAATAGCTATATCAAAATCTCCTTGATGATTGCTTATAAATACTACATTTTCATCAGGTATATTTTCAACTCCATATACATTTACTGTAGATTTACTGTCTTTTATCCTATTCTTAGCCCAATTAGAACTTAAATTAAAGCAATACTCCTTAAATTCTTTCTCTTTACCATTTTTCAAAAGTCTTCTCGCTTTTAAAATAAATGGATAACTTATAAGTAATAAAAAAGAAAATTTAAAATACCAAATAATAGTCCTTATCATAGCATACACCTTCTTAAATTTTTTTAACAATATAATATATTATATATCATTTGTCCCATTTTTCAACATTATTTTATAAAAAAAGATGCAGATAAAAATCTACATCTTTTTTATTTGATATGATAAAGTATAACTTAATTTTTTAAGTTAAAATTTATAACCTAATTTATGTTTTAAATTTTATTGTACTACAAATTCTTCTCCTCGCTTATCTAATACTTCTATACTTTCCACATTAAGATATAAATCGCTAAATTCTCCATTTTTTACAATTTCTGGAGTACCTACTACTCTAATCCAATCATTTTCTTTAGGATATTCTCCATCATATTTTAGAAAAAATCCGGCCCAGCCATCATTGCCACAACACCCTGGAGCTTTTCTATAAACAGCATTTATATTTTTAACCCCTTCTTGATTATAAAATAAAGCATACATTCCTTCTAGTACAATCTTTTTATCTTTATACATATCAAAATTATAGTATATATCTTCTATTTGAGTTATAAATAATTTTTCTTTTATAACAACTTCTTCTCCTTCTATATTAGGTTGTTGTCTTTGAGTTAAAGTTTCTACATCTGTTATAAATTCACTTTCCGTACTTAGCTCTGTAATAACTTCCTCTGTTGTATTATTATTACTTAAATTATTATTATTAGAGTTTTTACACCCTACAAGAAATATTAAACTAATTAATATAATAATTTTAAATTTTTTCATTATATCCCCCTTTTTCCCTTAATCCATTGTAAACTAGAGAAAAACAAAAGACATATTATATTTAATATAGATACACTAGCTCCTGTAGGCAATGCATATACATAAGATAAAATAAGCCCTACTATAAAACATAAAACAGATATAGTAGCAGAACATATAACTACTTTTTTAAATTCTTTAAATATACGCATAGAAGTAAGAGCTGGAAACACTATAAGACTAGACATTAAAAGCGCTCCCATAGTACGCATACCAAGAACTATAGTAAATGCAGTAAGGCAAGCTATTATCATATTATATATATCAGAATTAATACCAGTAGCTTTAGAAAATGTTTCATCAAATGTAACGGCAAAAATTCTATTATATAATAAAATAAATGCTATTATTATAATTGTACATAAAATAATAGTAAATACAAGTTCATTTTGTCTAACTCCAAGTATAGAACCAAATAAATAGTTACAAACATCTGTATTTAATCCAGTACTCATAGATATAACCATTATACCTATAGCTAAAGCTCCTGTAGATACAATAGCTATAGCCGCATCTCCTTTTATCTTGCTACTTTCTTTTAGTCTAAGAAGAAAAAATGCCGCCAAAACAACAACTGGTATAGATATGGTAAGAGGTTCTACATTTAAAGCAGTAGCTATAGCAAGAGAACCAAAGCCAACATGAGATAAGCCGTCTCCTATCATAGAATATCTTTTAAGAACCATACTAACACCAAGTAAAGATGCACATAATGATACTAATACACCAACTATAAAAGCTCTTACCATAAAAGGATAAGAAAACATTTCTTTTAAAATATCAATCATTTTCTTTACCTCCTATAGAATATTTCTTTCCAATCTCACTTTCTAAATATTCTTTAGTAGAACCAAAAAATAATTGTTTATTTTGTAAATGTAATACTTTATTTGAATATTTTATAACGCTTTCTATATCGTGAGACACCATAACAATTGTAAGGTTTTGCTCTTTATTTATTTCATTTATTAAGCTATATAAACTTTCAGTAACAACTGGGTCAAGTCCGGCAGATGGTTCGTCTAATAACAATATCTTGATAGTAGCACATAAAGCACGAGCTAATAAAACCCTTTGTTTTTGTCCTCCAGATAACTCGCTAAAACAACGCTTTTTAAGCTCTGTTATACCAAGCTTTTCCATCTTTTCATTAGCCAAAGCTTTTTCGTTTTTTGTGTAAAAAGGTTTCCATTTTAATTTGTTAAGACACCCAGATAAAACTATCTCATATACAGTAGCCGGAAAATCATTTTGAACTTGTGTTTGCTGAGGTAAATATCCAATTTCAAATGGCTTTAGTCCATTTTCCATAGTTATTTTACCTTTTGTAGCTTGCTTTAAATTTAATAATCCTTTTATAAGTGTACTTTTACCGGCTCCATTCTCCCCTACTATACAAAGATAATCTCCAAGCTCTATATTAAAATTTAAATCTTCTAAAGCTAGCTTACCATCATATGTAAAGCTTAAGTTTTCAACATTAATTAAATTCATTTTAGTTTAAAGCCTCTCTAATATTTTCTAAGTTTTTATCCATTATAGAAATATAAGTTTCTCCGTTCTTAAATTCATCTGCTGATACATTTTGACAAGAATGTAACATAAGTTTTTTAGCACTAGTAGAATCGCATATAGAATCTGATATTTTTTCATTAGACATTTCTATATTAAATACTACTGGTATTTGATTATCATTTATTTTATTTACTAAAAATGCTACTGTAGCCGGGCTTGCATCTGTTTCTGTAGAACAACCATTAAAAGCAGCAAAATAATCTAATCCATAATCTCTTGCTAAATAGGCAAAAGGAAATCTATCTCCAAATACTATAGTTCTTCTTTTAGCACTACTTATAATATCTTCTAACCTAGTGTCTAGCTCTTTAAGCTGAGTTACAAATTCTATTGTATTTTCAGCATAAAATTTAGCATTTTCTTTATCTATATCCTCAAGCTCTTTACCTATTTTTTCAGCTATTTTTATAGCATTTTTAGGAGAAGTCCAAATATGTTCATCAACTTCTACTTCTACTTCGTCTTCGTGCTCGTGGTCATGTTCTTCTACTTGCATACCTTCTACAATTTCTTCTTCCATAGTTTCCACACAGTCCATCATTTTTATTGTTTTTGGCTCTTTATCAAGTGATGCTAATATATTATCAACCCAAACATCACTTTCTCCCCCATTATATATAAATAAATCACAATTTTGTATCTTTTTTATATCTTGTGGCGTTGGATCAAAAGAATGTATTTCAGAGCCTGGCTTTACTAACATAGTTAAATCCACTCTATCTTTCCCTATTTCTCTAGTAAAATCATAAGCTGGAAAAATAGTAGTTACTATATCTAGCTTGTCTTGATTTTCAGCTAAATTTTCATCTTTTTCTAAATCCTTATTTCCACAAGCTACTAAAAATAAAGATGTAATAGTTGTTAAACAAATTAATTTTATTATTTTCTTCATATAAAATCTCCTATTCTAATATGTAATTAGTAAAATATATAATTGTAAATTAAATCTCAATTATTCATTCTTACCTTTAATAAAACAGGAGTTAGATTTTTTGCTTCCCTTAAATTATTGTAAAATATATTAAGATTTTTTATATTAAAATTAAATAAGCATATAAATCCAAAAAAATATATAAGTAACTTTGTCTTATTATTTTGTATCTTATTTAGATTACGACATATAGGACAATCCTTACCAATACATTTATGATTTAAGTTTTTTAATTCATATATATTCCCTAAAACTATACTAAAAATAAAACAAATAATTATTATAAAGGCTATTAATGCGCTTGTTTTCTTTCTAAACATATAAAAACTTACCCTCCTTTAATCCTATTTGTATATATCTTAGTTTATAAAATTTTAAAATTAAATTTATATTTTATTAATTATATCATATTTTAAATCATTGTAAAATACTTTTATTTATAAATATATATTATATTAAATTATAAATTTTAAAATTATTTAAGATATTATTTATATTCTAATATAAAAAGAGCTTATGAAATCATAAGCTCAAATAAATATATATTTTTAATTCTTTATATCACTTTTTTAAGAATTAAAATTTTATCTCCAACTTTTACATCATCTTCTTTTTCTATATCATTAAGTTGCATTATATCATCTGTAGTAGTATTAAATATTTTTGCTAAATCCCATAATGTATCTCCATCTTGCATAACATACATAATCATACTGGCTATAGAATTTAACTTTTCTATATCCATATCTTCAAACTCTATTTCCGTTACAAGACCAACTTCTTTTTCTTTAGTCACTAAAGTATCAAAATTGATAGCACCTCTTATTTCTAAATCTTTATCAGATATCATATTAACGCTAATATGCTCAATATCTAAATTAAGGTCTAAATCAGAATTTAAAGAAGTGGCACCTTTAGTTTCTATAGTTTGGCTATAAGGCAAAATAGTTTTAAAACAATGCATAGGATATTCATCATTATTAGCTATATATAATATTTTGCATTCTACAATACCTTCTGCTAATACTTTATCTTCCATAAGCTCTGCATTATCTAAAAATGCTTTTCCGCTAACTTTAACAACTTGTAATATTGCCGGGCAGTCATCATCAAGTCTTACTATTTCTTTTATACTAGCTTGGTTTTTATTTTTACAAACAAGAACTGGATATTTTTTATTACTTCTTCCAATATTTATATTTTGATTTAGTGTATAAGCATCTTCTAATATTTCTATATCTTCTTCAGAGCTAATTTTTATATTACAACCTATGTGTGCATCTATGCCTATTTTTCTAGATTCTCCATCAGCATCTTCTAATATTTGCATATTTTTATCATTTATATCAAGATAAACTTCCGGAAGCATACCTTCTCTTGCTCCAGATATTTCTATATTTCCACTAAATGGTATATCTTGTTCAAAATATGTAGTAATAACCTCGTCTTCATCGCTTTTATATAATATACAAGCTCTTATATCTCCAGATATAGACAATTTATCTGTATTAACTTTAATATCTTTATTTATTATACTAAGGTTTGTATCTAAAATTTCTTTGATATTAGGGCGTCCTCCAGATATTTCTATTTCTTCTTTAACATTAAATCTATCAAATTTTGTGGAAATAAGTTTATTTAAATTTATATTTCTTTTTCTCATTTGATTTTCTTTAAGTCCTTCTATATCAGAAACAATCTCTATTTCTTCTTTAGCTAAAACCTGTGATGATACATCTAAAACAGCTCTAAAGCTTACTTTTCTATCATTTATAAGTTTATAGTCCAAATTAGTTATATTACAATTTGCAAATACAGTCATATTTTTATCAATTCCGTCCATATTTATAAAGTCATTTATAGGGTATGTAGAGCTCATATTATATATTGCTTTATTTTCATTTTTAGCAATAAATAAAACATTTATGTCTAGATTTCCTTTAAAGATAATCTTATCGTTTGTTATTTCTTTATTATCTATGTAAGCGTTTGCATTAGTCTCAAGAACCATATCTATATCTGGCTTTGTATCTGGTACTATTATATCTCCTTCTACTAAAACTTGAGTTGTTTCTTTACCTATCTTTTTATCTATAATAATATTTTTCTTTAAAATTTCCATATAAAACCTCCATCTAAATATTTATAAAAATATATGTAGGTTTATAAGATTTATTCTAATATTTAAAACTTTACTTATAAATAAAATTTTTATTATTATATAAAAAAAGGCTATAGTTTCTAAACTATAACCTTTTTTATAAATTTTATCTAAATAAAAGTTCATCTCTTTTAGGACCATTAGATACCATAGAAACTTTAACGCCTATTTCTTTTTCTATAAATTCGACGTATTCTTTAGCTTCTTTAGGGAGTTTATCAAATTCTTTTATACCTCTTATATCAACTTCCCAACCTTTAAGCTCTGTATATACTGGTTTTGCTTTATATAGATTTTCAGTAGTTAAAAAGTCTTTATAAACTTTTCCATCAAGTTCATATCCTGTGCAAACTTTTATAGTTTTCATATAGCTAAGAACATCAAGACAAGTGATACATACTTCTGTAGCCCCTTGCACTTCACAACCATATCTTGTAGCTACAGCATCAAAATATCCAACACGACGAGGACGTCCTGTAGTAGCACCATATTCTCCAGCATCTCCCCCACGTTTTCTTAGCTCCTCTGCTTCTTCTTCAAAAAGCTCGCTTACAAAAGGTCCTTCGCCAACTGCGCTAGAATAAGCTTTAGTAATAACAGTTATATTTTCTATTTTATGAGGAGGAACACCGGCTCCAACACTTGCATATCCTGCTAAAGTTGATGAACTAGTAACGTATGGATATATACCGTGATCAGTATCTTTTAATGCTCCAAGTTGACCCTCTAAAAGTATATTTTTATTTTCTTTTATAGCTTTTCTAAGATAAGCAGAAGTATCAGATACATTTTCTTTTATCATTTTTGCATAGCCTAAAAGTTTTTCATAAACTTCTAAATAGTCTATTTCTGGTTTATTATATAAATATTTAAATTGTATATTTATTTTTTCATACATATGCTTTAGTTTATCTTTAAGTCTATCTTCTTCATAAAGCTCCCAAACTTGAAGTCCTACTTTAGAAAATTTATCTGCATAAAAAGGAGCTATACCACTTTTTGTAGAACCAAATTTTCTATCTCCAAGCCTTTCTTCTTCATAAACATCTAAAAGAACATGATGTGGAAGTAAAACTTGTGCTCTATCAGATATTAAAAGATTAAATTTTATTCCCTTAGAAACAATGCTTTCTATCTCTTCCATAAGATATTCTATATTAAGTGCAACACCATTTCCTATGATATTAACAGTATTTTTATTAAATATCCCTGATGGTAATTGATGAAGAGCAAATTTTCCATATTCGTTTATTATAGTATGTCCAGCATTACTTCCACCTTGAAATCTAACCACTATGTCAGATTGTTCTGCGCAATAATCTGTTATCTTTCCTTTACCTTCATCGCCCCAGTTTGCACCAACTATAGCTCTTATCATTTCGTATCCTCCTTAAACAGTTAATTCACTGCCTTTAGTAAATTTATTTTTATTTTTTTCAAGAACAGGTTTTACCTCTTCGTTTATATATTCTAAGACTTGCATAGGAGCACGTCCTATAAAGTTTTTAGGATTTAATATTTTATTTAGTTCATCTATTGAAAGATTGAATGACTTATCATTTGCAATACGGCTTATAAGGTCGTTTTCTTTTCCTTCTACTTTAACAACTTTAGCAGATTCCATAGAATGTTCTCTTATTTTTTCGTGTAGCTCTTGTCTATCTCCGCCTTGTTTTACAGCATCCATCATAATATTTTCTGTAGCCATAAAAGGAAGCTCTTCCATTATATGTTTTTCTATAACCTTAGGATAGACAACAAAATTTTCTGTTATATTTATATATATATTAAGTATAGCATCTGTAGCTAAAAAAGCTTCTGGTATAGATATTCTCTTATTAGAAGAATCATCTAAAGTTCTTTCAAACCATTGTGTAGAAGCTGTGATAGCAGGATTTAATACATCTACCATAATATATCTTGCAAGTCCTGCCATACGCTCTGACCTCATAGGATTTCTTTTATATGCCATAGCAGAAGACCCTACTTGTCCTTTTTCAAAAGGTTCTTCCATTTCTTTTAGGTGTTGTAAAAGACGCATATCATTTGAAAACTTAGTACAACTTTGAGCTATACCGCTTAATATATTTAATATCATAGTATCCAGCTTTCTAGAATATGTTTGTCCAGATACTGAAAATACACCTTTAAATCCAAGTTTTTTGGCTATAAGCTTATCTAGCTCTTTTACTTTTTCATTATCTCCTTCAAATAATTCCATAAAGCTAGCTTGAGTTCCAGTTGTTCCTTTAGAACCTAGAAGTTTAAAATTATCAAGAGCAAAATCTATTTGTTCTAAGTCCATCATTAAATCTTGTATCCAAAGACAAGCTCTTTTTCCAACGGTTGTAAGCTGAGCAGCTTGAAAATGTGTAAACCCAAGAGTAGGAAGCTCTCTATATTCTAAGGCGAATTTTGCTAGATTATCTATAGTAGATAAAACTTTACCTTTTACAAGCTCTAGAGCTTCTTTCATCACAATAATATCTGTATTATCTCCTACATAACAACTAGTAGCTCCGAGATGAATTATTCCTTTAGCTTTAGGACATTGTAATCCGTAAGCATAGATATGAGCCATAACATCGTGTCTTGTTATTTTTTCTCTTTCTTCTGCTTCTTTATAGTTTATATCATTAGCAAAAGCCTCAAGCTCTTGTATTTGTTCCTCTGTTATATTAAGTCCAAGCTCTTTTTCTGCCTTAGCTAGAGTTATCCAAAGTTTTCTCCAAGTTTTAAACTTTTTATCTGGTGAAAATATCTCTTTCATTTCTTTGCTAGCATATCTAGAGTTTAATGGCGTTTCATAAGTTTTTTTATCCATACTTGTCCCTTCTTTCTAAAAATAATAAGTTATTTAATAAAGCTTAAAACAAATGCTCTACATTTATAGGGTAATTTCCAGTAAAGCAAGCCTTACAAAAACCACTTGTGGAATTTGGAGCTATCTTTTCAAGATTATCAAGGCTTAAAAAGTCTAAGCTATCCGCATTTATAAGCTTTGCTATCTCTTCTATAGAGTGATTGTTTGCTATAAGAGCTTCTCTAGAAGGGATATCTGTACCAAAAAAGCAAGGCCATAAAAAAGGTGGGGAAGATATTCTAACGTGCACTTCTTTAGCTCCTGCTTGTCTTAGAAGGTTTACTATTCTTCCGCTGGTTGTTCCTCTTACTATACTATCATCTACCATAACAACAGACTTATCTTTTACAACATCAGATAAAACATTTAGTTTCATTCTAACTGCAATATCTCTTTCTTTTTGGTTAGGTTTTATAAATGTTCTTGCTATATATTTGTTTTTTATAAAGCCCATTTGTAGTGGTATCCCAGATTCTTTTGAAAATCCTTCAGCAGCACTAAGCCCAGAGTCTGGAACTCCAAGGACAATATCAGCATTTACCTTATTTTGTTTTGCCAAAAACTCTCCGGCTCTTTTTCTTACATTATGCACTAATTCATTTTCTAAAAAGCTATCCGGTCTTGCAAAATATATATGTTCAAAAATGCATAAGTTTGATTTATCGCTACAAAGATTTTTATTAGACCTTATATTGCCATCTTCTATGACAACAACTTCTCCAGGCAATATATTTCTTTCAAATTTTGCATCTATTGTATCAAATGCACAAGTTTCAGAAGCAAAGACTATAGCATCATCTTTTTTTGCCATAGATAAAGGTCTAAAGCCCCATCTATCCCTAGCAGCTATTAGCTTATTTGGGCTCATCACTAATAGAGAATAAGCACCTTCTAATATCTGCATAACATTATATACAGCTTCTTCTATAGAGCTTGTATTTATACGTTCTCTAGCTATAAGATAAGCTATAATCTCTGTATCAGAAGTAGTTTGAAAGATTGCACCATTTTTTTCTAGTTCTTTTTTTAGCTTATCCGTGTTTGTAAGATTGCCATTATGAGCTATAGCTAAAGAACCTTTTATGTATCTAAGGACTAGTGGTTGAACATTTTCTCTAAGATTTCCTCCAGTTGTAGAGTATCTGACATGTCCAATAGCCATATTACCTTGTAGCTTATCAAATACATTTTCGGAAAAAACATCATTTACAAGACCTAAATCTTTATGATAATATATTTCTTTATTTCTGTTTACTGCTATGCCACAACCTTCTTGTCCCCTATGTTGTAAAGCTACAAGTCCATAGTATGTGTCTTTTGCACAATCTCCAGCCGAATTATATATACCAAATATACCACATTCTTCTTTTAACTTACGCATTTTTATACCTCCAATTAAATATTAGGATATTTTTCTAAAAAACGTCCATATACTTCATTATAAACACTTGCAAACTCTCCAAGTTCTAGCCTAAACTGGTCTTTATCTAATTTTTTGTTTGTTTCTTTGTCCCAAAGTCTACAAGTATCTGGAGATATCTCATCAGATAAAATTATATTTTTATCTTTATCAAATCCAACTTCTATTTTAAAATCTACAAGTCTTATTCCTATATTATCAAATATTTTAATAAGTGATTCATTTATTTTAAATGCTAATTCTGTTATTTCCTCTATCTGCTCTCTAGTAGCTATCTTTAGAGCTACAGCGTGATAATCATTTATAAGAGGATCGCCTAAGCTATCTTCTTTATAACTAAATTCAAGAGTTGGAGTATCAAAAATTATACCTTCTTTAATGCCATATCTTTTACAAAAAGAACCTGCAGATATATTTCTCACAATGACTTCAAGGGGTATTATATCTACTTTTTTAACTAAAGTTTCTCTTTTGCTTAGCTCTTTTATAAAATGTGTTTTAATTCCGTCTTGCTCAAGCAATTTAAAGATTATATTGGCTATTTGATTATTTATTATACCTTTGCCATCAAAAGAGCCTTTTTTCTCTCCATTAAAGGCAGTTGCATCATCTTTATATTCAAAGATGCAAAGATTTTCATCTTCAGTTTTAAAAACTTTTTTAGCTTTTCCAACGTATAGTAAGTCTAATTTTTCCAAAATAATTCCTCCTAAATTAGTAAAATAGCTTAAAATATTATTCATTAGCAAATCTTAAAATATTTAAAAATATTTTCCCTATAATAATAAACTAGAGAATATAATTTGTCAAATCTATATGAAAATTTTAGACATTTTAAGTTTATTTATAAATATAACATATAAATTTTTAATAGGCATATATTTAATAAAAAATATATCTAGGAGGAAATTATGTATCCTTACTTTTCAAATTCTAAAGAGGCAGAAGAAGATAAGACAAATATTTTAGAAATAAAAACTAATTTTTCTTATAGTAAAGATTTAGATGATATGTATGATGATAAAGATTTAGATGATATGTATGATGATGATAAAACTGAAGAAGACTTAAAATCCCATATAATAGAATCTATAAAAGAGGCTATATTAGATAAAAATAGAAATATAGATTATTATGATAGATTATCAAAAAAAATTACTGATGATAAAGATAGAGCTATTTTAAGAAATATATATTTAGATGAAAAAAAGCATAAAAGCATATTTGAAAAATTATATAAACTTCTTACTGGACTTGATGCTAAATTTGATAAAATAGAAGATGCTATAGATACTGATGATAGCTTAGCAGAACAATTTTTAGAAAGAATAGAAGATAAATTTGAAAACATAGAATTTTTTAGAATGCTTATGTCTATATTTTCAGATTTACCTATAAGAGATTTAATTTATAAGGTTATATTAGACGAGCAAAAACACACACAACAACTTAGCAATTTATATAACAAATATAAATAATTGCTTTTTATTGAGAAAAGGCTCTAGAAAATTCTAGAGCCTAAAATTATGGAGATGAGGAGAATCGAACTCCTGTCCGAAAGCCCGTCGATAAAGACTTCTCCCATTACAGTTGATTGCAATAAATTCCTAAAAATAACTGCCAACCAACAAACTATTATTTTTAGTAGCTTCATATATCTTTTATCTTGGCAAAGCTTACAAGATAAAGTACCTCACCTGTTCGACATCGGTTATCCTAGCAGTGAGCTACTAAGAGCCGACGACAGCTTTTAACTAAGCTGCAAACGCAAAATTTTCTTCTTTGTCGTTTATTTTTAAAAATTTTGGACTTTTAACGTATTGCCCATTACGAATGGCTATCTCTAGCTTCAAAACCCCCGTCGAAACCATTGCATCCCCACATATAAATTATTATAATATATTATATGAAAAATTACAAGTATTTATTTATAACAATTTATTACATTATAAAATTTTAATTATTTTAAAAAATTATATTTTACATACTTTTAATAATTAATATAAATATATTTTATTATAAATATACTTATATAATATCTTTAAGTAGCTATCTAATTTAAAACTTAATTTTTTAGATCAACATATTTATCATATTTAATTTAATATTAAATATTAATTTTTTATTTTTTATAATGTACTTTAATTCTACAACTTATATTTAAATAATTTACATTATATTTTTGTTGACAAAGTTTTTTAAAGATGATACAATTAACTTGTATTAAATATGTGTCTTATCAAGAGTGGTGGAGGGATAAGGGCCCTATGATACCCGGCAACCAGCTTTTTGTATTGGTGCTAAATCCCCCGCTTTTTGCGGAAGATGAGGATTTTTTTGAATAAGCCATAATGGCTTTTTTTATTGCCTATTTTAATGCTTTTTATAAAATATTTTATATATATGTTTAGTTTTATTTTTAGGAGGAATACTATGAAAAGAATGTTTACTTCTGAATCTGTTACAGAGGGACATCCAGATAAAATCTGTGACCAAATATCAGATGCAGTTTTAGATGCTATATTAGAAAAAGACCCACACGCTAGAGTAGCTTGTGAAACTTTAGCTTCTACAGGACTTATTATGGTAGCTGGAGAAATAACTACTAATTGCTATGTAGATATAGATAAAATAGCTAGAGAAACTATAAGAGAAATAGGATATGACAGAGCTAAATATGGATTTGACTGCGATACTTGCTCTGTTATCACATCATTAAAAGGACAATCTCCAGATATAGCCCAAGGTGTTGATAATGCTTATGAAACTAGAGAAGATGCAGAAAATGATACTGGAGCTGGCGACCAAGGTATGATGTTTGGTTTTGCTTGTGATGAAACAGAAGATTATATGCCTATGCCTATATATCTTGCTCATAAGCTTACAAGAAGACTTTCTGAAGTTAGAAAAAATGGAACTTTACCTTATTTAAGACCAGATGGAAAAAGCCAAGTTACAGTAGAATATGATGATGATAAAGTTGTTAGAGTAGATGCTATAGTTATATCTACTCAACATAGCGAAGAAATCTCTCACGAGCAAATTTGCGAAGATATCAAAAAACACGTTATACAAGCAGTTATCCCTAGCGAGCTTTTAGATGATAATACAAAATATTATATAAATCCTACTGGTAGATTTGTTATCGGAGGACCTCAAGGAGACTGTGGACTTACTGGAAGAAAAATCATAGTAGATACTTATGGTGGATATGCAAGCCACGGTGGTGGTGCTTTCTCTGGAAAAGACCCTACAAAAGTTGACCGTTCTGGAGCTTATGCTGCTAGATATGTAGCTAAAAATATTGTAGCTAGTGGCATAGCTAAAAAATGTCAAATAGAAATAGCTTATGCTATAGGTGTTGCTAAACCTTTATCTATCCTTGTAGATACTTTTGGAACTGGTAAAATTTCTGATGATGAAATAGCTAAAATAGTTTCTGAAAATTTTGACCTTAGACCATCTGCTATTATTAAAAACTTTAATTTAACAAGACCTATATACAAACAAACTGCTGCTTATGGACACTTTGGAAGAAATGACTTAGATTTACCTTGGGAAAAACTTGACAAAACTGATATATTTAAAGCTTAATATATTTAAAAGATTGCAGATTTTATCTGTAATCTTTTTTATTTACTAAACTTAATATTTTAAATTTAAAAATATAAAAAAATGCATAGAGTAATCTATGCATTTTTTATTAATTTCTGCTTGCTTTTTTTCTAAGATTAGAATCTAATATTTTCTTTCTAATTCTAAGATTTTCTGGAGTAACCTCTACAAGCTCATCATCTGTTATAAATTCTATACATTTTTCAAGGCTCATATTTATAGGAGGTGTAAGTTTTAAAGCATCATCTGCCCCAGAAGAACGAGTATTAGTAAGTTGTTTTTTCTTACAAACATTTACTTCCATATCCCCGCTTCTAGCATTTCTACCTACAACCATACCAGAATATACTTTAGTAGCAGGTCCTATAAATAAATCCCCTCTTTCTTGTGCATTATATAATCCGTATGTTACTGCCTCACCAGACTCAAAAGCAATCAAAGAACCTTGTGGACGGCTTACAATCTCACCTTTATAAGGCTCATAATCATTAAATATAGTATTTAATATACCATTACCTTTAGTATCTGTTAAAAATTCACTTCTATATCCTATAAGTCCTCTTGCTGGTATATTAAATTCAAGTCTTGTATATCCGCCCTTAGATGGTACCATATTAACCATCTCGCCTTTTCTTGTACCAAGCTTTTCTATTACGTTCCCTACAAACTCTTCTGGAACATCTATAGTAGCAAGTTCCATAGGCTCATAGCGTTTTCCGTCTATATCTTTAAATAATACTTCCGGTCTTGATACTTGGAATTCATAGCCTTCTCTTCTCATAGTTTCTATAAGGATAGAAAGATGAAGCTCCCCACGTCCACTAACTTTAAATGAATCTGCACTATCAGTATCTTCTACTCTAAGGCTAACGTCTGTATTTAATTCTTTTTGTAGCCTATCTCTAAGGTGTCTACTAGTAACAAATTTTCCTTCTTGTCCAGCAAAAGGACTATCATTTACAGAAAAAGTCATAGCTATAGTAGGTTCAGATATTTTGTTAACTTCTATAGGTTGTGGATTTTCTATAGATGCTATAGTATCCCCTATTTGTATATCTGGTATACCGCTAACAGCTACTATAGAACCAACCGTAGCAGACTTAACTTCTACTCTTTCAAGTCCTTCATATTCATATAGCTTGTTTATCTTAACTTTATAGTTTTTCTCACTATCATTAAAGTTTACAACACAAGCATCTTGATTCACTCTTATAGTCCCGTTTTCTACTTTACCGATACCTATTCTTCCTACATATTCATTATAGTCTATAGTAGTTACTAGCATTTGTACTCCTGCTTCCATATCTCCCTCTGGAGCTGGTATATAGTCTATAATAGTATCAAATAAGCATTTCATATCGCTAGCTTCCATAGCCTTGTCAGCTTCCATAGATGCCTTACCTGCCTTAGCAGAAGCAAAAACAAAAGGTGCATCTAGTTGCTCATCTGTAGCATCAAGCTCTATAAATAGCTCTAAAATCTCATCTACAACTTCATCTGGTCTAGCTTCTGGCTTATCTATTTTGTTTACACATACCACTACTGGTAGTTTAAGGGCAAGAGCATTTTTTAAAACAAATTTTGTTTGAGGCATAGCCCCTTCATAAGCATCAACAACAAGAACAACACCATCAACCATTTTTAAAACACGCTCTACTTCTCCACCAAAGTCAGCGTGTCCTGGAGTATCTACTATGTTTATTTTTTTATCTTCATAATAAACAGAAGTATTTTTAGATAAGATAGTTATTCCTCTTTCTCTTTCTATATCTCCAGAGTCCATAACTCTCTCTCTTATCACTTGGTTTGACCTAAAAGTACCGCTTTGTTTTAAAAGCTCGTCTACAAGTGTAGTTTTTCCGTGGTCAACGTGTGCTATAATTGCTATGTTTCTTACATCTTCTCTTTTACTCAAGTTTATTCCCACTCTCTAAATAAAATTTTTCTAGGATATTCTAACATAATTTTCATATTTTTTCAAGAATATAATTTAACATTTAAAATAAAATAACTGTTTTATCTTAAAATACCGCCCAAAGTAAAAAGATAAAACAGTTATAAAAATTTAGCTTATATATTATAAAAGGTAGGATAATTATCTAAAATAGAGGTTTGGCATATTCAAATTATCCTTGTTAGTATCATCTAACTGATTATATGTTAACATAAGCTAACATTTTTGTCAACCCTTTTTTTAAATTTTTTTATTCTTTTAAATATCCTTTTTTAACACTATCTTCTAATAGCTCTAATATAAAGTTTTTTATGCTGTCATCTGCTGTCTTTAATACTAAATCTAGCCTAGATAAAACCATATCCTTAGTTACATTATGTTTTTGCCAGCTTCCTCCTTTTGTAGCATAATTTAACATTATAGGTTCTAGCCTATCTAACATATGAGAATATATGGCTTCCTTAGTTTTTTTATCTTCAAATTCTTGCCATAGCATATAAAATTCATCTGCCATATCTTCTGGTAAAATACCAAATATTTTTCTTCCGGCTTCTTCTTCCCTTATCTTCTTAGTTTTTGTAAGCTCCTCATCATATAAAAAAGTATCCCCTGCATATATTTCTACAATATCATGTATAAGACACATTTTTAACACCTTAAGTATATCTATATCCTTAGGCGCATAGTCGATAAGAACTATTGCATACATAGCTATATGCCAAGAATGTTCGGCATCATTTTCATTTCGGCTATTATCTGTAAGCATAGATTGTCTAAAAATATTTTTTAGCTTATCTATTTCCATTAAAAATTCCATTTTTCTTTTAAGTTTTTCCATAGTTTACCTCCTATTATCTCTAAGTCTATCATAAAAAAAATTTCTTGTCGATATTTTATTATTATAGTATCATATAAATAAAATACTTTTTAGGAGTAAAAAAATGTTAAAAGATAAAACAATATTAATAGGCGTTAGTGGTGGAATAGCTTGTTATAAAATAGCTAATCTTGTTAGTATGCTAAAAAAAGCCTCTGCTAATGTTAATGTAATTATGACAAAAAATGCAACAGAGTTTATATCCCCTCTAACTTTTGAAACTCTAAGCCAAAATAAATGTGTAGTAGATACATTCGAAAAAAAAGCTAATTATGAAGTAGAACATATTTCTCTAGCAAAAAGTGCCGATTTAATCCTTATAGCTCCTGCTACGGCAAATGTAATAGCAAAACTAGCAAATGGTATAGCCGACGATATGCTTACTACTACTGTTCTAGCTAGTAAATGTAAAAAGCTTGTAGCTCCAGCTATGAATACAAATATGTATGAAAATCCTATAACACAAGATAATCTTAAAAAACTAGCTAATTATGGTTTTGAAATAATAAGTCCCGCTATAGGTCTTTTAGCTTGTAAGGATATAGGCGTAGGTAAAATGCCAGAACCAGAAGTTTTATATTCTCATATTTTAAAAGAAATAGCATTTGAAAAAGATTTAGAAGGAAAAAAAGTATTAATATCTGCTGGAGCTACTTGTGAATATATAGACGCAGTAAGATATATAACAAATCCATCTAGCGGAAAAATGGGCTTTGCACTTGCTAAAGCTTGTGCTTTAAGAGGAGCTAAAGTAACATTAATAAAAGCAAATACCACTGCTTCTATTCCCATGTTTGTAGACACTATAGATGTTATTTCTGCTAATGATATGCTAGAAGCATTTATACCCATACATAAAGATTTTGACTATATATTTATGACTTCTGCTGTATCAGATTTTACACCAACTACAACTTATGATTATAAAATAAAAAAAGATAAAGCATCTAATATATTAGAGCTAAAAAGAACTGAAGATATCCTAGCTTATCTTGGCAAACATAAACCAAAAAATCAAATTATTTGTGGCTTTTCTATGGAAACAGAAAATCTAATAGAAAATTCCAAAATTAAATTATATAAAAAAAATCTAGACTATATAGTGGCAAATAACCTAAAAGATGAAGGAGCCGGTTTTAATACAGATACTAATATAGCTAGCTTAATATCAAAAGAAGAAATAACTAAATTTGAAAAACTATCTAAATTTGATTTAGCAAATAAAATCTTGGATAAAATATTACTAGATAATTTTTAGTAAAATACTTGACTTTTACTAAAATAAAGTGTATTATTTTAGTAAGATTTATTTTAGGAGGTAGATTTATGAATATAATATTTAAAGGAAACCCTGTTACTGTTAATGGAAATTTCCCTTCAGTTGGCGATGAAGCTAAAGATTTTACTCTTATAAATGAAACTTTAAATAAAGTAACTTTAAAAGATACTAAAGGCAAAAGAGTTTTTGTTACTCTACCTTCAGTAGATACTAAAATTTGTGATTTAGAAATTAGAAGATTTAATCAAGAAGCTTCTAAATTAAAAGATGTTACTATATATGTTGTTTCTATGGATTTACCTTTTGCTCAAAGCAGATGGTGTGGAGCAGCTAATGCAAATAATGTAGTTATGCTATCAGACTTTAAAGACAAAAGTTTTGGAGAAAACTATGGTGTTTATATGGAAGAAATAGGGCTTTTAGCTCGTACTATTATTATTGTAGATGAAGATAATAAAGTATCTTATACTCAATATTGTAGCGAAACTTCTACAGAACCTAATTACGAAGAAGTTTTAGAACAATTAAGATAATCTTAATATATATTTCCTTATAAAGATAATATTTTATATTCCAAGTAAACTAAAAAAGCTATAGATATAATCTATAGCTTTTTATTAATTTTTAATTATTATTTTGCTTTTCTATAAAATTTTTAATCCAATAGCCAGATTTTTTAATTGTTCTTTTTTGTGTTTCTAAATCTACAGAAATATAACCATAACGATTTTTATAAGCATTACACCAAGACCAACAATCTATAGGAGTCCAACAATGAAATCCAAAACAATTTGCTCCATCTTTTATAGCATCACTTAAATATTTTAAATGTTCTTCATAAAATTCTATTCTATAATCATCTTGAATCACACCACTATCATCTAAAAATCTAGCTTCATTTTCTACTCCCATACCATTTTCAGATATATACCAAGGTATATTATTATAGTTTTCCTTTATATTCATAGCTATATCATATATAGCATTTGGATATATTTCCCAACCTCTATAAGGGTTCATTCTCTTATTTGGCATATCATAATAATCAAAATAATTATCTGGGAAAAACTTATCATCTTCTATAACACTTTCTTTAGCTTGTATTCTCCTTGGAAAATAATAATTTATTCCTAAAAAGTCTACTATATTTTCTTTAAATATTTTATTATCTTCTTTTTCTTGCTTAAATAAAACATTATGCTTTTCTAAAAACTCTATAAATTTTTTAGAAAAATGTCCTTTTGTATCTGGCTCTAAGAAAGACTTATTAAAAAATTCATCTGCTATTTCACTAGCTTCTAAATCTTCTTTGCTATCGCTTCTTGGATAAGTAGGTGTAAGATTTAATATAATTCCTATTTTACTACCATATTTGTCAAAACCACCTTGTCTAAACTCTCTTATAGCTTTAGCAGAAGCAAGATTTAAGTTATATAAAACTTGGACTGCTTTTTCTCCATCAACAAGGCAAGGATAATGCATTTTATAAAGATATTGCCCTTCTACTACTACTATAGGTTCATTAAATGTTGTCCAATATTTAACCTTATCCCCATATAGCTCAAAACATTTTTTAGCAAAGAGTACAAACATATCTACAACTTTTCTACTTTCCCAACCACCATATTTTTCATATAGCTCAACTGGTAAATCAAAATGATGTAAATTTATAATAGGTATTAGCCCATTATCTAAAATTTCATCTATAACATTATGATAAAATAATACATTTTCTTCATCTACTTCCCCAGTTTCTAAATTTTTTATAAGCCTACTCCATTGTATAGAAGTTCTAAAACTATTAAGTCCTATGCTTTTTATAAGTTTTATGTCCTCTTTATATCTATGATAAAAATCAGAAGTTACATCAGAACCTACACCATCAAAAAATTTTTCTGGCTCTATAGAAGACCAATAATCAAATACACTTTTATGTGGCTTATTAAAACTACCTTCAATCTGTGGACAAGAAGTAGCACCACCCCATAAAAAATTTTTTGGAAAATATAATTTTTCTTCCATAATATTTTCTCCTAACTTAGTTATTTTCTGTTTCTAATTCTAATTTTAAATTCATATTATCTATCTTTCTAACAAATGGTAAATATACGAAGAAAGATACAACTAATATAATAGCCTGATATAAAGCCGCTCTCCAACCACCAATTATAAAGCCTGATATAATAGGAGGAGTTGTCCAAGGTAAAAGTATAGAACCAAATAAAGGAACTAAACCTGTAATTTGTACAAAGTATAAAGAAACACCAGATATAATAGGCATAAGTATAAATGGTATAGCTAAAAATGGATTCATAACTATAGGCATACCAAATAAGATAGGTTCGTTTATATTAAAGATTCCAGGCACTAAAGCAAGTTTTCCAAGCTCTTTACATTGTTTAGATTTAGAAAATGCTACTAAATACATTGTAAGACCAAGAGTTATACCACTACCAGCCATATTTACAAATAAATCATAAAAAGCAGGAGTAACTATATGACCTCCATTTGCTCTTGTAAGCTCTACTCCTTGTTGAATTAATAAGTCGTTAGCCTCACCATTAGCTAAAAGAAGAGGAGTTATAACACTAGCAACAACTGTACCTCCGTGTATACCAAAAAGCCATAAGAAAGAAACAGTAAATCCTATTATTATAATAGCCGGAAGTGTATCAGACATACCTTGTAATGGAGTTTGAATAACTGTATATATCCATTCTAACATAGTAGTATCAAACTTTTTAAATATTGCATATATACTCATACCTAAAGTAATAATAATAGCAGCTGGTATTAAAGAAGCAAATGCTTTAGCTACACCGCTAGGAACACCAGGAGGCATTTTTATACTAACACGCTTTTTAAGTAAAAAAGAATAAAATTTACCAACAAATAAACCAATAATAATAGCCGATATCATTCCTTTAGAAGAAGACCATTCTTTAGATATAACATCATTTACAATAATACCATCTGGAGTAGTTACATAATTGTTCATAAGAAGTATAAACAAAACTAATGCAACAACACCACAACTTAGAGGGTCTTGTTCTTCTAATACAGCATAGTTATAGGCTATACCTATAGTAATTACTAAAGATAAAATAGCAAATGTAGAATTATATCCTTGTAAAAATATAGCTCCAAGTCCAGAGCTCATAATAAATTCTTTTATACTTTCTATAGGAAAATTATATAAAAGTAAAAGAATAGAGCCTACTATAGTAATAGGCATAGTTAAAATAACCCCATTTTTTAAAGATTGTATGGATTTTAAATTTACAAATTTTCCAACCATAGGAACAAGCTTAGAATTAATAAAATCTTTCATTATTATCATCTCCAGTCTTTATCATAATTGATTAAATATAAAATATTTTAATATTCTATAAATTTAAAAGGTTTCCAACAAGTAAGATATTCTAAAAGAAAAATTTCTGTTTGTGGAATTTTTCCCACAACATTTTTCTTACCATCGTTTTCCATATCTTGTAATACTATTTGAAGTTCTCCTTTATATTTTGGATAATTATCATTTAATATTATTATATCTCCACGTTTTAAATCTCTTGTATTTCTAGCCGGGATACTATCTTTACTAAATTTTAATCTAGGTTGTGTAGAACGTGCTGTATATTCGCTCATATTCCCTCTTACTATATGTATATCATCATAATATAATATTTGTCTTTCTATTTGGCTAAGCTCTCCTTCAAATTCTATATCAAAAGTTAATATACCCTCATCAAGACTTGCAAGAAGCTCTAGCTCTTTATCACTAGCATAACAATTGCCAATAATAACATCATCTATCATTCTTGTAGCAAATAGATGCCTAGCTTGAGCTGATATATCTAAATTTCTATGCATCTCAAGAGTACAAAGCCCATCATAAACTGGCCAAGGCCCAAAAGTATTTTCTTGCTTACTAGATATAAATCCGGCAATATTTAGTCCGTATTTTTTTATCTGCTCATTACATTTATTAAAATGATTTAAGCTAAGTCCAGACAGTTTTTGTGGATAAAAATTGTGACAAGTTGTTACTTTTTTTAAATTAGGATTAAAAGACATAACAAGATCTATATATCTATTGCCAAAGCTACCATTAAGCTCTATCTTTAGCCCTTCTTTATTGTAAGTCATAAGACTTTCTTTTAAGCCATCAAAAGTTTCGTCTAGTCTTATAGTATCTGCCCCTATTTCTTTAAAAAACCTTAAATTATCATAAGATATATCAAGATTTTCAAATACAGAAGGACTTACATCTACTATAACTTCCATATTAAAGCTATGTGCTAAAGAACAAACTTCTTTAAATAGCGCCTTTATATCATCTTTTTCTTTACTATCCACACTTAAAAGACACGTGAAAATTTTTTTAAATCCAAGACTACCTGCTTTTTTTATATAATTTAAAATTTCTTCTTTTTTGCTATGTTCTGGATAAATAGAAATACCTAGTCCCATATAATTTTGCTACTAAAATATAACAAATTCATCTAAAAATTAATATTTAGATTTATTTGCCTAGTAGTTTCTCCTTTTTTTTATTTTTATATACAAATTTAGCCATTATTTATATATAAAAAGGGTAGATTATTATTCGCTATTATAAAAACCCACCCTTTTTATATAATTAAATCTAAAAGCCTATTTTTTTAAATTTATAGCGAAATCTAAAACTTTTTCTCCATTCATCATACCATAATCTTGCATAGGTATAACTTCTACTGGAATATTAAGTGGTTCAAACACTTTTTTAGCCTCTGATAATTTATAAGCTATTTGTGGTCCTAAAAGAGCAATATCTATTCCATCTGCTTCTTGTATCATTTTTGTTTCAGAATGTGCAGAAATTTCAACTTCTAAATCTCTTTTTTTAGCAACCTCTATCATTTTATTAACTAACATACTTGTAGACATACCTGCAGAACAAAATAATTTAATTTTTAACATAATAAACATCTCCTTTAAAATTTTTTATTTATATTATTTATTTTTTATAAGCTCTATTATATCTTTAAATTGTGGTAAATGCTTTTCATTAGCAACAAGCATTTCATCTAGCATAGATTTACAAGAATCTCCACTAGTAATAAGAGGGTTCATAATAAACGCTTGAAGTAATTTGTTATAATCGCCTTTTATAGCAGCTTCTACTACAAATTCTTCCATAGACTTCATAAGTTGTACTAAGCCTCTAATACTAGGGCTAAATTTTCCCCAAGTTAGCGTTTCTGCTCCGTGGCTTGTTATTATACTAGATATTTCTACAACACTATCATAAGGTAAGTCAGCTATAGCTCCATTATTTAAAGTACAAACTACCATTTGCTTTCTTTTATCATTTTCTATACTTGCTATAGTCTCGCAAGCAACATCGCTATAGTATGCTCCGCCTCTTTTTTCTAGTTGTTCTGGTTTATAATCTAAGTTTTCATCTTTGTATAACTCAAAAAGCTCGGCCTCTGTTTGCTTAACACTTTCTGCTCTTGTTTTATTTTCTTTAAATTCTTCTAGCTCATCTTTTAGCATCTGCTCTGTTATGTAATAATATCTATGATAAGAGCAAGGTAAAGCTTGTAAATCTTTTATTTGTTCATAAAAGTAAGGATACTCTTTAATATTTTTAACACCTTTTAGTTTAACCTTTGAATCTGGGTGATATATTTTTTCAATAAGATAATCTGTAATTTCATTACCTTCTTTATCCCACACTTTATGATAGTTAAAATGGTTTAAACCGGCAAATTTAAAAAATAACTCGTTAGAAAACTTATCAAGCCCCATTATTTGATTTATATCTGTTGTTATGCTAATAGGTATATTACAAAGTCCTAAAGTTTTTTTCCAACCATCATATTTAATAGCAGCCTCGGTAATCATATTAGCCGGATTAGTAAAGTTTATAAGCCAAGCATTAGGACAAAGCTCTTTCATATCTTCTATAATATCTAAAATAACTGGTATAGTCCTAAGAGCCTTAAATATTCCCCCCGCACCATTTGTTTCTTGTCCTATCATTCCATATTTTAAAGGAATTCTCTCATCTAAAATTCTAGAATCTAAATGACCTACCCTAAGTTGTGTAGTTACATAATCGGCATCTTTTAGAGCTTCTTTTCTATTTGTAGTATAGCTTATTTTCCAGTCTAATCCACTAGCTTTAACCATACGTCTTGCCATATTGCCTACTATTTCTAGCTTTTCTTTACCTTCTTCTATATCAACAAAAAATATCTCTCCTATATTTAGATCATCTGCTCTTTTTATAAAGCCTTCTACAAGCTCTGGTGTGTAACTGCTACCACCACCAATAGTAACTATTTTTAATTTGCTCATAGTTTTATCCTTTCTTTTTATTATTTTTATATTTTAAGAATTTTTTAATTTATATAATTCTTTATGTATATTTATCATTTCTCTAGCTAAATCTTTTACCGTCATAGCATTCATAAGATGGTCTTGTCCGTGTACCACTAACAACGAAAATTCTAAATCTGAATTTCCACTAGCTTCTTTTTGTAAAAGCTCTGTTTGAAAGTTGTGAGCTTTACCTATAGCTTCTTCTGCTTCTTTCATATATTTTTCTGCCGTTTCAAAATCTCCGTTTTGTGCAGAAGATATAGCCATCATAGCTTTACCTCTTCCATCACCACCATTTAAAACTAAGTTTGTGATGATTTGCTCTATATTCATATTTATCCCTCCAACATTTCAATTTCTGATTTTAGTATATCATTACTAAAAAAATAACTCCAACGTAAAAATTACCTTTACAAAAAGGTAATTTTTAATAATATTATGCTAATTTAGCTTATATGTTATATATAAATTTCCTATAAAAAGCTTAAAAATTAATATATTTATTTTTTTGTCTTTGCATAAATTTTTTTATAATTTTTTTAATATTATTTATTTTAATAATCAATTTTTTAAATATCTTATGTTCAAAACCAAATATTTCTAAAATTTTTTTCTTAAAATTTAAAATATAAACTCATTTATAAATTTTATTAAATCACACATTAATCGTATTAAAAAAAGTTGTAGCTTTTCTATCTACAACTTCTCTATTATTTTATGATGATAAAAGCAAATATAAAGTTTCAAAAGATGGATTTTTCTTTAATATTTGTATTTTTTCTTCATTAAGTAAAAATGATGAAGTTATTTTGTAAAAATTTTCTAAATATTCATCATCACCAACTGCTATACATATTAAAAAAACAATAGTTACATTTTTTCTTCCCCACCAAATAGGCTTATCCAAAACCCCAACTGCTACAAAGCTATAGTCAAATATAGACTTATGAGGGTGCATAATAGCAACATCTTCCATAAAATCTGTTGTTCCAAGCTCTTCTCTTTTTAGTACAGAATTATAAAATCTTTTGTCTATATCATAATATTTTTTGCAATTATTAAATAATACTTTTAATATCTTTTCTTTCTCTATTTCTTTTATATTATTAATAAATAGATGTTTTTTATAATATTTTTCTAGAATTGTTTTTTCTTCATTTTTGAAAAGTTTTTCAACTTCCAACACATCGTGGCTTTCTAATAAAATATTTATATCAAATACTGGCTTAGGTAAATCAATATTTATTTTAGAAGTAATAAATATATAGTCTATTTTATCAAAATCAAAATTATTAAGTTCTGCTAAATTGCATTCATATATCTTATCTATATATTTATCAAAATTATCCTTATATTTATACATAAAAAGTTTAGCTAAAGACTTGCCAGAAACATTTACAATTAGTATATTTTTATTTTTTAGATTTTTTTCTTTCATTTCTTTTGCACAAGCAAATAACATAGCAAAATAACCTATTTCATCTTCTGGTATATCTTTTTTGTAGTGTTTTTTAAGCACACTGCACGCATAATTTGCTATCATATAGCTATCGGCATATTGTGTCTTCATAGTATCTAATATAGGATTTTTTATTTTTATATTATAAGATAATCTATTATGTAAACGTAAAATATGTTGCATAAATAAGCTTTTTATTTCTGAATTATTAGTATAATCAAGTTGAAATGCATTTAATACAACTTCCAACATCTCATCTAATATTTTTACAAAGTTTTTTTCTCTTTCAAGCTTTATCATTTTGTTCGTGGAAGAAACTAATTGTGTATTTAAATACATAGTAAAAAATAAAAGTTCTTCTTGACTAAACACAATATCAAATTTCTTTTCTAAAAAACACATTATATCAAGACAAGAATTTCTAAGCTCTATATCAAGTTCAATATCTGTGCTTATATTATCAACATTTTTTATAATAAATTTAGATTTTATCCTTTATATAGATATAGCAAGATATAAAGATAAATTTTCAAAACATATATTAGATACTAAAATGGAATTTTTTTCAAATATTTCTGACATAACAGCAGATATAACATCTAAATACTTACTTATATTATGATTTCTTTTCTTTTTATTTATATCAAGCAAAAGCATTCTCTTTCTAAATTCATCTCCGGATATATATATGCCATAATTTGGCTTTCTATCTAACCTAAGACTATAGCTTTCTAGCTCTTGTTCTATTTGCTTTAGCTCTTTTGTTATAGTATTTCTAGACATATATAAAATATCTACTATATCTTCAATCTTTATATAGTCATTTTCCCAAAGTAATATAAGTATAAGCTCTAAATCATATTTAAAAATTCTATTTGTAAAATCTCTAAAAAAAGTGTTGTATTTTTCTTCTTCCACTATCTCTAAGATATATCCAACACCCTTTTTAGATTTCATAATAGCTCCATTTTCTTCTAAAATTTGGGAAAGTTGATTAACTTTTACTCTAGCTGTTTTCTCGCTAATTTGCAATTCCTTAGCTATCCTTTTAGAAGTTACATATTCATCAGTAGAAAGCAATTTTAAAATTTTTGGAAAATATTTATCACAAATTATATTTTTTTCTTCATTCATACTCCCTATCCCCACTTATATCACTATCTATCATTATTATCAATACTAATTAGTATATATTATAAAATTAATATTTGCAAGATAAATACTATTGTAAAAAAATAAAAGGCGCAGAATAATCTGTCGCCTATATAATAAACTTATATTTTTTATAAATTAGCATTATGTATATTAAAAAACTAATTTTCCTAGTAAATATCCTAGTTGATAACAACCTACAACGGATAAAGTAAGATAAAATACATTTTTCATAATATCCCCCCATATAATTAATCTTTAGTATAATATATTATATGAAAGATAATACCAATATATGAAAAAAATAATATCAAAAATTATTTTATTTTTATACATTAATTGATATGTTTTTTTATTATCTTAGCTAAAGTTGCAAATTCTTCTATAGTAAGTTTTTCTCCTCTTATATTAACATCAAAACCAGCTTCTTCTAATATAATTGCTATCTTTTCTTTATCAAAGTTAAATTGTTTTGCATTAAATATACAGTTAAGTAGTGTTTTTCTTCTTTGAGAAAATGCTATTTTTATAACTTCAAAAAATAAATCTAAATCATCTACTTCTACAGGAGGCTTTTCTAATGTAGTAAGCTTTATAACTGCAGAATCCACATTAGGTCTTGGCATAAAGCAATTTCTAGGTACATTAGCTACTATATAAGGCTCACAAAAATATTGTACTATTACAGATAAAGAACCATAGTCTTTATTACCCTCTTTTGCTCCCATTCTTAAAGCTACCTCTTTTTGTATCATAACTGTTATACTTTCTATAGGAAGCCTATTTTCTAATATATTCATTATTATAGGTGTTGTTATATAATAAGGCAAATTAGCTACAACTTTTATCTTAGCTCCTTTATTCTCAAGAGCAATTTTATTTATATCTACCTTTAATATATCTTCATTTATTATCTCTATATTATCATAATTAGAAAGTGTATCTTCTAATATAGGTATAAGTGTTTTGTCTATCTCAACGGCTATAACTTTTTTCGCAGTTTTAGCAAGACAAGAAGTTAGAGTACCTATCCCTGGGCCTATCTCTATTACAACATCATCTTCGCAAACATCAGCAGAAGATACAATCTTATCTAAAACGTGTTTATCAACCAAAAAGTTTTGCCCAAAGTTTTTCTTAAAGGCAAAGTCATATTTTTTTATAATTTCCTTTGTTTTAAAGGCTAGAGTTTTGTTTTCATCTAAATTATTAATATAAATCTCTCCAAACTTTTATTATTTTAAAAGGGGATTATTATTAATCCCCTAAAAATTATGCTTGTTTTATAAAATCTATAGCTTTTTCAAAAGCCTCTTCTATCTTAGATGCGTCTTTTCCTCCGGCTTGAGCCATATTAGGACGACCGCCACCTCCACCGCCACAAGTTGTAGCAGCTATTTTTACTATATCGCCTGCTTTTAAACCTTTTTTGATAGCTTCATCACTAGACATAGCTATAAAGTTTACTTTACCATTATTTTCGCTAGCTAATAAAATAACATAGTTGTTAAGCTTATCTTTTAGCTTATCGCCCATATTTCTTAGCATATCCATATCCATATTATCAAGTCTTGCTAATATAGCTTCTATATCTCCAAAACTTTGTTTTTTATCTAAAATTTCATCTAAAAGACCTGAAGATAATTTAGATTTTAAGCTTTCTATCTCTTTAGCTAAGTTCTTATTTTCTTCTACAAGGCTATTAGCTTTACTCTCTAGGTTTTTAGGATTAGCTTTTAAGCTATCACAAACACAGTTTATAAGATTTTCACGTTCTTTATAAAATTCTAAAGCACCAAAACCAGTAAGAGCCTCTATACGTCTAACACCGGCAGATACTCCATTTTCAGACACTATCTTAAAGCTTCCTATTTGGGCAGAGTTTTTAAGATGAGTTCCCCCACAAAGCTCTATAGAATATCCTCCTATGTTTACAACTCTAACTATATCTCCATATTTTTCACCAAAAAGAGCAGTAGCTCCCTCTTTTTTAGCTGTTTCTATATCTGTTTGCTTAATATCTACATCAAAGCCTTTTAGTATATAATAGTTTACAAGTCTTTCTATTTCATAAAGCTGCTCTTTTGTTATAGCTTCAAAATGAGTAAAGTCAAAACGTAAACGAGCTTTAGAAACTAAAGAACCTGCTTGCTCTACGTGAGAACCCAATACATCTTTTAATACTTTATGAAGAATATGTGTAGCTGTATGATTTCTTGTTATATCAAGTCTTTCATTTTCATCTATACTAGCTTTAACTATATCCCCTGTCTTAATTTCTCCAGATTTTACTATACCGTGGTGTATAATTTTATTTGCTCCAAAATTTACACAGTCAGATATTTCTATAACAAGCCCGTCTTTTTCTATTTTTCCTTTATCTCCTACTTGTCCACCCATTTCAGCATAAAAAGGTGTTCTATCTAAGATAATAGCTACTTTGTCTCCCTCTTTAGCATTATTTACTATTTCATCTTCTGCTACAATAGCTAAAACTTTGCTATCTTCTATAAAAGTATTATCATATCCTAAAAATTCGCTAGACATATCAGCAGGCAGTTTATGGAAAATAGTTTCCTCTGCTCCCATATAGTTATCTTCTGCCCTTGCGCTTCTTGCCATATTTTTTTGATTTTCCATCTCTTTAGCAAATTCTTTTTCATCAAGGCTCATTTCCTCTTCTTCTAATATCTCTTGCATAAGTTCAAGAGGAAAACCATAAGTGTCATATAATTTAAAGGCATCTTCTCCACTTAAAATAGTTGCTTTTTTATCTTTAAGCTCTTCTATTTTTTCTTTTAATAAAGTCATGCCATTATCTATAGTGCTATAAAATCTTTCTTCTTCTACTGTTAAGATTTTATAAATATAATCTTGTTTTTCTTCAAGTTCTTTATAAGCCTCTTTAGAAGTATCTATAACTATCTTGCTAAGATTTGCTAAAAATAAGTTATCAAGTCCAAGTAATTTTCCGTGTCTTACTGCTCTTCTTAAAAGACGTCTTAATACATAACCTCTACCCTCATTAGAAGGAAGAACACCATCTGCTGTCATAAAAGTAACTGCTCTTATATGGTCTGTTACAACTCTTATAGATACATCTTTTTTATAGTCTTCACCATATTTACAATTAGCAAACCTACAAATTTCATCTCTTATAGCTTTTACTGTGTCTACATCAAATATAGAGTTTACACCTTGCATAACAGTAGCTATTCTCTCAAGCCCCATTCCAGTATCTATATTAGGATTTGCAAGATTTGAATAACTTCCGTCTTCTTCTTTGTTAAATTGTGTAAATACAAGGTTCCATACTTCCATGTATCTATCACAGTCGCACCCTACAAAACAATTTGGGTTTGAACAGCCATATTCTTCACCTTTATCAAAGTATATTTCAGAACAAGGACCACAAGGACCTGTTCCGTGCTCCCAAAAGTTATCTTCTTTTCCAAGACGTACTATCTTTTCTTTAGGAATACCTATTTTTTTATTCCAGATCTCAAATGTTTCATCATCATTTTCATATATAGATACGAACAGTTTTTCTTCTGGTAATTCTAATACTTTAGTAAAAAATTCCCAAGCCCAAGCTATAGCATCTTCTTTAAAATAATCACCAAAAGAAAAGTTTCCTAACATTTCAAAAAATGTACCGTGTCTTGCCGTCTTACCTACGTTTTCTATATCACCTGTTCTTATACATTTTTGACAAGTAGTTACTCTTTTTCTAGGTGGAACTTGTTGTCCTGTAAAATATGGCTTTAAAGGAGCCATTCCAGAATTTATAAGAAGTAGGCTTTTATCATTTTGAGGTACTAAAGAAAAGCTATTCATCTTAAGATGCCCTTTTTCTTCAAAAAAATCTAAATATTTTTTTCTAATTTCATTTACTCCTAAGTTTTTCATATTTTCCTCCCAAATTCTATATATAAAGTAATTATATAAAAACAATGTGAATATGTCAATTATTCTAAATATTAATTAATATAAAATAAAAGGCTAGACTTTGCCTAAATATATAACATTGTCTATGCCCTATTTTAAAATATTTTTTCCTATATTAATCATCATTACTCAAAAGAGTTCTCATAAAAGATAAATAATATTTAGAAGCATCTTTTTTCCAATTATCGCAAATAGTATTAGCGTATCTTTTAGAATTAACTTTAAGATTTAACTCTATAATTGGTATTTTGTTTTCATATACTGCACATTTAACCACATATTCTTTGTCTTTTTCTATAAAGTTTGCCAAAACTTCCAAATCTTTCCTAACTTGACTTCTATTCTCTTTTACATAATTATCTATCTCTTCCTTTATATGTTTAGGTATAAGATTTTCAAAAAGAGCTAATGTTTTAAGCCCCTTTTTAGATATATTATATTTTGTTTTATTATGTTCTAAAGTTTTTTCTAGATATTGACTTTCTGTAAGCTGACTAAGATAGGTAGATAAAGAAAAATAGTCCATATATTCATAAGCCAAAGTAAATTCTTGTATATAAGATAATGAAACTGGTAAATCCATTTTATATAACATATACAGTATTATAAGTTTACTTTCTGCTAGTTGTGAAGAATTTTTCATCTATAACACCTCTTAAATTTAAAATAATAATTATAATCTAACTTATAGTATAACTTTTTATATCAAACACTAAATATAGTATAAAATATTAACCTAATACTGTCAATAAGGCAATTTGTGTCGCAAAATTTTACAAAAATTTTCCTTGAAAACTATCCCTTTTTAAAAATTCTTTGTTTATACTATTTAATACCACTTTTTTATTAAGGCTCCATTTAGGCTCTATAAGTATTTTTTTATCACCATCTCCTGTTATACGATGAATAACTATATCTTTAGGTAAAATTTCAATACAAGATACAACAATATCTACATATTCTTCTAAAGATAATATCTTAAAGTTTTCTTTTTTATATATCTTAGCAAGAGCAGTATTTTCTAAAATATGTAAAAGCTGAAGCTTTATTCCTCTTATATTAAATGATGATACATATCTTATAGTATTTAGCATATCCTCCTTACTCTCATAAGGTAACCCTAAAATAGTATGCACAACAGTATCTATATTATATTTATTTAATAGTCTAATACCATCTTCAAAAACCTTATTTTCATAACAACGATTTATAAAATCTATACTTTCCTTTTTAGAAGTTTGAAAACCAAGTTCCACAAAAACATATAATTTTTTATTTAGCTTAGCTAAAAATTTTACTATCTCTTCATCTATACAATCTGGTCTTGTAGCTATAGCTATTCCTACTACTCCCTCTAGCTTACTAGCTCTTAAAAATAAGTCCTCTAAATAGTCTAAAGGAGCATAAGTATTAGTAAAAGATTGAAAATAAGCTATATATTTAGCATCTGGCCATTTTTTACTAAGCCTTTGCCTACTTTCTAAAAATTGCTCTTCTATAGGCTTTTGTTTTTCTGGGGCAAAATCTCCAGAGCCTTTCTCACTACAAAATACACAGCCCCCATATCCTTTAGTCCCATCTCTATTAGGACAAGTAAAACCACCATTTAAACTAACTTTTATAACTTTTTTACCAAATTTTTCTCTAAAAAACTGATTTACGCTATTATATCTTTTAAATTCTGACATAAACACCTCCAAAACACTATATATAGTATACCTATTTTTTATTAAAAATTTTATATATCCAATTTTTCCCAAATTTTCAACCTTTTTATCATTTTTTTAATTATCAACATTTATCCACATAACAAAATATAGTGTTTTTAAGGCTTTAAAAACTTTTCCACAATTATAAATTTTGTTTTTTACTTGTTTTTGCTAATGTAAAATAACAAATATTATTAGCTCCTGCTTGTTTTAACTCTTTTGCACATTCATTTAAAGTATTCCCTGTTGTATATATATCATCTACTAAAATAATATTTTTACCCTCTATTCTATCTGGATCTAAAACTTTAAATACATTCTTTACATTTGTTTGTCTTTGTTCAAAACTAACTTTACTTTGTGGTAATGTATTTTTTATTCTTACTAAGTTTTCCTTTTCAAATTCTATATTTAATATATCAGATAAATCTCTAGCTATAAGCTCTGCTTGGTCATATCCTCTTTTTTTCTTTTTCTTTTTATACATAGGCACATTTATAATACAGTCATATTCTAAATGCTCTATCATCTCAAACTTTTTGGCCATCATTTTAGCAAACGTTTTTGCATATTGCCTTTTATTACTATATTTTAGTCTAAGTATAGAAAACCTTGTTATATCATCATACTCAAATACATATAGCTTAGGCTCTTTATCATAGCTTATATAGTTTATTTCCATATCACAATATCTACATATATGCCCCTCTTTTCCTAAAGCTATAATCTCCTCACAAAAAACACATCTACTCGGATATATAAATCTTAATATCGTTTCTATTATTTTATACATACTCACTTAATTTTCTTATCCTCTCTTCTAGATAAGAATACCTATTTATTTCATTATTATTATCTACCATATTAAATAAAGTCTTAGGTATTCCCACTATAACGGCAAGTTCTTTAGCTCTTGTTATAGCAGTATATAAAAGATTTCTATTAAGCAACATAGGTGCACCACTATGTATAGGCAGTATAATAGCCTTATATTCGCTCCCTTGTGATTTATGAATAGTTATGGCATAAGATAGGCTAAGTTCTTCTAACTGTGTAAAACTATATTTTACATACTTATTATCATCAAATACAACTTTCATATAACTAGCATCTTCATTTATTTCATCTACTACACCTTCTTCTCCATTAAATACTCCAAGTCCCTTATCTTTAATCTTATAATTTTCTATTATATCCCAAGCTATATTATAGTTATTTTTTATCTGCATAACTTTGTCGCCTTCTCTAAATATAATGTTTCTAAATTGTTTTTCATTTTTATAAGGGTTAGGAGGGTTTATAGCTTCTTGTAAAATATTATTTAAATATTCAACTCCCACAAGACCTTTTTTCATAGGCGATAAAACTTGTATCTCTTTTACATCTTCTATTCCTAAAAATTTTGGCAGTCTCTTAGTTATAAGCTCTATTACTGTTTCACCCACTTTTGAAATATCAAATTCTTTTAAAAAGAAAAAGTCTGTATCTTTTTCATTTAAGAGAGGATACTCCCCTTTATTTATTCTATGGGCATTCATTATTATAGCACTTTCCCTAGCTTGCCTAAATATTTCATCAAGCTTTACAACTTCTATAAGTCCACTATTTATTATATCTTTTAAAACATTACCAGCGCCAACAGATGGCAACTGGTCAACATCTCCTACTAATATAACTTTAGTATCTTTACCTACTGCCTTTAAAAAGTTTTTCATAAGCTCTATATCTATCATAGAACATTCATCAACAATAATAACATCAGCTTCTATAGGATTTTCCTGATTTTTTTCAAAAATTTGAAATTTTTTACTCTCGCTCATATAGTTTATACCAAGTAGCCTATGCAAAGTCTGTGCGGGCATATTAGTAGCTTCAGTCATTCTTTTAGCCGCTCTTCCAGTAGGTGCACAAAGTTCTACTTTCTTATTTTTCATAAGAAACATATTTATTATGCTAGTTATGGTAGTTGTCTTTCCTGTCCCAGGGCCTCCTGTAATTACCAAAACCCCTTCTTCCATAGCCTTTTTAATAGCCATTTTTTGTTTAGGAGCAAATCTCTTATTATCTTCTTTTTCTATTATAGTTATATTTTCATCTATTTGCTTATTTGTAAATATCTTAGCCTTATTTTTTGATAAACTTAATATCTTTTTAGCTACATAAGCTTCTGCATAATAATAATCTGCAATAAAAACTCTATTATCTTCTTCACTTTTTTCAATTCTTATTTGTTTTTCCATATGAAGCTCATAAAGCCCTTTTTCTATTTCTTCTCTACTTACTTCTATAAGATTTATAGTTTCGTTTATTAATAAACTTTCTGGCAAATATACGTGTCCTTGGTTGTTTCCTGCCTGTCTTAATATATATCTTATAGCACATTTTATCCTATCTTTTGACGATTTTTCTATACCTACTTTTTGTGCTACATCATCTGCTAACTTAAACCCTACTCTAGATATATCATCTGCTAATCTATAAGGATTATTTTCTACTATAGTTATTGTTTTTTCTTTATAAGTTTTATATATCTTTTCGCCCAAGCTAGTAGGTATACTATATCCTTCTAAATATAATAATATATTTCTAGCTTCTTCCTCTTTTTTAAATTCTTCAGATATAGCTATAGCTCTTTTTATACTTATACCTTTTATAGTAGCTAGTTTTTCTGGACTATTTTCTATTATATCTATTGTGTTTATGCCAAAATTTTTAACTATTTTTTCTGCTAACTTTTTACCTATCCCCTTTATGTTACCAGAAGCTAGGTATCTTTCTATACCTATTTTAGTCCTAGGTGGTGTTTTTTTATAAGAACCAATCTTAAACTGCTTACCATATGTTGAATTGTTTACAACATCTCCAAATAAAATAACATTTTCTCCTTCTTTAATATTAGGAACATTTCCTACACATACTATCTCATCATCTGGAAAAAGGTGAGGATATTTTTCAGAATTTATTCTAAAAATAGCATAGTCGTTATCTTGATTATAATATATTATATGCTCCACAACGCCCTCTATCTTTTCTTTTTCTTCTGCCATATAATACTAGCTAAGCTTATAAAGCCATAGCCCTCTCCTTTCTCTTAAATTTATATGTGATATTATCACAGACTTTAAAAAAATTTTACTATATAATATATTTAAAACATTAAATATATGTTTTTAGCTTATCTATATCTTTAATATTTATACTACCTCTAGATAAGCTTATAATTTTTTCTTGTTCAAAATATTTTAGCATTCTAGAAACAACTTCTCTAGCCGTACCTAAATATTTTGCTATTTGCTCGTGAGTTATTTTTATTTTATTAGAATTTATGGCTTTAGATTCTTCTAATAAAAAAAGAGCTAATCGCTTATCAAATTTTGTAAATATTATTTGCTCCATAGTCCATAAAACCTTGGAAAACTTATCAGATATATTCTTAAGAACAAAGTTTTCAAGGTAAACATTTTCTTTTACAAGAGCTGATAAAGCTAAGGGATTTATAACTAGAGCTTCTGTAGGCTTTTCGCTATCTAAAAATATATTAAAGTTAAAATCTTTAAATATACAAGTAGAAGAAACTATACAAACTTCTTTTTCAAATATTCTAAATAAAGTAGCTTCCTTTCCCTCTTCTGATAAAAGATAAGCTCTTAGCTCTCCTTTTTTTATTATTATAATGCCAAGAAATTCTTTTAAATAATTATAAACATTTTCATTTTTTTTATATTTTATAGCTTTAGTGTTTTTTATTATTTTTTCTTGTTGGGCTTTTGTAAGATTATCCCAAAAACTAAGACACTCTCTTAAATATACTACATCTTGCTTTTACATAAAACACTCCTAATATAAAATTATAAAAAAATTTTACCACAAAACAAAAACAAAAACAAATTTTTTATAAAATATTTTAAATATATGAGGTGATAATATGAAAAATCAAAAATGGATTTTAAATGCCATAATTTTAGGATTTAGCTTTTTTATAGCTATTTTATTAGTAAAACCTATAGGGGTATCCACTCAATTTTCAGTACTAAGCGGTATAGTGCATAGCAAGATAGATAAAAATGTAATAACAGAAGATAATCAAAGAGAAAGTGGCTATAAAAGTACTAATGCCTACTATGATAAAAATGATGGTAAATTAGCAAAACAAATAAAACACCCTATAAACTATGATTTTATATTTGTACTTAGGATACCTCTTGGAGCTTTTTTAGGCTATCTTATATCTTCTAAAGGCAAAAGTATAAAAATTGTAAAAGATAAAAATAAAATAACAATAAAACAATACATTATTAGCTTTATAACAGGCTTTTTACTTCTTTTTGGTGCTAGAATGGCCGGTGGTTGTACTAGTGGGCATATGATGAGCGGAATTATGCAAAGCTCTATAAGTGGGTTTATCTTTGCTATTGTAGTATTTGCCTTTGCCATACCAGTATCTATATTATTTAAAAATCGTATATAAAGGAGGATTAATCTTATGAATATAATTTTAGCTATAATATTAGGTTCTTTTTTTGGCTATGCCCTATACAAAGCTGGTGCTTCTAATTCCGATAAAATCTTATCTATGCTAAGGCTTGAAAATTTATATCTTATAAAAGTTATATTATTTGCTATCGGTTTTTCTAGCATCTTAATATTTATAAGTATACAGCTTGATATATTTGATATATCACATTTTAATATAAAAGAAACTAATCTTGGAGTTATTATTGGTGGTATTATATTTGGACTTGGCTTTGGACTTGGTGGCACTTGCCCTGGAACTTGTGTAGCTGCATCTACTAGCGGATATTTAAAAAAAGGACTTACTACTATATTAGGAGGACTTTTAGGAGCTTTTGCATTTAGCTTAAGCTATGGATTTTTTAAAGATATTGGACTATTTGATAAATTAAATTTTGGAAAACTTACTCTTTTTAAAATATCAGAAAAATATCAATCTATATTTAGCTTAGGTTATAGCGGACTTTTAATAATGGGTATTATATTTATGATTATAGCTCTAGCCTTACCTATGAACTTTAGAAAATCATCTTGCCCTATAAATTCTTAAAATAGGCATAGACTAATTTGTCTATGCTATATTTTAATTATATAAGATATTTGCTATTATTTATTTTTTAAAATTCTTGATTAATTAGATATAATTTTGTATAATTGAGTTAATAAGCATTTTGCTTTATATTTAAAATAAAATTATTGGAGGATAAAAAATGGGAAAAGCCTTAATTATTGGTGCTGGCGGGGTTGCTAGTGTTACTGTACACAAATGTTGCCAAAATCCAGACGTTTTTGAAGAAATTTGTATTGCTAGCCGTACAAAATCTAAATGTGATGCTTTAAAAGAAAAGCTAGACGGTGGACGCACTAAAATTTCTACGGCTCAGCTTGATGCAGATAATGTTGATGAAATAATCGCTTTAATCAACGATTTTAAACCAGATGTAGTTATAAATCTTGCTCTTCCATACCAAGATTTAACTATTATGGACGCTTGCCTTGCTACTAAGGTTCACTATGTAGATACTGCCAACTATGAGCCTTTAGACACTGCCAAATTTGAATATAAATGGCAATGGGCTTATAGAGAAAAATTTAAAGAAGCCGGTATAACTGCCCTTTTAGGTAGCGGTTTTGACCCTGGAGTTACAGGAGTGTTTTCTGCATACGCATTAAAGCACCATTTTGATGAAATACATTATATAGATATATTAGACGCAAATGCCGGAGACCACGGTTATCCTTTTGCTACAAACTTTAACCCAGAAATAAATATCCGTGAAATTACTTCTAACGGAAGATATTTTGAAGATGGCAAGTTTGTAGAAACAAAACCAATGGAAATAAAAAGAGTATATAACTTCCCAGAAATTGGAGAAAAAGATATGTATCTTTTATATCACGAAGAGCTTGAATCTTTAGCTCAAAATATAACTGGTATAAAAAGAATACGTTTCTTTATGACTTTTTCTGAAAAATACTTAACACACCTTAGAGTTTTAGAAAATGTAGGTATGACTAGCATAGAGCCTATAAACTATGAAGGTAAAGAAATAGTACCTATACAGTTTTTAAAAGCTATCTTACCAGACCCTGCAAGCCTTGGACCTAGAACTAAAGGAAAAACAAACATAGGTTGTATATTTAAAGGCGTAAAAGATGGCAAAGAAAAAACATATTATTTATACAATGTATGCGACCATCAAGAATGCTATAAAGAAGTAGGTTCTCAAGCTATATCTTATACTACTGGTGTACCTGCTATGATAGGCGCTATGATGATAATGACTAAAAAATGGGATAAAGCTGGAGTATATAATATAGAAGAATTTGACCCAGATCCATTTATGGAAGAATTAAACAAATGGGGCTTACCTTGGAAAGAAAGCTTTAATCCTGATATGGTTGACTAATTTAAAATCCCACTTCCTCTGAAGTGGGATAATTTATATAAAAATTTAGGTGATATATTGAAAGTAGAATTTATAAAAGTAAATAATAAAAACAAACATTTAGCATATAAATTGTCTGTATTTGAAAATCAAAAAACCATATAGAAACGGCTTTTAGTTGTATTAAAGAAGCTAAGATATTTAGATGTTGGCGTCCTGTTATAATAGCTATAGATGGCTCTTACATAGGATTTGCTATGTATGGGCTTTGGAAAAATGAAGGAAAATATGGAAGAGTATGGCTAGATAGATTTTTTATAGATAAAATTTTTCAAAATAAGGGCTACGCTCATATAGTCTTACCTATATTATTAAATAAAATAAAAAATACTTATGGCTATAATAAGCTATATCTTAGTGTATATAAAAATAATGAAAAAGCTATAAGACTTTATAAAAGTTTTGGTTTTGAATTTAATGGCGAATTAGATATAAATGGAGAGCTTGTTATGGTTAAAAAATTTCAGGAGGATAAAAAATGAATATAGATTTTAGTAAAATAAAAACACCTTGCTATATAGTAGATGAGGCTCTACTACGCAAAAATTTAGAAATTTTAAAATCAGTACAAGATAGAACAGGAGCAAAAATACTTCTTGCTACAAAAGCTTTTTCTATGTTTTCTACATTTGGAATAATAGGAGAATATTTATATGGAGTAACTTCTAGCTCTTTATTTGAAGCAAGGCTTGGATATGAAGAAATGGGAAAAGAAGTACATATATATGCCCCTGCCTATATGGAAAGAGACTTTGATGATATTATAAAATATAGCGACCATATAGTTTTTAATACTTTTAGCCAGTTTAATAAATATAAAGATAAAATAAAAAATGCTGATAAACATATAGAAGTAGGAATTAGAATAAACCCGGAATATTCAGAAATAGAAACAGATTTATATAACCCTTGTTTTAAAAATTCTAGAATGGGTACTACGTTAGAACATTTTGAAAATAATTCTCTTGAAGGAATAGATGGACTTCATTTTCATACTATGTGTGAACAAAATTCTGATACGCTTAAAAGAACTCTTGAAGTTGTAGATAAAAAATTTGGCAAATATTTAAAAAATATGAAGTGGATAAATTTTGGTGGTGGACACCATATAACTAGAGAAGATTATGATATAGAAACTCTTGTAGAATGTATAAACTTTATAAAAAATAAATACAACATAGAAGTATATTTAGAACCAGGAGAAGCTATAGCTCTAAATACTGGATTTTTAGTTTCTTCTGTATTAGATACTATGAAAAATGGTATGGATATAGCCCTTTTAGATACTTCTGCTACTTGCCATATGCCTGATGTATTAGAGATGCCATATAGACCACATATAATAGGAGCAGATATGCCTAATGTTTTACCTTATACTTATAGGCTAGGCTCTCCAACTTGTCTATCTGGAGATGTTATAGGAGATTATTCATTTGAAAAACCTTTAAAAGAAGGAGATAAACTTATCTTTTGTGATATGGCTATATACTCTATGGTAAAAAATAATACATTTAATGGTATAAACCTCCCATCTATATATCTAAATACTATAAAAGATGGCATAAAATTAATTAAAGAATTTGGATATGAAGATTTTAAAAATAGACTTTCTTAAAATAAGGAGAGCTTTTTTATGGAGAAAAAAACTTCTATAAAAGAAGAAATTGAAAAGCTAAAAAATATGTCTTTTAAAGATAAGCTTTGGTATATAAAAGAATATTATCTATTGTATATAATAATTATAGCAGTTTTCACAATTTTCTTTGGCTATTTAGGCTCGCTTTTTTTCAAAAAAGACCCTGTATTTACTTGTGTATTTGTAAATAAGCCTATATCAGAAGAAAATCAAACTCTTTTATATGAAGATTTTGAAAAATATGAAAATCTAAAAAAACCTAATGATATTTGGCTTTTAGACCCTTCTTTTAATATTATCTTAGAAAATGGAAAAATAACAAATGGGTTTGAATACTTAGCTAAATTAAATGCTATGGTTCTTACTAATAGCGTAGATTCTATGATTACAGAAGAATTTTTTATAAATCATTTTCATAAACAAGGATTATTTAAAGATTTAGAAACTATATTGCCAAAAGAGCTAAGCTCTAAACTAAAAGATAAATTTTTATATATAGAAGATGAAAATAACATAAAAAAAGCTTATGCAATAGATATATCTTCTAGCCCCAAAATTAAACAATATCTAGATTTAAAAGGACCTATATATTATGGAATTTTAGCAAATGCAAACCACCAAGAAAAAGCTATTTCTTTTTTAAATTTTTTATATAGCAATTAAAAATAGCTAAATCACATTTTTTAATATTTTTCATAAATTATAATATGCAAAATTATAAAAAATTGCTTGATTTAAACTATTGTTATAGCAAAATTTATCAAAAAATCTAATTAATTTGTTGATAAATAAAATAAAATACTTTATACTATAAAGACATAGTTGTTATATAAAGCTTTTTAGCTTTAACAATATTTAATTTAAGTTAATCGATTTATAAAAATATATCCAGTTTAAAGGGGGTTAAATAATTGTTAATTGTTAAAAAATTTGGTGGGACTTCTGTTCAAAATGCTGAGCGTGTTCAAAATGTGGCCAGAAGAATAGTAGAAGAATATGATAAAGGCAATAAGGTAGTAGTTGTCCTATCTGCCCAAGGTCATACAACAGATGAGCTTATAGCTAAGGCAAAGGAGCTAAATCCTAAATGTTCTAAACGCGAACTTGATATGCTTTTATCTACTGGCGAACAACAATCAGTTGCACTTATGGCTATGGCTATTCACGCTCTAGGCTATCCGGCAATATCTTTAAATGCTAATCAGTGCCCTATCTTAGCTACTTCCACTTACGGCAATGCTAGGATTAAAGATATAGATACAAATAGAATAAATGCCGAGCTTGATAAGAAAAATATAGTTATAATAACAGGGTTTCAAGGAATAAACAAATATGGCGATATAACAACTCTAGGACGTGGTGGTTCTGATACTTCTGCTGTTGCTTTAGCAGCTACTTTAAAGGCAGATTTATGCGAGATATTTACAGATGTTGATGGTGTTTATACTGGCGACCCTAGGATTATAAAAAACGCTAAAAAATTAAAATCTATAAGCTATGATGAAATGCTAGAGCTAGCTTCTTTGGGAGCTAAAGTTCTTCATAATCGCTCTGTAGAACTTGCCAAAAAATATAATGTAAACTTAGTGGTGCGTTCTAGTCTAACAGAAGAAGAAGGAACAGTAGTAAAGGAGGAATCTCTTGTGGAAAAGATGATAGTAACTGGTGTTGCCGTTGACAAAGATGTAGCTAGGATATCTGTTGTTGGCGTTCCTGATATACCTGGTATGGCCTTTAAGATTTTCTCTAATCTTTCAAAACATAAAGTGAGTGTTGATATTATTTTACAATCTATAGGTAGAGAAAGCTCAAAAGACATTTCTTTTACAGTCTCAAAAGACGAGCTAGAACCAGCTTTAAAAGCTATGGAAGATTTAAAAGGTGTATCTTATGAAAGCATAAGCTATGACAAAAATATTGCTAAAGTTTCTATAGTTGGTGCTGGAATGGATACAAACTCTGGTGTTGCTTCTGACCTTTTCGAAGCTTTATATTCTTCTGCTATAAATGTAAATATGATATCTACTTCAGAAATAAAAATTTCTGTTCTAGTAGAAGAAAAAGAAGCAGAAAGAGCAGCAAATGCCATACACGATAAATTTATAAGATAATAAAAATATATATTAAAAAAGAGCCTAAAGGCTCTTTTTTACATCATTTTTACAAATTCTTTTTTTAGCCTAGATATTATCCTTTTTTCTAGCCTAGATATATAAGATTGAGATATTCCTAACATATCAGCTACTTCTTTTTGCGTCTTTTCTACACCATCAGAAAATATGCCATATCTTAGCTCTATTATTATTTTTTCTCTTTTATCTAGCTTATCTATAGCCTTTTTTAATAATTGTCTGTCTATTTCTTCTTCTAAATTTTTAGATATAATATCTACTTCTGTACCTAATATATCAGAGAGTAAAAGCTCGTTCCCTTCCCAATCTACATTAAGAGGTTCATCTATAGAAACTTCTGTTTTTATCTTTGTATTTCTTCTAAGATACATAAGTATCTCATTTTCTATACACCTTGTAGCATATGTAGCAAGCTTTATATTTTTATCTGCTCTAAATGTATTTATAGCTTTTATAAGCCCTATACTCCCTATAGATATCAAATCTTCCACATTTATACCAGTGTTTTCAAACTTTCTAGCTATATATACAACAAGTCTTAAATTTCTTTCTATAAGCTTTGCCTTTACCATCTCATCTTCTTCTGTCCCAAGAAGTGCTATAAGCTCTAGCTCCTCATCATTTGATAAAGGAGCCGGCAAAACTTCTGTACCTCCTATATAAAATATACTCTCTTCTTCATCTTTTTCTATAAAAATGTTTATAATATTTTTTAAAATATTTTTTACAAAAATCATTTAGCTTCCTCCTAGTTTATAAGCTCTGGATTTAAAATTGCTTTATAAAAATTATCATTAGATAGAGGAAAATTTGCTATACCCAAAATAGCATTTTCCACTATTGTTGGCGGAGTTGTTTCTATATTTAGCCTATCTATTTTTATACCAACTAAAAGCCCATTTTCTTTCCCAAGACTTTTAAAGGGAATTAATCTTATATCTGCCTTTTTGTCTACTTCTAATAGCATATTAAGGTCATCTTCTTGTTTTTCATAAAATATAAGCCTTAGTTTTTCTGGTAATATAGTCTTTATAGCTTCAAACTCCACTATAGTAACTGGTTTTTTTGTTATAGGTTCTTTTAAGGAATTTCCGGTATCTAAAAGAGCATTTAAACTTATGTTTTTTCCGTTTTTATCAATTATAATATTATAAAAACTTTGTTTTTTTACTACTACTTTTCTATAAGTTTTTAGGAAAATTTTAAGCATTATATATGTAAAAAGAGTGGAAAAAATAAGTATTTTTATCGGGAAATTTTCTAAAGTAAAGCTTAAAATCGCTCCTATCTTTGTGTAAAAAAATAAAGACATAGAAAGCCCACCTATACAAAAAGCTACTATATTAGTTACAAAAAATAAATATAAAAAATTTTTGATACTCCTTGGATTAAAAGCTAGCTTTATAGATAATGAAAATATTAGTATAGGTAAACTTAGACTAAAAACTCTGTTATAAGGAATAAAAACTACTGTTATAATATATAAAAAGGCAGTAATGAATGATACAAATAAAAGCCTCTTTAAAGATACTCTATTTTTTTGTAGTTTATTTACCACAAAAAATATAAAATATATCATAAAAAAATTTATAAAAAACAAAATATCAAGATAAATTTCTATTTGCATCTAACACCTCCACCAGAGCTTTTATAAATATTATATATATACTAAGTGGAAAAATTTGTTATATTATAGCTATATTTTAAAAAATAAAAATAAAAAAAAAGAGCTATAAGCTCTAATTTTTATATTATCTATCATAATCATCTAAAAAGTTATATTTGTCCCCATTTTTATGGTATCCTATAACTGTGCTAAGATTTATATTTTCTACACTATTAAAAATATTTTTCTCTATATTTGGATTATTTTCTCTAAGGCTTCTTATAAGCGCTTTTACATTTTGCCTTGTAGAACCACTTTCATATTTATTTTCATAATCTATATTTTCTGTAAAACGACAACCACATCTTAAAAATTCTAAGTTATGATATCTAGCAAAAGCTATAATATCTTCTTCTCTTACCATATACATAGGACGGATAAGCTCCATTCCCTCAAAATTTTTGCTATGTAGCTTAGGCATCATAGTTTGCACCTGACCACCATATAGCATACCCATAAGAATAGTTTCTATAACGTCATCAAAATGATGCCCAAGAGCTATCTTATTACAGCCAAGCTCTTTTGCTTTGCTATATAAATGTCCTCTTCGCATTCTAGCACAAAGATAACAAGGGTTTTGCTCTATATCAAATACTATATTAAAAATTTCTGTTTCAAAAACTGTTATAGGTATATTTAGTTTTTTTGCATTTTCCAAAATCAGCTCATAATTTTTTTGATTATACCCAGGGTTCATAACTATAAACTCTAAACCAAAATGGAATTTTCCGTGTTTTTGTAGCTCTTGCATAAGCTTAGCAAGTAGCATAGAATCCTTCCCGCCAGATATACAAACTGCTATTTTATCATTTTCTTTTATAAGCTCATATTTTTGCACACCTTTTATAAATCCACGCCATATATTTTTTCTAAATTTTTTTATTATACTTCTTTCAATATCTGTATGTTTTTCCAAAATATTCCTCCTTTATCTTTTTAATTGTGCTACGCATTCTATATGACAAGTCATACAAAACATATCCACCGGTTGTAGCTTTTCTAATCTAAAACCATATTGTTTTAAATAAGCTATATCTCTAGCAAGTGTAGAATTATCGCAAGATACATAAACTAATTTTTTAACCTCTGTTTTTCCTATAGCATCTAAAAGAGCTTTATCACAACCTTTTCTAGGCGGGTCCACTACTATAGTATCTGGGACTATCCCCTCTTTAAATATAAGATTTGGTATAACTTCTTCAGATTTACCTACTAAAAATTTAGCATTTTCTATTTTATTTTCTTTAGCATTTTGTTTTGCATTTTCTATAGCATCTTCTATAATTTCTATACCATATACCATTTTACATTCTTTAGCTAAAAATAAAGATATAGTCCCTATGCCACAATAAGCATCAAAAACTATTTCATCTTTGCTAAGCTGGCAATAATCAAGAGCCGTTTTATATAAAATTTCTGTTTGTACTTGATTTATTTGATAAAATGATAATGGAGAAATATTAAATTTTAAATCTTTTATATAATCTGTTATATATCCCTTACCATATATAGTTTTAGTTTTATCCCCTAAAATAACATTTGTATTTTTTGTATTAAAATTTAAAACTATAGTAGCAATGTTTTCTATATCTTTAAGAGCCAAAACAAGCTCATTTTCATATGCAAAACTCTTAGCATTTATCACAAGACAGACCATAACCTCGCCTGTTTTATTCCCTACTCTAGTTATTATATGTCTTAATATACCTTTTCCGGTTTTCTCGTCATATACGCTAATATTATTAATTTCTATAAATTTTCTAAGTTTTGCTATAATAGGTTCATTTATAGGACTTTGTATTATACAATTTTCTATATTCACTATATTATGAGAACGTGGCTTATAAAATCCTATTTTAAGATTATCTTGATAAGATATAGGAAAGCTTGCTTTATTTCTATAAGCTAAAGGATTTTTCATTCCCATAGCTCTTTCAACATTAAAATCAAGATTAGCAATTTTCTTAAGATTAGACTTTATAAAATTAGTTTTTATATCTAATTGATAGTCATAGTCTATATGTAAAAGAGAGCAACCACCACAAGCTCCAAAATGCTCGCAGATAGGCTCTATTCTTTTTTCTGATTTTTTTATTATTTCTATAAGCTTACCATAAGCAAAATTTTTATTAACTTTTAAAATTTTTATCTTTACAAACTCACCTGTAATAGCTCCATTTATAAATATAGGGAAATTATCTATTTTTGCTATACCCTCTCCATTTATGCCTATATCTAAAATTTCTACTTCTAAAAAATCATTTTTTTTTATTTCCATTTTTATTTCCTTTTTCTTTATTTAAAAGTTCTTTTATGGCTTTTGCCAATATTTTTTCATCTGTCTTATTTAGTATTTTTTCTATATTTTCTTTTTTATCCATATATACACCTTTTAAGATAACTTTCTATAAAATTCACATACTGTATGCCTACAAATGCAATATTTACAATGAGTAAAACTGCAAGTAGGATTACCTTTGCCAGTTTTTAGCATATGTCTCATATCTGATAAAACTTTAAAAAAATATTTCCTAAGCCTTCTTGTATTTTTTATTCTAAAGCAGTAATCTTTATAAACTAGTTTTCCTTCTTTTACTCTATGCCCATATAAATCTTCTATAATAATAAAATATGCCACAAGTTGCATAAGATCGCCAAGGTGTGGCATAGGGTCATCTTTTATACTTCCACTTTTTAGCTCTATAGGATAATAGCTATTAAATCTTTTAAATATATAATCTGGCTTTCCTTGTATGTTATATTTTTCTGAATATAAAATTTTCTTATATATTACATTATCTTCTTTTTCTTTAGTATTTTGGTCTGTATAAAAAAGTTTATATCCAAGGGGAACAATATTTTTATATTTAGATTTTTTTATGGCATTTTTTTTACTATAGATAAGCCAAAAAACAACAACTACTAAAATAAATATTATCCACATAGCTTAAGCACTAGCGCAAGAGCTATAATAAGAGAAAGCACTATAAATACTATCATAAGATTTTTTACAGCTCCCATACGCCTTTTTATATTAAAACTATCGTGAAACTCAAGTCCACGTTTAAAGTTATTAAAAGTATCGTCTACTTCTTGTTGTTTATTTAGTTTTTTAGGTTGTTTTTTGTTTTTATATTTCTCTAAAATATATTTTCTGCCATAAAGCCTTTCATAATACCAGCCATATTCACAAAAACAATATCTATTTATTTCACTTGCTGATATTTTTTCGCTATCATTATTCATAATTAGATTTTCTTAGGTTTCTAGCTAACATTTTATGATAGCCAACCCAGTTCCCATTTGTATTATCTGATAAAATATTTTCTTCAAATATTTTTATTTTTGCATCTAGCTCATCTGCACAATGCAATATAAAAGCTTCTATTGTTTTTGGTCTTTTAGGAGAACCAAATTCATATTCCCCGTGGTGTGATAAAATACTATGTTTTATAAGACTTTGTAACTGATGAGGAAATCCTTCTATTTTATTGGATTCTTTTGTTACAAGCTCTGTCCCAATAACTATATGTCCTAGAAGTTGTCCATCATCTGTATAGTCATTATCTGGAAAAGGAGATAGCTCAAATATTTTTCCTATATCATGTAAAAGAGCAGAAGCTATAAGCAAATCTCTATCTACATATTCATAATGACTAGATAAAAAGTCGCAAATTTGACATATAGAAAGACTATGTTCTAAAAGCCCTCCCATATAGTTATGGTGCATAGTCTTAGCGGCAGAATGTTTTTTAAAAACAGAAACTAGCTCATTATTTTTTATATATATATTTTCTAAAAGCTCTTTTATATATTTATTTTTTATACTAGCTATTAAATCTAATATTTGTTTATATAATTGTTCTATATTTTTATCTGTAGCTGGAATATAGTCCATAGGCTCAAATTCGCCTTCTAAACTACGTCTTATTTTTTTAACATTAAGTTGTAGCTCATTTTGATAAGATAAAACAACACCTTCTATTTTTATAAAATCATTTTCTTCAAAACTTTGTATATTATTATTTAAATCCCATACTTTAGCATTTATTGTACCTGTTTTATCTTGCAATAATAAAGAAAGATAATTTTTTCCAGAACGCGATTTTAGAGTTTGCTTTTTTTTGCAAAGATAGTGTTCTACAACCATCTCATCTACTTTTAAATCTGCTATATATCTCATTTTAAATCCTCCATAAATTTTATATTATAAATATACTATGTATAACAATATTAGTCAAATTTTTTAAGAGCTTTATTACAACCATAATCATATAATTTTCCCTGATATCTATTTTCATCTTTCATCTTTTTTTCTATTTGTTCTTTTATCTTCCACCAACTAGTTCCCCAATTAGAAAACAATGTAAACTCTTCTGGTGCTCTTCCTATTATTCTTTGTATCGCTATATCTGGGTTTAGATATTCTAAAAAAGTAATAGTCTTTTCTATGTAGTCTTCTAAAGGCAACATAGTAAATTCTCCGTTTTGATATTCTCTAGCTAATACTGTGTTTTTTTCTATATATAAGGCGTGTAACTTTACAAAATCGTTTCCTAAAACGGATATTATTTTTGCTGTTTCTATAGTATCTTCTATATTATCCCAAGGAAAATTTAATATAATGTGAGTACAAATATTAAAACCATAACTTTTTATAAGCATACAAGCTTGTATATATTCTGCAAGAGTATGTCCCCTTCTTATCTTATCTAATGTTTTGTAATTAGCAGTTTGTAAACCAAGTTCTATAGTAATATCTATATTATATTTTTCTTTTATTTCTTTTAAAAAATCTAAGTATGGCTTATCTATGCAATCTGGACGTGTAGATATAGATATATCTACTATATCTTCTATTATTGCCTCTGTTATATATTTTTTAAACAAATCTAATGAAATATATGTATTTGAATAGCTTTGAAAATAAGCTATAAACTTTTTAGCCTTATATTTTTTACTTATTTTCTCTTTATTTTTAAGAAGTTGTTCTTTTACACTAAGATTTGCTGATAAATTTTCAAATCCAACTCCCTCATCTCCACAATAGCTACACCCTCCAAAACCAAGGTTTCCATCCCTGTTTGGACAGTTTGTTTCCTTTAATGATATAGGAAGTTTATAAACTTTTTCTTTATATTTTTCTTTTAAATATGTTGAGTATTCTCTATACATAATATGCCTTTCTAAAAATTAAATTTATATTTATGGAAAAAAATAATATTATCAATTTTGTATAATAGAAATATTATAAAATATAATAAGTATGACTATTTTTAAATTTTTTAATATTTGTTATTAATAAATCATCTTATTTGTATATAACTAGTTAAAGATTATTATATTAAAATTATTAATTTTTTTCAATAAAAACTATTGACAAAAATCTTAAGTTTTTGTTAATCTAAAAATCAGATAATTTTTTAAAATATATTTTTACAATAAATTTTTATTAAATATAATATAACTTATTTGTATTTTATCTTGCAAATAAATATCTAATAAGCTATACTATATTAAAAATTTATAATAATAAAATATTAATAATTATATATTATAAATTTATATTTTTTCTATTTTAAAATAGAATAATATATTTTATACTAATAATATTTTATAAATAAAAGAGCTTAAAAAATTTTAATCTAATTAATAAATGAATATAGAAAAAGGTAGGATTTTATGGCAAAAAATAATAAAGAAAACATAAAAATTCAGTCTCAATATGGTAATGAGAGTATCACCTCTTTAAAAGGAGCAGATAGAGTAAGACTAAGACCTGCTGTAATATTTGGCTCTGATGGCATAGAAGGATGTAAACACTCTGTTTTTGAAATTTTGTCAAATTCTATAGATGAAGCTAGAGAAGGTTTTGGAAATTTGATAAAAATAGCCTACTACAAGGATAAATCTATTCTTATAGAAGATAGAGGTAGAGGAATACCGGTAGACTTTAATCAAAAAGAAAACAAATATAACTGGGAACTTTTATTTTGTGAGCTATACGCTGGTGGGAAATATCTTAACAATAGTGGAGAAAACTATGAATTTAGCTTAGGGCTTAATGGACTTGGACTTTGTTCTACTCAGTATAGTTCTGAATATATGGACGTTGAAATAATAAGAGATGGCTATAAATATAATTTACATTTTGAAAAAGGAGAAAATGTAGGTGGTTTAAAAAAAGAAAAAACAACTGAAAAAACAACTGGAAGCAAAATACATTGGCGTCCAGATAGAGAAGTATTTACAGATATAGATATAGACACAGAATACTTTAAACAAATATTAAAAAGACAATGCGTTGTAAATGCTGGTCTTAGCTTTGAGCTTTATATAGAAGAGGAAGATAAAACTTATACTTTCTGTTATAAAGAGGGTATAAAAGATTATATAAAAGAATTATCACAAGATAAAAACCTTACAGAACCTGTTTATTATAAAGCAGAGATGAAAGGAAAAGATAGAGAAGATAAAGAAGAATATAAGCTAAAGTTTGAGCTTAGTTTCTGTTTTAACAATGAAATAAATATTATAGAATATTATCATAACTCTAGCTTTTTAGAATATGGTGGTTCTCCAGATAAAGCTGTCAAATCGGCTTTTGTATATGCTATAGATAAATATATAAAAACTAATAATTTATATAAAAAAGATGAAAAGAAAATAACCTATAGCGACATAGAAGATAGCCTTATTATAATTATAAATTCTTTTTCTACACAAACAAGCTATGAAAACCAAACTAAAAAAGCTATAACAAATAAATTTATTCAAGATGCTATGACAGATTTTTTAAAAGAAAATCTTGAAGTATATTTCATAGAAAATAAGCTAGATGCTGATAAGATAGCAAATCAAGTCCTTATAAATAAAAGAAGCCGAGAAACAGCAGAAAAAACTAGAATAAATATTAAGAAAAAACTTACTGGAAATATAGATATGACAAACCGAGTTGAAAAATTTGTAAATTGTCGCTCTAAAGATGCTAGTAAAAGAGAAATATATATAGTAGAAGGTGATTCTGCTCTTGGAGCTTGTATGCAAGGACGTGATGCAGAATTTCAAGGGATTATGCCAGTTAGAGGAAAAATACTAAACTGTCTTAAAGCAAACTATGATAAAATATTTAATAGCGATATAATAACAGATTTAATAAAAGTCCTAGGTTGTGGAGTTGAGCTAAAAACAAAACATAATAAAGACTTAAATAGTTTTGATATAAACAATCTTAGATGGGATAAAATAATAATATGTACTGATGCCGACGTTGATGGCTTCCAAATTAGAACTCTTATTCTAACTATGCTATATAGACTAGTGCCTACTTTAATAGAGGAAAAGAAAGTATTTATAGCAGAATCTCCTTTATATGAAATAACTTCTGGTAAAAAAACTTATTTTGCATATTCAGAAAAAGAAAAACAAGATATAATATCAAAGCTAGATAACTACCATATACAACGTTCTAAAGGACTTGGAGAAAATGAACCAGAAATGATGTGGCAAACTACTATGAACCCAAAAACAAGAAAACTAGTTCAAGTATTACCAGAAGATGTAGAAAAAACAAAAGATATGTTCGAAATGCTCCTTGGAGATAACCTAAAAGCAAGGAAAAAATATATAGAAAAAAATGGCTATAAATATATAGAACTTGCAGACTTATAATAAATTAAATAAAAGAAGAAAGGAGGGCTACCTAAGTAGCAAAATATATGTCAAATAACAATTATATACAACAAAATATAACAAAAACTCTAGAGCTAAACTATATGCCCTATGCTATGAGTGTTATTATATCAAGAGCAATTCCAGAAATAGACGGATTTAAACCATCACATAGAAAACTGCTATATACTATGTATAAAATGGGACTTTTAAAAGGCAGTAGAACAAAATCTACAAATGTTGTAGGGCAAACTATGAAGCTAAATCCTCACGGGGATATGGCTATATACGAAACTTTGGTTAGACTAACTCGTGGCAATGATGCCCTATTAACTCCTTTTATAGATTCTAAAGGTAATTTTGGAAAACAATATTCAAGAGATATGGCTTTTGCCGCATCTAGATATACAGAGGTTAAGCTAGATGATATATGTCAAGAAATATTTAAACATATAGAAAAAGATACTGTAGACTTTATAGATAACTATGATAGCACTATGAAAGAGCCAGTCCTATTCCCTACTACTTTTCCTAATATCTTAGTAACTAATAATCAAGGTATAGCAGTTAGTATGGCAAGCTCTATTTGTAGCTTTAACTTAAAAGAAGTCTGTCAAGCTACTATAAAATTTATAAAAAATCCTAATGTAGATATAAAAAAATATTTAAAAGCTCCTGATTTTTCAAGTGGTGGAGAACTTATTTATAATGAAAAAGAGTTATCAAATATATATGAAACTGGAAGAGGAAGCTTTAAACTAAGGGGTAAATATAGATTTGATAAAAAAAATAGCCTTATAGAAATATATGAAATACCTTATACTACAACTGTAGAAGCTATAATAGATAAAATAATAAGTCTTGTTAAACTTAATAAAATTAAAGAAATAAATGATATAAGAAATGAAACAGATAAAAATGGACTTAAAATAGCTATAGATATAAAAAAATCTGCTAATGTAGATTTACTTATGCATAAACTTTACACAATGACTCCTCTTAGCGATAGCTTTAGTTGTAATTTTAATATTCTTATAAACGCCGTCCCTAAAACTATGGGTATAAAAGAGATACTCTCTAATTGGTTAGATTTTAGAATAAATTGCATAAAAAGACAAACAAAATTTGACCTTTCTAAAAAACAAGATAGACATCACCTACTTTCAGGGCTTTCTAAAATCTTATTAGATATAGATAAAGCTATAAGTATAATAAGAGAAACTACAGAAGATGCTAAAGTTATTCCTAATCTAAAAAAAGGTTTTGATATAGACGATAAACAAGCTGAATATATAGCAGAAATAAAACTTAGAAATCTTAATAAAGAATATCTTCTTAAAAAAGTAGATGAAATAAGCAAAATAGAAGATGAAATAAAAAATCTTAAAAAAATATTAGAAGATGAAACACTTATAAAAGATATTATTTGTGATGAGCTAAAAGATATATCTAAAAAATATGGTAAAGCTAGAAAAACAGACATTATATATGAAGAAGAAATAAAAGAAATAGACGAAAATCAACTTATAGAAGATTATAGTATAAAACTATTTATTACAAAGCAAAACTATTTTAAAAAGGTTAGTGCTATTTCGCTTCGTTCTTCTGGAGAACATAAACTAAAAGAAGATGACTATATTATTAAAGAAATAGAAGCTAGTAATAAATGTGAGCTGCTTTTCTTCTCTAATAAAGCAAATTTATATAAAATAAAAGCTTATGAAATGCAAGATGTAAAAGTTAGCAGCATGGGACATTATCTTCCTAATATTTTAGGTATGGAAGAAGATGAAAATATTATATATTTTACTACTACTATAGATTTTAAAGGAGATATGCTATTTGGTTTTGAAAATGGAAAAATGGCAAAAATTAGTCTAGATTTATATAAAACTAATAGAAAAAAATTATCTAATGTTTATAACTTAAAATCTAAACTAATATTTATTAAACATATCCTAGAAGATGAAGATATGTTGTTTATAAGAAAAGATGATAAAGCTATCCTTATAAATTCTAATCAAATAGAAAAAAAATCTACTAAATCAACTATGGGAACTAATGTATTTACTATTAAAAGAGATGATTTTATCACAAATATATTAGATTTAGATAAAATTAAAGATTTAGAACTTTCTCATTATAAAGAAAACAATCTTCCATCTAATGGACATTTTATATTAGATAAAGATAAAAAATATTTTAAATAAAAAAAGATGCATTTGCATCTTTTTTTATTTAACTATTAAACTTAAGATTATTTTATAACTCTTCTAGCTCCATAATAAGTTTTAAGGCTATAAGAATCATTTAAGCTAGATATCATAACACCTCTGTTTTTACTATCTGTAGAATGTATGTATTGTCCATCACCTATATATATACCTACGTGCGATATAGGTGTATCTCCACCAGTATTAAAGAATACTAAATCTCCAGGCATAAGATTTTTCTTTTCAACTGGAGTACCATTTAAATATTGGTCTCTAGAAGTTCTATTTAAGTTTATACCAAATTTTCTAAATACCGAATATGTAAAACCTGAACAGTCTGTCCCTATTTCTAAGTTTATACTACCATAAATATAAGATTTACCAAGATGAGCTTTAGCAAAGTTTATAATTTCTTGAGCTTTAGGACTTGCATCTTCACTCGTAGATATATCTTGTTGTTTATTATCTGTTATATCAACAAATTCTGCACTAACGTATCCTACATTTCCATTATAACTAACCTTTAACCATTCTCCATTATTATCTTCTATATAGTCTGCATAAGCTCCAAAAGGTATTACTGTTAATACTGCTGATTTTGTAGTTGGTTCTTGTCTTAAATTAAGCCCTGCATCAGAATTTATCCTTACATACTTACCTTGTTTTTGTTCTGTTTGCTCCGTTTTTTTATTATCTTCTATTTCTAACTTAGAATCAACTAAATATTGATTTTGAATATAAACTATATGTTCGTCAAAGAAAATTTGAGTAAATCCATTTACTTCTTTTCCTAATACAACTGTAGAACCAACTTCTATTTCACCTACTTTTTGGCTAGAAGAAGATGCCTCTAAATATACTGGTATATTCTTAAGTCCCTTACTCCCACCAGTGATTTTAGCAAATTTCGTTGTTATATAGTTATCATTTGTAAAAGATATAGTAAAAGTATCTTCAAGGCTATCTCTTTTAGATACTGTTTCTCCATTTTTAGAAGAAATAACAGATATAGAATTTTGACTTATAGTATTTAATGTATTAGCAGTTACTACATTAGCAGTTGCACTTATAGGCGTTGCAAAAACTGGTGTAGCATTAGTTAGTAATAACATAGACATAATAGAAACTTTAGCTTTTGTATTTACTTTCAAAACATGACCTCCCTAAATAAGGTTTATTATCAATTTATATAATTAATTATAGTAATATAAAATAATTATACTACAATATTTACATAATTGTCAATTTTATATCTGTAGCTTAGAATTTTCTTGCAAAGAATATATAGACTTATTAAAATTAAAAGCATAAGCAAAAGCCATAACTATAAAATAATAGGGCATATTTTGATATCCAAAAACTTCTCCTCCTATAAATATAGGAGCCAAAAATGTATTTGTAGCACTTCCAAACACACTTATATATCCAAGAGATGCTACAAGTTCTATAGGTAAATCAAAAATAGGCGCTAATATAACACCAAGGCTTGCTCCTATTGCAAAAAGAGGTGTTACCTCTCCGCCTTGAAATCCTGCCGATAATGTTATAACTGTTAATAAAAGTTTCAATATAAAATCATAAGTGTATATAGATTTATTGTTAAAACTTGCATCTATAAGATTTGTCCCAAGTCCACAATATCTCCCACTATGTAATATTAAAAGTATAATACTTAAAAATATTCCTACAAAAAATATTCTTTTTATAGGATTTTCAATCTTGTTTGCCAAAAATTGTTTTGTATTTTTAAGTAAAAAAGTAAATAAACTCCCTACAAGCCCAAATATTATACCTATAAAAATAATTTTAAAAAGTATATTAAAATCTATAGATATATTGCTATTTATATTAAAGCTAAATTTTTCAAGTCCTAAAAAATGTGAAGTAGCACTTGCAGTAAAAGCTCCGGCTACAGTAGGTATAAGCACACTATAGTGTATAGCTCCAGCTATTAAAACTTCAACAGCAAATAATATAGCCGCTATAGGTGTTTGAAAAAGCCCGGCAAATCCAGATGCCATACCAATTATTAAAAATGTTTTTTTATCACATTTAAAATTTATCTTTGTAGATAACCAGTCTGAAAAAGTGGCTCCTACTTGAACTGCAACACCTTCTCTACCAGCACTTCCCCCAAAAAGATGAGTAAGCCAAGTGCTAACTATAACAAAAGGTATAAGTCTTAATGGTATTTTTTCTTCTTTATCTTGAGCTACCTCAAATACAAGACTCATTCCCTTTATGCTATTAGAACCAAATTTTTTATAAACAAATATAATTAAAACCCCTATAATAGCTAAAAATGGTAAAAAATAAAAAATATGTTCATCTCTTATTTCTCCTATTCTTATAAGAGTTTTCCCAAATATTGTATCAATAATTCCTACTACAAATCCAATAGGAATCCCTATAAATGATAATAAAATTATTTTTTTATAAAATTTTTCCATATTACCCTCCCTTAATTGCCAAAATATAAAAAGGCTTAAACAAACTAAGTTTATTTATAGCCTTTTCTATATACCTATTTTAAATAATTTATAGGGTTTTGCGTTGCTCCATTTTTTATAACTTCAAAATGTACGTGGTTACCAGTGCTATTTCCTGTATTTCCTACATAAGCTATAACCTCACCTTGAGCTACTTTCTGCCCTACATTAACTGCCAACTTACTATTATGCGCATAAACAGTCTCAAAACCATTACCGTGGTTTATCTTAACCATATACCCATATCCGCCATCATTCCAACCAGAAAATGTAACAGTACCTCCATCAGATGCCTTTATAGGAGTTCCAGAAGGAGCAGCAATATCTATTCCCTTATGCAAAGTTCCCCATCTATATCCATATCCAGAAGATAATCTTCCACTAACTGGATATATAAAACTACCTATAGCTTTTTTAGGTGGAGTGTTTAAAGTACCTACTTCTACTTTTTCTGTCTTAGGCTCTACTATTACCTTTTCAGATAAAACTTCTCTTTTTTGCTCCACACCATTTACTTTTATAACTTTAGCAGTAACTTCTTTACTTCCGTCTTTTCCCTCAATTAAAACTTTTTTATAATTTTTATATTCTTTATTATTTTCCACTTTTTCTATTTTTTTAGGAACAACTTGTGTATAAGTTGATTTTTCATATGTTTGTACAGATAATAAAGGTATAGAAGCAGTAATATTTACTTTACTACCTATTTTAAGAGGTGTATCTTCCGTAAGATTCGGATTTTCTGCTAAAAGCTCGTCCAAAGACATATCATTATCCATAGCTATTTCAAAAAGAGTATCTCCTTCTTTTATTTCATATTGTATAGCTTCGTTTTTATTAGAATTAAGATTAACACTAGCTTGTTCCTCTGTTAAGATATCTTTTTCTGCTACATATTTATTTTCAACTTTTACATCTTCTAAAAAAGTAGGTTCTTGTAACTGTATTGTACCTGGTTTTATATATTTATTTTTTATATTATTTAAAATTTTATTAGCCTCTTCTTCAGATTTTACAGTAGCTAAAACCTCTCCATCAACTGTTATAACACTAGCCTCTACCTTGAATGTAAATCCTTTCGATATTGGGTATATAGCTTGTTCAACACTCATTATATCTGCTTTAGCAGCTCTTACTGGCTTTAAAGTTATTTCTTCATTTACTTCTACATTAGCTCCTTCTTTGTCTTTTAATCTATCAAGTACAATTTGAGTAAGCTCCTTTACATCTTTAACCCCAGATTGTCTTAAGTTTATAGTAGCTACTAGCTTGTCCCCTACATAAACCTCTTGAGCATTTTTATATGTAAGTATATAAATAGAAGCAAAAACAACCATAATAATAAGAGCTATTATTCCTATTCTTTTCTTATCATATTTAATATTTGAAGTATTAGTTTCAAATTTTATAATTTTTGCCTTTTTCTCTTCCCCTTTTATAATAAGAGGAGTTTCTTTAAAATTTGTTTCTCTATCTGGAAATTGTATAATTTTCCCTTTATCTTTTGTATTATCTTCTTGAGAAAAGTTATCTTTGTCTAGCTTTACCGACATAAAAAACCTCCGTCTTAACTTTATGTTATATTTATAAAGCAATATATTTTATCTACACTTAAAAAAATTCATAATCTAAAAATTACAAACAAATTTTTGTTATAATCTAGATTTGAATTAAGATATTCTTGTAAGAAAAAATTAATTTTTGTAACACATTTGTAACAATTATAACTTATTTATTTCATTTTTTCAAGTAACTTTTAAAATTCTCGCGTTTTTTATACATTTTGTATAATTTATAATAATAAAAATTATAAAATTCTACAAATTATATAGGTAATAATAATAATCAAAAAATTAAAAAAGGACTGAAGAATTATTCTACAGTCCAAAAATTTTAATACTAATTTCATTGTTTTTGTATACGATTTTTATATACATACATCATTAAAAGCAAAATAGCAAAAAATATAAATACCACAATAGTAGCCTTATAATCTTGTATTGCTATAAGTATAGCTATAGTGGCACTAAAAAGACTAAGCCCATATAGTATCATTACTGCTTGTTTATGAGTATATCCACTATCTATAAGCCTATGATGAAGATGCCCTCTATCTGCTGACATAAGAGGTTTTCTATTTATTGCTCTTCTTATCATAGCAAAAAGAGTATCAAAAATAGGAAGAGCCAAAACTAATATGGATATAACTATAGATAATACAGCATAGCTTTTATATACACCTATACAAGAGGTAACTGCTAGCACATATCCTAAAAATGTTGCTCCAGTATCCCCCATATATATTTCTGCTGGACTAAAATTTCTAGGCAAAAATCCAAGACAAGAGCCGGCTAAAGTAGCAGTAAGTACAACCGCAAGGCTACTTCCAGATATAATGCAAAGTATCATAAGACATAAAGATGCTATAGAAGATACACCTGCAGCAAGTCCATCCACTCCATCTATAAGGTTTACGGCATTAACAACGCCTAATATCCATACCATCGTGATTATAGCATTAAATGGTCTTAAATATTGCCAAAAAGGCCAAGACATAACATCTATTCTAGTTCCAGAAAATACTACTATAAGAGCCACTAAAATTTGTACTACAAATTTTATTTTTGCACTAAGCTCGTATATATCATCAAATATGCCAAGTATTACTATTAATATACCACCTAATAAAAATCCATAAAACTGCCTTGTATGAAAATCTTTTACAAAAAAAGATAATATAAGTACAGTTATTAAAAATGCTAAAAATATAGCAAGGCCTCCCATTCTTGGCATAGGCTCTTTATTAAGCCCCCTAGATTTAGGATAATCTATGGCTTTTAACTTATAAGATATTTTTTTCGCTAAAGGTGTTGTAAGCATAGCTACTGCAAATGATATAGAAAAAGCAGATAAATATAACAACCAATTATGCTCCAAACCAAAACCTCCTTATATATAAATCCAAGATTTATATATTATTTTGTGCCAAATATTCTATCTCCTGCATCTCCAAGGCCAGGAATAATATATCCATGTTCATTAAGTCTTTCGTCTAAAGAAGCTGTATATATTTCTACATCTGGATGAGCTTCTGCCACCTTCTTAACTCCTTCTGGACAAGCTATAAGACATAAAAATTTTATATTTTTAAATCCACGTTCTTTTATAAATTGCATAGCTGCTATAGCAGTACCTCCTGTTGCAAGCATAGGGTCTAACAAAAGTATATCTGTATTATCTGGTTCTGTAGAAGGTAATTTACAATAATATTCTACTGGCATAAGACTTTCTGGATCTCGGTATAAACCAATATGTCCAATGCTAGCATTAGGTATAAGATTTAATATACCATCTACCATACCAAGTCCAGCTCTTAATATAGGTACAATACCTACTTTTTTGCTAAGCACATTTCCCTTTGTTTTGCAAAGTACAGACTCTACTTCTACTTCCTTAGTTTCTAAATCTTTAGTTGCTTCATAGCATATAAAACTAGCTATTTCAGAAACAAGCTCTCTAAATTCTTTATTTCCTGTATTTATATCTCTTAGCATAGCAACTTTGCTTTGAACCACCGGATGATTTACTATGTATAATTTTTCCACTATAATCACCTACTATCCTTCTATCATTTCTATTCTTCTTTTATGTCTTTCTTCATTAGAAAAAGGAGTATTTAAAAATGTTTCTACTATTTCTAGAGCAAGCCCTACTCCTACTACACGCTCACCTATAGCTAATATATTAGCATCATTATGCTCTCTAGTTGCTTTAGCAGAAAATACATCGTGGCAATGGGCCGCTCTTATTCCTTTTACTTTATTAGCCACTATGCTAACTCCTATACCAGTACCACAAACTAATATTCCTTTTTCTAAAATATTATTAGAAACATCTTCTGCTACTTTTCTTGCATAAATAGGATAATCCACCGCATCTGTAGAATATGTTCCATAGTCTTTATATTCTATATTATTATTTTCTAAATATTTTATTATTTCGTTTTTAAGATTAAATCCACCGTGATCACAAGCAACACCTATCATAGCTACACCTTACTAGATTATATCTAGTATTTTCCTTTCTGTTTATTAGTCTTCCCTTAAGTATTCTTTATTAAACCTTTATTATATTATCTCCGGCCGCTTTTTTTAGTCTATTCATAATGGCAAGCCCTACTTCTTCCTCATCAAAAGCTTCTATATATACTTTATCTAAACCTAGCTCATCACACTTTCTAAGCACAGCAAATAAATTTTTAGCCACAGTATCTGCCTTAGACAAATCGCCTATAGTCAAATACTCTTTATAAAAATGAGCTGTTTGTTCATACACAATAGGCAAAGATTTAATACCTAATTTTTCATCTTCTTCTAAATTTTTATTTATAAAGCTTACTATTTTTTCCTTATCGCCCTTTATTAAAACAACTTTAGCTTTAGGAGAATAATGTTTATATTTCATACCTGGAGCTTTAGCTTTTATATTTTTATCTACTATTCCTTTATCTATCTCAACATCGCCAAATTCTTTTAACATAAGCTTAGTTATGCTTCCTGGTCTTAATATAACTATCTTATCTTCTATAACCTGTACAACAGTAGATTCTATACCAAATCCACAAGAACCTCCATCTATTATCATATCTATTTTTCCGTCCAAATCTTCTAAAACGTGTTTTGCAAGAGTTGGACTTGGTTTTGTGGAAGTATTAGCGCTAGGTGCTGCAAGAGGAAATCCACATTCTCTTATAACAGCCCTTGCTATATTATTTTTAGGCATCCTTATAGCTACAGTATCTAAACCTCCTGAAACAGTTTTAGGAATAAGTTTATTTTTCTTAAATACTATAGTAAGAGGGCCTGGCCAAAATTTGTCTATCAATTTAAATTCAATATCTGAAAGTTGTTTTCCTATTAGTCCATAGACTTCTCTTTTTTCAGCTATATGAACAATAAGTGGATTATCAGATGGTCTTCCCTTAGCTTCATATATTTTCTTAGCTGATTCCTCACAAAGAGCATTAGCAGCAAGTCCGTACACCGTTTCTGTAGGTATAGCAACAAGCCCCTTGTTTTTTAAAATATTAGCCGCCTCTTTTAAGGCGACTAAATTTTCTTCTGGATTTTCGTTGTTTATCTTAATAAATTTTGTTTCCAAATTATTTCGCTCCACAACATTTTTTGTATTTTTTGCCACTTCCACAAGGACAAGGATCGTTTCTTTCTATTTTAGGCTCTCTTATATATGTTCTAGAGCTTTTTTGACCTCTATATAAAGCTTTCATTTCATCTTCTGTAAAAATATTTTTCCATTGTGGAAGATTATAAAGATGGTCTGCTTTATATTCTACCATTTTTTTATATAAAGTTTCAAAATCTATTTTAATGCAAACTTCAGAGCTTTCCTCAAGTTTTTGAAGATCTATTTTAGGTTCTTGTGTATCATTTATTCCATCTATAAAACCTACAATATATTCAACAGACATATCAAATTTTTCTGAAAGTTGTTTTACTGTTCCTTCAAGCTTTTCTACTTTATTTTCCAAGATATATTCATATACTTTTTGTTCTCTTGGCATAAAGTCGCTCCAAACAACATTATTTATAGTTCCATTTTGTGCGTATGCTTTTTTAAACCAATTTTCATATAAACTCATAATTAGTCCTCCTTAAAAACCATTTTATAAATTTTATATATTTTTTCTTGTTTTTATTTTAAATCTTATATATTTTACACTAAAATTTGGGATATGTCTATATAAATATACTAAAAACAATAATTTTAACATACATTATTTATTATTATACCCTATTTTTACTTATTATACAACCAAAACAAATCGTCTAGCCTAAAGCCACTTTTAAAAGTTCTTCCACATTTTTAACTGGCAAAAGCTTAATTCCCTTTATCTGCTCTAATTCCTTCATATTGTCTTTAGGAAGTATAACTGTTTCAAAACCAAGCTTTATAGCCTCATTTACTCTTTTTTCACAAAATGAAACAGCTCTTATCTCTCCAGATAGCCCAATTTCCCCAAATATTAACATATTAGATGCTATAGGTTTATTTTTATAGCTAGAAGCTATAGAACAAATAACAGATGCATCTAAGGAAGGCTCTACAATTTTTATACCCCCTGCAAGATTTATATATACATCATAAGAGGCAAGCTGTAAGTTTAGCTTTTTCTCAAGGACTGCTATTAGCAAAATAACTCTATTATAGTCCATACCTGTAGCCATTCTTCTAGGTATATTAAATGTTGTGTAGCTTACCAAAGATTGTACCTCCGCAAGTATAGGTCTTGTCCCCTCTATACTGCAAGTAACGCTAGAACCAGCAACTTCTAAAGGCCTACCAGATAACATATACTCTGATGGATTTTCTATTTCTACAAGCCCGGCTTGTCTCATTTCAAATACGCCTATCTCATTAGTAGAACCAAAACGATTTTTAACAGCTCTTAATATTCTGTAGCTTGCCATTCTCTCGCCCTCAAAATATAATACAGTATCTACCATATGCTCAAGTATCCTAGGGCCTGCTATAGCTCCATCTTTAGTAACGTGTCCTACTATAAACATAGATATATTTTTACCTTTAGCAAGACGCATTATCTTAGCAGTACACTCTCTAACTTGTGTTACGCTCCCTGGGGCAGAAGACAATTCTTCTAAAAATATAGTTTGTATAGAATCTATAATTACTAAGTCTGGCATAAGCTCTATTATTGCATTTTCTATAGTATTAAAATTTATTTCTGCTAAAAGAAGTAAATTTTTAGTATCTATATTTAATCTAAGTGCTCTTAGTTTTATCTGTTTTGCAGACTCTTCCCCCGATATATAGAGAATTTTTTTATCTTGCTCCCCTATATACTGACATATTTGTAAAAGTAAAGTAGATTTTCCTATACCAGGGTCGCCTCCTACTAAAGTTAAAGAACCTTGCACTATTCCACCGCCAAGTACCCTATCTAGCTCCTTTATCTTAGTCTTAGTCCTTACCTCATCAAGACAAGCTATACTATCAAGAGCTAAAGCCTTAGAGCTACTATTTGATATGGCCTTACTAGTTGTCTTTTCCACAATTTCTTCAGAAAATGTAGAAAAGCTATTACAAGAAGGACACTTTCCAAGCCATTTTCCAGTTTCATAGCCACATTCTTGACATATATATTTTGTTTTTATCTTAGCCATAAATATCCTCCTTATTTTAATCTATCTTAATACTACCATTTTCTAATAAACTACAAGATATAATCTTTTCAGTATTATTTATCTTAGATTTTATATTATCTAACCTTTTATTTTCTATAAGCTTTTTAGCCATATCTTTATTTATAAATAAACCATATTTTTCAATACTATTTTTCCATAAAGTAAATTTACACCCTTGTTTCCAACTAGAACAATAATAAGCCTTGCTATTTTCTAATATATCACTTCCACATTTGGGGCATTTAGCTATTATCTCTACATTTGTAGGCTTTTTATTCTTTTTAGATATAATATCACTTTTTTCAAACTTTATATCTATATCACTATTTTTAGCAAAATCTACTAAAAAGTTTACATATCTATTTATACTAGTCATAAACCTATCTGGGTTCATATCCCCTTTAGATATACTTACTAGCCCTTTTTCCCATTTTCCTGTTGTTTCTGGGGATTTTAGCTCCTTAGGTACTATTTTTATAAGATTTTTACCCTTTTGTGTTGGTATAAGGCTTTTTTTATCTCTTGTTACATATCCTATGCTTATAAGCCTTTCTATTATAGAAGCTCTTGTAGCAGGAGTTCCAAGCCCTCCATCTTTAAGACTTTCTTTTATATTTTCATCTTCTACAAACCTACCCGCATTTTCCATAGCAGATAACAAGCTAGCCTCATCATAATAAGGAGGTGGTGTTGTTTTTTTCTCAAGTATTTCTAAATTTTCTAATTTTACTATATCACCTTTAGATACTCTAGGTAATTTTGCTTCCTTTTTCTCTTTTTCATCTTTACCTTTGAAATTAAGCTCTGTAAAACCTTTTTGTATAACAGTTATACCCTTTGTTAAAAAGTTATACTCATCTACTTTAGTAATTATCTTTGTACTTTGATATATATACTTAGGATAAAAAACTGCTAAAAACCTACGTGCTATAAGTGTAAATACATTTTTTTCTTCTTGTGAGAGATTATTAAGCTTTATATTACTTATAGTAGGTATTATAGCATGATGGTCTGTTACTTTTTTATCATCTATTATACGTTTTGTTACAGGTAATTTTTCTAGGCTTAATACATAACTTGCATAAGATTTAAATTCTTCTGTATCATTTAATTTTTCTAAGACTTTTCTTAATTTAGAGCTCATATCTTTAGATAAATATCTGCTATCTGTTCTAGGATAAGTTATAAGCTTACGTTTTTCGTATAAATCTTGGGCTATAGATAAAGTTTTTTGTGCTGAATATGAAAATTTTTTATTACAATCCCTTTGAAGCTCCGTGAGGTCATATAAAAGTGGAGGTAATAGCTCTTTATTTTTATTTTCTATATTTTCCACAACACCATCTTTATCTTTTATCTTATTTATTATATCTTCTATAGTCTGCTTTACAAATATTTTAGAATTTTTATCCTTATCTATGTATATCCCCTTGTATGTTTCTTCAAAATCACAAGGTAAAAATTTAGCCTCTAGCTCAAAATATGGCTCTGGCTTAAAATTTTCTATTTCTTCTTGCCTAGTTACTAATATAGATAAAGTAGGAGTTTGCACTCTACCTATAGATAAAAGCTCATCAAATTTTAATGTAAATACTCTAGATGCATTTATACCAACTAGCCAGTCTGCTTCTGAACGACATTTAGCCGATAAATATAAATTATCATATTCTTTACTATCTTTAAGATTTTTAAATCCCTCACTTATAGCCTCATCTGTCATACTAGATATCCATAATCTTTTAAAAGGCTTTTTGCATTTTGTTATCTCATATATATATCTAAAAATTAACTCTCCCTCTCGTCCACTATCTGTAGCACAAATAAGACTATCTACTTCTTTTTTGTTTATAAGGCTAGATATTATCTTAAGTTGTTGTTTTGTTTTAGCTATAGGCTTTAGCTTTATCTGATTTGGTATTATAGGTAATGTATTTATGTTCCATCTTTTTAGCTTAATATCATATTCTTCTGGTTCACAAAGACTAACAAGGTGTCCAACAGCCCAAGTTATTATATATTTATCATTATAAATATATCCTTCTGCTTTGCTCTCACATTTTAACACCCTTGCTATATCTCTTGCTACTGATGGTTTTTCTGCTATAACTAAAGTTTTCATATTTTTCTCCTTAGCTTATATTGTGTCTAAAAATTGTCCTATACGTGCTAGAGCCTCTTTTATCTCTTCTATAGAATAGGCATAAGAGCAACGGATAAATCCCTCTCCGCTCTCTCCAAAAGCAGTCCCTGGAACAACGGCAACCTTGTTTTGATAAACTAATCTTTCACAAAATTCTTCGCTTTTTAATCCGGTACTTTCTATACTAGGAAACATATAAAAAGCTCCTTTAGGTTCAAAACAACTAAGCCCAAGCTTTTTAAATCCATCTAGCATAAATCTTCTTCTCATATTATATTCTTTTCTCATTTTTTCCACTTCTGACATACAATTTGTAAGAGCTTCTATACCGGCATACTGGCTCATAGTAGGAGCACACATTATTATGTATTGATGAATTTTTGTCATAGCAGCTATTATATCTTTAGGACCGGTAGCAAATCCAAGACGCCAACCTGTCATAGCAAAGCTTTTTGAAAACCCGTTTAAAACAACTGTTTTATCTCTCATTCCTTCAATATTTGCTATAGAATAATGCTTATTATCATAAGTTAGCTCTGCATATATTTCATCACTTATTATAAGAATATCTTTATCTTTTAATACTTTTGCTATTTCTTCTAAATCTTCTTTTTCCATTATAGCTCCGGTAGGATTATTAGGATAAGATATTATTATGGCTTTTGTTTTTTCTGTTATCTTTCCTTCTAAATCTTCTTTTGTAAGCTTAAAATTGTTTTCTGATTTTGTAGATATAACAATAGGTACTCCACCACACATAGCAACGCAAGGCTTATAAGATACAAAGCAAGGCTCTACTACTAAAACCTCGTCCCCTTTAGATAAAATAGCTCTAAGGGCTATATCTATACCTTCGCTAGCTCCTACAGTAACTAATACTTCGCTATTTGGGCAATATCTAACACCCATAAGTTTTTCCATATATTTAGATATTTCTTTTCTAAGCTCTAAAAGTCCGGCATTAGAAGTATAAGTAGTTTTTCCTTTTTCTAAAGTATAAATTGCTTTTTCGCTACAACTCCAAGGTGTATTAAAATCAGGCTCTCCCACACCAAGAGAAATAACCCCCTCCACCTCGTTTGCTATATCAAAAAACTTTCTTATACCAGAATAAGGTATATCTTCTATATGTTTTGCTACTAAACTCACGGAGATATTATTATCCTTTCATCTTTTGGTGTGTTTTCGTCTATAATAACAGAATGGTCCTTATATTTTTTAAGAACAAAATGTGTAGAGCTACTAAGAACACAATCTAAAGTTGCTAGTTTATTTGATACAAAAGAAGAAACTTCTTTAATATTTTTGCCTTCTATAACTATAAGAAAATCAAATGTTCCAGACATAAGATAAAGATTTTTAACTTCATCAAATTTATATATCCTCTTAGCTATACTCTCAAACCCTTGTTCTCTTTGTGGAGTAACCTTAACTTCTATAAGAGCAGTTACATAATCGCCCTCTTTTTCTGTTTTATCCCAATTTATAACTGCTGGATAACCACAAATTATTTTATCTTTTTCTAGCCTTGCTATAGTGTTTTCTATCTCTTCTTTTTCTTTTCCTAACATAATAGCTATATCTTCAGAAGATATCCTGCTATTTTTTTCTAAAATCTCTAGTATATCTTTTTCTAGCTCCATATTACCCCACCTTATTTATATTTTTTTATATATCCAAGCCCTATAGTAGTAGGACCTGTATGTGCCCCAATAGTAACCCCTATATCAAAAATAGGATATTTACATTTTATACCATATTTTTCCTCTAAAGCTTTCTCTAGCTCTTTAGCCTCTTCTAAACAATGAGAATGCCCTATAGCTATTTCATATTCTTTTATATCTTTTATATTTTCACCAAATATTTTTAAAACTTCTGCTATAGATTTTTTCCTTCCTCTTACCTTAGAATGTGGTTCTAAAGAACCTTTTGTAAATAGTAAAATAGGTTTTATATTAAGAAGAGAACCTGCAAGAGCAGATGCTTTCCCTATTCTTCCTCCTTTTTGCAAATATTCTAAAGTATCTATAGTAAATACTATAAAGCTTTCATTTTTTATTTTTTCTATTTCTTCTATAGTTTGCTCTATACTAAAACCCTCTCTTTTCATTTTACAAGCTTCTATAACAAGTAATCCTTGAGCTACTGTAGCATTATTAGAATCTATAGCAACTATCTTTCTTTCTGGATATTCTTCTTTTAAAATTTCTGCAGCATTTTTACAACTTTGGTAGGAACCACTAAGAGCAGAACATAAAGAAAAACATAATATATCTTTTCCTTCTTCTAAATAAGGCTTAAATTTATTAATATAATCTTCTATAGATGGCAAAGAGGTTTTAGGAATTATTTTCTCTTCCTCTATTGTCTCATAAAATTTGTTTATAGATATATCTACAGTTTCTTTTAGATAATTTTCTTTATCAAAAGAAATATAAAAAGGTACTGTTTTTATGTCATATTCATTTTTTAAAGTCTCTGGCAAGTCACAAGATGTATCTGAAAAAATTATATAATCATTCATAATAAAACCTCCCAAAATATTTTATATTCTAATTTTAAGGTTATGTATATTCTATGTCAATATATTTAAACATATCCACCTTATATTTAAAAATATTTATAGCTAATATTTAAAGATATTTAAAGATATTTAAAGAAAAACTATGAAAATTAAAGAATTGTTTTTTTATTTACTTATACTTTTTTTTATTATACCTAAATTTTACTTAGAAATAAGCATTTTTTTATAAATTTTTAGTTTTTTTTAATATATACAAGTATATATTATTTATAAATTTTCTTATTTCTTTGTAAAATATCTCTTTTTAAGCATTTGCATTAACATAATATGTTATGTTATAATATAAAAAATTAAATTTATTTAGGAGTGTGATTTTATTTGGATTCTGCCAGTTTGCAGCTAATTATTTTAATCATTTTAATTTTTCTTTCCGCTTTTTTCTCTATGTCAGAAACAGCCCTTACGTCTATAAGCAAAATTAGACTTAGGACTATGGTAGATGAAAACGTCAAAAATGCTGCGATTATTCAAAAAGTTTTAGAAGAACCCGACAAACTTCTTAGCGCCATACTAATAGGCAATAACCTCGTAAATATCGGTGCATCCTCTATAGCTACTGCCCTTGCTATAGATAAATTCCAAAATCAAGGTGTTGGTATAGCTACTGGTATTTTAACTGTAGTAATTCTTATTTTTGGTGAAATTACTCCAAAAACTTTTGCTACTAAAAACGCTGAAAAAATTTCTCTACTAGTTATTAATATAATTCGTCTTTGTATGTTCATCTTCACCCCTATAATCTTTTTACTAAATATAATTACTGGCTTTTTATTAAGACTCCTAGGTGTAAAAAAAGATGAAAAAACTCCTACTATAACAGAATCAGAGCTTATAACAATGGTAAATGTTAGCCACGAAGAAGGTGTTTTAGAAATAGACGAAAGAGAAATGATAAATAATGTTGTAGATTTTAGTAACAATGATGCATCTGATGTTATGATTCCTAGGACAGATATTGTAGCAGTTGATATAAATCTTTCTTATAAAGAGCTAACTAGGGTTTTTAAAGAAGAAACTTTCTCTAGACTTCCTGTTTATGATGGCTCTATAGACAATGTAGTTGGTGTTATATCTTTAAAAGATTTACTCTTTATAGATGATATAGAAAGCTTTTCTATTAAAAAATATATGCGTGAACCATTTTTCACATATGAGTCTAAATCTCTTAAAGAACTTTTTGCCACTATGAGAGCAGATAGAACTCCTATGGCTATAGTCCTTGATGAATATGGTGGAACTTCTGGCATAATTACAATAGAAGATATGCTAGAAGAAATAGTAGGAGATTTAGCTGATGAATATGACACGCACGATGACGAAATTATAGCAATTCAAGAAAACGAATTTTTAGTAGATGGCACTACAAAAATAGAGGATGTAAATGAAACTTTAGGAACTAATTTTCAATCTGAAGATTTTGATTCTATAGGAGGATTTGTTATAGAAGCTTTTGGCAACTTTCCAAATAATCTAGATTCTATTGTTATAGATGATACAAAGTTAATTGTTGAGGATATAGAAAAAAATAGAATTGAAAAAATAAGAATATTAAAGCATTTTAAATCTTTAGAATAAAAAGAGCCTTAAACAAGGCTCTTTTTTATTTTAGTTAGGAAACAAATTCTCTAGAAATACGCTTCCTTTTAACTATAGCATTATATTTTTGGAAAATAACTTCAGCAACTGCACAATATTTATCTGCAAAACTAAGAATATAGCTTTCTTTATACTTAGGAAAAGCCTCAGATAAAGGCCACATATGATTTACAATAGAATCTTTTTCTATTTCATTTAGTTCAAACAAGAGCTGGGCATTTTTAAGAGCTTCTTTAGGATGATGAAACGCGTGATGTTGCTTAGTTTTTACTTTTCTCCAATCGTATAAATATAAATCATGGAGCATACCTGCTCTAGCAACAGATCTAGCATCTAATCCTCTTTTTTTAGCCCATAAAAATCCATAATAAGCAACATTTAAACTATGTTGTAATCTACTAGTGTTACAATGTTGTACGTAATTATCAAGTTCTTTTACTTCGTCTAATTCTAATATATCTTCAATGCATTGCATAAATTCCTTAGCTAAATCATCATAATTGTCTGTAAGTCTTCTTTTAGACCATATAGCTTTCATTAAGTTTATACACATCCTTTTTATTCTATACTTATATACTATGATATTATTATATCAATTTATTTTTGAAATGGCAATACATTTTTATAGTAATTTATAAGATTTTATATACATATTTATATTATAACATTTATATTTTAGGAGGATTGCTTATATGGCTAATAATACTAGTATTGGATATTTAACATTTAGTGTTTTTGACTATTCAATAGCAAAACCTTTAAGAGGAGCAAAAATAGTAATAAGTAATGAAAAAGAAAGTTTAATGACATTATTTACAAATGAATCTGGAAAAACAAATAAAATTTCCCTAGAAACCCCACCTATAGAATATTCTTTAGAAAAAGATAATCAAAATATTCCTTATGCTGCTTATAATGCTACTATTACTGCTGATGGATACGAAGAAGAAATAATAAATGGCATTCAAGTTTATGCCGACACAGAATCTATTCAAGATATAAATATGAAACCTCTAGAGAGCAGAAATCAAGTAGAAGAAATAAATATACCAGCCCCAACTATCTTTGGAGATTATCCAAATAAAATACCAGAAGCAGAAGAAAAACCTATTCCAAAAGAATCTGGTTTTGTAGTTTTAGATAGAGTAGTTATTCCAGAATTTATAGTAGTACACGATGGAGATCCAAATGACAACTCTGCTCCTAACTACTGGGTTCCTTATAAAGATTATATAAAAAATGTAGCTTCTAGTGAAATATATTGTACTTGGCCAGATTCTGCAATAAGAGCTAATGTTCTTGCTATAAATTCTTTTACATTAAATAGAGTATATACGGAGTGGTATCGATCTAGAGGGAAAAATTTTACCATCACAAATTCTACAAAATTTGACCAATTTTTTGTGTATGGAAGAAATATATTTGAAACTATAAGTATAATAGTAGATGAAATGTTTACTACTTATATAAAAAGACCAAATCAACGCCAACCTTTACTCACGCAATATTGCGACGGCGGTAGAGTAAGTTGTCCAAATTGGCTTAGCCAATGGGGTAGCAAAACGTTAGCAGAACAAGGCTATAGCACTATGCAAATATTAAGATACTATTATGGTAATGATATAACTTTAGATACAGCGGAAAAAGTAAGCGGTGTTCCTTCATCATATCCAGGCTCCCCTCTAGAGCTTGGTTCTAAAGGAGAAGATGTAAGAACTATACAAAATCAACTAAATTCTATCTCTAATAATTACCCTGCTATAAATAAAGTTCGTGCCGATGGAATATATGGAGAACAAACAAGAAACTCTGTTATAACATTCCAAAATATTTTTAATATGCCAGCATCTGGAATAGTAGATTTTTCTACTTGGTATGAAATATCAAAAGTATTTGTAGCAGTAGAAAGAATAGGAGAACTATAAAAAAATAAAGCATAAGTTAAAAACTTATGCTTTATTTTTATTATTAATAAATTGTTCTATCTTTATTTTTCTATATTTTTTATATCTAAAAAAAGTTATAATAGATGACACTATACCTATTATAATAGTTAATAATAAAGGTTTTATAATATTAAATATATTAAGTAGTATATATATCACTTCTAAAGATATTATTTGAGAAAAAACATATACACTTATAATAAAAGTATTTATTTTCTTTCTATTTAAATTTAAAAAATATTTATTCAAATTATCTTCAGATTTTTTTAATCGAATAGATTTTATATAAAAAAATAAAAACACTATAGCTAGCAAAAAAAGCCTAGCAAAGGCTAGGCTAAAAGGCAAACACTCTCAGTTGGAATCGAACCAACAACTAGCCCTTAGGAGGGGCTTGTTATATCCATTTAACTATGAGAGCATACACCTAAATTATAACTTAACTTATATTAGATGTCAAATATATTTTTAATATTTTTAACATCTATATTTAAAATTGCTTCTTTATTTTCATTCATTATCTGTTCAAATATTTCTTTCCTATATATAGATACATTTCTAGGTGCTTTTATACCAAGTCTAACTTGATCTTTACTAGATTCTATTATAACTATCTCTATATCTTCTCCTATCATAATAGAATCTCCTTTTTTTCTAGTCAAAGCTAACATTTTTATTCACCACTCTTTTTAATTTCTTTATATATATAATATTTTATAGGATATTCTTCATTACTACATATTATCTGCCTTGCCTTATTATTTCTTGTATTTATAATAATTGGCGCTTTTAAATTAATTGTCATATCTTTTATATCTTTAGGTATATTAGCTATACAATATATGCATAAATCTTCTTCTTCAAATTCTCCTATTTGAGAAAGCGCTTCTTCTTCAACATTTGGAGAATAATCTTTTATTTTAGAGACTACATCAAATAGAGTAAATACTATATCTATATCTTCTATAGATTGTAACCAACAAAAAGGACTTTTCTCATCTTCATCTGTCATAAATACATATCTTTTAAGTTCTTCAAAGCCAGGTATACCATTTTCAAATAAAATTACTTTATCCTCATCTATCTCCACTTCTCCAAAAAATCTTGTTTTTATCTTCATATTTACACCTTCTTTTTATTATATCCTATTTTATAAAAGGCATCCAAAGGACGCCTAAAAAATAAATAATATACTATCTTAAATAATCTGCCAAAGTAGTTTGAGTTATCTTCATACCTACATTTAAAGATGCCATATATGCTGCATTAGCAGTATTAAAATTCATCATAACTTCTGCTATATCAACATCTTCATTTTTACTCATAACTTCTTTATAATTCACTTTATCATCTTCTAACCTTTGACCTACAAGCTCCACTCTTTTAGCTCTAACACCAACTTCTGTATCTAATGTTGCTATCTTGCTTTGATAATTATCTAAAGTAGTAAGCATTTTAGAAAACATTCCTCTTACATCATTATTAGGATCATTTTCCCATTCAAGTTTTTGTTCTTCAGTCATATTTTCATATTCTGGAGAATTTAAAAATTCTAAAACTCTCTCAAATTCTGTTGACTTAGCGCCATTTGGTCCTAAATGTGTCCCCCCACGAAGCTCTACATAATCATTTTTATCATATATATCAGTAGCAAGTATATTTATAGGAACATTTACTCCAGAACCAACTTGAACCTCTATATATTGTCCATCTATTGGCTCAACTTTAGGATTAGCTGTAGGATTTCCATAAACTTCTGGATTTTGAATATTTTTACCATTAGCATCTTTTATAATAGGTTTTTTATCTGTTCTAAAACCAGAAAAAAGGCTTCTCCCCATATAATCACTATTTAGCTCTTGTTCTAATTGCTCTACTAAGGACATATACTCTGTCATAACTTTTTTTCTATCTTCTAAAGTTAAAGTATCATTAGCCCCACGTGTACAAAGCCCTTTCATATCTGTTATTATATTATTAACATTTATAAAAACTGCCTCTGTAGCATCTAACCAAGATTTAGCATCAGCGTTATTTTTGCTATACTGTTCTGCTTCAGAAAGCATAGTTCTAAATTTTAAAGAACGCCCAGCTATAATAGGATCATCTGATGCCACTTGTATTTTTTTACCAGTAGAGGCTTGAGTATTATATTTATTTAAAAGTCCTAAATTTCTACTAACATTTGTCAGAAGCCTATTAGACATCATTGGATTTGTTACTCTCATATTATTTCCTCCTTAACTTAATATTAAACACCAAGTCCATTTATAGTAGTATTATATATCTCATTTATAACATTTATAAGCTTTGAAGAAACTTGATATAGATGCTGATACATAACCATATTAGATATTTCTTCATTAATACTAACAGAAGAAACTTGCATCCTCTGATTTTGTATAGTATCCGTAACATCTTTATAAAAAGCATTAAAAGAGTTTGCCTGCTTTGTATCTATAGCTAAAGTAGCAGATAAAGTAGAAACAAAAGCATAAGCTCCACCTTCAGCAAATAAGCTCTTATCGTCTTTAAGATTTAAAAATCCAAGTATAACTTTATTATTACTAGCTTGTGTGCTATCCGCACTATCAGACATAGCAAGCTTTTTAGGATCATTTTTTACTTCATCAGATATTGCAAAATTAAAAGCATCTATATTTTGATAATCATTTTGCGTAAGTGGATTTTTAGTAGCTCCATTAGCTTCTACCATACTAAATAATGGGCCACCTTTATCTCCATTCATGTCATAGCCATCTTCATGGCCTATAACTCCATTTAAAGGTGTATCGTCAGAAAGCCTTTTACCAGTATTCATAGCATAAGCCATAGTTCTACAAAATTCATTTAATTTATTTATATAAAAAGGTATTCCTTTATATTCTCCACCAACAGCTCCATTACTATCTCCATCTCTTAAGTCTATAAGCCCTTTTATCTCTCCTGTAAGACCTTGAAGATTTAACTTATCTCCCGTATTCCATTGAATATCATAAAGCCCAGGCGAATCATTAGGATGAAGTTCATTAGCTCTTCTTACACACTCTAGTTGTCTACTTGTATTATGGTCTATAAATTCTTGACCATTTAGCAATATTACATATTTTTTACCAAGTTCCCTATTAGTTCCATCATCATACTCTTTTATTTCAACATTTACATACTTAGAAAGTTCATCTACTAAAAGAGCTCTTTGATCTCTAAGTTCTAAAGACATATGTCCATCTATCTCGTCAGTATATATTTGTTGATTTAAGCTTGCTATTTGATTTCCAATAGAATTTATACGTTCTACAAGAGCATATATATCATCATTTAAGTCTTTTTGTTGTTGTTGGAGCTTAACTGCGTGATTTCTTATATTAGTAACTAAAGTTTGAGCTGTATTTATAACTTCTGTTCTATATTCTATACTATCTGCCGAAAAAGCAAGATTTGATATAGAATCAAAAAAGTCATTTACATTAGAAGTAAGACCCGTTTTAGACACCTCACTTATAGAAGTTTCTATAAGACTAAGTTGACTTGCTTTTTGTCTATACTCTCCAAGAGTACTATTTTGTAGCCAATATTTTTTATCAAGATATACATCTCTATGTTGACCCACACCATAGACTTCAGTCCCAGTACCAACTTGACCAACCCCACTATATCTATCTAAAGGACTACTAGCTTTTTGTTTTATATATTGCCTAGAATATCCCGGAGTAGCTGCATTAGAAACATTATGTGAAGTTGTTTCAAGCCCTGCTCTTGCCGCAAAAAGCCCCGTTGTTGCTATATTAAATTCAAAAAAAGATGAACCCATATTTTCACTTACCAAAACAAATGTTTTGGCATTCTCCTTTCATTTTAGTTAAGGCTTATATACCTACTCTTCCCGTACCATTTATAATTTTATCCATCATACTATCTATAACATTTACTATCTTAGCGGCAGAATTATAAGCATGTTGAAATTTTAACATATTAGAAAGTTCTTCATCTAAAGATACTCCAGATAAAGCAAGCCTTTGATTTTGTGCTAAATCTATAGTGTTGCTCTTACCTTCTAATTTTTCTCTATCCTCTTGTACTTTTATACCAAAATCTGTTATTATCTTTTTATAATAAGTATCTATAGACTCTCCTTCTAAAGCATTATCTTGAGTTTTCCAAGCTTTGCTAAGCTCTAATATAATTGTATTATCATGTACATCACCTGTAGCAGAAAATCCTAACATATTATATCCTCTAGTATCTAAAAGATCTGGATTTATTTCTATATTATTTAAAGTAAATAAAGTATCGTAGTTATTTGGATCTTCTTGTGTACCTTGAGGAGCATTTTTTCTTATAAATATAGGTACTCCAGCTTGTCCATCTAAACCAAGTCCTTTTGTAGAACTATCATTTAAAAGAGTAACTATCTTATGCATAAGCGTATCCATTTTTCTTTGAAGCTCTGGAATTAAATAATTTCCCACTTGATCTTGCCCCATAGTATAATTACCAATAGTGTCCCCTCGAGCTACTAAAAGCCCTTTCAAAGAACCTTTGGTAGATGAAGAATTAGTTCCTAAATTTTCAGTGCTAAGATTAGGAAAAAGTCTTGTAGAATTATCGCTAGCTGGTAAAATTTCCTTACTGCTTGTAAATACTGGTTCTACAAAAGGATAATCCCCATTACAATATTTAAGCCCTATAGTATTTGGCAAGTTATCTACTAGTAGCTCTTTTCCTTCCACTAAAATATCTACCCTTGTACTAACTCCATTAGGGCAAGCTACTTCTTTAATCTCTATATCAAGATATCCGCTAAGTTCATCTAATACATTATTTCTAGCATCTCTAAGATCATTAGCTCTGCTTCCATCTGCTTCTGCATCTTGTATTTTTTGGTTTAACTCTGCCACTTGCTTTACAAGATTATTTATGCTATCTACTTCTTTTACTACTTGTCCATTTAAATTCATTTGATAGTTATATAAACTATCATTTATATTTTGCATTTTATTTACAAGGCTTACACAACTTTGTATAAAACTAGTCCTTGTTTCTATAGCAGATGGGTCTTTGCTAAGCTCATTTATATTATTCCATAAATCAGTAAGTACATCTTGCGCCTTATACTCGCTATTTAACTCCCCAATTATTATATTCACTTCATCTCCAGCAGTATATTTTCTTGCATAATAATTTCCAGAACTATTTTCTTCTCTATAAGTTATATCATAAAATTTATTTCTTATTTGTCTTACATGAGCAATATTAGTACCAAGACCGGCTTGTAGCTTGAGGCTACCTATAGCGCTATTTCCTTTATCAATATAGCTAAAATCTTGTTGTATTGCTTGTTGTCTTACATAGCCTGGAGAGCTAGAGTTAGACACATTATGCCCAGTAACAGATAGTCCCATTTGCGCTGCTCTAAGTCCGCTTACTGCCACACTAAGAGTAGACATAGATGCCATAATAAAAACCTCCTTTATTGTTTTGCATCAAACATTTTTCTGTCTGTTGCGTTTATTTCATTTCCTGACATATCATAATATGTAGGCGCTGAATTACTTCTTATTAAGTTCATAGAAAAGTCTACATAATCTATAGACATTTGTAAAAGCTCTTGATTTTGGTCATTTAAAGTCTTAAGCTTAGGTAAAACTTCTAACATTTCTTCTCTAAGCTCTATTAACTCTTTTTCTCCCTCTTGCCCTTTTATAGTGTCTATAAATTGTTTTAAAGTTATATCTGTTACATTTTTTCCAAGCACCATAGCTATATCAGAAAAAAGCTCTATCCTCTTTTTCTCAAGCCTTTGATTACGCCCAACTAATAAGTTTTCCTGTTTAACTAGCTCTTGTAGTTTTTCTATGTTGTTTTCTACAATAAAAACTTTCTTTCTTGAAGCAGAGTCTAAAAGGGATTTATATATTTCATTTTGATTTTTAAGAGTATCTATAAGTTCTGTAATAAGACTTGCCAAAAAATCACCTCAAATTAAAATTTTGAAAGCATCTTATTAACTATATCTTCAGTAGATACATTATAGCTACCATCTTCTATTTTTTTAGATATTTGTTCTACTTTTTCTTCTCTTATATCCGGAGCATTTGATATAGCTCTTAAAACACTTTGAAAATCTCTAGCTCTATCAGAAACAACTAGGGAATCATTTTGTTTTTTAGTTTTTTCTATTCTTTGCTCTTGTTTTATATTTTTATTATAAATATTTGTTGTATTAAATAAGTTTGTTATTTTCATATAAATCCTCCTTTACGATAAGCAGTAAATCCCTTATTCTTCTTAATGTATATCGTCTTTTAAAAACAAAAAATTAATATATATCTTTCTAAAATTTTATTTTTTAATATTACATTTTTTTATTATAACTTATTTTATTGCTTTTATAAATAAATTTTTCATTAATAATCTATATTTTTATACATAACATTTTCTATAAATATAAAAATGCTGTAGATTAAATCTACAGCATTTTTATTATTTCCAACATTCAGTATCAGAAAGTCCTATATCTTTAGCTTTAAATACTGGCTCTTTTCCTTCTTTTTTCTGTTTTATATAGTCTTTTAAACACCTTATAGATATACCTCCTAAAAGAAGTATAGCAATTATATTTATTATAGCCATACCAGCCATAAGCAAGTCTGCTAAATTCCAAGCAGCACTAAGACTCATTTGAGTACCTAAAAATATCATTATAAGACAAGTTGCTCTAAATATATTTAAAACTACTTTATTATCTTTTATAAATTTAACATTAGCTTCAGCATAGCAATAATTTCCTATAAGTGAACTAAATGCAAATAAAAATATAGCAATAGATATAAAGTGTATACCTATTTCTCCAACATTAGCTTTAACGGCATTTTGTACAAATCCTATACCAGTCCCTTCGCTAACACCAGAACATAAAAGAATCATTGCCGTTGTAGAACATATAAAAATAGTATCTATAAATACAGAAAACATTTGTACAAGACCTTGTTTTACTGGGTGAGATACATCTGCTGTTGCTGCTGCATTAGGAGCAGAACCCATACCTGCTTCATTAGAAAATAACCCTCTTTTTATACCTTGCATAACACAAGAACTAGTAAAAGCACCAACACCCCCACCAAATATTGCCTTAAAATTAAACGCTTCTGTAAATATGCTTTTTATTACATCTGGAAGAAGATTTATATTTTTTATAGTTATAAAAAATCCAAGCCCTATATAAGCTATAGCCATAATAGGTACTATTCCTGAAGTTATAAAACCTATTCTTTTAACACCGCCATATATTGTAATCCCTGTAAGAATAGCTAAAACTAATCCTAAAACAATAGGCGCTATACTGTTGGAATAGTTTGGAAAATAATACCTTAAAGAATCCCCTATATTAAATGCTTGCAAAGCATTAAACCCATAAGCAAAACAAGCAATTAAAAATATACTAAATAATATACCAAGAGGTCTACTTTTTAGAGCTGTTTGTATGTAATATGCCGGTCCTCCTCTAAAACCGTCTTCTTTATCTTTTATTTTGTATATTTGGGCAAGTGTACTTTCTATAAAAGCAGATGCACTCCCTATTATAGCTAAAATCCACATCCAAAAAACTGCTCCAGGTCCTCCCGTACCTATGGCAAGAGCCACCCCTACAATATTCCCAGTACCAACACGCGATGCCGTCGATATCATAAGCGCTTGAAAAGATGATATCCCAGAATTATGCTTTTTTTCCATTATTACTTTTATAGCCTCTGGCAATAACTTTATCTGAACAAAACCCGTCCTTATAGTAAAATATATACCTGTTGCTATAAGAAGTCCTGCTAATATCCAAGTATATATGAAATTTCCTATATTACCTGATATGTTTGCAAAAGCTTCCATAAATTTTTCCATCATTCATATCATCTCCTTATATTATATTTTTATATATTATACCATAGTTTATTTTTTTTTCCACATAAAAAACTGCGTTTTTCAACAATATAGATTTTTTTGTTTATTTATAATAAATTATTTATAAGCATTGTTTTATAAAAAATGTATATCTTAGCCAATTTTTATATTAAAATATATAAATATATTTCTTATAATAACTATAAATTCTTATTATTAAGTTAAAAATATTTTAATCAAAAATATTAGTATATATTATAAAACCATAAATAAGCTTCCAAAAACAATAAGAATAGCTCCTAATATGGATTTTATACTAAATTTTTCATTTAATAATACTACAGAAAATATAATAGTTATAATTATACTAAGCTTATCTATAGCAACAACTTTAGAAACTTGCCCTATTTGTATAGATTTATAATAAAATAACCAAGATGCACCTGTGCATAAACCTGATAAAATTAAAAATATCCAACTTTTCTTATCTAAACTACTAATACTACTTTGAGCATTAATTATAAACACTATTCCCCAAGCCATAACTAAAACAACACTTGTTCTTATAGCTGTTGCTAAATCAGAATTTATTCCCTCTATCCCCATTTTAGCCAAAACAGAAGTAAGAGCTGCAAATATAGCTGAGGCTAATGCAAACAAAAACCACATAATAAACTCCTTTCTAAAATTTTTAAAAAGCCGTGCTAAATAATTATAGCACGACTTTTATATACTTATTTTTTTAAAGATTTTATTTGTTCTTTAACTTTGTCTAACATATCTTTATATTTTTTCATCTTTTCTTTTTCTTCTTCTATTACTTTTTCTGGAGCTTTAGCAACAAATCCTTGATTAGAAAGTTTTTTCTCTACTCTTTCTACTTCTTTGATAAGCTTAGCTTCTTCTTTGGTAAGTCTATCTAATTCTTTTTCTATATCTACAAGTTCATCAAAAGGCATATATATAATTCCATCTGGTATAACAACAGAAACTGCACCATCTGGGGCTTTATCATATTTTTCTATATTAAGCTCGCTAACAAATGCTAAAGTATTGAAAAACACTTCGCTAGTTTTAAATGTGTTATTAACCTTATCATTATCAGAAGAAATAATAACTTTAGCTTTCTTAGAATTAGGTACATTCATTTCTGCTCTTAAATTTCTTATTCCTTTTACAGCAGTTTTTATAAGTTCTACTTTTTCTTCTTCCTCTTTAAAGTTTAATTCTTCTTTAAATTCTGGCCATTTACTAAGCATAATTGTTTCTTCTTTATCTTGAATAGAAGTAAATATTTCTTCTGTTATAAAAGGTGCAAATGGATGCAATAATTTTAAAGAATTGATAAGAACAGTATTAAGAGTATATAAAGCAGCTTTTCTTGTAGCATCTTCTTTATTATAAAGGCGTGGCTTAACCATTTCTATATACCAGTCGCAATACTCATCCCAAATAAAATCATATATCTTAGTAAGAGCTATTCCTAAATCATAAGTTTCAAGATTAGAAGTAACCTCTTTAGCTAAAGTATTACATTTAGATATTATCCATTTATCCACATCTGTAAGCTCATCTAAAGATATATTATCTAAATTTTCGTCTTCTATATTCATAAGAATAAAACGTGTTGCGTTCCATATTTTATTTAAGAAGTTTCTATTAGCTTCTATTTTTTCCCAATAAAACCTAAGGTCATTTCCGGCAGAATTTCCAGTAGTTAGCATAAGCCTTAAAGCATCTGCACCATATTTTTCTATTACTTCAAGAGGGTCTATACCATTTCCTAAAGACTTACTCATCTTTCTACCTTCAGAATCTCTTACTAAGCCATGGATAAGTACATCTTTAAAAGGAAGTTCTCCCATTTGCTCTATACCAGAAAATACCATACGAACAACCCAGAAGAATATTATATCATATCCTGTTACAAGTACATTTGTAGGATAAAAATATTCAAGCTCCTCTGTTTTTTCTGGCCAACCAAGAGTAGAAAAAGGCCAAAGAGCAGAGCTAAACCAAGTATCTAATGTATCCTCATCTTGATTTAATTTTTCACATCCACATTTAGAACAAGCCTTAGGCATTTCTCTAGCTACTTCTATATGTCCACATTTTTCACAATAATAAGCCGGTATTCTATGTCCCCACCATAACTGACGAGATATACACCAATCTTTTATATTCTCAAGCCAATGTGTATATATCTTGCCAAATCTATCTGGAATAAAGCGAAGCTCATTTTTATAATAAGCATCTAAAGCCGGTTTAGCTAGCTCTTCCATTTTTACAAACCATTGACTTTTTATAAGAGGTTCTATAACATGAGAACATCTTTCGTGAGTACCTACAGAATGGCTAATAGGTTCTTCTTTTACAAATAAGCCCATTTCTTCAAGCTCTTTTATTATTTGCTTTCTAGCATCATATCTATATAAGCCTTTAAATTTTCCGCCGTTTTCATTTATAGTCCCGTCATCATTTAATATATTTATCTTAGGAAGATTATGTCTTTCTCCAACCTCAAAATCGTTAGGGTCGTGGGCTGGAGTAATTTTTACAACACCAGTCCCAAATTCCATATCTACATAATCATCTGCTATGATAGGTATTTCTCTATCTACAAAAGGAACAATACATACCTTACCTATTAAATCTTTATATCTTTCATCATTAGGATTTACTGCTATAGCAGTATCGCCAAGCATAGTTTCTGGACGCGTAGTAGCAAATTGTAAAAACTTATCTGTATCTTTTATAGGATATTTTATATGCCAGAAAAATCCGTTTTTATCTTGATGGTCAACTTCTGCATCAGATATAGTAGTCTTACAATTAGGACACCAGTTTATTAGTTTTTCCCCTTTATAAATATACCCTTTTTCATAAAGACGAACAAAAACTTCTAATACTGCTTTTGAAAGCCCCTCGTCCATAGTAAAACGCTCTCTATCCCAGTCGCAAGAATTTCCAAGCTTTTTAAGTTGATTTACTATAGTAGTTCCATATTGTTCTTTCCACTCCCAAGCTCTTTTTAAAAATTCTTCTCTTCCAAGCTCTTCTTTACTAGTACCTTCGCTTGCAAGCTTATCTATTATTTTAACTTCTGTAGATATACTAGCGTGGTCTGTCCCTGGGAGCCATAAAGCGCTATAACCTTGCATTCTTTTCCATCTTATAAGAACATCTTGAAGCGTGTTATCAAGAGCATGTCCCATATGAAGATGACCTGTAATATTAGGTGGTGGAATAACTATTGTATATGGCTTTTTGTTTTTATCTACTTCTGCGTGAAAATATTTCTTTTCTAGCCAAGTTTTATAAATCCTCTCTTCTATAGATGGATTATAATTTTTTTCTAGCTCTTTTTTCATCTAAAAAACCTCCAAAAATATATAATTAATATAATTGCTATAAAAAATATAAATAAGCTTATCATAGATAAGATGCCCTTTTTGTCTTCAAACATTTCTGAAAAGTCATCTTTTTTGCTTTTATTTTGCTCTTTTTCTTCTAAGCTATCCTCTTGCAAATCTTCTTCTAAAAAATCTAGCTTATTATTTTTTTCTAGTTTTGTATTAAATAAAAATTTAAAAATCATCAAAAAACCTAAAAGAATAAATATTAAAGCTAATATTTTAATAATATCACCTTCTTAATTTTTGATAAAAATAAAAAAACTCTCATCAACAAAGGACGAAAGTATCGTGGTACCACCTTATTTCAAGCAAAACGCAAGCACTCTAAGGCCTTTAACAGAAGCCACCTGTATAAGCTTACTATATTTTCAGCTTATCTGCTCAAAAGCTACCTTCAATATCGCATCGGCAAAGCTAGCTTACAGCCTAGGACTAGCTCTCTCTTATGCTTGCTAATATCTACTCCTCTTTTTCATAGCATTTAATATGATTTTATATATATATCTAAGTTTTGTCAATACATATATTAATATTTAAATAATTATTTATAAAAGCTTATTATATTGCTTTTTTTTATAAAACATATATAATATAAATTACGTATATATTATATAATAAATAAAAAGGAGCATCTTATGAACAAATTTTTTAACCTATTTATAAAAGGTATCTTTGTTGGAGTTGCTAATATTATCCCTGGCGTTAGTGGAGGTACTATAGCCGTTGTGCTTAGGATATTTGACCAAATGATAGACGCTATAAATAACTTCTTTAAAGAACCTAAAAAACATCTAAAATTTTTAATCCCTCTTATGATAGGAGCCGGCTTTGGGATATTAATCTTTAGCAAAATTATAGAAATATGCCTTGCTAAACAGTCCTTACCTACTAGTATGTTTTTTGTAGGCTTAGTAATAGGGAGCGTTCCTCTTATCTATGGACACGCAAAAACTAAAGAAATAAAACCTATATACTACATAGCTAGTCTTATTAGCTTTCTTATAGTTGTTTTTATTTCTTTTATGAAAGAACCTACTTCAGTAGCTACATCTACTAGCCTTTCTGCTTTCTTTCTTATAAAAATGTTTATATTTAATATGATAGCTAGTGCAGCTATGGTTGTCCCAGGGATAAGTGGCTCTTTTGTTATGGTTCTTCTTGGTATATACAATATAATATTAACTTCTATAAGCAGTTTTATATCTACAGTAATATCTGGTCTTAAACTAATATCTACAGAAGGCTTTTTTGCTTGTGTAAAATATATTATAACTTCTAGCTCTTTTATAACGCTTTTTGTAGCCGGCATAGGTATTATAGTAGGCGTTATAGTCGTTTCTAAACTTATAGCATTTCTTTTAGACAGATACTTTTCTATTACTTACTTTTCTATATTAGGGCTTATCTTTGGTTCTATATTTTCTATATTTAAAGACCCTATGACATACGCAAGTTATCAAGGCTCTTCCATACCTTTATTTAGCATAATACTTGCTATTATATTAGGTATTATAGGATTTTTTATATCATTTAAATTAGGAAAAGAATGGTAAATTTTAATAAAATAATTTTTAAAATAATAAAAGGCCTAGCATTTTATATAAAAACGCTATGCCTTTTATATATCTATATATTGTCTTTCCAAATCTCCAAATTTTGTATATCTACCATCCCAACTAAGATTAACGGTCCCAACAGAACCATTTCTCTGCTTAGCTATTATAAGCTCTGCTTGCCCTACTTTTTCAGTTTCTGGATTATAATATTCTTCTCTATATAAAAAACATACAAGGTCGGCATCTTGCTCTATAGCTCCAGACTCTCTAAGGTCTGATAACATAGGCTTTGGAGGTTTTCTCTGCTCTACTGCCCTGCTAAGCTGTGATAGAGCTATAATAGGTATATCGAGCTCTCTAGCAAGCCCTTTTAATGCTCTAGATATGGAAGATATCTCTTGTTGTCTATTCTCGCTTTTGCCATATCCATTCATAAGCTGAAGATAGTCTATAACTACAAGTCCAAGATTTTTTTCTTTTTTAAGCCTTCTACATTTTGCTCTAAGCTCTGGTATAGATATAGAAGTCTTATCATCTATATATATAGGTGCATCTGATAAAGTACTAACTGCATCTACTATCTTATACCATTCATCATTTATATCCCCGGTTCTAAGTTTTTGAGCCTCTATAGAAGCTTCTGAACATATCATACGATTTACAAGTTGGTCCTTAGACATCTCTAGGCTAAATATAGCAGTAGTAATATTTTTCTTAACAGATGCATATTGTGCTATATTTATGGCAAAGGCCGTTTTACCCATAGATGGTCTACCAGCTATAAGTATAAAATCCGAATTTTGAAGTCCTGCCGTTTTTGCATCAAAATCTGTAAATCCAGTTTCTATACCTGTAATTTTCTTTTTAGTCTTAGATAAAAATTCTATCTTTTCTAAAGACTTTGTAAGAACCTCGGATATAGGGGAAAAGTCTTCTATCCCTTCATCTGCCCCAAGGTCTGCTATTAGCTTTTCAGAATTTTCTATTATATTTTCTACACTTTTACTATCATCAAAACTAAGATTATTTATAGTTTTAGCAACTTTGATAAGCCTTCTTCTTTTAGCCTTTTCTTTTACTATATTAGCATATTGCTTAGTAAAGGCACTTGTAGAGACTATGTTATATAGTTCTACTAAATAATCATAGCCTCCTACTTTTTCTAAAACTTTTTTTATCTCTAACTTATTTTTAAGCGTTATAATATCTACCATTTGCCCTTGAGAATACATATCAACTATAGCTTCAAATATTTGCTTATGCTCTAATCTATAAAAATCTTCTGGTTTTAGCATCTCATAGGCCATAGATATCCCATCTGCATCAAATATCATACAACTAAGCACGGCCTGTTCTGCTTCTATATCATTTGGTAAAGTTTCAAAATTTTTATCTTTATTTTCCATATCTATTTTGCTTCTACAATGCTAGCTTTTAAAGTTACACTAACTTTAGGATGAAGTTTTACTACTGCTTCTTTTTCTCCTAAAGTTTTTATAGGGCTTGATAAGCTTATTTTTTTCTTATCAACTTCAACGCCTATTTGCTCTTTAATAGCCTCTGCTAGCTCCTTATTAGTAACAGTTCCAAAAAGTTTACCATTTGTTCCAAGTTTAGCTGAAATAACAAGAGTTTTCTCTTCTATTTTTTTACCAACTTCTACTGCTTTTTCATATTCTTCTTGTTTTTTAGCATCTTCTATTTTTTTGATATTATCCATTTTTGTAAGATTATTTTTATCTGCTAAAACTGCAAGCTTTTTAGGTAATAAGAAGTTTTTAGCATATCCGTCATTAGCATTTATAATCTGATCTTTTTTTCCTACGCCTTTTACATCTTCTAATAATATAACTTTCATTATTCTTCCTCCTTGAAATATTCATCTATAGCATTTTTTAACATAAGCTCTGCCTCTTCTATAGAAACATCTCTTATTTGTGTAGCAGATATGGACTGATGCCCACCTCCGCCAAGTTTTTCCATTATTATTTGTACGTTTATCTCACCAAAGCTTCTAGCGCTTATAGATATATAATCTTCTAGCTTACAAAGAACAAAGCTAGCATTTATATTATCTATGTTAAGTAATTCATCACAAGCTTGTGCAACCACAAGAAGAGGATTTTCCGTCTTCTCTTCTAATACTGCAATAGCCATATTATCTCTATATATTTTCATATGTTTTATAACATTAGCTCTTGCATTATAGCAATCTAGACTATTTTTAAATAACTTTTTAACTCTTATAGTGTCTGCTCCTCTTTTCTTTAAAAAAGCTGCCGATTCAAAAGTTTTTATACCAGTTTTAAATGCAAAATTTTTAGTATCTACTATTATGCCAGCAAGAATAGCATCAGCTTCTAAAGGTTTTATAGGTATAGATTTATTCATATACATAAGCATTTCTGTTATAAGCTCACAAGTAGAAGATGCATAAGGTTCATGGTATGTAAGCACCGCTTTTTCTATATATTCAACACCTTTTCTGTGATGATCAAAAACTACTATTTTTTTAGCTTTTTCTATAATCTCTGGACATTCGCAAAGGCTATCTTTATATACATCAACTATAATTAATAATGTTTTTCTATTTATTAACTTAAGCGCTTCTTCTGATGATACAAAAGCATTTTTATATTTCTCATCTTCTATCACTCTTTGGTAGAGATAACTCACGGATGAGGTGACCTCATTTAACACAATATTACAAGGCTTTTCAAAAGCAGACACTATAGAATACACTCCTATTCCAGCTCCCATACAGTCAAGGTCTGTATGTTTATGCCCCATAATAACAACATTTGTAGCATCTTCTATAAGCTCGCTAAGAGCATAAGCTTTTACTCTTGCTCTTACTCTTGAATTTCTGTTACCCTCTTTTGCGTGTCCTCCAAAAAACTGATAAACCTCTCCATCTTTTATAACAACTTGGTCTCCACCTCTGCTCAGAGCAAAATCTATAGAAACTCTAGCAAATTCCATATTCTCATCAAGGCTATTTCCATTTATACCTATACCAATAGAAAGAGTAAATGGAATAGTATTTCCCATATCCACTTCCCTTATACTATCTAATATTTCAAATCTATTTTCTTTTAATTCTTCTAGCTTGTCTTGAGATAATATAAATATATATTTATCTTTTTCAAATTTACGTACAATTCCTCCAAGCTCTTTAGCCATCTTCTTTATTTTTCTATCTACTATAGCAAGGATAAGAGGATGCCTAAATTCTTCCATAGTATCTAAAACTTCTTCATAGTTATCTATAAATATAAGGCTTACCATAGTCTTATATTTATCAAGCCTTTTTAACTCCTGAAAAAATATATTATATTTATCTGTATCCTTTTTAACTAAAAGATTATAATCTTTTTTATTTATATTTATTTCTCTTTCACCATCAAATGGAAAATCTGGCATAAAATCTAATATATTACCTTTACAATCAAAATATGGTAAAATATTTTCTTCAAACTTAATATTATAACAAATGAAGCTACCATCTAAAGAAACTTGTAAAACTGGAAAGGGTATTTCATCAAAAACTCTCATAACAAAACCTCTCTTATAAAATCTTTATAAAAAGATTAAGAAAAATAAAAATTATAGTTTGTTAAAATATCTTAAAAGCTCTTTAACATCTTCGTTAAAAATATCTGTTTCATCTAAAGCCCCAAGCTTTAGCTTTTTGTTTATCTTTACAAAAAGTGCTTCTGGACTTATCCCAAGCTTTTTTGCTAAAATATATATAAGAATAGTAAGGTCAGCAAATATTTCCATTTTATCCATAGTATCGCTATCTATATCTATAAAGCTGTTATGTAAGTCAGACACACCAGCTAATATCTGCCCTTTTAATATTTCTATCATTTTAATATTTTTTGTAATATCTATCTGATTTTCAGAATTTAACATAATATCTCCTTAACATAAGAGAAGTAATCTCTTCTCAAAATAATAAATTTAGTATATTTTTATATAATAATATTTTACTATTTTATGTATATTTTATCAAATATTATAAAAAACAAAAAATATCAAAATATATATTTTAAAAGCTTTTATTAATATATTTTATTATTTTAACACATATTATCTTTTCTTTCAACATTTTTCAATTTTACTTTTTTCTAATATAGCATTTATTTGCCCTCCTACTAAAAGAACTAGTGAAATCATATTAAGCCAAATAACAAGAACAAATATACTCCCAATACTACCATATATCTTAGAATACTTAGAATAATTATTTACATATATATTAAATACTTTAGATAATATAAGCCAAAATCCAACAGAGAACAAGGCTCCTGGCAAAATCTGTCTTAAACTTACCTTTTTACATATAGATATTTTATAAATAACAAGAACCATAATAAGAAGCACAAGTGCTACAAAAAAATGTAAAAATAAGCTATCTAAAAAATATGGTATAAACTCTAAAGTTGTATATTTAAGTATAAGAAGTTCTATATTATCACTAAATATAAATATAAGCAAAGACATATTAACTAAAATCGCAAATATAAAAACAAGCATAACACTAGTTAATCTTTTTATAAAAAAATTTCTTTCATCATGTTGCTCATAAGCTCTATTAAGCCCTTGTATAATAGAATTAAATCCAGTAGATGCACTATATATACTAACTAAAAAACTTGTAGATAAAAGACTAACACTTTTAGTGTTTATAACTTCTTCTAAAAAAAGATTTAAAAGAGCTGCTATTGGCTTTGGTAAAGAATTATTTATCTGAAGTATATAACCTGTAAAATCTAACTTAAAAAATCCTATTAAAGTCATAAGAAATATTATAAAAGGAAATATAGAAAGAAGTAATTTATATGTAAGAGCATTTGCCATAAGCATAAGCTCATTTTCTAATGTTTTTTTTAAAAGATTTTTTAAAAATATAAACATATTGCCCCCTAAATTATGTAAACACACAAAATAAAATTTGTGTGTTAAACTAATATAAACCTATATTATACTAACTATAATATAAAATCAAGTCTATTGTTATGCAACCCAATCTATTATAAGATTTTTTAATGTATCTATAAGAGTAGCTTTATCTACTTTATCTCTAGCTACTACTTCTGCTCTGCCTAGCTCTTTGCCATCGCTAAAATAAATAACCTCTCCTAACTTTGCACCTTTATTTATAGGAGCACTTATATTTTCTATCATTTCTACTTTTGTTTCTATATCTTTTATTTTATCTTTTTTCACAACAAAATTTACATCATCTTTAAGCTCACCTATAACAAAAGGCATATTTCCCTTATACACATTAGTTTTACCTATTTCTTTTCCTTTTTTATCCACAGTTAATACTTTAAAATTATCAAATCCATAGTCTAAAAGCTTAGCTGTTTCATTAAATCTAGCCTTAGGGTCTGGAGCTCCTAAAATAACTGCTACTAATGATTGTCCGTCTCTTTCTGCTGTTGCTGATAAACAGTATAGAGCCTTTTGAGTTGAACCTGTTTTAAGTCCTGTTGCCCCTTCATAAGTTTTTAATAACCTATTAGTATTTGTAAGTCCAAAATCTGTTTCTCCATTTTTAGTCTTATGCACTATAGTATCTTGCCATCTTGTAGTAAAATTTTTTATTTGAGGATATTTGCTCATAAGTTCCCTGCTTATTATAGCTATATCTCTAGCGCTCATATAATGATTTGTTGTTTGTGTATCAAGTCCACAAGCATTTTCAAAGTTAGAATTTTTCATTCCGAGCTCTTTTGCCTTATTATTCATAAGCTCTACAAACTTTTCTTCGCTTCCTGATATATGCTCTGCCATAGCAACAGCCGCATCATTAGCAGAAGCTATAGCTATAGATTTAGTCAAAGTTTCTACTGTTTGCTTTTCGTTAGGTTCTAAAAATATTTGAGAACCTCCCATACTAGAAGCATATTCACTAATACTTACCTCATCGTCCCATTTTATCTTGCCTTGTTCTATAGCCTCATATATAAGATATAAAGTCATAACCTTAGTAACACTAGCTGGGGATAATCTCTCATCTGGATTTTTTTCATAAAGCACCTCCCCCGTAGTCTGTTCCATAAGTATAGCCGCTTTTGCCATTATGTCTAAATTTTGGTTATTAGCTTCTTGCTCCTTTGCAAAAACAATAGAGCTAAAAATAAGGCAAAAACTTAAAACTAAACATATAAATATTTTTTTATTCATACAAATCCCTCCATAATTTTTACCTATGTTTAGAATTTACTATTTTTTTAATTTTATTCATATTTTTAGTAAACTATATCTTATATATGTATAAAAATGTTATATTATCCACAAATTTTAAAAAATAAAAAGGCATAGACTAAATCTAATGCCTTAATTAATATTATCTATGTTTTCTAAGAAATGTAGGAATATTAAGTTTTCCTCCTGTTGTTTCTTGATGTTCATTATTTCTATTTAAACCATAGTTATTGCTTTGTTCTTGGTTTTTAAAAACTGGTTCTTGAGTATGATTTATAGGAGCTTGATCTGTTTGGTGTTGTTGCATTTGCACCTGTTGTTGTGGTTGCATATGTTGTTGTGGTTGAGAATACATATATTGTTGTTGCATTCCTTGTTGCATAGAAGGATTATTATTTGGTATGTAAGTATTTTGATTTGGTATATTTGCTGTATTAGAAGATATTTGAGGTTCGTCAACATCTTTAAGATCTGTAGCTACTATTGTTATAATTACTCTATCTTTAAGGTTTTCCTCTATAGAAGAACCATATATTATATTAGCAGATATATCAAGCATATCAGTAATGCTAGATACCCCTCTATTTATCTCTTTAAGAGCTAAGTCTGGACCTCCTGCTACATTTATAAGAAGGCTTTTTGCTCCCTCTATAGAAGTTTCTAAAAGTGGACTATTTATAGCTTCATTTACTGCATCTTGTATTTTATTTTTGCCACTACCTTCTCCAACACCAAGATGAGCATATCCTTTATCTTTCATAATAGTTGTAACATCGGCAAAGTCAACATTGATTTCTGCTGGATTTTTAATAATATTTGCTATACCAGTAACACCTTGTCTTAATACTTCATCTACTTTATGGAAAGCTTCTTGTTGAGTTACATCATCTTCTATTATATCTAAGATACGCTCGTTAGGTATAACAATAAGTGTATCTACGCTCTCTCTAAGCTTTTCTATACCTTCCATAGCATTTAAAGCTCTTTTTTTGCCTTCAAAATTAAAAGGCTTAGTAACAACGGCAACAGTAAGAACTCCTTGGCTTTTTGCTATGCTAGCAACAACCGCCGCTGCTCCTGTTCCTGTTCCACCGCCCATACCAGCCGTAACAAAAACCATATCCGCACCTTGTATAGCTTGAGCTATGTCGTCTTTAGATTCTTCTGCTGCTATCCTACCTACTTCCGGGTTACCACCTGCTCCAAGTCCTCTTGTTGATTTTTCTCCTATAACTATAGTTTTTTGGGCTAAGCTTTTGTTAAGAGCTTGTCTATCTGTATTTATTGCTATAAACTCTATGTCGTTTGCGCCAAATTCTACCATTCTATTTACTGCATTATTTCCAGCACCACCAACGCCTATAACAATAATTTTTTCTTCTTCATTGTTTATATTTTCTAGACCTATCAAAATATAACCCTCCTAAATCATATTTTTATTAATACAATTATATATCATTTTTTTTAAAATTCAATTTATTTATAAACTTGTTTAAAATTTATTTATATTTATCCCTATTTTAATATTATACTTTGTTTTTAAAAAATTTCAAGTAAAATATTATAAATTAAGTCATATATTTAAAAATTGGAGCTTTGTTAATATCATTTATATACAAAAATCCTTTCTCTTCTGGCTTAAATTTTTTAAGTATAGCATCTAAAATATTTATTTTTATATTTATCTCTTCGCTATCCCCTAAAAAGATATCTAGCTTATCTGTATATAAATGTATATCATTAAAATCTGATATATCTATCTTATTTATCCCCTTTATATTTTGCTTTTCTTCTATATTTGCTACTATCTCCATAACTACAAAAAATGCTTCTTCATTTTCTGTTTCTAATATCTTACCTATTGTAAATTTATCAAAATTTAATCCATATATTATAGGTAAAGGCTCTTTAAAATCTGGCCTAGAATCTATAACTCGCCCTTGTGTATCTATATATAAAAAATTATCTATACAAGGTATATAGCCTATAAGTCTTCTTTCTTTTACATCAACAACTATCTTATTAGGAAATTTTTTTATTATATTTATATCTTCTACATAATAATTATTTTTCATTCGCCTTTTAGCCACAACACTATTTATAGCAAGTATGTTTGTAGGTTTATCTAACTTAAGCTCTTTAATAACTGTAGCCTCATCTAAAAGTTTAATTCCTCTTACTTCTATATTTTGTATATTTAGCCAAGGCGATAACATTAGTAGCATAAAACTAAATGCTACTAATGTTACTGTGCCTAATATATATATATATATCTTTTTCATTGTTCTTCACCTAGCTTTTGATATATTTTATATCCGCTCCTAAGCTTGTTAGCTTATCTTGTATATTCTCATATCCACGTCTTATATAAGATGCTCCATTTATCGTACTTTGTCCATCTATATAAAGAGCCATGGTAATAAGAGCTGCTCCTCCTCTTAGCTCTTTAGCTTCAACTTCTTGTGCTAGAAATTCTTTCTTACCATTTATTTTAAATATATTATCTTTTTCCTTAATATCTGCTCCAAATTTTCTTAGTTCCGATATATGCTTATTTCTAGCTTCAAATATATTTTCTTTTATTATACTTTCTCCATTTGCAATACACATAAGGCTTACAAACTGTGCTTGCATATCTGTAGGGAAATACGGATAAGGCTTTGTCTCTAAAAATTTTATAGGTTTTATAATTTTAGGGGCATCACAAAGTATTTCATTTTCTTTTAATAAAAAGCTACACCCTGTTTTTTCTAGCTCTTTTATAACATATAAAAGATGATTTGGATTAGCTCCTTCTAATAAAACTTTGCCCCCTGTTATAGCAGTCATACATAAAAATGTTCCCGCTTCTATCCTATCTGGCATAATAGTATATTCGCAATATTCTTTAAGCTTGCTTACGCCTTTTATAGTTATCTTATCTGTTCCCTCTCCTGTTATATCAGCTCCCATCTGCCTAAGAAATTTTACCATATCTACTATTTCTGGCTCTTTTGCGCTATTTTTTATAACAACTTTTCCATCTGAAAATATGCTAGCTAATATTATATTTTGTGTAGCACCAACGCTTGCAAAAGGTAAGCTTATCTCACAAGATTTTATTTTCTCTAAACTAGCTACTATCATATCATCATCATCTTGCTCTATAATAGCTCCAAGCTTTTTAAGCGCTTTTATGTGAAAATCTATAGGTCTTTTGCCAAGCTTACACCCTCCAGGTTCATATATCTTAGCGCTTTTGCATCTTGCAAGAATAGAACCTAAAAATATAATAGAAGAACGCATCTTACAAGCTAAATCCTTGCAAACCTTATCATTTTCCAATGTCCTAGAATCTACAACAACTGTATTTCCCATAACATCTATCTTACAGCCTAAGCTTTTTAATATATCTAAAGAAACCTTTGTATCTGATAACATAGGAACATTTTTTATAACGCATATACCGCTATTTAAAAGGCTAGATGCAAGAATAGGTAAAACAGAATTTTTAGCCCCACTTATACTTACATTTCCCTCTAAAGCTCTAGCCCCTCTTATTATATATTTAGACATATAGCCCCTCCAAAAAAATCATATTTTATACTATGTGGGGCTATATTTTTTTGTTCCTTATATTTTTTTAAGCTTAGATAAATTAGCCATAAGCTTTTTAACTGTTCCATTTCCAAATTCTACGTCCACTTCATAATCTGCACCAGATGGACTTATGCTTAAAACTTTCCCTTCTCCAAATTTAAAATGTCTTACATAATCTCCAACTTCAAAATCTATGCTTGCATTTTTAGATATAGGCATTTGCTTTTTAAGATAACTAGATACATCTGGCTTATAAGCTGGCTTTGGTCTATATTTTCCTACGCTACTGTTTGTTGAAGATACATTGTTAGATAGCCTTATATTTTGAGCCTTTTTAGGCTGTATATTATTGATATACTCTTTAGGCATCTCCCTAAAAAAACTAGAAGGAAACATTCTCTTAAATTCCCCGTTTTGTAACCTAGTATTAGCATTTGTTATATATAATAGTTCTTTTGCCCTTGTTATAGCAACATATAAAAGTCTTCTTTCTTCTTCTAGCTCTTCTGGGCTTGTCCCCATAAAAGATGAAGATATTGGAAAAATTCCCTCTTCAAATCCTGCTAAAAACACAATAGGAAATTCTAGTCCCTTAGAAGTATGTACTGTCATAAGGCTTACAAAATCTTGCTCCTCATCTCTTTCTTCTGCTTCTGCTACAAGAGCAATATCTTCTAAAAAGTTTATAAGATTTTTTTCTCTCTCATCTTCTACATTTTCAAATTCTACTGCCTTGCTTATAAACTCTCTAAGATTTTCTATTCTTGCCTCTGCTTCCTTTTTAGCTTGTTTTTCTAAATCTTCTAAATATCCTGTTTTATGTAATACGCTTTTTATAAGATTAGATACTGACATATTAAGCATATCTTCTCTAAGCTCTTCTATTATATCTAAAAACTTATAAATTTCTTGTTGTTTTTTGCCAAGTCCTTCTATTTTATCCACATTTTTCATAGCAGTATAAAAACTAATATTTTCTTCATTTGAATAATCTATGATTTTACCTATAGTTACATCTCCTATATTTCTTTTAGGAACATTTATTATTCTTCTTATAGATACAGAATCTTTAGGATTTAATAATATTCTTAAATATGCTAAAATATCTTTTATTTCTTTTCTGGAATAAAAGTTTAACCCTCCATAAATTTTATAAGGAATAGATAAAAACATAAGCTGTTCTTCTAATACCCTAGATAAAGCATTTTTTCTATATAAAATAGCCATATCTTTAAGCTTATAGCCTTCTTTTCTTTTGTTTATTATTTCATTTGCTATAAACTTGGATTCTTCTTTATCATTTTCTAAAGTTATATAATTTATATCTTCACCATCTATATTTTCAGTCCAAAGGCTTTTTTCTTTTCTTCCAAAATTGTTTTTAATAACAAAATTTGCCGTATTTAAAATCTTTTTGCTAGAACGATAATTTTGTTCAAGTTTTATAGTTTTAGCTTCTTCAAAATCTTTTTCAAAATTTAGTATATTGCTAATATCTGCTCCTCTCCAGCCATATATACTCTGGTCATCATCTCCAACAACACAAATATTTCTATATTTTTGGGCAAGTAATTTTACAAGCTCATACTGTGCTTTGCTAGTATCTTGATATTCATCAACTAAAATATATCTAAATCTTTCTCTATAATTTTCTAATATATCCTCACATTTTGTAAAAAGTTCAACAGTCTTATAAATCAAATCATCAAAATCTAAAGCTTGATTATTAAATAATCTCTTTTGATATTCTTTATAAACTTCTATAGCTGTTTTCTCTCTAAAATCTGTATAATTTTTTTGTTCAAATTCTTCTGGAGAAATAAGCTTATCTTTTTGGCTACTTATCTTAGAAGCTATATATTTAGCACTTATCTTTTTCTCATCTATTTTAAAATCTTTTATTATTTCTTTTATAACTCGTTCGCTATCATCAGCATCGTATATAGTAAAATTTTTATTATATCCTATAGCCTCTATATCTCTTCTTAATATCCTAACACATAAAGAATGAAAAGTAGATACTAAAACCATAGAACCCTCTGAACTAAGTGCACATACTCTTTCTTTCATCTCTTTAGCAGCTTTATTTGTAAAAGTTATAGCAAGGATATTAAAAGCTCTAACTCCATTTTCTATAAGATATGCTATTTTATGTGTTAATACTCTAGTCTTACCAGAACCTGCTCCTGCAAGAATAAGCAAAGGCCCTTCAGAATTTATAACGGCCTTTTTTTGCATAGAATTTAAGCTATTTAATTTTTCTTCCATAATTTATACTCCTAATAATTAAATATATATTTATTTTTATTTTTTAGTCTAATAATCCATAATACAAAAAGAATTAAAAAAATTCCTGTACTAGCTCCACTAAAATCTAATAATACATCTTTTACACTTGAACTTCTTCCTAAAAAATATATTTGAATATATTCATCTATAACTGGAACTAAAATAGCAAAAAATAAAGGAAATCCTAAACTTTTAAATATATTTTTGCTAAATGAATTAAATGTAAGAATAAGAAAAAAACCAAATGTAAAAAATTCTACAAAATGAGCAAGTTTTCTAATAAAATGCCCAGTAAAAGAAAAATTTATATTAAAAAAATTTAAAATATCATTAATAAGATTTAATACAAATGCACTAGCTTCAGAAGAACTTTGTCCATTTTGTAAAGAATTATAAAATATAAAGCAAACTATTGTTATGGTAAAAAACAAATATACACCTCTTTTTAAATTTATCAAAAATATCCCCCTTTCTTATTATTAAAATCAAAAATAATACTACCAAAATATATTATATTAATAATAAAAATTGGTACTATTTTAAATTATTTTCATATTGCAAACTTTTATACTCATTACAGTATATATTATTAAATTATTATTTGCAATAGCTTAAAGTATAATCTTGTACATATTATAAATAATAATAATGTATTTTTATATTAAAAAACATATCTAAATATGATTTGTATATGATTTCAATATTTTTAGTATATTTTTTACGTATATAGCATATAAAAGCTTGACTTTTAAGGTTGTAGTATTATAATTATATTTATAAATATATCATAAAAGGAAAGGAGCTATCTTAATATTTAAGATTGATCTATACTATGGAAAAATTAAAAAATTATTTAAATGAACAAATAGAGATTTTGCATAATCAAGGTAAACAATTTTTAAACAAAGAAATAAGCCTGCATGATTTTAAAAAAGCTTCTGGAAAATTTGGTATCTATGCAGAACGTGGCGGACAAACATTTATGATACGTATAAAAATTCCTTCTGGTGTTTTTAATAAAGAATCTATAGAAATCGTAAAAAGCCTTATAAAAAATTATAAAATTAATTCTGTTCATCTTAGTACAAGACAAGCAGTTCAGTTCCACGGACTTAGTCTAGATGCTGTTATTTCTATTTTTAAAGAAACAATAGAAAAAAATCTTATAGGTTTTGGTTGTGGTGGAAATTTCCCAAGAAATGTTACTTCATCTCCTCTATCTGGTGTTGAAAAAGGAGAAGCCTTTGATGTTACACCTTATGCAAACTATGCTACTAACTATTTCTTAGAAAGAATGGACACATATGTTCTTCCTAGAAAAGTAAAAGTAGGATTTTCTAATGGAATTAGTAATTTATCTGTGGCTACTATGACAGACCTTGGGTTTTTAGCAACTATAAAAGATGACAAAAAATATTTTAGAGTATTTATAGCTGGTGGTCTTGGAAAAAGCCCTCAAGTTGGAGCAGAGCTTCCTTATCTTATAGAACCTACAGAAATTTTATACTATGTAGATGCTCTTGTTAATCTATTTAAAGAACACGGAAACTATGAAAATAGAAATAAAGCCAGAATTAGATATATCCTTCAAGAAAAAGGACAAGAAGAATTCTTATCTTTATATCAACAATATGTAGATAAATCTAAAGATCTTAATTTAAAAGTAGAAGAAGCTAGCGAAACAGTTATTCCTTCTTCACAAGAAGGCTCTATAGAAGAAAATATAAATGTTATAGCTCAAAAACAAGAAGGTAGATATACAGTTATTGTTAAACCTGTTGGTGGTATCCTAGCTTCTGATGATTTTGCTAAAGTGTTAGACTTTGTTTTATCTTCAGAATGTGGTAAAGCTATTTTATCTATGGAAGAAAGCATATATGTAAATAATCTTACTTGTAAAGAAGCTTCTAACCTTTTAGAGCTTTGCAAAACATATAATCAAACAACAAGACTTTCTCATAGCTTAAGCTGTATAGGTGTTCCTGTTTGTCAAATAGGACTTGCAGAAAGCCAAACTTTATTAAAATCTATATTAAAACATTTTGAAGAAAAAGGATTAAACAAAGACTTATTACCTTCTATCCATATTTCTGGTTGCCCTAACTCTTGTGGTAGACATCAATCTGTAGAAATAGGATTTGCTGGCAAAAGAAAAATGATAGATGGTGCTATATCTGATGCATATGAGTTACACGTTGGAGGTAGCTTTGCTGTAGATAATGCTAAACTTGGAGATATCATCTGTGATATGGACGCTAAAAAAGTTCCTCTATTCTTAGAAGAAGTATATACTAATCTTAATGCTAAAGGTATAGAATTTTCTTCTTTTAAATCTTCAGATGAATTTAAATCTATATGTGAAAAATATAAAATATAATAATTTAATATTAAAAAAGCCATATTGAAAATTTCAATATGGCTTTTTATATATTTTATTCAAAAAGTTCTGTAGATAAATATCTTTCTCCTGTATCTGGACAAATAGCTACTATATTTTTTCCTTTATTTTCTTCAAGCTCTGCAAGTTTTCTAGCTATGCATACACTAGCTCCAGATGATATCCCAACTAATACTCCTTCTATTTTTCCAAGCTCTCTAGCAGTTTCTATAGCTTCCTCATTAGAAACTGTCATAACCTTATCTATAAGCCCAAGCTCTAATATAGAAGGAATAAAACCTGCTCCTATACCTTGTATCTTATGGGCTCCTGCTCTATTTTCAGTTATTATAGGAGAATTTTCTGGCTCTACTCCTATTATAGTTATATCTTTATTTTTTTCTTTTAAAATTTGTGCTATCCCTGTTATAGTTCCTCCAGTACCTATACCAGCTACTACTATATCTACATTTCCATCAGTATCATTTAATATTTCAAGAGCAGTACTTTCTCTATGGGCTTTAGGATTAGCCTTGTTGTCAAATTGTTGTAATATTATACTGTTTTCTATCTCTTTATTTAGCTCATTAGCCTTAGCTATAGCACCTTTCATTCCAGATTTTGCCTCTGTAAGAACAACCTCTGCACCAAGAGCTTTAACAAGTTTTCTTCTTTCTATGCTCATACTCTCTGGCATAACAAGAATTAACTTATATCCTCTAGATGCACATACAAAAGCAAGCCCAATACCTGTATTACCACTTGTAGGTTCTATTATTGTAGAATTTTTATTTATAATATTTTTTTCTTCAGCATCTTTTATCATAGAATAAGCAACTCTATCTTTTACGCTTCCTAAAGGATTAAAATATTCTAGCTTAGCTAAAATATCTGCTTTAAGATTATATTTTTCTTTATATTTGTTAAGTTTTAATAAAGGCGTATTACCTATAAGTTCTGTTAAATTTTCATATATTTTCATAATAATTCCTCCTATTTTATAACACTAGGTATTCCAACTGCTACCTTATAAGCTGGAACATCTTTTAAAACTACAGCATTAGCTCCTATTTTAGCTCCCTCACCTATAGTAACATTGCCAAGTATTTTAGCACCTGCCCCTATTACTACTTTATCTTCTACTGTTGGGTGTCTTTTTCCTTTTGTATATTTATTGCTTCCTAAAGTTACTCCGTGATATATAGTAACATCATCTCCTATTATACTAGTAGCTCCTATCACAACACCTGTTCCGTGGTCTATAAAAAATCTCTTGCCTATTTTAGCTTGTGGGTGTATTTCTATATTTAAAATACCTCTTACTATAAACATAATAAGCTCTGCAAAAAGCTTAAATCCTTTTTTGTATAAAAAATGAGCTATTCTATACCAAAACATAGCGTGTACACTTGGATAAAACAAAGCTTGAAAACTATTTCTACAAGCTGGATCTCTATCCATTATAGATTTTAAATATGCTTTCATAAGTATTACCTCCAAACTTTATTGTCTAGTTAAATACAAGGATATTATAACATAAATAAAAATATTTGTAAAAATAAAAATAATTTTATTTATACTTGAATTTATATGTTATATATGATAAAATATGTAAAAACCTATGTTCAGAAGCAGGATACTCCAACCTCTTCTTAGCATTAGGAGTTATCTTATATTATGGAGGTTTATTATGGAATTTAACAAAAAAGAAATCGTTGCAAAATTTGGTAGAAACGCAGAAGATACTGGTTCTCCAGAGGTTCAAGTAGCTTTATTAACAGCTAGAATTAACCACCTCACAGACCACTTAAGAACTCATAAAAAAGACCACCACTCAAGACGCGGTCTTTTAAAAATGGTAGGTCAAAGAAAAGGTCTTCTTAACTATATCAAAAATAAAGACATAGTTAAATATCGTGAGCTTATAGCAGAGCTTGGTTTAAGAAAATAATATATTATTGGCTACAGGAAATCCTGTAGCCTTTTTTACTCTTCTTTATATTTTTAGAATATTTATTTAATAAAAAACATAAGATAAATTGTATTATATAATAGAGGAGGTGCTAATATGGACGAAATAACTTTAAACCTTGTAAAAGAATTTAATTTTAATCCAAAAAACGTATTTAAACAAAAATATATGTTAATATGCAAAACAGATAAAGGTGTAAAAATGATTAGAGCTATAAATCAAAGCACCGATAAAATCATTTTTGTACATAATATAAAAGAATATCTTATAAATAAAGGTTTTAAAAATCTTGATAAATATTATCTATCTAAAGAAGGTAACCCATATGTCATAAGCGAAGATAATATATATGTTATGACAGATTATTATCCATTTGAAGAATGCGACTTATCTAACAAACTTCATCTAGAAAAATCTATAAATCTACTTGCTAATTTTCACAAGTTAGTACAAAGTTTTAGCTATGATATAAATGATGATGATATAGAATTTATAGACCTTGCTAAAATATTTGAGAAAAAAATAGATAGTCTTGCTAAAATGAAAAAATTAGTATCAAAACAAAAAAATCTCACAGATTTTGAAATAAACTTTATAAAAAATTATAATTATTTTTATCAAAAAGCTAATAATTCTTTAGAAATCATACTAAAATATAACTACCAAAATATAAATAAGTTAGCTAGAAAAAATAAAATGCTCTGCTATAATAGAGCAAAAGAAGATGCCATATTTATAGGTGATAACGCATATCTTACACAAATGGAAAATTTAGACTTAAACCATTTTATATATGATATTGCCAGATTTTTATCTAGATATATAAAAAAACATAAAGATAATAAAACAAGTCTAGAAGAAATTTTAACTACATATTCCAAAATAAACTATATAGACGGAAATCTTTTACCTATTTTGTATGCTCTTATAACTTTTCCAGATAGATATATACAAACTTGCCAAGGTTTCTTTGAGAGAAGAAGAACTTTTACTCCTATTTCATTATCTAGTCAAATGGATAATATACTTAGCCTTTTAGAGTTTGAAGAAGAATTTTTGAAAAAAATAAAACCTAAATAATAAATAAAAAGGCCTAGAATTAATTCTAGGCCTTTTTATAATAAATTTTTAATTGGATATTTCTAAAATTTTTATTACTTAAAATTAAATTTTTAACTATATTTATAAATTTTAAATAAAAAAGATTGTAGAATATATCTACAATCTTAGAAAAGAGAGAATTTTGAGGTTAGCCCTTTTGGGCTAAAGGAGAGGAGTATCTATATCAATTAAAAACTTGTACGCTTAGTTATTGTTGAAGTAAGCTTAACTTTTATAGTTTTAAGCTTCCCATTTCTGATTATTTTGAGCTTTAAAACATCATTTTCTTTATGTTTTTTTATTTCTTCTACTAGTTGAGTAGAACTAAGAATAGGAACTTCATTTACACTAGTTATTATATCTTCTGTTTTTATACCAGATAGATGAGCTGGACTCCCTTTGTTTATTTTTATAACATAGGCTCCACCTGCTATATCTTCATAGCTAAGCTCTTGTGGAACATCCGTAACTGTAACTCCAAGGCTTGGAGGGTTTGAATGGTTCATTATTTGTTCTATTATAGGCATAGCTTTTTCTGTACCTATACTATATCCTATATTTTCAACACCCTGCTCTGCTATCTTAGCAGTATTTATTCCTATTACTTCCCCGTTTAGATTTATTAAAGCTCCGCCACTATTCCCAGGGTTTATAGCAGCTGTAGTTTGCATAACGTTTAACTTTCGTTTATTAGAAACTATGTCTGTAGAAGTGGAACTTATAATACCAAATGTAGAAGTTATCCCTTCACCTATAGCATTGCCTATTGCTATAACATAATCTCCAACATTAACACTAGATGAAGATGCAAATTTTGCAACACGAATATTATTTCTTTCTTGTACGTCCATATCTTCAAGGCTAATAGATAAAACTGCTAAATCAAGATTTTCATCTTTTCCTACTAACTTGGCAGATATAGGCTCATTATCATCTATCGCTATACCAACTAAAGAGGCATTTTCTATTACATGATAATTTGTAACAACAAAAGCTTCTGCATATGTCTTGTGAAATATTATTCCAGACCCAACTCCTTCAGATTTTACTGTCTGATTAAAAAAATTCTTTTCTGTTTTTAAAGTTGTAATGCTAACCACTGAAGGACTAACATTTTGTATAGCATATTTCACTATATTATTTGAAGTTTCTACTACATTATCACTTGAAGAGTCTATAAGAGATTTGTTTGCATATTGTGGTATAACAACATTTTTCATAAAAACAAATGAAAAACTAAATGCTATCCCTATTACAAAACATAAACTTATACAGATAATAAATAAAAAAGGTTTTTTTAATATATTTTTTATTTTATTATTTTTTTGTATTTCTTCTTGATAAAATGTAGGCTTATTGTCGTTTGAATTATTAATGTTATTCATAACGTATCCTCCATACATATATAATACCTTAAATTAATGAATAAAATATGAATTAAATGTTAACAATTTAAAATAATTTTTTAATTTTAAAATTTTGTGTTTGAAGAAGTTAAATTAGCCTTTAATGTAATTTTTTCCGAACCATTTCTTATAACTTCATAAGAAACAACATCATTTACCTTACATTTTTTTATAGCATTTGATAAATCTTCTACAGAAGAGATATTCTGATTATTAAAACTTATTATAATATCTCCAGATTTTAATCCTGATTTTTCTGCATTACTTCCTTCTTCTACCTGAACAACTAAAACTCCATCGAAGTTTAAACCATATATTTTTTTAGTTTCTTCTGTTATAGTTTTACCTATTATTCCAAAATAAGGTCTTTCCACATATCCATTTTCTATTATTTGATTAGCAATATCTATAACTATATTAGATGGTATAGCATAGCCTATCCCCTCTATAGCAGCGCTAGAAAGCTTAGCAGTATTTACACCTACTACCTCACCTTCTGTATTCATAAGAGCTCCACCACTATTACCAGGATTTATAGCGGCATCTGTCTGTATAACTGTTAGATTTTTACCATCTATATTTATTTCTTTATTTTGAGCACTTATCATACCTTGTGTCATAGTCTTTCCACGCCCTAAAGCATTTCCTATAGGGAAAACAAAATCTCCTACTTCAACCTTATCAGAATCGGCAAATTTAGAAACAGTTATATTTTTTATTCCTGATTTATTTAAATCTGCTTTACTAACATATAAAACGGCAAGGTCAGAACTTGGATCTGTTCCTACTAATGTGGCTTCTACTTGCTCCTTACCAGTTACAGACACGCTAACATATTGTGCTCCTTCTATAACGTGATTATTTGTTATTATATATACCTTATCTCCATCTATTTTATATATTATACCAGAACCAGATCCATAATCTTGTAGCTCTGGAGAGAAAAATCCACCAGAAACTTTTGTAGATATATTTACAACAGAATCTCCCACTTCTTTATATAATGAAGATGCACTACTGGATGCAAAAATAAGTCCTTCACCATCTTTTGCTTCAGATATATTAAATTTAAAATTTTCCTGTTCTTTTTGAGCTATAATATTTTGAGATATTATATTACCCGCTCCTATACCTATACCAAGACAAAGACAAGATGCAATAGCTATCCCTGATTTAAAAGCAATAGCAGATGCTCTTTTTCTTTTTTCTTTTTTTTGTCTTTCTCTTTCTTGATTTTTTTGTAATATAAGAGCTTTTTTCTCATCTTCTTTTCTTTTTTTCTCTTCTATTAATATTTGCTCTTGATTCTCTAAAGATAAATTATCATTTTTTATTTGAAGATTTTGATTATCTATAAGAGTTGTCTGCATAGAATTAAGCTCTTCCTCATCTAATATATTTTTATTTATATCATCTAAATTATTATCACTCATATTAAATCCTCCAAAATTTTGTTATCTATGAATTTATTATACATATATTTTTTGAATAAAATATTAATATTGTGTAAATTTTTATTACATTTAAATTAATTTATATAATAAGTTTCTTAAATATTTTATATCTAAAAATAAATATTGCTAAAATTTTTCCTCCTTATAAAGATTATTTATAAATTTTAAATATAAAAATTAACTTATATATTAAAATATTATATAAAGGCAAAGTTATAAATATAATACTTTACCTTTTATTTATTAATTTTTAAATTTTTTGTTTTTTTGCTACAATTTGAAATATATTATCTAAAGATCCCTTTTTACTTGGACCTATAGGTTTTGTATTATCTTTACTATTTTCAGATTGTTGTTTTGGTTTTTCTTTATTTATATGCTTTGCAAGCTCTGTAAAATTATATGTAATAGGATTTGTTGAATAGATAAAATTTCTATCATCTTTTATATATAACCTTAAGGTATATTCACCTTCTAAATTTTGAGATATAGATTTTATTTTACCATCTTTAGATTTTATTGCATAACTTCCAAATATAACTTCTGGACTTTCTTTAGAAGTAAATGTTTTTAATGGATATGGTACAAATGGATTATTTTTAGGATATATAACTAATGTATATTCAAATACTTCTTTTGTTTGTGGCTTTTGCAAAGTTATTTTATATGTAGGCTTATTATCAATACTTTTATATACTGCTATTTTATCTAACTTAGGTTTTTCAGGAGCTTCTAATTTTAAAGTAAAGCCTCCAATCCATAATATATAGCTATAAAGACCATCTACATCTGCTGCAAGAGGAAGATAAGGATTTATTTGAGGTCTTAGATTAAAAGCTAGTTTATTATCATAAAGTGGCTTACCTTCTTTTAATAGCTCATCTATAGACTTATAATCATAAGATTTTTTAGCATTAGAAGATCCCAAAAGCTGTACATAATCATCAGCCATTAGCTCTAAGATATCCCAATGATATAAATAATTTTTCTTAGTTTCATCACATACCACAGGATAATTTTCTAAATTTCTAATCTTAAAATATTTACTTTTTCTTATATCTGGATAATAAATATTTTCTTTTTGCATAATATTATAAATCATATAATGATGGCCATATTCATGAGAAAGATTATAGGCTATCTTTTCTATAGTATTATATCTATCAGCATTAAAAAGTTTTATACAAGAGTTTTCTCCTAATACATACTCACCATTTTGCAAATATATATTATCATAATAAAGACCATTTACCCCTTCTGGAGAGTCTGGATATAAGTATATATCACTAAGATAAGATAACTCATCACCGTGAAAATTATTTAAAAGCTCTATATATAATTTTTCAAGCATAGACTTTGTCCAAGTTTTTGTATAGCTTGTTATTGTAAGGTTGTTAGCCTTATATGTGGCAAATACTTTAGGTGCAATTTCTATATCTTCTTCTAATATCTCTTTTGCTAAAACATCTTGTGATAAAAATATAATAATAAAGATTATAGAAAATATATTCAAAATAAACTTTTTCATATAATCACCTTTTCAAAATATTTTAATTAATAAATAAACTTTTTTAAAGTATATGCGTTTATTATAACAGATAATAAAAATATTTCAAGAAATAAGGTGAAAAAATGAACGATAATAATAGTAATAATAAAAATGGTAAAAAATTTTTAACCGGAATTACACTTTTGAGTACTGGCATTCTTATAGGTGCATCTATTAGTATTTTATTAGGTAATTTTAATTCTATTAAACATAATTATGCAAAAAAAATTGAGCTAAATCTTCCTCATTCTGATATAAACTCTGGAGAACCTACGGATCTACCTCCTTATAGTATTAATTCGGAAGAACATATGGACAATCTAACTTACATACCAAACAATAAAAATGATTTTAAATTTACACTTATAAATAAAAATATATATATAAGCTTAGAAGAGGCTAAAGAAATAGCTCTTGATGCAGTTGGTAATGGTTCTATTATTTCTTACGAACAAGACTTATATGATGATGATAAAGCAAAATATAGTTTTAAAATCTTAAAAAATAATCTTATATATAAAGTGAAAATAAATGCTTTAGATGGAACTATTCTTAAAATAAAAATTGATGATTAAATTTTTTTATTTTTTTGCAAACTTTTTTTAAAATTATACGTTTAATATGTTGAAAAGAAAATTAGGAGGTAAAACTATGAAAAAACTTTTAAGTGGTATTATAATAGGTGCTATATTAACTACTTCTGTATCTGCTATAGCAGCAAGCAATAGAGTTAATATGGAAGCTGTATATTCTGTAAATAAATTAGTTGTAGACGGAGTAGACACTGGGAAAGGAAAAACTGCATTTGTTAGTAATGGTGTAACATATGTTCCTCTAAGAACTGTTAGCGATGCTCTTGGAAATGAAATCTCTTGGGATTCTTCTACAAAAACTATATATATAAATAGCTCTAAAAATAATAATACAAATACAAATAATGGAGAACCTACAGATATTCCACCTGTTTCTAATACTCCATCAAATGCAACAACATCTCAAAAACCTACAAATAATAATACTAAATTGATATCTAAGTCTAAAGCTCAACAAGTGGCTTTAAATGCTGTTGGTGGTGGTTCTGTTATTTGGTCTAAAGATGATATATATGATAATGATGACAGACCAGATTATGAATTTAAAATAAAAAAAGGTACTCAAATTTATGAAGTAGAAGTAGACGCTATATCTGGTACTGTTAGAGATTTTGATATAGATGACTAATATAAATTTATATAAAAAAAGGTTGTAGTATATCTACAATCTTTTTTTGATATAAAAAAACTGCAGAATAAATCTACAGTTATATTATAAAGCTTTGCAACTAAAATTGCTATGTAGTAAATCTTATATATTGATTTATAAGTTTATCAAGTTCTTGACTAGTTTCTAATATTTCTATATATGCATCTTCATTTTTTATCTGATTATTTAATTTTTGTCTGTATTTTTCTATGCTAAAGCTTAGTTCTGTTTTTATTTTTTCTATTTGTAAAATCAATTTTATAATACACCTCCTTATTTATTTAATTTTAAATATTTTTCTACATCAAATATTTTTGTTTCTCTAAATTTTTTAATCATAAAAATACTAAATCCTATGACTAATAATAAAGATAAAACTTGAGAAACTCTAAGTCCAGTATTACCTATCATAAGAGAATCTGTCCTAAGACCTTCTATCCAAAACCTTCCTATACCATAAGCTATAAAATATGTGGCCGTAAGTTGTCCATCAAATCTTTTTCTTTTTCTTATTATAAATAAAATAATAAGAACACCTACATTCCATAAAGATTCATATAAAAATGTTGGATGCACCTGTATATATTCTGTTCCATTTATATTTACTACTTTATCAAGTACATCTTTTGGTATATTAGCTACTTGCTCTTTTAAATATCTCATAGCAAATAAAGAATCTGTATATCCTCCAAAAGCTTCTCTATTTGCAAAGTTTCCCCATCTTCCTATTATTTGCCCTATAACAAAAGCAAAAGAAAATGTGTCTGTTACCTTTAAAACCTTCTTTTTCTTAATTTTACAATATATAAAAGCTGTTATTATAGCACCTATTATAGCTCCATATATAGCTATACCACCATTTCTTATCGCTAATATTTCTGATAGATGGTTCCTATAGTAATCCCAAGAAAAAGCAACATAATATATCCTAGCACAAATAATACTAACTATAGCTCCTACTATAACTAAGTCTATATAAAAATTTTGGTCTTGATTTGTCCTTTTAGCTTCATTTAATGTAACTAGTAAGCCTAAAATTAAACCTGTAGCTATAAATATACCATACCAATATATGTTAATTCCAAATATAGTAAAAGCTATCCTATTAAAATGCATAACTTCTATATCAAGATTTGGAAACCATATCTCTGGCATCAATAATCCCCCCTAGTTTTTAATAGATAACACTTAGATATTCTTTTGTATCAAACTTTTCTATATTATTTATTGATATATTTTTTAAAGAATCAAAATAAGAATTTAGACTAAATCCATTAGCAAAAAAATCAGCACAAGTAGATACTACATAGTCTATACTATTAAAATTGCTTATATATGATGCTAAATGCTTATTTTTTATCCTTTCAAAATCCTTAGCCAAAACGCCTTTTTGATTAACAAATTCTAACTCTTGTTTTATATATTTGCTAAGCTCTTTAGGGTTTTTAGATGATCCAGAAAAAGTAGAAAAAAAGTCTTCTCTAAAATAATTAAAGTCAAAACCAAAACTATCATCTATTAAACCTTTATCATACATATTCTCATAAAACTTTGAACTTTTGCCAAAAACAATATCTAATATTATCTTATTTGAAATTATCTTGTCTTCTATTTTACCATTTTTTTCTTTATTTTTAAAGCCTATATTGAAAATTTTTTGATTTATTTCCATTTTTTTATCTACAAATTGTTCTATTTTTTCATCTTTTTCTTCATATTTTTCTATTTTCATTGTTTTTTTATCTTTAATCTTTAAGTTTTTACATATTATTTCTTCTATACTATTTATATCTTTAAAATCTCCACAACATATAACTAATGCATTGTCTTTAGTATAAAAATTTTCATAACATTTATAAAGCATATCTTCTTCTATATTATCTATATCAGATACACTTCCTGCTATATCTTTTGTTATAGGATTTTCTTTATCATACATAATATTTAAAAGATTAAAAAATACTCTCCAATATGCATCATCATCATACATTTTTATTTCTTGTTTTATTATACCTTTTTCTTTTTCAACATTCTCTTTAGTAAAATATGGATTGCTAACCATATATAAAAGTTCTTCTAAACTTTTTTCAAAATTATTTATAGCACTAAAATAATAGGTTGTAGACACAAAATTAGTATAAGCATTTACACTAGCTCCTAAAGCATTAAATACTTCAAATGTATTTTTCTTTTTGTCCTCAAACATTTTATGTTCTAAAAAATGAGCAACTCCTGCTGGAAATATAATACTCTTACCATTTTCCAACACCCTATTATCTCTAGAACCATATTTAAAACATATCATAGCTTGTTTTTCTATATAACCTTTTTTATCTATAAGGCAAAAGTCTATTCCATCTATTTTTTTATATATAATTTTATCTATCAATTTTATCACCTTTCATAAAATAACAAATATCAAACCAAAGTTTTTCAAAGGCTTCTATTATTCCTTTTTTATCTACTTTTTTTATTTGCTCTATCATATCTTCTATTTTTCTATCTATATTAGCAAGATAACTAGTATAATAATAATCAAGACAAGAAGTATTATTATCTAACATTCCTAAATATCTCTTTATAAGAGAATTTTTAGCTCTTATCATATCTTCATCAGAAAATTGCCCATTTTTTACATATTCAAAGTTTTCTAATACTTTTTTATAAACATTCTCATAGCTATCAAATTCTACTCCACTTTGAACAAGGACTATCCCCTTAAACATAAAAATAAAAGAATTTATATAATAACAAAGGCTTTCTTTTTCTCTTATATTATTAAAAAGTAAAGAACCAGCAAAACCACCAAATAATTGATTAGCCACCATAAGATTAACAAATTCTTTAGTGTTAGCCTCTATATTACATCTAAATCCCATACATAACTTACCTTGTGTAATATTTTGATTTTCGTCTACAAATTTAGGTTTATTCTCTTCTTTTTTTATAAAAGGTAAATTTTTCTCTATATAATTTCTATTCTCTATAACAAAATATTTCTCTGCTAAATTATTTAGCTCTTGCTCTTTTAAATTTCCTATAGCCATAATATCTATCTGACTAGTTTTTAATATTTCTAAATAATGTTTATAAAGCTCTTTTTCATCTATAGGTTTTTCAAGCTCTTCTAGATATCCATCTGCTCTTATAGAAAATGGTTCATCTTCACACATAAGCTCTAATGTTCTATTTTTTGCAAATAACTTTTTATCATTATAATCTGATTTTATACTTTCTATAAGAACCTCTTTACTTTTTTCCACATTATGTTTACAAAAAGCATTATCTTCTACTAAAGGATTTAATATAATATCGCTTAAAAATTTAAATCCTTCTTCTATATTATTCTCTATACTAGGCATCTCTATCATAAATTCTATTATTTGATAGTCCCCTTTTTTTAAAATATCGCTATATATATAAGCTCCTATGCTTTCTATTTTTATATTTATATCTCTTATAGTTTTATAATTTTTGTTTCCCATAAGAAATAGCTTTGGAAAAATAGCATTTTTACTAACATTATTTTTATCTAAAGGTTGTTTTATGAGTATCGCAATACATACCGTCTTAAATTTATCCGTATGAATAGTTTTTATATTTATTCCTTTATCTTTCATAGCATCACCTTACATATATTTTTTCATATTTTTTAAAGCACTTTTCTCTAGTCTACTAACTTGAGCTTGGCTTATATTTATTTCTTCTGCTACTTCCATTTGTGTTTTTCCTTGAAAAAACCTAAGCTTTATTATATATTTTTCTCTATCATTAAGTTTTTTCATAGCCTCGTTTAAACTAATATTTTCTATCCATTGGGTATCACAGTTTTTATCATCTTTTACTTGATCCATAACAAAAATAGAATCGCTCCCATCGTTATATACTGGTTCAAAAAGCGATATAGGTTCTTGTATAGCATCTAAAGCCACTATTATATCTTCTTTATTCATATCTAGCTCTTTTGCTATTTCTTCTATAGTAGGCTCTTTACAATTTTTATTAATAAGCATTTCCTTAGCCTGTAATGCTTTATAAGCAATATCTCTAAGAGAACGACTAACTCTTATAGAATTATAATCTCTTAAATATCTTCTTACCTCTCCTATTATCATAGGCACAGCATAGGTGCTAAGCTTAACCCCTTGGTTTACATCAAAATTATTTATAGCCTTAATAAGCCCTATAACTCCTACTTGGAAAATATCGTCTATATTCTCTCCTCTGTTAGCAAACTTTTTAATAACACTAAGCACTAGTCTAAGATTACTATATATAAATTCTTCTTTCGCTTTTTGATCGCCTTCTTGCACTCTTTTAAAAAGAGCTTCTTTTTCATCATTTTTTAATATAGGTAATTTGCTTGTGTTTACTCCGCAAATCTCAACTTTATAAACAGACATAAAAAAATACCTCCAAAAAATATCCTTATATAAAGATATTGTCCAAAGGTAATAAATTTATACTGTTATTTAATTTCTAATTATTTACAAATATATTTTAAAACATATTTTTCTTAGACATAATTTTTGCAACTAAAAGGCATATGACAACAGATGCAAGCATTATCCAAAAAAACGCTCCATCACTACTAGCAAACGGTACTGGAACATTCATACCAAAAAAACTAGATATTATAGTAGGTATAGCCATAATTATAGTTATAGATGTTAATACTTTCATAACTATATTTAAGTTATTTGATATAATAGATGCAAAAGTATCCATAGTCCCTGCTAATATATCGCTATATATCTTAGCCATTTCTATAGCCTGCTTATTTTCTATTATAGTATCTTCTAAAAGTTCTCTATCTTCTTCATACTTTTTAATAAAATCATATCTAAGAAGTTTCTCCAAAACTAGCTCATTTCCTTTAAGAGAAGTAGAAAAATATACTAAACTTTTCTCAAGAGTTAATAGCTGTATAAGCTCTTTATTCTTCATAGACTTATGAAGCTCATTTTCTATAAGAGTGCTTTGTTTATCTATTCTTTTAAGAAAATATAAGTATAACGAAGCATTTTTATATAAAATTTGTAAAATAAATCTAGCTCTTTTATAAGTAAAAAATGTTTTGACACGATTTTTTATAAACGGTTCTAGCACAAGAGTTTCACTAAGCGATATAGTTATAATAGCTTTTTCTGTAAAAATTATACCTATAGGCAAAGTTTCATAAATGTTAGATTCTCTATCTTTAGATATACAAGGTGTATCTACAAGTATAAGAAGATGATTTTTTTCATTATCCATTTCTATCCTAGAGCGTTCTTCTTCATCAAGGGCAGAATGTAAATAATCTTTATCTATATCAAGAGCTTTAGCTATATCCGATACTTCCTTAAGCGTAGGGTTAACCATATTGATCCACACACCATCTGTTATAGTATCTACTTCTACAAGCTCGTCATCTTTTGAAACATACATTTTTATCATAATATATCTTAACTAAAATCTAAATTTTAGCATACTCCTTTCCGTTTTTATTTTTATAGCTATAAGCATACTCCTTTCGTTTTTATTATAAAAAATTTATCTCTATCATAACTTATGATTATTTTAATTGATTATTATTATTTTTTCAAGTAGTATATTTTATTATAAAAAGTTCTACCAATAGTATATCTTCTCCCTGTCCTGTTTTTATCTTTATATCTATGTTTAAACATTCGTTTATTGCTTCTAATAATATGTTATTTCTAAAATTCTTACTCTGGGCTAAAGCACCTCTTACTATAAACTCTCTAAGCCCAAGCTCTTTAGCTATCTGATTTATACTATTTTCTTTAGCTAAATACTTAACTTGTAATATTATCTTTAATTGTCTTGCTATCATATTTAAAATAAGAAATGGAGAAGTTTTATTATTTATTAAACTTCTATAAAGCTTTAAGGCTTCTTTCGTATTTTTTTGCCCTATAAAATCTATAAGATTAAATATCTTACTTTCTACAGATTTTGTGCAAATATTATCTATACTATCTATAGTTATATCCCTTTCATCTTGATAAGCTATAATTTTATTTGCCTCATTTATAATAAATTCCATATCAGAGCTTATATTTCTTAAAAAATAAAGAGCTGTTTTTTGATTTATATTTTTTCCGTTTTTATTAAAGTACTCTTTAATCCAAATTAACATTTTATCTTCTGTTAGGGGTTCTAATTCACATACATAACCTAAAGAAGATATAGTATTAAAAATTTTTTGTCTTTTATCAATCTTCTCTTCTAGTATAACTAATATTGTAGTTTTAGGCATATTCTCAAGATATTTATCTAAAATTTCTATATCCTGCTTTTTATTAAATATATTACAATCTTTTAATATAACAAGTCTATAATTAGACATAAAAGTTAAAGTATCGCAAGCTTCTATAACTTTTGATATATCAAAAGACTTTTCATCAAATTTAGCAAAATTCATCATACTAAAATTATCATCTAAAATAGCAGAAGTTAAGATCTTTTCATATTTTTCCTTTAAATAATTTTCTGTTCCAAATATTAAATATATATTAGAAAATCTTTTTATTTTAATATCCATATCTAGTTTATCCATACATACACCTCCTTATAAAAAATTTATTTTTATAAAAATCTAGCCTTAAGCATTTATTTTGTAAAATATCTAAAACATTTATATCTTTACCATTTGTATTTTTATTTTCTTCATATATAAAAGATTTATCACCATATATAAATTTAAACTCTAGTCTAGCTTTATCATTAGAAACTATTTTTTCTCTAGAAGGGCTTAAAACCTCAAATTCAAAATTTTCTATATTAAATTTATCTCCCTTTTCCAAAACATAAATAGTTATATCTTTTTGTTTTGCAATTTCTACAAGTTTTCTATAATCTTTATTTAGCTCAAATACACAAGGTATAAATATATTATTAACTCTTATTTTATCCAGCAATAAAAATACATTTTTCATATATTCTTTATTATTTTTTACTAAAAATAAAAAATCTATATCTTCAAATCCTCTGCTATTTACATAAGATATAATATTATCTTCAGATATTACACCATTTTCTATAACTAAGCTTGTCCTATTACTAGTCCCTACTAAAACATTTCCTCTATCACAATCAAAACTAGTAAGTCTAAATTTTGGAGTAGTTAAAATAGCTAAAATATTACATAATATAAAAATTATTAATCCTATATTTATAAATTTTTTTCTTTTATATATAAGGTGTTTTTCATATATAGAATATCCTATAAAAATAAGCATAACATAAAAACCAAATATAAATATAATACTAGGTCTTCCTATAAGAATACTGCTTTCAAAAACTTTAGCTACAATCATAAAATATTTTAAAATTATATAAACTAAAGATATTAAAATCTTAGCTAGTCCTAAACTAAATATACCAACACCTAAACTTAAAAATCCTAAAATTACTACTATGGACATAAACGGCAAAATAATTATGTTAGCTAAAAAATCAAATAAAGTTATATTATAAAAATAATAAGCTGTTATAGGTTTTATAGCTATAGATATAAAAAATGATACTATAAGGCTTTTTAAAATAAAATTTAATTTATATAAAGAACAAATTCTTCCTCCCAAAAATGCTATAGAAAATACACATACATAAGAATATAAAAATCCTAAATCAAAAAGGTTATAAGGATTTTTTAATATAAGAATTATAGCAGATAAACATATCGAGGATATAAAATCTGGCTCTTCATATATTACATAGGAAAACAAAACAATAATGCTCATTATAGTAGCTCTTAATGTAGAAGGACTAGCTCCTGTAAATATGCAATATAGTATAAGAACTATGCCTGTAACAAATGGTGCAAATTTTTTTGATATAAGAGAAAAAACCTTAGATAAAAATATAGCCAATATTCCTATATGTAGACCTGATATAGCAAGTATATGATATATTCCAGAATTTTTATATAAATCTTTTATTTGATTATCTAACTCATCTTTTTGCCCTAAAATCATAGCTTTTAATATACTGCTTTCAGCTTTTGGTAATATATTATCATATATAAGAGCTAGTCTCTCTTTTATATTTTCCATACCATAAATAAACTTATTATATCCTATTTTCTTTATATTGGTTGGATATATTTTATAAAATATTCCTTCTGTTTTAAATCTTATATACTCATTATAACTAGCTACATTTTTAGGCTTTTTAGGAAAATATACTTTTCCCTCTAACTCTATTAAATCTCCATTTTTTAAATCTTTTATATCATTTATGTATACTCCAAATTTTATATTTTTTCTTATATTCTTGTCCTTAGTTTTTATAAAATTAGCATCTAAATTAAATTTGTATCCATTAGATTTAGTATTTTCTATTTGGCTTATATATCCTCTTAATTTTAAATTTTGCTTTTCATAAAATATAGTCTTACTATTTATACACATAATAAATATACCCAAAAGATAAAAGCAAAATAAAAATAACGGAAATTTTATCTTATATCTTTTATAAAAAATATATGAAAATAATAAAGATAATAAAAATAAAACTATGATAAATCCCTTATTATCTATCATAAAATATAAACTATATATACCAAGACTTAAAAAAATTAATACAAATATTAAGGGACGTTTCATAGTTTTTCTCCATAATGTTTATTTTTTTATAATTGATATATTTCTTCCAAGAGGCTTACTTATATCAATATTTCCATAATTATTTATTTTTTCACCATCTATAAGAAATTGTACTTTGTTTACAGTATTAAGCTCTGTAAGAGAATTTACTATAGAATATATACAAAGAATGTCTATTTCTGCGTTTAAATCTCTTTTTTCTATAAATTCTGAACTTAAATCTAAATAACAAATCTTATCTTCAGTTTTTATATTTCTTATTTTAGTTTCTGTTGGAATAGTCTTTATATGTGTATCTACACTAGGGCCTTTTATAAGTTCTTCTAATATTTGCTTTTCTAAGCTTTTATTTTGTTTTGCCTCTATATTTCTATCTTCTTCTTCTAAAAATTTTTGTTTATTTGCAAAATATAAAACAATCTTTTCCTTTTCTATCTTATCTGGTAGTATTATAGGATTTAATATAACATTATTCCTATTAAGATATCCTATAGGCGTATTATCAGAACCTATTAGCTCCTTATCTTCTACAAGAAAATATATATTTTTAATAGATGGTATCTGTGTCATAGTCCATACAATACCAGCTCTTAATATTATTTTTTCAGAATCTGAAAGTTTATCATATACATTTGAAAAATTAATAGTTAAAATATCTTTTTCTAGTTTAAAATCTATTATCTGTAAACTTTGTGGAACTATAGGCCTAAGATTTGCAGATTTTGGAAGAGCTTTCATCTCGCTAAATATTTCCTCTATAAAATTATCATTTTGTATATTCATCTTTTTTTCTTCAAATTCTAAATTATCATTAGCTTTATCATAATAATATATCTTTATATATTTAAATTTAGAATTTTCTGTTTTAATACTTTGTCCAATATATATACTAAGAGAGAGCACAATAAAAATACAAAAACAAAAAATTAAACTTATTATTAATACATTTTTTTTATTTTTCATATATACTCCTTAATCTTGTTTTTCTAAAAATTTTATAGGTATACGCACAACAAATGTAGAGCCTTCTTGTTCTTTACTAGATACCTTTATACTCCCTTTATGTAAAAGCACAGTAGAATGTGTGATAGATAGCCCAAGTCCACTTCCTCCAGTCTCTCTATCCCTAGTCTTATCCACTCTATAAAATCTATTAAATATTTTTGTTTGCTCTTCTTCATTTATACCTATACCTGTGTCTGATACTGTTATAAAAGCATTTTGATGGTCAGCATCTAAAAGTACTTTTACCTCTCCTTCATATTCTGTATATTTTATAGCATTTTCCACAAGATTAGATATAGCAAGACTTAGTTTCATTTCATCTGCTTCTATAACAACATTTTTAAGATATTCTTTATTAAGTGATATATGCTTTTGTTCTGCTAAAGGCATTATTCTTTTTATTATATCATCTAACATTTTATTTATATCTGTTTCTGCTATATTAAGCCCCGCTTCTCTATAATCTAGCTTTACAAGAGCAAGCAAATTATTTACTATCTCTGTCATTCTATCTATCTCTGAATTTATATCTTGTAAAAATTCTATATACATTTCTGATGGTATATTCTCTTGCAAAAGAATAGAATCACTAAGCACCTTTATAGAACTAAGCGGAGTTTTTAACTCGTGTGATACATTAGAAACAAATTCTTGTCTTGATGCGTCTATTTGTTCTAGCTTTTCTGTCATAGAATTAAAAGCTGTACAAAGTTGTGATATCTCACTATTTCCTCTTATTTTAACCCTTTGATTTAATTGTCCATTAGATATTTCATTCATACTTTTTAATATCTTTTTTATAGGACTTATTATTATTTCAGAAACAAAAAATATAAATATACCTATAATAACACTAATAACCATAGTGAGCCAAAACCATTTTTGAGTAATAGTAGCTATTAATGTTTCTGTTTCTTCAAAAGAAGATATTAAAAGAACAACACCTTTTTTATCTGTAATATTGTCTTCTATATAGCTAGAAGCATAAATAACACCTTGTTTTTTATAATAATTTGCAACATTTTTGCCATCAAGAGCAGCTAAAACTTCTGGTAATAAAAATGTCTTTCCTATATCAGTATTATTAGTATCTTTTATTACTATCCCATTATTATCTATAAGCATAACTCTAAAGCTTTGCTCTATGCTCTTTTCGTTTATTATATCATATATTTTATCTTCATCTTTAAAACCTGGGTTTTCCTGAATAGCTCCTGCTATTTTATTAGCTTGATACAAAAGCTCTCTTTCATCAACATTTTTAAAATATGTTTCCATAGTTTTTTTCATAGTATTTGAAAAAAATAAAAGAGGAAAAAAACTAATCATAAAAAAACATATAAAAAGCTTAGCCCTAAGGCTTTGATACCATTTTACATTCTTATCATTGTAAATAATAACCAACCCCCCATTTTGTATGTAAATATTTAGGTTCACTAGGACACTCTTCTATTTTTTCTCTTAACCTACGCACATGTACATCTACACTTCTTGCATCTGAGGGATAACCATATCCCCATATAGTTTTTAATAAATCCTCTCTGCTATATACTTTACCTATATTTTTCATAAGTAGCTCTAAAAGGTCAAATTCCTTAGCAGTTAAATTTATTTCCTTCTGATTTATAAATGTTCTTCTAGACTCTGTATTTATTTCTATTTCTCTAAATTTTATTAAATTTTTATTTTGTGGCAAAGTTTCAACTTTTTTTACACTCCTTCTTAATATAGCTTTTATACGAGCTTTTAACTCTAATATATTAAAAGGCTTTGTTATATAATCATCTGCTCCATATTCAAGCCCCATTATTTTATCCATATCTTCTCCTTTTGCCGTTACCATAATAATAGGAACATTTGAAAATTCTCTTATCATCTGACAAGCACTAAGCCCATCTATCTTAGGAAGCATAACATCTAAAAGAATTAAGCTATATTCTTTTTCCTTAGCAAGCCTAAGAGCTTCTTCTCCATCATAAGCCACATCAACAATCATTCCTTCTTGTTCTAAGCTAAATTTTATACCCTTAACTATAAGCTTTTCATCATCTACAACTAAAATATTTCTGTCCATTTTTTTCTCCTTTATCAATTTATAGTTATTAAATTTTTTATTTTCTCATAGGTCTTTTCACCTATTCGTTTTACTTTTTTTATATCTTCTATAGATTTAAATTTTGAGATATTCTCTCGATAATATATAATATCTTTTGCTATAGTTTCTCCTATAAATGGTAGTGTTTTTAATATTTCTTTATCTGCCTCATTTATATTTATGAGGTTATTTTCATCAAGACCTTTTAAATTTATAACCTTTGTTTTTTCTATTGTATTTAAAGACTGAAAATTATATAAATCTTCTTTAGAATTTTTAATAGTTTGTATATAAATATATGTAGTACAAATAGCTATTATAGTTAGATATAAAGTTAGTTTATATTTCATAAAATTCTCCATATATTAACATAAAATATTGAATTTTAAAAAAAAATATTGTATAATAAAAAAATGTGATTTTAATATTTGCTATAGAAAGGATAAATAATATGAATATTTATAAGATTACCAAAAAAATCACTTGTTTTATACTATTATATACTATACTAATATTAAATACTAGTCTATTTTATACTTTTGCTACAGAATTAGAAAATACCGAAACAACTACTACAGATAATAAAGCGCCTGATGATGCTCAAGATATACAAAATGATAATATACCTCCAAAGGTGGAGGACAAGCTAGGTTTAAATTCCAAATGTGCTGTCCTTATGGATGCTAAAACCGGTCTTATACTATATGATAAAAACAAAGATTTTAAATCATATCCAGCTAGTACTACTAAGATTTTGACTGCTCTTTTAGCTATAGAAAACACTAAACCTACAGATATTCTTACACATTCTCATAACGCTATATATAATATAGGCCCAGGAAGTAGCCATATAGGTATGCGTGAGAAAGAACAAATAACTATGGACGATGCTCTTTATGGAGTTTTATTAGCCTCTGCTAATGAAGTATGTATGGCTATAGGAGAAAAGGTATCTGGAAATGTAGATGCTTTTGTAGACCTTATGAATAAAAGAGCTCAGCAAATAGGCGCCAAAAATACTCATTTTGCAAATCCTCACGGTTTCCACGACCCAAACCATTATACAACTGCCTACGATTTAGCCCTTATTATGCAACAAGCTATAAAAAATCCAGATTTTGTAAAATATATAAGCACTCCAAGACATACTATCCCTGAAACTAATATAGTTAATGAAAAACGTATGCTTAATAATTCTAATAAGCTTATATTAACTACTTCTCCTTTTTATTATCAATATTGTGTAGGTGGTAAAACTGGTTTTACTGATGAAGCTGGACATACTTTAGTAAGTTATGCAAAAAAAGGTGATATAGAGCTTATAGCAGTTGTTATGAAAGCAGAAGGCACAAACTCTTATACAGATTCTATAAAACTATTTGAATTTGGTTTTTCTGATTATGATAATGTGGAAATATTTCAAAAAGATTCTTATAAGAATAAAACTTTAGCATATCAAACTTTTAAAGATAAAGAAATAGATTTAGGAGATATTACTATGTCTGCTCAATCAAATCTATCTGTTAATATTCCTAAAAATGTTGATATACAAAAAATAGAACGCGTTTGTACTGTACCTACAAAGGTTAAAGCTCCTATAAAAGAAGGAGATAATTTAGGCTCACTAGATTTTATATATGATGGTAAAAAAATAGGAAGTGTAGATTTATATGCTGAAAATACAATTATGCCTATATCAGAAGCTAAATTGCAGTTAAAAGAAGATATTCTTCTTGGACTAAAAATTTTAAAATATGTTATTATAGTAATAGTTGTTATCATCATATTAATATTTATTTTAAGAGCAATATTAAAATCTATAAATAGAAAAAAACGTCGTAAATATTATTATAATAATAAACCTTTAAAACCTATGAAAAAAAGAAAAAGAAGATAATATATTGAAATAAAATTATTTATATAGTATACTAGTAATAGCTTTTATAATTTGTTTATTAGTTTAGGAGAGTTGTTTATGAAGCACGAAACATTAAAAGATAAAGCTTATAATTATATCAAAGAAAAAATTTTAAACTGTGAATACCTTCCTGGTACTTTTTTAGATGAAAAAGTCCTTATAGAAGAAATAAATTCTAGCAGAACCCCTATAAGAGAAGCCTTAAATAAAATAGAACAAGAAAATCTTATAAAAATTATTCCTAAAAAGGGAGTTATGGTTACAGAGCTTTCTCTTAAAAATATTCTTGATATATACCAACTAAGAGAGCTTATAGAACCAGCTGCCATATTAAAATATGGTAATGGTTACGAAAAAGAGCAACTAGAAAAATTTAAAGAGTTATTTTCTAATACCTCTCCAAATGCTCTAGATTTTTATGATGCTGACGATAGTTTTCATTATTTTATAATAGAACCCTTTAAAAATTCTTATATAAACCAAATTATGACAGACATAAGAACTCAAAGCAAACGCCTTAGAATAATAACTGGTAGAATAAGAGAATATAACATAACTTCTAAAGAACATATGATAATAATAGATGCTATTTTAAATGAAGAATATGAAAAAGCTTCAGATGTTATGCGTCAACATATATCATCAGCTAAAAATAACGCAATAGAATTTTATGCAAATAAATAGACGGTAGATAATCTACCGTCTTTTTATAATGTATCCATTATGCTTTGCATATCATATTTTCCGGCTGGTTTTCCCGCTAAAAACTTTCCAGCTTTTAAGCTCCCTATAGCAAATACCTCTTTAGAATATGCAGAGTGCTTAAATTCTATTACTTCATCTCTTCCAGCAAATATAACAGAATGCTCCCCAACTATATTTCCACCACGTATGGCAGATATACCTATTTCCTTATTACTTCTTTTTTCTCTTATATTGCTTCTGTCATATATATATTCAAACTTATCAGACATAGTATCATTAATAGCATCTGCTAATAATAAAGCTGTACCACTAGGTGCATCTATTTTTTGATTATGATGCTTTTCTATTATCTCTATATCAAATCCATTTTCATCTAATATACTAACTGCTTTTTTAAGAAGATTAGCCAAAAGATTTATTCCAAGACTCATATTAGCAGATTTAAAAATAGCTATTTTACTAGAAGCATCTTCTATCTTTTCTAAAACATTTTCATCAAGCCCTGTAGTGCATATAACAACTGGCATATTTTTATAAACACAATAATCTATAAGACGCGAAACTGCGCTAGCAGTAGAAAAATCTATAATAACATCTGCTTCTATATCACAATCATTTATATCAGAAAATGTTGGAAAAGGTGCATTAGTAGGATTTATATCTATTCCAGCCACTATTTCACATTCTTTATCTTTTTCTATGAGCTCACATATAACTTTGCCCATTTTTCCATTATATCCGTGCATTATTATTTTTATCATAAAATCACCTTTTAATTTTTCTTTTGCTATATTATATTATAATTTCTCATTGCTCTTTTTAGCTTAGCTAAATCTTCTTCTTCCATATCTAAAAGAGGCTCTCTAAATATTGCTTTTCCATAGCCCATAAGCTCAAGAGCAGTTTTTACTGGGATAGGATTTACTTCGCTAAAAAGATTATCTATAAGCTCTAGGGTATCTAGCTGTAACCTTTTGCTTTTTTCTAAATCTCCTTGTAAAAAGTTAAATACCATATCATGAGTGTCTTTTGGCAAGATATTAGCAAGAACTGATATAACCCCTTTACCTCCAACACTAAGCACTGGTAATATCTGATTATCATTTCCAGAATATATATAAAAATCTTCGCCACAAATACTAGATATTTCTACTACTTGAGATATATTACCGCTAGCCTCTTTTATACCAACAATATTTTTTATCTTAGATAATTCTAATACTGTCTTAGGTGCTATATTAAGTCCTGTCCTTGATGGGACATTATATAAAATTATAGGTAAGTTTACATTTTCTGCCAATATTTTATAGTGGTTTATTATACCTTTTTGAGTTGTTTTATTGTAATAAGGCGTTACTACTAAAAGGCCATCTACATCTAGCTCTTCACACTTTTTACAAAGGCTTAGGCTACGCATAGTACTGTTACTCCCAGCCCCTGCTATTACTGGAACTCTTTTTGCAACTTTTTTTACACAAAATTCTACTGCCATAAGATGTTCCTCTTCTGTAAGAGTACTTGCCTCTCCTGTTGTTCCACAAACAATTATTGCATCTGTGCTATTTTGTATCTGAAACTCTATAAGCCTCTCAAATGTTTCAAAGTCAATACTCTTATCTTCTTTAAAAGGTGTTATTATAGCAACACCAGAACCTTTAAAAATACTCATTATACCACCTCTTTATTGGTTTTAGATATTATTATTTACCATATACTCTGCTATTTGTACAGCATTTGAAGCTGCGCCCTTTCTTATATTATCTGCCACTACAAAAATGTTTACACCATTTTCAAGGCTTTCATCTCTTCTTATTCTTCCTATGTATACCTCGTCTGTATCATTTGCTATACTAGCAAGAGGATACTCATTTTTTTCGCTATCATTTAAAACAACCACACCCTTCATATTTTTAAGCTCTTGTATAAGCTCTTCTAAATCAAAAGGATTATAAAATTCTATATTTATAGATTCACTATGGCTATTAATCACTGGTACACGGACAGTAGTAGCAGTAATTTTTAAGCTATCATCGTGAAGAATTTTTTTAGTTTCATTTATCATTTTCATTTCTTCTTTAGTATAACCATTTTCTAAAAATTTGTCTATATGAGGGATACAATTATTTGCTATTTGATGAACAAAAGTTTTTGGCTCTTCTCCTTTTAGACCATTTTCTAAATCTAAAACTCCACCTCTACCAGCTCCAGATACCGCTTGATAAGTAGAATATACTATTCTTTTTATTTTATATTTATCGTGAAGAGGCTTAAGGGCAACTACAGCTTGGATAGTAGAGCAATTAGGATTAGCTATTATACCTTTGTTATTAGCTATATCTTCTGGATTTACCTCTGGAACAACTAAAGGTACCTCTTTATCCATTCTAAAATGTGAGCTATTATCTATAACAACACAACCTTTGCTAGCAGCTATCGGAGCAAACTTTGCGCTTGTTTCTCCTCCTGCCGAAAATAAAGCTATATCTATACCTCTATCAAAAGAATCTTCTCTTAGCTCTTCTACTAAATATTCTTTATTATTAAATATTATCTTGCTACCTGCGCTCTTTTTAGATGCAAACGCATAAAATTTATCTATAGGTAAGTTTTTTTCTTCTAAAACTTTTAAAAAAGTTCTTCCAACCATTCCCGTAACTCCAACAACGGCTAAATTAATTTTTTTCATAATTATTCGCTCCTAAAATTATAATATAAAAGACTGACTAAAAAGCCAGCCTGAAAATTTATAGAACTAATCATAAAGGATATTTTTATACACTTGTTCTAAATGTTCAGATAGCTCTCCGTCAAAAAAGACGACAACAACAGGGCTCTTAACCATATTGCCAGCAAAAAACCTTTTAGGCGGTTTTTAACTTCGGCATTTTTTCCTTTTAGCATATTTCATTTGCGCCTAAACACATCTACATACTTACTAATAAAAAATGCGACCTCTATCATTTTTTATATAATAACATTTTAATTTTTTTATGTCAATATATTATATTATTCTTTAATTTTTTTATTCCTTTTTTTAATAATAAATATAAATAATACTACAAGAAATAATGAAAGAACAAATGCTATACTAAGACATATAATGGCTATTAATATTTCTATATTATACTCTTTTTTAGATTTTTGTTCTAAATATAAGTCATTATTTTTTAAAGTTTCTTCTTTATTTTCAAGACCTACTATTTCTACTTTTTTATTTTGCTCATATATTGGTAAGGTTTTAGATGATTTGCTAGCATAAGCTATATTTCCCTTTTTATTACTTTGGTAAGTTTTATTTTGACTTTTTAATGTGCTAACAGTTATCAAAAACAATAAAAATCCTAAAAATAATAAAATTCCCATCAATATATATTGTTTTTTTGTTTTATTCATATGTAACCTTTCTTAAGATAATGAAAAATTTATAAGATAATCTATAAAATCTGAAATTTTTATATCACTTAATCTAAGTCCTCTAGGAAGTATACTTTTATCTGTAAATCCAGGTACAGTATTTACTTCTAAGACATATATTTGTTCATCTTTTACTATAAAATCTATATTAGCATAGCCTTCACATTTTAATACTTCAAAGCTCTTCTTTGCAATTTCTTTTATCATATTTTTTAAAAATTTAGGAAATTTAGAAAACCTTATATCAGTATCCAGCTCATACTTAGCTTCAAAATCGTATATTCCCTCTGTTATGTTTATATCTAATATAGGCATAATATTAACCCCTTCTTCTGTTTGTATAACAGTACATACAACTTCTTGCCCATCTATAAATTTTTCTATTATTATATCTTGTCTTAGCTTTTTTATCTTTTCTATAGCTTCTCTTAGTTTGTTTTCATTTTCGGCAATTTCTAATCCTATGCTAGCTCCACCACAATTTGGTTTTACTATAACCGGATATTCAAGTTGCTCTATTTCATTTATATATTCCTCCAAATTACTTTCTTTCTTTATATATATATAGTCTGCTATAGGAATATTATTCGCTTTTAAAATAGTCTTTGAGAGATTTTTATCCATACAAAGAGCACTAGAAAGACTCTTGCTCCCTACATATTTTATATCTAACATAGATAAAAAGTTTTGTAAAGTGCCATCTTCCCCAAAACCTCCATGGATAAGATTAAAAACTATATCTGGATTTTCTTCTTCTATAGCCTTAAGGCTAAAAAAATTAGGTTCTTTTATATCTAAGTCTTTTATATTATATTTATTATTATCTATATATTTTATAAAGTTATCAAAAGATTTTAAGGATATTTCTCTTTCTATAGAATTTCCACCTTTTAATATTAAAACTTTTGGTTTCATTTTATCCCTCCAAGCTATTTTTATAATTTTATTGCTCTTAGGTTTTCGCTTGCTATATCCGGCAAAACAGAATTTACAAACATGCCTGTAGAAAATTCAAATCCAGCCATATTTCCCATACGAGGTATTATCTGTATAAAAAAATGATATTCATCTTCTTTTCTAAAAGCATTATAAAAACATATGTTATAATCTAAATTTTCATATATTTTATTTAACTTTCTAAGGCTTATGCTAAGAACATCTGCAAGAGCTATTAGCCCAGTTTCATCTAAATATCTAAGATTTGTTATATGGTATTTTGGCATAATTTTTATTTCATAGCAATATAAAGAATCTTCTGGACAAAAAGCTACAAAGCTATTATTTTCATAAACTAAATTTTTAAAATAATCTATTTCACAAAAATAGCATTTTCCCCTATATTTTTTTAGTTTATCTATCATATATCTTTGTTTATTAGGAAGCATAGAAAGTCCTATAATTTGCCAATGAGAATGAGACTGTGAAGCTCCTGCGTTTACTCCTTGGTTTTTAAATATTTGTACATATCTTAGCTTTTTGTCTATATATAACATATCCAAAATATCTTTCATACATTTCATTATATAATATATATGCTTTATATCAAAATGTATAAGATTCTTATTATGGCTTTTTGTGTCTATAAGAACAAAATGTACTCCATAATCTTTTCCATTAGATAATATAGGATACTTATTATTTATAAGTTTTATCTCATTATTATAAATTTTATATAATGGTTTTTCTATCAAATGACTATTTTCTTCACAAAACGGGCATCGCTCTTTAGGCGTTAGCAAAACCTCCCCTTTTATATCTTTTGGTCTGTTTGCTCTACCTAAAGAAAAAACAACATATTCACCAGTTAAAAAATTTTGTTTAATCATTTTTCACTTCCTGTTCTATATACCATTTTTCTATATTATTAAACTGGCTATAAAGATTAGGTTGTTTATCTCCTTTTATTGTATAATCTGTTAACAACATTTGATTTTTAAACACTATGCCTACAACTGGGAGTTGCTCTGCAAAATATTTCTGTAGCTCTATACTAGCTTGTATAAAGGTCTTTTCTGAAGTTGCCTTATACATTTGCTCTACTAGCTTATCCATATGCTCATCTTTAAAATTTTGATAGTTTATGCCTCCATCTCCAGTTCCTACAGAAGATAAAAAGCTGGCAAAATTTGGTATTAGTCCAAAATCTATGCCTCCTAAAAACATATCAAAATTTCCATCTTCTAAATCTTTTTTATATTCCTCAAAAGGTTTTTTAACTATATTAATATTTATGCCTATTTGATTTAATCTTTTTTGTATTAAAGTAGCAGTTTCTACTCTTTCTTTATTTTCTTTATTTACAAGTAATTGAAAATTTAACATATCCTTAGTAAGATTCGCCTTACCTAAAGATACTATGGCTTCCTCTATATTATAATCATAATTTTGTATATCTTTAGAATATAAATAAGATTTAGGATTTATAGGAGAAGTAGTTTTTACTCCATTATTTAGATATATATTTTTTAATATTTCATCTTTAGGAATAACATAAGCTATAGCTTTTCTTAAAAAACTATTCTTAAATATAGCTTTATCAAAATTAAATCCTAAATATTCAAAATTATTACTATTTATACCAGTTGTTATTTTATCTCTTTTGTAGCTAAGCTCGCCCCAATTAGAAAAGTCTATATTTATAGAGTTTATTATATTTTTTTCAAAAGCATATAAATCTGTCTTATTATCAGAAGTTATAACAACTTTTATTTTATCTATATTAGGAGTACCTTTAAAGTTTGATACTTTTTCTAAGATTAACTCATTAGCAAGCCTATAGCTTGAAAATTTATAGCTTCCACTTCCTAAAGGCTCTTTTATATCTATTCCATATTCATCTTCTTTTGTTATTTTTTGATAATAATGTTTTGGAATTATAGGAAAACATAAATTATATGCAAAAAAGCTATAAGGCTCTTTATAGTTTATGATTACTTTAGAACCACTGCTACTATAAGAAGCTATATTTTCTAAAACATTTATATATAAGCTTTGTGGATTTTTCTTTATCGTATCTAAAGAAAATACCACGTCTTTAGCAGTTAGTGGCTGTCCATCTTGCCAATATATATCGTTTCTCATAGTTATAACTAAAGTTTTTCCATCTTCTGATAAACTATATTCGCTAGCAAGATTTGGCACTGGCTTTAATGTATCTGATGTTATGGTAAAAAGTGGTTCAAATACAAGCTTTAAAATATTATCAACTGTGACATCCTGATTTACAATTGGATTAAATGTTTTTGGCATACGCATAGATAAAATAAGCTCTCCCCCTGGCGTAACCTTTTCTTTTTTAAGTTCTTTTTCAGCTTGCTCTTGGTTTATATTTTCTTCTGCGTGTATTTCTGGACTTGTCTTCTCATTTTTTTCTATCTGACAGCCTGTAAGCCCAAAAACAAAACTTAACAAAAATATTTTATATTTTTTCATATTTTATCTTGTTATCACAAGCTACCTCTTTTAGTAGCCATTGCTCCTTCCTCATTTGTTTTTAAGAAGAATTTTATATACTTTCTTATAAAAATTTATCTTCTTTATATATTTTTCAGTTTCCTTAAATGGTATAGTATGTATGTTTCCATTTAAAGAATATTCTTCATTATCTAGCCATCTATACACATTAGTAGCTCCAGCATTATATGCACAAAGAGCAAGCTTTTCATCTTTAAATTTATCTATAAGATAAGAAAGATAAAAACAACCTATATCAACATTTTTTTCTATATTATATAAATCGCTAGGTTTAAACTCTTCAAATCCCATCTTCTCACTAAGCCATTGCCCCGTATCTGGCATAATCTGCATAATGCCTATAGCTCCCTTGTTAGATACTGCATTTTTATCAAAACGACTTTCTGTATTTATTACCGCAAATACTAATTCTTTTTCTAAATCATATTTTTGTATATATTTTTCTAAGATACTTTCATATTTTATAGGGAAAATATAGTTTATAATACTTTTAAATATAAAAATTATCGCTAGAATAAATATAATTATTTTAAAAAGTTTTATAATTTTCTTATTAGTATAAAACATTTTTAAGCTCCCTTTTTATTTTTTGTTTGAGTTGTTCTAAATCTATATTTTCTATTACAATATCTGCATATTGTTTTCTCATTTCAAATTGATTTTGTATATTTATTCTTTTTTCTATTTCTTCCCTAGGCATACCCGTTCTTTTTATAAGCCTTTCTATCTTTTGCTCTTTTGGACTTTCCACAAGCCAAACCAAATCGCAAAGCTTATTTAACTTAGTTTCTATAAGCAAAGGTGCATCCAAAACTATAATTTTAAAATCTCTTTTTTTAAAAAATTCTATAAGATATATTATCTCTTCTTTTATATATCTTAAAGTTATATTATCTAATTTATCTAACTCTTGCCTAGAAGAAAAAACTATACTTCCTAACTTTTTCCTATCTATATTTTGCTTATCATCTAATATATCTTTTCCAAATTGAGCTATTATTTCAAAATATGCTTTTTGGCCCTTTTTTATAACTCTATGTCCTATCTTATCTGCATCTATAACAACAGATTTAATATTATGTTTTATTATAGAAGATACTGTGCTTTTACCAGAACCTGTCCCACCAGTAATGCCTAAGACTTTTGCTCTATTTTGTGTCATACCAACTTTCACCTTCATTTATATCTATTAGCATTTTAACAGAAAACTCAACTGCATTTTCCATCTCATCTTTTAATATTTTTTCTATCTTATCTTTTTCGTCCTTATAAGTTTCTATAAGAAGTTCATCGTGTACTTGCAAAATAAGTCTAGATTTTAACTTTTCATCTTTTATACGATTATACACCTTAACCATAGCTATTTTTATTATATCAGCAGCTGTTCCTTGTATAGAAGTATTCATAGCCACTCTTTCGCCATTGCTTCTTTGCATAAAATTAGATGAATTTATCTCAGGTATATTCCTTAATCTATTAAATACAGTCTTTGTATATCCTGTCTTTTTAGTATCTTCTACAGTTTTATCTAAAAATATTTTTATACTAGGATATTTAGAAAAATATTGCTCTATATATTCTTCTGCTTGCTTTTTGCTTATACCTAAATCATTAGCTAGAGAAAATGCTTGTTTTCCATATATAAGTCCAAAATTTATAGTCTTAGCAACGCTTCTTTCAAAAGAAGTTATTTCTTCTATAGGCTTTTTAAATATATTACTAGCAGTAGTTTTATGAATATCTTCTCCATTATTAAAAGCTTTTATAAGATTTTCATCTTGCGATAAGTGGGCAAGCACTCTAAGTTCTATTTGAGAATAATCTGCATCTACAAAAATATAATCTCTTTCTGGTATAAATACCTTTCTAAGCTTATGTCCAAGCTCAACTTTTATAGGTATATTTTGAAGATTTGGCTCTGTACTGCTTATTCTTCCTGTAGCAGTTGCTGTTTGATTAAAGTTTGAATATATCCTACTAGTTTGTTCATCTAAAACTGATAAAAGGCCATCAGCATAAGTACTTTTTAGCTTAGCATAAGTTCTATATAACAATACCCTAGGTATAATATCATGTTTATCTATAAGCTTTTCTAAAACGTCTGCCGATGTAGAAAATCCTTTTCTAGTCTTCTTACTTCCCTTTAAGCCAAGCTTTTCAAATAATATTTCACCAAGTTGAACTGGCGAATTTATATTAAATTCCTCTCCTGCTAACTCATATATCTCCTGTGTTAAAACAGATATATTTTCTTCTAGCTCTTTTTGATATTCTATAAGTTTATCTTTACAAACTTTTATCCCCATAATTTCCATATTAGCTAAAACTCTTATAAGAGGCATTTCTATATCATAAAATAGCTCCTGCTGATTATTATCTTCTATTTTATTTTTCATTATAGGATAACTCATATAAGCAACATAGCTATGCCTTGCACAAAATGGTAACCATTTTTCCTTGTCTATATCATATATAAACTTCTTAGATTTTAATCTTCCTAAAAGGTCTTCTTTATCTTCATATTCTTTATCTAAAAATTCATCTGCTATATGATTATACTGATATTTATTTTTTGTAGGGTTTAATATATAAGCCCCTATCATAACATCAAATAAAATATTTTTTAGCTCTATAGCATTTTTTGCAAGATATACTATATCAGTTTTGGCATCTATAGTTATTTTAGGAAAAGAGCTTTCAAAAAATGATTTAAAAATATCTAATATTTCATTTTCTTCTAGTTTTATATAAGTTCCTAAGTCTTGCTTATGAGTAAACCCAAGACCTATTAGCTTTTTATCATCATATATAAGCTTATAAGCTATAGGTTCATCTTTATCTAATGCATCTAGCATATTAAGATATTCTTTTGCCTTATTATAATCTTCTATAAGCTTAAAATCTATATTTTCTTCTTGCTTTTGTATTTTAAATTTAGATAATATAGTTTTTAATTCATACTTTTTGCACTGCTCTCTAAATTTTTCATTAAATATATTATCTATCTTTTGAAGTTTAAATTCTATATCAACATTGCTATCTATAGTTACTAAATATTTGCTAAGAATAGCTTGCTTTTCATATGCTATAAGATTTTCTCCGGCCTTTTTAGGTTTTATCTCACTAGCATTTTTTATAGCATTTTCTACTGTTTTATATTCTGATATAATCTTTATAGCAGTTTTTTCTCCTATAGAAGGAACCCCTGGTATATTATCAGATGCATCGCCCATAAGAGCTTTAACTTCTATAAATTCTTCCGGACTAACTCCATATTTTTCTAATACATCTTTAGCAAAATAGTCTTCTACTTCTGTTTTTCCACCCTTTGTCTTAGGTATTTTTATTTTTATATTATCGCTAGCCATTTGCAAAAGGTCCCTATCTCCACTTACTATAATAGGCATAATCCCTTTCTCTTCTGCTTTTTTAGCTATAGTAGCTAATAAATCATCTGCTTCAAAACCTTCTTTTTCATATATAACTATATCCATAGAATTTAATATATCTTTTATATAAGGAATTTGTTCTTTAAATTCTTCCGGAGATTTTTTTCTATTTCCCTTATATTCACTATACTCAAGATGCCTAAAAGTTGGTTTTGATAAATCAAAACTAACTCCTATATAATCTGGGTTTTCTTCATCTATAAGCTTAAATAATATATTTAAAAATCCATATATGGCATTTGTATGTTGTCCATTTTTGTTTGTAAGCAAAGGTATAGCATAAAAAGCTCTGTTCATTATGCTATGTCCATCTATAAGCATCAATTTTTCCATATCTATCAACCTTTCTAAAAACTATCTGCCATATCAAAAAGAAGCCTTTTAGTAGTTTCTATATCTATACAACCATCTGTTATAGATTTACCAAAAACTTTACCACTAGTGTCAAAGCCCTCTTCTATATAACTTTCTATCATAAATCCTTTTATTATATTTCTTAAATTTTCGTCTTTTTTAATACTGTCTATCACTTCTTTTATAATATATGGTTGTCTTTTAAAATCTTTAGCAGAATTAGAATGATTGGCATCTACAATTATAGCCTTATTGTGCGCCTCTATATTTCCATATTCTTTTGCTATATTTAAAAGTGTTTCATATTTATAATTTGGTATATGATTATTTTTATAAAAAGCTCCTCTTAATATAGCATGAGAATAGCTATTTCCTGTAGTATCAACTTCATATCCATCATATATAAAATTATGTTTATGCTGGGCAGATTTTATACCATTTAACATAACGCTTATATCCCCACTCATAGGATTTTTAAATCCTACACAGCAGTCTAACCCACTTGCTAAAATTCTATGTTGTTGATCTTCTACACTTCTTGCCCCTATAGCAACATAGCTTAACAAATCATCAAAATAAGGACAAATAAATGTATAAAGCATCTCATCTGCTATTCCAAATCCATAATCTTTTATTATCTTAATGTTTAGCTCTCTTGTATTTTGTATTCCCTCTAACATAGAAGGATTAGCCTCTAGCCCCATCTGATGTATATACCCTTTATAGCCTTGTCCTGTTGTTCTTGGTTTGCTAGAATATATCCTAGGGACTATAAAAAGCTTTTCTTCTATCTTCTCTTTTATTTTATAAAGCTTTTCTAAATAACATAATATAGCCTTTTCGCTATCTATAGAACAAGGCCCTATAATAACTAACTTTCTATCATCTGTTCCATTTAATATATTTTTTATAGCATTATCATTGGTTTGTTTTATTTTTTTAAGGCTATCATCTAAAGGATATTTTTCTTTTAACTCCCAAGATAATAGCATCTTATGTTTTTTTTCAAAGCTCATAATATTCCTTTCTATTTGTATATATTTTGTTCTGTTATAACTGTATCAACTTTCTTATCAAAATTTTCTGGTTCAAAATTTATAATAAACTTATTAATACAAAGCCCAATACTAGCCATATATATATTATTATCTAAAAAATAATCATAATATCCTCCGCCATATCCTATACGATATCCATCTTTAGTATAGGCTAAAGCTGGAACTATTATAAGTGTAGAATCGTCGCTTTGCTTTTCTATGTCAGTTTTAGGCTCTTTTATACCAAATTTATTTCTATAAAATGTTTCTACAAGAGGTTTAAATGTCATTTGTCCTTTTTTTTGTTTTAATACTGGAACAAAAATTTGTTTTTTATCTTTCTTAGCTATATCTATTATATATTTGGTATCTACTTCTTTACCAAAACTAAGATAAATAAATATATTCTTTGCCTTTTTATATTCGGTGGTTTTTAAAAGTTTTTCTGATATATCTTTGCTATATTTTTCTAATTCAAAATTAGATAAATTTTCTCTTAATTTTAAGCAATTTTGCCTTATCTGTTTTTTAGAAAGCATATAAATCCCACCTTTCCTATATAAATTATAAATAATATCTTAAAGTTTAACAGAATAAACCTATTTTTTCAAGCTCTAATCTCTTATAAAATATCAAAAGTTTATCCTATGTAATAAAACATATTTATATAGATTAAAATTATATTAAAATATACCTTTATGTCTTGAAAACCTTGTAATATTTTGATATACTTTATAAGATTAAATCTTGTTTTAGGAGTTTATACTATGAATAATTTTGATAAAAAACACAAGAAAAAATTTTTAACTATATTTTTTAGTATATTAGGTGTTTTTTTTACTTTAGTTGCTATTGTATTTTTTAGCTATAAATTTTTTATACAAAAGCCTGCATATGACCCTAATTTACAAAAAGATTCTACCTTAGTCGAAAATGAAATATCAAATAAAAATCCGCAAAAAGAAAAAGGTATATTCACTCCACCTGTAAGGACAAACATACTTATAGTTGGCGTTGACAAAGCCGAAGCTCTTACAGATGTTATGATGATTGCAAGTTTTATAAGTACTACTGGAGAAGTAAACCTTATCTCTTTACCTAGAGATACTTATATAAAATATGAAGGACAAAAACTAAAAGAGCTTAGAAAAATAAATAGCTCTGCTCCTAACCATATGAAAGCAAATTCTGTTTATGCTTATGGAAAAAAAGAAGGCATACAGCTTTTAGAATCTACCATAGAAGATATGTTAGGAATAAAAATAGATTATTATGTAAAAGTAGATTTAAAAGCTTTTAAAAATATAGTTGATGCCGTTGGTGGTATATATTTTGATGTCCCTAAAGGAGGACTTAAATATAGCGACCCAACACAAGATTTATATATAAATTTAAAGGAAGGAAGACAACTGTTAAATGGAGAAGATGCCGAAGGGCTTGTTCGTTTTAGAAAAGGTTATGTAAGACAAGACCTACAACGTGTAGAAGTACAACAACAGTTTATAAAAGAATTTATAACGCAAGTACTAGATAAGGAAACTCTTATGAACAACCTAGGAGGTATAGCTCTTAATCTTATTAAATATGTAGATACAGACTTTGGCATAACAGACTTACCTAAATATATAAATTTAATTCCTACAATTAATCCAAACAACATAAAAACTGCTACTCTTCCAGGTTCTCCAACAACAATAGACGGACTTTCTTATTATCTTTTAGATATGGAAGAGAGTAAAAAAATAATAGATGAGTTTTTCTATGGCAATACAGACCCAGATGCTAAACCTAACTTAGAAACTCAAACGGAAACTACATCTAATTAGGAGGGAAAATATGAAAAGAAAAGTTTTATCATTTGCTTTAACTCTTTGTCTTGGCTTATCTGCTTTTGCTCCAAGCTATGTTTTTGCCGATTCTAACTTACTCTATACAGACAAAGAAACTCAAACTATCACAGATGGACTAACTTTTGAAAAAAGCGAGCGTCTTTATAAGTCTGGTTGGAAAGACGTATATGTGCTTGTAGCAGATCTTACAAACCCAAATATAAATGTAGAAATTTTATCTTCTGCTACAGAATATGGACTTAAAAAAAATGTTCAAAGTTTAGTTAGTGAAAATGGTGCTGTTGCCGGAGTTAATGCCGACTTCTTTGGCTCTGGAAATCCTGGCTCTAGTATGGGGCAAATAATAGTAGATGGTAATGTACGCGAAGCTCAAAACTATTATAATGCTTCTAGTAATAAATATGCCGGCATATTCTTCGATAAATATGGTAATGCTTTTGTAGACTATATAAAATCTAATCTTAGACTATATAATAATAGTGTAAATCTTGATGTACAAGCTAAAAATAAAATAACAGATTTTAAAAAACCTGTTATTTTTAATAATCTAGCAATAACTAATACGTCAGATTTAGATAAAAGAAATAAAAATCTTTTTAAGGTAGTTGTAGAAAATAATGTAATTACTAAAAAAGCTGGTGCTGGAGAAGTTGTAAATGTTCCTGAAAATGGATATATAATAGTTATGGATAAAGCTACTGCATCAGAAAAATTAGCTCTTTTTAATATAGGAGATAGTATAACATTTTCTGAAAGCTATAAATTTGTGTTTAGAGATGGTAAAGATATAAAAGATGTAGTAGAGGGTATATCTGCTGGTGGAGAAATACTAAGAAATGGTAAGCCTATATCAACTGGTATGGCAATTTCTCCAAAATCTAGAAATCCTAGAACTGCCGTTGGAACAAATAAAGAAAAAAATAAGCTTATTCTAGTAGCAGTTGATGGTAGAGGACAAAGCATAGGAGCTACTCACGATGAAATGGCTAATATTCTCTTAGAATATGGTGCTTATGATGCTATTCATCTTGACGGCGGCGGATCTACTACTGTAGCTCTTAGAGAAGAAGGACAAAAAAATATAAATATAGTAAATAATGTATCAGATAAAAGTCCTAGGCTTGTTCCTAATGCTATAGGAATAAAATCTAATAATCCTACTAAAGAACCTAAAACACTTCTTCTTAATGTAGAAAACAATAAAGATAAACTTGTTATAGCAAATGACACATATAAACTTAATGTATCTTGCGTTGATGAAAATAAAAATCCTGTAGATATAGATAAGGCTAAACTAAGCTTTAGTTGTGATAATCCAAATGTTGTTATAAATGGTGAACATTTTATCTGTAATACAGCTGGAGAATATACTATAAAAGCAAGCTATGATAATATGGCATATGGTGAAATAACTATAAAAGCTTTAGAACCATATTCTTTTATAGCTCCAAGAACAGAAAAACCATCTATAGCTATAGGAGATAATACCCCTATTTATATAGATGCTAAAAATAAAGATGGATATTCTAAGGCAATAGATAGCTCTCAAATTTCATTTTCTGTAGATAATCCAGATATCGGATATATGCAAAATAATATTTTCTACGGCAAAAAAGAAGGCATAGCCAAAATAACTGCTACTTATAACAATATTAGTGCTACTATATCTATAGCAGTTGGAAATACTAAAACTTCTCTTTCTTCTTTTGAAGAAAATAGAAATCTATTTATGATGTATTTCCCTGCAGATAAAACTGTTAGCGGAGGGGCTGGCATAACTAATGCCACTTCATCGGATGGACAAAATAGTCTACTCCTTAGCTATAAATTTAAGGCAAATTCTCCTAGTTCACAAGCTAGCTATGTTTGTTTTGAAAAACAACCTCTTATATTTAGCGGAAAACCTACTTCTATACAAATGGATGTAAAAGGAGATAATAGCCACAATATGCTAAAAGCAGTAATAAAAGATAATAATAATAAAGAATATATCTTACCTGTTATAGCTGATATTAACTCTACAGAGTGGAGCGTTGCTTCATTTAATGTGCCTAGCGGTGTGGCTTATCCTATAAGACTTGATAAACTATATGTTGGGACAAATGCTACTACAAATGAAGAAAGTGGCACTATATATATAGATAATATAAATGGTATGGTACAAAGAAATGATGGTGGAACTGTAGAAAATGGTTATAACGACTACTTAAAAGCAGACCTATCTTCTATTCCACTACAAGAAGGAGAAGAAGATATAAATGTATTTGGACAAACTGCATCTTTACCTTATCAAAATTCTAAACAAATATTACAAGATGCCGTAAATAAAATGAGCCAAAACGCTAGAGCATTAGTTTTTGCTGGTAGTACTAACCTTGAAGGAATAAATACAAATGTTACTACTGTTAGCTGGAATAATAAATATAACACAACAAATACTAATAATCTTTCTATCATAAGCCTTGCTACAAAAAGTGGTGTTATGAGAACAGAAAGCCCTGACCAATGGAGATGGCTACAAAGTTATCTTGAAAATCAAAGCAAAAATAATATCCTAATAACTATGGATAAGGATATTTGGAGCAAAGAAAATGGACTTAAAGGTAGCAGAGAAAACGAACTTCTTCATAAGATATTAAAAGAGTTTGTAGAAAAAACTGGAAAAAATGTAATTGTAGTTTCTGCCGTATCTAACAATACAAGTGTAAATGTAAAAGATGGTATTAGATATATAACTTTAAATGGTCTATCTAGCTCTAGTAATGATAAAACAAGCTATAAATTTCTTAAAATACGTGCAAATCAAAATGATTTAAAATATGATATAATAAACGTATACTAAAAAAAGGATAGATTAAATCTATCCTTTTATAATTTTTCTTTTATTTTAATTGTTTCTCCATATTATTCTGCATCATAAATTCTACAGTTTTATAATATTTTATAAGCTTTTTAATAATATGGATAACTTATATAAAAAATATTACACATAAAAAATAGCTATAAGATTAACTTATAGCTATTTTTTTATTTTATTATGATTTAGATGGAAATATATAAATATTAATTAACCGAAGTATCTATTTAATAAACCTTCGAAAGCTCTACCGTGTCTAGCTTCATCTTTAGCCATTTCATGTACTGTATCATGGATAGCATCAAGATTATGTTCTTTAGCTTTTTTAGCAAGTTCAAATTTACCTGCAGTAGCACCATTTTCAGCAGCAACACGAAGTTCTAAGTTTTTCTTAGTAGAATCTGTAACTACTTCACCGATTAATTCTGCAAATTTAGCAGCATGTTCTGCTTCTTCAAAAGCAGCTTGTTGATAGTACATACCGATTTCTGGATAACCTTCTCTATGAGCAACTCTTGACATAGCAAGGTACATACCAACTTCACAGCATTCGCCTTCAAAGTTCATTTTAAGACCTTCCATAATTTCTTCTGGACAACCTTGAGCAACACCTACAACGTGTTCTGTAGCCCAAGCTAATTTTCCTTCTTCTTGTACTTTGAATTTAGAAGCTGGAGCTTTACAAGTAGGGCAAGATTCTGGAGCCTCAGTTCCTTCATGAACATAACCACAAATTGTACAAACAAATTTTTTCATAATTAATTCCTCCTATAATATATAAATTAAATTTAAGCTAAATTTTGAATAACTCTTTTTTGTTTAAAAGTTATTAACTAATAACTATTATTAATTATAACAGTTTTTTTTCTAAAAGTCAATACCTTTTTAAAAAATTTTTAAAAAATTTTTTACTCCCCAGAAATATCTAGCTTTCCTACAAATACACTAGGAGAACCTATAGCTCCTAAATCAAATTTTAAGTCATTTGCTATCTCTTCTATATTAAGTAAAAGATTATAAAAATTACCTGCTATAGTTATTTGCTCTACTGCTCTTTCCTTTTTACCATCTTTTATAACATATCCTCCTGCTAATATAGAAAAGTCTCCAGATATAGAGTTTACACCAGCATGCAATCCTGCTAAAGAAGTTATATATATCCCATCTTGCATTTTTTCAAATACTTCTTCTAATGACAAATCACCATTTTTTATATAAAAGTTTGTTGTAGAAGTTGTAATTTTACCTTTATAAGATTTAAAGCCATTACCAGTAGATTTTACTTTATCTTTTTCTGCACTTTTTAAAGTATAAAGATAAGTTTTTAAAACTCCATTTTCTACTATATTTTTATTATAACAAGCTACACCTTCATAATCAAATCCACAAGAACCAAAACCACCTTCTAATAAAGGCTCATCTACAATATTTATTTTATCACTTGCTATTTTCTCTCCTACTTTATTTTTAAGAAGAGAAAATCCCTTTTGTACATTTTCTGCATAAAAATTTGATACAAAACAAGATAATAAATCTACAAAACTTTCATTTTTAAATATAACATTATATTTTTGAGATTTTAAAGAACTGGCATTTAAAGAAGTAATAGCTTCTTCTACTGCCTCTTTCCCTATTTCTTTAGCATTTATAGTATCTAAGCTAAAACCACCTTTTATACAAGAGCCAGATTTTATAATATCATTATCTTTTGCAAGACAACTAACATATGCAAAAATATAATTACTTTTTTTATTAAGCTCAAGTCCTTTTGTATTTGATATGTAAAGTTTATTATAGACCTTAGATACAATACAATGATTACAACTAATTATTCTATCATCTTTAGAAAGCACTTCTTTTTCTATATCCAAACCTAAGACTTTAAGCTCTTCTATTCCTACCTCTTCTAGATTTTCATAATATGTCTTTACTTGTTTATATTCTTTATCGCCTTCATAAATAAACTCTTTTTCATTACTATCTATAATTATTGCATTTTGCTTTGCATAAGATATAAGATTATCTATAATACTATCATCTATTTTTTCAGAATAAGCATATCCTATTTTATCATCAAAAAATCCTCTAAAAGATAATCCTCCACTTTGGGTAATATCAAATTTTTCTATATCACCTTTAAATACATTAACTTTTAAGCTCTCGCTAGAAGAATAAAATATTTCACAATCAGTAAAGCCTTCTTCTTTTGCTCTATCAAATATTTTTAATTTTAAACTTTGTATATCCATAAACCTACCCCCTTCCGCCAACAGTCATTTTAGACACTCTAATCATAGGTTGTCCAACACAAGTAGGAACAGAACCACTAGAAGCTCCACATACTCCTTCAGAATGCTCGAGATTATCAGATACCATATCTATATCTTTTAAAACTTCTTCTCCTTTTCCAATTAGAGTAGCTCCTCTTACGGGAGTTGTTATTTTTCCATTTTCTATAAGGTAGGCTTCCCTTACTGCAAAATTAAATTCTCCAGTAGCCGGATTTACAGACCCTCCTCCCATATATTTTGCATAAATACCTTTTTCTGTATTTTTTATTATATCTTCTTTTTTATCTGTCCCATTTGCTATGAATGTATTACGCATTCTAGGTACAGGAGCAAATTTATATCCTTCACGTCTACAAGAACCAGTAGACTTCATACCTATTTTTTCTCCATAAAAATTGTCAACAAGATAACTTTTTAAAATTCCATTTTCTATAAGGACTGTTCTTTGGGCTTCTTCTCCCTCATCATCTATATTTATAGAACCCCATTTGTTGGGAATAGTCCCATCATCTATAGCAGTAACTTTACTACTAGCCACCCTCTCTCCTATCTTGCCAGCAAATACACTATCGCCACGTGCAATTTTTATGGCCTCTAAGCCGTGTCCACAAGCCTCGTGAAAAATAACTCCACCAAATCCATTATCTATAACAACTGGCATCTTGCCACTTGGACAAAATCCTGCTTTAAGCATAGTAACAGCAGAACGGCTAGCCTCTCTTGCAAGCTCTTTTATATTTATATCATTATAAAATTCATATCCCATAAGAGCCCCAGGACTTATAGAACCTGTTTGTTTTTCTGTTTCACTAGAAGCTACAGAATTTAAGGTAAGTCTTGTTCTTATTCTCCTATCTTCAGAAAATACTCCTTTAGTGTTTATTATACATACATCTTGTATAGAGTACATATAAGATGCTATAGTTTCTGTTATATGCTTGTCATATTTAAAGGCACAGTTGCTACCTTCTTTTAATAAACCTACTATCTTAGTTTTATCTATAGTAGTAGGTATTATTTTATATTTATGTACGCCAAGATTTTTATAATCTTTTTTATTATATTCTTTAAGATTTACTGATCTATTTTCATTTGTAGCTAAAGAAACTTCTTTTGCCATCTTAAGAAGATTTTCTCTATCTAAATTATTTGTATAGGCATATATAGTGTTACCCTTATAAAATATTCTAAGCCCAAGTCCAAAATCTATACCAGAAAGAGCAGTATCTACATTTCCATTTACAAGAGAAATAGAAGCTTTATCATTATTTTCTATAAAAATTTCAGCAAATTCTGCTCCTCTAGAAGTTGCTATAGTTAAAATATCATCAGCTAGATTTTTATCTATCATAAATCCACCTCCTATAATATAATTATTATATAATATATATATTTATATATCAACTAAAAATGTGTATGTAAATTATATTTTAATATATTAAACAAATTTTATATTTATATATTAAATAAAAAAATTCTTGTTTTAAATAGAAAAATTGTTATAAAATAACAAATTTTATTAGTATTTTTTAAATATACTTGATATATTTTAGTCTTTAGTATAAAATATAGGTGTATCAAAATTGTACTTGATATATTTAATAGTTTATTATAAAATATTATTGTAAATTTATTTTACAAAAATTTTCAGGAGGTTTTTTAAAATGGCATATTCAATTAATGATGATTGTATCAGCTGTGGAGCTTGTGCTGCAGAGTGCCCTGTAAATGCAATCTCTGAAGGTGACACTAAATATATTATAGACGCTAATATATGTATAGATTGTGGTACTTGTGCAAGCGTTTGCCCTGTAGGTGCACCTAATCCAGCTTAATTATTTTAGGTAAAAAAAGGAGCATTAGCTCCTTTTTTATAATATATTAAAAATATAAAATAAATATACAATAATATAAAGGAGATATATATATGAACGATAGATACAAATTAAACTGTGAACTTGCCCAAATGCTAAAAGGTGGAGTTATTATGGATGTTACAACTCCAGAACAAGCAAAAATAGCAGAAGAAGCTGGCGCTTGTGCTGTTATGGCTCTTGAGAAAATTCCAGCGGATATAAGGGCTTGTGGTGGTGTTGCTAGAATGAGCGACCCTAAAATGATTCAAGAAATACAACAAGCTGTTAGCATACCTGTTATGGCTAAAGTTAGAATAGGACATTTTGTAGAAGCCTCTTTATTAGAAGCTATAGAAATAGATTACATAGACGAAAGCGAAGTATTAACTCCTGCTGATGATTGCTATCACATAGATAAAACAAAATTTAAAGTACCTTTTGTATGCGGAGCTAAAGACCTTGGAGAAGCTTTAAGAAGAATATCTGAAGGTGCTTCTATGATTAGAACAAAAGGTGAACCTGGAACTGGAGATATAGTACAAGCAGTACGCCATATGAGAATGATAAATTCTGAAATAAGAAGAGTCCAAACTCTTAGAGATGACGAGCTTTTTGATAATGCTAAACGTCTTGGTGTTCCTTATGAACTTTTATTATATGTGAAAGAAAACGGAAAACTTCCTGTTGTAAACTTTGCTGCTGGTGGTGTTGCTACTCCTGCTGATGCATCTTTAATGATGAACCTTGGAGCAGAAGGAGTATTTGTAGGTTCTGGTATTTTTAAATCTGGAAACCCTGTAAAAAGAGCTTCTGCTATAGTAAAAGCAGTTACTAACTATCAAGACTATAAACTTATAGCAGAACTTTCAAAAGACCTTGGAGAAGCTATGGTAGGTATTAATGAAAGCGAGATAGAGCTTTTAATGGCAGAAAGAGGCAAATAATGAAAATAGGTGTTTTATGTTTACAAGGTGCTTTTATAGAACATATAAATATACTAAATCGCCTAGGTGTAACTACATTTGAAATAAGACAGAAAAAGGATATAAATCAAGAATTTGACGGTCTTATATTGCCTGGCGGTGAAAGCACTGTTATGGGAAAACTTCTTAAAGAGCTAGACCTTTTTGATGACTTAAAAACTAAAATAGAAAATGGTCTGCCTGTATTTGGAACTTGTGCTGGACTTTTACTTCTTTCTAAAGATATAGAAAATGATGATAGAAAACATTTTGCTACTTTGAATATAACAGCTAAAAGAAATGCTTATGGAAGACAACTTGGAAGTTTTATAACTAAAGCTACTTTTAACAATAAAGAAATACCTATGGCATTTATAAGAGCACCTTATATAAAAGAAGCAAATAAAGATGTAGAAATTTTATCTATAGTAGATGGGAACATAGTTGCCGTAAGAGAAAAAAATCAGTTAGCAACAGCATTCCACCCAGAGCTTACAGATGATGATTATGTTCATAAATATTTCTTAGAAATGATAAATAATTCTAAATTATAACAGAATATTTATACATTATTTTATTAATTTTGCTATTTTGTAAAAAATTTACATTTTTAGCCAAATTTCCCTTTTCTTCGTAATTTTACACTTGTTTATAATAATTAAATATATTATAATATTATTAATTAAAAAAAATATATAAAAGTAGAGGTGTTAAACTTAATGAATGTATTCTCAAAAATTAGTCTAAAAGCTAGATGTAAAATACTATCTATTGTTACGATAGTTTTGACATTATTGCTTGGATTTTCTGGTGTAACAGACTTAAATAAGGCTAATAAAGAATTTAAAGTAAGAGTTATCTATGAACAACCTGTAACTGAAAATTCAATCCCTATTATAAGGGAAATTTTAAATGTTCGATTTGAAATATTAAAGTCTAATGACAACTTAAATTCTGGAAACTTTGATAAAGCAATCTCTGATATTGATGCTGCTTATCAAAAAGCTAAAAAAGCATTAGAAAGTTATATAAAAATGCTTGAAGCTTATCCAGACAATTCTCAAGATGATATTATTACTTTAACTAAAGAAATCCACACTTTATTAGATGAGTATTATTCAAAAACAATACAAAATATAAAATACTTAAAAGAAGGAAATAATCAACAATTTCAATCACAAAATAATGAAATTGTTAAAATTATAGATTCTCTTTTAGAAAAAGTATTTGCATTACCTACTAATACTTTTGATAGTATGATTTCTAGCTTGGATGATGTATCTAAAGGTATGAGTTTCCTTAGAATCGGCTTAATAATATTAACAATACTTATGGCAGTATTTGTTTTTGTATTCACAACTTTATTATCATCATCTATAACAAAACCTATAGAAAAAATTAAATCTGCTGCTTATAAGGTTTTAGCTGGTGATTTAGACATAGATATACGAACTAATAACACAGATGAACTTGGAGATTTATCAAATACTATAGCAAATATGTCTGGTACTATACAATGTATAATAGATGATATTAATGACTTATCTAATCATCTAGAAGAAGGAAATACTTCTTATAGAATAAATACTAATAAATATAGAGGAGCATTTAATGATGCTACTAATTCTATAAATATAGCTATTAATAATCTTGTAAATGATAGTTTATATGTTGCTGAAAATATTAAAGAAATAGAAAAAGGTAACTTTGAAAGAGAAATTATAAAACTTAAGGGCGATAAAGATGTTTCAACTCAAGCTCTTAGAAATATCCAAGAAACATTAAAAATAGTTTCCTTTGAAATTAATGCTCTTATAAACTCTGCAATTGATGGTAAATTAGATTATAAAATTGATACAAGTAAATATAGTGGAACTTGGAAGGAAAGTGTAGAAGGACTTAACCTCTTTACACAAACTATATTTGAACCAATAAAGGATACTCAAAATGCTCTTAATGAATTTTCAAAAGGTAATTTCTCACATAGAATTACTAATGAATATAAAGGCGAATTTAATAATATTAAACAAAACGTAAACTATACTGCTGAAACTATTGGTTCATATATTTCTGAAATTTCTAAAATATTAAATGAAATGGCTCATAAAGATTTTACTGGCTCTATAGATAAAGAATATGTTGGAGACTTTAAAGCTATACAAAAATCTGTAACTCTTATACTTAAAAATCTTAATGACCTTACAAAAGGCATTATTACTTCTGCTGAAAAAGTATCTTCTGGAGCTAGACAAATATCAGAATCTAGTATATCATTAGCAGAAGGTGCTACAGAACAAGCTGAAGCAGTAGAAAAACTTAATTATGTAATAAGAGATATATCAGAGCAAACAATGGAAAATGCTAGAAGCTCTAAAGACGCAAATAATCTTGCTATTGAAACTAGAGAAAATGCTACAAAAGGTAGCCACCAAATGAATAATATGTTAAAAGCAATGGAAGAAATAAATATTGCATCTAATAGTATTTCTAACATAATAAAAGTTATAGAAGATATTGCTTTCCAAACAAATATTCTTGCGCTTAATGCCGCAGTTGAGGCTGCTCGTGCTGGCGAACACGGAAAAGGATTTGCCGTTGTAGCAGAAGAAGTTAGAAACCTTGCTGCAAGAAGCCAACAAGCTGCTAAAGAAACAACAGAGCTTATCGAAAGTTCAGTAGAAAAAGTGGAAGAAGGTTCTAAAATAGCTAATCAAACTGCAAATGCTCTTCTTCAAATAGTAGACCAAATACAATCTATATCTACTTTAGTAGAAACTTGTGCAAAATCATCTACTGAACAAGAAATGTCTATTAGTGAAGTTTTAAATGCTATTAGTAAAATTTCTACTGTTACTCAAAATAATACTGCTACTAGCGAAGAATCAGCTGCCGCTTCTGAACAACTTGCAAACCAAGCAGAAATATTCCATGCATCTGTAGCAGACTTTAAATTGAAAGAAGACGATATATTAAAAACTAACCCAAAATTAGATATAAAAAAATCTAAAAAAGATGAACCTATTAAAAAACCTGCTAAAAATTTAACTAAAAATTCAACTTTTGGCGATATAGATTTATCTTCAGATGATATGATAATATTAGATGATAGCTTAGAAGATATTGTTATAGAAGATTTAGATTTTGGAAAATATTAAAATATATAAAAACTAAAAAAAGTAGATAGATTATAATCTATCTACTTTTTTAGTTTTTATATAACTTTAACTATATTAAGTTCTTTATCCATTATTACAATATCTGCAATCTTACCTATAGATAAGCTCCCTACTTTATCAAAAATATTAATACTTTTAGCAGCTGTTTTCGTACAAGCTTTAATAGCTTCTTCTAAAGGTATTCCAAAAGATACAGCTTTTCTCATACATTCTGTCAAAACAGTAGCAGAACCTGCTATAGTTCCATCTGATAAAGTAGCTTTTCTATCTTTCATAGTTACTTCTTGCCCACCAAGCTCATAAGTCCCATTTTCCATACCAGTAGCCATCATACCATCACTTATAAGCACTACCCTATCTTCAAACATTTTAAAAGTAGCTCGGACAACACTTGGATGAATATGTATACCATCTGATATAATCTCTACAAAACTATCTTTACTATCAAATGCTGCCCCTATAACTCCTGGATTTCTATGATTAAAAGGTGGCATAGCATTAAATATATGCGTAACTCTAGAAGCTCCATTTTCAAATGCTTCCTTAGCAGTATTATAATCTGCTGTAGTATGACCTAAAGATATTTTTACTTCATCTTTCATAGCTTTTATAAACTCAAAATTTTCATCACATTCTGGTGCCATAGTAACTATCTTTATCATATTATCACAAGCTTTATTTAATTCTTTAAATATTTCTACCTCTGGAGTTATTATATATTTTGAATCTTGAGCACCTTTTTTTGCTTCTGAAAGAAAAGGACCTTCCATATGTATACCAACTATTCTAGCACAATCACTAGGTAAAGAATTTGTAGCTGTATTAAATATTTCTTTTAATAAATCTTTACTAAGTGTCATAGAAGTTGGGCAAAAAGAAGTTACGCCTTGACTTTTTAAATATCTAGCTATGGCCTCAAGCCCTGATAAATCTTTATCACAAAAATCGTGCCCTGTAGCACCATGTATATGAGTATCTATAAGACCTGGTATAACATAATTACCTTTTGCATCTATCTCTGCCTTATCTTCTACTTCATCTATGCTAGATACTATTATTCCATTATTTATATATAAATCTTTTTCTTCAAAAAAGCAGTCTTCATTAAAAACTAAACCATTTTTTATAATCATACATATATACTGTCAATTTAGCTTTGACATACTCCTTTCTATATATTTTATGCTTTATCTTATAAAAGTCCTTTCTCTTTTATTATAGATAAAGCATCCTCATCAGCAACTATAGTAACATTATTATGTAATTGTAGTATAGAAGCTGGAACACTAGGAACTATTTCGCCATAAATAGCTTTATATAAAGCTTCTGCTTTTGATTTACCAGAAGCAACTAATAATATGCTCTTAGCTTGCATTATGCTTTTAATTCCCATAGAATATGCATATCTTGGTACTAATTCTTTATCCTCAAAAAATCTAGCATTAGCATCTATAGTAGATTGTGTAAGTTCCACACAATGTGTTTCTTTTTCAAATGCTTGACCTGGTTCATTAAATCCTATATGTCCATTTCCACCTATTCCTAAAAGTTGTAAATCTACACCACCTAAAGCTCTAATAACGTTATTATATCTTTCACATTCTTTTTTTGAGTCTTCCTCTAAGCCATTTGGTATATAAGTATTATTTAAATCTATATTAACTTTATCAAATAAATTTTTTCTCATAAAATATGCATAACTTTGATTATTATCTTTTGATAAACCTTTATATTCATCTAAGTTTACCGCTCTAACCTTAGAAAAATCTAAATCTCCTTTTTCATACCATTCTACAAGTTGTTTATAAGTTCCTTCTGGTGTTGAACCTGTAGCAAGCCCTAATACACAATCTGGCTTTATTATTACTTGTGCTGAAATTATATTAGCAGCTTTTCTACTCATATCATTATAGTCTTTAGCATTATAAATTTTCATATAATAACCTCCCTCATACTTTATAATATAATTATAAATAAAACTAAATTAAATTTCAATAATATAATAAAAAAATTTTAAATACTAAGTAAAAAATGTAGATTTTTATCAATACTATAATTATTAATAATATGATACTATTATATAAAAAATAAATTATATAATAAAAAATTATAAAAATTAATTGTCTTTTTATTTCAAAATATGTTAAAATTAGAATGTAACTGGTGTATATTTCTAAGGAGGTTTTTATGAAGACAGACATTCAAATAGCTAATGAAACAAAAATGTTACCTATTGCAGAGGTTTTACAAAAGGTCGGACTTTCTGACGATGACTTTGACACTTATGGAAAATATAAAGCAAAAGCAGTAAATAACCTATATGAAAAACTAAAGGATAAAAAAGATGGAAAACTAGTTTTAGTAACTGCAGTAAATCCAACTCCTGCCGGAGAAGGAAAAACTACTACTACTATTGGACTAGCTCAAGGTTTAAATAAACTTGGTGAAAAATCTGTTGTTGCTCTTAGAGAACCATCTCTTGGCCCTTGTATGGGTATTAAAGGAGGAGCAGCTGGTGGTGGATATTCACAAGTTGTACCTATGGAAGATATAAACCTCCATTTTACTGGAGATTTACACGCAATCACAGTTGCCAACAATCTATTAAGCGCTATGCTAGATAATCATATTCATCAAGGTAATAGTCTAAATATAGATACTAGAGATATTGTATGGAAAAGAACCCTAGATATGAATGATAGAGCTCTTAGAGATATCACTATTGGACTTGGAGGTAAAATAAACGGGATACCTAGAGAAGATGGCTTTATGATAACAGTAGCATCAGAGATTATGGCTATCCTTTGTCTTGCTAGCGATTTAGAAGACTTAAAAGAACGTCTTGGAAAAATAATAGTAGCATATGACAAAGAACAAAATCCTATCACTGCCAAAGATTTAAAAGCACATAAAGCTATGGCAGCTCTTTTAAAAGATGCTATAAACCCAAATTTTGTACAAACACTAGAACACACACCAGCTATAATCCATGGTGGACCTTTTGCAAATATTGCTCACGGTTGTAATAGTGTACAAGCTACTAAGCTTGCTCTTAAGCTTTCTGATATTGCAATAACAGAAGCCGGCTTTGGTGCAGACCTTGGCGCTGAAAAATTCTTTGACATAAAATGTCGTATGGCTAATCTTAAACCAGATGCTGTTGTATTAGTAGCTACTGTAAGAAGCCTTAAATTTAATGGTGGAGTAGCTAAAGAAAATTTAAAAGAAGCTAATGTAGAAGCCGTAAAAAAAGGTATAGTAAATCTTGAAAAACACATAGAAAATATTAAAAAATTTGGACTACCTATAGTAGTTAGCTTAAATGCATTCACAGAAGATACAGAAGAAGAACAAGAAGTAATAAGAAAAAAATGTGAAAGTCTTGGTGTTGGATTTGCTCTATCTAAAGCTTGGTCAGAGGGTGGAGAAGGTGCAAAAGAGCTTGCTCTTGAAGTTAAAAAAGCTCTAGAAAAACCGGCAGACTTTAAGCTCTTATATGATGAAAATAAATCGATCGAAGAAAAAATAAATATAATAGCAAAAGAAATATATGGTGCAGATGGAGTAGAATTTTTACCAAAAGCAAAATTAGAAATTAAAAAAATAGAATCTATTAATCTTGATAAGATGCCTATATGTGTAGCAAAAACTCCTTATTCTTTCTCTGATAATCCTAATCTTTTAGGAAGACCAGAAGGATTTAAAATAACTATAAAAGAAATAAGAGTATCTGCTGGTGCTGGATTTATAGTAGCTCTTGCTGGTGATGTTATGACTATGCCAGGACTTCCTAAAACGCCAGCTGCCGAAAATATAGATATAGACAAAGACGGAAATATAACAGGATTATTTTAATACATAAAAGGCTTATAGGCTATCCTATAGGCCTTTTCTCTAAGGAGGAAATATGATATATTTAAGAGCTCACCATATATTATGTATATTACAATTTAGAGGATATGGATATAGTGATGAATTTATAAAAAATATGCAAAATATAATGAATAGACTTAAAATAGAACCTATAATTATAATAGAAGATTTTGATGATATTTGCATATCTTGTCCTAATAAATCTAAAAATATTTGTCTTTTAGATACTAATATAAAATGTTTAGATAAAAATGTTTTGGAAAAACTAAGTTTACCTATAAATACTCCCATATATTTTAAAGAACTACTACCTATCTTAGAAAAAACTATTTCTAAAGATATTTTTAATTCTATTTGTGGGAAATGCACTTGGCATAAGAATAATGTTTGTTTATATAATAACTTTAATTTTAATATTTTAAACTAGCTATAAAGCTATCAATTATGCTTATCTTGACTTATTTTTTTATTTATGTTAAACTTATCTAAGTATATTTTGCAATGATTATAAAGGAGATATTATGAGTACAGGAGATATTATTATTATAATTACTGTTGTTGTTGGGCTTATTTTTGGTCTTTTATACTTCCTTAATAAAAAAGCAGCCCAAAAAATGAGTGTCCAACAAGAAATGATTGATCGTTCAAAACAACTTGTTAATATTTTTGTTATAGATAAGAAAAAAGCTAAAATAACAGAAGTAAATATGCCTAAAGTAGTTACAGAACAAATGCCTAAATTTTATAAATTTATAAAGCTATACTTTGTTCAAGCTAAGATAGGTCCTCAAATAATGACTCTTATATGTAGCAAACATATTTTTAATGCTATCACTGTCAAAAAAAATGTTAAAGTTGAGCTAGCTGGTATATACATAGTAAATGTTGTGGGTATGAAATCCCCTCAAGAGCTTAAAGCTCTTAAAAAAGCTAAAAAACAAAAAGAAAAAGAAGCTAAAAAAGAAGCTAAAAACTCATAAAAATGGAGTAGATAAGATCTACTCCATTTTTTATTAGCTATATATAATTAAGTTTTTCTATTTCTTCTTCATCTTCTTCAGATAAAAGTTTTTGAGTTTCATTAACATAAGCTTTTATTATCTTATCTACTATTTGTTCTTTAGTAGTATCTTCTTCATTTATGTTATTTAGCTCATCCATTAAAACTTTTTGTTCTCTTTCTATCTCTTCTATTCTTTTTAAAACATTTTCTCTTTTTAAAGATATTTCTTTAAAATATAAAATTTTATTGTCTATATTTATAGATTTAGCAAAAGCCTCTAAAGAAGTGTTTTTTATAGATATTTTCTTTTCAAATAAGAAATCTTCTAATTGTTTTTGAACTTCAAATACTAATTTTCCTAAGTTATCATATCTTGTTATTATATGTTTATAATTATTAAAATCTTCCAAATTATTTTTAAGATTTCTAGCACTTTTTACATTATATTTTTTATATACAAAATTTAAAAAATTTATATAATGTGATACAACTACAGTTTTCTTATTTAAAAGAGCTATTATTTTGCTATATTTCTTTTCATTTAGCTTTATTTCAAAAATTAGCTTTTTCCTTATGGCATATATTAATACTATACTAAAAACTAAAGTTATACATATTATTGATAATGGTAAAAATACACTTTGATTTGTAGCAATAGATAATAAAGTCAAAAATATTATAGCAAATCCCAAAACTATAGATATAATAAAAGAAAATTTATATAATATCTTATAAGCAATTTGCATTCTCTCTCTATCTGTAAGAGTACGCTCTTTTTCATCTTTTATAATCTGTATATCTCTTGTAAGAAGCCTTTTTCGTTTTTCGGCATTTTCTATTTGACTCATAGCATCTTCAGCATCTTCTTTTAGATTTTCAAGCTTATTTATAGAGCTATTAAAATCCCCCATCTGATATCTTATATTTCTTCTCTCGTTATTAAGATGAATATATTTATCTATAAGAGTTTTCAAAAAATCTGCCTCATCATCAGTAAGATTGTCATAACATTTTATATCTTCTAAAATAACTTCAAATTCTTTTAACTTTTTATCAAGATATAACTTATGCCTATCTAATTTTAAGCTATCATCACAAATTTCTACTGCTCTTAAAACTCCTTCTTCTTCTTCTGAATCTTCTAAAAGAAATATATACTCTTTAAACTTAGATTCTTCATAATTATAATTAGAATTTATATTACTATTATCTTTTCTATTTATAATCTTTGATAATATATTATTTAAAAATCCATTTTGATTTTTTTCTTTTTTATTTAAGTTTTCTTTTTTATTTAATATTTCATCTATTTTTTCTTCTTCTTGCTCTTCATATAAATCTTCTAACATATCTTGAATATCTAGTTCTTTTTCTATATTATCTTCTTTTAAAGATATGTTATTTTCTAAATTTATATCTTGATAGCTATTTTCATTTATGTTATTTTGCCCTTGCATATATGATCTTAATATATCTTCTTGGCTTAGTCCTTCATTATAGCTATTTTCATTTATGTTACTTTGTCCTTGCATATATGCTCTTAACATATCTTCTTGGCTTAGTCCTTCATTATAGCTATTTTCATTTATGTTACTTTGTCCTTGCATATACGCTCTTAATTCATCTTCTTGGCTTAGTCCTTCATTATAGCTATTTTCATTTATGTTACTTTGTCCTTGCATATATGCTCTTAATTCATCTTCTTGGCTTAGTCCTTCATTATAGCTATTTTCATTAAAATAAGAATTGTTATCCATTTGCTTTAAGAGTTCTTCAATACTTAAAGAAGACATATCTTTATTTGATAAATCAAAATTATTATAATCATTAAAATCTATATCATTATTATATAAATTATCTAATGAATCTTTTTCATCTTTTGGAAGCATTTTTTACCCCCTTCCTAAATGATATATATACTATTTTCTCTACAATACATATAATTATGTATTTTTATTTGTACCTTAAGAATTTAATTCCTTTTCTATAAGATTTGCTAACTTTTTAGCCTCTTTTTCTAGCACTTCTTTGTTATCCCCTTCTATCATTACTCTAACAAGAGGTTCTGTACCAGATGGTCTTATAAGCACACGACCTTTTCCTTCAAACATTTTTTCAAGCTCTTCTATTTCTTTTTTAATTTTTACATTTTCTAAATAGTCATATTTTTTCTTATTATCCACTTTAGCATTTATAAGCACTTGAGGTAAAATTTTTATAACTTTTTTAAGCTCTGAAAGTTTTTTCCCTGTCTTTTTCATAACTTCTAAAAGCTTAATAGCAGTAAGCATACCATCTCCTGTAGTGTTATAATCTAAATATATTATATGTCCAGATTGCTCCCCACCAAAATTATAACCTTTTTCCAACATTTCTTCTAATACATATCTATCGCCTACTTTAGTTTTACCTATGTTTATACCTTTTTCTTCCCCTAAAATAAAAAGTCCAAGGTTACTCATAACTGTAGCTACTATAGTATCTTGTTTTAACATATTATTTTCTTTTAAATAAGTCCCGCATATAGCCATTATCTCATCGCCATCTACAATTTCTCCATTTTCATCTACTACAAGACATCTATCTCCATCGCCATCAAAAGCAATTCCTATATCAGACTTATTTTCTAATACTTTTTCACAAAGAGTTTTCATATGCGTAGAACCACATTCTTTATTTATATTTATACCATTTGGTTCTCTAAATATAATATTTGCATTAGCTTTTAGCTCACAAAAAAGCATAGGTGCTACTTTATATGTAGCGCCGTTTGCACAATCTATAGTAATATTCATATCCTCAAATTTAGTATCTACTGTAGATTTTAAAAAGCTTACATAATCTTCTAATGCTTCTTCTTTTAGCTCTTTTTTACCTATATCTTCTCCTTGAACATATCCTATTTTTTCTGGATAGTCTATAAGTTTTTCTATTTCTTCTTCTAACTCATCACTTAGCTTAAACCCATCTTTATTAAAAAATTTAATACCATTATCTGCAAAAGGATTATGACTTGCACTTATCATAACTCCAGCATCTGCCTTATATTCTCTTATAAGATAAGCTACTGCTGGTGTTGGAATTATGCCAAGAGATATAACATTAGCTCCTACAGAACACATACCAGATATAAGGCTAGCCTCTAGCATATCCCCAGAAATCCTAGTATCCATACCAACTAAGATTGTAGGCTTTTTATTATCTTTAGCAAGGACATAAGCTCCTGCGCGTCCAAGCTTATAAGCAAGCTCTGGGCTAAGCTCTATGTTAGCAAGCCCTCTAACTCCATCTGTTCCAAAATATTTTCCCATTTCTTTCCTCCAATTATTCTGTATAATTGTATCTATTATAGCATTTAAATAGGTTTTATTCAATGATTTTATATAGCTTGTTTTTAAAGTCAATTTTATAATCTAAAGGTATATTTATATTTTGCCATATTTCTTGTGCTTTTAATGCTTGATAAACTAACATAGAAAAACCATTAGTACATTTTATTCCATTTTTTTTAGCAAGAGCTAAAAGTGGAGTTATCTTTGGGTTATATATTATATCCATTACAAAACAATTATTATTATTATTAAAAAATTCCTGCTTTAAAATTTCTTTTTCTGAATTACTATAAAACCCAACACTAGTAGTATTTATAACTAAATCTATATTTTTTAATTTGTTTATATCTTTTATATCTTCTATAAAAATATCTTTACCTAATATATCTTTTATATGAGCTTTAAGCCCTATAGCCTTAGCATATGTCCTATTAGATAATATTACATTAGCTCCCTCTTTAACAAGAAGATAACTAGCAGTGTAGCCACTTCCCCCCGCTCCAAGCACTAAAGCATTTTTATTTTTAATATCTATCTTATTTTCCAAAAGACTAATTTTTATGCCATCTATGTCTGTATTATAAGCTATATATCCCTTATCTGTATATAAAAGAGTATTTATAGCATTTATATTTTTTGCATCTTCATCTATTTTATATACAAACTCCATTATGTCTTGTTTATATGGCAAAGTTACATTTATACCTAAAATCTTATTATTATAAAAATTTTCTATTATAGATTTATCTAGCTTTTCTATACACTTTGTTTCATAAAAAGCCTTTATATTATTTTCCTTAAAAAACTGATTATGTATTTTAGGGGATAAGCTATGTGAAACCGGATTTCCAATTAATATATAATTATTTATTTTTTCCATTTCCTAATAATTTTTATATCCTACTTCTTCTAGTTTTTTTGCTTTTTCTAACACGCTTTCTTCTAAATCTTTCCTATATTCTTCTAACTTTTTACTAATATTCTCATCAAAAGCACCTAATATCTGACTAGCTAAAAGCCCCGCATTAGTCCCGCCATTTATAGCAACTGTAGCAACTGGTATACCACTTGGCATTTGCACTATAGAGTATAAAGAATCTACTCCTTTTAAAGCCTTAGTCTTAATAGGTACACCTATTACTGGAAGAGTTGTAAGAGATGCTACCATACCTGGAAGATGGGCAGCTCCTCCGGCTCCAGCTATTATAGCTTTTATCCCTCTTTCTTTTGCAGTTTTTGCATATTCGTATAGTCTTTGTGGCGTCCTATGAGCAGATACTATAGTCATTTCATATTCAATACCAAATTTATCAAGAATTTCTCCTGCTTCTTTCATAACCTTTAAGTCAGAATCACTTCCCATTATTATGCCTACTTTATTCATAAATATTCCCCCTTATTTAGATATAACTTTTATTTTCTCAAAAGCTCTTTTAGATATTATATCGGCTTTTTCCAGCGGTTCTATAGAGCAAGTAAGATGTCCCATCTTTCTCTTAGGAGAAGTCTTTTCTTTTCCATATATATGAACAAAAACATTTTCCTCTTTTAAAGCCTCATCAAGTCCTAAAAATAAAGCGTCTCCGCTATATCCTTCTTCTCCTAAAATATTTAACATAATAGTAGGTGATATAAGATTTGTGCTCCCTAAAGGAAGTCCAAGTATAGCTCTTATATGATTTTCAAACTGACTTGTAACACAACCTTCTATTGTATAATGTCCAGAGTTATGAGGTCTTGGTGCTATTTCATTTACTAAAACATCACCATCTTTTGTAACAAAAAATTCTACACAAAATATTCCAACACCATTAAATATTTCTACTATTTTTTTTGTAAGTTCTAATGCTTTAGTTTTTGTATTTTCTGATATATTAGCCGGAACTATAGTTTTATGTAATATATTATCTATATGTAAATTTTGGGCAACTGGATAGACATTAGCTTCTCCATCTAAAGAGCCACAAGCTATAACTGATATTTCCATAGAAAAATCTACAAATCTTTCTACCATAAGTGGTATATTTTTATTTTGGCTCAAAATATCAAATGCCTTATCTATATCATCTTCAGTTCTTATAACAAAGTTTCCCTTACCATCATATCCGCCAGTACAAGCTTTAAGCACTATAGGTAACCCAAATTCTTTAGCTCTTATTTTTATATCTTCTATACTATCTACCTTATAAAAATCTGGTGTTGGTATATTATTCTCCTTTAGCATATTTTTTTGATAATATTTATTTTGGATAATTTTTAAACAACTAGGATCCGGGTAAATTTTATTTCCTTTTTCTGATAATTCCATAAGCGTTTTATAATCTATATGTTCAAACTCATAAGTTATACAGTCGCTATTTTGTGCAAGAGAATAAAGAGCATCTTTATCATCAAAATTTGCTACTATATGCTTATCACAAATACTATGCGCAGGACAATTTGGCGTAGGGTCTAATATTGTTACATAATAGCCCATTTTTTTTGCCTCTAATATCATCATTTTACCAAGCTGTCCTCCACCTATTATTCCTATTTTCTTTTTTGTTACAAAATTGTTCATATAAAAGCACTCCTAACAAAAATATTTTATTATTTTTTTAGTATATCATATATTTTTTTTAGTGTCGATATTAGGCTAAAATCTTTATATAAAATCTAAATTTTTGATAATCTTAAAATAATTCTTATTATAATTTATAATATTTTCCTTTTGCATTTTAGAAAGCTCACTAGATAAAGCACTTCTATCTACACATAAATAATCTGCTAATTGCTGTCTATTAAATGGTATATAAAATTCGTTAGATTTGCTCCTTATGCTCTCTTCTGTAAGATATGATATAACCTTATTTCTTATGGTCCTTTCTGATATATGTATCAGTTTTTTATTCATATTTATATTTTTTATAAGTATTAAGTCTACAAAATTTTTATATATCTTGTAAACTAAACAACAACAACTTTTTGAAGTATTAAAAGCTTTGTCTATATCTAAAAATAAAATAGTAGATTTTTCAGAGCATAATATATTAAAAGGAAGAGAATTTCTTTCATTATAAAAAGATGCACCAAAAACATCATTTTCAAATATAGGCGAAATTATGGTTTTATTTCCCAAAAAATCCTCTTTTTCTAAAAATATACTTCCCTTAGCTAATACTCCTAAATATTTCATCTTATCGCCTAGTCTAAATACATATTCATTTTTTTTATATTCTTTTTTGTACATGCATATACATTCTAAAGCTTTAGATATATCATTTTCATCAAGTCCTAAAAATAAAGGACAAGATTTTAAAGTGCTTGAAAATTTTTTCATAAAATTCTCCTTTTGTTGTAAATACAACATATTTTTTAATATTTTTAATGTATTATAACTATAATAAGTTTAAAAATTAATAATATTAAATTATATAATAATAAAAATTTTTTGTAAATATGGAGGTATTTTATGAGCGAAATGTTTTGTTTTCAATGTGAACAAACTGCTAATGGCACAGGTTGTACTAAAATAGGTGTTTGTGGTAAAAATAGCACTATTTCAAGGCTACAAGACCTTATGATATATCAACTAAAAGGTATATCATATTATGCACAAAGACTTATAGAACAAGGAAAAAATATAGAAAAAGATATAATTAAATTTATAGAAAATACTCTTTTTACTACTCTTACAAATGTAAACTTTGATTTAGATACTCATATAAAAATATTAAAAGAATCTAAAAAAATAAAAGAAAATCTAAGACTAACTTTAAATGAAGAAAACACTAAATGTGAACAAGCTACTTATAATATGAGCGATACTTTAGAAAAGATGCTAGAAGAGGCTAAAAAAGCAGGTATAATGTATGATAATACATTAAATGAAGATATTCGCTCCTTAAGAGAAACTATTACTTATGGACTAAAAGGTATATCTGCTTACGGACATCAAGCTAGAATACTTGGCTATTTTGATGAGGAAGTAGACAAATTTTATATAAAAGCCCTAGACTTTATAACAAGAGAAGATAACAAACTAGAAGAGCTTATAGCTCTTGCTATGGAAACAGGTGAAAAATCTGTTGCTATTATGAAAACATTAGATGAAGCAAATACTAGTATATATAAAAATCCAGTTCCTACAAAAGTTAATGTTAATGTGAAAAAAGGACCATTTATTATAGTTTCTGGACACGATTTAAAAGACCTTGAAATGCTCCTTGAACAAACAAAAGATAAAGGAATAAACATATATACACACGGTGAAATGATACCTTCTCACTCATATCCAGAGCTTAAAAAATATAGCCATCTTGTAGGTAATTTTGGAAGTGCTTGGCAAAATCAACAAAAAGAATTTGATAATTTAAAAGGTTGTATGCTTATGACAACAAATTGTATAATGAAACCTAGAGATTCTTATAAAGATAGAATATTTACTACTAGTGTTGTTGGTTGGGACGATATAAAATATATCGGTGCAGATGAAAATGGATATAAAGATTTTAGCCCTATAATAGAAAAAGCTCTTGAGCTTGGAGGATTTGAAGAAGACCAGGAAGTAAAAGAAGTTATTGTTGGTTTTGGTAGAAATGCTCTTTTAGAAAATGCTAATACTATAGTAGAAATGGTAAAATCAAATGAAATTAAACATTTCTTCCTTATAGGTGGTTGTGATGGAGCTAGAAAAGAAAGACAATACTATACAGATTTTGCAAAAAGCGTACCTAAAGATTGTGTTATCCTAACTTTAGCTTGTGGAAAATATAGATTTAATAAACTAGATTTTGGGCAAATAGGAGCTATACCTCGCCTTTTAGATGTAGGGCAATGTAATGATGCTTATTCTGCTGTTAAGATAGCTTTAGCTCTAGCAGATGCCTTTAATACAGACGTAAACTCGCTTCCTCTTTCTATAATTTTATCTTGGTATGAACAAAAAGCAGTAGCCGACTTACTAGCGCTTTTATCCCTTGGTATAAAAGGTATGTATATAGGCCCTACATTGCCAGCATTTTTAAGTAAAAATGTATTAAATTATCTTATGGAAACATTTGACTTAAAACCAATTACAACAGTAGAAGAAGACTTAGCAAATTGTTTAAAAAATTAATATAAATTAAAAGGAGTACAATATGTACTCCTTTTTTAAATTTAATATAATTAATATATACCTTAACTTTTCAATACAAAATTTATAAGCAATTTTAAATTTTTAAAAATAAAGATTTTAGAAATATCTATTTTGGAACATAAAATATTCAAAAATTTTATTTAAGTTTTATACTATCTATTATAGTATTTGCTTCATCTTTTAATGCATCAAATTCTGCTTGGCTAGAAAAATCACATTGAGCTAATGCAAAGTTCTTTTTATCTTTAAAATCTATCAAAACAAACATACTTATAGTGTCTTTTGATTTATATATAGTTGTAGTTATCTCTTTTCCTTCTAGTTCTCTCTTTTCATCTTCAGAAACAATAGTAGCACCATTTGATAAAAAGTTCTCTTTTATTCTACTATATTCATCTTGAGGTTTTGTAGTGTTTTTATCAAAACTCATAGTAAATAAAGTTACTATACCTGTTTCAGTTTGCTTGCAAAAGCTATAAGGAACTTCCTTAGCATATCTTTGCCACTCTGGAAGTACAGTAAGTTCTATAACTTCATTATCATTTGAATATAAGCGAGGTTTATCTAATGTTTGTTTAGTAAATTCTAATGTACTTAATATTTGTTCAAAATCTTCTTTATAAACATCAGAAACAGCATTTCCTATAGCTGCTATAAATTGATTAGGATTAGAATCTAAAGAAATAGTAGCTATCATTGTTTGCATAGTCATAAAACCATTATTTACTTCATAATATTTTTTATTTATGGTTCTACCTTTATCAGATATAGTATCTTCTCCTACTTGCTTATATTCTCCAAGCTCTGAAATAACCTTTTCTTGCTCTTTCATAAATTCTTCTGGTGAAGTATCTTTTGTTTTTATAATATTAGCTATAAACATACTCTCACCTGTTTCATTACCTACAGCTATCTCTCCAAAAACATTAGGAACATCCGAATATCCTTCTGGCATTTCATATTTTAATAAATAGTTAAAAGAGGCTACTTCAGATGAACTAAGCTCTCTTGTAATAACACTTTCTATATTTTTAGGTTGTCCTATGCCTAAATAATTATGAGAAAATGTAACCCCTACTAATGCTAATTCTAATATTATAATTCCTACAGTTGTTTTTTTCATATTAATTCTCCTTTGTTAATAATTGTCATACCTATTTTGATATTCTTCATATTGATATTTATCCATCAATACATCTCTTTGTTTACTTCCATTTTCAGAAGAAACAATTCCTCTTTCTTCTAATTCTTCTATTATTCTAGCAGCTCTATTATATCCTATTCTAAACTGCCTTTGTATCATAGAAGTAGAAGCTTTACCTTTTCTTACTAAAAATGCTATTACATCTTCTGTAAGCTCATCGGAATTTTCGCTAAATCCATCATTTTTATCTTTAGATACACTATCTATTTTTTCTATTATGCTATTATCATAATTTGGTGATGAATTTTCTTTTATAAAGCTTATTATCTTTTCCACTTCCTTATCAGATATAAAAGCACCTTGTATACGAAGAGGCTTATTCATATCCCTAGCTTTAAAGAGCATATCTCCTTTTCCTAAAAGTTTTTCTGCTCCTACACTATCTAATATAGTCCTAGAATCTGTACCACTAGATACAGCAAATGCTATCCTAGAAGGAACATTAGATTTTATAAGCCCTGTTATTACATCTACAGAAGGTCTTTGAGTAGCTATTATAAGATGGATACCCGCTGCCCTTGCAAGCTGGGCAAGGCGACATATAGCAGCCTCCACCTCTTTAGCTGCTACCATCATAAGGTCTGCAAGCTCATCTATTATTATAACTATTTTAGGGATCTTATCTTGCCCATTTTCTTCCCTTATCCTATTATACCCATCTAGATTTCTTGTACCAGTTTTAGCAAAAAGATTATATCTTTCCATCATTTCAGATACTGCCCAGTTTAACACGCCTGCCGCCTTTTCTGGTTCTGTAACAACTGGTGTTAGCAAATGTGGTATGCCATTATATACGCTAAGCTCTACTACTTTAGGGTCTATCATCATAAGCCTTACCTCATCTGGACTTGATTTATATAAAATACTAGTTATAAGAGTATTTATACAAACACTTTTACCAGACCCTGTAGCCCCTGCTATAAGCATATGAGGCATATTTGCAATATCAGTAACTATAACATTCCCTGTTATATCTTTACCAAGCCCAAAGCTAACACTAGATTCAAACTTTTGGAATTTTTCAGAGCAAATAACCTCACTAAGAAATACGCTCTTTACTTTTTTATTAGGAACTTCTATACCAACTGCCGACTTGCCAGGAATAGGAGCTTCTATCCTTATAGAAGTAGCAGCAAGGCTAAGAGCTAAGTTATCAGATAATCCTAGAATTTTACTTACCTTTATACCATCTTCTATAGATAATTCATATCTTGTAACAGAAGGACCTTTGCTTATGTTTATAACTTGTGCATTAACATTAAAGCTTTTTAAAGTTCTTACAAGAGTATTAGAATTTTCTCTAAGCTCTATATCATTAAAATCTTCTGATTGTTCTAAATTTTTATTTAAAAATTCTAGCTTAGGGAAAATATATTCTCTTTTTTCATCTTGCTCTTTTTCAAGCTTAGTAACTATTTTTTCTTCTTCTGCCCTTATTATTATAGGTTCTGTCTCTTGCAATTTTTCTTCTCTTATCTTATCTATAGGTGGTTTATAGCTTGTGTCTTGCTTTTGCATAAGAACAAAACCATCTTTATCCTTTTTACACTTTTCTTGTACATATTTTTTATCGTCAATTAAGACTTTTTCTTTATTATTATTATGAACAAATTGTTCATTTTTAGGATAATTTGTTAATATTTGGTTTAAGTTTTCCTGTTTTAGCTCTTTTTGCTCTTTTTCTTTATTTTCTAAATCTTCTTTTATGTCTTGTTTTTCTATGTTTTGCTCTTGTATATCTTCATTTTCTATATATTTAATAGTTTCTTCCTCTTTATGCTCTTCTTCTATATCTTCCTTTTCTAAATCCTTTATATTTTCTAAAAATTCTAGTTCTTCATTATTTTGATTATCAAAGTTATAAAAATCTTCTAAGTCTTCTATATCTTCTATACTCTTAGGCAATTTTTCATCATCTATCTCATTTAATATAGCATCTATATCTGAATGTTTAGCAAATTTTAATTCTATGTCATAACTGCTATATAGATTAGGTTCTGTTTTTTTCTTTTTATATACATCATTTAAATATTCTTCTTTAGAACAAATCTTAAAGATATCTTTATCATTTTGATTTTTTTCATAATCTAAAACCATATTTTTAGTAGCTATCTTAGGATATTCCTCATAAATATTAATTTCTTCCTTAAGTTCTATTGTTTCATTTCTAGCTTTATTTCTATGTAACTCTTGTTCTAAATTTATATCTTCTTTATGATATATATCAAATCCTTTCACCTTTTCATTTCTGAGAAAATCTGGAACTTTATTTTGTATGTCTTTTTCTTTATACGATAATTTTTCATAACTTTTGCTTTTATTTATCTCATCCATAGCAAAAATAATTTTTTTATCTATATTACGCTTTTCTTTAGAACTCATATCAAAAAATGTAGCTGGTTGTATCTTCCGATATTTATCAACACCATCATATATATAATTATTACATTTTTTAAATCTTTGTTCACTACTTTGTCTTTTGTATTCTATTTCATCTTGCTCTACATATCTTTTAGGATGATTTTCTATATATCTTTTACGTTTTATATTTTCTTCTTGCTTTTGCTTTACTCTTTCTTCTTTATACTCGCTTATCTTATCTTTTATATCATACAAAGCCTCTTTATCTATGCTAATAGATTTAAAAAAGCTAACTACAGTTTCTAAAAAAGACTTTCCAGCTAGGACAAATAAGCTAGCTATAAATAAAATAGTTATAAGAGTATAGCTCATAAAATTTCCTAAAAACTTAAAAAACATATCTCCTATTATAGCTCCTAAAAGACCACCATCTAAAAAATGCCCTGTTTTATATTCATTTAAAAGATATACTCCATAATTCGAAAAACTATTAGATTTTTCTCTACTTATAAGATGAAATAAAGAAATAAAAAGCAAAAAACTAATTACAAAAACACAAATTTTAAATATATTTATTTCTGTTGTATTTGAAAAAAACAAATAAGCACAAAAGCTAATAATAACGATAGGCAAAATATAAGCTCCTATTCCAAACAATCCCTTAAAAAAACTGCTAAGAGCAAGTCCTAAAAACCCACCTCCCCCAAAATATATACTTATTATCAATAAAATCCCAAAACATATGATGACTATATTAGCAATTTCAAAAGGAAGATTATTTTCTAAAGGATTTTGCTTTTTAGAACTCTTACCATTCTTCTTTTCTTCTTTAGCCATTTTATAAACACCCTTTATTCTTTATTTATAAAGCTTTTCTCTAAACTTATAATACAGTTATAGCTATTATCAAATTGTTTTATTTTTTTATTTATATAAGATAATACCTCTTCTTCTTGCTTATGCGAAAATTCATAAGGAATAACTAAATCAAATATAAAGTTTTTATGATATTTCCCCTGAACTATTCTAAAATCGTGAGCTTCTAGATTTTTGTAATTTTCATTTAATATTTGTTTTAAATATCCTATCAAAGCTTTTAGCTTCTCATCCTTTAAATCTACTGGATCCATATGTGTTGTAAGAGCAATTCCTAACTCATTTTCCACTTTTATTTCTAAAGCATCTATTATTTCATGTGCTCTGTTAAGCCCTATATCAAAAGGAAGCTCAACATGGATAGAACCGACACTTTTATTTGGTCCATAATTATGAATTAATATATCATGAACTCCTATAACTTCATCATAACTAAGAGCAATATTTTTAAGCTTTTCTGCCACCTCTCCATCTATAGCCTCTCCTATAAGAGGAGATAATGTATCTTTAGCTAAATTTATACCCGCATAAATTAAAAATAAGGCCACTATAAGTCCAAAAATTCCATCAAGATTTATACCTAAAAACTTATATATAACAAGAGATAATATAGTTGTAATAGTTATTATAACGTCATTTCTGCTATCCATAGCAGTAGCTATTAAAGATTTAGAATTTATCATTTTACCAAGTTTTGCATTAAACATAGCCTGCCATATCTTAACTAGAACTGTAAAAATAAGAATGATAAGAGCAATAGGAGTAAAGTTTACTTCCTCTGGATTAAATATTTTTAAAAATGATGTTTTTAAAAACTCAAACCCTATTAGCAAAATCATAAAAGAAACAATAAGCCCTGATATATATTCCATTCTCCCGTGCCCAAAAGGATGTTCTTTATCCGCTGGCTTAGCTCCAAGTTTAAAACCTAACAAAGTTATTATAGATGATAAACAATCTGATAAATTGTTAAAAGAATCTGCTAAAATTGCAACACTATTTATAAAAAACCCTACTAAAAATTTGGCTATAAATAATAACACATTGCTAAATATTCCTACAAAGCTACCAAGTTCTCCATATTTTTTTCTAACTTTTTCATCTTTTATGTTTTGATAATCTTTTATAAAAGTTTTTACAAGTAGATTTGTCATTATTACTATTGCCAAAAATATATAAAAATATATAAATTTTATTTAATTCCTTATAATATAAACTTTAAGAATTAATTTTGTGATTTATTTTGTATAATTTAAGGGATTAAATTTAGATATGAGCTATCCTATAATTTTATTTAATAAATTTATAAACTATATAGTTAAAATTAAATGTTATAGATTAATATCATTTTATTTTAACTGTGCTGGTTTGATATATATAATATTTTTATATTAAGAAGTTTTTATAAATTAACTCTATCTTTTTATAATATTTTTAATTTTGGCATACTCCTTTCATCGTTATTTTTTAATAAATTAATTACTATAAACCTAAATTATAATATTGACTGATAATGATTTATTAACTAATCCCATAAATTTTATACATTAAAATAACATTTATAATCAAAATTATAACAAACTAACTATTATAATACAAGTATTTTTATTATTGACTAAACTCAATTTTTAGATATTTTTATATATGTTATTTATTTTTTTACATAAAATTATATTAAAAATATAGCTTCTATGTTAAAATAAAAATACAATATAAAAACATAATAGTAGATAGACTAGCTAATATACTAAGCTAATATTTTATAAAGGAGGCAATAAATTTGAATATATCTAAAAACTTAGCAAAGCAAATTGTAGAAGCTATAAAACAAATTTGTGGCTATGATATAAATTTTATAGATAAAGAAGGAATAGTAATAGCTAGCACAGACGAAAACAGAATAGGAAATTTTCATGAAGCAGGACAAAAGGCTATAAAAACTAGATCCACAATAATAGTAGAAAATATTAATACATATCTTGGTGTAAAAAAGGGAATAAATATACCTATTTTTATAAACGATATCCCTATAGCTGCTGTTGGAGTTACTGGAGAACCTAAAGAAGTATCAAAATATATATTTTTATCTACTAAAATAACAGAAATATTTTTAAACGAAAATTTACTAAAAGAAAACCTTTCAAATAAAACAAATCAAATAGACTATATAATGCAAACTTATTTATATAATCAAAAAGAAAAATTTATATATGCAAAAAATCTTTTAAAAAATCTTAATATAAATATAAATTCAAAACTTTATGCTATTACAATAGAACTAAATAATAGCTACAATCTAAATAATATAAAAATAATAGAAAAATCTATAAAAGCCTTCTTTGAAGAATGCGATTGTATATTAAATACTTATGTCTTTCCCTTTGAATTTATAGGCTTTTTACCAGAAAATAAATTTAATATATTCAAAAACAACCTTGATAATTTTTCAGTCTTAAATAAAGATATATTAAAAATTGGTATAGGCTCTTTAGAAGTCTTAGAAGATATGGCAAAATCTTACTCAAATTCTAATATAGCTATATCTTATATATCAAATGAAAAAAATTATAAATTTTATGAAGACTTTAGCATAGAAATTTTATTAAATTCTATACCTATAGAATTAAAAAAAAGATATTCTTTAGAAATATTAAAAACCCTTTCTAAAGAAGAAATATATATTTTAAAAACATATTTTGAAAACAATATGGAACTAAAAAAAACTTCAAGCTCACTTTTTATACATATAAACACATTACAATATAAGCTAGATAAAATTTATAAAAAAACTGGGTATAATCCTAGAAATTTTAAAGATGCATGTTTTTTATATATAATTTTAACATTTTATTAATTTATACCCCAAAATATATAAATATACTATATAAACTTTTATTTTTTTGTTAATTATAACAATTTTTTTAATTATTAGTATATAATTTATATTACAAATTATATAGTAAATACTTAATATTATTTGTATAATTATTCTTATAAATAATATTAAAGGAGAGATTAATATGAAAGTGGTTGTTGCTATAGACTCTTTAAAAGGCAGTCTTTCTTCTGTATTAGCAGGTAATACTATAAAAGATGCTATCTTAAATGTCATGCCAGATAGTAATGTTGTTGTAAAACCTCTTGCTGATGGTGGAGAAGGAACTACTGAAGCTTTAGTAGATGGTATGGGCGGAAAACTTGTTAATATATCTGTAACTGGCCCTCTTGGAGATAAAATACTATCTAGCTATGGTATAGTAGAAAACAAAAATTTAGCTATTATAGAAATGGCTAGTGCATCTGGTATAACACTAGTAAAAGAAGAACTTAGAAATCCTCTTAATACTACCACTTATGGCGTTGGCGAAATGATAAAAGATGCTATATCTAAAGGTATAAGAAATTTTATAGTAGGCATAGGTGGAAGTGCTACTAATGATGGTGGCTTTGGTATGCTAAAAGCTCTTGGATTTAGCTTTTTAGATAAAGACAATAACGAAATAGAGCTTGGAGCTAAAGGCCTTAGAACTCTTGCAAAAATAGATATTTCAAATAAGCTAAAAGAGCTTGATGAATGTAATTTTAATGTAGCTTGTGATGTTAATAATCCTCTTTGTGGAGAAAATGGAGCTAGCTATATATATGGTCCTCAAAAAGGTGCAGATGAAAAAATGGTAAAAGAGCTTGACTCTCTTTTAGAAAACTTTGCTAAGCTTACCTCCAATATAATAGGTAAAGATAATTCTAAAATAGAAGGTGTAGGCGCTGCTGGTGGACTTGGTTTTGCATTTTTATCATATCTAAACGCTAATTTAAAATCTGGTATAAAAATAGTATTAGACCAAACTCAATTAGAAAAAGAAATAATAGACGCAGATATAGTTATCACTGGAGAAGGCAGACTAGATAATCAAACTGCTATGGGAAAAGCTCCTATCGGCGTTGCTAAGCTTGCTAAAGCTCATAACAAACTAGTTATTGCTTTTTCTGGATGTGTTACAGATGATGCTATAGCTTGTAACAAAGAGGGTATAGATGCATACTTCCCTACTATCCAAGCCCTAGATACTCTAGAAAATATATTAAAAGAAGATATGGCTAAAAAAAATCTGTATAATACAGTAGTACAAACTTTCAATCTTATAAAAAATGTAAGGGGGTTATAAAATGGAAGTACAAATAACAACTCTTGGAGCTATAATAGGACTTATTATAGCTATAGCTCTTATAATCGCTAAAATACAACCAACATATAGCCTTATAATAGGAGCTTTACTTGGAGGTATAATAGGTGGTGCTTCTCTTGTAGATACTATAAATATTATGGTATCTGGAGCTAAAGATATTATCCCTTCAGTTCTTAGAATATTAACTTCTGGTATATTAGCAGGTATACTTATAAAGACAGGCTCTGCAAAAAAAATAGCAGATATAATAGTCCTAAAACTTGGCGATAAAATGGCCATAGTAGCCGTTGCTATTTCTTCTATGATTTTATGTGCTGTAGGTGTATTTGTAGATATAACAGTAATAACAGTTGCACCTATAGCCCTTGCTATAGGACAAAAAACTAATATAAACAAAATGGCTATTCTTCTTGCTATGGTAGGTGGTGGTAAAGCCGGTAATATAATCTCTCCTAACCCAAATACTATAGCCGTATCAGAAAATTTTAATGTACCTCTTACTTCACTTATGGCACAAAATATAATACCGTCAATAGTAGGAGTTATTGTAGCTATACTACTTGCTAAACTTTTATCTTCTAAAAAATTAGAACCTATCTCTAATGTAGATTTAACAGAAGATGAAAACGAAAAATTGCCTTCATTTTTTTCTGCAATAATAGGACCTCTAGTAGTTATTATTTTACTTTCCCTAAGACCTCTTGCTAATATATCTATAGACCCTCTTATTGCTCTTCCTATAGGTGGACTTGTATGTGCTTTAGCTACTAACAATATAAAAAATACAAGAGAATACTTTAACTTTGGACTTTCTAAGGTTATAGGAGTTTCTATACTACTTATAGGTACAGGAACTATAGCCGGTATAATAAAAACTTCTAATCTTCAAAATGATTTTATATCACTTTTAAATTCTATGAATATGCCTATAGTATTACTTGCTCCTATATCTGGTATACTTATGGGAGGGGCTACTGCCTCTACAACAGCTGGAGCTACTATAGCATCCTCTACTTTTGCTAATGCTATATTAGACGCTGGTATTTCTGCCGTTGGCGGTGGTGCTATGGTACATGCAGGAGCTACAGTTATAGACTCTTTGCCTCACGGTTCATTTTTCCATGCTACAGCTGGTGCAGTAAATACTAACTTTTCTAACAGATTAAAGCTTATACCATTTGAAGTATTAATAGGTTTATCTATAACTATTACTTCTGTTATACTCTATATCATTACTAAATAAATAAAAAATCTAATATTTCTAAAATTTTTCTTTCTTCAAATTTAAAATATAAACCAATCTATAAATTTTAACTTAAAAAATTAAATAATATATTAATTATTTAAAATAAAAAACTGACAACAAATAGTTGTCAGTTAATATAAGCCTTTAAAAATCATTTTTAATATTAAAATTATCTAATTAATTTCCACTTTTGATAATCAGAATCATCTCTTTTATCAACCATAACATTTTGACCACTTAATTCTAATACCATATTAGAATCATGACAATTTTTTATCACAAAATAGCCATTTCCAACATCTTCTACTTCCCAGTATTGAGAATCAATTTCTAACGATCCCGCTCCATAAACATTTGTACCTGATTCTGGTTTCCATGTTAAACACTCAAGAGTATTACTATTTCTTATTTTAAATGCATCTTTATAAGAATTGTACTCAAATCTCCATTTTTGTTTTAAAGAATTTGTATCACCAATTCCAATTACATTACTTTTAGAAATCCTATCGTCAGCTAAACTTAAAATTCTATTATAGATTCCTTTACATGATATTTTCCATTCACCATCCACTAAAGATTCTTCTTTTTCAACATTAACTAGTTTAAATAATTGTTTAGGATTTCCACTATTTCTTGAAACACTAATATTTTTATTATTAGCATCAAGATTTAATCTTTTTGGAAACTCAACTGCATTAACTAATCTATAATTGCCATCTCCTGCATCTTCTATGTACCAATACTGATCATCTGCATTTTCATCTAAACGACATATGACATCTGGACCAACTTTATCTTTTAAAGAAAGTACACCAATACCAGTTTTTATTTTATAAGCTTTAAGCATATTATCATACTCAAATTTCCATTTTTGAGTATTTAATCCTTTATATTCTCCAGTATCTACATTAGAACTAATTGCTTGTACAACTTTATCTGTATTTCCATAAGTTTGTATAATATATTCTCCATCAGGTATTTTAACTTGCTTTCTATATTCTTTATACAAACCATCTTTTTCTACTCTAAATTTAAATAACTTACTAAGCCCTGAAAAACGTAAATCATCATTTATATCACGATTTCCAAAATTTGCAAAAACAGGACCTTCAATTTTAACTCCAGAAAATCCTTCATCATAAATTAGACCAGCCTTTTCTTCAAACTCTTCATAGTCAGTTATTGCAGATCTTCCAAGTGGTGGTAAATCTGGAATATAAAGCGGTATAGGTCTCATGTAAATGTAATCTGCTCCATAAGTAAATGTTAAATCTCCAAAAAATTCAGCTAGTTTTCTAATACGCAACCCTCTACCTAACTTCTCACCTCGACTATAACCATAAATATTACTTGTCTCAAAAAGAGTAGTTTTATATACAGAAAGATTAGAAGGTATATCTTCCAGATTTAAAAATTTTCCATCTTTATAAGGTTTAAGTTTTGCCGTTCCATTACCTTGAGGAACAAATTTAAATTCAAACCAACTTTGTTTAAAATCCCAAGGATAATCATATGTAAGAATTTTTACAGAATTATTAGATATCCCATCTTCTGTTTGTGCATTTACAATACTTTTAGGTATTAAAACCATAGTAAACAATAATGCACAAGATAAAAAAGTTAAAAAACTCCTTTTTAAAATTTTTCTCATCTTAAACTCCACTCCCTATATTATATATTTGTAAATTATATTTACATTTTTAGTATATCATAAAAAATACTAAATGACAACCATTTTTTACATTTTTTTACATTTTTTACATCAACGATAATAAACTATAATAATTCTAAAAAATAACTAACAAAAAAGGCGTAGAAAATCTACTCCTTTAAAGATTTAAACTAATATATTCTAGTTTATTTATACGTGCTAATTTTTTTAAAGCTATTTTATAAAAAATTTTAAGATTTTTGTCTTCTATATGTTCTAATATTTCACATATATTATCATAACTTTTAATTTCTTCATCTATAGCCCACATTATACATTTTTTTATATCAAAATTTTGATTTATAGTTATAATCTTTTCTTCAAAATTCTTTCCATATTTTTTTCTATAATATTCTTTTAAAACTTTATTATGCTCTAAAGCTTCAAGACTAAGTTTTTCTAAACTATCTTTATAAAATCTGTCAGATAAATTTCCATAAAATATAGAAGAATTTTTCTCATCTTGAATTAAATCTTCTAAGGCTTTTATATTTTCATCTTTATTAGAAATTTTATCTTGAGTTTTAGCATTTTCTATATTTTGTCTTATTTCTTCATTTATTTTTTCTAATTCTTCTTGCGTAAGAGGTTTTAAACTAACTCCATCATTTAATGTTATAGGTTGATTATTTTGTATTTGATTATTATTTTGCATTTGCTGATTATTATATTGTATTTGCCTATTATATCGTGGTTGTTGCATATTATAATTATTATAAAATCTATTTGTAAAAATCCCCATAATATACTCCTAATATTTTTTATATAGTATATTATAAGGCCTAATTTTTTGCTACATAATTTAATATAAAACTAAATCTAAAATTTTTAAAATAAAATAAGCTAGAAATAAATCTAGCTTATTTTATAATTTTTTAATATATAGTCATATATTTGTTTAATTCCCAACTAGAAACATATGTTTTATAGTCTTCCCACTCGCCTTTTTTACAAGCTCTAAAAGCCTTATAAGCATGTTCTCCTAATACTTCTTTAATCATTTTATCTTCTTTCATATAATGAAGAGCTTCTATTAATGTTTCTGGAAGATTTTCTATACCTCTTGCATCTCTTTGTTCCTTAGACATTTCAAAAAGATTTTCATCAACACTATCTGGGCATTTTAAATCACGTTTTATACCATCTAAACCACTAGCAAGACAAAGCGCAAGGCAAAGATAAGGATTAGTAGTAGGGTCTGGACTTCTTAGCTCTATTCTAGTTCCAAGACCACGGCTTGCTGGTATTCTTATTATATCTGTACGGTTAGATGCACTCCAAGCAATATAGCAAGGCGCTTCATATCCTGGAACAAGTCTTTTATAAGAATTTACAAGAGGATTAGTAACAGCTGTTATACCTTTTACATGTTGTAAAACTCCGGCTATAAAGTTATAAGCTTCTTTGCTAAGCCCTAGTTTATCTTCTGGATTATAAAAAGCATTTTTTCCATCTTTAAAAAGGCTCATATTAGTATGCATACCAGAACCGTTTATACCAAATATAGGCTTTGGCATAAATGTTGCATGAAGACCGTATTTTTGAGCTATAGTTTTAACTACCATTCTAAATGTAATTACATTATCAGCAGTAACAAGAGCATTATCATATTTAAAGTCTATTTCGTGTTGGCCAGATGCTACCTCATGATGAGATGCTTCTATTTCAAATCCCATTTCCTCAAGAGTAAGACAGATTTCTCTACGTGCATTAGAACCACTATCTATAGGAGCTAAATCAAAATAGCCTGCTCTATCATTAGTTTCTGTTGTAGGATTACCATTTTCGTCCACTTTAAATAAGAAAAACTCAAGCTCGTTTCCTACATTAAAATCATAGCCAAGCTCTTTAGCTTGTTCTAAAGTCTTTTTAAGAATATATCTAGGACAACCCTCAAAAGGTGTTCCATCAGGACGATATACATCACATATAAATCTTGCTACTTTACCAGTTTGTGGACGCCAAGGGAAAATAACAAAAGTATCTAAATCTGGCTTAAGATACATATCAGATTCCTCTATTCTTGCAAACCCCTCTATAGAAGAACCATCAAACATCATTCCATCTTCTAAAATTTTATCAAGTTGTGATGCAGTAACAGCAACGTTTTTAAATTTACCAAGAACATCTGTAAATTGAAGTCTTATAAATTTAACATCATTTTCTACTACCATTCTTTTAATATCTTCTTTGCTATACTTTGGCATAATAACCCTCCTAAAGAAACTAATAATAAATACGAAAAGGCGTCCAAAACAAAACCTTGTTTTGAACGCCCTTGTTCTTTCTTATAGTATATGAAATATTTCAAATTTTGTCAATATAAATTTATATTAAGCAGACTTTTTACCCACATTATTTAGCATATACCAAATAGGTCCTGCTATAAATATAGATGAATATGTCCCACATACTATCCCTATAGCTATAGGGAGTGCAAATATTTTTACAGATTCCACACCAAAGAAATATAAGCTTATAACTGTGAAAAATGTAGTAAGAGAAGTAAATATAGAACGTCTTAAAGACTGTTTTATACTTTTGTTTATTATATCTGCATCTATAACTTTGCTAAATTTAGGCTTATTCTCACGCACTCTGTCAAATATAACTATAGTAGCATTAATAGAATATCCAAGAACTGTAAGGATAGCTGCTATAAAAGCATCATTTAAAGGTATTCTAAATATGGCATAGAAAGATATTACTATAAGTGCATCATGCAAAAGAGCTATTATAGCACTAGCTCCGGTCCTAAAATCTTTAAATCTTAAAGAAACATAAATAAGCATAGCAACGCAAGATATTAAAATAGCTAAAAATGAAGTTCTTTTCATTTCATTACTTATAGTAGCGCTTATATCCCTAACAGAAAAATCTTTTTCTGTCAAAGAATATTTAGAAGATATAGCATTTATAAAAGCTATTCTTTCTTCTTGGCTTAAAAGACGTGTTTTTATAATAAGACTTTCTCCATTACCTACTAGCTGAATTTGTGCATTATCTATATTGTCTGTATCTTTTAATATTTTTTTAACATCATCTGTTTTTATATCTTTACCGTTTAGATTTATTTCAACAGAAGTACCACCTGTAAATTGTATATCATAGTTAAAAAGCCCTTTTCCTTGGCTATTATTATATATCATAAACCCAAAACCAATAGCTATAATAATAACAGAGATAGCAATATATATATATCTATTTTTTATTATATTCATTCTATATCCTCCTTACTTAGCACCATATAGTTTAGGCGATTTGATACCAGCTTTAACCATAGTCTTAACTATAATTTTAGTTACTACAAGAGCAGTAAACATAGATAAAACTATACCAAGCATAAGAGTTTGTGCAAAGCCTTTAATAGGACCACTACCTAAAAGATAAAGTACAAAACCGGCTATAAGAGTTGTTATATTACTATCTAAGATAGCTGGAAAAGCTCTTGAAAAGCCTTTGTCTATAGCAAGCCTTAAAGTTCTTCCATTTGCAAGCTCTTCTCTTATTCTTTCAAATATAATAACATTAGCATCTACTGCCATACCTACTGATAGAATAATACCTGCTATACCGTGCAGAGTAAGAGTTATATTAAGACCATTTAAGAATATAAGCTCTAAAAGAATATATATAACAAGAGCTAAAGAAGCTGCAAACCCATTTGCTCTATAGAATAAAAGCATAAAGATAAGCACTAAAGCTATACCAACAGCCCCACCTACTATACTAGTTTTAAGTGCATTAGAACCAAGAGTAGCTCCTATAGTGTTCATCTCTAATATTTTAAGCTCAAATGGTAATGAACCTGCTCTTATTAAAGATGCTAGCTCTTCCGCACTATCAACATCAAAGTTTCCTTCTATAACTGCCTTACCATCTGGTATTACTGTATTTACTGTAGGTGCGCTTATTATCTGATTATCTAATAAAATAAAGATAGGTTTTCCTATATTTTCTTCTGTGGCTTTTTTAAATGCCTCTTTACCTTTTTGGTTAAATTCTAGGCTAACTACAATTTTAGATTGTCCTGTTTGGTCTGTATAAGCTTGTTTTTTAGCGTTTATTACATCCTTACCTTCAACAACCACTTGTCCAGTAGAATCTAAAAAAGAAAGTTTAGCAGTTTGTCCTATTTCTGATATAGCAGTTTCTACATCTTCTATACCAGGGATTTCAACTCTTATACGTTTTTCTCCCTCTTTATATACATTAGCTTCTGTCCAACCTTTTCTGTCTAGCCTTTGTTGTATCATAGATATAGCAGATGCCATCTTATCTTCCCAAGATGCCTCCCCTAAAGAATCTTCTTTTTCATCTTTGTTTGGTGCTATAGTTGTTTCTGTGCTAGAGCTTTCAGATGAACTTACTGTAGTTTCTGCTTTATTTTTAGTTGTTGTAGTCTCAGTATTATTATTTATTTTTTGCTCCTCTTCTTGTGCTTCATAAACTATATATACACCACCACTAAGATCTAAGCCTTTTTCTATATTTCTATAGCTAAGTATATGTCCATTGCCATATCCCTCATAAGACGTATAAAACAATACACCTGTAATAAGAAAAATGACAAAAAGCAATAAAATATTTTTAGATCTCATATTTATAACTTCCTTTCTGGTTTAAAATCTAAACAATTTTGCTTTGTCCAAAATATAGTGTTAGCAATTTTTTAATATTTTTTCATTTTGTCATTAATTTAAGTCATTTATAGCTTCATAAACTTTCATCATAATAGAGCATTCTGTTCTTTTCTTTTGCATCTGACACCCTATATCATATGGAGTTGTTAAATTTCCATACATATTATTAGAACTAGCAGCGCAACCTCCACTACAATAAAATCTTGCCCAACAGTTTTTGCAACCATCTTTAGAATATACATTCACTTTTTCAAATTTTTCTCTAGTGTCCATTCTCTCAACACCACTAAACACAGAGCCCATTTTATATTCTTCTTGTCCTACAAATTGATGACAAGGATATAAATCTCCCTCTGGAGTTACAGCAAGATACTCTGTCCCAGAACCACAACCTACAAGCCTTTTATAAGCACAAGGTCCTCCAGTTAAATCTATCATAAAATGGAAAAAGTTAAATCCTTTACCTTCTTGTTTTCTTTTTAGCATCTCTATAGCTAATTTTTCATATTCGGCAAAGATAGTTTCTAAATCTTCTTCTCTTATAGCAAAATCTTCTGCCTCGTCTGTTACAACTGGCTCTACGCTTATCTGCTTAAATCCAAGGTCTGCAAGGTGAAGCACATCATTTGAAAAATCTAAGTTTTTTCTAGTAAATGTCCCTCTTACATAATAGTCCATTTGATTTCTATCTTCTGCCATTTTTACAAATTTAGGTACTATATTATCATAGCTCCCTTGTCCACCGGCTCTAACACGCATATTGTCATTTACTTCTTTTCTTCCGTCTAAACTTAAAACTGCATTATGCATATTTTTATTTATATAGTCTGCTATTTCATCATTTAGTAAAATACCATTTGTTGTCATAGTAAATCTAAATTTTTTGCCGTGTTTATCCTCTATGCTTCTTCCATATTCTACTATTTCTTTTACAACATCAAAGTTCATAAGAGGTTCTCCACCAAAAAAGTCTATTTCTAGATTTTTTCTACTACCAGAGTTTTCTATAAGAAAGTCTATAGCTTTTTTACCAACTTCAGCACTCATAAGAGAACGCTTTCCGTGATACTCTCCCTCTTCAGCAAAACAATATTTGCATTTTAAATTACAATCGTGAGCTATATGGAGGCATAATGCTTTTACAACCGGGTTTCTATCATTTATCTTAGGCACAAGCCCTTCGTAGATATCTTCAGAAAATAAAACTTCTTCTTTTTCAAGATTTTGCATCTCTTCATAAGCTTCTTTTATTTCCTCTTCTTTATAACTTTTGCTAAGTTTTTCCAAAATTTGCTCATAGCTATTTTCTTTATAATAATCTAACATATCATAAAAAACGCTATCTACACAATGAACAGAGCCACTATTTACATCTAATACTATATTTAGCCCATTCATTTTATATTTATGTATCATAATCTTCTCCTTTCAATTTATAAGTTTGTTTAAACTTTAAAATACACTTTACTTTTTAGTAAAGTGTATTTTAAGCTAGAATAGATATAACTATTTAACCATTTCACATTTTTGGTTAGCAACTGTGCAAGATGTTTTACAAGCAGATTGACAAGATGTTTGACATTCTCCACAGCCACCTTTTTCCATAGTAGATTTTAATAATCTTGTGTTTAAAGTTTTAACGTGTTTCATTATTATATCCTCCTAAATAGTTTATACTAATTGATTATAACATAGTTTAATATATTTTTCCATATTTTTTTGTTATGGTTTATATAAAATCAAATTTTTTAACATTTTATGTCCAAAATAGGTAGCTCTAAAATTTAAAATATAAACCCATTTATAAATTTTAATTTGAAAAATTAAATCATATTTTAATTGTATTAATAAAGACTTACCTAAATTTTATTATTAGATAAGTCTTTATTTCTATTACATTTTTATAAAATTAATATATAATTATATCATTATACATATAAAGCTTATTTGTAAAATTAAAGAATATAGATAATAATTAGTAGTATTCATATTTTTACTTTCTTTTTCAAATCCTATGTTGCCTTTAAAAGCTAATCTTTTAGCTAAAAATATAGAAAGTGCTGTAAGTAATATTATAGATAGCATATTATATATATTAAATATTTTTAGAGTAAATAAAAATAATAATATTAAATTAGAAAATAATTGTATAGTATATACTGTTATATTATCTTCTACAGATCTTAAATATCCTTTTTTCTTCTTAAATAGTCTAAAAGTATAAAAATTCCCTCTCCAACTAATATACACTTCATTATTTTAACTAATTCACTCTATTTAAAATTTAAAGATTTTAATATAAAATTTACTGCTATTATTCCTAATACAGAAATAATAAACCATATTATAGTAAAACAAAATATAAAACCATATTTATTTTTCTTTTGCATAAAAGCACCTTCTTATAATTTTTCATTTTATTATATCACATATATATTTTGTGTCAATTATTTCTTACTATTTATACCTATTATTCCTCCTACTCCCCCTGCAGATATAGACAATACTAATATCATTATCATCTTAGAAGTAATTTTTATATCTGGTAAAATACAAAAACTAAGCATAATCATAACAAGAGCATAAACTCCTCCACAAAGCATTCCATATAAAAGCCCATTTTTTTTAGCTCCTCTGGATACTACTATCCCTCCTACTAATACCGAAAAAACAGTAGTAATCATAACTGTTATTTGTATATTATTTTCTGTCATATCTGTATATGTTAATAAAAATGCATATACAACAAATACAACAGCAGTTATTATGTATGCTAAGCTAACTCCAAAGCTTAGAGAACGAAATATATTGTTTTCTTTTTTCCCTAGTATTTTTTTATTTGTTTCTTTCATAAAATAACTCCTTTTTATACTATATTTTAAGATATGTCCTTTATATTAAAATTAGAAACCAAATTTTTAATTTATATCTTGTATTTATAAGGCTTTTACTATATGATTATATTATAATACATAAGGGGTGATATAATGGTAGATCTACATACACATTCTAGCTTATCAGATGGCACATTAACTCCAAAAGAGCTTATAGCTCTTGCTAAGGATAAAGGACTTAAAACTATAGCTCTTACAGACCACGATATAATAGATGGGCTTAGCATAGCTAGAGCTGAAGCTAAAAAGTTAGATATAGAATTTATAGACGGAATAGAATTTTCCGCAGATTATAAAGGAACAGAAATACATATCTTAGGCTATTTTATAGATACTAATAATAAAAGACTTTTATCATTTTTAAAAGAACTAGATATATCCAGAGAAAAAAGAAATAAAGAGCTTTTAAACCGTCTTAACGAAATAGGACTTGATATCCCCTATGATTTTGTAAAAAAAATATCTATAGACGGAGTTATAACAAAGGCTCATTTTGCAAAAGCCATAGCAGAGAAAGGCTATGCAAAAAACATAAAAGATGCATTTAACATATATCTAAAAAAGGGAAAACCGGCCTATATAACAAGAGAGCTTATATCATATCAAACTGCCCTAGATATTATAAAAGAGGCATCTGGTATATCTTCTCTTGCTCACCCTATGCAATATAATTTTTCTAACTCTGATTTAGATATTTGTATAAAAGATTTGAAAGAGGCAAACCTAAATGCTATAGAATGTTTTTACCCTACACATACCCAAAAACAAGCTAATCTTTTAATAGAACTTTGTGAAAAATATAATTTAAAGAAAACGGCCGGTAGCGATTTTCACGGTGAAAATAGAAATGTAATCCTTGGAAATATATTTTTAAACGACAAAATAAAATATGATATATTAAAAGACTTAAAAACTTTACTTTAGGAGGTAATATTATGAGCGATAAAAAAGGCACTAAGCTAATAGCACAAAACAAAAAAGCATACCACGATTATTTTATTTTAGAAACATATCAAGCAGGAATAGCCCTAAAAGGAACAGAAGTAAAAGCTCTAAGACAAGGACGTTGCAACCTTAAAGATAGCTATGTAAAAATAGAAAATAATGAAGCTTTTATAAAAAATATGCATATAAGCCCTTATGAACAAGGTAATAGATTTAACCACGATAGTCTAAGAGATAAAAAGCTATTACTTCATAAATACGAAATAAATAAGCTAATAGGTGCATCTACTGTAGATAGACATACTCTAATACCTACAAAAATATATTTTAGCGGTAGCTATGTTAAAGTAGATATAGCTATAGCTAAGGGTAAAAAGCTATATGATAAACGCCAAGATATAGCTAAAAAAGACCAAAAAAGAGCAGCAGAAAAAGACTTTAAGCTAAAGCTTCAAGCATAAATAATGTATAGATTTTAAGATATATTTTGAATATAATTCTTGCTTAATACCATTAAAAGATATTTTTAAACTTAATGTTTATAATTTAGATGAATTATATGCAAATCAAAATTATAGAAATAATGTTTACTTTAAATTATTAAATCAATAATATTTATTTATTAAATAATAAATCTTACAAAGAGCTTGCTTATATAAGCTATTTAATTGCTTACTGGATTTTTATCTTATATACCCCGCCCAATTCTCAAAAAATAGCATTATACTATATAAATAAATCTATAAAATATAATAAAAATAACAAAAATTATATTGATTTTTTAAAATATATAAAAAATGGTAATTAATAAAAATCTTATATCAGATTGTAGACAAAAGTCTACAATCTTTTTTATCCCCATAAAATCCTACTTATCCAAAGGCTAGCTATAACCCCTGCAAAATTAGATATTAATGCTCCGGCTAGAGTATATCTAGTCTTAGTTATGTTAACTGCCATAAAATATACGCTCATAGTATAAAATACTGTTTCTGTGCTACTCATCATAACACTTACAAAATTACCTAAAAAAGAGTCTACTCCATAAGTTTTAAATATATCTAATAATATACCAGTAGATGCCGAAGAAGAAATTAGCCTCATAAATGTAAGAGGTACTGCTTCTGTAGGATAGCCTACTTTCTCACTAATAGGTGATATAAGATTACTTAGCATATCTAAAGCTCCAGATGCTCTAAGCACACCCACGGCAACCATAAGCCCTATAAGAGTAGGAGCTATTTTAAATACTGTCTTAAAGCCTTCTTCGGCTCCATTTATAAAGCTATCATATACGTCTATCTTCTTAGAATAACCATAAAATAATATGTATACTAATACAATAGGTATCATCAAATCAGACAAAATAAGCATAAATCTCATCTTCTTCTATCACACCTTTCCATAAATTTTGCAAATGCTATCCCTACTATAGTAGATACTAGCGTGGCAAAAAGCCCTGGAGCTATAATCTCTGATGGATTAGCAGAATTATATTGCGTTCTATAGGCTACTATATTTACTGATATTATCTGAAGACTAGACATATTAAAAATTAAAAACATACACATACTCTTGCTAGCTACTTTTTTATCTTTGTTTAAAGTTTGTAAACTTTCCATAGCCTTTATACCAGCAGGAGTAGATGCCCATCCAAGGCCTAAAAGATTTGCTATAACATTTGTAGATATGTAGTCTAATGCCTTATGGTCCTTAGGCACGTCCCTAAATAAGTAGGATAAAAACGGACGCATCTTCTTACTAAGAGCTTTTATAAGTCCAGATTTTTCTGCTATTTCCATTATCCCGCTCCACATAGCCACTATCCCTAGCATAGTTATACAAAGAGTGATAGCATCTTTAGATGAATCTAATATAGCTTGTGTTATCTTGGGCATATTTCCATTAAAAGAAGCTACAACTATCCCTATAAGTATCATAGCCCCCCATAAATAATTAAGCATAAGTTTTGTCCTTTCTTTTTTATATAATAATACTCAAAATACAAAACTTTAATTACTTATTTTATTCTTAAAAAATAAAATCTAAAAAATTTTTTAAAATTCTATTTATCTTTGTTATATTGTTAAGTATATATTTTTATGCTATTATAATACTATAATAAATACTATGGAGAAAATTTATGAGTACAAATAGAAATTACAAAGATAGTGTTTTTGTAAAATTATTTTCTAATAAAAAAGAAATAATAGAACTATATAATGCAATAAAAGGGACAAACTATAATTTAGAAAATACAGAAATTAATATAATAACTTTAGAAGACGTATTATTTATGGATAGAAATAACGATTTATGTTTTACAATAGACGATAAATTAGTTGTACTTATAGAGCATCAAAGCTCAATAAATGAAAATATGCCCTTAAGATTTTTATTATATATAGCTAGAGAATATGAAAAAATACTAGATAATGAAAATGTATATAAAAGTAAGCTAATAAAAATACCAAAACCAGAATTTATAGTATTATATAATGGGCATAGCAAATATGAAAATATAAGTAAACTCTATCTATCTGACGCATTTAAAGATAAAATAAACTTAAACTTAGAATTAATAGTAGATGTAATAAATATAAACTATGAAGAACATAATAGCATTATAGAAAAATCAACTACACTAAATGGATATAGTTATTTTATTTATCTTGTTAGAGAATATATAAAAAATTATAAAAAAACTATAGAGCAAAGTAATCTATTAGAATATTGTATAAAGCTAGCAATAAAACAATGTATAGAAAAAAATATTCTAAAAGATTTTTTTAAACAAAATGGAAGTGAGGTAGTAAATATGTTATATACTGAATTTAATCTTGAAGATGCAAAGTTAGTTTGGAAACAAGAGGCTTTTGAAGATGGCCTAAAACAAGGTATATCTGAGGGTATATCTCAAGGCATATCTCAAGGTATATCTCAAGGCATATCTCAAGGTATCCAAAAGGGAATAATACAAGGCAAAATAGAAACACTAAAAGAATTTAATATTCCAGATGATAATATAATAGAGAAAATAAAACAAGATTATGATATATCAGAAGAAGAAATAAAAAAATATCTATAAAAATAATCTTAAGATTTAAAAATATATATTTATTAATGTAAAAAAGGTTGCATATATGCAACCTTTTTTATTACAATTTATAAAATACTTCAAAAAATTTATAACAATCATATATATCATTTACTGTTGCTAGCTCTCTTATAGAGTGCATACCCAAAATGGCAACTCCAAAATCTATAACAGTAGCATTAAGTTGACTAGCTAACATTGTACCTATAGTGCTACCTCCTGGTGCATCTGAATGATTAGCAAATTTTTGATATTTTATCCCAGCTTCTTTACAAATCAAATCAAAAACACTAGCACCTATACTATTTGTACTATATTTTTGACTTGCCGAATATTTAAGACAAATGCCCTCATTTAATATAGGTGTATTTGTTATATCATGTTTATCCAGAGCATTTGGGTGTATAGCATGCGCTAAATCTGAAGATAAAAAGATAGATTTTTCACACATAGTATAAAAGCTTTCCTCATCTTTAAAAAGACTAATACATATTCTTCTTAAAGTATCTCTTAGTAAAGAGCTATCTGCTCCTTGACCAGTCTTGCTTCCTACTTCCTCATTATCGGCAAGATATAATAAGTTTATACCATTTTCAAAGCTATCCGCAGAACTTAAAAATGCTCTAAATGAATTATACACCATCATTAAGTCATCTAATCTAGAACAAGATACAAACTCATCATTAAACCCCATTATATTCCCTTTTTGTGCATCATATAAATATAACTCATAGTCTAGTATATCATCTTTAGCTACATTAAATTCTTTAGAAAGTATATCTAAAAGATAGCCTTCTTTATTAAAATTTTCCCCTGTTAAAGATAATAAAGGGAGCATATCCTTTTGTTTAGAATATTTATATCCATTATTTATATCTCTATTTAAGTGTATAGCAACATTAGGTATTATAGCAATAGCTCTTTTAAAATCTACTAGTTTTGTTTTTGGCTTTAATATGCTATCTCCTTTTAAAACTAATCTCCCGGCCATAGATAAAGGTCTATCTAGCCAAGTTGATAAAATCATTCCACCATATCCTTCTGTGTTTAGCTTTAGATATTTACAAGAGCTTACTACTTCGGCATTTGGTTTAATCATAAAACTTGGTGAATCTGTATGAGAGCCTATTCCTCTAAACCCCTCTTTTGCGTTTTGTCCTACAACAAAAGCTATAAGACTAGATTCATTCCTTGTTATATAATATTTACCGCCCTTTTTTATTTCCCATTTATCTTTATTATCAAGACAAGAAAAATCTTTTTTATCTAGATTTTCTTTTACATTTGCTACTGCTAAAAAAGAACAAGGGCTATCTTGTATAAAATCTATCATTTCATTTGTATATTGTATTTTCATATTTATCCTCCCTACATAACTATATCAAAAGGCCAGTCTATTATTCCGCCAAATTCATATATATTTTTATATCCCATATTTGCCATTATCTGACTAGCTTGCTTACTTCTAACACCACTTCTACAATACACAAGAAGCGTTTCATCTTTATTTGCAACTTTTTCTATTTCTTTATCTACTATATCAAGCGGTACTAAGATTGCTCCGTCTATATAGCCTTCTTCAAACTCTTCTTTAGTCCTTACATCTATTATCTTACATTCTATAGTATCCATCATTTTTTTAGCTTCTACATAACCTATTTGATTAAATCTTTTCATATTAAGCCTCCTAAAATTCTATATCTATACTAACAGGACAATGGTCAGAACCTAAGATTTGACTATGAATTGTAGCCTCTTTTAGATTATCTTTTATTCTATTAGATATTATATAGTAGTCTATACGCCAACCAGAATTTCTTTCTCTAGCCTTACCCATATAGCTCCACCAGCTATAAGCTCCTTCTTTGTCTGGATATAAATATCTAAATGTATCTGTAAAGCCACTATCTAAAAGAGCATTAAATTTTCCTCTTTCTTGGTCAGAAAATCCCGCACTTTTTCTATTACTTTTAGGGTTTTTTAAATCTATTTCATTATGAGCAACATTTAAATCCCCACAATATATAACAGGCTTTTCCTTATCAAGCTTAATAAGATAATTTCTTATATCGTCTTCCCACTCCATACGATAGTCTATTCTTTTTAGCTCATTTTGTGAATTAGGAACATAAGCCGTAACATAATAAAATTTTTCAAATTCTAAAGTAATAAGCCTACCCTCTGTATTATGTTTATCTATATCTAGCCCATATTTTACGCTTATAGGTTCTTTTTTAGTAAATACTGCAACACCTGAATAACCTTTTTTCTCTGCATAATTCCAATATTGCTTATATCCTTCTAGCTCAAGATTTATCTGTCCTTCTTGGAGCTTAGTTTCTTGCAAAGAAAATATATCTGCATCTATTTCATTAAAAAAATCTAAAAAACCTTTTGTAACACAAGCTCTTATGCCGTTTACATTCCAAGATATCATTTTCATTTGTTATTCTTCCCCTTCTTTCATCTTTTCTATTTTATTTAAAATCGCTCTAAAACTTGCATCACTTGGCATTCTAAAATCTCCCCTTGGAGATAAAGAAACAGAACCAACTTTAGGGCCATCTGGTAAGCAAGAGCGTTTGAATTGTTGTGTAAAAAATCTTATATAAAATTTTTCAAGCCATTTTAATATTATACTATTTTC
>CALWSK010000004.1 GCA_944384195.1 uncultured Clostridia bacterium
ATAATTTTACCTCAATATTTAAACATAATATATATGTCTGGCTCACGATTGTATATTTCTATACTATCGTTGTGTTTGTTATTCAATTTTCAATGTACAACACTCTCGCTTGAGTGCTTGTTTATAATATCATACATATTTCACTATGTCAACACTTTTTTGAAAATTTTTCTTTTTTATTATACTAAAAAATTTTTTAATAATATAAATAAAAATACTCTTAATAATGAAATTTTATTTCTATACATAAAATGTTTTGTATATTAATTCATAATTTTATTTATAAAATAAAATTTTCTATAATTGATACTTGATTTTTTCCATTTTTGTAGTATAATTATGACTATATTATCTTACGGGGGAATGTTTATGAAAAAATTCTTATCTTTTTTTGTTGCCGCCGCTCTTTCATTTTCTTTAGTAGCCTGTGGCAATTCAAATATACAATCTTCATCGGAAACTTCATCTAGTGGTGAAGAAACTTCTAAACAAACAACATCTTCAGACAACTCTCTTAATCATATTAAAGAAAAAGGTGTCCTAGTAATGGCTACTTCTCCTGATTATCCTCCATATGAATTTAAAATATTGGAAAATGGGAAAGAAAAAGTAGTAGGTTTTGATATAAATATAGCTGAAGAAATAGCTAAAGATATTGGTGTAGAATTACGTGTTTTAGAACTAGACTTTAATTCCCTTCTAGTTGCTTTAAATGCTGGCAATGCTGATATGGTTATGGCCGGTATGTCTCCTACAGAAGAAAGACGTAAATCTATAGATTTTTCAGACATATACTATCTTGCAAATCAAGCTATAATTGTTCCTTCAGATAAAAAAGAACAACTTAATACTCTAGAAGACTTAAAAGGTAAAAAAATAGGCGTACAAAAAGGTTCTATACAAGAACAAATCGCTAATTCTCAGCTTAAAGAGTCTAATATTGTTCCGCTTGTTAAAATGCCTAATATCATTTTAGATCTTAAAACTGGTCATATAGACGCTGCAATAATAGAAAAGCCAGTAGCAGATGGATATATTAAACAATACCCAGATCTTACTTTATCTGATGCAAAAATCATTGATGAAACTGGTGGCTGTGCTATAGCTTTTAAAAAAGGAAATGAAGAACTTGTAAATCAAGTAAATTCTACTTTAGAACGTCTTAAAAAAGAAAATCTTATAAATGAATATGTAAAAAAAGCTAATGAAATTGTAAATAAATTAAATTAAAAAATGCATAGATTAATCTATGCATTTTTTTTATTTTTCTTATCTATACTATATTTCACAAGTCTTAAAATAATATAACCTCCAAATACTATAGTATATACAATTATATCAGAAAATTTTTTATTTATCTTTGACAAATATAAAACCATAACATGTATATAAGTCAAAATATAAAATGGATAAGCCAGTCTTTGAATGTTTTTCCAATTTGAATATGTCATTTTATTTCTTATACTTCTAAATGAAGTAATAGTAAGAGGTATTAGCATTAATATCATTATTAAAGATAAAATTTTAGCAATTATATACTTTATTTCTGTTTCATCTGGACCTGCAAAAAGATGTATAAAATGAGCTTTGCCAGTAAATCCATATACAAAATTATGACCAAAAGTTATAATAGCTCCTATTATAGCAAGTTCTCCACGTACTTTATATAATTTTTTAGTTATAGTCCATTTTTTATTAAGAACTGCTGTATACATAACTACTGTAAATATTCCTGTAGAAAAAGCCCCTCTTTTAAAAATATTTACTACATATTTAGTAACCCACTCTGGAGCTATATCTTTTATATGAAACTGATAATATGCTCCTACAAATATTGTTAGTATTAAAGCTAATATATAAAAAGCTCTTGAATATTTTTTTATTTGCTCATTAAAACACAATGCAAATATTAACGCAATAAAAATAGAACTTATTAAATACATTTTTTCCCTCCTTGTTATCTATGTCTAACTTTTGTTATCTTGTCACAAGATTTTACATTTGTCAACAAAAATTTGCAAAATAAAAACCACTAGATAAACTAGTGGTTCAATTTTCACCAAAAATAAATAACATTTTTATATATTAACTTAAGCCTTAAAACCTTTATTAGTTTTTATATCCACAAATTCTTGTAGTCTTCCATCTTTTCCGTAAGTAAGTCCAGCATATATAGAATCCGTATTTGTCATAACTGGGCTCTTATCTTCTTCTTCAATGTTTAAAAATCCGTCCATAACTGTTTTTAATATTCTTACTGTCTCATCATAATCTTCTAGCTTTTCACTAAATAAAAAATCTGATATTCTTTTATCCACATAGTTATACAAACTCATAAGCTCATAAGATATTTCATATTTCATATTTAAACTATTTCTAAGTTCTGTTAAAAATTTTCTAGCATTTATTATATTCATATTAAATGCTTTTTCATCTCCCAAACTCTCTTTGCTCTCTCTTAGATATTCTAATATAAGCTCAAAATTTATTATAACAAGTTCTAAGGGACTAGCTTTAGAAATTCTAGCAACATAACTTTGTTTATCTATCATAATTCACCTTATTTTAATAAAGATAATAATTGATTAGGTCTTTGATTTGCTTGAGATAACATAGATAATCCTGCTTGCACCAATACATTATTTCTTGTATATTCTGCCATTTCTCCAGCCATATCTGTATCTACTATTCTAGATAAAGCACCTCTAGTATTTTCTTCATTTACTGCAATAGAATTACAAGTTTTTTCAAGTCTATTTTGATTAGCACCTAAAGTAGCTCTATAATTATTTATCTTAGCTAAGGCATCATCACATCTTTCAATAGCTAATTCTGCATCTTTTCTTGTTTTATAGCTAAGTGGATCTATTTCTACTGGTGGATCTATTTTGTCACAATTAGAATCATATTTATTATATTTTTGGTCTCCAACCTTTAGCCCTAATACCTCAGAATCTATTTTTTTAAATTGTATACCAAGTTCCTCACCTTCACCTGTTCCAGTTTGAAATTTAAGGCCTACATAATCATCATTAAGTAATGTTTTTTTATTAAATTCTGTTTTTTCTGATAATGAATCTAATTCCTTAGAAAGTTCATCTATCTCTAGTTGGATAAGAGCTCTATCATCATCTGTGATAGTATCTGTAGCTGCTTGGATAGAAAGTTCTCTCATTCTTTGAGTTATATCTTCCATTTCATTAAGTCCTGCTTCTGCAACTTGGATAAGAGATATTGCATCATTAGAATTTTGATCTGCCATTTCAAGACCTCTTATTTGAAGACGCATTTTATTGGCTATAGCCAAGCCTGCCGGATTATCGCTAGATTTATTTATTCTCATACCTGTAGATAAATTAGCTGATGCTTTTTCAAGAGCACTATTTCTTTGTCTAAGAGCATTTGTTGTTATAAGAGCCTGAACATTTGTATTTAAAATCATATATTTCACCTTCCAAAATAAAATCAGTTTTTATATATTTCGTCATATTATATTTTTATCTTAAGCAAATAAAAAAATTAATTTTTCCCAAAATATAAGTGTAAAAAAGTAATTTGATATAATACAAATATTTTTTAATATCTATAAATACTTATTTATTTTTTATTTATACTAATCCATATATCCCTTTAGTTAGAAAAAGCCCTATAGAAATTCTATAAGGCCTTTTATATTAATATTATTCTTCTGTGTTTTCTTCTATATAGTCTTTACCTATTTTGGCAACACTCATAACCTTAACATCATCAGATATATTTATAAGCTTAACACCCTGAGTAATACGACTTGTAGTTGATATATCCTTAGCTCTTATTCTTATAACAACCCCTTCAGAAGTAACCATAATAAGCTCTTCTTCATCATCTATCATCTTAACATCTATAACATTACCTGTTCGCTGTGTTATTTTATAAGTTTTAAGACCTTTACCACCTCTAGATTGTAGCCTATATTCATCATTGTTTGTACATTTGCCATATCCATTTTCAGAAACTATAAGTATTTTTTTATCTTCTTCTATAACCTCTGATGCTACAACTTCATCTCCACTTCCAAGAGTAATAGCTTTAACACCTGTAGCATTTCTTCCCATATCTCTAAAATCACTTTCTTTAAATCTTATAGACATACCATATTTAGTAGCTATAAATATATCTTCTCCACCAGATACTGTTTTAACAGATATAAGCTCATCATCATCTCTAAGATTAACTGCTATAAGCCCTATTTTTCTAATATTATTAAACATAGAAATTTTAGTCTTTTTAATTATACCTTTTTTAGTAGTCATAACAAGATATTCATCTTTTATTTCTTCATTATCTTTATTTTGCTTAACTGGTATAACAGCAGTTATTTTTTCTTTATTATCTAATTGTATAAGATTTATTATAGGTGTACCCTTAGCTGTTCTTCCTACTTCTGGTATTTCAAAAGTTTTTATACGATATACTTTACCCTTATTAGTAAAGAAATATAAAAAACTATGATTGCTGCTAAGGAAAAGATTTTTAACAAAATCTTCATCTCTAGTCTGCATACCTATAATACCCTTACCGCCTCTATTTTGGCTTTTATAAGTAGAAAGAGGTAATCTTTTTATATAATCAAGATGAGTCATAGTTATAACGCTCATATCATCTTCTATAAAATCTTCAATATATAAATCGCCCTCATCTTGCACTATTTGAGTACGTCTTTCATCACCAAATTTATCTTTTATAGCTACAAGTTCTTCTCTTATAACAGAAAGTAACCTTTTTTCATCACTGAGTATAGCTTCCATTTCCTTTATAAAATCGCAAAGCTTTTTGTACTCTTCATCTAGCTTGTCTTTTTCAAGCCCAGATAAACTTCTAAGACGCATTTCACAAATAGCATCTACTTGCTCTGTAGTAAATCCAAATTTTTGCATAAGTGTAGCTTTAGAATCTTTTATGTCTTTATTAGTTTTTATTATTTTTATTATTTCGTCTATGTAGTCTAAAGCCTTTAAAAGTCCCTCTACAATATGTGCTCTTTTAAGAGCCTTATTAAGCTCAAATTTAGTTCTTCTTGTTACTACTTCTTCTTGGTGTTTTATATAATGTTCTAAGATTTGTTTTAAATTTAAAGTTTTAGGCTCTCCATTTACAATAGCTAAAAAGTTTATACTATAACTTTCTTGTATTTGAGAATATTTATATAAATGATTTAATACAACAGAAGAATTAGCATCTTTTTTACACTCTATAATAACTCTTATACCATTTCTATCAGATTCATCATTTATATCTGCTATTCCTTCTACTTTTTTCTCTTTCACAAGCTCTGCTATTTTCTCTATCATACGAGATTTATTAACTTGATAAGGTATCTGTGTTATAACTATTCTATCTTTACCAGATTTCGTAGTTTCTATTTCTACACTAGAACGTACACGAATTTTACCCTTACCTGTAAGATAAGCATTTCTAATACCTGCCTTGCCAAGAATAGTAGCTCCTGTAGGAAAATCTGGTCCTTTTACTATTTCTAGAATTTCTTCTATATCCGTATCTTCACCTTTATCTATCCTATTATCTATTATCTTTAAGATAGCTTCTACTACTTCGCTTAAATTATGAGGTGGTATGTTAGTAGCCATACCTACAGCTATCCCAGAACAACCATTTACTAAAAGATTAGGAAATCTAGAAGGTAAGACTGTAGGTTCTTTTTCTGTACTATCATAGTTATCTATAAAATCTACTGTATCTTTTTCTATATCTAAAAGCATAGGAACAGCTATTTTGCTAAGTTTAGCTTCTGTATATCTATGTGCCGCTGCTGGATATCCGTCTATAGAACCAAAATTTCCGTGCCCATCTACTAATACATAACGCATAGAAAAATCTTGAGCCATTCTAACTAAAGCATCATATATAGCAGAATCCCCGTGAGGATGGTATTTCCCCATAGTTTCCCCTACAATATTAGCACATTTTTTATATCCTTTGCTAGGGTCAAGATTTAATTTATTCATAGCATATAAAATACGTCTATGAACTGGCTTTAATCCATCTCTAACATCTGGTAAAGCTCTAGATACTATAACGCTCATAGCATATTCTATATAAGAGCTTTTCATTTTGTCTGCAATTTCAGTGTCTATAATTTTATCATATTGCTTAATTTGATTTTCAGACATATTATTTTATCCTTTCATTTTGATTAGATATCTAGATTTGTAGCAAATCTAGCATTTTCTTGTATAAATTCACGTCTTGGTTCTACTCTATCCCCCATAAGCTGTTCAAATATTTCATCTGCAAGTCTAGCATCTTCTAAAGTAACTCTAAGAAGGATACGTTTTTCCGGATCCATAGTAGTTTCCCAAAGTTGCTCTGCGTCCATTTCTCCAAGACCTTTGTATCTTTGTATAGGTTTTATTCCATCTATGCCTATTTCATCTATGATTTTATCTCTTTCAGCATCACTATAAGCATAATACTGATTTTTCCCTTTTTCTATCTTATAAAGTGGTGGTTTAGCAAGATATATATATCCATTTTCTATAAGTGGTGTCATAAACCTAAAAATAAAAGTAAGAAGTAATGTTGTTATATGTGAACCATCTACATCGGCATCTGTCATAAGCACTATTTTATGATATCTTAGCTTTTCTATATCAAAATCATCATGAATTCCTGTTCCAAATGCTGTTATCATAGAACGTATTTCCTCATTTGCAAGTATCTTATCAAGCCTTGCTTTTTCCACATTTAATATTTTACCTCTAAGAGGCAATATAGCTTGTGTTTTAGGAGTTCTAGCATTTACAGCAGAACCTCCCGCAGAATTTCCTTCTACTATGTATAGTTCACATTTAGACGGGTCTTTTTCGCTACAATCTGTAAGCTTTCCTGGGAGTCTTCCAACCTCAAGAGCAGATTTTCTTCTTACAAGTTCTCTTGCCTTTTTAGCAGCATCTCTAGCACGAGAAGCAACAAGAGCTTTTTCTATAATCATTTTACCTATAGCTGGGTTTTCTTCAAGAAAATATGTTAAATATTCTGATAATATACTTTCTACAGCATTCTTAGCTTCTTTACTTCCAAGTTTTCCTTTAGTTTGTCCTTCAAATTGTGGTTCTTCTATCTTGATACTAACAACAGATGTAAGACCTTCTCTTATATCATCTCCTGTTATTTTTTCATTGTCTTTAAGGAGCGAAAATTTTCTTCCATAATCATTTATAGTCTTAGTTATAGCAGTTCTAAATCCTGCTACATGCGTTCCACCATCTATGGTATTTATATTATTAACATAAGAGTAATTATGCTCTATGTATCCATCATTATGTTGGAAAGCAACTTCAACATATATATCATCTTTAGAGCCTTCACAGTAAAATATATCCTCATAAATAGGGGCTTTGTTTTTATTTATATAAGCTACAAATTCTTTTATACCACCTTCGTAATGGAATGTATCTTCTTTTAGCTCTTCTCTTTCATCTTTTAAAATAATTTTAATACCTTTTGTTAAAAAAGCTGTTTCTTGTAGACGTTTTTTAAGTGTTTCATAACTATACTCTAACTCATCAAATATCTCGTAATCTGGCTTAAATTCTATTTCCGTCCCTGTTATATTATCTTCACATTTTCCTACTATCTCAAGTTTAGTAACAACATTTCCTCTTGAATATTTTTGCTCATATATTTTGCCCCCATTATATATCTTAACAGTAAGCCATTGGCTAAGAGCATTTACAACAGAGGCTCCAACGCCGTGTAATCCCCCAGAGACTTTATAGCCTCCGCCTCCAAATTTTCCTCCAGCGTGTAAAATAGTAAATACTACTTCAACTGCTGGTATACCTTTTTGTGGATGAATTCCGATAGGTATACCTCTTCCGTTATCTTTTACATTTATAATATTATCTTTTTTTATAGTGACTTCTATATCAGAACAATAACCTGCTAAAGCTTCATCAACTGCATTATCCACTATTTCATAAACAAGATGATGAAGTCCTCTTGGACAAGTAGATCCTATATACATACCTGGGCGTTTTCTAACTGCCTCTAGTCCTTCTAATATTTGTATTTGATTTTCATTATATTCTGGCTTCATTTATATTCTCCTTCAAAGTAACATACGCTATATATAACATAAAATAGGTTTTTAGCTATTTTTATCTTAAAGGCATAAAGCCTATGATATATAAAATATATAAATAGCTTCTATTAGCTTTTAATTATATATTATAACATATATCATAGGCTTTTAACAGTATATTTTGTTATATTTTTTAAAAATTTTCAAATATACAACCATTTTCAACTTTAAAAATCTTGCATTCTTTTTTTAAATTCTTAACAACATCTTCAACTCCAGTACAAGTTATTATAACTTGCATATTTTTAATATTTTCTATTAAAAATTTTTGTCTATCATTATCAAGCTCTGATAGCACATCATCTAAAAGTAATACTGGGCTTGAATTTTTCTGTTCTTCAATAATCTTTATTTGTGCAAGTTTTGTACTAAGAGATGCTGTCCTTTGTTGTCCTTGTGAGCCAAAATCTTTTGCATTTGTGTCATTTATAAAAAATAAAAAATCATCTTTATGTGGTCCATAAGAAGTTGTTTTATATAAAATATCTTTTTCAATATTTTTTTCTATTTTTTCTTGTATATTATCCGAAAATACACTTGGTTTATATATAAGTTCTAAATCTTCTTTTCCATTTGTTATTTTTTTATGTATATCTTTTGAAATTTTGTTTATGCTATTAATAAAGTCTGTTCTTTTGTCTATAATTTTTTTAGCAAACTGTATAAGTTGCTCATCCCAAATAAAAATATTTTCTTTAAGAGAATTTTGTATAGATATTTTTTTTAAAAAATTGTTTCTTTGTTTTAAAACTTTATAATATTGGACTAGATTATAACAATATACATTATCTATTTGACAAAGCTGAATATCTATAAATTTTCTTCTCTCAGAAGGTCCAGATTTTATAAGAGATAAATCCTCGGGAGAAAATATAACAACATTAAGATGCCCAAAAAGTTCTGATAGTTTTTTAATAGGTAATCCATTTATAGCTATTCCTTTTTTACTATCTCTTTTTATATGTATATCTATTTTATCTATTACATTTTCCTCTCTTACAATAGCCTTTATATGCGCGCTGGGAGCTGTAAAATCAATGATATCTTTATCATAGTGTGTTCTATGGCTCCTTCCTGTAGAAGCGATATATATAGCTTCTAGGAGGTTTGTTTTGCCTTGTGCATTATTGCCATAAAAAATATTAACACCATTTGAAAGATTTAATTCTAAATCTTTTAAATTTCTATAGCTTTTTAAAAAAAGTTTTTCTACAAACATTTTATATACCTATTGCTTTAAAAGTTCCAAAATCATATATATTAATTATATCTCCATTTTTTATTTTTCTACCTCTTTCAAGACAAATTTCTCCGTTTACTTCAACTTGATTATCTAAAATTAACATTTTAGCATCAGACCCTTGTCCTACTACTCTAGTAAGTTTTATAAACTGTTGTAATTTTATATATTCTCCTTTAAATTTTATTTCTTCCAAATTTTTCACCTTTCCTTCTTAGCTTTAATCATTTAATTTAAGAGGCAATATAAGATATTTATAATCTTCTTTATCAATACCTTTTATAATACAAGGGCTTAAAGAAGTTATAAATTTTATACATATTTTTTCATCTTCTATAGCTTTAAGAGCTTCTATGAGATATCTAGGGTTAAATGCTATATTTAGCCCTTCACCTTCTAAGTCTATATCTAATTCTTCATAAGAAGTTCCAAATTCTGTATTAGAAGTTATTGTAAGTTTTTCATTTGTGCTAATTTCAAGTTTAACTGGATTTTTTTTATTATCTTTAGATATTAAAGAAGCTCTTTCAAGACTTTGAATTAAAACTTGTTTATTTATATTAATTTTAGTATTATAATCTTCTGTAAATATTTGTTCATATTTCAAAAATTCCCCATCTAAAATTCTTGATACTATAAAACAATTATCAAGTTCAAATAAAATATAGTTTTCATTAAAACAAACTTTAACTTTATTATCTTCTTTATCTGATAATATTTTTATAAGCTCGTTTAATGTTTTAGCTGGAACAACAACATTTGTATTTTGATAATTCTCATTCATTTTAGTTCTTCTAAAAGAAACTCTAAATCCATCTATAGCAACTATATTTAAATATCCATCTTTAATTTCTATAAGTTCTCCAGTTAAAATAGGCTTAGATTCATCAGTTGATACAGAAAATTTAGTTTGTTTAATCATATTTTTAAGATTATTAGAATTTATAATATATTCTTGTTTTTGTTCAACTTTATTAGGCATAGGAAATTCTTGACCATTTTGTCCTAATATTTTAAACTCTGTTTTGCCATTTTTTATAATTGTAACATTCTTATCATCACTTATTATAGAAATATCTCCATTTGGCATATTTTTTATTATGTCAAAAAATATTTTAGCTTCTAATGCTATAGTTCCTTTTTCAAATATATCAGATTCTATATTTTTAGTTTCTATGCCAAGTTCTAAATCATTAGAAACTAGTCTAAATCCTTTTTCATCAGCAATTAAAAGTATACATTCAAGAATAGGTAATGTTGTTCTTGAAGGAACTGATTTAGAAACAATATTAATATTATTTAATAAGACTTCTTTTTTACAAATTATATTCATAAATATTTCTCCTTACTTAAATTAAATATAAAAATTACAATTATGTACTTCAATTTCCTTAATAATATAAATATATATATATATATTTATTTATTTATAGTAGTAGTAGTAGTAGGGGGTGTGGAAACTGTGGATAATATTAAATTTCCTTTAATTTATCGCAAAAAATTATGTTGATATATATGTTGAAACATTGTGTAAAACTATATACATTATCAACAATTTCCACAAGTCAAAATTTTACATAAAATTTTAAAATATATTATCAACAAATAATCAACAAAGTTTCCACATACTTTTCCACATATTTATCAACAAAAATAACAATACTATTTTATACTAAGTTTTTCTTTCAAATTTATAATATTTATTTCAAAATTTTTATCTTTTTCCATTCTTTCCTCTATTTTTTCTATTCCATGAATTACAGTAGAATGGTCTCTTCCGATACTTTTTCCGATGCTTATTAAGGATTCGCCTAAGACTTCTCTTGCAAGGTACATATAAGCTTGTCTTGCTATAGTTATTGGTTTATTTCTTTTTTTACTTTTTATATCTTCTATTCTTATATTAAAATTTCTAGATACGGCATCTAAAATAATATTTGAATCTACATTAGTTTCACTTTCTTGCATGATGTCTTTTAAAGCATTTTCAGCTACTTCTACACTAAGGTTTATCCCGGTAAGATTAGAATATGCTAAAACTCTTGTTAAAGCTCCTTCAAGCTCTCTTATATTGCTATTTACAGATTTTGCGATAAATTGAGATACTTCTTTAGGAATTAATATATTAAGAGTTTCTGCCTTTTTTTCTAAAATAGCAGTTCTAGTTTCAAAATTTGGTGTTTTTATATCTGCTATAAGACCTCCAGCGAATCTAGAGCGAAGCCTTTCTGTAAGAGTTTCTATTTCATTAGGAGGCCTATCGCTAGATATTATTATTTGTTTGCCAGATTCTTTAAGATCATTAAATGTATGGAAAAATTCTTCTTGTGTTTGAGTTTTATCTACTATAAATTGTATATCATCTATAAGTAGAACATCTATTTTTCTATATTTTTCTCGAAATTCTCTATTTTTTTGTTCTTTTATAGACGTTATAAGTTCATTTGTAAATTTTTCACAAGATGCATATAATACTTTAGTATTTGGATTTCGTTCTAAGATATAGTTAGCTATAGCGTGCATAAGATGAGTTTTCCCAAGCCCAACGTCTCCATATAGAAATAGAGGATTATATATTCCAGGACTTTCAGCAACCGCTACAGAAGCTGCATGAGCTAGACGATTGCTTTCTCCTATTACAAAATTTTCAAATATATATTCACTATTTAAATTACTTTCTTGTTTTGTGGATTTTATATCTTCAACATCTTTTTCTTCAATATTTTGAGTTTCTTCAGCTATATCTTCGCATATAAGACGGAGGTTTATATTTTTATTATTAAATTTTTCTTGACATACAGATTTTAAAGAATCCATATATCTAAGTTTTATATGCTCAACATAAAAAACATCAGAAGATTTTAAAGTTATATTTTCACCATCATAAGATATAAATTTTAAGTCACCAAACCATGTTTTAAAGGTAAAATCACCCAGTTCTTGTTTAAGAGAATCAAGAGCATCTAGCCAACAATTTTCATAAGATTTCATTATGTAAATATCCTCCTAAAAAATGTTAATATGTTGAAACAAGTTATCAACACCATGTTGATAACATACTAAAAAATAGTATTATCAACACCATGTTGATAACTTTTTCGACAGTTAAATATATGATATTTTAAATGAATTTTAAAAAATATCAACATTGTTTCCACATGTTTATCAACAAGTTTTAAAAATTGTGGAAACTGTGTGGAAAACTGGCTATTTATCAACACTTACTATAATACCAAAAAATTTTTAATTTAGCAACACTAAAATAAAGAATTAAAAAATATGGACATATAAGACAAAATCGGTTAAAATTATAGGTGGTATTAAATATATTTTTATAATAAAATAAATTGAGCGCTAAAAATAAAAACAATTAATAAAAAGAAGGGAGAGCTATTATAAAATATCTAATTATTTAATTATAGATATTTTAGTTTAAATAGCGAGAGACATTTTGCGAAAAAATGAAAAAATAATAATAATTTTTTTGCTCATATGTATAATCATAGTTAATACATTTATTGTTTTTATCTACATAGCAAACAAAAAGATAAATTCTAGTATAGAAAAGAAAATAGTTTATGTTACCAAAATGGGCAAACAAACTTATGAAGTCTATCAAAATGACAAAATAATAAATATTTTTGATAATTATGAAGAAGCTTTAGCTTATGCTAAAAAATATGAAAATTCTTCAATTAAGAAAACGGGAGATTATAGTTGGGTATGGGATAGCAATCCTCCTTATGAAGTATACCAAGGATATAATCTTATAAAAAAATTTGTAGATTACGAAAAAGCTTTAGAATATGCTAAAAAGTATGAAAACTCTTGTATTTTTTATAGAAAGAGTAATTCTTTTATTTGGGATAGTGAGTATAAGATAAAGAATCAACATATTATTCAAAATGTACCAAGAATAGGACAATATCCAGAACTTTTTAGAGGTTGTGAGGTTACAAGTCTTGCTATGCTTCTTAACTATAAAGGTATAAATGTAGATAAATTAGAGCTTGCAAAAAATATAAATAAAGAACCATTTGTATTTGGGTTAAATTCAGTAGCTTATAATGGAAATCCTCATCAAGGATTTGTAGGAGATATATTTTCTCGTGAAAATAAAGGATATGGAGTATATAACGAACCAGTTTTTTCTCTTATGCAAAATTATATAAATGGAAAAGCTCTTAATCTTACAGGAGCCAACTTTAATGACTTATACTATTATATAAGTAAAGGTTCTCCTATATGGATAATAATAAATACAAGATTTGAACCTTTGCCCTCTTCTGAATTTGAATATCTAAATACTACAAGAGGAAAAGTGCCAATAACTTATAGAGAACATTCTGTTTTAGTAATAGGATATGATACTGAATATATATATTATAATGACCCTATGTATCCAGAACAAATCCAAAAAAAACCAAAACAAAATTTTATAAAAGCTTGGGAACAAATGGGAAAACAGGCAATTACTTATGTTCCATAAAATAAAAAGGGGTGTTTATATGAACAAACTAAAAGTTATAATTTTAGCAGGTGGTCAAGGAACAAGAATGAAATCTAAGATGCCAAAAGTTTTGCATAAAGTTTTAGACAGAGCTATGATAGATTATGTTATAGAAGCATCTAAAGAAATAAAAGCAGATGATATAATGGTTATAGTAGGCCATCAAAGTGCTATGGTAAAATCTGTTTTGGGTTCTGATTTAAAATATGCTTATCAAAAAGAACAGCTTGGGACAGGACACGCTGTTATGCAGGCAGTAGATTTTATAGAGGATGATGAAAATATTTTAATCTTATATGGGGATACTCCTCTTATAAAGCCACAAACTTTAAACAAACTTATAGACATACACACAAAAGAGAAAAACTATGCAACAGTTATATCTTCTTTTGTAGATAATCCAACAGGTTATGGAAGAATAGTTAGAGAAAATGGAATTTTTAACAAAATTGTAGAACAAAAAGATACAACAGAAGAACAAGCTAAGATAAAAGAAATAAATACTGGTGTTTATATTTTTAATTCTAAAGCTCTTAAAAATTCTCTTAATAATCTTTCTAATGATAATGCTCAAAAAGAATATTATTTAACAGATACTTTAGAAATAATCAAAAATACAGGTAATAAAATAGGTATAATGATAGCTTCTGATAATGAAGAATTTTTAGGAGTAAATTCTAAAAGTGAGCTTGCTATAGCAAATAAAATTATGAGAAATAGAATAAACAAAGCTCATATGGATAATGGAATTACTATAGAAGATCCAGATAACACATATATAGGCAAAGATGTTGTTATAAAAGAGGATACAGTTATTTTACCAGGTTGTATAATAGAAGGTAAAACAACTATAGGTACTGATTGTATAATAGGACCAAATGTTAGGATAACAAGTTCTAGTATTTCAGATTGTGTAAACATAACAAGTTCTACTATTTTAAGTTCAAGTGTGGATAGCTATACTAACATAGGACCATATGCATACTTAAGACCAAATAGTAAAATAGGTAAGCATGTTAAAATAGGTGATTTTGTGGAAATAAAAAATTCTTCTATAGATGATGGGACTAAAGTTTCTCATCTTACTTACGTTGGAGATTCTACAGTTGGTAAAAATGTAAACTTTGGATGTGGAACAGTTACTGTAAATTATGATGGGAAAAATAAACATAGGACTATAATAGAAGATGATGCATTTATAGGATGTAATACAAATCTTATAGCACCTGTTAATATAGGTAAAAATGCATCTACTGGTGCTGGTTCTACTATTACAAAAGATGTCCCAGAAAATTCCTTGGCTATATCAAGGGTAAAAGAACAGATAAATAAAATAGATTATAATAAATAGACTTTATAAAAAGTTAAAATATTTTATTGTAAAAATAAGAAAAATAATGTAAAATAGATAAGTAATTTAGAAATGTTATTACTTTTTTATCATATATTAAGATGATAACCACAAATGAGATTATTTAGGAGGAACATATTATGACTAATGGGTGTAAAGGTGAAATAAAAATCTTTACTTGTAACGGGAATAAAAAGTTAGCAGAACAAGTAGCAAACGATTTAAACCTTCCCTTATCAAAATGTAGTGTAGGAAAATTTAGTGATGGAGAGATAAGTATTGCTATAGGAGAGACTGTTAGAGGTTGTGATGTATATATAATTCAGCCTACGTCTTATCCAGTAAATGATAATCTTATGGAGCTTCTTATAATGATAGATGCTTGTAAAAGAGCTTCTGCTGGGCGTATAAATGCTGTTATACCATATTATGGATATGCAAGACAAGATAGAAAGGTAAAAGCAAGAGATCCAATTAGCGCAAAACTTGTAGCAGATCTTATAACAAGTGCTGGAGCAGACAGAGTTATCACTATGGATCTTCATTGTGCTCAAATCCAAGGCTTTTTTGAAATACCTGTTGATCATCTTTTTGGTATGCCTATAATAATAGATTATTATAAAGAAAAATTTAAAAATAATAAAGAAGATTTAGTAGTTGTTTCTCCAGATTTAGGAAGCGTTGCAAGAAATAGAAGTTTTGCAGAAAAGTTAGATATACCTCTTGCAATAGTAGATAAAAGAAGACCTAAGCCTAATGTATCAGAGATTATGAATATAATAGGTGATATAAAAGATAAAGATATAATTTTAGTAGATGATATGATAGATACAGCAGGAACTATTACAAATGCTGCAAATGCTCTTAAAGAAAGAGGAGCTAAGAGTGTATTTGCTTGTTGTACTCATCCTATATTATCTGGCCAAGCTATAGAAAGAATAGAAGTTAGTGCTATAGAAGAGCTTTTAGTTTTAAATACAGTAGAGCTTCCTAAAGATAAAAATATATCTAAAATAAAACAGCTTTCTGTATCGAAACTTATATCAAGTGCTATAAGCAGAATACATAATGAAGAACCTGTTTCAGACATATTTTAATCTTATAAAATAAAAAGCATAGAGTTTTCTATGCTTTTTTTATGTAAAAATATATGTTTGACATTTAATTTTAATTATGAAGAAATAATTAAAATTAAATAATAATAATAATAATAATCAATTAATTATATATATTATAAAAGGGGGATAATATTATGAGAAGTACAACAACTTTTGATTTATAATATGCATATAGATTTTTTGGATTTAAAGGTGAAGTCCAATATTTACACGAACACACAGGCGTTCTTACTATAGAGGTTGAAGATAGTATAGAAGAAGGCGTAAATATGGTTTTTCCTTGTAATGAAATACAAAAAACTGCTTGGGAAGTACTTAGAAATCTTGACCATGCTCTTACCTTAAGAGAAGATGACTCATTATTACCACCTATACTTGATGTTTATGAAAAGCAGGAATTAAAGATGGCGATCCTATGAATAAAATGAAAGGTTATGCTTTTAAAACAGATTTAGCTACTGCTTATCCAGATGCGCATCTAGTAGTTAAAAAAGAAACTTTAACAGTTGAAGGTATGATTAAAATTGTTTAATAACTTTTACAAGTGGTGTTAATACAGCTTCTGAAGAATTTGAACCAAAAAATAAAATTGACCGTTGTCCATTATGTGGTATAGCATTAAATGAAAACGGAGTTTGCCTAAAATGTGGATATAAAAAATAATCTACTTTACATAAATATTAGATTGTAGATAAAATCTACAATCTTTTTTTATACATAAGATATGAATTAATTTTTAAATATAAAATTTATAAATAGGTTTAAATTTTAAGAAATAAAAATATTTTCAAGTATAAAATGCTCAAATTTTATATAAGATTTAATTATAAATAATTCTTTTAGATTGACTTTATTTTAATTATTATTTATACTCTATATCAAAGATTTTTATAAGGAGCTTATATTATGGGTGATATTTTATATAGAAAGATAGATAAGAAAGATTATTTAACAATTTCTGATATGATAGATAGTGCATTTGGGCTTAGCAGATATATATCAAATAAAAAAATTTTAAATCAAGTTAAAAAAATGTATTTATATAGTTGTTTAGCAGAAGCAACTTTTACAAATATAGCAGAAAAAGATGGAGAAATCATAGGAATAATTATGGGGAATTCTAAATCAGACTATAAACTTTCTAATCATTTATCTTTTATAATTAAAAATATAAAAATTATGCTTTATATTAAATTATTTGGAATAAAGGATAAAAAAGGTATAGAAGGATATAGAAGTTTAAATAAAATTTATATAAAATTTTTAAATAAGCATAAAAATGAGTTTAATGGAGTATTAACTCTTTTTATAGTTAAAGATGGATATAGAGGTTTGGGCATAGGTAAAACACTTTTAAATAGCCTTGTAGCCTATCTAAAGGATAATAAAGTTAGTAATATTTATTTATACACAGATACAACTTGTAATTATATGTTTTATGAAAATAATAGTTTTAAAAGATTAGAAGAAGAAAATTTAATGCTTATAAGAGATGGAAAAGAATTTGATATGAATGTATTTTTATATGGATATAGACTTTGATAAATATTTATGAAATTATTTATTAGATTGTAGATTTTATCTACAATCTTTTTATATTTATTTAAAAATTTTAGTTTTACATTAAAGGTAAATTTTTCTTGTATAAAATTATATTTTTTATGATTTTATAAAACTTTTTTATAGCATAATATAATCTATATTATATAAGGCTAAAAGATAAGGAGGAAAAATTTTGAGCACATATAAAAAACTTTATAACCACATAATAGAAAACCAAAATAAGTTTTATAAACTATCTTATACTTATGTAAGAAATAAAGATGATGCTTTAGATATAGTACAAAATGCCATAGTAAAAGCTTTAGAAAACTATAAATCTATAAAAGATAAAAATGCTATAAATTGTTGGTTTTATAAAATTTTAGTAAATGAAAATCTTCTATTTTTAAGAAAGAAAAATAAAGAAATAAAAGGAGAATTGGTAGAGAAGGATTTAAGCTATATAGAAAATTTTAATCAAAATATAGATTTTTTTGAAAAAATTAAGTTTTTGCCAACAGAAGTCCAAACTATAATAATATTACATTATTTTGAAGACTTAACTTTAGCTGATGTTGCTTATATAACAGATACTAATATAAATACAGTAAAAACTAGGTTATATAATGCTCTTAAAAAATTAAAAGTAGAATTAGAGGGGGAGAAAATATGAAAAATATAAAAGAGGCTAAGAAAAATTATGATAATATAGAAATTCCAGCGGAGCTTAAAGATATTGTGGAAAAAGAGTTTAAGCCAAAATCAAGATATATGTATATTCCAAAGCTTGTAGCAGGAGTTTTAGTTTTCTTTGTTGTTGGTGTTAATGTAAGTGAAACATTTGCTAGTGCTTTTTCTAATATACCATTTATAGGAAAGATAGTATCTGTTATATCTATACACAAAGAAAAAATAGATAGTGATAAGATTATAAATACAGATACTCCAGAGATACTAGCAGATAAGGAAAATATAAAAGAAGTAGCAGATAAGATAAATAAACAAATACAAGATATAGTAGATGAATATACAAAAGAAGCAGAAAAGCATATAGCAGAGTATAAAGAAGCTTTTATAGCAACAGGTGGAACAGAAGAAGAATTTAAACAAAAAAATATAAAAGTTGACGTATCTTATGATATAAAATCAGAAAATGAAAATTATCTTTCTTTTGTATTAAATGCAAATGAAAATTGGGTAAATGCTTATAATGTATCATATTTTTATAATATAAATTTAAATACAGGAGCTCATATAACACTTAAAGATATTTTAGGAGATAATTATATAGAAATAGCTAATAAAAGTATAAAAGAGCAAATCGAAAAACAAATATTAGAAGATGAAAATGCTTCATATTTTGGATATAATGTAAAGAGCATAAATGGATTTGAAACTATAACAGATAGCACAAAATTTTATATAAATGATAAGGGGAATCCAGTTATAGTATTTGATAAATATGAAATAGCCCCAGGTTCTATGGGACAAGTTGAATTTGAAATTCCTAAAAATAAATAAATTTTTGATTATAAAATATTAAAAAGTTGTTATTCTAAAATTTTTATTCTTTAAAATTTAAAACTTAAGTTTTATTTTATTAATAAAAAACAAGAAGCATTTTGCTTCTTGTTTTTTTATATGTATATAAGACTAAGCTTCTTCTATTTCTTGAGTATTTTCTTCTTCTAATAAAGCTTGTTCATATTTTGTTAATATAGCTTTTTGAAGAGTTTCTCTAGCAGAAGAATTAATAGGATGAGCTATATCTCTAAATTCTCCAGTATTAGTTTTTCTACTAGGCATAGCAATAAATAAGCCATTTTCTCCCTCAATTACTTTAATATCATGAACTACAAACTCGTTGTCTAAAGTAATAGAAACAATAGCTTTCATTTTACCCTCTTGGTTTACTTTTCTAATTCTTACGTCTGTAATATTCATAAAAAATCCCTCCTACATAGGTCAAAAATATATTAAGTATAATGGTTCTACTTTATCCCTTCTGTATAGTAGGGTATATTTTAATTATAAGCAAAACCAATAGTTGTTAAGATTATTATACAATTGATTTATTAATAATGCAATAATTTTAAAGTCATAATAAGATTATTTGTATATTATAACATTTGTTTAAGTCAGTTTTCGTCAAAATAGATATTTATTAAAATAAAAAATAAAAAATATAATAGTTTTAAATATAAAAGTTATACAAAATATAATACAATATATTATAAAAATAATAATATTTTGTAATTTAAATTAATAATTATTCTTAAAAATTATTTTTTATTAAATAGATATACAAAATTTTTGAAAATATATTTATTAAATTTATTGACGAAAACTAAACTTTATATGATATAAACATAAAAATAAAATACTTTTTGCAAATAATAAAATAAAAAAGTTAGCTTATCATAGCTTGATAAAAAATGGTAATGTATATATAATATAGTTATAATATATATTAGGAGTTAAAAAAATGGAAATCAAAAAAATATTACCTTATAATAGAATACATTTTATAGGAATAGGCGGAGTTAGTATGTCTGGGCTTTGTGAAATATTGTTATCAGAAGGAGGATATACTATAACAGGCTCTGATAATAGTCAATCTGATATTATAAAAAAATTGCAAGATAAGGGAGTTATAGTTTATATAGGGCAAAATGAAAAAAATATAACAGAGGATATAGAGCTTGTTGTTTTTACTGCTGCTATAAAAGAAGATAATCCAGAATATAAAAAGGCTAAAGAGCTAAACTTAAATATGCTAGAGCGTTCTGAATTTTTGGGAAGACTAATGAAAGCTTATAAGTATCCTTTATGTGTAGCTGGTACTCACGGAAAAACTACTACATCTTCTATGTTATCTGAAGTATTTTTACAAACAGATAAAAACCCTACAATATCTATAGGTGGAATTTTAAAGTCTATAGAGAGTAATTATAAAGTTGGGGATAAAGAATATTTGGTTCTTGAAACTTGTGAGTATTGTGATTCATTTTTAAAATTTAATCCACATTCGGCTATAATTTTAAATATAGATGAAGACCATTTAGATTATTTTAAAGATATTTCACAAATATATCAAAGTTTTAGAAATTTTGCTAAGCTTGTAAAAGAAGATGCAGTATTAGTTATAAATGCTGATATAGAAAACTATGAAGATATAATTAAAGACTTAAAATGTAATATATTAACATATGGAGAAAATAAAAATAGTTTATGGAAAGCTAAAAATATAGCGTTTGATAAAAATAATTTTGCTACTTATGATGCTTACTATAAAGAAGAGTTATTTTGCACTATAAAGCTAAATGTTCCAGGACTTCACAATGTTTATAATTCTTTAGCAGTATGTGCGCTTGCTAATTTTTATAATATAGGAAAGGAATATATACAAAAAGGGCTAAATAATTTTACGGGAGCTAAAAGACGCTTTCAGTATAAAGGGGACTATAAAGGCCTTAAAATTATAGACGATTATGCTCATCATCCAACAGAAATAAAAGCTACTTTAAAGACTGCTAAAGCACAAGATGCTAATAATATTTGGTGTGCTTTTCAGCCACATACGTATACAAGGACTAAAGCTCTTTTAAAAGATTTTGCAAAAGCTCTTTTAGATGCAGATAAGATAATTATAACAGATATATATTCTGCTAGAGAAAAAGATAATGGGCAGATACACGCTAAAGATTTAGTAGAACAAATAAAACTATTAGGAAAAGATGCTATATATATGGAAAGTTTTGATAAGGCAAAAGAATATATAGAAGAAAATTATCAAAATAATGATATGCTTATTACTATGGGGGCTGGAGATATTTATATTTTAGGAGAAATATTTTTGAAAAATTAATATATAAAAAAGAGTGTTATAGTTTTGTACAAAGGCTATAACACTTTTAAAATTTGCATAAAGTTTTCAACATTTAATCCACACACTTGTTGAAAAGTATTAATAAATTAGTCAAGATTATTATTTATAGCATTTTCTAATGCTTTAGCTAGTTGGTCAGGACAAGAAGTGTCTTTATTTTTACATTTTAGACCTTTTAATCTTTTTATAACTTCATTAGCATCTAAGCCTTCTACAAGACTTGCTATACCTTTTAAATTTCCATTACAACCTCCGTCAAAGCTTACAGATTTTACTGTATTACCTTCTAGCTCAAATTTAATATTTTTAGCACATACACCAGTAGTATCATAATTTAACATAAATAACACTTCCTTTAAGTTTTTTTAAATTATATCATTTTATGTTAAATTCGTCAATTTAGGATATATATCTGTTTATATCGTCAAAGTCTATATCTGGATGGAAAGCTATATTTAAAGAATTTGATATAATTTTAGCAAGTCTTTCCACTGTAGCATCTATTTCTTTTGGAGTTACAAAAAGATTACCAGTATAAGGATTTAGGACATTATTTATAATCTCGTATTTTTCGTCTTTATCTAGGTTTCTTATCATATTGTAAAATTCTTTTCCATCTTTAGTTTCTTCTATTAGGGTGTCTATAATAATATCTATAGTATCATTAACTAAAGTTCCAGCATCTACAACAGTAGGCACACCTATAGCTATAACTGGTATTCCAAGAGTTTCTTTATTTAGCGTTTTTCTTTTATTTCCCATACCACCACCTGGAGCTATTCCGGTATCAGACATTTGTATAGTAGCGTTTATTCTAGAAGTTTTTCTTGTAGCAAGAGCATCTATAGCTATTACTATATCTGGTTTTACTTTATCTACCACCCCTTTTACTATTTCGGCAGTTTCTATACCAGTAAGCCCCATTACCCCAGGAGATATAGCACTTACCATTCTTACTCCTTTTTTTAGCTCTTTAGGCAAGGTTTCTTTTATATGCCTTGTTACTAGGACTTTATCTATAACTTTTGGTCCTAGTGCATCAGGAGTTACATTCCAGTTACCAAGCCCCACTATTAATATATTTGTATCCTCTTTTAAATTGCAAAGGTTTATAAGGTTTTGGCTAAACATATCTATTATTTTTTCGTGGACTAAAACATCATTTTCTTTCATAGCCTCGCTTTCTATAGTTATATAATTTCCTATAGGTTTTCCCATAGCTTCTTGGCCTTCTTCATCTTCTATAACAACCCAAGATATTTTTATGTCTTCATCTTCTTCAAAATATAGTTTAACGCCTTTTATATTATCGTCTTCATCTTTTGTAAGACTTTCTGCTACTTCTAAGGCAAGGTCTGTTCTTAAGGAAAAATTGTTCATAATTTATACTCCTTTTATATTGTTTATATATAACTATATTTTGTAAAAATTTTTTAATTATACGTCTTGACTTATTTAATTTTTTATTTTAAAATTATATAGTGTTTAATTCCGACAATGAGGAGTTTTACTGCTCTTTGTTGTGGACCGTCCGACAATATTTTACCCTCTAATATTATATTGTTAATTTATTTTTATTACTAGGAGGATATGAAAATGGCAAATATTAAGTCAGCAAAAAAACGTATTTTAGTTACTGCTAAAAAAACTATGAGAAATAAAATGATTAAATCTGGAGTTAAAACTGCTATTAAAAAAGTTTTAGTTGCAGAAAATAAAGAACAAGCTAAAGTTGCTCTTGTTAATGCTACTAGAGCTATAGACAAAGCTTGCTCTAAAGGTATCTACCACAAAAACACTGCTTCTAGAAAAAAATCTAGACTTACAAAATTAGTTAATAAAATGGCTTAGTCATATTTAAAAATAAAAGACTATAGATTTAATCTATAGTCTTTTATAATATCTAAAATTATATATTTATTTTTTATCTTCTATATTTGTTTCTGTCATAATATATATAGGTCTTTTTTTAACCTCAAGATATATCTTTCCTATATATTCTCCTAAAATTCCACAAGATAATATAATTATACCTCCTATAAATAAGTTTATAGTGATAATAGATGCATATCCAGCAACATCAACTCCAAATATTAGAGTTTTTAAAACTATGTAGATAAGGTATAAAAAGGAAGAAGACGATATAAAAAATCCTAATATAGATGCTATTCTAAGAGGAAATGTAGAAAACGCCGTTATACCATCTATAGCATAAGAAAATAGCTTAAAAAAATTCCATTTACTAACACCACCAGCTCTTTCCACGTTTTCAAAGCTTAGCCATTTTGTATTAAAACCAACCCAGCTAAATATCCCTTTAGAAAAACGTTGAACTTCGCTAAGAGCTAGTATAGCATTAACCATTTTTCTAGTCATCATTCTAAAATCTCCCGCACCATTTGGCATATCCACTTCGGAAATTTTATTTGTTATTTTATAAAAATTGTTTGTAAGAAATGTTCTTATTTTTCCATCACCTTTTCTGCTAGCTCTATATCCACCACAACAGTCATAACCTTCTTCTATATAGTATATCATTTTAGGTATCATACTAGGCGGATTTTGCAAATCTGAATCCATAATAAGAACCATATCTCCAGTAGATTTTTTTAGCCCAGCATACATAGCAGATTCTTTGCCAAAATTTCTAGAAAAGGATATATATTTTACTTTTTCATCTGTTTTAGCTAATGTTTTTAATATATCTAAGGTATTATCTTTACTTCCATCATCTACAAAGATATATTTAAAATTATATCCTTCTATATTTTTTAAAGTCTTTTCTACTGTTTCATAAAAAAGATTTATAACTTGGCTTTCATTAAAACAAGGCACTATAATATCTATATTTTTCATTTTATCACCTTTAATTATCATTATTTTTAAGCTTTATATATTATACCACAAAATAAAATTTTTAAAAGTATTTTTAGAAATATTGTTATTTTATATACTAATTTGTAACATAATATTAAATACTAGAAAATAAATAACTTTTGATATATAATGTATACATAAAATAGCAATATTAAAAGGGGGAAAAATGAAAACTTTATTAGATTTATTTATGACTTTTTTTAAAATAGGTGCTCTTACTTTTGGAGGAGGACTTGCTATGTTGCCTATGTTAGAGCGAGAATTATCTAAAAAGGGATATGCTAGTGAGAAAGAGCTTTTAGATTATTATTCTATAGGACAATGTACTCCAGGTATAATAGCAGTAAACACTGCTACATTTGTAGGTTATAAGACAAAAGGGATTATAGGAGCTATAGCATCTACCTTGGGTATAGTTTCACCATCTATAATAATAATTTTAGCTATAGCATCTTTTATAAAAAATTTTCTATATATTAAATGGGTTATGTATGCTTTATCAGGAGTTAAAGTATCTGTTTGTGCTATGGTTTTAGAGGTATTTATAAATTTTTGTAGAAAGAATATAAAAGATAGGCTTACTCTTTTTCTGTGTATTTTAGCATTTATCTTAAATTTTATTATAGATATATCGCCAGCTTATATAATATTTGCTTCTTTAGTATTTAGTTTTTTCTACACTAAAAAAATATGGAGGAAAGAGAAAAAATGATATATCTAGAACTATTTATAGAATTTTTTAAGATAGGTTTATTTTCTATAGGTGGAGGACTTGCAACTTTACCATTTCTAAATAAACTAGTTTATAGCAAAGGTTGGTATAGCCTAGATGAGCTTACAACTATGATAGCAGTATCTCAATCTACTCCAGGGCCTATAGGGATAAATATGGCCACATATGTAGGATATATCACAGGAGGAATTTTAGGCTCTATAATAGGAGTATTTGCCCTAGTTTTACCCTCTTTTATTATTATTATAATTATTTCTCATTTTCTGAATAAGTTTAAAGAAAGTTTATATATAAAAACTAGTTTTTATTTTTTAAGGGCAGTTGTAACAGGGCTTATAGGAGCATCATTTTTACTTTTATTTAATTCTGCTATCCCTATTAATAATATAGATATTAAGAAGATATTTGTATTTGTATTAATTTTATTTTTGGTTTTAAGATATAAAAAGCATCCAATATTTTATATAGCTTTAGGAGGCTTTTTAGGTATTATATTTAAGCTAAGTTAGAAAGGAGTTTTTTATGAATTATAAAGAGATGACAAAAAAAGAGTTGTTAGAAGAATTAGAGCTAGTAAGACAAAAGTATAAAGAATATTTAAAATGTGGATTAAATCTAGATATGTCAAGAGGCAAACCAAGTGATGAGCAGTTAGATTTATCAAATGATATTTTGAAAATAGATACTTTTAAAACTAAAGATGGTAAAGATGCTAGAAACTATGGTATATTAGATGGAATAGAAGAAGCAAAAGAATTATTTTCTGATATATTAGACTTACCTAAGGAAAATATATTAATAGGTGGAAATTCTACTTTAAATATGCTATATGATTGTATAGCTAGGCTATATATGTTTGGCGATGGAGAAAATAAGCCTTGGCATAAATATGATAAAATAAAAATATTATGTCTTGTTCCAGGATATGATAGGCACTTTGATATAATGGAAGAATTTGGGTTTGAAATGATAAATATAAATCTTACTAAAGATGGTTTTGATATAGAAAAGGTAAGAAGTCTTTGCAAAGATGATGATAGTGTAAAAGGGATAATATGTGTTCCTGTTCATTCTAACCCTACGGGTGTTTGTTTTAGCAAAAAAGCTTTAGAAAATTTAGCATCCTTGGAAACAAAGGCAAAAGATTTTAAGATATTTTATGATAATGCTTATGCTATACACCATATATATGAAAATATAGAAATAGATAATATATTTAAACTTTGCAAAAAATATGATACATTAGATAGACTTTTATATTTCTTTTCAACTTCTAAGATAACTTTTGCCGGTGGTGGTATTTCTATGCTATGCGGAAGTGATAAAACTATAGAATATACTAAAAGGCATCTTAGCAAACAGACTATAGGATATGACAAAATAGCTCAGTTAAAAACTGTATTATTTTTAAAAAACAAAAATAATACAATAGAGCATATGAAAAAACACGCAAATATATTAAAACCTAAATTTGATATTGTATTTTCTAAACTAGAAGAAAATTTTAAGGATAATGCTATTTTATCTTGGGAAAATCCAAAAGGTGGATATTTTGTAAGTGTAAATACAGAAAAAAATCTTGCTAAAGAGGTTGTAAGGCTTTGTAAAGAATGTGGTCTTATATTAACTAATGCCGGTAGTACATATCCTTACAAAAAAGATGAAAATAATAGCAATATAAGAATAGCTCCTTCTTATCCTCCTTTAGATGAACTACAAACTGCTATGGATATATTTTGTATTTGTGTAAGACTTGCTACTTTAGAGAAAATGACTGCTTAATATTGTAAAAACATATATTTATGCTATAATAAAAAAGATAATTCTATTTATGTCAAGGAGTGATTTTATGATAAAATTAAATGAAAATTATCTAAACTTAAAACAAAGCTATTTATTTTCAGATATAGCTAAAAGAGTTAATAAATTTACAGAAGAAAATCCAGACAAAAAGGTTATACGTCTTGGTATTGGTGATGTTACAAAGCCATTAAATAGCGTTGTTATAGAAAATCTTCACCTTGCAGTAGATGAGATGGGAAAAGAAGAAACATTTAGAGGATATGGCCCAGAGCAAGGCTATGACTTTTTAAGAGAGGCTATAAAAGATTATTATTTAAGAAAAGGAGTAAGCCTTGATTTAGAAGAGATATTTGTATCTGATGGTGCAAAATCTGATACAGGTAATATAACAGATTTATTTTCAGTAGATAATACAGTTATGATACCAGACCCAGTTTATCCAGTTTATGTGGATACTAATATAATGAATGGAAGAGAAATAATATTCTTAGATGCAAATAAGGAGAATGACTTTTTACCTATGCCAGATGAGAGCAAAAAAGCAGATATTATTTATATTTGTTCTCCTAATAATCCTACAGGAGCTTGCTATAATAAAGAACAGTTAAAAATTTGGGTAGATTATGCTATAAAAAATGGTTCTATTATTTTATTTGATTCTGCATATGAATGTTTTGTAGAAGATAAAAATCTTCCTACTTCCATATTTGAAATAGAAGGAGCTAGAAAATGTGTTATAGAGTTTTGCTCTTTATCTAAAACAGCAGGATTTACAGGAACTAGATGTGGGTATACTATAGTGCCTAAAGATATAGTGGTAAAAAGCTCAAATGGAAGTGATATGAGCCTAAATCAAATGTGGAATAGACGCCAGACAACTAAATTTAATGGAGTGCCTTATATTATACAAAAAGGAGCAGTTTCTGTATTTAGCGAAGATGGTATGAAAATGGCTAAAGAAACTATAAATTATTATAAAGAAAACGCAAAAATTATAGCTAATACTATGGAAGAATGTGATATAAATTATTATGGTGGTATAAATTCACCTTATATATGGTTTGAATGTCCTAATAATATGGGCTCTTGGGAATTTTTTGACAAAATGTTAAACGAAATAGCAGTAGTAGGTACTCCAGGGGTTGGATTTGGGAACAATGGAGATGGATATTTTAGACTTTCATCTTTTGGAAGTAGAGAAAATACTATAGAAGCTATGGAGCGTTTTAAAAGCTTATTTAAAAAATAATTAGTTATTATAAAAAACCGTACTTTTAAGTACGGATTTTTTAATATTTGTATATTTTTTTATATTTAAAATAAAAACTAAAGCTTATTAATATTCCTAAGACCTCTTCTATAACAACGGCAAGCCATATCCCAGATACACCTAAGAAGATAGGGAGTAAAACTATAAAACTACTTTGAAATATAAGAGATTTTAGAAATGATATAATGGCAGATATTTTACCATTTGAAAAAGCAGTAAACATACTAGATAAGAATATATTAAAGCCAACTAGTAAAAAGCTAAGAGAATATATTAAAAGTCCTTTTGCTGTTATATCAAAAACTGGGCTATTTTCTGGTGTAAAAAACATAATAAGATTTTTAGAAAAAATTTGTATTAGTATATATATAATAATGGAAACTATAGCTATAAATTTTAAGCTAAGAGATACTATAGTTTTTAACATATTATCATTTTTTTCTCCATAATAAAAGCTAATTTTAGGAGCTATACCCATAGAATATCCTAAAAATACAGCAGTTACTAAAAACTGTATATATAAAACTATAGTTATAGAGGCTACACCGTCTTCTCCTATATATTTTAACATAACTAGATTAAATAAAAATGTGATTATACCACTAGATATTTGAGAAATCATTTCTGAAGAGCCATTAAAACAAGAATTTGTAATAACTTTAAAATCTTTACTTGGCAAAGTAAAATGTAACATATTATCTTTTTTTATAAAGAATATAAGACCTATAAGAGCAGGAATAGCATATCCAATTCCAGTAGCTATACCAGCTCCACCAGCTCCAAGCTTAAATTTAGCTATAAATATATAGTCTAGGATTATATTTAATATACCACCACTAACAGAGAGAATAAGAGCTATTTTTTCTTTTCCACTAGCTATTAAAAATTGTTCCACTATAAATTTTAAAGTAGTAGGCATAGTAAATATTATAAGATACAAAAGATAATTTTTAGTATGATAGTAAAGTTTATCTGTAGTTCCTAGTATTTTTAATATTTTATCTATAAATATAAGGCAGAATATCGATAAAAATATACTAAGCAAAAATGCAAAGATTAATATTAGAGAAAAATCTTTTTTTACCTCTGTTTCTCTTCCTTCGCCTAGCTTTTTCATAACAAGAGCACAACCTCCAGAACCAAGCATAACTGATATGCCAAGAATAAAGTTCATATAGGGATAGGCTATATTTACTGCAGATAGAGCATCTGTGCCTACAAGTTTGGATACAAAAGCACCATCTATTATGGTGTATAAAGACATAAAAGACATCATAAAAATAGTAGGTATAACTAGGTTTAATAAAGTTTTAAAATTAAAATCTTTTTGCATAAAATCACCTATTCTCATATATTTTTTAATATTATAGCAAATTGGCTTTATTTTGACAACTTGCATAAAATTAAATGCTTATATTAATATATATTTTATGCATAATTTTATATATTATCTATTTAAAAATTTTATTTAAAATAAGATATTATATATAGAATAATATAGTAATTTTAATAAATTTCTTGCAAATAAATATAAACTTTGATAAAATATATTGAAAAGATAGGATTTTTTATCTATATATTGACAATCTAAATATATTATCCTTGGGGAAGGGTGAAAGTCCCTATCGGTGGTTATAGTCCACGAGCTTTTTAGCATGATTTGGTGAAATTCCAAAACCGACAGTTACAGTCTGGATAGGAAAGGATAAGTTTTTATAATATAAACTAGCTTTAGATTTTTCTATTGTTTAGTTTTTGTATAAAAATTACCCCTAAAGGAGAGCTTTAGGGGTTTTTATCGTTTTAGTTTAAATATCCAAGATATATTAAGATTGCTATTTTATAATTTTTAGGAGGATATTTTATGAAAACCAAAAAATTAACTTTGATGGCTCTTATATGTGCTATAGCCTATGTATCTTTATTTATTAAAGTGCCTATTTCTTTTTTATCTTATGAAATAAAAGATGTAATAATATGTATAGGAGCATTAGTGCTTGGGGGCTCTTCATCTATTATTATGTGTTTTGTTGTATGTATAATAGAGATGATAACAATTAGTGATTCTGGAATAATAGGATTTTTAATGAATTTTTTAGCAAGTATATCTTATATAGTTCCTATTTGTTTTATGTATAGAAAAAATAAGTCTATAGTAAAAGGTATAATACTAGGGGTTATATCTATGACTATTGTTATGTTTTTCTTTAATATATTTATAACTCCTCTATATTTAAAAGTTAGTCTTAAAGATACTATAAATCTTTTATTTACTTTAATAACGCCTTTTAATATAATAAAAGGAATTTTAAATGGAATTTTTATTTTAGTTTTATATAAGCCTATGCTTAAGATAATAAAATATAGATAAAAAGTAGAGTAGACATTTAGTCTACTCTATTTTGAATTTATCATTAATTTTAACTTTTTGGCTTTTAAAGTCTTTAGTTATATATCCTATTATAGTTTCTTTATGTTTATTATTATTTTCATCTAAAAATTGTATGTTTAATGCTTGTTCTATATTAGTATCAATTTTAATTTTATATGAGTTTTTATTTTTAAGTTCATTAATTTTAATTTTTTCTTTAGTATTTGAATATATAAGCTCTATATTTGTTATCGTTTGATTAGTATTATTTTTTATTGCTAGTATTTGCTCTTTTTTACAAAAGATATAGATTATAAAAAAGAGTAAAATTAAAAAAATAATAATATAAAATATTTTATGGTTTTTAATTATTTTCATAAATAAACTCCTAAATATTTAGATAATTTTAGCGTTTTAAGACTTGTGAAAAATAGGCAAGTTTTAGCATAACTACTTTAGGTAATATAGAGACTATAAAAGGTACAAACTTAGCAAAACCGTTTATTATAATAGGTTTTTTCGCAAACATTTTTTCTATAGCATAGATAGAAGCTTTATAGCTATTAGCTCCAAATACTTTACCTTTTACATTAGCATTTTTATGAAAGTTTGTATTTATAGTACCAGGGCAAAAAGTTCCTATATATACATTAGATTTTAGCTTTTTTAGCTCCTCATATATGGCTAAATCAAGATTTAATACATAAGATTTAGAGGCAAAATATGAGCTATAAAAAGGGCTTGGATAAAAGCTACCTATAGAACCTACATTTAGGATATATCCCCTATCTTTTTTTATCATATCTTTTAAAAATAGTTTAGTTAGTATATGGACGGCTTTTATATTAAGATTTATCATATCTATTTCACGTTTTAAATTAGTTTTATTAAAAAATCCAAATTCTCCAAAACCGGCATTATTTATCACTATTTCTATATCTTCATCTTTTACCATATTATAGAGTTTAAAGCAATTTTTAGGAATAGTTAAATCCATAGGAATTATAATACAGTTTTTTATATTAGAAAAAGCCTTTTCCATATTAGCTTTATTTCTAGCTACTGCTATAATATCATATCCCTTTTTAGATAATATCATAGCCATATCTTTTCCTAGTCCACTACTAGCTCCTGTTATTAATGCTTTCATAATTATCTCCTATATATTTTAATAGCGTATCTTTTGTATTTTTTTCTGGATAGCTTAAGACATAGTCAAGCGCAAATTTTAGGTTAGAGCCTATTTTCTTTCCATCTTTTATTCCTATTTGCTTTAAATCTTCTCCATTTATAGCAAGGGTTTTTAGATTGTAACAATGATTTTTTCTTATAGTTTCGTCTATTTCATCAAATATATTATCAAATGTTTTGCAAGATACTAAATCTTCATCATAAAGGCTTATAGCAAATCTTATTTGAAGAATTTTTTTAAGGATATCTGGTTCTATCATAGACATAAGCCTTCTTGTTTGTTCCCTATCATCTTTAAGTTTTAGCGTGATATAGTTTGTTATAGTTTTTGCTTCTTTTATAGTTTTATTATCTAATTTTAATCGTTTTAAAATAGGTTCTATTTTTTCTTTTTCTAAAAAAGCAAGGATAAGGTATAGCCTAAGCTCTTTATTTAGAGTTTTTAATATTCCCACAGTTCTCTTATAGTCTTTAAATATAGGAGCTATCTCATTAAAAAAGTATTTATATAATCCGGTTTCTTCTAGTAAATATAAATTGTCTATATAGTCTGATTTAATAAGTTTTAAAAACTCATCTCTAGTTCTTTCTATACTTATATTTTCTATAAGGTGTGCATTATCTTTTATTGCTATAAATGTATCTTCTTCTATATCAAATCCTAGTTGGTTTGCAAAACGTATAGCACGCATCATTCTAAGAGCATCTTCTTTAAAGCGAGTGTCTGCATTTCCAACCCCTCTTATTATCCTATTTTCTATATCATTTTTTCCGTAAAATGGGTCTATAAACCCTTTTTTATGATTATATGCTATAGCATTTATAGTAAAATCACGTCTGCTTAAATCTTCTTCTATCTTTTTGCTAAATATTACATTTTCTGGTCTTCTGTTATCTTTATACTCTCCATCTATTCTATATGTTGTAACCTCAAAGTTTTGTTTATCTATAACAACAGTAACAGTTCCGTGTTCTATACCAGTATCTATAGTGTGGTCAAAAAGAGCTTTTATATTTTCCGGCATAGCATCAGTTGTTATATCAAAGTCTTTTGGGACAAAGCCAAGTATATAATCTCTAACACATCCACCAACTATAAACCCCTCAAAGTTAGAATTTTCTAGTGTATTTATTATATATAAAACCTGTTTTGGTATTTGCATATTATCACCTCATATAAGAATATAAATTTTACCTATATGATATCATAAACGGTTAGATTATTAAATATGTATTAGACAAAATATAAAAAAAATGATAAAATAAAAAAAAATAGATAGGACTGAAACTATGGAAACTTTTGTTAGAACTAAAATGTTAATAGGAGAAGAAGGAATAGATATTCTTAAGAATTCTAAAATTATTATTTTTGGAGCTGGAGGAGTTGGTTCTTTTTGTATTGAAGCTATAGCTAGAGCTGGTGTAGGGACTATACATATAGTAGATGACGATACTATAGCTAAAAGTAATATAAATAGACAACTTTTTGCTACAAATAGCACTATAGGTAAAGATAAAGTACAAGTGGCTAAAGAAAGAATTTTAGATATAAATAAAGATGCAAACGTTATAGCTACTAAGCTTTGCTATGGAAAAGATACTATGCATCAAATAGATTTATCTGATTATAATTATATAATAGATGCTATAGACACAGTATCTTCTAAAATATTACTTATAGAAAAGGCAAAAGAGCTAAATATACCTATAATATCATCTATGGGTACTGGAAATAAGTTAGACCCATCTAAATTTGAAATTACTGATATACATAAAACTTCTGTTTGTCCGCTTGCTAAGGTAATAAGATATGAGCTTAAAAAAAGAGGAATAAAAAATGTAAAAGTGTTATATTCTAAAGAAATACCAAAACAACCATTACAGATACAGACAGATGAAATAGGTATTCATCAAAAAAGACAAACTCCAGCTAGTATATCATTTGTTCCATCTTCGGCTGGGCTTATGATAGCAGGATATGTTATAAACGATATATTAAAGAGGTAAAGATATGGATAAGATAAAAGTGTTAAGTATTTTTGGAACAAGACCAGAAGCTATAAAGATGGCTCCAGTTATAAAAGAGCTTGAAAAATATGACCAAATAGAGCAAGAAGTATGTGTAACGGCTCAACATAGGCAAATGCTAGACCAGGTTTTAGAAATATTTGATATAAAACCAGATTATGACCTTGATATAATGACTAGAAATCAAACTCTAACAGGTATCACTATAAACGCACTAAAAGGGCTTGAAGAAGTTTTAGAAAAATCAGCTCCAGATATTATTCTTGTACATGGGGATACAACTACAACTTTTGTAGGTTCTTTGGCGGCATTTTATAAAAAAATTAAAATAGGACATGTAGAGGCAGGGCTTAGGACATATAATAAATACGAGCCTTTTCCAGAAGAAATAAACAGAAAGCTAACAGGAGCTATGGCAGATTTACATTTTGCTCCTACTAATCTTTCAAAAGAAAACTTATTAAAAGAAAATATAGCAAAAGAGGATATATTTGTAACTGGCAATACTTCTGTAGATTGTGTTAAGACAACTGTTGATAGAAATTATAAATTTAGCCAAAATGAGCTAAACCACATAGATTTTGAAAATAAAAGAATAATAACTATGACGGCACACAGAAGAGAAAATTTAGGAGAGCCTCTTGAAAATATATGCAATGCCATTTTAGATATTTTAAAGCAAAATGAAGATGTAGAAGTAGTTTATGCTGTACATTTTAATCCTTTGGTACAAGAATTAGCAAATCGTATTTTAGGACAAAATCCAAGAGTACATTTAATACCACCAGTAGATATGAAAGATATGCATAATTTGATAGCTCGTTCATATCTTGTGATGACAGATTCTGGAGGGCTTCAAGAAGAAGTTCCATCTCTTAAAAAGCCGGTGCTCGTACTTAGAAATGTTACAGAGCGTCCAGAAGGGCTAGAAGCCGGTGTTTTAAAGCTTGCTACTACAGATAGAGAGCTTATAGTAGCTAGAGCAAATGAGCTTTTAAATGATAAATCTTTATATAATTCTATGGTAGAGGCTAAAAATCCTTTTGGAGATGGCTTTGCGTCTAAGAGAATTGTAGAAGCTATTTTGTATTATTTTGGAAAAATAGATACTCCCCCTAAAAATTTTGACTAAAAATTAAAAAAAACTATAGATTTTTTTAAGATAAAGAGCTATAATAAAATAGCTTGGTGGTTATAGTCAAATATTTTGTATATTTAAAAATATTATACCTATAATATAAGGGGGATTTTATGAATAATTTTGCAAAAGCTTTGTCTAAACTTTCACAAGTTGGAATAACTATGGTTGTAACTATTGGGCTTGGTTTTTTCATAGGCAAATGGTTAGATAATCTTTTAAATACTAATATGATATTTCTATTTATATTTACATTTCTTGGGATTGGTGGAGCTTTTAGAAATCTTTATATTATGGTTATAAAAGATTATAAAAAAGAAGAGGCTAAAGAAGAAAAGGATAGAATAAATTATTCTAGCAAAGAACTTTAGTTGCAAGCAAAAGGAGAGTTTTATATGTCTTCAACTTTAAAACAAATGATAAAAACTATATTGGCTCTTGCTTTTATAGTTTTAGGAATAGGATTTTTTGTTTCTAAAGACTTAAAGTCTTTTATAATAGGGCTTATATTTGGCACAATATTTGCTATATTAAAGCTTATTTTAACAGAAAAAACGCTAAACAAAGCTATGGATATGCAAGCATCTAAGGCAACTAATTATTGTAGATTACATTATACTCTTAGGTATTTTTTAACATTTGCTGTTTTGCTTGTGGCAGTTTTTAGAAATTTCAACATTATAGCGGTTATAATAGGCATATTATTGCCTGTTCCTGCGGGATACATTATAAATATAAAATTAAAAAAAGAAAATAATATTTAGCTTGACGATTTTTGTATAAAAAGTGTATAATATTATAATGTATATAACATATATATCTAGTATAGTTATTTAGTAAAGTATATAAATATACTTTATTTTAAATAAAAATTTATCTTAAAATAAACGAGAAGGGAGGTAAATATATGGACTTTGGTGCTAAGATTATTACCACTATAGGCGGAGTAAATATTACTCAGACTATGATGAACACTTGGATAATAATTATCGCTCTTACTATAGTGGCTTTAATAATTAGGGCTAAAATAAACAAGTTTACTGATGTTCCTACGACAAAACTACAAAATATTGTAGAGCTTTTGATAGAAACTATGGAAAACTTTACTATCCAAAATATGGGTGAAAAATACAAATATTTTGGAAATTGGTTTTTTGGTGTTTTTTGCTTTATTTTAGTTTCTAACTATATGGGGCTATTGTCGTTCAGGTCTCCAACAGCTGACCTTGGAACAACTCTTGCTCTTGCCCTTTCTACTTTCACGCTCATACACTTTATGGGTATAAAAGTAAACAAAGGCGGTTATTTTAAAGGATATTTAGAACCAATGCCACTTTTGTTACCGCTTAATATCATAGGCGAGCTTGCTACTCCATTATCGCTTAGCTTACGTCTTTTTGGTAACATCTTAGGTGGTACTATTATTATGGGACTTGTATATTCTGCTATTGAAAGTGCAGGAAATATTATCTTCCAAGTAGTAGGATTTGGTTTAGCTACACCAGTATTACATGCATATTTTGACATATTTGCTGGTTTCTTACAAACGTTTATATTTGTTATACTTAGTATGACATTTATAAGAGATAAAATTGGCGAAGAATAGTAGCCAAAGCTAGAATAAACATTATATTTTTTAGGAGGATTTAAAAATGGAATTTAATGAAGCTTTTATTATGGGTTGTTCTGCAATAGGTGCAGGAACTGCAATGATAGCAGGTATAGGTGCTGGGGTAGGTCAAGGTTATGCTGCTGGTAAAGCTGCAGAAGCAGTAGGACGTCAACCAGAAGCTAAAGGTACTATTATGTCTACAATGTTAGTAGGTGCTGCCGTTGCCGAAACATCTGCCATCTATGGTCTTGTTATAGCATTCTTATTATTATTTGCAAATCCATTCATCGGGAAATAAGAAATTTTTAAACTATAAATTAATTTTTCTACATAGATGGAAAAATGAAAGGAGGGCAAATTTTCTTGGATAGCTATATACTTACTTTAGACAGTCAGCTTATTTATTCTGTTATTGTACAGCTTATATCTACAGGTATCTTATGCCTTATCTTATCTAAGCTTTTATACAAACCAGTTACAGAGTTTTTAGAAAAACGTAGAAAACGTATTGAAAGCAGTATAAATGAAGCTAATACTAAACTTGCAGATGCAGACAATCTTAAAGCAGAATATGAGCTTAAACTTAAGGAAATTGAAAAAGAAAAAGCAACTATTTTAGAGGAAGCTCGCGCACGTGCTAAACAAAACGAAGCACAAATCATAGAAGAAGCTAGAAAAGAAGCTGAAGCTATTAAAAACAGAGCTGCTCTTGATATTGAAAGAGAACAAGAAAAAGCAAGAGAGGAAGTTAGACTTCAAATTATTGAAGTATCTTCTTTAATAGCTAGCAAGTTTATAAGTGAAAAAATCAACCAAGCAGAACAAGATAAGCTTGTTGAGCAAGTTATTGCAGATTTGGGGGAAGTTAAATGGCAAAATTAATTTCTAAAAGATATGCAGTTGCGCTTTTTGAACTAGCAAAAGAAACAGATAAAATAGATATTTTTAACAAAGAAGTAGAACTTATTTTTACTTCTATAAAAGAAGATAAAGACTTTTTAACTGTTTTAAACCACCCAAGAATATCTGGGGAAGAAAAATTTAATCTTTTTAAAGAAATATACAAAGACAATATTTCTGAAGAAATTTTAGGGCTTATAGCTATAATCGTTAAGAAAAATAGAGAAGAAGAAATCTTAGAGATTTTAGAAACATTTTTAGAGCTTGTAAGAGAATATAAAGGCATAACTACTGCTTATATATATTCTGCAATGCCTCTTAGCGAAAAACAAATAAGCGATATTAAACAAAACTTAGCAAAAAATTTAAATAAAGAAATCATTGTTGAGGCAAGTGTAAAACCAGAGCTTATAGGTGGAATTCTTATCAATGTAGATGGTAAGGTTATAGATAATTCTATCAAAAAAAGCCTAGAAGATATCAAAAAAAGCCTCATTAACAATTAGTAAAGGAGTGTAACCCGTAAATGAACTTAAGACCTGAAGAAATTAGTTCTGTTATTAAAGAACAGATTAAAGGTTATACATCTAAGTTAGATGTATCTGACGTTGGTACGGTTATACAGGTTGGGGACGGTATTGCCAGAGTACACGGACTTGAAAAAGCTATGAGCGGTGAGCTTCTTGAGTTTGAAAGTGGCGTATTAGGTATGGCACAAAACCTTGAAGAAGACAATATCGGGGTAGTTTTATTAGGTTCTGACCAAAGCGTTAAAGAAGGCGACAGCGTTAAACTTACTGGACGTGTTGCTGAAGTTGGCGTTGGCGAAGCTATGATAGGACGTGTTGTTAATGCTATAGGTCAACCTATAGACGAAAAAGGACCTATCCATACAACAGGAACTCGCCCTATAGAAAGAGTAGCTCCTGGTGTTATCACTCGTAAATCTGTAGACGTACCTTTACAAACTGGTATTAAAGCTATCGATGCTATGGTTCCTATTGGACGTGGACAACGTGAGCTTGTTATCGGAGATAGACAAACTGGTAAAACTGCTATTTGTATAGATACTATAATAAACCAAAAAGGTAAAGATGTTATCTGTATATATGTAGCTATAGGACAAAAAGCATCTACTGTTTCTCGTATAGTAAGAAGCCTTGAAGATGCTGGTGCTATGGACTATACAACAATTGTATCTGCTACTGCATCAGACCCAGCTCCTCTCCAATTCTTAGCGCCATATACAGGTGTTGCTATTGGTGAAGAGTTTATGGAAAATGGAAAAGACGTACTTATTGTTTATGATGATTTATCTAAACACGCGGTAGCTTATCGTGCTATGTCTCTTCTTCTTCACAGACCACCAGGACGTGAAGCTTATCCAGGGGATGTATTCTATCTACATTCAAGACTTCTTGAAAGAAGCGCAAGACTTGAAGAAAAATACGGCGGTGGTTCTATAACAGCTCTTCCTATTATAGAAACACAAGCAGGGGACGTTTCTGCTTATATCCCTACAAACGTTATATCTATAACAGATGGACAAATATTCCTTGAGAGTGAACTTTTTAACTCTGGTGTACGTCCGGCTATAAATGCGGGTCTTTCTGTATCTAGGGTTGGTGGTTCTGCGCAAATTAAAGCTATGAAAAAAATAGCAGGTCCTATTCGTATAGAGCTTGCTCAATATAGAGAGCTTGAGAGCTTCTCTCAATTTGGTTCTGACCTTGATAAAGATACTTTAGATCGTCTTAACCACGGACAAAGAATCGTTGAGATATTAAAACAAGCTCAATATGCTACTTTAGAAGTAGAAAAAGAAGTTGTTATTCTTTATGCTGTTACTAAAAAATATCTTGATGATATAGAACTTGACAGAATTGCAGATTTTGAAAAAGAATTCTTCAATTTTGTTGAAACTAAATATAACAACATATTTACAAGCATAAAAGAAACTAAAGAGTTATCTGATGATACAGAAAAACAACTTATAGAAGCGCTTGAAACATTTAAAAAAGAATTTAAATAATAAAGAGGTGATATAATGGCATCAATGCGTGATATTAAACGCAGAATAAAAAGTGTCAATAGCACCCAGCAAATAACTAACGCTATGTATCTTGTAGCTAGTAGTAAGCTTAATAAAGCTAAAGCTAGACTTGAAGATACACGCCCTTTCTTTAATGAAACAAGACAAGTTATTGCAAATATTGTTAATGGTTCTGGTAATATAAGCCACCCATATCTTGATAAAAGAGAAGTTAAATCTACTGGTGTTATCGTTGTAACAGGTGATAGAGGACTTTGTGGTGGCTATAATATCAACGTTAATAAGCTTGCTATGTCTGCTATAAAAAATAAAGAAAATGACAAAGTGATAGCTATTGGGGGTAAAAGTAAAGAATATTTTAAAACTCGTGCAAATGTTGTAGAGGCTTTTACAAATATTTCTGAAAACCCTACATACGAGGACGCTTTAAAAGTAGGGCGTTTGGCACTAGATATGTTTACATCTGGTGAAGTTGATGAAGTTTATTTAGCTTATACAGAGTTTATATCTACTCTTGCAAGCGAGCCTAAGCTTATAAAACTTTTCCCTCTTGATGTAAATGATTTTAAAAATGAAGAAAAAGAGACAACTTCTGCATCGGCTCTTACAATATATGAACCAAGCGAGGAAGCTGTTTTAGAATATGTTATTCCTAAATACGTTAATACCGTTATATATGGAGCTATGGTAGAATCGGCAGTATGTGAATTAGGTGCTAGAATGACTGCTATGGATTCTGCTACAGAAAATGCCGAAGAGATGATAGGTATGTTAAATCTTGTATATAACAGAGCAAGACAAAGCGCTATTACTCAAGAAATTACAGAAATTGTTAGCGGTAGTGGTATTTATAGTTAGAAAAGGAGTTGAAACTTTTGGCTGAAAAAAATGTAGGTAAGATAATACAAATTATCGGTGCCGTATTAGATATAAAATTTTCAAGCGAAAATATGCCAGCATTATATAACGCCATAGAGATAGAGCACAACGGCGAAACTATAGTAGCAGAAGTTGCTCAACATCTTGGAGATGACGTTGTAAAATGTATCGCGATGAGCTCAACAGATGGGCTTGTTAGAGGTATGGAAGCAGTGGATACAGGAGCGCCTATATCTGTTCCAGTTGGTTCTTGTACTCTTGGGCGTATGTTCAATGTTATTGGAGCACCTATAGATGAAGCAGGAGAGGTAGACGTTAAAGAAAGATGGTCTATCCATAGAGAAGCACCAAGCTTTGCAGAACAAGCTACATCTACAGAAATATTAGAAACTGGTATTAAGGTTATAGACCTTCTTTGTCCATATTCTAAAGGTGGTAAGATAGGGCTATTTGGTGGTGCCGGTGTTGGTAAAACAGTTCTTATTATGGAGCTTATCCGTAACATAGCTACAGAGCACGGTGGTTTCTCTGTTTTTGCTGGTGTTGGAGAGCGTACACGTGAAGGTAATGACCTTTACTATGAAATGCAAGAGTCTGGAGTTATCCAAAAAACAAGCCTTGTTTTTGGACAAATGAATGAGCCACCAGGAGCTCGTATGAGAATAGCTCTTACAGGTCTTACTATGGCAGAATATTTTAGAGATAAAGAAAACCAAGACGTGCTTTTATTCGTAGATAATATTTTCCGTTTTGTACAAGCAGGTTCTGAGGTTTCTGCTCTTCTTGGACGTATGCCAAGTGCCGTTGGTTATCAACCAACTCTTGCAACAGAGGTTGGTGCTTTACAAGAGCGTATCACATCTACAAAATCAGGTTCTATCACATCTGTTCAAGCTGTATACGTTCCGGCCGACGACTTAACTGACCCAGCTCCAGCTACAACTTTTGCTCACTTAGATGCAACAACAGTTTTATCTAGAGCTATAGTTGAGCTTGGTATTTATCCAGCGGTTGACCCATTAGAGTCTGGCTCTCGTATCCTTGACCCTATGATTGTAGGCGAAGAGCATTATGAAGTAGCAAGAAGTGTTCAATCTATCTTACAAAGATATAAAGAGTTACAAGATATTATCTCTATACTTGGTATGGACGAACTTTCTGAAGAAGATAAACTTACTGTTAACAGAGCAAGAAAAATCCAACGTTTCCTTTCTCAACCATTCTTCGTTGCTGAGAAATTTACAGGTTATGATGGAAAATATGTTCCAGTTTCAGAAACAGTACGTGGCTTTAAAGAAATTCTTGAAGGTAAACACGATGATATACCAGAGAGCTATTTCTTAAATGCAGGTCCTATTGAGGAAGTTGTAGCGAGAGCTAAAAACTAGTGAAAGGACTGGTTTATTATGGCAGAAGCAAAAACACGTTTGCGTATAGTTACTCCTAGCAAGGAGTTATACAATGATGAAGCTACTATGGTTATTATGCGTGGTGTTAATGGGGATCTTGGGGTTTTAAAAGGACACCAACCTCTTACTACTATACTTGACTATGGTATCTTAAAAATTAAAAATGGTGAACAGGAAAAAGAAGCTACTTTATTTGGTGGATTTGTAGATGTTCAGCCAGATGCAGTTAATATTCTTACAGATTCTGCAGAGTGGATTGAAGATATTGATATCCAAAGAGCTAAAGAAGCTAAAGAAAGAGCAGAGAAAAGGCTAAATAGTAAAGATAGTAATGTAAATATGTTAAGAGCAGAGCTTGCTCTTAAACGTGCTACTATAAGACTAAATAGCAAAAAATAGACAGATGCTAATATAGTATCTAGTTTATATATAAAAAACCCCCTTAATCTTATTTAGATTAAGGGGGTTTTTTATTATTTATATATAAGAACTTAGTTTTTTAGATATTAAATATGCAAAACCTATAGATATTAAATCTTTTACTATATAAGGCATAGAAACTATAATAAAAGATGAAATTATAGGTGTTTTAGTAATAAAAGAAAATTGTATAATACCTAAAATATGGCATATAAAAAGTCCTATAAAAGAATATTTTATACCTAGTCCACAAAAAAAGCTAAGAAATAAAAATCCAATTAAAAATCCACCACTAGCAGAAAATAGTTTTGATATACCACCACTAAATCCAGCAAAAACAGGTAAACCTATAGCTCCAAGTAGTAGATATATAAACACACATAAAGTACCATTTCTTTTACCAAGAAAAAAACCACAAAGGCTAATAGCAAAAGTTTGTAAAGTTAAGGGAACTCCAAAGGGACTAGGAATAGATACAGTAGATAGTATACAAGTTATTGCGCAAAATATAGCTATTATGCTTAAAGTTTTAGTTTTCATAATAAAACCTCCTATTGTATCTATATTATAATATTATAGATTACAATAGTCAATATTTTATTTTAAATAGCCGGTTATATTATTTTTATCCATCCAAGATTTTTTGCTAGCCATTAAAAATTCTACTGTATCATTAGTAGTATTAAATAGCTTTTTAAGAAGTTCTTTAGTTTGGAATAAATCATTATAAGTTAAATAAGGATAATCTTCCATTTTATTTGTTGTTTTTTCATAGAAAAGAGCATAGGCTAAATTTCCATCTGGTAATACCCATTTATTTCTTGTATCTTCAATAGCTAATAGCATTTTATCTGCCATTTCTTTATAAGAAGGCTCTTTAGTTATATCATATAGTTCGTATAAGAAATTTAATTCTGCTAATTGATGATTTAAAGATACGTGAGTTTTTTCGTGTTTTGTAGTAGAGCCATAGTCTTCTACAAGATATCCTCCATTTTCTGTTATATAAGAGTTATTTTTGGCATAGTCTAAGAAAAATTCGGCATATCTAACAGCAGAATTTAAAAATTCTTTATTATTATAGTTTTTGTAAGCATATAATAAACTTGTAGCAAAATCTGTGTTAAATCTAGTATCATAAAAGTTTGGACCTATTTTAAAGTCGGTAAAGAGCCAATCTGATTGAGGACCAGTTGCCCAAAAGCCTTGTTCATTTTGATTTTTCATACAAGTTTCTGTCATTACATATCCAAGGTTTTTAGAAAGTGGATTTAGAGCATATTTAGCAAAAGAAGCTCCTGTATAGTTAGATGGGTGGCGATATAGTATGTTTTTGCCCCCAGGTTTATAATTGCTAGGAGTTTGGAAATAATATCCATCATAGCTCCAGCGTCTAGTTATTGCTAAATCGTGTGGTAAAAGTTCCTCAAAGCTTTTCATAGTGCTCCAATCTACAAGGCGTTTGTTAGATTCCATATACCAATACTCACCTATAGTAGATATATCTTGTGGGAAAGAAAGTTGTAAATCAAAATAGCCCTCTTTTTTTACTATTTTAACCATTTGTTCTTTATCTTTTTCCACTGTTAAAGTATTGTTTGTAAATATATTTTTATAAACAGCAGGAACGCTAACTATGTAGCTATTTGTATCTGTATCAATAAATAAAGTCGTATGTTTTAAATTATTTAGATTGGAAGTATTTACCCATTTTTTAGTATTAGGGTCTATATATCTTACAGTTATAGTGTTTCCTTTTATAGGTAAGCCTACTGTGTATCTATTTGGATTATTTTGTTTATATGAAAACCTATTTATTTGATATTTATCTCCACTTTCAAATATAGTAGTTGTACTTTGAGTTGTTATATTATCATTAGTTGTTGTTTCATTAGTTGTTATAGGAGTAAAATTTGTAGGTGTATAAACAGGTACATTTTTTGTAATATTATATATTTTAAGATTAAGTCCAGTTAAAATATTTCCGTTTTTATCTTTTGGGACTTCACTTTCTGTTTTAGTATTTTGTTGTAATTGTTCTTGCGCATATACATTGCTTACAAGCATAGTAGATAATAATGATATTATAGCCACTTGCTTTAGATTTTTTTTCAAAATTAACACCCCTTAATATTTTTTGTATTTAGACAAATATTATACCACTAAAAATAAATAATATCAAATTAGTTTTATTATAAAGTGCTTGACAAGATAGTATTTATCTATTAAAATATAACAATGTAAAGTATATTGCCTTTACAGAAAGGTGATTGTATGGATAAAATATTTTTTCTAACTATGTTATATGATTTTTATTCTGAGCTTCTTACTAACAAGCAAAAAGAAATATTTGAGCTATATTATCTTAATGATTTCTCTTTGCATGAGATAGGCTCTATGTATAAAATTAGCCGTCAGGCCGTTTTAGATACTATAAAAAGAACGGAAAAAGTTTTATCTAATTATGAACAAAAGCTTTCTCTTGTAGAAAAATATTTAAATCAAAAAAAGTCGATAGAAAATATAATCAATAACATAGAAAATATAATATCTGATAATAGCTCAAATTATATTGATACCCTAGAGGTTGTCAAAAAAGATTTAAGCAACTTATTAGACTAAGGAGGCTTAAGTATGGCTTTTGAAAATCTTTCTTCAAAATTACAAGATGTTTTTAAAAATCTTACTGGTAAAGGTAAACTTTCTGAAAAAGACGTAAAGGCTGCTCTTAGAGAAGTTAAGCTAGCTCTTTTAGAAGCTGACGTAAACTTTAAAATAGTTAAAGAATTTATAGCTAATGTTACAGAAAAAGCTATAGGGACAGATGTATTAGAAGGATTAAATCCAGGACAACAAGTTATAAAAGTTGTTAAAGATGAGCTTATAGACCTTTTAGGAACAACTCAAAGTATTTTAACATATTCTTCAAAAGCTCCTACTGTGTATATGATGGTTGGGCTTCAGGGTGCTGGTAAGACTACTACTACTGGTAAGCTAGCCGGGCTTTTAAGAAAACAAGGTAAACAACCACTTTTAGTAGCTTGCGATATATATAGACCAGCGGCTATAAAACAGCTTGAGGTTGTAGGCAAGACTTATAATATACCAGTCTTTTCTATGGGGCAAGAAAACCCGGTTGAGATAGCTAAGGCATCTATAGAATATGCTAAAAAACAAGGTAATGATATAGTTATCATAGATACGGCAGGTAGGCTTCATATAAATGAGGAGCTTATGGATGAGCTAGAAAATATCAAAAAAGAAGTAAAACCTCAAGAAATATTGCTTGTTATAGATGCTATGACAGGGCAAGATGCGGTAAATGTGGCTTCTTCTTTTGATGAAAAGCTTGGTATAGATGGAACTATCATTACTAAATTAGATGGTGATACACGTGGTGGTGCTGCCCTTTCTGTTAGAGCGGTTACTAAAAAGCCTATAAAATATGTGGGTATGGGTGAAAAACTAGAAGATTTAGAGCCTTTTCATCCAGACAGAATGGTTTCACGTATTTTAGGTATGGGAGATGTGCTTACTCTTATAGAAAAAGCGCAACAAGTATATGACGAAAAAGAAGTATTAGAGCTTGAGAAAAAAATGAGAACTCTAGATTTTGACCTAAATGACTTTTTAGGACAGATGCAACAAGTAAAAAAGATGGGTTCTATAAAAGATATTCTTGGTATGCTTCCTATTCCTGGTATGAACAAGATAAATTTAGATGATGTAAATCTTAATGATAAGACTATACTTCATGTAGAGGCTATTATAAGCTCTATGACAAAAGAAGAAAGAAGAAAACCAAACATTATAAACGGAGCTAGGAAAAAGAGAATAGCTAAAGGTTCTGGCACAAGCGTTCAGGAAGTTAATAAACTTCTTAAAGATTTTGAAAACGCTAAAAATGCTATGAAAATGATGAATGGTATGATGAAGGGTAAAAAAGGGAAATTTAATCTTCCTTTTTTCAATAAATAATATATAATTTTAGGAGGAAACAAAAATGGCAGTAAAAATTAGATTAAAAAGATTAGGAGCTAAAAAAGCACCTTTCTATAGAATAGTAGTAGCAGATTCTAGAACACCTAGAGGTGGTAAAGCTATTGCAGAAATAGGATACTATGATCCTACTAAAGAACCAGCAGTTTTAAAAGTAGATGTTGAAGACGCTAAAAAATGGATTGGAAATGGAGCTCAACCAACAGATACAGTTAGAGCTTTATTAAAAAAATCAGGTGTTATAGAATAATCCGAGGTAATGCATATGAAAGAGCTATTATATACAATAGTAGAAAATCTTGTTGATAATAAAGACGCTATAGATATAATAGAAAAAGTGGATAATGATAGTGATACTATTATTTTAGAGCTTAATGTTGCAGAAACAGATGTAGGAAAGGTTATAGGTAAACAAGGAAGAATAGCTAAAGCTATAAGAACTGTTGTTAAATCTTATGCATCTTCTCAAAATAAAAAAGTTATTATAAAAATAGATTAGTATCATTATATTTAGAAAAAGCCGTATTTTATACGGCTTTTTTATATTCAATTTTTTATAAATATATAAATTAATATTATAATATCTAGTATAAAAAATATATTAAATACTTTTTCTTTATTTTTTTCAGTATTTTTTACTATATTATTTTTATTTATTTTTACAAAAATATATATAAAAATAGTAGATAAAATTATAGAAAGTATAAATATTATTATTATTATTATATTTGGAATTATAGAAGTTTGGCCTAAAATATTGTTTAATATTACTTGCGACCCATTAAAAACAAAATGACATAAAATACCGGCCCAAATAGAGTCAGTAGCTTTAACTAAAAATGCTAATATAAAACCTAAAACTATTGTATAACAAAATTGATTTAGATTAAGATGTATCATAGCAAAAAATATACTAGAAAATATGATTCCATACCAAAAAGAATAATTATCATATTTTTTTAATATTATACCTCTAAATAATATTTCTTCTAAAAAAGGAGGAATAATAGCAATAGCCAAAAATATTTGCCAAAAAGGGTATTTTAAACTAGAAGTAAATACATTAGTTAGAGCATTTTGAGTAAAAAACAATGTCAAAAAGTTTATAAGCATTAATATTGGTTGGATAAATATTCCTATTAAAATAATAAGAAATATATTTTTAAAAGATAATTTTTTAAATCTTAAGGATTGTTTTACATTACCTTTATTTGTAATAATATATAATAAAATAAAAGGTAAGAAACTCAATATTTGTACCAAAATTAAACTACAACTTGGATTTAGTTGTAATGGAATGATTACTTTTATAGGAGCAAAATATATAATAAGCTTAAAAATAACTGGTGTAATAAATATTGTCCAAATTAATAGTATAAAAAAAATAAGACTTGACTTTTTATGATTATTCATAGTATCCTCCTTTTTAGATATATAAAAGCACTATATATAAAATATAGTGCTTTTATGATATTATTTTATTTTTGCAGTTTGTACTATAGTAGTCATAGCTTTTAAAACATTTTCTTTTTCATTATCTTCTGTATATGTACCAGTTACAGTTGTTGATTTATTGTCTAAATAAAAAGTCATTTGTATTTGTTTTTGAGCTGGTATATTTAAAAGAGCTTCTTTTCCACCATTTGCTTCAATCATTTGTTCAGTTAATATTCCTTTTTCTATACATTTTTGAATATTTTCATCTGTAAATTGTACAGTATTTTCATTGTAGGCAACTTCTTTATCATCTAAAGTTCTAATTTCTGATAAATCAACTTTTATATTAGGGCTTACTTGTTCATATGTAGCAGGAATAGCGCTTAAATATTTATCTAATGGCATTTTAACTTCTTCAGATACAACAACATTAATATTTGTATTTGTATTATTTGAAGCATCTGAAGGTATTAACATTACAGGAATAGCTGGAAATCCGCTTTCAACTTTTTTTCATTCATCTGTTGGATATTCAAAACTTATTGTTCCATTATCTAAACTAGCTACATTAAAATCTATAGTTACAGGTTGGATAGTAGCTACGCTTTTACTAGAAGCATTACCACCACAAGCTGTTAGAGAAGATACTAACAACATAGACATTAACATTACTTTTAATTTTCTTTTCATAGATACTCTTTACTCCTTTTAATGAACATATAAAATATTATCTATTTAGACAAATAATGATATAAATAGACATATTTTTATAATACAATATATATACCTAAAAGTCAATAATAAAAAAGCCGTATAAAATACGGCTTTTTTATTATTGATTTCTAGGTTGTGGTTTCATATTGTCTGGTTTTTCTATTATAAACTGTCTTTTACTATCTAAATAATCCTCTACTATTCTAAGGGCTTCTCCAAATCTTTGGAAATGCACAATCTCTCTTTCTCTTAAAAATTTAATAGGTGTTATAACATCTGGATCGTCTGTAAGATTTAAGATATATTCATAAGTTGCTTTAGCTTTTTGTTCTGCTGCTAAATTTTCTGTAAGGTCAGTTATAGGGTTACCAGTTGATTGTAATCCAGCACAAGAGAAAGGAACGCCAGCGCCATTTGCAGGATATACGCCAAGTCCGTGGTCTACATAATAAGCGCCAAGTCCGGCTTGTTGTATTTCATCAAAAGATATATCATCTGTAAGTTGATGAACTATAGAGCCTATCATTTCTAAGTGAGCTAGCTCTTCTGTACCTATATCGTTTAAGATTGCTTTAGCTTGAGGAGTTATCATAGTAAATCTTTGGCTAAGATATCTTATAGCAGCTCCAAGCTCTCCATTAGGACCACCATACTGAGTTAATATAAGCTTTGCAAGCTCTGGGTTTTTATTTTTTATTTTAACCGGAAATTCTAATTTTTTTTCATATATCCACATTAGCAACTTTCTCCTTTCAAGCTATAGTTAAAGCACTCTTGCCAAGGCCAAGCGTTGTCTATCCATTTAAACTTATCTTCAGAAGAAGCAGAACGATAAGAACATAAAGGTCCAAAATTTTTCTCATACATAGTTCTAGCTGTGTCTGCCTCTTTTATTATTTGGTTATAAATATCTATAGCATTTTTATCTTCTGGGTGAGTATCAAGATATAGCGCCATATCAACAGCCATAAAATCTAGAGCTGTAAGCACTTCTAACATTTTCTCTCTATCATCATTCATAATTTTAACCTCCATATTTAAACGGCTTTATTATTTTTCAAAACAAGGATTTTCTTCTCTCATAAAATTCTTGTCTTTTTCACAATATGGCATATCAAGTTCTGGAAATAAAGTTCCTTTTACTATTGCTTTTTCTCCATCATAGATAGAACAAAATTTTTGAAAAGCTACATAAGCTCTTGCAAGGCTTTTAACTTCTATAGTTTGTTCATATGGAACACAAGCTTTTTCATTATCTTTCATATACAACCCTCCCTTTTTCGCTAGATAGCTAAACATAATTTTATATTATTCTTATAAATATAAAGTGTTACAAAATAAGCTTGACTTTTTATATGAAAAAGGTTAATTTATAGTAAAGATTTTAATAATAAAATAAGAAGGTGATGATATGTCTTTTTTTGATAAGAATCAAAATCTAATAAAAGTTTTAAAAATTTTAGTTATTTTTGTAGCAATTTATATATTATTTTCTTATTTTGGTAGTTATTTTTTACCTTTCTTAATAGGATATATACTTTGTATTATTTTATATCCACTATTTAAATTTTTTAATAATATATACAAAATACCAAAACCTCTAGCGAGTATTTTGTGTATAGTTATTTGTATATTTTTAGTAGGTATAATAGGTGTTGGGATAGTAGGACAAATAGTAAAAGAGGGTAAAGAATTTATAAAAGATTTACCTTACTATATAGATGCTGTGAAACAAACATTTACATCTTTTAATAATAAATTACAAAGTATGTTTAGCATTTTACCACATAATTTAGAAAATATTATTTTTAATTTTTCAAATAATATTTTAAATATAGCAGGAGATTTTTTAGCTAATGGACTTAAGAATACTTCTATAAATGTAATAAAAAAAGTTCCTAATTTTCTTATGATGATTATAATAAGCCTTATATCTTGTCATCTTATGCTTATAGATAAAGAAAATATAGAAAGATTTCTATTAAGACAAATTCCAAAAAATTATAAGGATAAGATTTTTATAGTTAAAGATGGGATATATAATGCAGTTTTTGGATATATAAAAGCTCAAGCTATAATTATGTGTCTTATAGCAAGTATTTGTTTTATAGGGCTTGTATTTATAAAAGGGCCTTATGCACTTTTTATAGCATTTATTATAGGCGTTGTTGATGCACTACCAGTTTTTGGAAGCGGGTTTATTCTATGGCCTTGGGCTTTATATAGTGCAATAACTGGAAATTATGGTATGGCGATAGGACTTATTGTTATATATTTAATTATTCTTATAACAAGACAATTTGTAGAACCAAAGATAGTAGGTAAACAAATAGGTATACATCCACTTATAACTCTTATGTCTATATATATAGGTCTTAAGATATTTGGGGTGTTTGGCTTTATTATAGGGCCTATAATAATGATAATAATAAAGGCGTTGCAAAATGAAAATATTTTGCCAAACTGGAGGTAGTTTATGGACAATATATATATGGCTTTAGACAGAGCTTCTAAATTATATCCCTTGCATATGCCAGGGCATAAAAGAAGAAAAGATATAATAGAAGATTTTAAAAAATTTATAGAGCTTGATTATACAGAAATAGAGGACACAGATAATATGCATAAGCCAGAAGGAGCTATAAAACAAACTTTAGGTGAAATAGCTAACATATATGGAGCTAAAAATAGTTATTTTTTAATTAATGGAAGCTCTAGCGGTGTTTTGGCTAGTATTTTATCTTGTGTCGGAGAAGATGATAAAATATTAGTAGGGAGAAATTGTCATATAAGTGTATATAACGGAATTTTGCTATCTGGAGCAAATCCGGTTTATGTTTTTCCTAAAATAAAAAATAATATATCTTGTGCTATAGATTTAGAAGATATTAAAAAAGAAGTAGAAAAAAATAAGGATATAAAAGCCTGCATAATAACAAGCCCAACTTATGAAGGGCTTGTTTCTAATATACAAGATATAGCTTCTTTTCTTCACGATAAAGGAATTTTGCTTATTGTAGATGAAGCTCATGGCTCACATTTTAAATTTAGTCCTATGTTTCCAAAATCTGCTTTAGATTGTGGAGCAGATATAGTAATCCATAGTTTGCATAAAACTATGCCTTGTCTTACTCAATGTGCTATTTTACATATAAATAGCGATAGAGTAGATAGACATAAGCTAGAGAAATGCTTATCTATGGTACAAACAACTAGCCCATCTTATATTTTTATGCTTAGTATGGAATATGCTATAAATTTTGGACAAAATAATAAAGACAAATTTTTAGAATATACTAAATTTTTAAAAGAATATAGAGAAGAATTAAAACATTTAAAAAACATAAAATTATTAGATATAGATATGATAGATAATGTAAACTTTGATTTAGATATAAGTAGATTAACATTTTTTATAAATTCTGATATAAATGGATATGAAATAAATAAAATATTAAGACAAAATAATATGCAGTTAGAAATGTATGGAAAAAATCATATAATAGCTATATCTACTATTTGCGATAATTTTAAAGAATTAGAAAGATTTAAAGATATACTTTTTGAAATAGATAAAAATATTAATTTTAAAGAAATAAAACAAGAAGATTTTAAAATAGGAAAAGTAGAACAAAAAATAAATTTAAAAAAAGCTTTTAATATGAAAAAAACTTTTTGTAAGCTTGAAGAAGCTATTGATAAAATATGTGGAGCTTTTATTATTTCTTATCCACCTGGAAGTCCTATTTTAACTATAGGAGAGATTATACAACAAGAACATATTAATTATATAAAAGAATGTATTAAAAATGATATAGATATAATAGGCATTAAAGATAGAAAAATTTGTGTAATAGATGATATTAAAAGTAATATTATATAATTAAATGACTATTATTGTAGAAAAGTGTTGATTAATATATATAGTTAATGTTATACTATATAGATGGTTTAAAAATATTATTAGTAAGGCAAGGAGGAGTTTTATGTCAAGCATACAAAATAAAAACATAAAAGATTTATCCAAAGATAGAGAACAAGTAAAAGATGCAGAGCTAAATATTCCTAAAGCTCTTTCCAAATCCTTTGAAAATGATATAAATATAGATAAAAATTTAAAAGAAAATTTAGAATATGTATTATTTACACAAAACTATAAAATTGCGCTTGAAATATTAAAAAAACAATTTTTTTCTATAAATAGTATAAGCAAGATAGATAAAGATTTATTATATAATTCTGTTTTAAAAATTATAGAAAATATAGAATATAAAAATAAAGTTTTTTACTATATATGTTATTTAGAAAATGCGGAGTTACATACTTATACACATTGTTTAAATGTAGGGTTAATAGCCCATATGTTTGGAATTTGGCTTGGTATTGAAGAAGAGGAACTTAAAAATTTAACTATTACAGGGCTTTTGCATGATATAGGAAAAATAAAGCTTGATATAAATCTTTTAAATAAGAGAGAGACTCTTACAGAAGAAGAATTTGAATATATAAAAACACATTCATATTTAGGATATAATCTATTAGAAAATTTACCATTATCTGATGATATAAAATATGGTGTTCTTATGCATCATGAGAAAATAAATGGTTATGGATATCCTATAGGGCTTATGGAAGATAGAATACCGAAATTTGCTAAGATAATAGCTATATGCGATATGTATGATGCAATGACTTCCCCTAGATTATATAGGCAGAAGAATTGTCCATTTAGTGTAATTAGAGAGTTTGAGCAAAATATATATGAAATTTTAGATGCTAATTTATTGCTTTCTTTTCTGCAAAATATAGCTTATGTATATATAGGTTGCGATGTTATGCTTTCAAATAATGAAGTAGCAGAAATAGTATATATAAATCCTAAAAATATAACAAAACCTATAATAAAAATAAATGATGAAATTGTAGATTTATCTAAAAATAAAGATTTGGATATAGTATATCTTATTTGAGGTATTTATGGACTATGAATTTTTTATGCAACAAGCTATAGAAGAGGCAAAAAAAGCATATAAATTAGAAGAAGTGCCTATAGGTTGTGTTATAGTATATAAAGATAATATAATAGCTACAGGATATAATAAAAGAAATACCCAAAAAAATTCTATAAAACATGCCGAGATAATAGCTATAGAGAAAGCTTGTAAGGTACTTGGAGATTGGCGACTTGAAGGTTGCAGTATATTTGTTACTGTAGAGCCTTGTCCTATGTGTTCTGGTGCAATATTACAAGCTAGAATGGATAGAGTTGTTTTTGGATGTTATAATAAAAAAGCTGGTTGTTGTGGTTCTATTTTAAATTTGCTTGATAATGATAATTTTAATCATAAGGTTGAAGTAGTAGATAAAATTTTAGAAGAAGAATGTGCTATGCTTATGAAGAGTTTTTTTAAAGATATGAGAAGTAAAAATAAATAAGGCTTTAAGAAAGGTATATGGTGATGATATGCTAGATTATAAAGGTGTTATTTTTGATTTAGATGGTACAATCTTAGATTCTTTAGAAATATGGAAAGAAATAGATAAGATATTTTTTAAAGAAAACAATGTGGTTATGCCAGAAGATTATGAAAAGCAAATAAAGGCCAAAACATTATTAGATGTTGCTAAGTACACAAAAAAAGTATGTAATATAAATATGAGCGAAGATGAAATTATATCTAGATGGAGAGAACTTGCTTATTATGAATATAAAAATAAGGTTAAATTAAAAGCGGGAGTATATGATTATCTAGTGTTTTTAAAAGAAAATGGTATAAAAATAGCTGTTGCTACTGCTTGTGAGAAAAATCTTTATGAAGTTTGTTTAAAACAAAATAAGGTATATGATTTTTTTGATATTATAATAGATACTAGTTATGTAGAAAAGGGAAAAGATTATCCAGATATATATCTGCTTTGTGCTGATAAGCTAGAACTTGAACCTAAAGACATAATAGTTTTTGAAGATATAAAAGAAGGTGCTAGAAGTGCAAAAAAAGCTGGTATGAAAGCTTATGGTGTGTATGACAAGCATAACGAAGATATAGAAGGTCTTATTAGAGAAGTTGATGAATACATAACAGATTTTAGAGAGATGATATGTTAATAATCAATTATATATATTAGGAATTTGTCTTTTATTGCTTTTAAATATGGTTGACAAATATATAAATAGGGTTTATACTATTTAAGTATAAAATAGTTTAAAAGTTTCTCGTGCTAGTTGGGGAGGTAGCGGTGCCTTGTAACCTACAATCCGCTATAGTAGGGACGAAGCCTGTTTGAGGCTTTCACCTTTTAAGTCTGCCCTATACAAGTGGTGTTGACAATCCAGTCTCACGCAATAGTGGCTTGTGAACCGTGTCAGGTCTTGACGGAAGCAGCACTAAGCAAGTTTTTCTATGTGCCGTGAGGGTGCTGGATTTGAGCTAACTATATAGGTAACGTTGGGAGGTTGTCTGTCGATTAAGGTGCACGGGTTTTAATATAAATATATTTAAACACTATGTGTTTTATAGTATATAGCGCAGATATTTTCTGTGCTTTTTTATTTAACATAATTATATGGTTTGATTTTTTAAGTTATATTTATTTATAAATTTTATTTTTTAAATTTTTATGTATTAATTTGCCATAAATTTCTTAAATATTTTTTATCTATTTACATATAATAATTTTGTAAAAAAGAGATAATCTAAAATAAAATGTTATCACTTTTTAAAATATAGCGATAAGATTTGTAGATTATTTTTTTACAAATATACTATTAGGAGGAAATTTTATGAAAAAGTTAACAACAGCAGGTTTAGTAACTTCTGGTATAGTTGGAGCGGTTGGATTAGCTTATGCTATGTCTGATAAGAAAATGAAAAATAAAATGGCAAATGAAGGAAAGAAAATGCTTGATAAAGCAGGCGATATGATGTCCAAAGTTGATATATTCTAGGTTATGTGGAGGGGTGTAGCTTTTTTAGCTATGCCTTTTTACTTTACAAATATTTTTATATTATAAAAAGACTGCGAAAAATTCACAGTCTTATATAAAATTATAAAATTTGTAGTCCTACTTTTTCTGCTTCTACTAGAGTTTGATGAGGCCATAATGAAGATTGTACTTCACCTATATGAGCTTTTCTTAAGAAAAACATACATATTCTAGATTGACCTATACCGCCTCCTATAGTATAGGGAAGTTCTTTATTTAAAATAGATTTTTGGAACGGAAGCTCCATAGCATCTTCGCAAGAACAAATTTCAAGTTGTTTTTTAAGGGAGTTTTCATCAACGCGAATACCCATAGAAGATATTTCAAGAGCCATATCTAATACAGGATAATAAACAAGTATATCGCCGTTTAAATCCCAATCATCATAGTCAGGGGCTCTTCCATCATGTTTTTCGCCATTAGATAAAACTTTACCTATTTGCATAAGAAAAACGGCACCTTTTTCTTTTGCTATAAGATATTCTCTTTCTTTAGGAGTTTTATCTGGATACATATCTAAAAGCTCTTGAGAAGTTATAAAGAAGATATCTTTAGGTAAGATTTCTTCTATATAGTCATATTGTATAGACATATATTTTTCAGTATTTTTAAGAGCTCTATAAATACTTTTTACAGTTTGTTTTAAAGTATCTACTGTTCTATCTTCTTTAGATATAATTTTTTCCCAGTCCCATTGGTCTACATATATAGAATGAATGTTATCTGTATCTTCATCACGTCTTATAGCATTCATATCTGTATAAAGCCCTTCACCTTCAGAAAAGCCATATTTTTTAAGAGCATATCTTTTCCATTTTGCAAGAGAATGTACAATTTCTGCCTTATCATCGTTATGCTCTTTTATGCCAAAGGACACTGGTCTTTCAAATCCGTTAAGATTATCATTAAGTCCAGATTCTGGTTTTACAAATAAAGGAGCAGTAACACGTAAAAGATTAAGATATTTAGAAAGGCTATTTTGAAAGAAATCCTTTACAGTTTTTATTGCTATTTGTGTTTCATAAAGATTAAGAGCTGATTTATAATTTTCTGGAACTATATTTGACATATGTATCCCTCCTTAAAATTTAATAGTAATATGATATATTAAACTTTATGTATTTTCAAGTATTTAATAGTTATTTTTATACAAATACGTATAGAATTATTTATGATATGGTTCGTTTTTTAATATTCTTTCGCTACGATATATTTGTTCAAGAAGTATTACACGCATAAGTTGATGTGGAAATGTCATTTTAGAGAAACTAAGTTTAAAATCCGCTCTATTTATGACATTTTTGTGAAGTCCAAGGGAACCACCTATAACAAAAGTTATATGGCTTATACCTCTTGTTCTAGTGTTTTGGATAAAATTTGCAAGCTCTACGCTATCTAGCTCTTTACCATCTATGCAAAGGGCAATTACATATTCATCTTTTATATGTTTTAAAATTTTTTCTCCTTCTTTTTGTTTTATAGATTCTTCTTCTGCTTTGCTTAAGTTTTCAGGTGCTTTTTCATCTAAAAGCTCTATTATATTTAGTTTTATATACTTAGATAATCTTTTGCTATATTCATCTATAGCCATAGTAAAATATTTTTCTTTTATTTTACCTACACATATTATAGAAATTTTCATAAAATATCCTTTCAAAAAAGCCAAGATAAAATCTTGGCTATATATTACATTTTTTCTGGAGCATCTATGCCTAAAAGATATAGAGCATTAGCTATTATATTTTTAGTAGCATAAACTATAGCAAGTCTAGCTTTTTTTAGATTAGTATCGCTATTTTTTATATTATTTTCATCATAAAATTTATTAAAGGCTTGGCATATATTAACTAGATGTCTAGTTATTATATAAGGTTCATATTTTATGCTAGCATCTATTATTTTTTCTGGATATAAGCTTATAAGTTTTACAAGTTCAAATGAATATTCATCACAGATTAAGCTAAAATCTATGTCTTCTAGCATATCTAAAGTAAAGTTTTCTTTTTCTAATATACTACAAGCTCTTGTATGAGTATATTGAACATAAGGTCCAGTTTCCCCTTGGAAGTTTAGCATACGTTCTAAATCAAATACAACATTTTTAACTCTAGAGTTGAAAAGGTCATTAAAGATAACAGCTCCTATACCTACTTGTTTAGCCACTTCTTCTTTATTTTCTAAGTTTGGGTTTTTTTCTTCTATTATGTTTTTAGTTTTTTCTATAGCAGAGTTTAAAATATCTTCCATAAGAACAACATGGCCTTTTCTTGTAGAAAGCTTACCATCATTTAGGCTAACAAGTCCAAAAGGTATATGAACTAAGTCTTTAGCCCAGTCATAGCCCATAAGCTCTATAACTTTAAACCATTGTGCAAAATGTAGATTTTGGTCAAGAGCAGTTATATAAAGACATTTTTCAAAATTATATTCTTTTTTTCTATAAAAAGCAGCAGATATATCACGTGTAGGATATAAAGTACCACCATCGCTTCTTAATATAAGACAAGGTGGCATATTATATTCTTCTAAGTCTACTATTTTAGCACCTTGACTTTCTACTAATATATCTTTTTCAAAAAGCTCATCTACAACAGCTTGCATTTTATCATTATAAAAGCTTTCTCCAGCATAAGAATCAAAGGAAATATTTAGCATTTTATATACACGTTCAAACTCTTTCATACTTATTTCGCAAAACCATTTCCAAAGCTCAAGAGCCTCTTTATCTCTTTCTTGCATTTTTACAAGCCATAGCCTAGCTTCATCTTCAAGAGCCGGATTTTTTTCAGCTTCCTCGTGGAATTTTACATATATTTTGCTAAGCTCTTTTATATCATCTTTTTCTACAAGCTCTTTATTTCCCCAATTTTTATAAGCTACTATAAGCTTTCCAAATTGTGTTCCCCAATCTCCAAGGTGATTTACACCTACTACATTATATCCAAGTTTTTTATATATTTTGTATAAAGAATTTCCTATAACTGTAGAACGAAGATGTCCTATATGGAAAGGTTTTGCTATATTAGGTGAAGAATAATCTATTACTATAGTTTTATTATTTCCTATAGAGCTATTACCAAAGTCTTCTTTTTTATCTAATACTTGGTTTAATATGCTTTCTATATAAATTGCTTTATTTATATAAAAGTTTATATAAGCATTAACTACTTCTATCTTTTCTATAAAATCTGGTTTTTCTATTTTTTCTGCTATCTCATTAGCTATCATAGGAGGTGCTTTTTTTAAAGTTTTAGCAAGTTTAAAGCAAGGAAAAGCGAAATCTCCCATTTCAGAATTTGGTATTTCTATTAAATTTAAAATTTCATCTTTTTCAAGATTAGTATATTTTTTTAGTAGTGTTGCGATTTTTTCTTTAAAATCCATTTTTTCCTCCATTAATTTGTAAAAATTTTTATTGCTTTAGGGATATTTTTTATAGTAACAGGAAGAGCTGGACCAACTTCTCCATCTAAATCACAAGATATATTTTCTTTAGACTCTATTTTTATATAATTATCTTTAAAAAATACTATTTTATCGTGTTCTAGATATTCTCCTTTTAAAACTTTTAAAACAAAGCTTGGTAAGTTTGTTATAGATACATTTCTTATGCCTATAAAATCAAAAAGTCCATCGCTTATAGAGGCAGTAGGAGAGAGTTTATCTATTCCGCCAGTTCCTGAAGTATTTAATATTAAAAATAAGTCAAATTTATCTTCAAAAGTTTTTTCAGAATTAGTTATTTTTAAAGACAGGGGCTTAGAAAGGTGCATATCTTGAACAGCGCTTATATAATATGCAACTTTACCAAGAGCATCTTTAAAATTTTTATCTATTTTTTCGCTAATGTTTGCAAACATACCTCCAGCACAAACATTTATAAAATATTTATCATTACAAAGACCTATATCAACTTCAGATACATTATTTTTTAATATTATATCGCAAGCCTCATCTGGTTCTTTAGGAAGCTTTAAAAATGTAGCAAAATCATTTGCAGTACCAGAAGGTATTATAGCTATAGGTATATGGTTTAGTCCATATTTCATAACAGAATTTATAAGAATATTTATGCTACCATCTCCACCAGATATCATAAATGCATCGTAAAAATCTTTAGGGATAGTTTTTAAATGATCTTGTATATCCCCAGATTTTATACTTCTAAAAATATGTACTTCATATCCGGCATTTTGAAGATTTGTTATGTATATATCTAAGTCAAATTTAAAAGTTTTATCTCCAGAATATGGATTGTAAATTAACTTAATTTTTTTCATAAAAATTCCCCTTATTACAAACAGTTAGTTATAAAATATAGTGAAATTATAACATAGAAAATAAATAATTTCAAATAAATATAAGACTTTTTAAAATTTATATCGTTTAATATATAAAATAAGACAAAAAGGGGGAATATAATTGAATTGTAAATATCATCCAAATAAAAAAGCTAGTAACACTTGTAGTATATGTGGAGAATGGCTTTGTGAAGATTGTGTATTAGATATAAATGGAAGAATATATTGTAAAGATTGTCTTAGAAAAAATATAAATGAAAATGAAATTGTTTCACATAAAAAAGAAATAAGAAAAAAAAGCTCTATTCTTACATTAATTTTTTCTTTTATGCCAGGCTGTGCTCAAATGTATCTTGGATTAATAAAAAGAGGAATTTTAATTTTGTTAAGTTTTTTAGTAAGTATTATATATCTAGAGACTCCAATATTAGCTATAACTATTTTTATTGTTTCATTTTTTGATGGATTTAGGATAAAAGATAAATTAAATAGTGGAATATATTTAGAAGATAATTTAAATGATATAAAAAACTTCATATTTGAAAATAAAGGATTTTTACTCATACTACTAGCAATAGTTATTATCCCGGCAATTTTTGATAATATAGAAGATTTTTTTGAAGATTTTTTTGAACATAACATTTTTCATAGTTTAAATATATTAAGATATAATCTTTTAGATATATTAACTATTTTTATATCTGGACTTATTGTAATAATACCAGTAGTTTGTATTACAGCTATAATTTTAGAAAAAATTAAAAATAATAAAAATAAAAAAAGCATAGATTAAATCTATGCTTTTTTTATTAATTTATTGGTTAATATTTAAAGATAAAAATAGAAAAAAATATACATATTAAACATGTATAAGTTATGATTATTCATTACACATTTAGTGTGATTATTAAAAATATTTTAAGTATTAAATATACTTGACATTTCAGTAAATATATGTATACTAATAGATTGAGAGTCTTATTTTAATATTAAAAGATGCTTTACTTATAATTAGTTTTTATATAAAAATACAAATATAAAAACTTTTTAATAAAATTAATGTATAATTTTTTGAATATTCAAAATTATAATGTATAATTATGGAGGTATACATATGAAAAATGTTGAAAATTCTACTAAGAATTTTAATCTAAATCCTGATCTATTTATGTTGATATTAACAATATTTTGGTTGATAATACCAATTATAACTGGGAAATTTACTGGTATTTTTTATGAACTTTTTCCTTCATTAGAAGAAACAAAAATTTCAAATATTATAGATTCTATAGATTCTATTATTTCTCTTTTACTACCTATAGTATTATATATATCTATTAAAAAAATTAAAATTAAAGACATAATACCTTTAAATTCTGTGAGTTTAAAAAATTGTATTTTGATAATATTTATAGCTTTATCTGTATTACAACTAGAAACGTTTGTAGCTAGTATTGGAGATTTTCTTTTTAAAGATACAATTTCTAAATTTATGTATGAAGAAGAAATAAAGCTTAGTTTATTACAAGTAACTATTACATCGTCATTAGTACCAGCTATAATTGAGGAATTAGCATTTAGAGGAGTTATATTAAGTGGATATAAAAAACAAAGCTTATTAGTAGGAGTATTAATGTCTAGTCTTTATTTTGGTATGATGCACGGTAATTTATATCAATTTTCCTATACAATAGTATTTGGGATATTTGTAGCTTTTATAGTAAAAATAACAAATTCAATATATTCTGGTATGATAATGCATTTTGTAAGTAATTTTACAGATACAATAGATACTTATATTCAAATAAAGATTAATCCACAATATGTTAATGAAGTTGAGCAAATAACTAGTATTTCAGATATTTGGCATGATTTTTTTAGATTTTTAATTGTATTACCATTTTTAATATTTTTTATATTTCTTTTTATAAAAAATAATAAAGAAGAAATAAAAAGATTAAAAGATGAGAATATAATAATTAAATCTAATCCAGATAAACCTAAAGTATTTACAGGGTTATTTTTTGTAAATGTAATAATATTTATAATAATTAGTTTAATGGCACAATTAGCTTATAATTTATCTTAGAAGTAAATATTCTTATAAAATAATAAACAGGTATAAAAATATCTTTTAAAATGTGTTATATATTTCAAAAATTTTAAGATATAAATTAGAAATATATGATATTAAAAAATATAAAAATATGGAGGCATAGATATGAAAAATATTGAAAATTATACCAAAGATTTTAATCTAAATCCTAGTTTATTTATGTTTATGTTAATGTTATTTCTTACATTAATATCATTTATACTTGGAGGTATAGCTGGGATTTTTGGAGTATTTTTTCCTTCTTTATTAGAAGAGAAAAATTTATCAATACTTAATTCTATAATTTCTATTATTGGTTTTTTGGGACCTGTGGCATTATATATAGTTATTAAAAAAGTTAAAATTAAAGATATAATACCATTAAATCCATTAAATTTAAAAAACATTTTTTTAATAATATTTATAGGTTTTTCTATAATACCATTAATAACACTTGTAAGTACTATTGGAGATCTTTTTTCTAAAGATATAATTTTTGAGCAATTATATGAAGAAGAAATTAATTTAAACTTGTTTCAAACAATTTTTATTACAGCAATAGTTCCTCCTATAATAGAAGAAGTAGCCTTTAGAGGAGCTATATTAAGTGGATATAAAAAAAATAGTTTATTAATAGGTGTATTAATGTCTAGTCTTTATTTTGGTATGATGCATGGAAATTTAAATCAATTTTTTTATGCAACAGTACTAGGTATATTTATGGCATTTTTAGTAAAAATAACAAATTCTATATATTCTAGTATATTGCTACATTTTATATTTAATTTTAAAAGTGTAATAGCACTTTATTTTATAGATAAATTTGGTAATATGAGTTTTAATGAATTAAATGAACCAACTACTATTTTAGATGTAAGAAATTGGGTTATATTCTTTTTAATTTCATTACCATTTCTTTTATTATCTATATTTCTTTTCATAAAAAATAATAAAGATGAAATAAATAAATTAAAAGATGAAAATATTATAATTAAAAAAATTTTAATAAAGATAAGAAGTATTAAGTAAATAATACTATCTTATCTTTTATTTAATTCATTAATATTTTTCTAATTTTCTATTAATTATTTATATATTATTTCTAGTTTTTATATATAATTTATACTTTTTGTTTTTCTTCAAAATTTATGTACAACAATGACAATTTTTTGTTATACCTTAGTATTTTTAAATCATTTTTTTACTGAACATTTATAATTATTATAGTTTTTATTATTTTTGTTTGGAAATTTTCTATTTTTGTTATTACAAGTATTATTATTGAGTTTATTATTCTTAAAATTTTTACATTGAGAATAATCATTAAAGTTATCACAAATACCATCATTATTTTTATCTACAAAGTTTGTATTATAATTTGATTGAGCTAATACAGGAACAGACGTTGTAGATATAATTAGAGTTGTTATTATTATTTTTGATACTAGTTTTTTCATAAATTTTACCTCCATAGATAAATAATTTTATACTTATAGTACGGCTTAAAATAATAAATTAATTAGAAATATTTACAAATTTTTTATTTTGTTTCACATGAAACAAAATAAAAAAATGTTCCACGTGAAACATTTTTATGCTATAATAAATTTAAAAAATATAAGGTGGGTGAAATAATGGGAAAAATAATATCAATTGCTAATCAAAAAGGAGGAGTGGGGAAAACCACAACTTCTATAAATTTGGCTTCTTCTCTTGCAGAGCTTAAAAGACGAGTGCTTGTGATAGATTCTGACCCACAAGGAAATACAACAAGCGGACTTGGTATAGAAAAAGATGAGATAGAGCATACGCTTTATGAGCTTCTTTTAGATATTTCTACATTTGAGCAGACAAAAATAGAACTAAATTATTTTGATAATATCCATATATTACCAAGCAATATTAATCTATCCGGAGCAGAAATAGAGCTAGTCGGAAAAGAAAATAGAGAATATCTTCTTAAAGATATCTTAGATAAGGTGAAAGATGATTATGATTATATAATAATAGATTGTCCACCTTCTCTAAATATGCTTACTATAAATGCTCTTACTGCTTCAGACTCTATATTAGTGCCTTTACAGTGTGAATATTATGCTTTAGAAGGGCTTACTCAACTTTTACATACAATAGATTTAGTAAAGAAGAATCTAAATCCTAATCTTAATATAGAAGGTGTAGTTTTTACTATGTATGATGCAAGAACTAATTTATCTTTACAAGTTGTAGAAGAAGTAAAAGCTCATCTTAATCAAAATATATATAAAAGTATAATACCTAGAAATGTGCGTCTTAGCGAAGCTCCAAGCCACGGAAAACCTATAAATTTATATGATGCAAAATCTAAGGGAGCAGAAGCGTATATGCTTCTTGCAAAAGAAGTTATATATAATGAGGAGGGGGAAGAACTTGATTAAAAAAGGACTGGGGAAAGGTTTAGCTGCTCTTATAAAAGATGATATAAAGGAAAATCCTAGTATAAGTGGTATAATAGAAATGGATATAAATAAAATTCAACCAGATAAAAATCAGCCAAGAAAAATCTTTGATGAACAAAGTTTGGAAGAACTTGCATTATCTATAAAAAATGTGGGAATAATAAGTCCTATAATAGTTAAGAAAAAAGGTGAATTTTATGAGATAATAAGTGGAGAAAGACGTTTTAGGGCTGCTAAAAAAATAAAGCTGAAAAAAGTTCCTATAATAGTAAAAGAATATGATGACTTACAATCTTTAGAAGTAGCTCTTATAGAAAATATACAAAGAGAAAATCTAAATCCTATAGAAGAGGCTCTTACATACAAGGTTTTTCAAGAAAAGTTTAAGCTAAATCAAGAAAAAATAGCAGAAAAAGTTGGAAAAAACAGAACAACTATATCTAATGCTATGCGTCTTTTAAAGCTAGATGAAAATATACAAGAGCTTGTTATGGAGCTTAAAATATCTCAAGGACACGCAAGAGCGCTTTTGCCAATATCTGATTCTAAAATCCAGATGGAAGTTGCAGAAAAAATAATAAAAGAAGAGCTTAGTGTAAGAGAAGTGGAACAACTTGTTAAAAAAATAATAAAAGAACAAAAGGAAAGCAATATTAAAAAAGATGAAAAGATAAAACAAAATAGCAAAGAAATATATTCTGATATATCAAAACAACTAAATCAAATATTAGGAACAAAAGTTAATATAAAAGATAATAAAAATAAAGGTAAGATAGAAATAGAATATTATTCTGAAGAAGAACTTGATAGGCTTGTATGTTTATTTAAGAAAATATAATGGAGGCATAATATGAATTTACAGTTAAATATTTCTGATATACCTATGATACTTAGCATAGGTTGTACAGTTTTTTTAATATTACAATTTATAATAATAATATCTCTTAGTGTTTCTTTATCTAAAATGAAGAAAAGGCTTAAAAGTTTTCTGCCGTCTGATAAAAAAATGGATATAGAAAATATGCTTGTAGAATATAGTAAAAATTCAAAAGAAGTATTAGATAGAGAAGAAAATATGCTAAATCTTATAAATATTACAAAAGAAAATTTAGAAAAATCTATTTTAGAAACAAGTAATAAGATAGATGATATAAATATTAGAATGAAGAAAGTTGTTCAAAAAGTTAGTATAATAAGATATAATCCTTTTACAGAGCTTGGAGGAGATTTATGTTATGCTATAGCTCTTTTAGATGAAGAAAATAATGGACTTGTTATAAATAGTATTTATGCAAGAGATGCTTGTTATAGTTATGCAAAAGAAATAACTAATGGACAAAGCCTTGTACATAAGCTTTCGGAAGAAGAAAGACAAGCTGTAGATATAGCTATGAAAAAATAATATTTAAAGATAAGCCTTTCTAAGAGGCTTATTTTTTTGTAATATTTTATCTAAAAATATCAAATTAAATATAGTATTTAATAAAATTTTATAAATGATAAAAAAATACTTTTACATTTATAGAAATAATGATATAATTAAATGATATAAAAAATGGGAGGTGTAGGCACAAATAATGGAAAAACTGGTTGTTGCAGGTAACAATAGATTATCTGGAGAAGTTGTGATAAGTGGTGCCAAAAATGCCGTGGTTGCTATAATACCAGCAGCCATAATTGCACAAGGTGTTTGCATAATAGAAAATTTACCTTGTATAGAAGATGTAACTTGTTTTATAACTACTCTACGAAACTTAGGTATAAAATGCGAACTATTAAACGAAAATACATTAAAAATAGATTCTACAACTATAGAAAGCTCTATAGCTATAAATGATGATGTTAAAAAAATAAGAGCATCTTATTATCTTATGGGGGCTCTTATTGGCAGGTTTAAAAAGGTTGAGGTAGCTCTTCCTGGAGGTTGTAACTTTGGTTCAAGACCTATAGACCAGCATATAAGAGGATTTAAAGCTCTTGGAGTTGATGTTATTGTGGAAGATAATATAGTTAAGCTAGATGGCACAAACTTAAAAGGTGCTAATGTTTATCTTGATATGGTAAGTGTGGGAGCTACTATAAACATTATGTTAGCAGCAGTTTTAGCAAAAGGCGTAACTGTTATAGAAAATGCGGCTAAAGAGCCTCATGTTGTAGATACTGCAAATTTTCTTAATATGTTAGGGGCTAAAATAACAGGAGCTGGCACTGATGTTATAAGAATAACAGGAGTAGAAAAATTACACGGTGGAGAATATACTATAATACCAGATCAGATAGAAGCAGGTACTTATATGATAGCTGCTGCCATATCTGGTGGAGATGTTTGTGTAAAAAATATTATTCCTAAGCATATGGATTCTTTAGTAGCAAAGCTTGAGGAAATGGGCTGTGATATAGAGCAAGGCGATGACTACATAAGGGTAAAATCAGATAAAGATTTAAAAGCTACAAATGTAAAAACTATGGTTTATCCAGGGTTTCCAACAGATTTGCAACCTCAAATGACAACTCTTTTAGCGGTGGCAAATGGTAAAAGCACTCTTACAGAGAATGTATGGGAAAATAGGTTCCAATATGTAGAACAACTTAAGAAACTAGGCGCTAAGATAGAACTAGACGGAAGAGTGGCTAATATAGAAGGCATAGAAGAGTTTGAAGGTGGCGAAGTTAAAGCTACAGATTTAAGAGCAGGAGCAGCTATGATATTAGCAGGGCTTCGTTCTAAATCAGAAATAATTATATCAAATGTAAAATACATAGACAGAGGATATGAGAAAGTAGAGCATAAGCTAAGAGCTATAGGAGCAGATATTAGAAGGATAAAAGACTAATGAAACTTACAACTTTAGCAAGTGGGAGTAAGGGAAATAGCTCCTTTATACAAACAGAGCAAATAAAAGTGTTGATAGACGCGGGGCTTAGTTGTAAAAAGATAGAAGATGCTCTTCTAGATATAAATATTTTACCAAATGATATAAATGCTATTTTTATAACTCACGAACACGGTGACCATATAAAAGGAGCAGGTATTTTATCAAGAAAATATAATATACCTATATATGCAACAAGAGGTACTTGGGAAGGTATGTCTAATACTATAGGGAAAATATCTGTAGAAAATAAAAATATAGTATATCAAAATGAAAATATATATCTAGAAGATTTATGTATAAGAGCTTTTAGTATTCCTCACGATACAAAAGAGCCAGTGGCATACAGCCTAATATCTAGAGGGACTAAGGTTTGCGTAGCTACAGATATTGGGCATATAACAAGGAGTGTTTTAGAAAATTTAAAAGACTGCTCTGCCTTAGTATTAGAAAGTAATCACGACGAGTATATGCTAAAAGCTAGCTCTTATCCAGATCATATAAAAAAGAGAATTCTAGGTAAGTATGGTCATATATCAAATGATATTTGTGGTAAAGTATTATGTTGTATTATGAATAATAGTCTGAGGAATGTTTTTCTTGCTCATATAAGCCAAGAAACTAATTTGCCAGATTTAGCTTATAGCACAGTTTATGACGTTTTAAAAAATTTTGAGATAAATCCAGACAAGGATATAAAGCTCCATATAGCTAAGCCTTATGGAGTTTCAGAGCTTATAGAGATAAAATGAGAATTTAGCTATGGTTTTTCATAGCTATTTTATTTACATAAACTTATTATTTTATAAGGAGAATTTTATGGCTATTTATGAAAATTTTGCAAAGGTTTATGATATATTTATGGAAAATATACCTTATGAGGAGTGGGTATTATATTTAGAGAAAATATTTAAAAAATATGAAAAAAGTCCTAAACTTGTAGCAGAGCTTGGTTGTGGTACTGGGACTATGACAACACTTCTTGCTAAAAAGGGATACGAGATGATAGGGATAGATTTTTCCGAGCAAATGTTAGCTAAAGCAAGAGAAAAGGCTATAGATAATAAAGTTAATATATTATTTTTAGAGCAAGATATGACAGAGTTTGAGCTTTATGGAACAGTGGACTGTGTTATAAGTGTATGTGATAGTATAAACTATATTTTAGAAGAAGAACAATTATTTAAAGTTTTTAAGCTAGTTAATAATTATTTAGAACCTAAGGGGCTTTTTATATTTGATATTAATACAAAATATAAATTTGAGAATATATTAGGTTGTAATAGTTTTTCACAGACAACGGAAGATGCAGCATATACTTTAGAAAATTATTATGATGAAGAAGAAGAGCTAAATGAATTTTATACAAACTTTTTTATAAAGGATAAGGAAACTAATCTTTATCATAGGTTTGAAGAAATACATTATGAAAGAGCTTATAGCATAGAAAAAATAGAAAAGTTATTAGCTAAAGCAAACTTAAAATTATTAGGGGTATATGATGAGCTAAGCTTTGAAATACCAAAAAAAGATAGCGAAAGAATATTTTTTATAGCACAAGAAATATCTAAATAAGGAGGAATTTATATGGATTATATATTAAGAGCTACAGCTGGAGAAGGTAGCGTTAGAATATTTATAGCAAATACTAAAGAAACAGTACAACAAGCTTTTTTACATCATAAAACTTCACCAGTTATGTCAGCAGCTATAGGAAGAGCTTTAACAGGTGTTGCTATGATGGGATGTATGTTAAAATCTGATAGCGACCTTATAACTATAAAGATAAATGGAGACGGAGAAGGCAGAGGACTTATAGCTACTAGCGATAATAAAGCTAGAGTTAAAGGTTATCCTTTTAATCCTATGGTGGATATTCCTCTTAAACCAAATGGAAAATTAGATGTACAAAATGCTCTTGGGGAAGGTACTATGACCATAATAAAAGATTTAGGGCTAAAAGAGCCTTATGTAGGACAAATTCCGCTTATATCTGGAGAAATAGCAGAAGATTTAACTTATTATTTTGCAAAATCAGAGCAAACACCATCTGCGGTTAGTCTTGGAGTATTAGTAGATAGGGATTATTCTATAAAACAAGCTGGTGGTTTTATTATTCAAATGATGCCAGATGCTAATGAAGAGATAGTACAAGCTTTAGAAGAAAAACTAAGAACTTTAAAACCTTTTACAACTCTCTTAGAAGAAGGCAATTCTATTGAAGATATTTTGGAGCTATTAGCAGGAGAATTTAATGTTAAAATTTTAGATAAGATACCAGTTAGTTTTTATTGTAATTGTTCTAAAGAAAGAGTTGAAAAAGCTCTTATTAGTATAGGAAAAGAAGAGATAAAAGCTATAATAGAAGAAGATAAAAAAGCTAATATACATTGTCATTTTTGTAATACAGATTATGAATTTACCGAAGAAGAATTAAAACAAATTCTTGAAAAAATATAAAAATAATAAAAAGCTATAGGTATACCTACAGCTTTTTTAGATAAGATATAGCTACAGATTTTTGCTATAGCTTTAGCTAAAAACAAGGAAATTCTTAGCTAAATTATTGATTGTTATAATCAAAGGTTTAGAGCCAGAGCTCAATAAAGAGAGTTTCACTCAAAAAATTAGGGGGAATGAGTGGTACAATATAATTATTACCTATATAAAATTTTATATACATAATTTTTAAAATTATTTATAGCTTTTATATAAAATATAGTATATAATGGTTAATGAATTGTAGGAGGTGTTTTATGGATTCTAAAAATTTTTTTAAAAATAACAAAAGATATTTTAAGTTTAGTATTTGTTTAATATTAGTAGCTATAGTTACTATTGTGTTTTTTAGATCTTCTTCCAATCTAGACATAACATTAGTATATAAAGAAGCTAGAGATATTTTATCACCATTTATATATGGTATAGGTATAGCTTATATATTAAATTCTAATTTAAAGTTTTTAGAAGCATCTGTTTTTAAAAATATAAAGAAAAAGAATATAAAAAGAGGTTTATCTATAACAACTACATATGTTTTGTTATTTAGTTTTTTAATTTGGCTTATAAGCTATCTTTTACCGGAAATAAGAAATAGTCTTTTTGATGTTAGTGAATATTTTAAAAATTTTGATATTAATAGTTTTGACAAAATGATAAAAGAAAATATTCCTATAGATAATAAGACTATAGAAGAGATAACAGTTTATATGCAGGATATTTTAGCAAAATTTTTAAAAGAATTCCCCAACTATGCTAAAAAAATTCTATCAAGCACAATTAATATTGCTTCTGTAATTTTAAATGTTATACTAGGTATAGTTATATCTATATATATCTTATTTGATAAAGAAAATATAGCTAAAAGAAGTAGAAAAATAACTTTTGCTATATTACCTAAAAAAACAGCCATTTCTTTAATAAATTTTTGTAAAGAATCTAATTCTACATTTGAAAAATTTTTTGTGGGGAAAATAATAGATTCTACAATAATAGGTCTTATATTTTTTGCCGGAGCAAGTCTTTTAAAAGCACCATTTGCAGTATTACTTAGTATAATAATAGCAGTTACAAATATGATTCCATTTTTTGGACCTTTTATAGGAGCAATACCTACAGTTTTTATAACTCTTATGTTTGATATATCAAATCCATTAAAAGCAGTATGGATAACTATTTTTATTTTACTTTTACAACAATTTGATGGGAATATTTTAGGGCCTAAAATTTTAGGGGATTCTATAGGAGTAAAACCTATAGGAATTATTTTCGCGATTATTGTTGGAGGGGCAATATTTGGACCAGCTGGAATGTTTTTTGGAGTTCCTATATTTGCCGTTATATTCTCCACTTTTAATAAATTTATAGACAAAAAATATTTTGAAAAATACGGAGAGAAAAATTAATGAATACACCAAAGAATGCAAATTTATTTATGTTTATTTTATTAATGTTTGTAGGTTTTATTATACTTGGAGTTTTTTCTATCTTAAATATGATATTTCCTATTTTAGCTACACCTGAGTATACTTGGGTTTTACAAGTAATATCCTCAGTTTTTAACTTTTTTGTACCTATACTTATATTTATGTTAATTAAAAAGATTAAGTTTACAGATATAGTTCCGGTTAAAAAGGTTAGCTTAAAAAATATTATTTTTATAGTTATTTTAAGCTTTTTAGTTCAACCTATACCAGAACTTATAGGAAATATAACAAATGTATTCTTCCAAGATAAAGTATCTGAGACTTTAAATAGCTTTGCAACTCTTAGTTATCCTATAAGTATTTTAGTTATTGGTATAGCACCAGCTATTTTTGAAGAGCTTGCCTTTCGTGGAGCTATTTTAACAGGATTTAGAAAAAGTGGGTTTTGGATTGGGATATTTATATCAAGTCTGTATTTTGGAATGATACATCTTACAATAACACAGCTTTTTTACACTTTTGTATCTGGTATATTTTTTGCATTTTTAGTAAAATGTACAGGATCTATATTATCTAGTATTTTAGCTCACTTTATAATAAATAGCACACAAATAACATATACTTATTTAATTCAGAAGATTATTCCAAATGTAGAAATTACTTATAGTAAGTTAACATTAGCAGATATTATTCCATCAGTGTGGAAAGTGATAATTAGTTTACCTTTTTTAGCATTTTTTATATATCTGTTTATAAAAAATAATAAAGAATATATAAAAGAAGAAAAAAGCATACCAAAAACAGAATCTAAAGTATTTGGTATATTATTCTTTATAAATATCATTACATATATAGTTATTATGCAAATTATAAAATAAAAAAAGCCGTACTATGATACGGCTTTTTTTGTGCTAAATATCTTCTGGGAATACTGGATTATCGCTTTCTTTTCTCATCATATCAAAAGGTTTAACTGGCTTATCTACTTTAATTTTTAAAAGTTGTTGTGGGTGCGGAGCTTCTTCTACTTTGTTTCCATCTATATCATACATTTCTACTATTTTTTGTGTAAAGTTTTCTCCATTAGCAGTTAAAAATTCTACTTCTTCACCACATACAAATTTATTTCTTTGTTCTATTATAGCAAAACCAGTTGTATCATCATATTCTTTTACCATACCGGCAAAATCATATATTCTTACATAAGAATTTGAAGTATAAACTTGAGCATCTTCTGTAGGTTTATTTAAGAAAAAGCCAGTTGTATATCCACGATAGCTAGATTTTTTAAGTTCATCTAAATAGTAAGATTTTTTGCTTTCGTATAGCTTAGGGTCTTTTAAATAGTCATCTATAGCTTCTCTATAAGCTTTAACAACTGCTCCAACATAATAAGAAGTTTTTATTCTTCCTTCTATTTTAAAGCTATATACGCTACTTTCTATAAGCTCTGGTATATATTCTATCATACATAAATCTTTAGAATTAAAGATATAAGTTCCTCTTTCATCTTCTTCTATATGATGATATTCATTAGGTCTTGTTTCTTCTACTATTTTATATTTCCAACGGCAAGATTGAGCACAAGCTCCTCTGTTGGCATCTCTATTAGTAAAGTAGTTGCTAAGTAGACATCTTCCTGAATATGCCATACACATAGCGCCATGTACAAATGCTTCTATTTCTAGTCCTTCTACCTTATCTGTTAAATCTTTTATTTCTTTAAGCGACATTTCTCTAGCCATAACTACTCTAGTAGCTCCAAGATTTTGCCAAAACTTAGCTGTTTGGTAGTTTGTTGTATTAGCTTGAGTACTTATATGAACGTCCATATTAGGTACTACATCACGCACTATAGAAAACATACCGGCATCTGCTACAATAACTCCATCTACATTTATTCTTTCTAGCTCTTTTAGATAGTTTACTAGTTTGTCAGAATTTATATCAGAGTTATGAGCAAATATATTACAAGTTACAAATACTTTAGCATTATGGCTATGAGCAAATTTAACTCCTTCTTCCATTTCCTCTATACTAAAGTTTTTAGCTTTTGCACGAAGTCCAAATGCATTTCCTCCAAGGTATACAGCATCTGCTCCATATAATACAGCTACTTTAAGCTTTTCTAAATCTCCTGCGGGGGCTAATAATTCTACCTTTTTTTGTTCCATTATATATCAATTCCTTCCATTTTTTCTTTTTTATAGCATATAGCTACTCCATCTCCTATAGTTAGAATAGAAGTTTCTAATGCTTTATTTTGTGTTATTTCTTTTAAAAAATCATTTAATCTATAATGAATAGTGCGTTGCCTTTTTACAATTTCTTCTTTAGGCTTTGCTACATCTCCATTTTGTAATATATCATCGGCAATTATAATGCCTCCAACTTCCAAAAGGCGATATACATCTTTTAAGATATTTATATATTGTCCTTTTCCAGCGTCCATAAATATAACATCATATTTTCCATCTAGATTTTTTAAAACCTCGTTTGCATCTCCTTCTATTAGATTTATTTTATCTTCAAGCCCTAGATTTTTTATATTTTGTTTTGCTTTTTCTATCATTACAGGGTATCTTTCTATAGTAGTGACTGTTCCTCCTTCTTGTAAAAATGAAGACATAAGACTACTAGAAAATCCAACAGCACACCCTATTTCTAATATTTTTTTAGGCTTTTTTATAGATAACAAAACAGACATAAGTCTTACAACATCATTTGGTATTATAGGTACATTTTCTTTATAAGATTTTTCTTGTAATAATCCAAGCTCTCCTTCTGTTTTTGGTAATAAATCATCTAGGAAATCTTGTAAATGTTTATCTATTAAAGACATAATAACTTCTCCTTAATTAAATACTTTTACATAGTTTTCTTTTGCTCTTAAAAATTCATCATAGTTACCAGTAAAAAAATGTTCTCCAGAGGATAAATCTTTAACAACGTAATAAATGAAATCTGTTTTTGCAGGGTTAACAACAGCTTTTATTGTATCTATGCTAGGATTTGATATAGGGCCTACTGGTAGACCATCTATAAAATATGTGTTATAAGCAGATTCTATTTCTGTATCTGATATAAGCACACGGTCTGTATGTTGTTTTTTTGCATATAAAACAGTTGCGTCCATTTGTAGTTTCATACCTTGTTTTAATCTGTTATATACAACAGATGCTACTATTGGTTTTTCCTCTGGCAATTTTACTTCTTTTTCTATTATAGAGGCTATAGTTACAACTTCATCTGTAGTAAGATTTAGAGCTTTTGCTTTTTCGCTTATATCTTTTGTATAAAGCTCATTAAACCTTGATAAAAGCTTATTTACTATAGATTCGCCTGTTTCTTCGCTAGATAGGTAGTAAGTATCTGGATATAAATAGCCCTCTAATTTATTTACTCTTGCTTTATCTTGAGGCAAGTTTTTTAAAAAAGGATAGTCATAAGAAATAGTATTACAAGCAGACATAAATTCATCATAAGAAACTATGCCGATACTATTAAGGGTTCTTGCTATATCTTCTTGTGTATCTCCTTCTTTTACAAGTAGTTTTATTCCTTTTATTTGAGAAGGGTTTTGCAAGATAGATACAACTTGTTGATAGTCCATATTAGTATCTAGCTCAAATTCTCCAGCTTTAAAATTTTCACAATATCCATCTTTTTTTGCTTTTAAGTAAAAAAGATTAGCATCATCTACAATTCCGGCTCTTTTTAGAGCTCTTGCTATTTCTTTAGGATTTGTACCAGTTTTTACTGCTATATTTACTACTGTTTTAGCACCACCAGTAGAATTTTTTATGCCTCCTAGTTTATATAAAGAATATAAATTGAATGAAACAATTCCTATACCAATTATAAATACTAAAAAAATGACAAAAAATATTATACCGACAAGATTTTTCTTCTTTTTTCTTTTTTTCTTTTTGCCACCATTTTTTTTAGGTGATGTAGATTTTTTAGAATTATCCATATAATTACCTCTCTTAAAATAAATACAACTTTAGCTAACTTTGCTTAATAATTCTTAGGTTTAGTAATATATAAATTAAAAATATATAAAATATTATTAAAATTTATATTACTAAATGCAGTAAATTTTTGCTTGCATTTATGACTATATTTTAATCTCTATTAAAATACAGTAAATTTAGTATAAAATATTTATTTAATAGTGTCAATATGGCAATTGATTTGTAAATATTAGATATAAAATAATTATTAACTAATTTTTGTTAAATTAACAATATATTTTAAAGATTTATAATTTTTATATGTTTTAATATAAGCTTGTTTTTTATATTATATATGCTATAATTATGCTATCAATATTTATAGGAGGGTTATTTATGAAGTTTTTGCAGATTAAAAACCTATCTTTTTATTATAGTGTTCATGATGAACAGACAGAAGAGGTAAAAAAATATAAGGCTTTAGATGATATATCATTAGAGATAGAAGAGGGGAGTTTTGTATGTATTCTTGGGCATAATGGTTGTGGAAAATCTACTCTTGCAAAGCATCTAAATGCTACTTTATTAAGCTCTAGCGGAGAAGTTATTGTAGAAGGGTTATCTAGCAATAACCCAAGCGATATATGGGAGATAAGAAAGCGAGTTGGAATGGTTTTTCAAAATCCAGATAATCAACTAGTAGCTACAATTGTGGAAGACGATGTAGCATTTGGGGTTGAAAATCTTGGATTAGATAGACAGACTATGCTAGATAGGATAGATTTTGCTTTAGATGCCGTAGATATGCAACAGTTTAGATATAGTAACTTGGCTTATTTATCTGGAGGGCAGAAGCAAAGAGTAGCTATAGCGGGTATACTTGCTATGCAACCTAAGTGTATAGTACTTGATGAGCCTACTGCTATGCTAGATCCAAAGGGCAGAAAAGAAATTTTAGAAACTATAAAATATTTAAATAAAGAAAAGAAAATAACTATCATTTTAATAACGCATCATATGGAAGAAGTGGTAGATAGTGATAGGCTTATTGTTATGGAAAAAGGCAAAGTTGTTTTAGATGATAAGCCGGTTAATGTATTTAAAAATGTAGATTTATTAAAAGAGCTAAAACTTGATATACCAGAGGCTATAAAAATAGCAAATGGGCTTAAAAGTAAAAATATAAATCTTGATAGCCTTTCTATAGAAGACTTAGCTAATAAACTTTTAGATATAGGATTTAACAAAGATAAGATATATATAGAGCATAAGGAAAAGCAAGTTTATAATGAGCATATCATAGAGCTAAAAAATATAGGACATATATATTCTAAAGATACAATATTTGAAAAAAGGGCTTTAAAAGATATAAATTTGGATATAAAAAATGGAGAATTTTTTGGAATAATTGGACATACTGGTAGTGGCAAATCTACTCTTATACAAATTTTAAATGCTCTTATAAAAGCTAATGAGGGAGAATTATATATAAATAGGGAAAATATTTATAATAAAAATATTAGCTTAAAATCTATAAGGCAAAAAGTAGGGGTTGTATTTCAATATCCAGAATATCAGTTATTTGAGGAGAGCGTTTTTAAGGACGTTGCCTTTGCTCCTACTAATATGGGACTTTCTAAGGAAGAAATAGAAAAAAGGACTATAGAAGCTCTTGATATAGTAGGGCTTGATAGCTCTTATTATAATAAGTCTCCTTTTGAGCTATCTGGAGGAGAAAAAAGAAGAGTAGCTGTTGCCGGAATTCTGGCTATGAAACCAGATGTTTTAGTTTTTGATGAGCTAGCCTCTGGACTTGACCCTATAGGGAGAGATGAAATTTTTAGCAAGATAAAAAATATGCAACAAATGGGTATAACTATTGTTTTTGTATCTCATAGCATGGATGATGTTGCTTTTCTTTGCGATAGAGTAGCTGTTCTTAATAAAGGAGAGCTTATCTTAAAAGGGGATACAAAAGAAGTTTTCAAAAATGTAGAAATTTTAATAAAAGCTGGCTTAGATATACCAAAATGTAGTAAGCTATTTTATATTTTAAACAAAAAAGGGTATAACTTTGATGAGGCAGTTTTTACAACAGAAGAAGCTATAAAAATATTAGAAAAAGCCTTAATTTAGGCTAAAATAAGACATTATTTTTCTGTTGAAATGTTGAAAAACTTGTGAATAACTTATAAACTATATGAAAGGATTTTTATATTATGAATATTTCTTTAGGACAATATTATCCTGTAGATTCTGTGGTGCATAGGCTAGATGCAAGAATTAAAATAATATTAACTATATGCTTTTTATTAGTAGTTTTTATATCTAAAACATTTATAGGTAATATGGTATCTTTTTTAGCTTTAGCCCTTGTTATATATCTTTCCAAAATACCTTTTAAGATAATTTTAAGAAGTTTTAGAGGAGTTGGATTTTTACTTATATTCACTCTTATAACTAATATGTTTTTTAATCAAAACGGCAAAATATTATTAGAGCTTGGATTTTTAAAAATAACAGCCGGAGGACTTATTTATTCTGGCAGAATGTTATTTAGGCTTTTTATTCTTATAGTAGCATCATTTATGCTAACTTTTACAACGCAAAGTTTAGATTTTGCAGACGGACTAGAGGCTCTTTTAAAACCACTTAAGAAAATAAAATTTCCAGCTCACGAAATAGCTATGATAATAACTATAGCTCTTAGATTTATTCCAACTATTATGGAAGAATTTGAGAAAATAAAAAATGCCCAAATATCTAGGGGAGCAGATTTTGAAAGTGGAAATATAATAAAAAGGGTAAAAAACTATATACCTATACTTATACCTCTTTTTGTTTCTTCTTTTAAAAGAGCAGATGAGCTTGCTATGGCTATGGAATCTAGGTGCTATAGAGGAGATATAAATAGGACTAAGCTAAAACAGCTTAAAACTTCAAAAAATGATTATTTAGCTTTAATCTTATTTTTATTATATTTTTTGATAATATTAATAGTAAGATTTACTATAGAAAGATAGGAAGAATTTATGGAGCATAAAAACACTTTATTAACTTTAGCTTATGACGGAACAGATTATTTTGGTTGGCAAAGACAAGAGGGCGTAAAAACTATTCAGGAAGAACTTGAAAAAGCACTATCTAAGCTATTAAAAAAAGAGGTTAATATAAGAGGTGCTAGTAGAACAGATGCGGGAGTACACGCTTTTTGCCAATTAGCTATTTTAAAAGAACCACATACAATACCTATAAATAGATTAGCACTTGCTATAAATTCTGCTCTAGATACAAAGGATATAGTGGTTAAAGATGCAATTTTAGTAAACGATAGCTTTCACCCACAAAATAGTGTATATAAAAAGTCTTATAGTTATAATATATATAATGCACCTTTTCAAAATCCATTATGTAGTAGATATAGCCATTTTGTACATAAACCTTTAGATATAGAGAAAATGAGACAAGCAAGCAAGGAGTTTATAGGTACATACGATTTTAAGGCTTTTTGTGCATCTAAAAGTATGGCAAAAACAACAGTAAGAACTATATATTCTTTGGACATAGAACAAAAAGATGAGCTTATATCTATAAATATAACAGGAAATGGATTTTTATATAATATGGTTAGGATAATAGCAGGTACACTTATAGATGTTGGACTTTCTAAAAAGAAAAAAGAAGATATAAAAGAGATAATATTTTCTAAAGATAGACAAAGAGCCGGTAAAACAAGTCCGGCTTGTGGACTTATCTTAAAGAATATATATTATAATTTAGATTAAGAAAATATTTTGTTGTTTATAGATTTATGGTATAATTAGGAAAGAATGAGGCAAAATTTTGATAATAACTAAAATAGAAAAACAAAAAAATAATAATAAACGTTATTCTATATTTATAGATAATGAATTTGCTTTTGGAATAGATGAGATAGATCTTTTATATTATAAGCTAAAAGAAAATGAAGTTTTAGACCAAGAAAAATATAAATATATAAATAATAAACTTTTATTAAAAAGAGCAAAAGATACTGCTCTTAAATATTTATCATTTAAGATGCGTTCTAAAAAGCAAGTTATAGATAAGCTAGAAGATAATGGTTACCCGTCTATTATAATAGATAAAGTAATAGCTTTATTAGAAAAATATAAATATATAGATGATGAGAGCTTTGCTAAGGTATTTATAAAAGATAAATCTAGTATAAAAGGTTATGGACTTTATAAGATAAAATATGAACTTAAAATGCTTGGAATAGATGAATATATTTATGAAAAATATATTATAGATAAAGATATTTTAGATGAAGAGAAAGAGGCAAAAAGGCTACTTAGTAAAAAAGCTAAAAATTTAGATTTAGAAAATATAGATTATAAACAAAAGCAAAAGCTTTATGCATATCTTGCAAGAAGAGGTTTTTCTTATGAAATTATAAATAAAGTTTTTGCAAAATTATTGGAGGAAGAACTGTGAAAAATAGTAACGAGATAGAAGAATTAAGAAAAGAGCTATTAGATAGTTTTAAAGAAGATGATATTTTTTCTTCTTGTGATTTAGCAGAAAAAATAATTAAGCTATATGAAGAAGATGAAAAAAATAGTTATGAATATTGTCAAGATTTATATAACCTTGGAGTTGTACAACAAAAAATAGGTAAATATAATTTAGCAGTAAAATATTATAAAAAAACTACTCAAATATTAAAAAAAGAAGCTTATGATATGGCAAACGCAGAAGATAGCAGAAATTTAAAGCTTATTATAGATGCAGAAAATAGTATAGGTGTTTGCTATAGCAAAAGTGCTATAAGAAAAAGCCTTGCTCTTGGTTCTTTTGAAAAAGCAAAAGCATTATATAAAGCAAATTTTAAAACTATAGATAAACAACTCATAGAGATAACGCATAATATAGGATGTGCTTATTATGATATGGAAAAATATGATGATGCTATATATTATCATTTGGAAGAACTTGCTTATAGAAAAGAAAAAGACTTACACTATATAGATAATATAAACTTTTTAGGATATAGCTTTGAAAAGAAAAAAGATTATACAAAAGCTATATTATATTTTAGCCAAGCTTTAGAGATAATAAAAGGACTTGAAGGTATAAATTCTGAAGAATATATATCAAACTTATATTATTTATCAGGGGTATATTTTAAGCAAAAAGACTATCAAATGGCTATAAAAAGTTATATAGAGGTGAGCAAGCTTATAGAAGAAAAGCTAGGGGCAGAGCATCCTTATGTAGCAGAAGCTTTTACAAGACTTGCTCAAAGCTATTTAAAAGATGGAGATATAGAAAAGGCATTAAATATACAGCTTAAATCCCTTAATATAATAAAACAGACAGTAGGCGAAAAACATATTTATTATTCTACTGCTTTAAAAAGAGTAGCAGATATATATAGTATTTTAAAAGACTATGAAAAAGCAAAATATTATTATGAAAAAGAATATGAAATAAAAGAAGAAGTAATAGGTCCATATAGTGATGAAAGCGTAAGTTCTCTTTTAGATAATATAAATATATATATAAAAACTAATGATTTTGAAAAAGAGGAAAAAGCAACAGAAAAACTATTAAAAATGGTAGATTTTGATTTACCTAAAAATTCTTATAAAAGAGCTTTACTTATTCTTGCTAAGATATATATTATAAATGGTAGAGGGAAAGAAATATATGATATTTATGATATATATAAAGATTTAGACAGAAAAGCTACTTTTGATGATATGGTTCAGTATGCTAAGGAAATAGATGAAGATATTACATCAAAAGAAGAAAAAATAAATTCTATGTTTGAAAATTATGAAGATGAAGAAGAAGATTATGACGATTATGAAGAAGAAAGCCTTATAGAAGATATAAGGGGTCTATTTGATGGTATAAAAGGAGAAATAGAAAAGATAGATAAAGACGAGATTTTAGAAGTCATAAATATTGATTCTAATATGTCTGATGATGAAAGAAAAGAAAAAATTAATATTATAGAAAATAGAATAAAAGAAATTCAAGATAAGATAGTAAAAGAGTTAGAACAAAGAAAAACTGAAAGTGCTAGCGATGAAAATAGAGAAGAACCAGAAGAAAGAGACGATATACAAGAACCTAAAGAAGATTAGAAATATATTTAAGGCGTAGATTTTATCTACGCCTTTTTAGTTATTATAATTAGTATTTTTAATTATCAGAATATGGAATATTTTCTTCAAATTCTCCCATTTTTCTAAATCTGTTATATCTATTTTCTAAAAGTATATCTTTATTTATCGACATAAGAGTTTTTATATCTTCTTTTAAGACTTCTTTTAGCATGTGTGCTGTATACATAAAATCATTTTCAACACCACCATCTACTTCTGGAATAACTCTTTCTATAATGCCAAGTTCTAAAAGTTCTTTTGCGGTAATTTTCATAAGCTCGGCTGCTTCTTTAGCTTTTGTAGCATCTTTCCATAATATACTAGCAAAGCCTTCTGGAGATAGTATAGAGTATACAGAATTTTCTAACATATATACTCTATCACAAAGAGCAAGGGCTAAAGCACCTCCGCTTCCACCTTCTCCTACAACAATAGCTATAGTAGGTACTGTGAGTTTTGCCATTTCAAATAGATTTCTTGCTATAGCTTCTCCTTGTCCTCTTTCCTCTGCTTCTATACCACAATATGCTCCAGAAGTATTTATAAATGTTATAACAGGGCGATTAAATTTTTCTGCTTGTTTCATAAGCCTAAGAGCTTTTCTATATCCTTCTGGGTGAGGTGATCCAAAATTTCTTTCTATATTCTCTTCTATAGTAGAACCTTTTTGTATACCAACTATAGTAACAGGGGTACCTTCAAAAAGAGCTATACCGCCTATTACGGCTTTATCATCTTTATATGCTCTATCTCCATGTAGCTCAAAAAAGTTAGTAAATATATAGTCTATATATTCTTTAGCATTTGGTCTTGTTACTCTTCTTGCAAGCTTTACATTTTCATAAGCATTAGACATAAAAACCCTCCTTTCTATTTTTTATGTATTTTTAAGATAGTAGAAAGTGTTTTTTTCATATCTCTTCTTTCTACTATAGCATCTACAAAGCCGTGTTCTAGTAAAAATTCTGCCGTTTGGAAACCTTCTGGAAGCTTTTGTTTTATAGTTTGTTCTATAACTCTAGGTCCGGCAAAGCCTATAAGAGCCTTAGGTTCTGAAAGAATAATATCTCCAAGCATAGCAAAGCTTGCAGTTACACCTCCGGTTGTAGGGTCTGTAAGAACTGTTACATATAAAAGTCCCTCTTCAGAGTGTCTGCTAGCTGCTAGGCTAACTTTTGCCATTTGCATAAGAGATACTATACCTTCTTGCATTCTAGCTCCTCCAGAGGCCGTAAATATAATTATAGGTAATTTATTTTCTGTAGCATATTCAAAAGCTCTTGTTATTTTTTCTCCTACAACAGAGCCCATACTTCCCATTATAAATTTACTATCCATAACACATAATACACAGTCTTTCCCGTATATTTGGCATTTCCCGGTTATTACGGCATCATTTAGTCCAGTTTTTTCTTTCATGTCTTTTATTTTTTCTTCATAGTTTGGATATCCAAGAGGATTTTTAGCGTGCATATCTTTATCAAATTCTACAAAGACATTTTTATCTGCTATAGTTTTTATTCTATCTCTAGCACTTATTCTAAAGTAGTGGTTACATTCTGGACAAATATTATATATATCAAGTTCTTTTGAATATATAGTTTTAGAACAACCGGTACATTTTATGCAAAGTCCGGTAGGGACTTCTGGTTTTGCAAACATTTTTTGCTTTTTATTAGCATTTATATTTTTTTTGTTCTTAAATAATTCCATATAAACACCACCTATTTTAATATTTTATTTGCTATAAAAGAAGTATCTACATTTCCTTTTATATAATCTTCGTTTTCTAAAAGTTCAAGCTGAAAATCTATATTTGTTTTTATACCTTCTATTACAAATTCGCTAAGAGCTCTTTTCATCTTTTGTATAGCTTCTTCTCTTGTTTTACCTCTTGTTATAACTTTAGCTATCATAGAATCATAAAAGCTAGGTATAGTATATCCAGCATAAACGGCAGTATCTACTCTAAGTCCATTACAACCAGTAGGAAGCAAAAGATATTCTATAGTACCTGGAGATGGTGCAAAATTATTATAAGGGTCTTCTGCATTTATTCTACATTCTATACTATGGCCGCTAAAGATTATATCTTTTTGCTTAAATGATAGTTTTTTACCATAAGCTATTTTTATTTGTTCTTTTATTATATCTATATCCGTTATCATTTCTGTAACGGGATGTTCTACTTGTATACGCGTGTTCATTTCCATAAAGTAGAACTTTTTATCTTTTCCATATAAAAATTCTATAGTACCTGCATTTTTGTAGTTAGATGCTTTTACTGCTTTAAGAGCAGCCTCTCCCATAGCTTTTCTTGTTTTTTCATCTATAGCTACTGATGGAGCTTCTTCCAGGACTTTTTGATTTCTTCTTTGTAATGAGCAATCTCTTTCACCAAGGTGAACGGCGTTTCCGTGTTCATCTGCTAGCACTTGTATTTCTATATGTCTTGCGTTTTCTATAACCTTTTCCATATAGATACTCTCATCTCCAAAAGAAACTTTAGCCTCGCTTTTAGCAGAATTATAAGCCTCTTCTATTTCGCTTTCTTCTCTTACTATTCTTATCCCACGGCCACCACCACCGCTAGACGCTTTTATCATTATAGGATATCCAAATTCTTTTGCTAATTTTTTTGCCTCTTCTATTGATTTTACTGTTCCATCACTTCCTGGAGTAACTGGAACTCCGGCATCTATCATAAGTTTTCTAGCATTGGCTTTATTGCCCATAAGGTCTATAGTTTTTGCATCTGGACCTATAAATTTTATATTACATTCTTTGCACATATCGGCAAATTTGCTATTTTCGGATAAAAAGCCAAATCCTGGATGGATAGCATTTGCTCCAGTAAGACAAGCAGCACTTATTATATTATTCATGTTTAGATAGCTAGAGCTACTCTTATTGCCACCTATACAAACGGCTTCATCTGCTAGTTGTGTATGTAAGGCATTTTTGTCTGCTTCTGAATATACTGCTACTGTGGCTATGCCCATTTCTCTACAAGCACGTATTATCCTAACGGCAATTTCTCCTCGATTTGCTATAAGTATTTTATTAAACATAAAAATTCACCTAACCTATCATAAAAGTAAACTCTGCCTCGGCAACTTTTTTATCTCCAACATAGGCGATACCTTTTCCTATTCCAGCAACTTTTTTTAGTTTTACAAGTTCTACTTCTAGTCTTAGAGTATCCCCAGGAACTACCTTATCTCTAAATTTTGCATTGTTTATAGCTCCAAAATATGCTATTTTTCCCTTATATTCTTCCATAGATAAAATAGCACAAGCTCCGGCTTGAGCCATAGCTTCTATTATTAATACTCCAGGCATAACAGGTTCTACTGGGAAATGTCCTTGGAAAAAATATTCGTTCATAGTAACATTTTTTATAGCTACTATTTTTTTGCCTTCTACTATTTCTATAACTTTATCTATAAGTAAAAATGGATATCTATGAGGGATAATCTCCATTATTTCTTTTATGTCCATAATTTTTTCTCCTAACTTTTATATCTAATATTTATAGGTATGCAGAGCATACCTATATAAAAATTACACTATTCTAAAAAGTGGTTGATTATATTCTACCATATCTTCATTTTCCACAAGTATTTCCACTATCTCACCGCTATACTGACAAGTTATCTCGTTCATAACTTTCATAGCCTCTATTATACAAAGAACATCGCCCGCCTTAACTTTATCCCCTACTTTAACATAAGCTGGTTTAGAAGGAGAGCTACTAGAATAGAAAGTACCGACTATAGGACTTAAAACTAAGTTACCTTCAGTTTCTTTGTTATTTTGTGGTTTTTCATTTTCTTCTATTTTATCTATATTTTGTGTAGTATTAGGACTTTGTGGAATTGAAATATTTTCTGTTATTTGAATATTATTTTCTTTTGGGCTAGATGGACTATTGTATTTATTCATTCTAAGATAAAAACCATCATTAAGACGTAGTTCAAAATCCATAAGATTAGATTTATCTAAGTCTTTCATTAAATCCTTTATTTTTTCAAATTCCATATACTATTCCTCCCACTTTTTAAGACATAAAACAGCATTATGTCCGCCAAAACCTAATGTGTTTGATATGGCATATTTCATTTTTCTTTCTTTACCTACATTTGGAGTATAGTCAAGGTCACATTCTTCATCTTTTACTTTATATCCAGCAGTAGGTGGGACAAAATCATTTTTAAGAGCAAGTATACAAGCTATAGCCTCTACTGCACCAGTAGCTCCTAGAAGATGACCAGTCATAGACTTAGTAGAGCTTATAGACACTTTATAGGCATTTTCTTTAAGAGCTGTTTTTATAGCCTTTGTTTCGCTAACATCATTTGCTGGTGTGCTTGTTCCGTGAGCATTTACGTAAGTTATATCATTATAGTCTACATTGCCTTCTTCCATAGCTTTTATCATAGCACGAGCAGCACCATCACCATCTTCACAAGGAGCAGTCATATGATGAGCATCACAAGTAGCACCATATCCTACTATTTCGGCTAAAATATTAGCACCACGTGCTTTTGCGTGTTCTAATTCTTCTAATATTAGTATACCTGCACCTTCACCCATAACAAAGCCACTTCTTTCTTTGTCAAATGGTATAGAAGCTCTGTCTAAATCTTCTGTATTAGCAAGAGCTTTTAACGCTGCAAAACCACCTATACCTGCTTTTGTTATTGTGCTTTCTGCTCCACCGGCTATAATAATATCTTCATAGCCATATTTTATATTTCTATAGGCCATACCTATACAACTTGTACTTGTTGCACAAGCTGTTATAGCAGTTTCACAAGCTCCTTTAGCGCCAAAGCGTATAGCTACATGTCCAGATGCAATATTAGATATTACACTTGGAATAAATAATGGTGCAAGTCTTGAAGGGCCTTTTTCTATCATTTTTTCCATTTGCTCTTCTATCATACCTATACCGCCCATACCAGAGCCTACTATTGTTCCAAGTCTTGTTTTATCTATTTTGTCTAAATCTAGTTTACTATTATCCATAGCTTCTTGTGCTGCATATAAAGCATATATACTAAATGGTTCTAATCTTCTTATTTCTTTTTTATCTAAAACTTTTTCTGGCTCAAAGTTTTTAAGCTCTGCTGCTATTTTTACTTTAGAATCTGATGTATCAAAACATGTTATAGGAGCTATTCCGTGTCTTCCATTTTTAATATTTTCCCAAAATTCTTCAACGCTATTTCCAACAGGTGTAACTAAGCCCATTCCTGTTACTACTACTCTTCTTTCCATATTATCCTCCTAAGCCATAACCATACCGCCGTCAACTGAAATGACTTGGCCTGTTATGTATTTATTTTTAGCTAAAAATACTGCAGTTGTTGCTATTTCTTCTGTTTCTCCAAATCTTTTTAATGGAATAGTATTTAAAATTGTTTCTTTTATTTTATCTGGTAAAACATCTGTCATATCTGTTGTTATAAATCCTGGAGCTATAGCATTACAAGTTATGCCACGAGATGCTAGCTCTCTAGCAGTAGAGAATGTCATTCCTATCATACCAGCTTTACTAGCAGAATAGTTTACCTGTCCGGCATTTCCAGTAAGGCCTACAACGCTACTCATATTTATTATGCTTCCGCTTTTTTGTTTTAGCATAATTTTGCTAGCGTGTTTTATCATATTAAAAGCACCTTTTAAGTTTGTATTTATAACGCTATCAAAATCTTCTTCTGTCATTTTTAAAAGAAGATTATCTCTTGTAATACCGGCATTATTTATTAATATATCAACAGAGCCAAATTCTTCTTTTGCTTTTTCTACAACTTCTCTTGCCTCTTCAAAATTGCTAACATCTGCTTTTATAGTAAGGCATTTTACTCCAAAGTTTTCTATTTCTTTTATAAGTTCATCAGAAACAGTGCTTCTATAGTTTAATACTATATTTGCTCCTTCTTTAGCAAATGCAAGAGCTATAGCTTTACCTATTCCTTTAGCACCACCCGTTACTATGACTGTTTTTTCTTTCAACATATTATATACCCATTCCTTTACAAGTTTTCTCAAGACTAGATAAGTCTTCTATATTATAAACTGCTACATTTTTGCTTATTTTTTTAACAAATGAAGATAGAGTTTTAGAAGGACCAAGCTCTATAAATGTATCTACTCCAAGTTCTATAAGATTTTTAATAGTTTGTTCCCATTTTACCGGACTTTTTACTTGTTTTGTAAGAGTGTCTTTTATATCTTCTATTTTTTGGGCAGTAAGATTTGTAAATACAGGCACTTTAGCTTCGTTTATAGAAACTTTTTCAAGTTCTTCTCTTAATTTTTGGCTAGCACTTTCAAGTAAGCTTGTATGGAAAGGTCCACTTACGTTTAGTCTAACCATTTTTTTTACGCCTTTTTCTTTTAATATAGCTTCTGCTCTTTCTATAGCTTGTATATGTCCTGCTATTGCTATTTGTCCTGTAGTGTTGTAGTTTGCTATCATACAAACTTCAGTATCTGTAGAAGCTTCTTTTACTGCCTCTTGTATAGTTTGTTCATCGGCATTTAAAACTGCTGTCATAGCACCAACACCAGAAGGTACTGCCTCTGTCATATATTTACCTCTTTTTCTTACAAGAGCTACGGCTTCTTTAAAATTTAATACACCACTTGCGCAAAGAGCAGTATACTCTCCAAGGCTAAGACCAGCCATATAGTCTGCTTTTAGCCCTTTTTGCTCTGCAAGCTTATATATAGCATAGCTTGTTGTAAGAATTGCTGGTTGTGTATATTCTGTTTGATTTAGTCTGTCATCAGAATTAAAGCAAATTTCTTTTATGCTAAAGCCTAAAACTTCATCTGCGGTATCAAAAACTTCTTTACAAACTTCAAAGTTTTCATATAGTTCTTTTCCCATTTTATCATATTGGGCACCTTGCCCACTAAACATAAAACATACTTTCATAGCTTATCTCCTATCTGCCTAAAAGAGCTTTTCCTTCTGTCATAAGTTCATCTATTATTTCTTTACAGCTTTGTCTTTTATTTACCATACCGGCTATTTGTCCGGCCATAATAGAACCATTGTCCATATCGCCTTCTTTAACTGCTTTTTGCAGAGCTCCTTTACCAAGTTCTTCTATTCTTGAAATATCTGGAGTATCTTTTTTAAGCTCTTCCTTTTCTACTTTATCATATAGCCTAGCTAGTTTATTTCTAAGCACACGTACTGGGTGTCCTGTTATTTGTCCAGTAATAACACTATCTATATCTTTAGCTTTTATAACTGCATTTTTATAGTTATCGTGTATATTACATTCATTAGCAGTTAAAAATCTAGTACCTACTTGTACTCCTTCTGCTCCTAACATAAATGCCGCAGCAACGCCACGTCCATCTGCTATACCGCCAGCTGCTATTACTGGAATGCTAACTGCATCTACTACTTGAGGTACTAAAGTCATAGTAGTAAGTTTTCCTATGTGCCCACCAGCTTCCATACCTTCTGCTACTACTGCTTTTGCTCCTAATTTTTCCATTTTTTGAGCGATAGCTACAGATGGAATAACTGGAATTACTGCTATGTTATGTTCGTTAAATTTTTCCATATATTTAGCAGGACTACCAGCTCCAGTAGTAACTACTTTAACTCCTTCTTCACAAACAACATTTACAACTTCATCTGCAAAAGGGGATAAAAGCATAATATTTACTGCAAAAGGTTTATCTGTAAGAGCTTTTGCTTTTTTTATCTCTTCTCTTACAACCTCTCCAGGAGCATTCCCTCCGGCTATTATTCCAAGCCCTCCAGCATTAGATACGGCGGCTGCAAGCTCTCCATCAGATATCCAAGCCATAGCTCCTTGGAATATAGGATATTCTATTCCTAAAATTTCACAAATTTTTGTTTTCATTTTATTACTTAGCTCCTTTTTAATTTTTTAATATTGTATATATAATTATAACAAGCATATTTCCTATACTCATACCTATTGTTATAGATATAATTAGTTTAATTTTATCATTATTTTTCATAAAAATCTAGATTTTAATTAGCATAGAACCCCAAGTAAGTCCGGCTCCAAATCCCGTTATTATTATTTTATCTCCAGAAGATAATAGACCTTGTTTATACATTTCTGCAAGAGCTATAGGTATGCTACCGGCAGATGTATTGCCATAGTTTTGCATATTTAAGTAAAATTTTTCTAATGGCTGTTTTAATTTTTTTGCTACAACCTCAACAATGCGAAGATTAGCTTGATGAGGCACTATATATTTTACATCATCAAGTGTTAAATTTGCTTTTTCAAGAAGAGCTTCTATGCTTTTTGGTACTGTTTTTGTAGCAAAATTAAATACATCTCTTCCATTCATTTCTAGAAAAAATTTATCTTGTTTTTCTTCAAGAACAAAAGGATTTTTAACTCCAAGGTGTCCACCTTTTATAGCTTCCCAAGAGCTTCCATCTGCTTTTATATCTTCTGCTAATATATGATTTTCATCATTTTTACTAAGGAGAACTCCTCCAGCACCATCTCCAAATAAAACGCAGGTAGTTCTATCTTCCCAATCTATTATTTTAGATAAAACATCTGCTCCTATAACTATAGCATTTTTATACATACCACTTTTTAAAAATTTATCTGCTATAGAAAGAGCGTATACAAATCCAGAGCAAGCTACATTTATATCAAAAGCAAGAGCTTTTGTATTTAGAGCTCCTTGCACTATGCAAGCTGTAGATGGTGTTAGATAATCTGGAGTTATTGTAGCTACTATAATTATATCTATATCATCTGGTGCTATACCAGTTTGCTCTATAAGACCTTTTGCCACATTTATAGCAAGGTCTGAAGTATTTTGATTAGTTGTTATCCTTCTGTTTGATATACCCGTTCTAGAATATATCCATTCATCAGAAGTATCTACTATATCTGAAAGCCTATCATTTGATACTATATTTTCTGGAACATAGTTTTCAAATGCTAATATTTTTGAACTAAACATATTTTTCTCCTTATTAAATCTTAATGTCTTGTTTATGCAATACTTCGCTTAGCCTATTTAAAGCTCCATTAAAAGCTTCTTTTTCTTGAGAGGTAAGCTCTATAAATATCGCTTTCATTATATTTTCTTTAAACTTTTTATGTAGTCTAAAAAGTTTTTCTCCTTTTTCTGTGAGCAAAACATTTACAACTCTTTTATCTGTTATAGCTTTTTGTCTAAACACATAGCCTTTTTTTTCTAGATTGTTAATAGCTACTGTAAGTGTTCCAAATGTTATGTCAAGCTTTTTTGCAATAGCTCCCATACTGGTTTTTTTGCTACTTCCTATAGCTTCTATCGTCCTAACATCTTTTGTAGATATGTCTTTATATTTGTTTTTTGTTAAAAACTTTTCTTCTAACTTCATTATATCATAAAAAACACTAGATATAAGCTTATTTACAGTATCTATACTTTTCATTTTATAAGCCTCCATATAGTTTCAAAAAATATAAAAATCTTTTGATAATCAAAGTATATTATTACTTTAATAAAACGTCAAGTATTTTTATAAACGTTTTTTACCATTTTTATATTTTATTTTTTAAAAAATATTATATATCTTTGCATTTTTTAAGCATTATTACTTTAAGTAGTGGTATAAAATTAGCTTATAAATATATAAAAGGAGTGATTTTATGCAAGATGAAAAATTTACAAATTCTATAAATATACAATATCCAAGCAGAGAAGATTTTATAGATATAGCTGTTTTAAATAATAATTTTAGGCTTTTGCAAGAAAAAAAAGCAAGCATAGAAGATATAGAAAAGAGCCTTGAACGGGTAGCTAAAGAAAAAAGTCCCAATAATATAGAAAATAATATAGAGAGTATTGCAGAAAAACTAGATAATATAACTAAAATAGTAAAAATAAAAAATAAGAAAAATTTTTGGGAATATCCTAATAAACGTATGACATTTAATAGGACAAATATAACTAGTTCAAATCAAGTTTTTTTAGATATAAGAGGAAAGGGAAGACTTTTACACCTTCCTTGTTTTTTGGAAGAAAAATATATAAATAGTTCTTTTAGATTAAATGGAGTTTTTAAAGTAGAAATAGATGGAGAAGTTCAATATAAACTAACTTTTGAAAATTATCCAGTTAGTGATAGTAGAACTCTTGGTTTTGGTATAGTAAATAAAAATATATATACAAATGTAAAAACTGGAAATTCTAAAACTAATGAGCATAACGCTCCTATTATACAAATTTCTTCTGTAAATACTCCACATATAATTTCTCTTAGTGCTTGTTCTCCAGAAGAAAAAAAGGAATTTAAAATAACATATGTAGATGAATATGTTCAAGGATATTTTGAAGGGACCTCTTTTTCTAGATATATAGTATTTACAAGGCAACAAGCTATAGATGAACCTATAGAATTTCAAAAGTCTTTAAGAATTACTTATCAAGGACAAAATAGAGAAGGTTCAAATATATATTTAGGTTGTGGATATATATATTCTTTAGATGAAATTTAATTGGAGGTATAAGAATGAAAATAAAATCTGAAAAGATAGAAAATGGATTTAAAACTATTATTTTTGAAAATGGATTTGTAGTTAAAGAATCTATAATAGATGAAAATATAATAAAAGACAATGGCTTAGAAAAAACTACAATAGAAGAGAAAATTCTTGCAAATGTAGAATATTCAAATTGTTTATTAGAAATTGAAGGAGGAATTTAGAATGTATCAAATAATGAAAAAAATAATATTAAATAAATCTGAGAATAAGAATAATATTCAAAATAAGCTAGATATATTTTTAGCTAAAAATAGAATATCACAACAAGAATATGAAGAGTTAATGCTTTTACTTAACTAATGGTGATTATATGGAATTTAATTTAGAGGCAATAAAACTTAGCCTAGTTTCTCTATTAGGATTTTTTGCTAGTTTTATAGGTGAGACGAAAAAACATATTATAGCCTTAGTTATATTAATGATTATAGATACTATATTTGGCTGGATAAAAGGGTTTAAAAAGGGGATTTGGGTATCTAAAAAAGCAAAATGGGGAATAGCTGGAAAAATAGCAGAGCTTATATTAGTTCTTCTTTTATATGTTTTAAATTGGGCATTTCAAATAGATTTTATTGTATATTTAGGGCTTTATTATTTTATGGTAGTAGAACTTGCTAGCATAATAGAAAATTATTTAGAAATAAATCATAATTTGCCAGAGGGTATATTAGAAGTATTAAGAAAGTTACAGTTTAATTTTAGTAAACTTATTTTAGATAGAATAAAAATATTTTTAGACAAAACATTTACAGATGAGGATATAAAAAATGGTAATAAATAAATTATCAGCTGATAAATCAAATTTTAGAGAAGGAAGAAATAAAAAAATAGAATTTTTAGTTATACATTATACTGCTAATGATGGAGATAGTGCATTAAGTAATTGTAAATATTTTAAAGGAAAAAATAGAAACTCTTCTGCACATTATTTTGTGGATGAAAATGGAGTATATCAAAGTGTAGAGGATAAAGATACTTCTTGGCATTGTGGAACTAAGGGTACATATTATCACACGAAATGTAGAAATGAAAACTCTATTGGTATAGAGCTATGCTCTAAAAAAGATAAATATAATAAATTTTATTTTGAAAAGAAAACTTTAGAAAATGCTATATATCTTATTAATTTATTATTAAAAAAATATAATATATCTAAGCAAAATATTTTAAGACATTATGATATAACACATAAAAATTGTCCTTTGCCTTTTGTTGAAGATTATAATGCTTGGAAAGACTTTAAAAATGAAATAGGAGATAAAATATATATGAAAGTTAAAAGAATTGTAGAAATAGATGGAGTAAAAAAAGAGTTTGAGGCTATAAATTTTGAAGATAAAAACTATTACAGCATAAGAGATATAGCAAATTTATTTGGCAAAAGCATAAGTTATGATAATAAAACTAAAATAACAACCATATTATAAAATATAAAAGTCGTATTAAAATTTGATACGGCTTTTTTATATAATAATTTTATTTTTATATTTTTAACGAGTATATAATATAAGGGTTTATTATATATAAGATATATTAAACTTTGATTTATAAAATAGTGTAGTTTTGATTTTAGGATTATACACATATTTTTTATAAATATAAATTATATTCTAAATATATATTTAATGAATTAAACAAAGATATAATGATTTTTATTCAAAAAAATACATATTTTTACATTAAAAATTTTAGATATGATGGAATTTTTATAGATTTTTTATTTTATAATTCAAATATTGCTTGCCATAGAGCACTAGCTATTATATCTGCCATATTTATAACAAGACTTAGACTTGTTTTTGATAAATTCTTGTATTTAAACAGACCTTTTTTATTTACTATACCTTTTATAAAAATGTCACCAACTAAAGTAATATTTGCTCCAAAGCTTTCTCTTGCTAAAAGTCCTCCAGATCCAATATTAATAAAATTTATATTATCTTTATGACCTAAAGAGGCATCTATAGCTATTATTAAAGGATTTTTATGGTTATTATAAATAGTTTTTATAGATGAATTTATATTATGAGCATTTATTGTATTTTCTAAGCTTCCATAAACAAAAACTCTATCTATAGAAGGTAAAGTTTTAAGCTTATATCCAACTAAAGGACCTAAGCTATCTCCAACTACTTTATCTGTACCTATACATAAAAAAATAAGTTCTTCTTTGTATGTAGGTTGTTTTTTAACAAGTTCTATAAATATTTGTTTAAGCTCTACTAAAGCAAACTTAGAAGAACAGTCTACATAATTTTTTATATTATCTGTATTATCTTGTAATATTTTTATCAATTTTGTATCTCCTTAAAATATTGTATGGTTTTTAACTAAAATATATAATTATTTTAGATATTAGTTTGAGAATAGTATATATTTTTTTCAAAAAATAATAAAATATACACTTAAATATGTTTTTGTGTTATTTATTCATTTATTTGTATTTTGTCAATTAATTATAAATGTATATATAATTTGTAGCCTATATGATAACTATGTAAAAAATTACAAATAAAATGTATAAAAAAAACCTTGACTATCGACTAATTTTTCCATAAAATGTAAAATATATATGATAATATTTTCATAAATTAACAAAACTTACATTTTTTATAAGGAGCGTTATTTATGAATGAAAAAAACAAAAATTTTGACTTGCCTAAAAACATAAAACAAATGGGCAGTATAGACAATAGCTTCAAAATATATATGGAAGATTATGTCTTTACATATTTGCAACAGTATGCCAAAGAAGGAAAAGGAGAAGAGAGAAGCGCTATTTTAGTAGGAGAGAGTTATAGTGTTGATGGTAGCGAAATTGTATTTATAAGTGGAGCTATAAAGCCAGAACATACTATGCAAGAAAATGGTATTATTAAATTTAGTGAAAAATCCTTTGAACATATTGATAAGCAGATACAAAAATATTTTAATGGTCAGAAGATAGTTGGGTGGTTTTATTCTCAACCAGGCTTTTCAGATTATATAAATGATGAATACATAAAATATCATAAAGAAATTTTTAAAGAAAAAAATCAAGTTTTTTTCCTTAATGACCCACTTGAAAATATAGGTTGTTTTTATAAGTTTTTAGACAATAATTTTTACAATATAAGCGGTTTTATCATATATTATGAAAAAAACGAGCAAATGAGCGAATATATGCTAAATAATAAACCTTTGACAACAAAATCTGAAGAAAAAAGATTTAGAGCAAAAGATGAAAAACTTTTAGATATATCAAGAAAAGCAAATAATCAAAAAAATTCTAATATGCTAAAAGAATATAAAAAAATGACAAATGTATTTGGCTCGTTAAGTGCAGTTTTATTTTTAGTTTGTTTTATAATGGGTGCTGGGCTTATGCAAAGTGATGATAGAATATCTGAGCTTGAAAAAAGGCTAGTAAAATTAGATGAAAGCTATAGATATGTATTATCTGAAGTAAAAAATGATAAAGTTCAAAGTGTTTTTGCTCAAGATATATCTATGCAAGAAACTACTAATATAGAACAGACTTCTAAAGAAGAAACTAGCATAAAAACAGAAGAAACGACAGAATCAACTACAAAAGTGGAAACAGTAACACAAAACAACAATGATAAAAAACAATACAAAACTTATGTAGTAGAAGAGGGGGATAGCTTAGAGCTTATAAGTAAAAAAATATATGGGGATCGAAAAAAAATTAGTGAGATAATGCAACTTAATAACATTACTGATGCTAATAAAATATTTGTAGGTATGAAAATAAAGCTACCTTAAAATAGTTAAATGGAGGAATAGATTTTGTATTTTAACAAAGAGAGTATTACAGAAGAGATGACTATAGCTTTAGCCCACGAGGTAAAAAATCCACTTGCTCTTATAAAGGCTAATATTGAACTTTTGGAGCTAGAGAAAGATGTTAATCATTATAGTAGTAATTTTAGAGTTATAAAAAATGAAATAAATAAAATATCAGCTATAATATCAGATTTTATGTTATTTTGTAAGCCAACAAAGCAAATAGAAGAAGATAAAATTTTTATATTTGATATGATAGAAGATAATTTAGAAAGATATAAAATTTATGAGAATATAAAATTTTATTTTAATTGCTATTGTAGTTTTGAAGATATGAATATTTTAGGGGTGGAATCTAAAGTATCTTTACTTCTTACAAATATATATAAAAATTCTATAGAAGCGATAATAGATGAAGGGATAATTCAAACTACTGTTTATAAACAAGATGAACATTTAGTTGTAGATATAGTGGATAATGGTATAGGAATAGATGATAAAATATTACAAAAAGTATATGAGCCATTTTTTACTAATAAAGAAAATGGAAGTGGTCTTGGTATTCCTATATGCAGAAATATAATGAAAGATATGGGAGGGAGTTTTGATATATTTAATAATAAGCAAAAAGGTTGTACTGTTAGGCTAAAATTTAAAAGATTTGACATTTAGTTTAGCTTAATATATCTTATTATAATTAGGATATATTAGGAGGGAACTTTATGAAAAGCTTTGAAATAGAAAGAAAATTTTTAGTAAAAGAATTGCCAAACTTAGAAGGCTACAAAAAGCAATATATAAGACAAGGATATATTTCTACAAATCCGGTTCTTAGAATAAGACAACAAGATAATAATTATATATTTACTTTTAAAGGGAAAGGTGATATAAAAAGGCTAGAGATAGAAACTGAATTATCAAAAGAAGAATTTGATAATTTGTGGGAAAAAATAGAAGGAAATTCAATAACTAAATATAGATATATTATACCACTTTATGATAATTTTGTGGCCCAGCTTGATATATATGAAGATAATTTAAAGGGATTTATGAACATTGAAGTGGAATTTGATAGCTTAGAGCAAGCAAATGGTTTTGACATACCTAGTTGGTTTGGAGAAGATATAACAAAAGATATAAGATATACAAATGCATATCTATCAAAAATATCAAAAAAATGATAGTAATTTTAAAGGAGAAGGTTATGGAAAAGAATAAAATAAACGTTTTAATTGCAGATGATAATAAAGATTTTTGTGATGTTTTAAAAAATTATTTAGATAAACAACCAGATATAAATGTAGTTGGGGTTGCTTTTGATGGAAAAGAAGCTTGTGAAAAAATATTACAAATAAAACCAGATGTAGTATTATTAGATGAAGTTATGCCAAATTTAGATGGTTTAGGTGTTTTAGAAAAATTAGCAAATAGTAATTTACAAACTATGTTTATTATGTTAACTGCTGTAACGCAAGATAAAGTTACTCAAAGAGCATTTGCTCTTGGAGCTAGCCATTACATAGCAAAGCCATTTGATATGGAGCTTTTAGTAGCAAGGATAAAACAGCTTAGAGAACCTATAGTAAGTACTAAGCTTGAGAATAAAAACGGATTAAATTGTAGTAATATAGATTTAGAAACAAGAGTTACTAATATTTTACACGAAATAGGAGTTCCAGCTCATATAAGAGGATACCATTATATGAGAGAGGCTATTATTATGGCTATAGGAGATATAGATGTGTTAAATTATATTACAAAAGAGCTATATCCATCTATAGCTAAAAAATGTAATACAACACCTAGTAGGGTAGAAAGAGCTATAAGACACGCTATAGAGGTGGCTTGGAGCCGTGGAAGAATAGATGTTATAGATAGTTTATTTGGATATACTATAAATAATCATAAAGGAAAACCTACAAATAGTGAATTTATAGCACTTATAGCAGATAGATTAAGACTTGAGCTAAAAGCAAGTTAAATAAAAAAATTTAGATATTTAAAATAAAAAGAGTAGATATTTATCTACTCTTTTTATGATACTTTATCTCCTAAAACATATACATCAACATTTCTAACACCGTAGTTTATAGCGTCTGTATAACTATCTAAAAATACATCTATTTTATTACCTTTAATAGCAGAACCGGTATCGCCTGCTATAGCATATCCATATCCTTCTATATATAGCTTAGTGCCTATAGGGATAACCCTTGTATCTACAGCTACAACACCTCTTTGAGCTTTCATACCAGATGCAGTAATACCATATCCTTTATCTCCAGGTCTTTTACCAGTAGATTCTGGGCCGGCTGTATAGGCAGTAGAACGCATATTTAGTTTTTTACTAACAGTAAATACTCCTTTTTCTGTTTTTATAGTATTTTTGCTAGATACAACTGGAGTAGAAGATTCGTATTGTTTTGTTCCTTTTTCTATAACTTGTGCTATTGGTTGTTTTTTTATTTCTTCTGATATTTTTTCAGAAGAAACTAATTCATCATTTTTATAAATTTCTTTAGTTTTTATTTCTTTAATACCTTTTTCACCTTTTACTTTTATAAAACTGTTCCCAACATATATATTAGGATTCTCTACAGTTTTTGTTTCAAAAGGTATGTCTTCTTGTGTTGTTTTTGTTTTTTCAGTATAGTTAGAAACATATATTTTCATATTATCTTCAACATCTGCAGCAGAGCTTTGCCCTTCATCTAGGAAAAGATTTTGATTTGTTTCTTCATTAAATTCTTTTAAAGCAACTCCTATTGTAGACTGATTTGTTTTAAAAGATTTTTCCTTTTTATTATCTATAACAAATGTAATGTCTTCTGCTTTATTTATTTTTATAATCATATCTCTATCTATAGGTGTGTCAAGAGCTGTATCTATTATGTCTTTTTTATCTAATTCTATTTTATTTTTTTCTAAAAGCTCACTAACTGTTTTCATATTAGTGTTGTATACGTGCCATTTGCCATCAATAACTACTCTAACATCGAATAGTTCTTGTGCATAAGCAGTTAAAGTCCCTATTAGAGTGGAGAAAAACATAGCTAAAGTAAAGAAGATATGTTTTTGTTTTAGCTTAACGTTTAAAAGGTTAAGTTTGCCACATAAGTTATTAATCATTAATATTTCCTCCTATATCAGGCCTAAAAGATATATTTTAGAGATTGGTTAGGCCTGTTTATTAAGTGATATTAAAAAAAGATATTACTTGAGATGAAACATTTTGTAATCATCACAGGTAATATCTTAACATATTTGTAACAATTATGCAACAAGTTTATATCGTTTAATTTATACAAAAAAAGTTTTTAGCTATGTTAAATGTTGTTTTTTCTACAATTTCCTTGTCTATGCTCTTTATTTCTGCGATTTTCTCAACCACATAACGCAAATTTTGGGAATTATTTCTTGTTCCACGATGAGGTACTGGTGTTAAATATGGAGCATCTGTTTCTATTAAAATATATTCTAAAGGTATATTTTCTACTACATTTACAAGGGTTTTAGCATTTTTAAAAGTTATTACTCCTCCAACACCAATATAAAATCCAAGATTTATATATTCTTTTGCTACTTCAAGGCTACCAGAAAAGGCGTGAACAACACCTTTTCTTACCTTGCTAGCTTTTATTATATCTAGAGTGTCTTTTGTTGCTTCTCTAGAATGAATTATTACAGGTTTTGTAATATTTTCGCAAATTTTTAACTGATTTTTAAAGACTTCTTTTTGGACTTCTCTATCTGATAAATCATAATAATAATCAAGTCCTATTTCTCCAAGAGCAACAACCTTATCTTGTTTTAATAAATTTTCTAAAGTTTGATAGTCTTCTTGCTTTACATTTTTTGCTTCGTGTGGATGGACGCCAACAGAGGCATAAACAAAAGGATATTTATCGGCAAGTTCTAAACTAGCAAAAGACGATTTTATATCTACTCCTATATTTACTATATATCCAACATTATTTTTATTTAGATCTTTCAGTAGAGCATCTCTGTCCTCATCATACTGTTTATCATCATAATGAGCGTGTGTATCAAAATACATTATTTTACCTCCGCTCCATCTTCTATTATGTCATCATTATCATCTACAGTTATAAGTTTTAAATTATTTTTATCATCACTTGCGGCAAGTATCATACCTTCTGATAATTCTCCGCAAAGTTTAGCAGGTTTTAGATTTGTAAGCACAACAACCTTTTTGCCTATCATTTCTTCTGTACTATAGTGATTTGCTATACCAGATACGATTTGTAATACTTTATCGCCTACTTTAACTTTAGATTTTAATAATTTATTAGATTTTTTAATTTTTTCACATTCTAACACTTTACCCATTTTAAAATCCATTTTCAAAAAGTCTTCAAAGCCTATTTCTTCTTTACATTCTACATCTTTTTTTGTTTCTTCTTTTTGGTTATTTTCTTTAGCTTTGTTGATATTTTCTTGCTTTATATCTTCAAGTTCTTGTAGCTCTTTTTCTATATCTATTCTTGGGAAGATAGCATCTTCTTTTAATACTTTTACATCTTTATTCATTTTACCAAATTCATTAGCACTATCCCAAGTTTTAAGAGAAGCATCTTCTATACAAAGTTGTCTAAATATAGAATTTGCCGTATTTGGCATAGCAGGAGATATAAGGATAGCACAAATTCTAAGTCCTTCTGCTAAAACGTACATAATATTAGCTAATAAATCTTTTTGAGAATCATCTTTTGCAAGAACCCAAGGAGAAGTTTCATCTATATATTTATTTAATCTTCTTACTAAGTTCCAAACTTCATTAAGAGCATTACTAAATTGCATTTTGTCCATATATTTTTCTGTATCTATCACTACATTTTTAGTAAACTCTATTATTTCGGAAACATTAGGAGCTTCTTTTTGAGTAAGTGGAAGTTTATCTCCAAAATATTTTTGAACCATACCAACAGTTCTAGATACTAAGTTTCCAAGGTCATTAGCAAGGTCAAAATTGATACGTTCTATAAGAGCCTTGTTAGTAAAGTTTCCGTCTTGTCCAAAAGCCACTTCTCTAAGTAAAAAATATCTTATAGCATCTACTCCATATCTATCTATAAGGAGTTTAGGGTCTACTACATTACCTTTAGATTTACTCATTTTGCTTCCATCTATTATAAGCCAGCCGTGTCCAAAAATTTGTTTTGGTAAAGGTAAATCAAGAGCCATAAGCATAGCAGGCCATATTATAGTATGAAATCTTACTATTTCCTTACCTACAACGTGAACATCTGCAGGCCAATATTTTTTAAAATCGCTATCATCATCAGAGCCATATCCAAGAGCAGTTATATAATTTGAAAGAGCATCTATCCATACATAAACTACGTGTCCTTCATCAAATGTAACAGGTATACCCCATTTAAAAGAAGTTCTAGATACACATAAATCTTCAAGCCCTGGTTTTAAAAAGTTGTTTATCATTTCATTTTTTCTAGAGGCAGGGCTTATGAAGTCTTCGTTTTCTTCTATATGTTTTATAAGAGCATCTTGATATTTGCTAAGTCTAAAGAAATAACTTTCTTCTTTTACATTATGAACTTCTCTTCCACAATCTGGACACTTTCCATCTTTAAGTTGGCTTTCTGTAAAAAATGTTTCACAAGGTGTGCAGTAAAGTCCTTCATAGTGTCCTTTATAGATATCTCCCTTATCATAAAGAGCTTTAAATATTTTTTGAACTGCTTTAACGTGTTTTTCATCAGTAGTTCTTATATAGTAGTCATAGTTTATATCTAATAGTTTCCATAGTTCTTTCATATGCTCTGTTATATGGTCTACATATTCTTTAGGGGATATGCCTTTTTGCTTTGCTGCTTCTTCTATTTTCTGGCCGTGTTCATCAGAACCAGTTAAAAATTTTACATCATATCCACGAAGCTTTTTATATCTTGCCATAGTATCGGCAGCTATTGTACAGTAAGAATGTCCAATATGAAGATAGTTATTTGTATAGTATATAGGTGTTGTTATATAAAATTTTTCTTTTTCCATAGTATCAATCCTTTATATATATTTTTTTATTTAATAATTATATATTATTTTTTTCCAAAAATCAAAATAAAAACTATAAAAAAGTATATTATTAATATTAACTTTTATTTTTATATATTATTTATTAGAAAGTATTAAATAATATATATTTATAATAAAATATTAATTAATACGATAATTAATTTATTGACATTGTTAAATTAATGTTCTATATTAATTTTAGTATTAAAAATAAAATATAAATAATGTTTTTATAGGGAGGAAAATATGAAAGAAGCTCTTATAATTATAGATTATCAATATGATTTTGTAGCAGAAGATGGATTATTAACTGTAGGTCAAAACGCAAGAGATATAGAGGATAATATTTATAGCTTAGCTCTTGGGTGTTTAGATAAAAATAAAGATATAATATTTACATTAGATAGTCATAACAGAGAAAACTGGGATAATCATCCAGAAAGTAAAAGTTTTAATATACATTGTGAAAAAGGAACTAAGGGTCAAGAACCTTATGGAAAATTAAATGATATCAAAGAAAAGTGCATAATAATAGAAAAGAAAGGATATTGTATAGATACTAATGATTTAGATGATATTGTGAATAAATATGATGATATTATTCTTTGTGGGGTAGTAACTGATATTTGTGTGTTACAAACGGCTATAGCTCTTTATAATGCTTATGTAAATAAAAATAAAAAAGTAAAATTAAAATTAAAAAAATCTGCTTGTGCCTCTTTTGATAATGATAAACATAATTTTTCAATAGACTATATGAAAAATATTTTAGGTATGGAGATAATTTAGAGTATGTCTAAAAATTTAAAACGAATTATTCTTATAGTTTTAAGCGTTATAATAGTTTTATTTAGTGTAGCTATAGCAGGAATATATATATATTCTTTAGATTATTATAAAGCAGATGATATTGCAAATAGTTTATTAAATTTAGAAAATATAAAACAAGAAGATGATATAATAAGTATATCTTCAGATAATTCTGATATAGGTATAATTTTTTATCCAGGAGCAAAAGTAGAATATATTTCATATCTTCCTATTTTAGAAAAATTATCACAAAATGGATATAACTGCTTTTTACCAAAGATGCCTTTAAATTTCGCTTTTCTAGGTAAAAATATTGCAGATAATATTATAAACGATAATCCCCAGATAAAAACTTGGTATATGGCTGGACATTCTCTTGGTGGAGCTATAGCAAGTGGCTATACTGCGGATAATCTTGATAAGATAGAAGGGCTTATTTTATTAGGTGCGTACATATATAAAGATGTTCCTTATGATAAAGCTATCGTTATATATGGTTCTAATGATTTAATACTTGATAAAACTAAATTATATGGAAGAGAAAATGAAATAGAGCTAGATGGGGGAAATCACGCAATGTTTGGCAATTATGGAGAGCAAAAAGGTGACGGTAAAGCAGAAATATCAAGAGAAGAGCAACAACAAAAAACTATATACTTAATAGATGATTTTATAAAACAAAATAATTTTTAAATATTTAAAAACCATATTGAAATTTTTCAATATGGTTTTTATTTTTATAGCCGATAATATAGATAATGGTTATTATAATATTTTAGAGAGAAAATCAATATTTATAATTTAATTTTTATATTTTAAATCACCTCCTAAAGTTTTATAATACATATTATTCAAAACTTATAATAATGTGCCAAGCTTTAGAATTAAAATATTAAAAATAATATATAATATATAAATATAAAATATATAGGATATTATAATTTTAAAAATCTATCTTTATATATGATAAATATTGTGGTATAATAAAAATAATTGATAAAAATTGGAATATAAAATAGAATTAATGGAGGAAAATTATGCAAGCAGTTTGTATATATACAGGAGTTTCTCCTTTTGAACAAAACTTAGACTATATTTTTTCAATCTTTAAAAACACTTTAAACGAACTTGGTGTTACAGTAGATATGATAGATTTGCCAAAGCTTGAAATAGACTATTTTGATGGAACAAAGCATCCTATAATGGAAACTATTTTTACACACATACAAAAATCTCAAGGAGTAATATTTGCGACAACTGCCCAAAGATTTTCTATAAATGGTTGTATGCAAACTTTTCTTGAACACTTAGATTATAATATATATGGAGAAGTTTTGTCTGATAAGCCTTGTATGAATATTATTACTTCTTTAGATAATAGCGAGTATCTTGCAGGTTCATATATGAATACTCTTATAAATAGCCTTGGAGGATTTGTTCTTAATAATATGACAATATCTAAAGAATATCTAATGGATATAAAAAATTCCGAAGAAATAAAACAAATGATAGAAAGATATGCTGAAGATTTTTACCGCAGTTTAAAGCAAAATAGAAAATTTTTTATATCAAGACCTTTTAAAAATTCTGCTATGACAAAGGCAAAGCAAGAAGAAAAGAAGACATATGATATACAAGATATAATAAAGCAAGATACTATTATGCAAAATCAGCAACAGCAGATGCAAAATCAAGCACCACAAGCTCAAATGCAAAATGAAAAACAAGTGAGAAGTCTTACAGGGTCTCAAGTTGCTAATTTGTATAAAAAAGAGGTGGAAAACTCTAACCAAAACTATATTAAAGAACCTAATGTTGATAATATAGTTCAAAATGTTTATAACAAAAATCAAAATAATATAAATGGTATTTTACAGACTATGAATTCTAATGAGCTTGTGAATAAATATAATAATCAAAGCAAACAAAATTTAAATACAAATGTAAATAATTTTAATAATTCACAACAAAATGATATAAATAATATTACAAAAATGATATCTAAAGGTTATGAAAATCAAGAGCAAAATATATCGCCTAGCATAAATTCTTTAAAACAAAGAACACAAAGCCTATATCATTACTTCCAACCACAACTAGCTACTGGTATAAACGTAGTTATTCAGCTTAATATATCGGGAAAAGAAATATTTAATGGCTTTTTGACTATTATAAATGGAGAATGCACATATACAGATGGTTTTAGTCCATCTGCTGATGTTACTATTATTTCTGATAGCATAGTATGGCAAGAAGTTTTAGAAGGAAGATGTACATTACAAAAAGCCTTTATGCTTGGAAGACTTAAAGTAAAAGGAAACTTTGTTATAATAAGTAAATTTGAACAATTTTTTAAAATAATATAAGGAGGGGTAGCTATGAAGTTTACAAAAATGCAAGGTTGTGGAAATGACTATGTTTATATAGATTGTTTTACACAAAATATAGAAAATCCACAAGATTTAGCTATAAAAATGAGTAATAGAAACTTTGGTGTTGGTTCTGATGGTCTTATCCTTGTTATGCCTTCTGATGTAGCAGATTGTAGAATGAGAATGTTTAATAGTGATGGTTCTGAATCTGAAATGTGTGGTAATGGGATAAGATGTGTTGGAAAATTTGTTTATGATAAGGGGATATGTCAAAAAGATGAGATAACAGTAGAAACTCTTGCCGGCATAAAAACATTATATTTTACAAAAGACGAAAACAATAATGTTTCTATGGTTAAAGTAAATATGGGAGAGCCTATTTTTAGTCCAGAGCTTATACCGGTTATATCAGAAGAAAATCCAGTAAAAAATTTAAAGCTTAAGGCTTTTGATAAAGAATTCACTTTTACTTGTGTTTCTATGGGTAATCCACATGCAGTAGCATTTATAGAAAATTTAGATGATTTTGATATAGATAAATATGGAAAAGAATTAGAGAGTAATAAGGCTTTTCCAAAGCGTGCAAATATAGAATTTGTAGAAGTTTTAGATAAAAATCATCTTAAGATGCGTGTATATGAAAGAGGAAGCGGAGAAACTTTAGCTTGTGGCACGGGGACTTGTGCTAGTGTTGTAGCCTCTTTTTTAAATGATAAAAGCAATAGAGAAAATGTAAAAGTAGATTTATTAGGAGGCAGTTTATATATATCTTGGGATACTGATAATAATGTATATATGACAGGTCCAGCAAAGTTTGTATTTGAAGGGGAATGGTTATTATAACACTAAATGAAAAAATTTTTAAATTTATTTTTTCTATAGGATGTAGATATAAAAAAACTACTGTTTTTATAACAAATTTTTCTTGTTATACATTTTTTGTCTTATACGCTTTAGGGTTTATATATATCTTGTTTTATAAACAGATGCTTTTAAAAAGATATATATTTTATCCTTTTATAACTATATTAATAGCAAAAATGCTTAGAAAAATTATAAAATCTAAAAGACCTTTTGAGGCTATGCCTATAAAAAGTCTTATAAAACATAAAGGTGGAAACTCTATGCCTAGTAATCATTCTGCTAGTGCTATGGTTTTAAGTTTTGCTTTATCTGCTGTATTTCCAAGATTTTCTTTTTTATTTTTTTTATTAGCTATAATAACAGGGATTAGCAGAGTTATGGCAGGAGTACACTATCCCTTAGATATTATTTTTGGGTTTTTTATAGGAAGTATTTTTGGAATGCTAGGGTTTTTTAGCTTTTTTTAAAGAGGTTTTTATGGATATAGAAATTATAAATGAAATATTAAAAGGTAATACAAATGCGTTTGAGCTTCTTATAGATAAATATGAAAAAATGGTTTATAATTTAGCCTTTAGAATGTTAAATAACACTTTAGACGCCGAAGATATAACTCAAGATGTTTTTATTAAGCTTTATAAAAATATTGAAAAATGTAGTGGGAAACAAAGTATTAAAACTTGGGTTTATACAATAGCATATAATAGTTGTATAGATGAGCTTAGGAAGAAAAAAGGTAAAAATTATATTTCTTTAGATAAAAATATTGAAGGAGAAGATAAAAGCTTTTCTTTAGAAATTCCATCTAAAGATTTAAGCCCGGAAGAAGCTGTTTTACAAAAAGAAAATATAAATGAAATAGAAAAAGCTCTTTTAATGATAAATGAACAACAAAGAGCGCTTATATATTTAAGAGACATAAAAGGACTTAGCTATGTGGATATAGGAGCTATAACAGGGCTAACGTTGGGGACTGTAAAATCTAGGTTAAATAGAGCAAGGACTGCTCTAAGAAAAGTTATAAAATTTTAGCTAGTTATGGAACAAAATATGTTTTTAAACGTTTAAATTTATATCTTAGTTTAAAGGAGGTAGACTATGAAATGTGAAGAGGCTTGCGATAAGATGATAGATTATATAGATCAACAGCTACCACAAGAAGAGCTAAAACCGTTTGAAGAACATATGAAAAATTGTGCTACTTGTCAAGAAGAATTTGAAAATTTAGAAAAACTTATAATAAAATTAAAAAACATAAAAGATTTAAATCCAAGCGATAATTTAAAGCGTAGGATATTATCTAATATAGAAACTTTAGATAATAAAAAGAATAAAATTATAAAAGTAAATTTTTATAAAAAATATTTATATATAGCATCTAGTATTTTTGTATTATTTTCTTGTGTGTATCTTTTTAAATATAACCAAAATAGCGATATAACTATTAGTATTGAAGAAATGAATACAACTTATAGTGATAATATCCCAAAACTTAGAGATGCAAGAGAAGCTATAATAAAGGAAAATTACACATATAGTAAAAATATTACAAAAGATATGAAAACTAAAATTTTTAGACATGATTTTGTTATGCTCCAAGATAATATATGTAGTATTTATTTTGAAAATACGGGTTTGTCAGATGTTGTTATAAGAATAGAAGATATAGATGGAAATATAAATAATTCTATTTCTATTTTACCAAAGACTTCAAATACTTTTAGTTTTAAGTCATCTCAACAACAAAAAGAACAAATATATAGTGTTATTTTAGAATGTAAAGATAAAAGTTTATCTGGTAATTTAAAAATAGAAACAAAAATCCAATAATTTTTAATTTATATTAAGATTTTTGGATTTTTTTAATATTAAAATGTTTGACAAATATGTTTTTAAGTTATATAATATTAGTGTATTTTGCCGTTGTGGCGGAACTGGCAGACGCACCAGACTCAAAATCTGGCGGTTTTTCCGTGTGGGTTCGAGTCCCACCAACGGCATTTTTTTAAAAGACGGATTTTCCGTCTTTTTTTGTCTATTTTTGCTATTTTACAATATTTATTTTTATACTTTTAGTTAATATTTTCGGAAATATATTCTATTTATATTGATTTTTTGGTAAATTTATGATACAATTATTACACTATTTTTTAATAAGGAGGAATTTTTTTTAATGATAATTTCTTTTATTACATTTTTTATCTTTAACTATTGTACGTTTGGTTATATATCAAAACTTATTATAGATTTTAGAAAAGATAAAATGCATTATTTAAAGCTTAGCGCTATAAATACATTAATTATGCTAACTTTATATTTTTTTAAAGCTCCTTATTATATATCATATATTGTTGCATTAATAACTCTTACTATAGAATTTAGTGAATTAAAAAAACATTATTTACCTCAATCTTTCTTATATTCAGGTATATTAGTTATAAATATAAGTTCTGCACATATATTCATAATAGCATTATATTGCCAATTTATAAATATTAAACCATATGAGCTATTTTTCTCTCCAAATTTATATTTTTTTAGTTTACTTTTGCTTTTTATAGCTTTATTTATTATTTTTTACATATGTAGTAAGATTATATCTCCAGAAGATATAAAGAAAATATCTTCAAATATTAAATATTGTACTATAATATCATCGGTTATAATGTTTATTTTGTTATGCACATTTGTTGATATTTTAATATTAAATTCTCAAGATTTTAGAATAGAACTTTCTTTTGCACTTATGTTTTCTGCTATTATGACATTATTTATATTCTACATATTATTTTTTTATACTGTAAAAAATTCAAATTTAGATAATTTAAAACAAAAAGCAGAAGAGCTTGAGGTACTAAGAGTTAAAAATATAATAAATAAGAAAAATATGCAAGATAAAATTTTAAAAGATAATTTAACTGGTTGTTATAATAGAAAATATATAGTTTCTAAGATAAAGAGCAAATTTGATAATAATATATTTAATTTTGGTATATTTTTTATAGATATAAATAAGTTAAAGTTTGTAAATGATACTTTAGGGCACGATTTCGGTGATGAATATATTTTAAATGTAAGCAAAGCGATTAAAAATGCTGTAAGAGAGAATGATTTAATTGCTAAGATAGGTGGAGATGAGTTTTTAATTTTATTAAATAATGTTACAGAAACTTATCTTAAAGAAGTAGAAGATAAAATTAGAAAAAACTTGGAAGAAATAGATAGAAAAACTCCAAATTATACTGTATCTGCTAGCATGGGATATGTTTTTGTAGATGAGCAAACTATAAAGCTTGGAATGGATGAAGTTATTAAACTTGCAGATGAAAAAATGCGATATAATAAAAAGTGTTTTAAAGGAGAAAATGCTTAAATGTTACAATTAGTCTATTTTATGGTTTTTATAATATATAATGGTTTGGTTTTTATATATTCTAAAAACTTATTTGCAACTACAACTCAAAAAAGAGATTATAATATTTGTATTGCAATAATTATAAATTTATTAATTTGTTTTTTAGCTTCAAAAATGAGGATGAATATTCCAGAATGGATAGTTATGTTAATTTGTTTGCTAGTTTTATATGTAGATTTTACAGTTGTTTATAAAGCTGAAAAGATAAAAACTTTTCTTATTACCGCAAATTACATAATAAATTTCTTTTCAATAAAATTTATTATAATATCATTATGTAATATAATATACAATATTCCTATTTATAACATAATAGATAATATAAATTTAATGTTGATGATTAATATAATAACAGATATAGTTAATATTTTATATATAATAGTATTTTTTAAATTATTTTCAAATTATAATGTTGATGTGATATTATCTGATAAGAAGAATTTAAAAGTTTCCTTAATATTTGTATTTATGATTTTTATTTTTCTTATTTGCAATACATATCTTTTATATTTAAAAGAAAGTTTAAAGTTTTTACCAATACTTATTATAAAGATAAGTATATATGCTTTAGTAAGTTTTAAAATAACAATGTTTTATTCTTTTTTTATTTCAAAGTTAAATCTATATGCTTTTAAGACGGAAAATATGAAAAAAGAAATTGAGGAAGATGAATTATATTTAAAACATTTAGAAACTGAAGCAAATTATGATTATTTTACGTCTTGTTTTAAAAGAGATTTTGTTTATGAAAAAATAGATAAACTTTTAAAGGATAAATCTTTTTTCTCTTTAGTTTTTATAGATATAGATGGTTTAAAAACAGCAAATGATATTTATGGTCATGATGAAGGTGATTTTTATATAAAAGAAGTATCTAACATATTAAACGAAGAATTTGTAGGGAAAGTTATTGGAAGAATTGGAGGAGATGAGTTTATAATTGTCTTAGAGGCAACAGATATGTATGCCACTATAAAATGCACTTTACGTTGTTATGATAAGGCTATTGCTATACAGAAAAATTTTAATAAGCCATATCAAACTTCTTTAAGTTATGGTATAGTGGAAATTCTTCCAGATAATAGTTTTACAAGAGATGAAATAATTAAGATAGCTGATGAAAATATGTATGAATTTAAGAGAAAAAGGAAAAAACATAGGAAAAACTAAAGGTTAGGTCAAAGCCCTAGCCTTTTTATATTTTATAGACAAATAATATATTTTTAGTTATAATATAAAAAATAAAGCTAAAAGGAGGGCTAGAATGTCTCACAATCAAAAGATAGCTAAAGATACTATAATATATCTAATAGCAAAAATAATAGAGGGACTAGTAGGAGTTCTTACTATATCTGCTATGTCTTATATTTATCTTCCAAGCCAGGTTGGTAAATATTCTTCTATAAATATAGCTATAACAACAGTAGCTATGATTTTAATTCAGTGGTTAGTACAGTCAGTATTAAGATATATTCATAAATATGAGATAGAAAAAAAGCAAGAACAATTTTATTCTACAGTTTTCTTTTCTTGGTTTAAAGTAAATTTTATATTTTTATTTATATCAAGCTTTTTTATTTTAGCTATAAATATGCCTTTTTTATCTAGTATAAAAGAATTTTTTCCTACAGGCTTACTTTTAGCTAGTATAGGTATGTTTTTTACTTATAATACTTCACAACTTGTTATAGGGCTACTTGCAGGTGTTAGGAAAAGTAAGTTAAATCTTGTTTTATCTACTATAAATGTAATAGGGAAGTTGGTATTTATAATAATTTTAAATAAAGTTTTTGGTACAGATATAAAATGGATATTTGTAAGCTATATTATATTTGATTTTATAACAGCTTTTATAGGAATAATAAATTTAGATATAATAAAATATATAAATATAAAAGCTTATGATAAAGAAATATTATCTGTTTTAAAAATATACGGGCTTCCTCTTATGGGAAATATGTTTGCTACCTCTGTTTTAAATAAATCTGATATATATATAATAAGATATTTTTTAGATGAAAGTAGTGTTGGGATATATCAGACAAACTATTCTATAATAGCTTCTGCTTTTACGCTATTAGCAGCTGGTGCTATGAGAGGGAGTTATCCTACCATAATAAAAACTTGGAGCGAAGGAAAACAAGAAGAGGCAAAAGGGCTTATATCAAATGCAATAAGAACATATCTTCTTATATCTATTCCGGCAGTTTTTGGTGTTTTTTGCTTATCAGATTTTATAGCAAAGGTATTGTTTGAAGAAAAATATTTTTCTGGCAATAATATTATGGGGTTTGTAGCTTGTGGTATGCTTTTTCTCGGACTTACAGAATATGCTATAAAGCCTTGGGAGCTAAAGGCAAAAACTAAAGAAATATTTAAAAGAAGTATGATAAGTGGGGTTATAAATATAATTTTAAACCTTATATTTATAAAATATTTTGGCTATAAATTTGCAGCATTTAGCACATTTTTATCTTTTCTTTTATATTTTATGCTTGCAAAATACGGAACAAAAAAAGAAATGCCTTTTATTCTAAATAAAAAATCTCTTTTTAGAATTATAATAAGTTGTTTTGTTATGAGTTTATTTATATTATTTATAAAAAGATATATTTCTTGCAATATAATTACATTAGCTTTAATTGTTATAATAGCTATGATACTTTATTTTATATTTTTATATATAACAGGTGAAATAAAAAAGGAAATAGATTTTATATTAAATAAGCTAAGACGCAAAAACTAAAATAATTATTGTTAAAAGTCTTAAAAAGTGGTAAAATGGAAATAATGTAAAAATGATTTTTTGTAGTAAAATTAGCTATAAACTTTGTTTTTAAAAACTAAGCTATAGAAAGGATTTAAGCATATGAAAAAAATATGTATGATTGGTATTGGATATGTAGGACTGCCTACTGCTGCTATGTTTGCTAGCAAAGGGCATAAAGTTATTGGATACGACTTAAACCAAAAAGCAGTAGATGCTCTTAATAGAGGTGAAATTATTATAGAAGAACCAGGCCTTTTAGAGCTTGTTAAATCTTGTGTAGAAAAAGGCACCTTAAGCGCAACAACTACTTGCCCTCCAGATTGTGATGTATATATAATAGCTGTTCCAACACCTATAAATGAGGACAAAACGGCAGATATGAGTTATGTACAAAGCGCTACTAAAGCTATAGTGCCTCATCTTAGAAAGGGTAATATAGTTATTTTAGAATCTACTTCTCCTCCAAGAACAGTAGAAGATTTAATGCTTCCTATATTAAAAGAAACAGGACTTGTTCTTGGAGAAGAGCTTTTAGTGGCACATTCTCCAGAGCGTATATTGCCAGGAAGAGTTATAGAAGAGCTTAGAACAAATAGCCGTATAGTTGGTGGTATAAACGAAAAATCTAGTCTTGAAGTTAAAAAAGTTTATGAAAGTATAGTTGAAGGAGAAATTTTTATAACAACTTCTACAACTGCTGAAATGTGCAAGGTTATGGAAAATACTTTTAGAGACGTAAATATAGCACTTGCTAATGAGCTTGCAAAAATAAGCGAAGAGCTAGGAGTTAATGCATTTGAAGTAATAGAGCTTGCTAATAAACATCCAAGAGTAAATCTATTAAGCCCAGGTCCTGGGGTTGGCGGACATTGTATAGCTCTTGACCCTTGGTTTTTAGTAGAAAAATCTGAAAATGCTAAGCTTATAAAACAAGCAAGACTTATAAATGATAGTATGCCAAGCTTTGTATTTGAAAAGATAAAAACTATATTAGGTGGTTTTAATGGGCAAACTATATCTATACTAGGTGCTACATATAAGCCAAATATAGATGATGTAAGAGAAAGCCCTATAATGCATCTTATAGATATGCTTAAGAAAGAAAACTTAAAATTAAATATTTGTGAGCCACATGTGAAAGATGATATAACTGATAATATGGAGCTTTATCCTTCTTTAGAAGGCAGTAGTCTTATGGTGCTTGCTGTAAATCATGACGAGTTTAAAGATATAGATTTTAAAAAGGTATCTTCTCTATTAAAAGATAAAAATATTTTAGATACTAGAAACTTCTTTGATAGAAAACAAATAGAAGAAAATAATATAAATTACTATCTTTTAGGTGAAAAGTAATGGAAAAAGTTCTTATAATAGCAAATCAATTTCCGCCAATGGGTGGTTCTGGTGTGCAAAGAAGCGTAAAATTTGTAAAGCATCTTAGAAGTTTTGGATATGAACCTATAGTATTTACAAGAGAAACAAAAACTGCTAAGCTCTTAGATGAAACATTACTAGAGGATATTCCTAAGGATACAAAAATAATAAGAACAAAAGCTTATGAAACAAGCGAAGTAGATGGAATATTTAGAATACCAGCAAAGGTTATCAGTAAAATTATGATTCCAGATAGTGCTAGGATATGGTTTGAAAAAAGTAAAAAAAGGGCGCTTTCTCTCATAAAAGAAGAAAATATAAAGCTTATTTATACAACTAGTGCTCCATATAGCGACCATCTTCTTGGGTTATATATAAAAAATAAGATGCCAAATATAAAATGGGTAGTAGATTTTAGGGACGAATGGACAAATAATCCATATACCTTAGATAATCCACATAATCCTATAAGGACTAAGATAGAAAAGAATATGGAAAAGTCTGTTTTAGATATGGCAGACTATCTTATAACTAATACACCAGTTATGAGGGATAATTTTATAAAGAATAATAATCTAAAAGGAGATAATTTCTTTGTTATTCCAAATGGATATGATAAGGAAGACTTTAAGGATATAGATTTTAGCCCAAGACATAATAAAAAATTTACTATGGTATATACTGGTGCTTTATATGGCAGAAGAAAACCAGATAATTTTTTTAAGGCTATTAAAAATTTAAAAGATAAAAACCTTATTTTACCAAATAGTATAAAAGTAGAGCTTATAGGAAATTATCATAAAGATAAGCTAATGGCTCTTATTTCCTCTTTTTCTTTGCAAGATGAAATAGAGATAATAGGATACGTTCCTCATAATGTATGTATAAATCATCAAATAGCATCTGATGCCCTTGTCCTTATAGAAGGAGGGGGAAGAGGAGCAAATGCATTTTATACAGGAAAAATATTTGAATATATGAATACAAATCGTCCAGTTATAGCTATATTGCCAGATGGCGTGGCTAAAGATTTAGTGTTAGAGGCTAATATAGGTAAGGTAGCAAATACTGACGATGTAGAAGATATAGAAAATGTTATTTTTTCTTGTTATAAAGAGTGGCAAGATAAAAAATCTTTTAGCCCAAATTTTGATATAATTAAAAAATATGAAAGAAAAGAGCTTACAAAAAAGTTAGCAGAAATTTTTGATAAGGCTCTAAAATAAACCAAAATTAATGCTTTGGGGTGTGATAATAAAATGAAAGTACTTCACTTAATAAGCGGTGGAGATGGTGGCGGAGCAAAAACTCATGTCATTACACTTCTTAAAAAGCTTATAAAAGAGGGTATAGAAGTAGAACTTTTATGCATAATGGAAGGCATATTCACAGAAGAAGCAAAGCTTGCAAAAATACCTACAACAATAATAAAACAAAAAAGAAGATATAGCATAAAGCCTATATTAGAAATAAAAAAGCATATTATAGAAGGAAAATTTGATTTAGTCCATTGCCACGGAGCTAGAGCAAATTATATAGCTTTTTTTATACAAAATTCTATAGATATACCTTTTATAACAACTTTGCATAGTGATTATAAGCTAGATTTTAAAGATAGTCTTTATAAACAAGCTATATTTATGCCTATAAATGCTATATCTATTAGAAAGTTTGACTATATATTAGCAGTTACAAATGCTTTTAAAAATATGCTTTTATCAAGAGGATTTGATGAAAATAAGCTAAAGGTTATTTATAATGGTATAGATATGACAAAGGATATACGCCCTATGCCTAAAGAAGAGTTTTTTAAAGCTCATAATATAGAATATAATAAAAATTATACTTATATAGGTATAGCAGCTAGGCTTCAAGCAGTAAAAGGACTAGAACATTTTGTAGCATCTGCTAAAATACTATTAGAAAAAAACAAAAACCTTATGTTTTTAATAGCAGGTAGTGGCAGTTTAGAAGATAGCTTAAAATCATATATAAAGGAAAATAAGTTAGAAGATAATATAAAGATGTTAGGTTTTTTAAAAGATATAGATAGTTTTTATAATGCTATAGATATAAATGTTTTGACAAGCTATTCAGAAAGCTTTCCTTATGCTCTATTAGAAGGGGCTAGGCTAAAAAAGGCAACAGTTGCAACGGCAGTAGGAGGTATTCCAGAAATGATAAAAGATAATCAAACGGGATTTCTTATAAAGCCAGAAGATAGCAAAGATATAGCCGAAAAAATAGAAATATTGCTAAAAGATAAAAGTCTTATCCAAAAATTTGGTGAAAACTTTTATGACTATGTGTCTGAAAATTTTTCAGATAATAAAATGGCTCATACGCATATAGAAATATATAAAAATATTGTAAAGGAGAAACAATATGATAGATAAAAATGGTAAACTTTTTGGTATTGTCAATGTAGTTGATTTACTTGTAGGTATTGTAATAATAGCTCTTATAGCTGTAGTGGGGATAAGACTTACTAGTTCTTCAAGAAATGCAGAAGGACAAAACCTTGTAAACGGAGAAAAAGAAATATATGTAACGCTTTATGGGAACTCTATAGTGCCAGAGGCGGCAGAGATTTTAAAACCGGGTGATAAATTAGTAGCTAATAATGTATTTACTAATGCAGAGATAGTATCTGTAGATGTAAAACCGGCAGCTTATATAACTACAAATTCTGATGGAGAAGCTCTTTTACAAGAACACCCTATTTGGAAAGATATAACAGTTGTTATAAAAGATAAGGTAAATGCTAGTAATCCTATCTTAAAAGCAGGAAATCAAGAAGTTCGTGTAAACTATAACTTTATATTAAAAACGCAACAGTTTGAAGCAAACTGTAAAGTTAGAGATATACAGCTAAAAGATATACAAAATACTACTGGTGAATAGGAGTGTTTTTATGCCTTTATTTATAAAAGAAAGTCTTTTATACAAAATTTTTGATAAAATAATTATAAAACCTTATAACAATAGCAAATTTAAAATATTTATGACAAATTTATCTACTAGTTTTAAAGCTAGTTTTTTATATAAAATATTTGAAAGATATATAAGAAAAAACCCTTATTTTTTATCTAGTTTTTCTTATAAACTATTTAGAAAATTAATACGTGTTATAGATAAAATTATGGATTTTATTAATCTTATTTGCAAAAAATGTCTAAAAGGTAGTGAGATTTGTGAAGAGACAAAAAACTTTAAAGCTATGAAGCTAGATAAAAAGTTTTCTTTAGCTTCTATTTTGTTTAGTGCTTTTTCTCTTGCATATATTATAGGGTCTATAATAAATAAATCTTCAAACCTTTATATTTTTGCTACTCTTATTTTTATATCTTTTATGCTATATGTTTTAGGAATTAATGAAAATTGTTATAAAAAAAGTATTATTTATAAGTTGGTGAAAATGTGAAAAAACAAACCCTAATTATTTTAATATTATTAGCTATAATAGGTGGATTTTTTGGAGCATTTTTAGGTATAGAAAAAGTTTTATTTTTCTTTATCCTTATTGTTTTAGCAGGCTTAGTTTTATCAGACTACCAAATAATAACATATGCTCTTTGTCTTTATCCTTTTATAGACTATGCTCTTAGGCTTTTTGTTCCAAGCTTTGCTAGCGTTTGGGACGAGCTTTTATTTATGGGTATGCTCTTAGTTTGGGCTTATAAATACGCAAGATATAGAAAAGAAGATGGATTTAAGCAAGCTCCTTTAGATTTACCTATAATTTTATTTTTTGTAGCTATGCTAATTGTCTTTATTTTAAATTCTCCAGACTATAAAATATCCTTTGAAGGTCTTAGAGCAGTTATTCAATATATGCTTTGGTATTTTGTCATCTTCCAGCTTTTAAAAGATGATAAAGGAGCAAAAAAAGTTTGCCTTGTGTTTGTACTTGTTGTATCTCTAATGGCTATACATGGTGTGTATCAATACATAATAGGAGTAGAGATGCCAGCTGGTTGGGTAGACAGTAAAGAAGCTAGTGTTAGAACTAGAGTTTTTTCTATTCTTACAAGCCCTAATATTTTAGGCTCTCTTATTACATTAGCTTTACCTCTATGTTTATCTTTTGGTGCTATATCAAAAGGGAAAAAATTTAAAGTTTTATTTTATTTTTTATCGTTTATGATGGTAGCTTGCCTCATCTTCACATTTTCAAGAGGGGCTTGGATAGGATTTGGAGTTGCTATATTAGTTTATGTATTTTTAAAAGATAAAAGACTATTAATACCAGCTATAGTCTTTGGAGTATTAGCTATAGTATTAGTACCGGGAATATCTAGCAGAATAACATATATGCTAAGTCCAGAATATATAGAGAGCTCTTTAAGAGGAGGCAGATTGGTTAGATGGATAACAGGCCTTAAAATATTATCTGGCACGCCATTATTTGGAGTTGGACTTGGGCATTTTGGCGGAGCTGTTGCTATAAATAATGATTTATCTTATCTTGTGGATACAGAGATGGTAAAAACATTTTATATGGATAATTATTATTTAAAAACTGCTGTGGAAACAGGTATTTTTGGGTTATTTGCTTTTGTTATGCTTATGTATCAGATAGTGATAAATGGATTTAGAACAATAAGAATAACAAAAGATAAAACTTCTAGAGAGCTGGAGATTGGTATATTAGCTGGGCTTTTTGGAGTTATAGTGCATAATTTTGTGGAAAATGTGTTTGAAGTACCTATGATGACAAGTTGTTTTTGGCTTTTGACGGCGGTGCTTATGCATTTTTGGTATATAAATTATAAGCAAAATAAAATAGATTAAGAAGGGATAAGCAATGATAAACTTATTAATAGCTGGGTATCATGGATATGGGAATTGTGGAGATGAAGCAACTCTTATGGCTATGACAACAAATATAAAAGAAATGGCCGATGATGTAAATATAACTGCTATATCTCATATACCAGAGCTTACTAAAACCGAATATAATATTAATTCTGTTCAAAGATTTAATGCTGTTGAAGTGGCGAGAGCTATTTTAAAAAGTGATATCATACTTTCTGGTGGAGGCACTTTAATACAAAATGGCACTAGCACACGTTCGCTTTTATATTATCTTAGTATAATAAAATTTGCTAAACTTTTTAAGAAAAGAGTGATGCTATATTCAAATGGTATAGGTCCGGTGAAGGGCTCTATAAATAGAGCATTAGTAAGACTTGTTGTAGATAATGTAGATTTAATCACTTTAAGAGAAGAATTTTCTAAAGAAGATTTGCTAGATATGGGAGTTAAAAAGCCAGATATATATGTAACTGCTGATGCTGCCTTCACCTTAAAGTCTATCTCTGATGAAAGGGCAAGAGAATTGTTATTAAAAGAAGGAATTCCTTTAGATAAAGAAATTATAGGGGTATCTGTTAGGAGCTGGACTAAGACAAAATTTGTAGATAAATATATTAAAGAGGTAGCCAAGGCTTGTGATAATATGATAAAACAAGGTAAGATTGTATTATTTATACCTATGGAGCAACCAAAAGATACTGAAATATCTAAAAAGGTTATGTATGAGATGAAGCAAGATGCTTATATTTTAAATAATAAGTATAAACCAGATGAAATTCTTGGTATAATAGGACAAATGAATCTTATTATTGGTATGAGATTGCATACTTTATTATTTTCTGCTTTAAAAAATGTACCTATGATAGGACTTATATATGACCCTAAGATAGAATATTATCTAAATGTTTTAAATATGCCTAGCGGTGGAGATGTACGAACTGGTGATATAGATGCAAAAAAACTTACTACACAAATGGAAGGAATGTTTTTAGGGCTTGAAAGATATGAAGATGTATTAAAAGAAAAAATGAAAATACTTCTTGATAAGGCAAATCAGAATGAAAATCTTCTAAAAGAACAACTAGAAGAAATAAGAAAGATTAAAAATGGAACATAATTTTACTAGGGGGAAATTATATGAAAAATAAAATTTTAATAGGTATACAAATATTTTTAGCAACTACATTATTAGCAACTACTATAGCAGTTGGAAATGCTGGAGGCTCTGACGATCCTCTTGTTGCAAAAAGCTATGTAGATGATAAAATAAATCAAGTATTAGAAATAATAAATACAACAGTTGGTACTAATAACAGCGGAAATAATTCTGATAAAACAGAAACTACTCCTGTAATTCCAGATTCTAGTTTTAAGCCAGTTTTAGTTCAAGTTGGACAAACGATATATGGAAAAGAAGGTACAGAGCTAATTTTAAGAAGTGGTAAGGGAAATGCTGTTGTTCCTGGAAAAGAAGGTATAGCTAATATAACTAATGGTATGGAGCTAAAAAATAAAAATACAGTAAATAAAAATCAACTTCTTATAATACCAAGAGATGACGGAAGAGGTATTAAAGTTACTGAAAAGGCTTGGTTTTTAGTTAAAGGTGGTTATTCCATAAAATAACAAAATCTTCCCTATTTATTATTTATATAAATTTAATTTAAAAATTATTTTGTATCTTAATTTAATTATAAAAGGGAAGGGGTGTGTCAAAGCTAAATGTCTTTTACAATTTGTGATATTTTAGGAGTACCTATAAATAATGTAAACTTAATAGAAGCAACAGCAGTAGCTATGCTAGGATTTGAAAAAGATGAAAAAAGCCTTATTTTTACACCAAATCCGGAATTTGTTATAAATGCTCTTGAAGATAAAGAATTTATGGAAATATTAAATAGTTCTAGTTTAAATGTAGCAGATGGGATAGGCATTGTTATAGCATCTAAAATTTTAGGATTTCCTCTTAGAGAAAGAGTAGCTGGATATGACCTTGTTCAAAGTATATTTAGTAAGATGAAATATAGCGAAAATACTGTATATTTTTTAGGTTCTGATAAAGATACAGTATTTAAGGCAAAAGATATGATGGAAAAAAAATATCAAGGGCTTAAAATTTTAGGTGCACATGATGGATATTTTGATGAAAAAAATGAAAATATAATAATAGATGAAATAAATTCATTAAAACCAGATTTGCTACTAGTAGGTCTTGGTTCTCCAAAGCAAGAAAAATGGATATATAAAAATAAAGATAAAATAGATGCAAAAGTTTTTATAGGAGTTGGAGGAAGCTTTGATGTTATGAGTGGTAATGTAAAAAGAGCTCCAAAGCTTTTTATAAAACTTCATTTAGAATGGTTTTATAGACTAATAACTCAGCCCACTAGGATAAAACGTATGTTAAAATTGCCTTTATTCTTACTTAAAGTGGTTTCTTATAAAATGAAAGGAGCTAAAAATGGAAAATTTATCAAAAAGTAAAGTATTTTTAAGATACCTTAATATAATAATAGGTTGTACTATACTTGCGGTATCTTTAAATGTATTTTTAAAACCTAACAATTTTGTTTTAGGTGGAGTTACTGGATTTGGGATTATTTTAGACAGTGTTTTTGAGAATACTTTTGGCATACCATTTCCAGTTTCTCTTAGTAATATTTTGATAAATATTCCATTATTTTTAATAGCTTATAAACTTTTCGGATTTAAGTTTCTTGGAAATACTATTTTTGCCACTTTCTTTTTATCTTTTGCTTTAGAGATGACAAAGTGGTTACCTCCTTTTACTGAAGATATATTATTAGCGGCAGTATTTGGAGCAGTATTAGATGGTATAGGGCTTGGGCTAATTATAAAAAATAGATGTAGTACTGGTGGAACAGACCTTATGGCCATAATTTTGAATAAGTTTTTAAAACATATAGAAATATCTAAAATACTTTTATGTATAGACTTTTCTATAATATTTATTGGTATTTTTGTTTTTGGAGTAAGACCTACTCTTTATGCTCTTATAAGCGTAGTTATAGTTAGCAAAGTTATAGGCGTTGTTGTGAGTGGGTTTGATTTTGCAAAAGCAGTGTTTATAATAAGTGATAAATCTGATAAAATAGGAGATAGTATATTAAATATAATATCTAGAGGAGCAACCTCATTATATGGAGAAGGTATGTATACTAAAAATAGAAAAGATATTATATTTTGTATAGTAAAACAAAAGCAAATTCCAGAGCTTAAAGAAGTTGTAGGAAATATAGATAGTAATGCCTTTGTTGTTATAGCAGATGTTAGCGAGGTTATGGGACAAGGCTTTAAAGGAATTATAGAGGATAAAAAATAAAAGGTATGCATTTTGCATACCTTTTATTTTTTATCTTACTACTATAAATTGTTTTACTTGCTTGAATGTAAGAGGAGCATTATTATCTTTGAAAAATTGTTCTACTTCTGTAATAGAACCAAAAATTTCTTCTTTTCTTCTTTTTATAAGCTTGTCTATAAATTCGCTTGTTATATTATTGTTTAAAGATTTTAGCTCTTTTTCAGAAGCCGTATTTATATTAGTATATAAGCTTATCTTATCATTTACATTAGTTACATCTATGTGTATTTGTGAAGGATTTGTAATAGGCCTATTTCTTAATATTGTATCTACTTGAGCTGAGCTAAGCCCCGCATCCACAAGCTCTTGCTTTGTAGCAGTATTTATATTTATATATTCTGGTTTTATTTCTTTTTCATATATATTGGCTTTCATTTTTTCATATTCATTTTTAGAAAGTATTTTTTGTAAATCTGCTATAGACGTATATTTATCATCATATATTTTTGTTCCATTCTTGCTACCGAAGATAGAAATAAGTTCTTTTTTACTAGCAGTATTTATATTAGTATATATTTCAAGATTATCTTGTAAATAGTTTATGTCTGTAATATTTGCATTGGCAGTACCAAGTCTTGTAAGTTCATATAAAGTTTTATATGTGTATCCATATTCTCTATAGCTTACTATATCTTTAGCTATTTTATAGGATACGCCAACATCTGATAAGTAGCTTCTTTCTGATAGTCCTACATTAGCCTTTAATATGCTAGTATCATCGTCTACAGAAGTCCTATTATCTATAGATATATATTTTTCTATTTTATAATATAAACTACGAGATACAAAATCTTTAAGATTATTTATACTAGAAAATTCTTTTTTATTTCTTTCAGTTATAATTTTTGATATTTCATCATTTGATATGCCAAGTGTTCTAAGTTCATATTCATTTGCTTTATTTATATTAGTACTAACTGTGAGAGCTATTTTGTTATCATCATACATTTTTTTAGTAAATCCATCTACAAATTTTATTTCTTGAATATTAGAAAATAAATTTGCATCTCTGTAGGCTACTATATTTTTAGCTACAGTATCATCAATACCTTTAAGCAAAGTTTTTAGCTGTTCTTTTGTAGCAGTATTTATATTTACTTTATCATTTGTATAGCTTATATTTTCTTGAGAAAACCCGGTTAATGTAGAATAATTAGGATTTTCATATATCCATAACCCAGAAGAATTTTTCTTTGCATCATCTTGAGCAGAAACAAATTTATTATAGTCTGTTCCTTTATCTTGCTTTTTATCTATCACAGCGTAGCCAAGTTTTATCATTTCCTCTGCTATATTTAAATTGTTTAGGTATACATTCATATAGGTAAATTTTCCACTATTATATGAAGCACCATCTCTAGTTAAAATAATATTTTGTCCTAAAACTGAATCTATAAGAAAAGAATAACTTTCATCAAAGCCATTAGTAGTTATTCCTCTAATTTTTACATAAGCTATATCATTATTAGGGAGTTGTACTTTTAGGCTATCCCCAGATAGAACTTCAAGCACTTTAGCTTCAGTACGAAAATCTGTTATATTATTTATTTGTTTTGCAAAGATAGGTATACTAGAGCTTATAGAAAAGCTTGATATTAAAAGCGTAAGAGCTATATTTTTTAAAAATTTCATAAAATCACCTTAAATTATTTTTTATATCATTATATCAAAAAAAGTACATATTTTCTAGTATAAAAATGATATTTTAAATAATAAATTATATTTTGGTAATTTTTAAGGTTTTTTGTATTTTATTGACGATAAAAGGTTAAAATGTTAAACTAATATAATATAACATATAACATATAGGAGGTGAGAATTTGAGCGAAAAAAATTATATTATAAAAGTAGAAAATTTATCTAAAATTTATACTATGGGACAAGAAAAAATATTAGCTTTAGATAATGTAAGTATAGGATTTGAAAAGGGAAAAATATACTGTCTTTTAGGTACATCAGGTTCTGGAAAGTCTACCTTGCTTAATATGATAGCTGGACTTGAACGTTCTACAAAGGGGAGTATAGTGTTTAAGGGAAAACATATAGAAAAGATGAGCGAAGAGGGTCTTGCTATATTTAGACAAAAATATTTAGGCTTTGTTTTTCAGTCTTATAACTTATTGCCAACATTAACAGCACTAGAAAATGTGATGCTTCCTTTAGTTTTTATGGGATATAAAAAATCTGAAAGAGAAAAAAGAGCTTTTAGTGTTTTAAAAGAGGTGGGGTTAGAAAAGAGAATAAAGCATAAGCCATCAGAGATGAGCGGGGGACAACAACAAAGAGTTAGTATAGCTAGAGCATTTGTAAATAATCCGGAAATAATATTTGCTGATGAGCCAACAGGAAATTTAGATACAAAAACTACATATGAAATGATGAACCTTATAACAAGTAAGGTAAGAGAACATAATCAAACATTAATAATAGTAACTCACGATTTAGAAATTTCAGAATATGCCGATGAGATAATCTATTTAAAAGATGGTCATATAATAAAAACAGAAATAAATGAAAACCCTAAAAAAGAAGTTTTATATACGCAATAAAGGAGGAATAAAAATGAGAAGAATATTAGTTATAATAGCTATGTGTTTAAGCTTATTTACTAATGTTGCTTTTGCAAGAGATATAAGTTCTGATTCAGAAAAGCCTCAACTTAAGATGGGAGGAAATAATGTATATAGTTTAGAGGCTGGTAAAGCAACAGAGCTTACCATACCTATAGTAAATCCTAGTGGTGATATAGCTAGCGGAGTGCTTATAAAAGCTAAGCCAGCAGATAATGCACCTATAACTATAAAATTTTTAAATAGTTCTGATAGGGCAGCTCAAATATTAAGAGGAGGAAGCCATAATGTAGTACTTTCTATAGATGTAGAATCTAATGCAACTAGTGGTAAATATCCTATTACATTAGATTATTCATTTTCTTCTATAAGTGGACTTAGTTTTACGGGTCAAGACACATTTTATGTAAAAATAGATAATGGAGCTACTATCCCAACTCTTGCTCTTGATAATATAAAAATATCTAGTGATAAAGTAACTAGTGGTTCTAGTGTTACTGTAACTGCTAATCTTGAAAATATATCAAAGCTTGTTGCTAATAATGTAAATGTGGAAGTTGGGCTTTTATCTGAAAATAATATGACAGTAATAGGAGGTTCTAGCAATATATATTTTCCTAGTTTAAATTCATCTGCTATTGAACCTATAAGCTTTAACATAGGGACTACAAATCTTACAAAAGAAGGTTCTAACAAAATATCTTTAAAGCTTACATATACAGATAATCAAAATAAAGAGTATTCAAAAGAATATTTTACATATATAAATGTTATTAAACCTAATAGTAATGTTAATCAAAATGTAGAGCTTAAGATATCTAGTGTTGTTGCTCCTAGTGGTACTTTTAAAGTTGGACAAAGTGGTACTTTTAAGGTAAAAGTAAAAAATGTATCTAAATCTACTGCTAAAAATATAAAAGTTAGCGCTAAGGTGCCAGAAGGTATAGTTCCTACTTCTTCAAATATACTTTTTATAGAGGAGCTTGCTCCAAATTCTGAAAAGGAGTTAAGCTTTAGTGTAGCTCCTACTTCATCAGCTTCTACGCAGACATATTCTATAGGATTTAGTATAGAATATAAAAATTCATCATCTACAAAAGAACAAGAGGCACAACCTCTAGTAATAGAGCAATATGCGGGTATGAATGTTAATAACCCTACACCTAAGAAAGAGGGAGAGGCTCAAAAAACTTCTGTTCCTAAAATAATAGTTAGTAAATATTCATCTACTCCTACTATAGTAGAAGCTGGGAAAAGTTTTAAGCTTTCTATGAATTTTAAAAATACACATAATACAAAAACTGTTAAAAATATAAAAATATTCCTTACTGTAGAAGATAAAACAGAAGAAAAAGGAAATGTATTTGCTCCAGATAATTCTAGTACAACATATTTTATAGATAGTATAGCTCCAAAGCAAGAGGTATCTCATACTTTTAATTTATTTGCCGTGCCTGATGCTAAGCCACGTTCTTATACTATAAATGTAAATCTTGAGTATGAAGACGAACAAGCAAATGAATATAAATCTGTAGAGCTTGTAGGTATAAATGTAAAACAACAAGCAAATCTTGAGCTTAGCGAAATAACAAAGCAAGATACTGGGACAGTTGGAACACCTATGAATATAAATTTTCAGCTTTATAATACTGGTAAAGTAACTTTATCAAATCTTATGATAAAACTAGAAGGAGAAGGACTAGATACTTCTAATTCTACTAACTTTATAGGAAACTTTGCTTCTGGTTCTTCAGAATATTATGATGGATCATTTATACCAACAGAGGCCGGAGAAAAGACTGTAAAAGTAATAGTAACTTATGAAGATACAGATGGAAAAGAGCTTAGAAAAGAACAAGAAATAAAAGTAAATATAGAAGATATGCCTATGGAAGAAGATCCTAATTCTCAAGATGTACCACCGGAGAAAGAAAAAAAATCATTAACTAGTATAATAGGCATAATATGTGTTATAGCTTTTGTAGTTGGCATTATAGCTTTTATAATTATTAAAAAAGCGAAGGCCAAAAAGGAGTTTGATTTTAATGACTAATCTTGATATTTTAAAGATGGCTTTAAAAAATCTAGCTAAGAGAAAACTTAGGACTGCTCTTACTATATTAAGTGTTGTTATTGGTTCTAGTTCTATAATTATAATGGTATCTCTTGGAGTTGCTCTTAACGATAGTTTTGAAAAGCAAATAAAAAATATGAAAAATATAACTAATATAGAGTTAAATGCTACATATGGGGCTAAAACAGGGATAACAACAGATGTAATGAATAAAATAAGAGCTTTAGAAGGTGTAGAGGATGTAACTCCGGTTTTAAAATCAGAATTTAGAGTTATTGCTGATAGTAAATATGTAGGAACTATAAGTTTTGTTGGGTTAAATGCTAATTCTTTTGAAACTTTTGGATATAAGGCTATAGAAGGTAGGACATTAACAGATGAAGATAAGGGTTCTTATAATGCAATTGCAAACCCTCTAGTTGCTTATAGTTTTGATAAAAAGGGTAAGGCAGAGACTTATATAAAATGGATATATTCTGAAGAAGATGTAAAACCAGATATGATAAAAGTAGATATTTTAAATAATACATTAAAGATAACATCTGATGCAGAATATGGAGCTAAAAAGTCTTCTGTAGATAGTGCAATTCCTAAAAATAATGCAAAGCAAAAGACATATAAAATAAATATTGTAGGCATAGTAGAAAAACTGGACACTTATGGAGAAAATTCTATACTTATGTCTATAGATACTCTGGAAAAAATAAAAAAAGATATAAAAAAAATACAAGGTATATCAAATCAGAGCTCTAGTGATAATCAGACAAAAACAGGTTATGAAAAAGTTCTTATAAAATGTAATAGCTTAGATATTGTAGATAAAGTCATAAGCCAAATAAAAGAAATAGGAGAATTTCAGGTGTTTTCTCAAGCAGAATATATAAATTCTTCTAGAAAGATAAATATGAGTATACAAGTATTGCTTGGAGCTATAGGTAGTATATCATTATTTATAGCAGCAATAGGTATAGCTAATACTATGATAATGGCTATATATGAAAGGACTAGAGAAATAGGGATAATGAAAGTTATAGGAGCTAAAGTTTCTGATATTAAAAAGTTATTTTTGGTAGAAGCTATTTTAATAGGATTTTTAGGAGGAGGCCTTGGGCTTATCTTTAGTTATAGTGTATCTATTATACTTAATAAATTTGCTCCTTTATTTATGGGAGGGCTTGGTATTTCAGGTGGAGACCCTACAGAAGCTATAAAGGTTTCTTCTATACCATTTAGCCTTGCTATATCTGCATTACTTTTTTCTAGCTTTATAGGATTGATGGCTGGATATTTTCCGGCTAAAAGAGCAGTAAAGATAGAAGCTTTAAAAGCTATAAAATCAGAATAAAAAATACTTGAAATTTAAAAAATAATTTGGTATAATAAAGTAAATATATCGGCGTTTATACTTTTTGTATATAGATGAAAGATAATCTAGGTAGCAATCTTTAAGAGAGTTAATGGTTGGTGTGAATTAATATTTTGTCCTAGAGTTCCACTTTCAGAGCTTATGGCGAATTAAGTCATAAGGGTAAGCCCTTTATAGCTAAAAGAGTGGCTATTTTTATAGCAATTTGGGTGGCAACACGGGTTTTAGCTCGTCCCTTTTTATAGGGGCGGGCTTTTTTTATTATCATTAATATATAAAATTTTTTATGTTAAAATTTATAAAATAGCTTATAGTTTAAATTTTAAATAAGAAAAATTGGTTGTTTTAATATTTTTTATACTGTATAAACTAGATATAAATAAATAATAAAGGAGAATTTTTATGTTAGATATCAAAAGAATTAGAACAGATTTTGAAGGAGTAAAAAAAGCTTTAGAAAAACGTGGAAAAGAATATGATATAGAGATATTTTTATCTTTAGATGAAAAAAGAAGAAATCTTCTTCAAGAAGTAGAAGAGCTTAAAAATATACAAAATACAACTTCTAAACAAGTGCCTATTCTTAAAAAAGAGGGAAAAGATACAACAGAGCTTATGGCTAAGATGAAAGAATTATCTGACAAAATAAAAACTCTTGATAGTGAAATAAGAATTGTTGATGAAGAAATTCAAACGCAGTTATACACAATACCTAATACACCTAATGAAAAAGTACCTTTTGGGGCAGATGATAGCGAAAATGAAGAAATAAGAAAATGGGGCGAAGTGCCTAAATTTAGCTTTGAACCAAAGGCTCATTGGGATATAGGAGAAATGCACGATATTTTAGATTTTGCAAGAGCAGGTAAAATAACAGGGACTAGATTTACAGTATATAAAGGGCTTGGAGCAAGACTTGAGAGAGCTCTTATAAACTTTATGTTAGATATGCATACGGATAAAAATGGCTATACAGAGATAATGCCTCCTCAAATGGTAAATAAAGATAGTATGTATGGTACAGGACAGTTGCCTAAATTTGAAGAAGATGTGTTTAAAGTAAATAATGGATATTATCTTGTTCCTACAGCAGAAGTTCCAGTTACTAATCTTTACAGAGAAGAAATATTAGATGGTAAAAATTTACCTATAAGCCATTGTGCTTTTACAGCTTGTTTTAGAGCGGAAGCAGGTTCTGCTGGTAGAGATACAAGAGGGCTAATTCGTCAACACCAGTTTAATAAAGTAGAGCTTGTAAAATTTACAAAACCAGAAGAATCTTATGAACAATTAGAAAAACTTACAAATGATGCTGAAAGCATCTTACAAGCTTTAAATTTACCTTATAGAGTTGTTAGACTTTGTGGAGGAGACCTTGGCTTTAGCTCTGCTATGACATATGATATAGAAGTATGGCTTCCTAGCTATAATAGATATGTAGAAATTTCTAGTTGTTCAAACTTTGAAGATTTCCAAGCTAGACGTGCTAATATAAGATATAAAGACAATGTTAAAGACAAGGCAAAACTTATCCATACATTAAATGGTAGTGGGCTTGCCGTTGGTAGAACAGTATCTGCTATTTTAGAAAACTTCCAACAAGAAGATGGAAGTGTTATTATTCCAGAAGCTCTTGTTCCTTATATGGGTGGGGTTAAAACTATAGGATAATCTTTTATAGGCTTTATCTTTTGATAAGGCCTATTTAATTTTTTTATGAATATTTATTTTTGAACATAAAATATTTAAAAAATTAATTATCCACAATAGATATATATTTTTTTATATTTTATAAATTATCCACAATAAATATATATATATAAATATTAAAGCATATATTTATTTATAATATTTTAGGTGGAGGAGTTTATGACAAAAAAATATATATTAAAAATAGCTTTTATTTATACTGCTACGATACTTGGAGCTGGATTTGCATCTGGTAAAGAACTAATAAATTTTTTTGGATTTTATGATAAGGGATATTTAGGGTTTTTTATTTCTTGTATTTTTATGGTACTTATAGGCTCTTGTACTTTAAATACAATATATAAATCTAAGGCAAAAACATATGAACAATTTATGAAAGAAAATTTTCTATATTTAGGTAAGCCTTTAGCTTATTTTAATTTAAGCTTTATATTTGTTATATTTTCTAGTATGTTAGCTGGAGGTTCTGAAGCTTTATCAAGTCTTTTAAACTTAAATTATCTGATTTGTCTTATTATTTTTTCTTTTATTATATTTATATTTTTAAATTTAAATAAAAATATTATTTTAAATATAAATGCTCTATTATGTCCTATATTAATATTAGGAAGTTTTTTAGTGGGGTTATATCTTACATTTTATACCAAATCTGTTTTTAATAATAGTATTAAGATGATTTCATATCCTGTAATATATGCATCTTATAATACTATAACAACAATATCTATTTTATTTGCGCTTAAAAAATTTATATTAAATAAGAAAGTAGTTATATATTCTGGTGTTTTAGGTGGATTTTTTATTTTTCTTATAGGAATATTTTTATTACTTCCGCTTATAAACAATTATAATATTTTAAAAAATATAGCCTTGCCTATACTATATATGTTAGATGATAAATTTATTTTAAGATTTTTATATAGTTTTGTCATATTATTAGCTATATTTACAACTGCTATATCAAATGGATTTGCTCTTTGTGATAATCTTAATATTGACAAAATATTATTAAAAGCTTTTCTTGTATTTTTAGGAGCTATGTTTTCTCTTTGTAGTTTTTCAAAGATAGTGGCTATAATATATCCTATATTTGGAATAATAGGAATATTTGAAATATTAGTTATTATAATATCTTGTTTTATAAAAATAAAAAATACATAATATCTTGTAAATATTATATTAAAGGGATAAGATATATTAAGAGGGAGGTGTTTTTTTTGAATATCATAGAAAATGTCCAAAATAAGATAATAAATTTAAATAACCTTTTAGATAGAAAAATAGAACTTTTAAGTAATATTTTAGCTATAAGTAAAAATCAAGAAATTATATTTAGATATAAACAAGAAGAGGTTAGCTCATTTTTAGAATATTCTATAAAAGAAAAGCAAAAAATAATAGATGAGCTTATAAATATAGATGATTTGTTTTTAAATATATTTGAAAGTTTTTCTGGGGAATTAAATCAAAATAAAAATATATTTAGTACTGAAATAAATACATTAAAATCTAAAATAGAAACTATAAATAATTTAGATTTAAAAATTAGAGCAGAAGAAACAAAAAATAGACAAATTTCTTTAAATTCTAAAAATTATAGTTTTAAGGATATGCCAAAAGCTAAACAAGATTTGATAAATAGATATAGTCAAAATAGTAAAAGCGTACAATAAGTATGTACGCTTTTATTTAATATAATTAATATATGAATTAATTTTTAGTTTTATTTTTTCTTCGTTGTATATCTCCCCATTTTAATTTATGTTTATTATATCCAAAAAATGCTGTACATCTTATAAAATCTACAACTAATCTAAAAAATACATTTTCCATTGTACATACAAAACAAACTTTAAGAAAATCTGATTTTTTTATTCTTAAATTTTGTGTATAAATACGTTGATAGAAAGCTGTTGTTGTAAGTACAGAACCATATATTGAATATAAAAAATAAAATGAAATTGTAAAAGGAATATTTAAAACTCCAAGATATGTAGCCATAATAAGACTAATCCAGCCAAAAACTTGAATAAAAGGAGAAAATAGTTCATAGAGCATAAAATAAAGGTAAGATAAAGAACCAATAACTCCATAATGTCTATTTAAAAACATATATTTATATTTTGATAAACATTGAAATAACCCAAGGTGCCATCTACGTCTTTGTTTTCTAAAATCTCTTATAGTATCTGGAACTTGAGACCAACATATTGCATTTGGTACATATCGTATCTCATAAGGTATTTTACTTGATAAGCAATAAGAGTGTAATTTAAGGACAAGGTCCATATCTTCTCCTAGCGTATCTAAGGTATATCCACCTACTGATACAACTACATCTTTTTTAAATAGTCCTAATGCTCCAGATATTATAAGATTTCCTCTAAATTGATCCATAAAAATACGAGATGCTAAAAATGTTCTGTCATATTCTACAACTTGCATACTAACTATAAAATTCCAAGGAATCTGATAATCAGTAACTTCTCCATTTTCGATTGTAACACATTGCGATACACTAATAAGTCCACCTACAGCAATAACCTTATCATCTTCCATAGCAGGTTGGACTATACGTTCTAGAGTATCTTTTTGTAACATTGAATCGGCATCAATACATAGAAAATATGGATATTGAGACGCATTAATTCCCATATTAAGAGCATCACCTTTTCCTCCATTTTGTTTAATTATTAAAGTAAGAGGTATTTTTGTATTTAAAGCTTCATAAATAGATATATGTTCTTTACAAGGAACTATTTTTCTTATGGGTCTATCTACTTTTTGCATATTAAAAGCTTCTATTAGATTTTTAGAAGTATTGTCTTTAGAACCGTCATCTATAACAATAATTTCATAAAGGCGATAATCTAAATTTAATAAAGATTTTATACTATCTACAACTGTAATTTCTTCATTGTATGCTGGAACAAGAACAGATACTGGAAAATAATATGGATGTTTTATTTCATTTTTTATTTGTCTCATTTGGTCTTTATTGTACAAATTCCAAGCACCACTTATTACAGAAAAGAGTAAGTATGAAGAATACACTAATAAGTAGATAAGAAAAAAATTACTTATTATATCAAGGAACTTTAATGCAAACTCACGCATATTTAAAGCCTCCTTTAGCATTTTGTTCCTCAAGCATATATGTATAGATTTCTCTTGCATATCTATCAGATAACTTTTCTAAAAGTGTTTGGTTATGTCCAGATGCTACAAGAGCAGATGCCGAGTTACGTCTTATATACCAGTTTCTACTATGTAAGCCTTTTATTAATATACGACTAGTTTCTTCGTCTTTATGATGAGCAAGAACGGTTGTAGCTACTATAGCTAAGTTGTCATTTTTTTCAACACAACTATGTAAAAAAGGGAGAAGATATTCATAAGGATATTTATTAAAATATCTCATCATTGCAAAACAAGCTTCTTCACCCCACTTGCCACTTTCTAATGCCTTAGCAAATTTATCTTGAAAGTTACTAGAAGATAGGCTTATCATTTGTATAACAGCCACTTGATAGTTTTCTTCCCAGTTATAACAAGCTTGCCAAAGTCGATTTGCTAGAGCCTCTTTATCACCAGTAAAAGTTGCAAGTCCATCTGATAATAGACGAGATGGATGGTATATTCTATCTTGATTCATAACGGCGTATGCTTGCTCTATAGCAGATTCATTACCTAATACATATAATGCTTTTAGTACATTTTCTCGGCAGTATATAGTAGAATTTGGTAAATATGTAAGAAGAATTGATGCAAGCATATTATGTTTATTTTCGCTAATAGGACAATATTCTGATATTATATATGAAAAAAATGCTCTTTCCATTGGAGCTCTATGAGAATAATAAAAAGCTAAAGAATTTATTTCTGCAGATATTTGCGATAAATAAATCTTAAAATTTTCTTCTTTTATTATTTCTTCTAGACAAGAATTATAGACTATAAGATTTTCAATTTTTTTTAATTTTTTTTGTATTTGTTTTTTATGGTCTTCTTTTATATTTTTACCTTTTTCTATTAATAAAATTTGTTTTTTTATATCTTCTATCCATATTTTCTTTTTTTTATTTCTTATATAAATTCTATATTTAGAAAACACAATATATCCAAAGTTGAATAAAAGTAAAGATAAACAAATAAATAAGTATAAATATATAAGAAGATTAACATATACTTTCATATTTACTCCTTTCCCCATTCTTCTTGTAGAATATAGTAAGAATGTTTTAAACGTTCGTGATAATCTAAATGTTCACCTACTATATCTAATTTAGCTGGATACATATCTTCTACTTTGTTGCTATTAGTAAAACCAATCCATATTTTGTTAATATGATGAGATTTTACACCATAATTTTTATAATAATTACTATGAATATAATTCATAGAAGGATCTGAAAAATTAAGTAATTGCCATAAAATTCGTACTTCTATACCGTCAGTTCCATAGCAAAAGTCTGATAAAGAATTATAATATTGACTATTTGGGTTTCCATTACCATATATAAGATTTCCAGTAAAAAATTTAGTAAGAGGGTATGGACGATTTGTAAGAGGTAAAGACAATTGCTCTTCTGTTAAAAGAGTAGATGATTTAATAGCCATATAAGAAGTATTAAATATTCCGCTATTATTGCTTGGTAAAACTACAAAAGAATCTCTTCCGCTTATTTCTTGTCCAAAATTCATAAGAACACTATTGTAGTATTCGTGGACTTTTATTTTGCTATTTTCTTTACCATCTAGGCATAATAAAAAGTCAGATGCTCTAGGAAAAGTTAAAAAATCTTCTTTAGAGCTAAAGCTTCCACTTTCTTCAGTTGTATCTATAGGTATGTACCATTTTTTATTTGGAGCATCTTTGGCCTTTATCAATAGATATAATGCTTCATTGTCTGTTTTTACAGAAATGCTAGTCCCATCTTTTTCTATTATTATATCTTCACTACTCCATTCTGAAAAATCTCCATCTATTGTACATACATGTTTTTCTTTACCAGAATCAAAAGCTAAAAATCCATTATTTTGTCCACTAGATAATAAATCGTGCCAATAAGGATTTCGTGTTAGTTCAGTGGAAAATGCAGTATTCCAATTTCTTTTTTCCCATACATCTTGCCAAGTAGCAAGGAAACACCCAGACCAATTATTAGCTTTTAGTTGATTATATATATTTAAGATTTCTTTTCCTTGTTGAGTTTCGTTTAGTAAAATTTGATTATCATTTAAAACACCTCTTGCAGAAGATATACCATAGCAAGCTACTAGAGGTATGGTGTGATATTTAGATAATAATTCAATATAACCGTCATAAGCTGAGGAAGTATTTATATTATCGCTAATATTTATCTGGCTAGGGCTTAGGTATTGACTAAAATTTTTGCAAAAGTTAAATAGTTGATACGCAGCATAATAGCCACTTTTAAGATTAGTTGTTGGTTTTAAATGTTCTGGATTTAAGTAGGCATATTTTCCAAGTTGTTTGGCATAAGGGTCCTCATATTTTAAAAAGTCATATTCTGGACTATTTATGAATCCTATAGTTCTTTGGGATGAATATTTTTCTGTTTCATATGTTATGATAGAATCTAAAACTTTATCTAGCATAGCTTCAAATACTGTAGCATCTTGCGTCGTTTCGAAATATTTACCTTTATAGTAATTAGTATATTTTGTAGAATTATCTGTATATGCTATTGTATCTTTTGACCAGTCGTTACCAACTAAATATCCTATTACCCAAGGTGATATATCTTTAGAATAAAAATTATTATTTCCAGCTGTTGTAGAAAAAATATCTTTACGTCCGTGAACAATATCAACTACTGTATGTCCATCTTGTAACATACTATTAAAAAAATCTGGAGCATAGGCATCATTTCCACCATAATTAGCTTTATCAGAAACCATTATACCTTGCATTAAATATAGAGGGTGTTTTTCTGTTGTATTATATTCATAAAAAGCATTATAAAAATCATCGTCCATAACGGTATATACCTTTATAGCATTAGCACCCATATCTGATATTTGTTTAAACCATCTAAGATAGTCGGACTTTTTTGGAGCAAATCTAGATGCTGGTTTTCCTGGAAGACTAGAAGATACATCTACGCCTTTTATATTGATTATTTTATTATCTTTATTATAAAATTCCTTATTTTTAGTATAAAAATCTACACGGATTTCTTTATTTTCTATAAAATTAATGTAAAATCCTTTAAAGTAAACTATATACCAAATTCCGAAAAAAGCAATTAGAATAAATGCAATAAAAAATAAAAATTTTTTCAAAAATATCCCTCCATTTATTCCATAATTTGAGCAGATTTTTTAGATTTTTGACAGTATTGATATAAAGAGTCTATATTTCTATCTAACCATCTACCTCTTTCGTCAATAAAATTTACTAACCATCTAACAGATTCTTCAAAACTTGAAGGATTTATATCATAAATAGTAGAATTTTTATCATAAATAGGGGGACGTCTTAGCTCAAAGGTATTAAGATTATCAGGAGAAAATGTATATCCCCATACTGAGTAATTTCTTTTTATAGAACTTCCTAGCCAGTTTATAGTATCAGATATATATTTTTTTAGATATTGTTCTGATAATATATCTTTTCTTAATTGTTTATATCTATTAACTACACATTCTACAAATTCTGGATCTTTCATAAGTTGACCATACCAACCTCTTTGAGATAGTAAAAAACCACTACTTTCAAATGGATGTTTATAGTTATTAAAAGAGTTATTATAATCCCAAACCGGTCCCATTTTAATTCGTCCTCTTACATCTTTTGTAAAATAAGTAGATGCATAAAACATATCATTAAGAGCAGTAAATTCGTTAAGTATATAGGCATCTACAAAAGAATCTAGGTCTATATAATTTTTATAGTTAAAAGATCCATCGGCCATACTGTAGGAATATAACATTCTTTCTATATAGCTAAAATCTTCTTCTATACTTTTTTTCAAATCTTCAGTTATCTTAGAGCTTGTAGGATATCTTATTTGTAATTTAGAGGATTCTTCCATACGCTTTGTATATTTAGTAAAGTTATCAACAGTTTTTTCTACATCGGCATTTGGTTCTATACTAACTATATAGCTAGTTGCTGTATGTCCTTGTTCGTGCTCTGTTATTTCTACTCTACCTTCTTGTACATCTATTGTTTCCATAAGCAGATAAACTCCTTGATATTTACCATCTAAAATTAATTCACAAAACCTAACATCTGGAACATATTCCATAATTTGTCCAGCGATATTCATACATAAATAATTTCTTATTAATGTTTTATCTAAAAATGGTCCGTGTAAGTTCCATTTTTTACCACTAGACATTCCTAAAAGAGGCTTTGATATAGAATTTTCAATATTAGATTTATCTACAAGTTTTATACCAAAATTATGTTTTGTAAAATTTCGTGAAGTATTACCTCTTATATGAAAAAGAGCGTTAAGTTTTTTTGTAGGTTTATCTGTAGAATGATGCCATACACCCTCTTTATCTATAGTTTCTAAAGATACTAATATTTCTTCTTCTCCATAAATACCTTTTTCATAGCCTATAAGAGAGGCAGACTTATCATAAATAGGTTTTCCAGGGATTTTTTGACCATTAGTATCTATACGAATAATGGGTAAATGTGTACAAAGATCTGATTTTCCTTCACATATCTTACAAACACCTAAATCTTTTTCTGAAGGTTGTTCTAAATGTTGTTGGTAGCGAAATTGTCCATTTTGTTTATCTACAATACTTAATATAAAGCCTATAAATACTAAACAAAGAGTAAAAAAAACAACAATTATTTTATGTTTCATTATAATTACCCCGTTATTTCATCGCTTTGCGCAACTATATTTACATACTCTGTCCCTTCTATCATATATAATTGATCTACAATACTTATATCGCTTTTATAATTTAATTGATATGCGCTACGACTCATTTCAAAAATTAGTTCTACTGAATTTGAAGTAGTATTTTTGACTTTTAATATTGCTTTACCTTTGAATTGTTTAAATATAGCTCCTTCTAGGTCATTGCAAGAACTTCTAGCTCCACGTACTATAAGGAGCATACGATTTTCATTTCTAACTCGTCCTAAAAACAGTAAAACTAAAAAAACTATAGAGCTTCCAGTAAAAGCTACTAAATAATCTCCAACACCAGCACATATCCCAACTACAATTGCCCAAAATATATAAGTTGTATCACGGGAATCTTTTATCGCAGTCCTAAAACGAACAATAGATAGTGCTCCTACCATACCAAGAGATAGAGCTACATTATTTCCTATAACAGTCATAACAGTACTAGTAAGAACTGTGAGAGTAACTAAAGAAATATTAAATTTTTTACTATATGACGTTCCTATATGAGTAATCCAATAGGAAAAATATATAGCTAAACTAAGAATAACTGATGATAAAATATGTATAAAAATATCTTGAGTAGTTAAAGTACCGCTTTCTAGCAAGATACTTTCTAAATATTCTTTCATAATAAAAACTCCTTATGTAAATTTAGATTTAAAAATAAATTAATAAAATAGATAATATATAAGTTTAAATTAAAAGCAATAGTGTTTACTTATAAGGCGTGATAAAGAGTATTTACCCACAGAAAGCTCACTTCTATTACAATTTATTAACATATCTTTTATATAGGCAGGAAGAAATCCATTATATTTAACTTCTAAAACAACTAAGTCTTGGTCTAATATTGGATATTGACATAGACTTGAAGAAAAAATATCAAAATTACTTTCTGTGCCTGTGATATGATGGTCAAATGTTATGCGAATTTTGTTTTCTTTTGCTATAAAAGCAAGTCTTCTATATTCTACTATTGATTTTGGTTTATAAAGATACATATTCATAAGAGCATAACATTCTGCGGCAAAAGAATCTTGACATTCAAGGAGAGAATTATATTCTCCTTTTATTAAACTTTGTGATTGAAGTTTAGTAAGCTTTAAAGAACGTTTTCTTTGCAATGCACCTTCTTTTTGTTTCATTTCTAAGTTTGCAAATGTGCTTTGGGCTCCATAACAACGAAGCCTAAATTTTCTTCTTAGCAGTACACCAGCTTCTTTTTCTTCAAAGTCTCTATCTTCTAAAGAGTCAAAATATAAAGAACGAATAACATATCCATCATTACAGTTATGTTTATCTTCTTGCATAAGAGATGAGAGTTTATTTTTCATAGAATACATTTGTTTTGTAGAAATAAGAAATTTCCTTTCGGTGCGAAAAACATCATTCATTTGAAATCACCTCCTTAAGAGATTTATATTCGTGGAATGCATATTTTAATTTTTTATAAGAAAATGAAAAATAAATATCTTTCCAGCTTTTTTTCACGGCATCTAATCCATCATTATAATAAGTATTATTTTCTTTTAGTCCATATTTTTCTGGAGGTTGCATTTCATAAATTACTGTTACTTGTCTTCTATATTTTTTAGCAATTTCGCATTCTGTATTAATTTGTTTTATTTCATTACTTTTATTATAGTTCATAATAGCAATACCAGAACAACCTTGAGAAATAAGCCTTTCTAATTGTTTATCTAGGCCTAAAGAGTCATAGTAATAAGGTATACATACTTGATAGTCAAGAGAGTATTTAGAGGCTTTTATAAATCCAGCAGTGATAGAAGATACCATATTTTCCATAATATTAGGGCGATTAGATTTTTGTTTCCATTCTGGTAAAAGATAAGGTTCAATATCTAGCATAATACCGCTAAGATTAGCTTCTTCTGGTAGTTGCTTTACTATTTCTATAATATGCTCTATTAATTTGATGACGTTTGAAGAATATTCTTCTTTAGCCCAAGAAGGATCCCCATCTAGCCAGTATACCTTTATACGATTTTCATTAGCAAGGCTTAAAAAGTTGCTAATAGTTTCTATATTTGTATCTTTAGGGATATATTGATATAATGTGTCTAAGTTGTTATCTTTCATAAATTGTATTAATTCTTCGGAATTGTATTCATTTAATGCTTCTTTCTCCCAACAAAACATACCAGCTTTATAAGGTATTACATCTATAGAAGAATAGGCAAATAATATAGTAAAAGCAAGAGAGAAAAAAGTTAAGGGCTTATATAATAGACGCTTATACAAAACTAGCTCCTTTCTATTAGATATACTAATTAAAATATTTTAGATATTATTTTACTATTATTATGTAAATTTAGGATAATAAAATTAAATATATATATATAACTTATTATACTAAAAATTCTAAAATTTGCCATATATCATAATAATATTAATTTTTTCAACATATATTATATATAATTAAAAACTATTATGCAAGTATTTTACATAAACATTTTTATAGTTATATAATTATTAATCTACTCATATAAAAAATTAAAATTTATATATTGATATTAAAATAAAGTTTTTTAACATAAAATATTGAAAAATAGATGTTTCTAAACTTTTTAAATTATATTTTAATTTTATTAAACAAAAAAGACTGCACTTATTAGTACAGTCTTTTTATATTAGTTTTTAATTATAGTAAGAGTTATTTTTTCTCCATTTATATTCCATTCTTTTGTATAGCCTTGGATATCTTTATTTTCTATAATAGTTGCAAGAACATTTTCTTTTATTTGTTCTTTATTATTTTCTATTATATTAGTTAAGTTTTGATTATCTTTATAATAAACAGAAATTTTATCTAAAACTTCAAATTCTGCTTCTTTTCTCATAGTTTGTATTTTACTTATTATCTCTCTTACAAAACCTTCTTCTATAAGCTCATCGCTAAGATTTGTATCTAAAACGATAGTTATATTCTTATCGCTTTCACAAACGTATCCTTCCATTTGGGCAGTTTCGATAAGTAAATCTTCTTCTGCAAGCTCTATATTTTCTCCATCAACAACAAATTTTAACATACCATTTGTTTTTAGCTCATTCATAAGCTCTATTCCATTATTTTCTTTTAAGTATGTTGCTATAGAAGGAACAAGTTTTCCATATTTTTTACCAAGAGTTCTAAGTTGTGGTTTAAAGCTATAGCTAGTAAATGAAGAAACATCGTCTTTAAATTCAACATTTTTGATATTAAGCTCTTCTTTTATTATATCTATATACATATCAGAAAGAGGACTATCAGCTTTTATAAACATATTTCCAATAGGTTGTCTATTTTTTATATTAGCAGTATTTCTTCCGGCTCTTCCTGCTACTACTATAGATAATACTTTATCCATATCTTCTTCTAGTTTTTTATCTATAAAAGCTTCATCATATTTTGGATAGTCGCAAAGATGAACGCTTTCTTTAGCTTGTTTATCGATATTGCGAACAAGGTTTTGATATATGTTATCTGCCATAAAAGGTGTAAATGGAGCAGCAAGTTTAGTAAGATTTACTAAAACAGTATATAAAGTCATATAAGCGTTTATCTTATCTTGTGGCATATCTTTAGCCCAGAAACGCTCTCTAGAACGTCTTACATACCAATTGCTAAGCTCATCTACAAACTCTGACATAGCTCTTGAAGTTTCTGTAAGTTTGTAGTTTTCCAATCCTTCATCTACAAATTTAATAAGAGAATTAAGTTTTGATAATATCCATTTATCCATAGGAGCTAGCTTATCATATTCTAAGCTATATTTTGTAGGGTCAAATTCATCTATATTAGCATATAACACATAGAAAGCATATGTGTTCCAAAGTGTACCCATAAATTTTCTTTGTCCTTCGTTTACTGCCTCTTCATAAAATCTATTAGGTAACCAAGGAGAGCTATTAGTATAGAAATACCATCTTACAGCATCTGCTCCTTGTTTATTAAGAATAGTCCAAGGGTCTAGAACATTACCTGTATGTTTACTCATTTTTTTACCGTGTTTATCTTGTACATGTCCTAGCACTATTACATTTTTATAAGGGGCTTTATCAAATAAAAGTGTAGATATAGCCATAAGAGTATAGAACCAACCTCTAGTTTGGTCTATAGCTTCTGATATAAAGTCTGCCGGGAAATTTTCGTCAAATAGTTCTTTATTTTCAAATGGATAGTGCCATTGAGCAAAAGGCATACAACCAGAATCAAACCAGCAGTCTATAACTTCTGATACACGCTTCATTTTTTGGTTACATTTAGGACAATTAAGATGTACATTATCTATATAAGGTTTATGAAGCTCTATATCTTCAGGGCAATCTGAAGATTTAGCTTTAAGCTCTTCTATGCTACCTATAGCTTCTCTATGTCCACAACTACATTCCCATATAGGAAGAGGTGTTCCCCAGTATCTTTCTCTAGAAAGTCCCCAGTCTATAACATTTTCTAAGAAGTTACCAAAACGTCCTTGTCTTATATTATCTGGCATCCAGTTTACAGTATTATTATTTTTAACTAGTTTATCTCTAACTTTAGTCATTTCTATAAACCAAGTATCTCTAGCATAGTATAATAAAGGAGTGTCGCATCTCCAGCAGAAAGGATAGCTATGTTCATAGTTTTCTGCTTTTAAAAGCTTGTTTTCCTCTTTTAAAGTTTTTATAATATCTTCGTCTGCATCTTTAACAAACACACCAGCCCATTTTGTAACCTCTGGTAAGAATTTTCCTTCCTCATTTACAAGTTGTACAAAAGGTAAATCATTAGCTCTACCTACTCTAGCATCATCTTCACCAAAAGCAGGAGCACAGTGTACTATACCAGTACCATCTGTTAATGTAACATAACCATCGCAAACAACATAGTAAGCTTTTTGTTCTTTTATAATATCTTTTGCATAGTCAAAAAGTGGTTCATATTCTTTTCCTTTAAGCTCTTCTCCTTTGTAGCTTTCCAATATTTCTGGATTTTCTTCTTCACCAAATACTTTAGATACTAATGCTTTAGCTAAGATATATTTTTCACCATTTAAAGCTACTTTTACATATTCTTCATCTGGATTAACAGTAAGAGCGACATTAGATGGTAATGTCCAAGGAGTAGTTGTCCAAGCTAAGAAATATTCATCTTTAGTACCTTTTACCAGGAATTTAGCAAAAGCAGATTTATCTTTTACATCTTTATATCCTTGGGCTACTTCGTGGCTAGATAAAGATGTTCCACAACGTGGACAATAAGGTACTATTTTATGCCCTTTGTATAAAAGTCCTTTATCCCAAATTTGTTTAAGAGCCCACCAAACAGATTCTATATAGGAGTTATGGTAAGTTACATAAGGATTGTCCATATCTGCCCAAAATCCTACTCTATCGCTCATATCTCTCCAAAGACTTTCATATGTGAAAACGCTATCTTTACATTGTTTTATAAATGGTTCTACTCCATATTTTTCTATTTCTGGTTTACCACTTATTCCTAATTTTTTTTCTATTTCAAGCTCTACTGGAAGTCCGTGTGTATCCCAACCAGCTTTTCTTAAAACTTTGTAGCCTTTCATAGTTTTATATCTTGGGATAATGTCTTTAACTACACGAGTGAGGATATGTCCTATATGGGGCTTTCCATTAGCAGTTGGAGGACCATCAAAAAATGTAAATACTTCTCCATCTTTTCTACTTTCTATACTTTTTTCAAAAATTTTGTTTTCTTTCCAAAATTCTAAAATTTCTTTTTCTCTGTCTATAAAATCAAGATTATTTAAGACTTTATCGTACATAAGATACCTCCTTTATAAAATAATATAGATAAAAAAAGTCCTGTCAAAAAGACAGGACGCAAAACACGTGGTACCACCTGAATTGATAGCTAAAGCTACCCACTCTAAGCCCTTTAACGCAGGAATACGTCAAAGCCTACTAGCTAGGAGCGTTCGGTTTGATGCTAAAAGGTGATTTTCGGCATAAAGCTAATGGCTAGGCTTGCACCATCCCTAGCTCGCTTTACTAAGCTTTTATGCTTACTCTCCTTATCAGAGCATTTATCTATATCATTATTTTATTTACTTATTTTTTATTATACATATTAAAAATAGATTTGTAAAGCCCAAAATTATCCCATATTGAAAGGAATAGTTACAAATAATTCTTTTAATTTATATTTTTGGTATAACTTATTTCTTGCATTTACTGCCATAGCTTTATTTTTGAATATACCAAATACAGAAGAGCCACTACCACTCATAAGACTACCAAGAGCCCCATTTACTATCATATCATCTTTTATATCTTTTATTATTGGATATTTTTTTATAGAAACAATTTCTAAAACATTACATAAATTAGAAGAAACATTTTCTAAGTCTTGTTTTTTCAAATAATATATTATTTTTTCTATATCTGGACGCCTTTGTACTTTAGATAAATCTAGATTTTCAAATACATAAGATGTAGATAAACTAACTTGAGGCTTTGCTACTAGGATATAACAATAAGGAAAAGAAGGAAGAGGGGTTAGTTTCTCTCCTATACCTCTTGCAAGATAAGTTCCTCTTTTTATACAAAACGGAACGTCTGCTCCAAAGTTTTTACCTATTTCTAAAAGTTCTTCATTGTTTATAGGCAATCTAAAAAGACTTCTAAGACCTATTAAAGTTGTGGCACAATCTGTACTACCTCCAGCAAGACCAGCGGATATTGGAATTTTTTTTGTTAGATTTATTCTTATTCCATGTTTTATGTCGTATTGTCTTTTTAGATAGTCTGCGCATTGATATACTAAATTTTTTTTATCTTTAGCAAGCCAAGATATATTAGAATATATTTCTATTTTATTTGTGAGTGTTTTTTCTATATATATAGTATCACAAAGATTTAAACTTTGCATTATCATATCTAAACTATGGTATCCATTATCTAATTTTTCTATTACATTTAAGGCAGGGTTTATTTTTGCCCTTGCATAAAGTTTTACATTTTCCATAATATCACCTTAAAAATTTATCTTTTACTTATTGTAGAGTAAGTTATATTTTATGTATAAAAATACATATTAAAAGCCCTCTAAAAATATAAAGAGGGCCTTAAAATTATAATATATGTTTATCTATAAGTCCAACTAAATTAGCTATTTCTGGTTTTGTTATTTGAGCAGTAGCTCCAAGACGTTCCCCTTTAAGACGCATTTCATCATTTATAAGAGAAGAGAAGATAATAACTGGGATATGTTTTAAAACTTCATCTTCACGTATAAATTTTAAGAGTCTGTGCCCGTCCATTCTAGGCATTTCTATATCTGTAACAATGCAGGCTACTTTTTCTTCTATAGGTCCTGGTTGTTCTTTATATTCTAAAAGTGTTTCCCAAGCATGTTTACCATCTGTACACATTGTAGTATTTGTGTATTGAGATTTATGAAGACACTCTATAAGAAGTTTTTCAAGAAGAGGAGAATCTTCAGCTAGTAGAATTGGTTTTGTAGAATTACTTCTTTCTCCAAGTTTATCAAGGTCTGATACTTGTATGCTTTTATCTGGGCTTATATCTGCTAGGATTTTTTCAAAGTCTAAGATTGTAATAAGTTTATCTTTAAATCTTGCTATACCAGTAGCAAGACCTTCTTCACCGCTATATATAGTGCTATCTGGTTTTTCTATATTTTCCCAAGATATACGATGAATTTCTTCTACGCTATGCACGTGGAACGCTGTGTAAACATTGTTAAATATAGTTATGATAAATATATCTCTAGATGGATCTTCTGTAGGTGGAAGTCCCATATAAGCAGCAAGATTTATAACAGTCATAATATTGTCACGAGGTTTAAAAACACCTTCAACATAAGGACTAGAATTTGGCATTGGTGTAACTTCAGTATATTGCATAATCTCTAATATTTTAGCAACATTTATACCAAAATGACTACCGTTTATAGTAAACTCCATAAGCTCAAGCTCATTTGTACCACTTTCTAAAAGAATTTTAGGCTTTAATATATCATTCAAAATAAGAGTCCTCCTTAATAGAATTATAATAAGATTAATAACCTTAAGAATGGTTAAAATAAAATATATAATTATTATTATTATACCATTATAATTGCATAAAGGAAACAAAAAAATCAAATTTTTTAAAAACTTTTTTAAACTTAGTTGAATATTATAGAAAATTATGTTAAAGTTTTTATATAAAACACTTAGGAGGAAATAGTTTAGATGTGTGGTTTTACTGGATTTACAGGAAATTTACCAAATAGAGAAGAAACTATCCAAAAAATGATGGATAAAATAATACATAGAGGACCAGATAGTTCTGGAGTACATTCTGATGAAAATGTTACTTTAGGGTTTAGACGTCTTAGCATAATAGGCTTAGAAAACGGTTCACAACCTATGTATAATGAAGATAACAGTATAGTGATTGTATTTAATGGTGAGATATATAACTATGAAAGCTTAAAGCAAGAGCTTATAGAAAAAGGACATATTTTTAAAAGCGAAGCAGATACAGAGGTTTTAGTGCATCTTTATGAAGAAAAAGGTATGGATATGGTAAATAGCCTAAGAGGTATGTTTGCCTTTGTTATATATGATATGAAAAAAAACGAGCTATATGCAGTTAGAGATTTTTTTGGTATAAAGCCTTTTTATTATACTAAAATAAATAATCAAATTGTTTTTGGTTCGGAGATAAAAAGTATTTTAGAATATCCTTATTTTGAAAAAAAGGTAAATCAAGAAGCACTTGAAAATTATCTTTCTTTTCAATATTCTGTATTAGAAGAAACTTTTTTTGAAGGAGTATTTAAGCTTATGCCAGGACATTATCTTTGTTTTAAAGATGGTGATATTAAAATAACAAGATATTTTGAATCAAAATTTGAGCCAAAAGAGGCTAAGCTACAAGATACTATAAAAAATGTTGATGAGGTGCTTAAAGAATCTATAAAAATGCATAAAGTTAGTGATGTTGAGGTAGGTTCGTTTTTATCTAGTGGTGTAGATTCTAGTTATGTGGCAGCAAACTTTAAAGGGGATAAAACATTTACTGTAGGTTTTGATTATCAAGACTATAGCGAGATAGATTATGCTAAAGACTTATCAAAAGAAATAGGGATAGAAAACTTTAATAAAACTATAACAAAACAAGAATATTGGGACACTATAGAAAAAGTGCAATATTATATGGACGAGCCTTTGGCAGATCCATCTGCAATAGCACTATATTTTGTAGCAAATCTTGCAAGCAAGCATGTTAAGGTAGCTTTATCTGGAGAGGGAGCAGATGAATTTTTTGGAGGTTATAATATATATAAAGAGCCTTTTGATATATCTTTTATAACTATTTTGCCAAAGCCTATAAGAAAAGCTCTTGCAAAAATGGTTAGCATTATTCCGTTTTCTTTCAAGGGCAAAAACTTATTTATAAGAGCATCTAAAGATGTTGAAGAGCGTTTTATAGGTAATGCTAATATGTTTTCCAAAAAAGAAAGAGATAGTATATTAAAAAGTCCTAAATCTACAAAAGAGCCTAAAGATATAACAAAGCCTTATTATGATAAAGTTAAAAATTTAGATGATGTTACTAAAATGCAATATATAGATTTAAATCTTTGGCTTGTTGGAGATATACTTTTAAAGGCCGACAAGATGAGTATGGCAAATTCGTTAGAAGTAAGAGTGCCATTTTTGGATAAAGAAGTATTTGAAGTGGCAAGGCATATACAACCAGATTATAGAGTAAATAAACAAGCTACAAAATATGTATTTAGGATGGCTGCTAAAGAATGTTTACCAGACTCTGTATCTAGTAAGAAAAAGCTTGGTTTTCCTGTTCCTATAAGGGTATGGCTAAGAGAAGATGAATATTATAACAAAGTAAAACAAGCATTTTTATCTGATGCTAGCAAAGAATATTTTAATACTGAAAAAATAGTATCTTATCTTGATCAGCATAAGCAAGGAAAGGCAGATAATAGCAGAAAGATATGGACTATATATATGTTTTTAGTATGGCATAAAAAGTTTTTTGAGGAGATTTAATATGGATTGTATATTTTGTAAAATATTAAAAGGGGATATCCCTTGTAATAAGGTTTTTGAAGATGATAGCTTTATAGCTATATTAGATGCTTTTCCAGGCAATGAAGGACACGTTCTTATTATTCCTAAAAGTCATTATGAAAATATTTTTGATATAGATGAGCAAACCCTTAAAAATGCTTATGGTTTAGCTCAAAAAGTGGCTTTTGCCTTAAAATCTTCTTTAGGGGCAGAAGATATAAATATATTACAAAATAATGGAGAATTAGCTGGACAAACTGTGAATCATTTTCATATCCATGTATTACCAAGATATAAAGATGATAAAGTTATTATAAAATCTGAACCTGTAGAAATAGAAAAAAATAAAATAGAGCAAATAAGACAGAATATAGAAAAGAACATAAATATATAGAATTTAAGACTGCATAAAATTTGCAGTCTTTTTATGTTTTATAAAGATATAAATTAGCATATTATATATATAGATATAATATTAGGAGATATATATGATAATTCATATAGTTAAGCAAAATGACACTATTTTTTCTATAGCTAAAATGTATAATAAAACTATAGAGCAAATAGCTAAAGATAATGGCCTAGATATAGCTAAAACTCTTGTGATAGGGCAGAGCATAGTTATAACAGAAGATAAGCCAAAGCTTAGAGCTATAGCTTCAAATGGATATATGTATACTAATATAAAAAAGGATATTTTAGATAGCTTTTTACCTTATTTAACTTTTGGGAGTGTATTTAGCTATACATTTGATAAAAATGCAAATATAAAAAGTATAGATGATGAGGAAGTTTTAAAAAATATTAAAGCATCTTTTACAAAACCTATTATGGTCATATCTAGTATAGGGGAAGAAGATGGATTTGACACTAATCTTTCAGGTATTATTTTAAATGATATAGCTTTACAAGATAAACTAATAGAAAATATCTTATTCATAATGAGATCTAAAGGATATTTTGGACTTGATATAGATTTTGAATATGTAGCTACAGAAAATAAGGATAAGTATATAAAATTTTTAGAGAAAATAACAAAGACCTTAAATAATAATGGATATCCAGTTAATGTTTCTTTAGCTCCTAAGTTATCAAAAAATCAAAAAGGACTTTTATATGAGGCGCACGATTATGAGGCGATAGGAGAGATAGCAAATTCTATATTACTTATGACTTATGAATGGGGATATACTTATAGCAAACCTATGCCTACATCACCTATAGATAAAGTAAGATTAGTTTTAGATTATGCAACTAGCGAAATAAAAAGCGAAAAGATTTTCTTGGGAGTGCCTAATTATGGTTACAGATGGACAGAGGGAGAAAAAATGGCAAAAAGTATAGGAAATGAGGAAGCTATAGATATAGCTAGGGAAAATAATGCTACAATAGAGTTTGATGAAAAGACACAAACTCCATATTTTAGCTATATTAAAGATGGTAAGAAAAATATAGTTCATTTTGAAGATGCTAGAAGTATTTATAGCAAATTTATGCTTATTTCAGAATACAACTTAGCAGGATTTAGCTACTGGAATATTATGAGAAAGTTTACTCAAGCAAATACAGTATTAAGTCAGTTATTTGATGTATATCAGATAAAATCTTAGATATTTATAATATAAAAGACGTATTGCAAAATTTACAATACGTCTTTTATAGTTTTTTGTTTAGTTTGAGAATTTTATTATAATTTAGGTATTAAATTATAATATTCTTCAACAGAAGCATCATTTAAGCAAGCTTCTATTATTTTTTTACCAAGATCATCAAGTTCCTTAGTATCATATTTTGAAATTTCCTTTTTAAAGAAATCTGTAAGAATTTTAGCTCCAGCATCATAGCCTTCTATTCCTACTTCTGGTTGTTTATCTACTCTTAAAAAGCCTTTAGGTATAATCATACCGTCTATTTTTATACTCTCTGGAACATATCCAAGCAGTGAACATCTAGCTTCTTTGAGGCTTTCTCTTTTAAATTTACAACCACCACGTCTTGAAAGATATTCACGAGTTGCCCATTGTGCTCCAAAGCCTACTTGATAAGCTCCTATATACTGATTAGGTATAAGAATATATCTAGTAGATAGAGTATTTTGGATTTGTTTTAAGAGAATATTTGCTTGAGCAACTTTTGTGCCAGTAGCAAAAGGCCAGTAAGAACCTACGCCCTCACTTTTCATAGCATTACTATTATCTTCTATAGAAGGGTTAGCGAAGCCCCTAGGAGATACAAGTCTCCAAAGCCAAGCAAGAGCAGGAGGAAGTACATGGAGCATACCTATTATTCCATAGTTTGGATTTTCTTTGGTTGTAGGAGGAGTTCTAACTCCAAAGCTTCTTATATCTATTTCTAAAGCTTCGTTTATAACATTTTCTTTAGAATATCTAGGAATAACAACTCTTGGATTAGAGCAAGGAACACCTGGTTTATCTTCTGTATGTTCCCATATAAGACAAGTAGAGTTTGGAACAGCATCTATATTAAAAAATACAAGAGGTTCTTTAGGATGCATACAGATTTTTTCTGTTTCTGGCTCTGTTCCATAACTATTTATGTGGTCTACTCTTAAAAACCAACCATATTCTGCATCAGCTACTACAAGCTTATTAGTATTATTTTGTATGGATGGATGGGCAATAGCCATATCATCAGTTATAGGGTTTAGCTCGCAAGAGTCTGCCATTCTAATAAGTGTTTGTTCATTTGTTATTATGTTTGTTCCAAGAAGCAATTTACCGTCTTTTTTTCTGTGGAAAGGTTCTGTCATCTCACTTTTTCCACTTCCAGAAGCTCCTTCGTGCATTATAGTAAGTGTAAGTTCATAAGGAGTAGTTATTTTAACTGTAGATGCGTGTAGAGTATTCCAGCCTTCTTTTTCGCCAAGATTTAGAAGAATACTATATACACCTTTTTTAGCACTAGGTCCTGGGTAGAGATTATATGAGAATACTTCGTGCATATTCTCAAGTCTGTTATGTACTACTATTTGTTTTTTATCATATAGAGTATGTCTAAAGATAGGCGCTACATATATAACAGCTTTAGGCTCAAAACCTTCTCTTATTTCATCTGCTGGGATAAATCCTTGTAAATCTGCAAGACCAGCTCCAAAGAATGCCGAATTTTTAGGCATAACTGCTAATGCTTCATATCCTATTTTAAATTTATCATTACCAGCAAAGAAAGGTAAGATAAGTAAGTCTTGAGTTTTTAACCAATCGAAAGTTTTTTGTCTATCTTCTTCAAACTCTTTTCCAAAACGGTCTTTATATTTAGGTTTATCCGTAGGGGAGTTATCGGCAATAACCATACTATTAGGGTCTCTTCTTCTTAATGTTATGTCTTCAAAATTTACTGCTATACCATTTTTGCATTTAACAACAGTAGCTTCTTTAATTTTTTCTCCGTCTACTTCATAAAAAACGTCAAATTTATCTTTGCCATCTAGAGCAAGATTAAAAAGTTCTTCTTTGCTATTTGGGATTATTATTTGATTTGAGTTATCTTTTAGAATATCCTTCACAGCTGTAGGTAAAATAATTTTTTCTAAAGCAAGTTTACTCATTTTAATTATGCTACTATGCTAAGCTTAGTAGGCTCTCCTTTTCATTAAAATTATAGATAATTATTAAGATAAAGAGATTGTAATTTAAGCAAAATATAAAAAACAATCTCTTTAAAATAAAAAATTAAGTTTTATTAATAGTTTATATTAATATTTTAGCTTATTTTCATAAAAATTTATCTGCATATATAATATCAAAAAATAATAAAAAATGCAAGACATTTTTATAAAAAAATCAATTATAGGAATTTTCTGAAAATTACAATCTTTCTATACGATATCCATATTCCCCAGATTTTATACCATTTGTACTAATATTATTATCTAAAGCTACAAAGTTTGAAAAGCTTTTTAAATTAAAATTATCTTCATATTCAGAAGGAATAGCTAAAAGATAGTCTTCTGTATTGTCTTGATTTTGTTTTATTCCTAACATAATATGTCTATATTTTTTATAAGAAAGAGCAACTAATAGATTATCTTGATACTTTTCGGCATTTTTAGATATAGCACTAAGCTCACAAGGAGATATCCTATACCAATCTATATCGCTATCTTGAAAAGGTGTCATTTTAGCATTATTTGTTTTTATATATTCAATATTGTTATCTATATTTTGTAAAGAATAATTATATTCTGGTTTTTCGTATATATTTTGGATATTTAACATACTTTCTCTAAGATTTTCTAACATTTTTTTGAAATTATCGTGGTTGTTTTCTTCTGGTTGTTTTTCTTCTACTTGTTTTTTGCTTTCTCTAAGGCCTTTTTCTAATTCAATAAGGCCTTTTTCTTTTTCAATAAGCCCGCGTTCTCTTTCAATAAGTCCGGCTTCTTTTTGTAATATTCCTTTTTCTTTTTCAATAAGTCCGGCCTCTTTTTCATTTGTCGGATTTTTTCTAACTAATTCTTGTTCTCTTTTTAAAAGTTCTTGTTCTTTTTTTAATAGACTTTCTTCTTTTGCTATAATTTCAAGCTCTCTTTTTTCTATATCTTTATCTTCTTTAGGAAGATTACCTTGTTTTAAAGCACGTTCTCTTTCTAAAAGTCCTTGTTCTCTTTCCATAAGACCCATTTCTTTTTCTAAAAGTCCTTTTAATTTTTCTGTAAGTTTTTTTTCATAGTCTTCAAGAGGTATTTTTGTTGCTTTATCTTTATTTTTTTCTTTTTCAATAAGCCCTTTTTCCTTATCGATAAGTCCTTGTTCTTTTTCTAAAAGTCCTTGTTCTTTATCGATAAGCCCCTGTTCTTTTTCGCTAGGTTTTGTGTTTTCTTCTGGAGTTTGTTCTGGAGTTTGCTCTGGATTAGTTTCTGGCTTTGGATTGCAACAACATTCTTTTCTACGATTAAAAAAGCTAGTTTTGTAGCTATCTTGCCAGTCTATTTCTCCATCTACATAACCAACAAGAGCAGAGCTTATATCATTTTCATCTTTTACTAAAACAGATATAACATTAAAATCTTCAATTTTATTATTACTATCTAATACATTATCTGGATTGAAAATTTTGCTAAATTCTCCTCTTCCATATGCATCTACATTAAATGTACCTAGAGAAGTATTTTTTACATTACCTTTTTCAAAACCTATAAGTTCTAAATGATAAGTTGTTTTAGGTTTTATTCCTTGAGCATATATGCTTATTTTACCTGTGTTATCTTTTATTTCTATAACGCATTTGCCAAGAGATGGCCTAAAATCTAAATTATGCTTTGGATTATCTTGTTTTAGTGGTATAAAATTTCTACTATATTTTCTAGAATATATCATAAATATCCCCCTACTTTTAATAGTCATTATAAATATATTTTAGCCTATATGTCCATATTACAAAAAAGTTATTTTATATGCAAAAAATACTATCTATTTAAGTAATTATATACTTAAATAAATAGTAATTTTGTTTTGTGTATTATAAGTTTTAGTATTTTTAAATTGATAATATATATTATTACTATTTTGACTATTTTGGTTTAATTTTAGAAAATAAGTTTTAATCTAAATTTTAATTTGTTAAGTTATAATATTTTTATTTTTAATAATTAAAAAAATAATATATATATAAATTTGATATAATTTGTTTTATTATAATAGTATTATATTTAGAAAAAATAGCAATGAGTTTGTAAAAATTATATAAAAAATGTTTATTTTAGTTTTATTTTCTGTTTTTATATATATATTTTGTAAAAAAATATATATATTTTAAATTTAAAAAAGACTATCATTTTATCTATAATTATGTTAGAATAGATATAAGTATATAAGATTTGCTTATGATAAGTTTAATTTTAAGCTTTTTTATAAAGGAGGCAGTTATGAAAACAATAGGTATAATAGGTGCTATGGAAGAAGAAATAGAACATATAAAACCACTTATAGACATTATATCTACTAAAAATATTATTGGGTTAGACTTTTATATGGGTAAAATGAGCGGAAATAATGTTGTTTTAGTTAGATGTGGTATAGGAAAGGCTAATGCGGCTATTTGTACTCAAGTTTTAATAGATTTATACGCAGTTGATTACATAATAAATGTTGGAGTAGCAGGTTCTATAAGCAAAGACTTAAAAATAGGGGATATAGTTATATCAAAAGATACTATGCATCATGATATAGATACAACTTATTTTGGAGATGAAATTGGGACTATTCCACGTATGGAAACTAGCGTATTTGAGGCAGATAGCGAGCTTATAGAAATAGCTAGTAAGATAGCAGAGGATTTTGAAGATAGCGATGTGTATGTTGGTCGTATAATAAGTGGTGACCAGTTTTTATGTGATGTTGAGAAAAAAGCTAAGTTATATGCAACATTTAAGGCTCATTGTGTAGATATGGAAAGTGCGGCTATAGGCCAGACTTGTTATTTAAATAAAATACCATTTCTTATAGTTCGTTCTATATCTGATACGGCAGATGATACAAAAGAAGCAGAATATGAAAATTTCTTTAGAGATAGTGCTGTTAAGGCTAGCAAGTTAGTTAAAGATATAGTAGATACTATAGAATAATAAAAAAGCAAGGTAGATAAAGCCTTGCTTTTTGAATTTTATTTTTTGGAATAATATATTTAGGAATAGCTGATTAATATAAAATATTAAAACTAATTATTTTAAAATATTATTAGTTATATCTTGAGGTATTATAAATTGTACTTTGCCCATAGAGCCAGGAGCAACCTCATATTCATCAAAACATATTACAAGTTCGTTATTAGCGTTGAAATAGAAGTTTTGATTTTCTTTAATTTTTTCAAAATTACCATCTGGAATATCTTTATCTAAGAAATATACTTTATTGCTATCTTCTTCCATTTGTTTTTTCATTTGTTCTTTTATATTTTCTGTAAGGATAGTTACATAGTCTGTACCTTCTTTAAAGATATCTTTTAGCTCTAATATATTTCCAGTCTTTTTATCTACATTATATATTTTGCTAAACATATAGCCACTAGCTCCAGTTTCAAGACCTTTTATTTGTAATGATAATATATTATCATCATCTCTTAATATATCATAGTTTATATCTAAGCTTTTATTATCTCCTTTTTCAAACTCTGCTTTGAATTTATCTACAAGAGATTTTATATATTCATCTGTAGTTTTATTAAGCATATCTAAATTTTGATTTTCTGCTTTAGGTGCTTCTACATTTATATTACTTTTTTTATCTGAATAATCTCTAAAAGTTATAAAATCTACTATAGGACCTATTACAGGTACTTTTTCCATTGCTATAGCAACAGAAGGACTGATATTTGGTATAGCTACTAAAGTTACCGCACAAACTCCAGCAATAGCAAGTCCTTTTTTAAGATTTTTTTGATTTTCTTTTTTTGCTTTTTCTATGTTTTTTTTCATAATATTAACCCCTTCCTCATTCATTTCTAATTTTTCATATTCAAATCTTAGCTTTTCTAGTTGATTTTTATCAAGCTTCATATTTAAAACTCCCTTCTAATTTTTTTAAGCTTCTATATAACTTAGTTTTTATTGTATTTTCATTAAGGGATAGTATATTCGATATATCGCTTATTTTAAAATCTTCAAAATATCTTAAAATAACTATTATTTTTTCTTGCTCATCTAGTATGTTTATCATAGAAATAAAATCTAGCTCTTTATAGCTATCTAATGTAGGGATATCTATATCTTGGATATTTTCAAAATGAATTTTGTTTTTAGAAAAAAGATTTTTACATTCATTTATTATAATTTTATATATCCAGCTATCTATTTTTTCTATATCTTTTAAGGAAGATGCATTTTTTATTGCTTTATAAGACATTTCTTGGACTACATCCATAGCATCTTCTTTATTTTTTACATAGCTAAAAGCAAATCTAAAATATTTATTATAATTTTTTAAGATATTTTCTTCTATCAAAGCTATTTTCTTAGATTTAAACACATTTTCATCTCCTGTATGTCATCTTTTAATCTTTACATATATTAGACTATAAAATCTTATAAAAAGTTTCAAAAAAATAAAAAATTTTTTATAATTTTTAGTTTTAGCTTGTCTATATTGACAAATAGATTATATATCTTATAATAAAAGTAGCTATTTAAACTGTTGAGGAGGCAGGCCTTATATGAAAAATTTAAAAGTTTTTGTTATAGTTATAATAGTTATTTTAGGTATAACAATTTTATCTGTATTTTTAAATAAAGAGGATGCTATAACAAAGTCTATGCCTAAAAAATCTTTTCAGGTTATAGATATAAATGCTGGAGAAAACATATATACATATAATTCTTACATATATACTTATGGTAAAGCAGGAGTAAAGATATTTAAAGATGAAAAGCTTCTTTTAAATGATAAGTTTTCTATAGAAAATCCATATGTAGCTACTAATAATGATAAATTTGCTATTACTGATAAAAATAGTAAAGTGATAAGAGTATATTCAAGCGAAGGTAATATGTATATTATAAATTCTAAGTTTAATATATTAGGTTTTAGTATAAATAAAATAGGATCTTGTGCTGTTATATTAAAAAATCAAGATAATTATGAAATAGATGTTTTTGATAAATCTGGTAAGTTAATATATTCTGTAAAAGATATAAATTATCTTGAAGGAATACCTATAAATGTAGCTATTTCTGATAATGAAGAAGTTTTGGCGGTTTCTTATGCAAAAACTCAAGGAGCAAGTCTAGATTCTAATATAGTTTTATATTCTATAAAAGATAATAAACTTTTTGGTGGGTTTATAAAAAATAATCAATTTGTAGGAATAATAAAGTTTTTGACAAATACAAATCTTATAGGTATTTCTGAAAAAGAAATATTTATAATTAAAGTGCCTTTAAAGGCAGGAAATAAAGAAGAACAACCAAAAGAAATATATAAAAATCCTTTAAATAATATTTTAAGATTTGTAAAATTTATAGATGACAAAGGTTATGTTATATGTTATGGTGAGAATACTACAAATGATAAAAATACTATGAAAGAAAATGAGATTATATTTTATAATACTTCTGGTGGTGTAGTGGGTAAATATTATAATAAAGATAAAGTAATAACTAATCTTTGGGCAAATAAATTTGGTGCCGTTATTGGAGAAGGCAGAAACTTTATTGGTCTAGATACTAGTGGGAATAAACTTTGGGAATATCAAGCTACACAAGATATAAAAAATGTATTATTTTATGATGATAAAAATTCTATAGCTATAGAGACAAATAATAAAATAAAAATTGTTAAAATAGACAAAATACTTTTTGATGCTCAAATAGATGAAAATTCATCAGAAACTACTACTATAGAACAAAATAAGGAAACAAGTACAAAATATGTAAAAGAAAGTACTCAAACGACTACAAAATCTGCAAAAGAAAAGACAGAAACAACAACAAAACAAGAACAAAATAAGGAAGCAACAACAAATAAACAAAATTAATATTTTGATTTACTCTGTATTAAAATGGTTAGAATAATATATAAAAATAAATCGGAAAGGAATACACCAAGATTAAAGCTATTTTAAATATAGAAATATTTTATTTATATATAGGAAATAGAATTTATTTTGGTGATTTGAGATATGAATATTCTAGATATAATTTTTATATTAATAGTTATTTTTAGTTCATTTAGTGGTTACATAAAAGGTTTTGTTCAAAAATTTTTTGAAATGTTTTCATTTATAATAGGGTTTTTATTATTTAAGTTTATATATCCTATTATTAAGGTTAAACTATCTGGAAGTTATTTATTTTTTAAGATAGAAAATATAGTTTTGGAATATTTAAATAATATAAAATTATCCGAAGATATAAATTTTATAAATTATATAAAGATATTAGATTTACCTAAAGTTTTTGAAATAATACAAGGACAAGATAGTAAGATTAATATACAAAATTTAAACATATATATAGCAGATTTTATAGCAAATATACTACTAGGTTTTATTAGTATTTTATTATGTATGTTATTTATAAGAATAGGTTTTAAAATAATATCAAAAATTATAAAATTTTTACCTGGTATATCTTTTATAAACAAAATTTTTGGACTTTTTCTTGGAATATTTAATGGAATTATAATAGTATGGCTTTTAGGAATATTTGTAATAGTTTTATCTATATTTCCAAGTTTTTCTTTTTTAAGATTACAGTTAGATAGTGTATTTTTAAAATATCTTATATTTGAAAATCCGTTATTTTATTTTCTTATAAACAAATTTATAATAAGGGGGGGTGATATAATATGAAAGATATATTTAAAACAGTAAATGAGTATGCTAGTGCAGAAATAGTAGAAAAGAAATCTAAGTTTATAGGATATATAAAGCCAGTAGAAACAGAGCAAGAGGCATTAGAGTTTATACAAATGATTAAAAAGAAGCATTATGATGCTAGGCATAATTGTTTTGCTTATATTATAGATAATCCAAGCATTGTAAGATTTAGTGATGATGGAGAGCCTAGCCAAACGGCAGGAAAACCTATGCTAGATGTATTAGAAGGTAATGGATTAAAAAATGTTGTAGTAGTAGTTACTAGGTATTTTGGCGGGATACTTCTTGGGACAGGAGGGCTTGTAAGAGCTTACTCTAAGGCTACTAAAGAGGCTATAGAACTAGCCAAAATAGTAGAGATGAAAACATATACAGAGATGGAAATAAGTACAGATTATGGGTTTTTAGGCAAAATTCAATATATAATTACTACAAAAAATGTAATTACTATAGACACAGAGTACACAGATATAGTAAAATTTTATGTGTATGTAATAAAAGAGGAAACTCAAGATTTTATAGATGAAATAATAAATATTACAAACAACACTTGCAATATAATAAAAAAGGGGCAACATTATTTAAAAACTATAGATAATAAGGTTGTCTTATAGAAGGAGGAGCTTATGGCAGGACATTCAAAGTTTGCAAATATAAAACATAAAAAAGAAAAAAATGATGCAATTAAAGGCAAAATATTTACTATAATAGGTAGGGAGATAGCAGTTGCTGTTAAATCTGGGGGAGCAGACCCTACTAGCAATTCTAGATTAAGAGATGCTATAGCAAAGGCAAAATCTAACAATATGCCAAATGATACTATAGAAAGAAGTATAAAAAAGGCGGCAGGAAACTTAGACGGAGTAAACTATGAGGCTATTACTTATGAAGGATATGGCCCTAAGGGTGTGGCAGTTATAGTAGAAACTCTTACAGATAATAAAAACAGAACGGCTGCCAATGTTAGAAGCGCTTTTACTAAAGGTGGCGGAAATATGGGAACTACTGGTTGTGTTAGCTTTATGTTTGATGAAAAAGGTGTTATTATGGTAGAAAAATCAGATGATATAGATTCTGATGAACTTATGATGATAAGCCTTGATGCAGGAGCAGAAGACTTTAACGAAGAAGAAGAAGGATATGAAATATTAACAAGTCCAGAAGATTTTTCGGCGGTGCGTGAAGCTATAGAAAAGGCTAATATATCCATAGCAGATGCTGAAGTTAGCAAAATACCTCAAACATACACAAGCTTAACAGATGAAGAAGATATTAAAAAAATGAATAAACTTCTTGATTTATTAGAAAATGATGATGATGTAAAAAATGTTTATCATAATTTAGAACAATAGATAAAACTTAAAATAGACAAGGTCTTTAGATTTAAAATTTATAGGCCTTGTCTATTTATATATAATAAAGATTATAAAGCTAAAGAGTTAATTTCATTTATTATCTTATCTATAGCAGAATTTAGAGTAGAATTTGACATAGTTGATATAAATGTTGTTTTATTATTAAGAAGAAGTTTTAAGTTTTCTACTAGTGATTTATCTGTTAAGTCTTCCTCATATAAAACAGAGCTAAAGCCTTGAGCTTTAAAGGAATTAGCGTTTAATATTTGGTCGCCACGGCTAGCTTCTTTAGATAAAGGAATTAGTAAATTTGGTTTTTTTAAAGCTAGAAGTTCACATATAGCATTAGAACCGGCTCTTGATAAGACTATATCGCAAGCAGATAGTAAGTCTTTTAATTCTTCATTTGCATACTCTATTTGAAAATATCCTTTTTTATTTATATTATTGTCTAGGTTATTTTTTCCGCAAATATGTATTATATTCATATCCTTTAAAAGTTCATTTAGACAATTTCTTAATACTGTGTTTATCTTAACAGAACCAAGAGAACCTCCCATAACAAGAAGTATGGGTTTTTTATCTTCAAATTTGCAAATAGCTAGGCCTTTTTCTTTTGAACCTTTAAAAAGTTCTTCTCTTATAGGAGAGCCAGTTAAAATGCCCTTATCTTTTGGGATATTTTTTAGAGCTTCTGGAAAAGTGGCACAAACTTTTTTTGCAAATGGAATAGATAGTTTATTTGCAAGCCCTGGGGATATATCTGATTCGTGGATTATAACGGGGATTTTATTAAGATAAGCACCTATTACAACCGGAACACTAACAAATCCTCCTTTTGAAAAAACTATATCTGGTTTTAATTTTTTTATTAGACTAGTGGCTTCTTGGACACCTTTTAATACTCTAAAAGCATCTGTTATATTTTTTAAATCTATATATCTTCTTAATTTACCAGTTGATATTTCATAATAATCTATACCAAGGGGAGTTATAAGAGTTTTTTCTATGCCATCTTTACTTCCTATATATGATATATTATAGTTATTTTCTTTAAGTTGAGGGATAAGCGCTATATTTGGAGTTACATGTCCTGCAGTCCCTCCACCTGTTAGTATTATTTTTTTCAAAAAAATCACTCCTTAAGCATAAATAAAACTATCCTTAGACTTAAGGATAGCTTATTTTTTTATTTTATAGTAGTTATAATATTATATGGTTGTTGTTCTTGATATTTGAATGTTATATTACTGTTTATAGAATAATTTAAAATATTAAAGTCGTTTTTAACTGGAATTGAGAATAGAGCATTATTATTTTCAAGTTTTAAAAATATTTGTGTATTGCCATCTATTATTATTTCTTTTAAGAAAACTATTTTACCAGAAATTTCTTTAAGTTCTGTATTTGTATTACTAGCTAGATTTTCTTTAGATAGTAAGTCTATATAGTTTTGCTCACATTCTGATACTGTATCTCCTATTGCTACTAGCTGATATTTTTCTATATTAACCATAGCATATTTTTTAACAAGACCTGCTCCGTCTTTTAAGGACATAAAGTATGTAGGTTGGTTGCAAATATTAAGAAGTATAGGGAAAGTAGCTTTATATCTTAGGTTTTGTACTTGTCCTTCGGCCGATACCATAGCAGAGGTTTCTTGAGCTCCAGATATTGTGTAATATTTTGCCTCTCCCGTTCTTTGATTCATAAGAACAAAACCAACATTAGATTTATCTCCTCCAACAGAAGTAACACCAGTATATACATAAACATCATCATCAAGAGCTATATAGTTATATCCTTCTGTAGTTTTAAGACAACCTTTTTGTCCAAGAACGCTATTTAAAAATCCATTTTTAAGAGTTCCATAATAGTTATAATAAGATATTAAAAGCTCTGGAGAATATACGGCATCTACCCAAGTTGGTACTTTATCTATAGGATATTCTGTAACAGTGCCATCTACGGCATTTAGTAAAATAACCTTTTTAAGAACTGGTCCACCAAAAAGTCCTATGGAGTAAGTTCTTATAGGGCAAATCCAATATGGTATGCCATTATCGTCTATTTCAAAGTTTATATCGTCAAAAATATATGTAGGATATTTGAATCTTAAGTATCTTTTTACATTTCTATTAAAAGGTTCTGAAAAAGAATATTTTATACCGGAGTTTAGCTTTACAAGCTCTACATCTTGCGTTGTCATATCTATTTTCATATAAGCAGGGATACCCTCTTTGCGATTTGTAAGCCATTTAAAGAAATTGCCATAATTTAAAGGAGTAACTCTAGTAGGTCTATTTTGATAATTTATTTGAGTATATAAAGGGCTTACTTCAAATTGAGATACCATATCTACCATACTACCCATTTTTCTAGCTCCAAGATTTATAGCTGTTTCTTTATCTAGGATAGGGATTTCATTGTATGATATTTGCTTTATATCTTTATTAAAATCGCTTTCTTTTATATTTATAAGGGCTTGATATTTTTTAGCATTTACTATAGGTGAGGATAAGATGCTACCTATAATGTAAATTATAAATAGTAAAATAGATGTAAAGATAAGTCCTTTAAATATTATAGGTTTTGCCGTTCTAAAGTATAAAATTTTATATAGGATAGCCAGTATAAGAAATATACTTATAATAAAAATCCAAAGGCTAGGCGAGTGAATGTTTATTACAGGTAAGTATATATAGTAGTATAAAAACCCTATAAGTAAAAGAGCAACTACTGCTATTATTTTTAAAGTAATTTTTTTCATAACAATTACCTCCTAACTACATTTATCTTATATCATAAGCTAGTTTATGTCAATAAAAAAAGGCTATTTAAAGGAAAGTAAATTTCAAATAAGGTTTAAAATTATATAAAATAAAAAATAAAATATAAAAAATTTATAAAAAGTGTTGACAATATATAATATATAGGATATAATATGTCTTGTCGTTAGCAATAATATGGCTCAATAGCTCAGTTGGTTAGAGCGCTGGCCTGTCACGCCAGAGGTCGAGGGTTCGAGCCCCTTTTGAGTCGTTTTGGGAGCATAGCTCAGCTGGGAGAGCACCTGCCTTACAAGCAGGGGGTCACAGGTTCGAGCCCTGTTGTTCCCATTTTGCCCGAGTGGCGGAACTGGCAGACGCACAGGACTTAAAATCCTGCGGGAGTTGATCCCGTACCGGTTCGATTCCGGTCTCGGGCATATAATTTTGTATTGACAGATTTAGTTATATGCTATATAATACAAACATAATATTTTTTGGAGGATTACTCAAGTGGCTGAAGAGGCTCCCCTGCTAAGGGAGTAGGTCGTTAACGCGGCGCGAGGGTTCAAATCCCTTGTCCTCCGTATTATCCCTAGGCAATGGCTTAGGGTTTTTTATTATAATTTATAATATTTGAAAGGAAATTTTTATGGAAGATTTTAATAATGAAAAGCTAATAGGTAGGATAAATGAGCTTGCTAGAAAAAATAAACAAGAGGGTCTTACTGAAGAAGAAACAAAAGAAAGAGATATGTTAAGAAAAAAATATCTTGAAAACTTTAGAGCAAAATTTAAAAATGAAATATTAGATAATATTTATCTTGTAGATGAAGATGGAACACAGACAAAACTTACTAACGATTAATTTTAATTAATTTTATTAAAATATATGTATAAAACCTAAAAAAATAGAAAAAATAAAAATATCAAAAAAAGTGTTGACAATATAAAATGTTTATGATAATATTATCAAGTCGCCAAAAAATGACAAAAAATAAAAATAAAAAAAGTGTTGACAAAATGAAAAAAATGGTTATAATTAATATAGTAGCCACAAGGCGACAGAGAGTTGAACATTGAAAACTAAATAATCATAAAAAGAATTAGACAACCCGAAAATTTAAAAGTGAACACACACTAAAAAAGTAAAGTCAGAGTTAATCTGAACAAGGATTTAAAATGAGAGTTTGATCCTGGCT
>CALWSK010000005.1 GCA_944384195.1 uncultured Clostridia bacterium
TTTAGTGTGTGTTCACTTTTTAAATTTTCGGGTTGTCTAATTCTTTTTATGATTATTTAGTTTTCAATGTTCAACTTATTTAATTTTTATCGCCTTGCCTTAGCGACTTAATCATAATATCATAAACTTTTTTTAATGTCAACACTTTTTTTGCATTTTTTACTATTTTTTATATATTGACAATGTTAACTCTTTTTTATTAAGCAATTTTTTAAATACTAAATGATCAAAATATATATTTTTAAAATTTTTCTTCCCTTAAAAAAATTAAGTTATATCCCAGTAATATTAATAAAAAGCTAGCCTCATATACAAAATAAGACTAGCTTTTATACATTTAAATATAATGATTTACTTCATTATCAAAATCTACTAAATTATCTTTAATATCTGAAATACTTCTTTTAAACATATTATCAGCTTTTTTATCTTTATATATAATTTTTTCAGGTTCTATATCAAACTTATTTAATACGTTTAAAATATCTTCTTCATAATCTTTAGCATTTTCATTAGCTATAATTTTAGCAAATTTACCTCCATCAAAAACTTTTATATAACTTTCTATATTTTTACCTTCACTAGATATATTAACATAAAAACTAAGATTTTTATCATCTAAAGCTTTATCATTTAATATATACATATTTAAGTCTGCTATCTTCCCATTTTTAAGTTTCATAGGGAATGAATAAGCCCCACTTTTAGAATTATTATTATCTTTTAAAAATGAAATACTAGAAAATATATCATTATTTTTCCCTATCATATATTTTATATCATAAAAATTATCCATACCTAAGATTTTATCAAAAGCAGTTTCGCTTTCTTTATCAAGTTCTAATAAACTAGATTTAGCCTCTTCTTTATCATATTTTTTATCATCTAAAGTATCTATAATACTAATGTCAAAATCTAAGTTTCTTTTTTCCATCTCATCTTTAAAATTAGCTATATCATAGCTTGGACTTTTCTTCCCAGAAATAATATTTTCAAGCATATTTATATTATTTAAATTTATTTTCATATCTGTATCATAAAAATAATCCATAGCATCTTTACTTATAGAATCAATATTTCTTGCATTTTGGATAACTTCATTTGCAAACTCTTTTGGCATATTTTTTATTTGTCCTATTTCTTCTAAAGTCTTCTCAAGACTTACATTTTGTTTAAGGGCTTTGTCTATATCCTCTGATTTTATATAATCTAAAGCCTTATTTATAAGCATTTTGTTATACTCTGCATTACTATTTTCAAACCAATTATCTAAATTATTTTTAATATTATTATTAAAGTTTAAAACGCTAGTTAATCCATTTTCATCATCAACAGTTTTATCAAAATCTAAATTTTTCTTATTTTTTTGATATATCTTAGCACTGTCTAAAAGATTATTAAAAGTTATATTCTTTTCAGATTTTAAAAGACTCCCTATACTAGCACTTCCGTCCTTTTCTATAGCATTTATCATTCTATATACAGAAATAACAGCCTTTCTCTCTTCACTAGATAACATATTTTTATTATCCATAGATAAAATTTGTTCTGCTATTTTTTCTCTAGAAGTTTTAAGGTTTTCATCTTTGTTTATATAGTCTATAACCTCATCTATATTTTTGTCCATAGGATTAAAACCTTCTTTTAACATCTTGCTAACAGTTAATGGGTGCAAATTATTGTGTATATAATCAAGTTTAGAATCTATAAGCTTAACATTAATAAAATTCTCATCATTAAAATCTAATTCATTTAAAGATAATATTTTTAAAGCTTTTTTATTAGTTTCATTTACTTCAAAACCATTTTCTTGTAAAAGCTTTTCAAAATCACTATCTAATTTTTTTATACTATCTCCAAATTTTTTATTAATAGTAGTAGCAAAAGTATCTAAATCTTGTAATACCTTTTTAGCTTTTATGCCTTGATTTATCCCCTCTATAGAAAAATCTATATCTTTATTTATAATATCTCTAAACACATTATAAACTTTTTTAGGAAATATATTTTGCATAGCATCAAAAACTTTGCTCATAGTCTTAGTATTTTCTGATATATTTCCTGCCTTAATATTCTCAAGACTAGCTTTATATTTAGCCTGTTCTATTTTTTCAAGCTCATTTATAACATTTTGTAAAGGCTTAGTGTCTATATTTATACCATTCTTAGCAAGAGTATATATATTATCTGTTGTAAGTTTCATCTGTATTTTAGCAAGACTTAATCTTTTTTCTATAGCTTCTGTGCTTACACTTTCTGTGCTTATTTTATCGCTATATTTTTCTATATTGCTAAGATTAATCTCCATTTTATTATCAATCAAATATTGAAGATTTTCTTCGGATATATTCTCTATAAGATTTTTATATCCCTTATATTTTTGGATATAGTTTTGTTCGCTATTAAATATATCAATATCAAGAGGACTTTTATTTTTTATAATATTCTTAGCTCCAGAAATTAAAATATCCTCAGAATTTATATTTTCTTCTATATTACTTAACTTTTTATAATTATCTATATTTTCTCTAGATATATCAATCTGATTTTTTATAAATTCTTTTCCTATTTCTAAATTTTCTTGAGTTGCTTCTATATCAAGCTTTTCAAAAAGATTTTTAAGCATATTATCTACATCACCTATTTTGCTAATATCTATTTGAAAATTACTAGAATTCCTAGAATGCTTAGCAGTATAAATATTCTCAAGAGTAGGTTTTTTCCCTTCTTTTAACATATTTAAAACTGAATTTTTATCTATACCCTTTATATCTTCTATTTTATCTTTTATATTTTTAATATTTTCGATATTTTTATCAGTTAGTGGTAAGCTAGTATTAGTAAAAACGCTTTCAAAGCTAAAAATAGCTTCCTCGTCCACACCGTTCATATTTAAATCCATTTTAATATTTTTATTTTCTTCTTCTTTTTGTAATTCATCTATAGACTTAGGAGCATCTTTTTTAGTTTCTTCCCCAAGACTTTCAGACAAACAATCGCTAAAACTAAATAAATCTAACTTTTTAGCATCTAGGTTTTTATTTATAATCTCTTTTAAGCTCTCCTCACTAATAGTATTAGATACGTGTCCAAGTTTATTTTTAAGATTTGTCTTATATAATATATTTTCTTGAACAGTTGGTTGAGCATTTTTATTTAAATAAGATTTATATTTTTGCTGAGAAATATTTATATTAAAATCCTTAGATTTTAAATTTGCTCTTTTTACTATTTTTTCTTCTGGTTCTAATTTTTCAGTTATTTGCATCATTTTGTTTCCCTCTAATACAGAAAATGATACCTTATCCCCTACTTTTCCTTTTATTTTATCTTTATCTATATTAATAGTTATATTTCCATCTAAAGATATTTTATACTTTCCGTCTTTTTCTTCCTTAATTTCTCCGTTTATATTTTGTCCTTCTTCTAGCTTATTGTTAAAATTTATATTTTGAATTTGTTTTTCTCTTTTATTATTTAAAAATTCTATATTCAATTTTATCACCTCAAAATTATATATATTTTTATATCGACAATTTTCTTTCCTTCCTTAATCTTAAGGCTTTGTTTTGTTGTTGTAAAAAAAATATTAATATGATAAAATTTTATATATTTATAAAAGGGAGTGATTTTATGTTTTTTAAACCTATGCCTATTTTTATAGGTGTTATATCATTTATGATAGTTATAAGATGTCTACTAAAGAAAAGTAATAATGGATTTGATGAGGCAGTAGATGAATTTATAAAAAGAGAAAACGAAGCAAACTTTACAAGAAAAGATTTTAATAAATTATCCTTAAATTATGTAACCCCTTGTAATGACTTACCTTTTAAATCATATCCACAAGAAGATAAATTTAAAGTTGTTATAAAAAAACAAGATTTAGTAAAAAGAAAAATAAACCTTGAAATGATAAAATTACCTCAAAATCTTTCAAATACAGATTTAAAAGAGCAATTTGGCATAAATAATTTCGATAAAATAACAATACTAGAAGAACACTATAATTCTTATATAAGAGGTTTATTTGAATGGGGCGTTGAACTTATAAATCTTGATAATATAGAAGACGCAAAAAAGGTATTGTTAGAAGCTAAAAGACTAGAGGGAAATATAAGCCAAATATACTCTACCCTTTCAAAAATATATTTAAAAGAAAAAGATAAAAACTCAATATTACAATTAAAAAAAGATGTAGAAAATATGGAGTTATCTTTAAAAGATAAAGCATTAAAATCTATAAATGAAGATTTAGAAAGTTTATAAAGGTGATAATATGTTTACAAATGAACAATTAGAAGCAATAAATATAAGAAATACAAATACATTAGTATCTGCTGCTGCCGGTTCAGGTAAAACTACTGTTCTAGCAGAAAGAATAATAAGCCTTATTATAAATGATAAAATAAACATAGATGAACTATTAGTAGTTACCTTTACAAAAGATGCCGCCGAAGAAATGAAAGAACGTATAATAAAAAGGCTAAATAAAGAACTAGAAAAAAAGGAAGATAACTTTATAATAGAACAACTTATAAGAGTAAATAAGGCTCAAATATCAACTATAGATGCTTTTTGTTCAAAAATCTTAAGAACACATTTTAAGCTAGTAGATGTAGACCCAAATTTTAGAATAGGAGATAAAGGAGAACTAGACCTTATAACAGATGAGGCAATAGAAGAATTTTTTGAGCCTTTATATGAAAGTCAAGATAAAAATTTCTTAAATGTGGTAAATGCTTTTACAAAGAAATATAGTGATGAGAAATTTATAGAAATATTTTTATACTTATATGAAAAAACTCAAAACCTCCCAAATCCAAAAACTTGGCTTAAAAATGCTTATAAACAATATGACATAAAAACAAAAGAAGATTTTTATAATTCTGACATTTTCCAAAAAATATTATCTTATTCAAAAGATATACTAAACGAAGTTATGCAAATCTATGATATAATCAAAACTATTTCTGCTAATGAATTAGATTTTGTAAATAATATAAATAACGAAAATACATTAGAAGCTTTTTTAAATAATGAATTTATGATTTATCAATCTTTAATATTTGATATAGAAAATAAAATGTATGATAGCTTTGTAAACACTATACAAAATCTAAGCTATGGTAGATGGAAGCCTTCTTTTTTAAAAGAAGATAAAGAATTAAAAGAAATAATAAAAAGCTTTAGAGATATAAGCAAAGAAATAGTTAAAACTCTAGTAACAAATTTCTTTTACAAAGATATAAATCTTATGATAGAAGAAATAAAAGATATATATCCTATATTAAAAGATTTTTGCAATCTTATAATAGACTTTGATGATTATATTCTAAAAATAAAAAAAGATAAAAATATATATACTTTTAGTGATATTTCTCATTTTTGCCTAAAAATTTTAGAAAATGAAGAGGTTATAAAAACCTACAAAAAAACCTTTAAAGAAATAATAATAGATGAATATCAAGATAGTAACTCTGTACAAGAAACTTTACTTTCTTCTATATCAGATAAAAATCGTTTTATGGTTGGAGATATAAAACAATGTATATATCGCTTTAGACAAGCAAACCCTAGTTTATTTAATGAAAAATATATTTCTTATAATGAAAATATAGAAAATGGAAAAAGAATTGACTTAAATGCTAATTTTAGAAGTAATAAATATGTAGTAGATGCTATAAACCTAATTTTTGAAAATATTATGTGTAAGGGGCTTGGAGAAATAGACTATGACAAAAACGCAAAGCTTTATAACAAAGCAGAATTTAAAAATCCAGAACCTAACACAGAAACTTTAAAAAACTGCTCTTTAAATATAATAAATTGTGCTATTCCAGATAATATAGAAACACAAGAGCTATTAGAGCTAGCATCTGATGAATTAGAAGCTACTTATATTTGCCAAAAAATATCCGAGCTACTCCAAAATAACACATTAGTATATGAAAGCTCTACAAAAAGCTATAGACCTATAGAATATAAAGATATAGTAATACTTATGCGTAATAAATCTAGCTTTGATACATTTAGTACAATTCTTGCTAAAAATAATATTCCAGTATATAGCGAAAGCTCTTCAAATTTTTATGACTTTATAGAAATAAAAACTATTTTAAATATTTTAAATATTCTTATAAACCCTTTACAAGACTATGCCCTTATAGGTTGTATGTATAGTCCTATCTTTAGTTTCAGTGCAAATGAGCTTTTAGAAATAAAACTTCTAGGAAAAGAACCTATTTTTTATAATAATCTATCAAAATTTATAGATAATACAGAAAATAATGAACTAAAAGATAAAGTAGTAAATTTTATTTTTAAAATAGAAAAATGGACAGAACTTTCAAAAACTCTATCTATATATGAATTGCTATCATATATATATGAAGATTCTAATTATTATAACTATTTAGGACTTCTAGAACAAGCTAGGATAAGACAAGCAAATCTCTTAAGTCTTCTTGAAAAATCTTTAGCATTTGAAGAAACAAATATGAATGGTCTATTTAATTTTATAAACTATATAAATAAATTTAAACAATTTAGTAATGATTCTAAAGCATCTATATTATCAAAATCAGAAAACGTAGTAAAAATTATGACTATACATAAAAGTAAAGGCTTAGAATTTCCGTTTGTATTTTTATCAAATCTTTCAAAACAATTTAATAATCAAGATGCAAGAGAACAAATTCTTTTTGATGAAGATTACTATTTAGGACTTAGTATATATAAAGATGGAGAAAACTTAAAGCCAAGAAGAGAAGTATCTACAATACATAAACAACTTATAAAATACAAAACAAAACTAGATAACTATTCTGAAGAAATACGTATTTTATATGTAGCACTTACAAGAGCTAAAGAAAATCTATTTCTTACTGCAACCGTTAAAAAAGATATTACTAACGCTTTAAAAACTTATCAAAATCTTATACCAAATAATATAAATACTATTTTACCTAATGTATTTATAAATAGCTCTAGCTCTAATATGTATCTTTCTTGGTTATATTGTGCTATAAAAAATTTTGATACAGATAATATATGGGATATAAATATAATAGATACACAAAGCATAATGTATAATCTAGGTAAAACAAATCCTATAGAAAAAATATCTAAATCAAATTATAAAGCTTTTGAAGAATTATTATCATTAAAAATAGATAAAAAACATAAAAAACATAGCCTAGACTGGAGCTATAAAGACAAAATATCACAAACTATAAATACTACTATGTCTGTTACTCAAATAAAACAAATGTCAAAATTAAATGATGCTGAATATTCTATTCAAAACATAGAGCTTCCTAAATTTTATACTGACTTAAAAGGAGAATTCAAAAGTACAGATATAGGTACTATATATCACAAAATATTACAATATATAGACTTTAGTATAGAAACTAAAGATGAATTAGATTCTATGTTAAATACATTTTTAAATAAAAAAATTCTAACAGAAACTGAACTTTTATATATAGATAAATCAAAAATATTGAGCTTTCTTAATAGTGATTTAGCAAAAAGAATAAAAAATTCAAAAACCGTAAAAAGAGAAGCTATGTTTACAATAGGAATACCTACAAATCAAATTTATGAGGATATACCAAATATAAATTCAAACATACTAGTAAATGGAATAATAGACTTATATTTTGAAGAAAATGACTATATAGTCCTAGTAGATTATAAAACAGATAAAGTACACAATAAAAATATATTAAAAAGTAGATATAAAAACCAAATAGAAATATATAAAAAAGCATTAGAACAAGGCTCAAATAAAAAGGTAAAAGAGAGTATAATATATTCTCTATATCTTCAAGAAGAAATATTATTATAAGGTTTATTTTTAAATTTTAGTGTAATACTATATATATCATAATGTTTTGAGGTGATATTTTGAATTTTAAAAGAGTTAAAAATTGTAAAAATTTCAAATCTTTAGAAGCGTTAGATGCTATGCATAATAAACCTTGTAAAACTTCTTGCAGTAATTGTATCTATTTTTCTTCTAAAAATTGCCATATGGAAGCATCAAATGATATAGAGCCAGAATTCGATTTTTTAGGATATTAAACCCCTTAGATTTTCTAAGGGGCTTAATTTATATCGATACACTTTCTCCATTTATATATAAATATTTTAAATTTTTCATATTTTTAAGGCTATCTAAGTCTATTTTAGCATTTGTATATAGATATAGCTTTTTAAGATTATCAAGCTCTAATATATTATGAATATCACATACATTGCTAGCCAACATTATTTCTAAATGTTCTAATTGTTTAAAATTTTGTAAAAAACTTATATCTTCTGTCATACCAAATTTAAGCTCAAGCTTCTTAAGATTAGATAACTTGTCCAAAGAAGAGAAATCTATATTTTCTATACCCCAATTAAAGCTAAGCTCTTCAAGATTTATTAGCTTATTAAGAGGTGATACATCTTTTAAGGAATAGTTATTTTTATAATTTAAAATATCTCCATTATTTTTTATAGGATTTAATGAATCTATAACTATAGATTTTATATGAGTATAATTGCTTAAAAATTCGCAGTATATATCCATATCATTATCATCTATTTCAAAAAAATCTATTCTTTCTAACTTTTCTAGAGTTAGCCTTGTTATTTTTTCTTTATTAGTAAGACATAATTGATATCTTATTTCATCTTCTATATATTCATCTGGCAAGGCTACCTCTTCTTCTAGTTTTAAATCTTGTTCATTTTTTTTATTTTTTCTTATAGGTTCATATATTATAGTTTTTTCTAAATCAGTTGGTTCTAAAATTTCTTTTTCAAAATTTATAAGTTCATCTATTTCCGCCTTAAGCCCATCTATAAATTCTTGATTAAATTCTAAATCGCTATCTTTTAATATATTTTCTTGTGCATTTTCTTCTTCACAAAGCGATAAATCTTGTTGCTCTTCTTCTATTTCTTTTATATTAAAAGAAATATCCTCTTTTTTATCTTCTTCCAGATTTTTTGGGTTAGAAAAAATAATATCTTCTTGCTTGTCTTCTTTATTAGGAGAAAAAATTGTTTCTTTATTATTTCTACATAGATTTTTTTCTTCTATTTCAATATCTTCATTTTTCTCTATATCTTGTTTTAAAATACTATTTAATTTAGGATATCTATCTTTTAAATCTTTTATTAGATTTGGATTTTTCTTAATTGTTTTATATGAAATAAAGCCTAGAGTAGCTAAAGAAGTCGCACATAGAGAGGCAACAACTTTCTTGTTAGGTTTTTTCATATCTTTTCCCCCTCTCTTTATTAGAATATTATACCATATTTTAAATAAAAAGTTAATATGAAAATTATTTTTTCTCGTACTTATAAATTATATTATTAACAAGCTATTATATTTTTATTACTACATAATATATTATCGTTTATTTTACGAAAATAATCAAGGCATATTTAAATCAATTTTTTAATACTTTGTATCAGAAAATATATATTAATAAAAAAGGTATAGCTTTTAATCTATACCTTTTATTTTAATCTATTGTATTTTTAGCATAACATATAACATTTGAGCAGCCTCTGCTCTTGTAGCATTATTTTTAGGAGCAAAGCTTCCATCTGGTCTACCATTTATTATACCAGCTTGTTGAACTCTAGATATAGAATCCTTAGCATAATTTGAAATATTATTTTCATCTTTAAAATCTATTTTTTGTTTTGTTTGATATAAATTAAATCCTTTATAATCACAAAATCTTTGTATCATAACAGCCATTTGCTCTCTTGATATTGGACTTTCTGGACTAAACTTTTCTTCAGAAATACCGCTAGATATACCGGTTTTTACTGCCCAATCTACAAAAGGATTATACCAAGCATTAGAAGCCACATCTTTAAAACTTTCTGTTTTATATTTATTTATATTTATATTATCCATCTTAGCTAAAAGAGTTATAAATTCTGCTCTTGTTATATTTTTATTAGGCTCAAAGCTTTCTTCATTCATACCACTTATAATGCCTCTATCTGCTAAAAATTTTATAGGCTCATTCGCCCAATGTTCCTTAGTATCAGAAAAGTTAGATTCTTTTACAACTGGATACATTTTATCTATATTTACATTACTATTGTTACTATTGTTTGTTGTTTGTGTTGTAGTTGTTTGCGTTGTTGTTTCTTTCTTTGTTGTTGTCTTAGTTGTTGTTTCTTTCTTTGTTGTTGTTTGTGTAGTTGTTTCTGTTGTTGTATTATTGTTAGAAGAACTAGAAGAACTACCACTATTATTATTTGAAGAACTGCTTGAATTTTCATTATTATTATTTATAGATAAATTTATATTAGTATGGGTTCCAGTCAAATTTTGTTGTAAATCTACAAGCTCTATTTCTGCTTTAGAATCTATATCCGGCTTAGAGCTAAATGTCAAAGTCCCTATATAGATAACATCTGAATAAGCAACACTATTTATATTGTCTATAATTATAGAAATTTTAGTCGCTCCATTTTCTACACTTTCCTTTTTATAGTTATAAGAATATATAGAATTAGGAGAAAAATTGATATTTGTATTTGCATTTTTATCTGTCAAAACAAGCTCAAGAGCGTGAATATTTTCTGGTATATTTTTAAGACTTATTTTTACAGTATTATTATTAATACTTATTTCTCCAGAAATATCATTTGCAAAAACATTGACAGTAAATAATAATGTTATAACTAATATACTTATTATTTTCTTAATCAAAATTAAAACTCCTTTTTAAAACATCTACCTACCACCTAAAAGGCAGTAGGTATACTATATTTAATGATTATTTTATCTCTATTTGAGGTAAACTTTCTTCACTTGGCATAGTTATCCAAACTGTATCACTAGATTTACGTTGTTTATTACCCTGTGCATCTGTTATCCACATTTCCGCCATAATTTCTGTAGGTAATACACTTATATCTTCATAACCTACTCCTTGAAGCTCTGCTTCTGCTTGAATATCTGGTACAAAAATGAATATACCATCTGAAGTAGAAGAAGTAATAGTTCCATCTTTATCTAAAGTATCAAACATAAGAGAATATCCAGAAATTTCACGTTCTACAATATTTTGATTTTCTTCTAAAGAACTTGAAGTATCAAATTTACCTTTTACATATATATTGCTAAGAGCAGAATTTCCTCTATATTTACCAACAATAACTAATGTTCCTTTTTTAATTACTTCTTCTGGTGTTACTCCATAAAAACAATCTTCTTTAAGCCTTCCTATACCCATATTCAGAAATTCTATATTATCACCTTGATAAGAAATAAATTCTACATTATATTTGCTAAGGTCTATACCTTCTAATTTTATAGAAGTTACATCATAAGCACAAATTTTATCTTCTTCAGATTGTGGTTTATTAAGATATCCTATATAAACATTTTGTTTATCGCTAGCATTTTTACTAAAATTTCCTGACTTAGCTAATATATAACCATCTTCTTTTGTTTGTGGTGTGTTTGTATCTGATACAATTTTAGCATATACTTTATAGTCTCCTGTAGGCATTTGAGTTTGTGCTTGTTTAGAAGTTACTTTTATACCTGTAACTATTGTAGGTTCTGTAAAAGTAGCTATATTTGTTTTCTCATCTAAAGTATATTTAGATTTATCTATTGTATTATCATAAGATATTCTAACTTGACCGGCACTTTGTTTAGTACTTAAATTTCCAAGAACATCAACCGGTATAATCTCATAAGTAAAGGCCATATTATTAGCAGAACCTATAGTATCTACATATTGATTTGTAGTAGTAAAACCTATAGACTTTCCATTTCTTATTATTTCATAACCTTGTACATTTTTATTATCTCCAGGATTTATACTTATGATAACTTGTTTCTCATTTTTAGGATTTACACTAGCAGTAGCTGTAACTTTTATATTAGTATTTCCTTTATTACCATCTATTCTTTGTCTTCTAGATTCATCATTTAAGTAGTAAATAGCTCTTGTTTCATCTTGATATACATTCATCTTATCTTTAGCTTCGGCAGATAATCTAACTCCCCATCTTTCAAAGAAAGTAGATAAATCTTTTTGGGCTACCTTACTAGCTCCTACTGCAAATTTATCCATACCAGATAAAGCTTTAAGCTCTTCATCTGTTCTATAAAGCTTATTAAGTGCATTATAGAAATTAAGAGGCGCATCTGCATTATCATAAGCTAAATGAAGTTGCCAGTACATACAAAGCTGAACAAATACATCATTAGGAACACCCTCTCCACCAACAGATACTTTATCAAATGCTTTTTGATATACATTATTAAGCTCAAGTCTAGATTTTAATGTATTAGCTTTTCCATCATATGTTTGAGCCATTAAAGAGTATATATTATTTGTTATTTCTGCTTTACCAAATGTGTCTAAAACGTGTCCTATCTCGTGAGCAATACCCCATCCAAAGAGTTCATTAGCTTCTGTAGGCTTGCTAACTTCTACAGTTTTTCCATTCATAAGAGGAGCTACAGAATCATATCCAATTCCTATATGGTTACCCGCTGCATACATAAATGCTCCACCAAACATTTTCATATAACGTATGTTATTTCTAGTTTCAAGACTTTCATCTATGCCACGTGTTTTATACATAATGTCCATAAGCTCTTCAAAAGCTAAAGAAGTTTGATATACTTTTTCTACTTTCTCTGTATCATTGCTAACGCCTTGTTCTATTCCTTCTAATATTTTATTAGCTGGAAGAGATAATAATACATTAGGTAAAGATATTTCACAAGCATTTAAGTTTTGATAAGTTAAATTTCCTTGAAGAGTTGGTACGTGGGCTTTTAATTCTTTTATAAATTCGCTTATTCTTTTTTCTGCCTCTTCTTTATTGATCTTATCTAAATCGTGAAGTTCAAGATATGGTATTTTATGAGCTCCAACAACTTGTAATTTAATATCTTTAGCTTTAGCTCCAGAATAAGTTACGTATAAAGATCCACCTCTATCCGTATTTACATTTCCAATTTTAGGAATAGTTATTATATTTCTACCATTTTTAAGTTTAATAGGATTTGAAGATAAAGTGTCTGCTTCCTCATAAAATTGAGTAGGAACTACATAAACTTCCTCCCCTTCTGGTATATCAGCATATATAACAACATTTTCTTTCCAACGTCCAACAACACCTAAAGGTTGCCAGTTATTTATAGCTATACCTTTTTCTGCTTTATCTTTTTCTGGATTTATAGAATATATATTATCTTTTATAACTCCAAGAGCTTCATTATTATTATTTAATAATGATTTTGCTATTTCAAGCTCTCTTACTAATATATCTTTATTTACAACAAAGTTATTTGTAGCATTTACTTCATCTAAAAGTTTATTTATATCTTCTTCTTTAACTTCAGATTTAAGAGCTGTTCTTGATGAATTAGCAAAAAGCCCTTCTATTCTATCTGCTATATCATTATACTCATAAAAAGCTACTTCAGAAGCATTCATATTTGTAGGAGAACCATCCCACTGTATAGGTCTTATTTGTATTTTAACAACTTTTTCTTGTTTTGGAAAATCAAATACAAAATACTTATCATCTTCTCCTATAGTTGTTATACTTCTTCTTTCTGCAATTTTTCTTCCTTCTTTACTAAGGTCATCTCCCTCAAGCCATACATTTATATCATATGCTGTAAAGCTTCTTCTATAATCTTTATCAAGTCTTGGAACCCATATTAAATAATCCATAGTTTTAGGTTCTTTAAAAGTAAATGCAAATGAGTTTGGTTCCCAAAATTTTCTAGCAACCCAATGTGTATTATAATTTCCATCTATAAGCCACTTAGGGTCAAAACCATTAGGGTATTCTTCTTCATTATAATTTAATTCATTTCCCATCTCTACTTTTACTATATCAGAATTTGGAATTCTTTTATTATCTGGAAGAGTTGGAGGAACAATAACTTCTTTTTCTGGAGTAGCTTGAACTGGCTCTGAAAGAGAACTTTCCCCTACTTTATTTTGTGCACTTACATATAAAGTATATTCTGTGCCATTTGTTAAACCTTTAAGTTTATAGTTTGTAGAAGTTATATTAGATGCTACTTTTACTGGTTGTGAATCACTAGAAGTCTTTTTATATACATTATAGCTTTCAGCATTTTCAGATGCTTTCCAGCTAAGATTTATTTCTCCATCACCAGCGCTAGCTTTTACAAAATCCAGTTTAAAAGGAGCTTTTAGTGATTCTGGCATAGCTTTTATAGCAACACTTTTATCTCCTTCCCATTCTCCATTTGTAGCTGCTACAACAAAATAATAAACTTTTAAATTTTCAAGACCAGATATAGTAATCTCTGTTGTATCTGTAGTTGTAGTTTGTGTTAAATTTTCTTTATCTGTTCCATAATATATTTTATATCCTGTAACATTAGGTATTCCTCTCCAAGATAGTCTTACTTCTCCATCACCTGCTTTTGCTACAACATTTTTAACTGTACTATCTTGAACAACATCTTCACTAACAACATCTTTTAAGAATTTAACTTCATCTACTACTACAACTCCACCATCTTCTTTAGGAGTTACTTTAACTACAACTTTTTTAACTGCAACCCTTTTACCAAGTTCTACTTTAACAACAGTTTCATTACTTCTTGAAAACATAGCTGCTTTTGGGGAAGCTTTAGGTTCTAAATTTGGTTGTACTTTTTGTCCTTTATCATCTGTAATTTCTAAACTTATATCTTCTGGACCTGCACCCTCTGGTATTTTAACCTCTATACTAGACATTTCTTCTGGAGTATTAAATTCAAGAGGAATAACAACATCTTTTTCTCCCTCTTTAGGCTTAAATGTAACTGTTTTATTTTCATCAAAAATATCTTTTATAGAGCCTCCATTTTCTATAGGGCTAGCTTCTTTATTAATAGCATCTACATTTAAGTTTTCTGCTACTTTACTAGCTACGGCTTCGGTATCAAATACTTCTACATCTTTTAAAGTAGTTTCTTTATTAGAATTTACAATAGCTATATCAGCAGAAGTTATTTTGCCGTCTCCATTTAAGTCATATTCACTATTTTCTGTATCAAGATTATCTTGTAATAGCTTAATATCTCCATCATCTATTTTACCGCTGTTATCAACATCTCCAAGAGCCATATTAACAGCCGTGCTTATATTTACTCTTTTAGAATGAGTAGTAGCATCTAAATTTACAACTGTTTTAACATAGTTTTTACCTGTTAAGCTAAGTGTATATTGCCCAGCTTCAAGTCCTTCTATCTTAAATTTTATTTGTTCTACTTTCCCTTGTTCATTTTCTATAACTTGAGAAGTTACTGCATAATTATCTATATTTTGTGTTATAATTCCATTATTTAGAAAATCTTTTAAAGCTATTTCTATTTTTTTATCACTTTTATCTAGAGTAGCTTTTAAGTCTTTTTCTTTAAGCTTTTCTATTATTTCTGGATATCTAAATCCTATAGCAGTTTCTATGTAAATCTTATCTTTTGCGCTACCTTGGCTTATTGTGTCTGCAAATGCTGGTAAAACAGATCCTAAAGCTAAGCTTGAAGATAGTGCTAATGTTAATATTTTTTTCTTCATATTTTCATTCCCTTTCAAATAATATACTTTCACAATTTCATTTTAACATATATTTATTTAAAAATCTATATAATTTACATTTTTTTTATTATTTTTATAATAATTTTATAGAATTTTTATTCATCATAAGTATATAGCTTATCTATAAAGTCATATTAATTAGCTTATATGAATATAATATAACAAATTAATAAAGAGGTGAAATATTTTGCAAAATAATTATATTTTAAAAACTAATAATAATGAAATTTTAAACTTTTATTATGGTAAAGAAAAGGCTATATATTGTAAAAGATTTAACCAAAATAACTATTCCACTACAATAAAAATTATCCAAGACGTATCAGATTGCTTTAGTATATCTCTTGGCTATGATGATTATATATACATAGCTTGTCAACAAATAAATGGAAATGTACTGTTATTAAAAATGAATGATAATGATATAAATACAACAGTACTATTTAATAATGAAGAAAACTTACAAAATACTCTGTTCTATCCTATATTTTATAAAAACAATTTAAGTCTTATATTTAATTCTAGCTTTATGCCAAATCAAAATGGATATCTTTCTGTAAAATCATTATTAAATAATGATTCTTGGGGTAATACTCAAAATATAGATTTACTTTATCCTTTTACAAATTCTATGTTTCAAGTACAAAAAGTAAATGATAATCATATTGTTCTTGCATATCAAAAAAAAGGTAAAGATATTCAAATTGGATATAAAGAAATTAAAGATGGTGTTATATCAGACTTTATCACAATACATAATACCGGTTATCAAATAGTAGATTATTCTTTTGTGTATTATAATGATGAAATTCACTATATCTATGTGCTTAAAAATCTTTTTTCAAGCCAAGTTATATATAAGAAAAAGGGAAGCAATGGTTTTTCTGCTCCTATAGTATTATTTGAAGGACAAAAAATAAAAAGTTGTAATGTATCTGTATTAAATGGAGAGCTTTTCTGTAGCTTTATAATAGGAAATATTTTATATTATTGCAAATCAGAAAATCTTGGTTTATCTTTCCAAAACTTAGCAAAATCCAGAAAAAATATAACTCAAGATGTAATTAAAGCAAAATATATATCAAGCCAAAATACTCAAGGTATAAACGAAATTTATATAGATACTAAAAATGAATTATATATTTATCTTCTCCCAGAATTTGTTCAGGAATTTTTCTCTTATAATACTTCTCCACTAAGAGAACCTAATATTTATAATGCACCAAAGACTATTCAACAAACAGAACAAAATTTTATAACAAACTTAAATACACAGTTTGAACAACCTAAACAAATAGAACAACCTAAACATAACATTATAATAGAGCCTACACAAAACCATTCTATAATACCTACAGAACAAGATTTTATGTCTAATTTTAATTTAGAAGAGTTTGCCGGATATACAAATAATTTTAAAACAACAAATAATTTTAAATTCCCAACGCAAAATATAGATAAAAATCTTAATGAACAACTAGAAAGTCCTTCTGTTCTTAAAAATAAAATAAGTATGCTAAATGAGCAAATAGAAGAAAAAAATTCTCAAATATTAAAACTAAACTCTATAATACAAACTAAAAATACAGAAAAAACAGATGTAGAAATATATCTTAGAAATAAATTAAAATCTAAGGAAGAAGAATTTAAAAATATAGAAAAAACTTTAGATAAACAAACTAAAGAAAATGAAGAGCTAAAACAAGCTATAAAGCTAATAGAAAAAGAAAATATAAACTTAAAAGAAAAATTAAATTTTGAAGAAAAAAATATTTCTACCGAAAAACCAAAACAACAAAAAAAAGATAATAAAAAAAATATAGATGCTTAAAAAAATTAATAAATACACCCTATGCTTATATATATATCTAATAATAATATGTATAGGACTTGTAAGAACTTATATTTCTCAAACGGTAGAAACATTTTCTATGCCAATTGATAAAAATATTATGATAGACGCTGGCCACGGAGATTGGGACCCTGGAAAAGTTGCCAAAGATGGCACTTTAGAAAAAGAGATAAACCTAAATATTTCAAAATACCTTCAAAATTATTTAGAACAAGCAGGAGGGTTTGTAATAACTACAAGAACAGATGATAATGTATTAGGAGATACTAAAAATAAAGACTTAAAAGCAAGAACAGAGCTATCAAATAATGAAGAAGTAGATTTACTTGTTAGTATACATCAAAATTCTTTCCAAAATTCTAAAGTCAAAGGTGCTCAAGTTTTCTACTATGAAGATTCTGAAGATAGTAAAAGATTAGCTCTTTGCATACAAAATAGACTAAAAGAAGTAGATTCTAATAACAATCGTGTAGCTAAGTCTAATAATAATTACTATATGCTAAAGAAAACTAGCGTTCCTGCTGTTATAGTAGAATGTGGCTTTTTATCTAATAGCGAAGAAAATGAAAAACTAAAAGATAAAAAATATCAAAAAGATATAGCTTGGGCTATATACCTTGGAATATTAGATTATTATAATAATAAATAAAACTGCAGATTAAATCTGCAGTTTTATTTATCTTGACATAAAATCGCCATATATAGGAGTTGGAAGTCCAAATCCGCCGGCTACTGTTATTAGCTCCCCAGTTATAAAGCTAGATTCATCACTAGCTAAAAATAAAGTAGCTTTAGCTATATCATCAGCAGTAGCAATTCTATTTAAAGGAACATTTTTAAGAAATGTATCTAAGAAATGTTGATTCATATTAGTTAATGCGCTGTCCGTACCTACAAGACCTGGTAAAACCGCATTAGAACGTATACCGGCTCTTGCATATTGTACTGCTATATTTTTAGTTAAAGAATTTATAGCAGCCTTAGAAGTTGTATAAGCAAGTCTAGATATATCTGGAGTAGACCCTCCTATAGAGGAAATATTTATTATACTTCCTTTTATATTATTTTCTAACATATGTTTAATAACAAATTTAGAGCTATAATAAACACTAGCAATATCAGTATTTAAAATTTCAAAAAATGCATCACTATCTCCATCTACTAAAGTTAAATCTTTTTTTACATCTGTATGCCCAAAATTATTTACAAGTATATCTATTCTTCCTTCTTTTTCTATGACTTCTTTTACCATAGGTTCATATGTACTAGTATCAAAAGCATCATAGAATACTCCATTGAAATTTTTATTTTCATTATGTAATTTTTCTATTAATTCTTTATTTTTATCACTTGGTCTAACTGCCATATATACAGTAGCACCATTTTCCACAAATTGTTTAGATATTTCAAGCCCTATACCTCTACTTGCCGCAGTAACTATAGCTACTTTATTAGATAATCTATTTGACATAATAATACCCCTTTCTCAATCAATTTTAACAATTTTTATTTTCTTTTAATAATAATTATTATATACTATTATCCTTTTATTTGTCAATATATAAAATGGTTGTAGAATAAATCTACAACCTATTGAGTTTTTTCCGTAATATCACTATCCTGGGTTTCTTGAACAGAACTTGTTGTTTCTGTATTTTCTATTTTATCAAGAGATTCTTCTTCAGGAGAACTATTTTGTTCATTTTTTTTAATATCAATATCCACATATACATCTTTAGATAATTTTATGTTATTATCTAATTTTATATTCAATTTTATATTATGTTTACCTTCATTAAGATTAGTTAAATCTAAAGTCGCTTCTATTTTAGAATTATCTAACTTTTCTATATCCTCTTTCTTTCCTATAACACTAAAAGAAATCTTATCTGGAATTGTAGCTATATATTCTGAATTTAAGCCTTCTAATTTAATATTATTAGAAGTTAAAACTATATTTTTACTTTGCGCTTTGTCAATTTCTATCTTAACATTTATATTAGTAGAACCATTTTTTAAAGTTAATTTATTTCTTTCTAACACAGAAGATATGTTATAAGTATAGCTAGTATCTTTGGTAAGATTAGATATATTTATATTAGGTAAAGTTATATAGCTTATTTTACTTATATCTTTTTCATCACCTATTACTTCTATAGTCTTTGGCTCATAAGTTATATTACTTATCATATAACCATCTGGTAAAGAACCAACTAACTTAGGTTCATTTATATTTATAACACCTTTAGATATTATAGGAATTTTAATATTTACGGAAGTTTTTTCAAATTTTATATTATTTACTTCTTCTCCTTCTTTATTATAAGCTACAAGGTCAATATCTTTAGATATAGTAGATGTTTGATTATTTACATCTACTTTTGCATATACTTTTTCTATAGTATCCAAAACAGATTTAGCACCTGTAATTTTTACATTCTGTGATGATAAAATAGGATTAGAAGCTATATATCCATCTTTTACTTTGCCTATAAGCCTTGGATATATCCTCTTTTCTATCGTTATTATCTTATCTATATATACATTAGCTGTAACTGGAGCAAAACTAACTATTTCAAAACTATTATTAGGATATGGTATATTTGGCATATCTGGTTTTAAGTTTACAGTTGTTTCTAATGGTTTATCTCCTATTTTATATGTAGAAAATTGCTCCAAATCTATAATTAACTTTATATTTTCTCTATTTATTTTTTTACTAAGTTCATCTAAAGTAGTCCTAGAAGCTTTTATCTTTATTTCAGCTTTTTGATTTTCTAAATCTTGCATATTTAATATAACTATATTGCTTGAATCTAGTTTTTCTTTATTTATTAGGCTAACATTTAAGGTAAAAGTTTTTATTTCTGTTGGGTTGCTTATGTTCATAACTATAAACCATAGAATAATGGCTATAAGCACGGATATTGCTTTCCAATATAAATTTGTAGTAAAAAAATCTTTTATCTTTTTGTACATTAGCCTCTTCCTTTCCATATATTTATTTTTTTATTATTCTGTCTTTCTTGTTGAATAAACATATCTTCTATTTGTTCTCTTGTCAGATTTTTATATAGTTTACCATTATTAGCTATAGACACTGCCCCTGTTTCTTCAGATACAACAAAAATATAAGCATCACAAACTTCACTAGCTCCCACACTAGCTCTATGTCTTGTACCAAGCTCATGCCCTATCTCTGATTGAGTAAGAGGTAATATACAAGCAGCTCTTTTTATACGATTATTTCTTATAAGCACTGCTCCATCGTGAAGAGGCGTTTTATCTTCAAATATATTTATAAGAAGCTGATTTGTAACAATTCCATCTATAGCTATACCACTATCTTCAAAATCACCAAGAGGTACTTTTTGTTCTACCACAATTATAGCTCCAGTTTTAGCCTTTGCCATAACAAAACAAGCTGTCAAAATCTCATTTAAAATTTTTTTGGGCATAATCTCTTCTTCATTATTAAAAAATGTCTTTGTTATGCTCCCTTTTCCTATTTGTTCAAGACCTTTTCTAAATTCTGGTTGAAATAATATAAGTATGGCTATAATACCTACAGATAAAGTTTTTTCTATAATCCAATATGTAGTATATAAGTTTAATCTAAAAGATAATACACTAAGAATAAGTATAACTATAATCCCCTTAAATAAAGACCAAGCTCTAGTTTCTCTTATCCATTTTAAAACTATATATATAAATATAGCAACAATAATAATGTCCACTATATCAGATATTCTAATATTAGGTATGCTAAGCTTAGATAAGTTTAGCTCTTGAAATAGCGTAGTAATACTACTTGTTTGAAGGCCTATAGTTTCATTCATCTTAACACCCCACCTGCAAAATTTATACTTTTTTAATTATAACATAGATTCTATTATTTATAAACAAAATTATGTAAATTTTTAAAAATAAAATTCTTTAATATATTTTACTATTATGTTATAATTTTTATGTAATATTTTATAAAAAGGAGAACGGCTAAATATGAGTATTCTCACAGTTAAAAATGTAAGCCACGTTTTTGGTGGTAGGACTATTTTTGAAGATGTATCTTTTAGGCTCTTAAAAGGAGAACATGTCGGACTTGTAGGAGCTAATGGAGAAGGTAAATCTACTTTTATGAAAATAATAACAAATAAACTTATGCCAGATGAAGGCTCTATAGAATGGTCAAATCGTGTACGTGTTGGATATATGGATCAGCACGCAGAGTTAAAAAAAGGAGATAGTATAAGAGATAGCCTAAAAGTTGCTTTTGATTATCTTTTTGATATAGAAAAAGAACTAAATGAAACATATATGAAGATGGGTGAGGCTTCTGACAAAGAGCTTGATAAGCTTATGGAACTTGCTGCAAGTTTACAAGACCTTCTTGATATGAATGATTTTTATAATATAGATATAAAAGTAGACGAGATAGCAAGAGGGCTTGGGCTTTTTGATATTGGACTTGATAAAAGTGTAGACGATTTATCTGGAGGACAAAGAACAAAAATATTACTTGGAAGATTGCTTTTACAAAATCCAGATATTTTACTTTTAGATGAACCTACTAACTATCTAGATGAAGAGCATATAGCTTGGCTTAAAGAGTATCTTTTAAAATATGAAAATGCTTTTATCTTAATATCTCACGATTTAGAGTTTTTAAATAGCGTAGTAAACTTAATCTATCACGTAGAACATGCTAGACTTACTAGATATGTAGGAAATTATGATGAATTTTTACGTCTATATGAACAAAACAAAAGGCAACTAGAATCTGCATATGAACGTCAACAACAAGAAATAAGCAATCTACAAGATTTTATATCTAGAAATAAAGCTAGAGTGGCTACTGCTGGTATGGCTAGAGCTAGACAGAAAAAGCTAGATAAAATGGAACTTATAGAACTATCTAAAGAAAAACCAAAACCAGAATTTCGCTTTAAACTAGCTAGAACTTCTGATAGACTAATTTTTGAAACAAAAGACCTTGTTATAGGATATGATACTCCGCTTTGTAAACCTCTAAATCTTCTTTTAGAACGAGGACAAAAAGTTGCTATAGTTGGTTCTAATGGACTTGGTAAGACTACACTTTTAAAAAGTCTTTTAGGAGAAATTAAAGCTATAAGTGGAGAAGTAATAAAAGGCTCTAACCTCTTTATAGGTTATTTTGAACAAGAAATAAAAGAAGAAAACAATAAGACTTGTATAGAAGAAATATGGGACGAATTTCCTTCTTTTACTCAATATGAAGTAAGACAAGCTCTTGCTAAATGCTCTCTTACTACAGAACATATAGAAAGCAAAGTATATGTACTAAGCGGTGGAGAACAAGCAAAAGTTAGGCTATGTAAAATAATGAATAGAGAAACAAATGTTCTAATCCTAGACGAACCTACAAACCACCTAGATAAAGATGCAAAAGATGAACTTAAAAGAGTATTAAAAGAATATAAAGGAACTATTCTTATGGTTTGCCACGAACCCGAGTTTTACAAAGATATAGTTACTGATATTTGGGATTTTAAAGACCTTACTTTAAAATTAGTCTAGGTGATTTTATGAAGATAAACACAACTAAGCTAGCAAAAGATTTCATAACAGAAAATGTGAAAGATGGCGATATAGTAGTAGATGCTACTATGGGACGAGGAAATGACACATTACTTTTAAAAACTCTTACAAAATCCGGTTTTGTTTATGCATTTGATATACAAAAAGATGCTATATCATCTACTAAAGATTTACTTATAAAAAATAATTTATATGAAAATGTAAGTCTTATCTTAGAGGGACATCAAAATATGGATAAGTATATAGATAAGCCTATATCTTGTGTAGTTTTTAATCTTGGTTATTTACCAAAAGCAGATCATAATATAGCTACTACCCCGCAAACTACTATTTTAGCAATAGAAAAAGCACTAAATTTACTAAAACAAAAAGGTATAATAAGCCTTTGTATATATCAAGGTGGAGATACTGGTTTTGAAGAAAAAGAAAAAGTATTAGATTATCTAAAAAAGCTAGACTATAATAAATATACCGTTATAATAAGTGAATTTTTAAATAGACCAAATTTTCCACCTATACATGTAAAAATTATTAAAGAAATTTAAAGGAGATTTTATTATGTATAAATTAGTTGCGATAGATTGTGATAATACTTTAATAAAAAATAACGGAGAAATACACGAAGAAAATATAAAAGCTCTAAAAATGATTCTAGATAAGGGTGTAAAAGTTGTTATAGCAACAGGGAGAAACGATATTCTAGTTAAAGATTTTATGGACGAAGTTGGCTTTAAAGAAGAAATTGTTATAGGTTGTAATGGTGGCTCTATTAGAGATTTAAAAGATGAAAGCATAATAGAAGCAAATTATATATCTAAAAATGCTATAAGAAAAATAATAGAAGTTTGTAATGAATATAACATAAAAGCTAGGTTCTATACTCTTTCAGAAAGCTATTGTATAAATGATGGAGATAATACTGATGAGCTAGCAGAATATTTTAAAAGATATACTAAAGTTTTATCCAGATTTATAGATTGTAAACATACAAAAGATTTAAGCTCACTTGTAGAAGAAAAGGACTTTTTAAAAGTTGTTGTTAATGATGAAGACGAAAAAGAGCTATCTATCATAAGAAAAAGATTTGAAGAAATAGAAGATATAGCACCTGTTATATCTGCTAAAAACTGCCTAGATATAGTAAAAAAAGGAGTATCTAAAGGACAAGCTCTTAAAAACTATAGCGAAAGCCTAGGTATAAAACCAGAAGAGATAGTAGCTATAGGAGATAGCGAAAATGATTTAGAAATGTTAAAATTTGCCGGATATTCTGTAGCTATGGGAAATGCTGAAGAATTTATAAAAGATGCTTGTGATATGGTTACACTTACAAATGATGAAGGTGGCGTTGCAAATGCAATATACAAACTATTCAAATAAACATAAGGAAACTTATAAACATATAGAAAATACAAACACTTGTATAGTATTTATACACGGCTTTACAGAATCGCCTAGCTTTTTTAAATTTTTAAATAAAATAGCTATAAAAAAAGGATATTCTTACTTAAATATTCTGCTTCCGGGACACGGCTCTTCATCTTTAGATTTTTGTAAAAATGGATATAAACAATGGGTAGACTATGTAGATAAGCGTATTAATGATATGGAGAAAATATATGAAAATATAGTACTTGTAGGACATTCTATGGGTTGCTTATTATCTATAAATGCTTACTTATCTAAAAAACATAATATAAAAGGGATATTTTGTTTAAATATCCCTATAGATATAAGAATGAATTTCAGTACATTCTTAGCTAGTATTAAAATAGTATTTAGACCAAATAATCTAAATGATGAATTTGCTAAATTTATGCTAAATCGTTCTAGTATTTCAGAAAGAAAATTATATCTATACCCTCTTTGGGTGTTTAGATATATAGACCTATTTTATCTTAGCTTTAAAATTTATAAAAATATTAAAAATATAAATATACCTATTGTTTATGTACAATCATATAAAGATGGACTAGTTTCTATAGATTCTGCTTTTACATTAAGAAGACTTATAAAAAAATATAAAGTAAAAAATCAAACAGTTTTTGTATTAAAAGCTTCTAATCATTATGAATATATAAATAAAGATTTTAAAGTTGTTATAAATGCTTTTAAAACTTTTCTTAATACGTATGCTAAAAATTCTATAACTATTAATAACTAATTTATAAAAAAGAGCTAGAGATAAACTATAGCTCTTTTTTGTTATATTGATTTTTAAAAAGATTTCTAAAATATCAGTTTAATTATTTAAAGCAATTAAAATTTTTACCTACAGAGCATCCACAGCCTGTGTTATTAGAGCATCCGCAACCTGTATTATTAGAACATCCACAATTGCTATCTTCATCTCCTAAAACAGATTCTCTAGGTATATTAGAACTAATACCTGCTAAAAATTCTGTTTTTTGTGGTGGTGAGAAAATATCCATAGGGAAGTCTAAGTTATCAAAGAATTCACAAGGATTTAATGGAGAAATATTTTCACATTCTCTTGGTATACAGAAACCTCTAGATAATACAGAAAGGTTTACAAGTCTAAATAATTTGATTATAGTAAATAAACCAATAGTAACTCCTACTTCTGTTGGCTCTAAAGCTTCTTCTCCACGACAACATTGTCTGTTAGTATATCTAAGTTCTGCTCCTAAAGGTATAGCTTTAGATTCTGCAAGTACAAATGGATCAGAATTCAATTCGCTGCAAGTAGAACCATTTTGGTTAAATAAGTCTGTAGAAATAGAAATTTCTGTTCCTATAGAACCAAAAAGAGTAATTTTTTTAGTATATATGCTATTTGCGTGTACTCTACCAATAACTGTTCCATCCGCTTCTCTAAATACTAAAGTGTACACAAAAACATATTTTAAAGTAATATCCCAAAAACCATTTTTAAATGGATTAGGCTCTTTATCAGAAACAATAACTCTTTTTACTCTAAGATTTTCCATAGATACACTAGCAGCATTAGATGGAGGGTCTATTACATCTCCTTCTTGTATAGTTTTATTACCAAGGTGTGTAAAACATTCTGCTCTAGCTGGCCCTAGGATATCACTTGTAAGGCAATCTTGTTGTCTACAAAAATCGTAAACCTTTAAAGCTATAATACATTCTTCTCTAACTCTATCATTAGCAGGAGCAGCAGCTCCACATTCATTTTTGATTTCAAAAGCACTCATTTTAAAATCCTCCCTAAAAAATAATATTTATTAACTTTTAAATGATTCTTTTGTTTTTTATCTCCTTAATATATAGTATTTATAAGAGCAAAAAAGGTTACAACTTTTATAAATTAGATTTAATAATATTAATTTGTATATATGTTATCATATAAAAAGCTTTTAAGTCAATGAATAAAATTTATATAAGAAAATATAAATATCTAGGGTGATTTTATATGAATGATATGAAAATGGATTCTAGTCTTGAAACAGCACTTGAAATACCGAAAGAATTTATTGAAAAAAGTACTCTAAAAACTGGATATGATAAAAAAGAAAATACTTGGGAACTTATAGTTAAATTTAATTCTGATATAAACTTTTTAAAATCTGTTTTAGATATTGATATAGAAATTCTTTCAGATAAATATGCAATAATAAAAATAAAAGAAGATGATATACCAAAATTAATTTCTTACCGAGAAATAGAATATATAGAAAAACCAAGACAATTAAAATCATTTTTAGATAAGTCTAAAAATTCTATTTGTTATAATAATATATCATCAGATTTAACCGGTAAAGGAGTACTAATATCTGTTATAGACTCTGGAATAAACTTTTTACATAAAGATTTTATAAATGAAGACGGAACAAGTAGAATTGTTTACATATGGGATCAAACAATAGAAGGTAATGCTCCAGATGGTTTTTTATATGGAAGTTTATATGAAAATGAAGATATAAATCTAGCTCTATCTTCTGATAATCCCTTAAATATAGTACCTCATGTAGATACTGTGGGACACGGCACAGCAGTAGGAGGTATAGCTTTTGGAAACGGAAAAGCTTCCAAAGGCAGATATACCGGAATAGCTAAAGAAGCCAGCATAATAGTTGTAAAATTAGGAAAACAAGGAAGTGCAAGAAGTACAGAAATAATGAGGGCTATAAAATTTTCTATTGATAAAGCAATAAGCTTAAATATGCCTCTTGTTATAAATCTTTCATTTGGAACAAATGAGGGAGCCCATTCTGGATACTCTTTGTTTGAAACTTATATAAATGATATGAGTAATCTTTGGAAAACTGCTATAGTTGTAGCTAATGGGAATGAAGGAGCTAGCGCAAATCATTTTAGCTATACAATAAATTCTAATGAAGAACTAGAAATAGAAATATCTGTAGGCGAGCTTGTGGAATCTTTATATATAGTTTTATATAAAGATTTTGTAGATGAATTTGATATAAAGATAGTAAGTCCTTCTAATGAACAGAGCATAATTATAAATGATAAAACTAGCCAAGTAAGCTTTAATTTTAAAAACGAAAATCTATACTTTAATTTAGGAAATCCAAGTCCTTATACAGTAGAACAAGGAATATTTTTTGAACTTATAGCAAAAGAAGATTTTATTTTAAAAGGAATATGGAAAATAATTATAAATGCTAAAAATATAGTAAACGGAAAATTTGATATATGGCTTCCTATTACTGAAACAATATCAAAAAATATAAAATTTTTAAATCCATCTATAGAAACAACTCTTACTATTCCTGCTACTGCAACAAATGTAATATCTGTTGGAGGATATAATAGTCTTATAAATTCTATAGCAGATTTTTCTGGAAGAGGTTATACTTCTATAGGTCTTGTAAAACCAGATATAGTAGCTCCTGCAGTCAATATAATGACTACTAACAAAGAAGGAGGATATGATACATTCTCTGGAACTAGTTTTGCTACTCCATTTGTATCTGGAGCTTGTGCCTTATTGATGCAATGGGGAATTATAGAAAAAAATGATCCTTTTTTATATGGACAAAGAATAAAAGCATATCTAAGACTAGGAGCTAAAAGAGCCGAAAATATTGATTATCCAAATAATAAATGGGGTTATGGAAGTCTATGTGTAGACCAAATTTTTAAATATTTACAAAAAGGAGTAAAAGTAAATACTATGGATAATAAGAATCTAGCATATTCAAATGACTATATAGAGGTGTTAGCGCAATATAATGCATTCACACTAGAAATAATACAAAAATATGATTTTATAAAATTTTGTAAAAAATTAATAGGAGAATATGCTGTACTATTTATAGAAATAAATAAAATAAATCTTTTAACAGAAGAAGAAATAAGTAAAATGTCATTAGAACTTCCTTTCTGTCTTGGTCTTATGAATAAATCTGCTCTTTTGGAGACCGGAGTTTTAGCTATACAAAATCAACCTTTTTTATCATTAAGAGGTAATGGAGTATTAATAGGTATAGTAGATACTGGTATAAACTATACTTTAGAAGAGTTTAAATATGAAGATGGTTCTACAAAAATAGTTAGTATATGGGATCAAAGTATAGAAGGTACTCCTCCAAAAGATTTTTGTTTTGGAACAGAATATAAAAGAGAAGATATAGACAAAGCTTTAAATAGTGATAATCCTTTTGATATTGTAAAAACTAAAGATGATATAGGACACGGAACTAAACTTGCAAGTATTATAAGTGCAAGAGAAAATATAGAAAAAAACTTTATAGGAGTAGCCCCAGATTCAGAACTTGTTATTGTAAAACTTGCTGAGGCTAAGGAAAGTTTAAGAGATTATTGCTTTATAGATAAAAATACTCCTGCTTATAATAGCTCAAATCTTATACTTGGCATAGAATATTTATATAAAAAATCTTTAGAACTTAAAAACCCTATAGCTATTTGTATAGCTCTTGGTACAAATAGCGGACTACATAACGGACTATCTATAGTAGAACAATATATAAATAATATAGCTACAAAAGTTGGAGTTATTGTAAGCATAGCTAATGGTAATGAAGCAGATACACAACACCATAACTTAACAAAGTTAGAAAAAACCGGAGATGAAAAAATAATAGAATTTAAAATTGCTGAAAAAGAAAATGGCATTATGTTAAATATAGCTACTTACCCTTCCGATAAAGTAGCTTTTGAATTAATAAGTCCTCTTGGAGAAACAACTGGAAAAATACTACCAATAGACAATTTAGAACAAGAAATAAAACTAGTTCTTAGTAATTCTACTGTAAACATAACTCAATATAATAAAATGTATCAAAATAGCGGACAATTAAGCTTAATACGAATAACAAATCCAAGCTTTGGAAATTGGAAATTAAAACTATACGGCGAAAAAATACTTATAGGCAATGTTCATTCTTGGCTTCCTATAAGAAATTTTATAAAAGATGAAACCTACTTTTTAACACCAGAACCTTTTTACACTGTTACAACACCTTCCACGGCAAAAAATTTACTATCTGTTGGTGGATATAATCATATAACAAATTCAAATTCTATAAGCTCTAGCAGAGGACCAAATAGACTAAATGAACTAAAACCTATAATATCTGCCCCTAGTGAAAATGTAAGCTGTATAAACACTCAAGGAAGTCTTGATATAATAAGTGGTACTAGTGTAGCTTGTGCTATAGCTACTGGTTGTTCTGCTCTATTATTAGAATGGGGTATAGTAAAAGAAAATAACTTTTCTATAAATTCTATATCTGCTATAGGATATTTCGCCTATGGAGCTAAACGAGATCCAAATGAAACATATCCAAACAATATTTCCGGATTTGGCAGATTAAATATTATGTCTACATTTGAAAATATATAAAAAAGGGGGCTATAACCCCCTTCTAAAATTATTCTTCTTTTAATTTAAAGTCTGAAACAGAAGAATAGAATATATCAACTTGATTAGATAAAGCTTCTGATGCCGCTGCTAATTCTTCACTTGAAGAAGTATTATTTTGCGTTACTTTAGATATTTCAAATATACCTAAATTAACTTCATCTATAGCTTTTTCTTGCTCTTTAGAAGATTTTGTAGAAGAATCTACTAAAGAAGATATCTGTTCTATTTGCTCTACTATACTTATTAGATGTTTTGCCGTATCATTAGCAATTTTAGAACCCTCTCCTACTTTTTCTACAGAACTTTTTATAAGATCTGTTGTTTCTCTTGCTGCTTGTTGACTTCTAGCAGCAAGGTTTCTTACCTCTTCTGCTACAACAGCAAACCCTTTTCCGTGCTCTCCGGCACGAGCTGCTTCAACTGCTGCATTAAGAGCTAATATATTAGTTTGGAATGCTATATCATCTATAACTTTTATTATATTTGAAATACTATTAGAAGCATTTTTTATATCTTCCATAGCTAAAAGCATATTATCCATTTCTTTACTACCTTCGCTAGCACTATCTTTTGCTTCTCTTGCAAGTTGGTTAGCTTGTTCTGTTTTTAATGCATTATCTTTTGCTTTTTCTGATATTTGCTTAACAGTTACATTTAATTCTTCTACGGCAGACGCCTGCTTAGTAGCACCATCAGCTAATGTAAAACTAGAATCTGATATCTGCCTAACTCCATCTGACACTCTTTCTGCCGACATAATTATGCCTCTATTTAAAATATTAAGATTTTTAATTATAAGATTTAAAGACTCTCTTATATGTTCAAAATCTCCAATATATTTTCTTTCTATTTCTAAGTCAAAATTTTTATTACTCATTTCATATAATATATTTGATATTTCTGATATGTAAGAGTTTATACTTTCTGAAGTATAATTTACAGTTTGTTTTATTTTATCAAATTCTCCCTTGTATCCTTTTTCTATTCTATAAGAAAAATTTCCTTTAGACAATTCTTCTAAAGCATCTTTAATATCTTCTATAGGGATTACAAAGTTTTCTGCAAATATATTTAACCCTTTTGTTATTTCTTGCCATTCTCCAGTATATCTACTTTCATCAAGTCTAAATTTAAGGTTTCCTTCAACAACAGCATCTATAAGAGCTTTTATGTCAGTAGATATATTATTTAAGGCAGTTTGGAATGAGCTCATACCTTCTGTTATCATTGCTTTGTTACCAGGGAATTTTTTAATATCACTAGAAAAATGTCCATCTCCAAAATCTTTTATTTTTAGCATAATATATGAAAATTCATCAGTAAAATTATTAATTGTTTTATTTATTTCATCTATAGCAAGTTTAAATACACCTTGATATTTTTTAGCATCTATTCTATATGATGTATTACCTTTATCAAACTCATAAGACAATTTATTAATATCTTCTACTATACTTTTAACTGCTTCAGACATATCATAAATAGCATTAGATAAATCTCCAATTTCATCAGTAGTATCGGTTCTAGGATCTATATCTAACTCACCTTTTGCTACTCTTAATGCTACTTCTCTAAGATTTTCTATAGGTCTTCTAGTAGAATAAGATAATAAAATTGCAAACATAACTGATATAAATATTATAGCTATAAGAATTATAATAACAGCTATTTTAACTAATTTTATTTTTTGTTTTACACTTACTAAGCTCTCGTTAAATATATCAAAAATCTTATTGGGCATAGTATTGGCTTTAGTAAACATATCATTTCCATAAGAAACAAGATTTTTAAATATTTCATTTCTCAAGGTACCATTTCCAGCTTGTTTTGCTTTTAAAAGATTTTTTGTCATATCATAATATTCATCTAAAGAAAGACTTATGCCTTGTATAAAAGATATATTCTGATCTATAGTTTTAGAATTTATATCATTTTTTAATATTTTTAAAGCATCTAAATTTATTGTTAATGCTTGTTTTACTTTATTATAAGCTTGTTCTATCTCTTTATTTCCATCTTTAGAATTTTCTTCATCATAAGAAACTTTTGTTACAATTCTTCTTAAATCTGCCAAATCTTGTATAAAATTGATACTATTTTTTGTAGTACTATTGCTCAATTCTATCATTTTTCCATATTCTTTTTCCGAATAAGATATAGACCAAACTCCAGTTATAGCAATTAAAATTACTAAAATCAATATTACACCAAATGTTATTAAAAATTTAAAAAATAACTGCAAGTCTTTAAAACGTTTCATTTTTTCCCTCCATATAAATAATACTAACAAATCAAATTTCTACAACATTATACTACACTTATATACATTTTTCAAGATATTTAATATCTGTTTTATATACAATATGCATAATTTATATTTTAGCTATATATATATTATTTTTAACAATAATATCTATTAGTTAATACATAATTTTATACAATTTTATTTATAATATCTTTATACAACAAAAAAATGTAAAAATATTACTTATAATCTATATAATTTTTGTACATTTATTATAGTTTATATTAGTTAAATAATAACCGGTTTAATTAAACAATATAAAATATTATAATTTTCCAATATTTGTAATTAAAATAATCTTAATATTTTAAAAATAAAAAAAGAGTATCAAATTGATACCCTTTTTTTATAAAATTATTGATTTAAATACGGTTTATTAAAAGTATAATAAGCTAAAGAAAAACTATTTTTATTTTCTTCTATTTGTTTTTCAATATTTAAAATATTAAATTCAGCTTGATAAACATTATTTAAAGTAGCATTTCCATTTATATAATTTGCTACTGTTTTATTATAGTCATCTTTACTCTTTTGCAAATCTATTTTAAGTTTTTTATCTTTTTCTCTAAGATTTACTAAATTATCATAACTAGTACGAATTTTATTTTCCATATTATTCTGAGCATCTGTTATTTTTCTTTGAGTGGCTTTTATATCATTATCCAGCTTTTGTTTTTCTTCATCTGTGGCATTATGACTATAATTTTCTTTTTTATCTTCAATTCTTTTTAATTGCTTTTTAAGAATTTGTATAGATAAATCTCCTTCTTTTTGCCTAAGTATATAAGAATCTAGTTTTATATTATCTATTTTAGAAAAATCAGATTCTAAAACTATATCTATATTTGCTTCTTCGCTAGTTCCTATTATATTTGCCAAGTTCTTCTTTTGTGTTTCTAATGATGCCTTAAGATTTTCTAAATTATCTTTATTTGTTTTTAAATTATCTTTAGCTTGTTTTAATTCATTTTCAGATATCATACCATATTTATATTTAAGCTCCATAGCTTCTAAGTTCTTTTCAGAAAGCTCTATGCTCTTTTCTATAAGCATTATATTTAACTTAGTAGCCTTTATAGCATAAGCAGAACTAATAATACTAAATTCTATACCATCTTCCATTATCTTTTTGTTTAAATCACTATCTTCTATTTGTCCATTTAATTCATTCATATTTTGAAGTATTTGCTCTACTGCTGGATTATAATAATCTAATCCAACTATTTTATCACCTAAATTATTTATTACATCTTTTGTATATTCTATATTATCATTTAAATTTTTTATATTAGAATTATTCTGTTTTGCTATCTTAAAAGCATCTTCTTGAGTAATTTTCTTTCCAGCACTATCTTCCTCTACTAAATATATATATCCTTTTTGATTTGTATCTATAGATATATTATTTTTAGCTTCTTCCCAGTTTACCTTCATACCCAAAGCTTCACATATAGTTCTTAAGCCCACATATGTAGTACCATCTAATATTTCTACATCTATATCATAATACTTATCATTAAATTTCATTTTATCGCTATCTACATCTATAATTATATTATAGTTACCTTTTTTAGCTTCTATATCTCTTTTTATATCATTCCATTTTACTTTAGCACCCAAAATGTCAAATAATTCTCTAAACGCAACCAGTATGTGTCCATCTTTATTTATAACTTTAGATTTTATAGGTTGAAGCATATCGTTTATATCTACAGATACTTTTTGTATATTATATGCAAAAACATTATTTGTAAGTAACATTGTAGCTAATAACGTACCTGCCATAATTTTAACTTTTTTCTTCATTCAAATCCCTCCAAACTATATAATATATATAGTATACCTTATATATGTGCTGTTTGCAAGAAATAAAAATAGTAAAAGGGAGTAGACTAAATCTACTCCTATTTTTTAGTACCTACTAATTTTTCTTCTGCTCTTGGTTTATAATAACTATTATTTACAAATTGCTTTTCTACAAGCTTACCATCTTCATATATAAGCTTATAAACTTTATATTTATATCCTTTTAAAGGTGTCAAAGATATTTGCTCTTGCCCAAATGGCAATTTATCTGTTTTTTTAATAACACTAGGACCAGGTTCTATAACATCTACAAGCGCATTCTCAAATTTTATAGTCCTATTCTTAGGTCTTTCATCGTATCCATATATATTACATACTACTTGATTATCTGTAACATAACTTTCTATATATATAGGAGTGCTTGTAGAATTTTTAAATTTAAGATCTATATAATCTCCAGCTAAAGTAGCATCAAAGCCATAATCTGTATATCCAACCTTTAAAGAATGATTTTGTCTTTCTACAACTTCAAGTTCAGAATATAAAATAGCATTATATAAAGTACTAGATACTTGGCATACGCCTCCGCCATATTCATCAACTAGCTTACCTTGTATTATAGTAGGAGCAGGTCTATATCCATTTTTAGCTGTCATATCTCCAAATTTCTCATTTGTAGAAAATACCTCCCCTGGATATAATATAGTACCATTTATCTTACTGCTAGCTGTTTTTAAATTTGTTATTCTAGCTTCATCTCTTTCACTTTTTTTAGCATAACTTGTTGAAAAAGAACCTAGCTTATCTTTTATTTTAGCTAATTCTTCCTTATTATATTTAGGCTTTATAGGCTTTAATACTAGTTGAAAAATAGTATCACCTTTTTGCTTTAAAGCTGGTATAAGATTTTTATAAGTAGCTTCTATATCAACTTCTACTCCATCTTTTCCATCAACTATAGTAAAATTCTCTCCCACCTTTTCTATTTTTGCATTTTGTGGCTCAACTCTTATAGTTTTTGCTATGTTCTCTAGTTTTTGTTTTGCCACATTCTCATCTACTACTCTTTCTAATGTTATATTCTTAGGATTTTCTTCTAGGTTTTTTATAATTTTTAAACGATCTTTTTTATTACCCTCTCTTGCAATATTATATGCCTCATCTAATGCCTTCTTTTTATCAAGACTAAGTCCAAAATCTTTTTTATTATAAGTTAAAATTTTATCTTTATAAGAAGTTTTAATTTCTTCTTTAATATCAATACTTTCTACAGATTTTTTAGCATCTTCTAAAGACATATTAGACACATTAAACCCTGCTATAAAAATATTATTATATATGTTTGGATTTTCTAAAAGTACTTTATCCTTTTTTTCTTTATCAAGCACTATAAGTCCAAATACTATAAACGCTAATAAACCTATAAATAGGCATAAAGCAATTGATATTAAAATTTTATTATTATTTGATTTTGCCAAATTTCTCCCTCCAAACCTTTTATATTAATATATATATTCAAAAAATGTTTTAATACTACATATTATAGCTTATGATATATATATTATACTACATACAACTTTTAGATTTAAAACAAAATTTGTATTTAAACATATTATATCATATTTTATAATATTTTTCTAAATATATTTTACAATAAAATGCAAAAAAGATTAGAAAAATTCTAATCTCTTTGTCGATTTATTTTATTGTTATTGTAGAATTTGAAGTTTTTAAATCTAAATTTAATTTTTTAAAATAAGATATAGTATCTTCACTTTTAGCAATAACAAAACCTTCACTTCTTTCTAAATATTTTAAATTATTTTTTAGTATATTTATCTGGCCAAGAGAAGTTCTAGCTTTTAAATCATATTCTATATTAGATGCATTTATTTCTATATTTATATTATGATTTTGTGTTTCTATTTTCCAGTCGTAGCTTTCATAATTATTTAAAACCTCATTAGATAAATTAATTTCTCCATTTAAAATATCTACATCTAGCTTCTCTACATCTATATTGTTAAGTTTTATATAATCATTTATATTACAAACTTTAAGTATTTCAAAATTTATATTTCTAATAATTAACTTTCCATTTATATTATCTATATTTGCTTTTTTACCATTACAATTTTCTAAAATACCATTACTATCACTAGTTTTTGCTTCTATATCTTCAAAATCTATATTATCTACCGAAAAGTTACAATTTTTAGCTCCTATACTAAGCTTTTTAAAATATTTCTTAGGAATTAAGGCCTCTATAGATACCTTCTCAAATTCTTCATCATTAAATAAAAACATATAATTTTTACTAGATGGTGTATAAAAATCTATCTTGGCATCTTGAATTTTAGGGATATATACTGCCCTTATCGTAAGTTTATCACCGTTATATCCTTTTAAAACTATTTCGCCATTAAGCCCTTTTATTTCTAAGTCGTTTTCATATTCTATAAGTGAAAAATTAAATTCTTTAGAATAGCTCATCTTATTGCTTGCACTTTGTCTACTTTTTATAAAACCTTTTACCTCTTTTTCTACTTCACCATATATTTCAACAGTTTTTTTAGCTACTTTTTCTGTAACTTTTCCTATCTTATTTGCTATTTTAGAAAAATCTATATTATGCCTAGATGTATTATTGTAATTGTTGCTATTATTATTATTTTGCATTTGTGGTTCTGATTGTTCTATTGCACTTAATAGCTTACTTGCCTCATCAGCAGTTATATCACCATTTTCTAGCATATTTAATATTTTAATTTTTTCATTCATAAAACCACTCCTTTTTTATTTACTTAAATAATAATACGCAAAATATCTAAACAAGTTTATCTCTTAAAAATATTTATTTATTACCGGCCATATATCATCTGTTTCGTGTCCTCTTTTCCAAGCAGCCACGCCTTTTATCCCAAGCTTTTTAGCAACTTTCATACGTTCTTCTATAGAGCTTGCATCTTCTAGCCAAATTTTCTTAGTTGTTCCATTAGAATAATATTCTCCATAATACTGTCTAGTCTGTTCGTCCCAAAAAACTTTAGCATTATTATCTTCTAACAATTTTTTAGCTTCATCCATTCTAAGAGATTTAGAAACAACAGATACTTTTCCATCTGTTTTTTTAGTTTCTGTCCACACTCTAGTATAAAAAGGAATGCCCATAATAAGCTTGTCCTTATCAACTAGTTTAGTAGCCTCTGTCATATATTTTTCTGTCCAAGGTAAAGAAGCTACAGAACCACTTTCATGACTAGTACTATAATGTTCATCATAAGCCATAATTATAACATAGTCCACTATCTTTCCAACTTCCTCCATCTGATAATGTTCTGTCCAAGGTGTAGGCACATACATATCTACAGATACAATAAGATTATTGGCTTTAAAAATAGGAGTAGCCTCTTTTATAAATTGCAAATAATAATCTCCATCTTTTTTATCAACGCTTTCAAAATCTATATTTATCCCATCAAGATTGTATTTTTTGGCATAGCTAACTAAAGTATCTATAATCTTTTTTCTTTTTTCTTTACTACTTAAAGTATCATGAGTTATTTTTTTATCAAAACTATTAGAAACTAAAGCCCAAATTTGATATCCTTGCTCTTTTGCCCACTTACTATATTCAATACTTCCTTTATCTTCCACATCACCTTGTGAGTTTTTTATAGCAAACCAAGTAGGAGATATAACATTAAGCCCATCTATAGGTATACGTTTTGCTGGTAAATCATTTGTAGCTTTAGAAGTTTGATCCCAAACTAGTTTTATAGAACCGGTCTGATTATTTTGTATTGCTTGTGTAGTTATCTCTGTTGTTGATTCTGTTATTACTTGTGTAGTTGTTTCTGTTGTTGATTCTACATTTGTATCTATCTTAACTGTCCTTGTTGTATTATCCCAAGATACATTATATCCAATACTATCAGATATAGCCCTTAAAGGTAACATAGTATATCCATTTATTATTTTAGGTGCTACATCAAGCTCTATAATATCTACAAAATTTTTTACCGCTTGTTTATTATCTATTTGAAATACAATATCTATACCATCTTTTTGAACAAAAATTTCTCTTGTATCTTTATCCCATTCGATCCTAGCATCTATATGCTCAAAAATATCTCTAAGAGGGACTAGTGTTCTTCCTTCTATAATTATAGGTGGCATATTAAAATTTTTTATTTTCTCGCCGTCTATTTCTATGTTTATCTCTTCTGCACTATATTTATGTACTTTATCATCATATTTTAAATCCATATTTATCCATTTACCTAAAGCAAATATATTTGTTGTAGCAAATATAGTAAATAGAAAAACAAGACATATTTTTTTTATATTTTTCATAAATTCCTCCTTGTATTTTTAATATCTATATATCGACATTTTTATATATATTGTTTAATAGTAAAAAGCCTAGATAAACATAAGTAAATCTAGGCATTTTTATATTAGAACTCTGCGTTTTTAGAAGTTCTAGGAAATGGTATTACATCTCTTATATTAGACATACCTGTAAGATACATAACACATCTTTCAAAACCAAGTCCAAAACCTGAATGTTTTGTTCCACCAAATTTTCTAAGCTCTAAATACCACCAGTAATCTTCTTCTTTAAGCCCAAGCTCGTTTATTCTTTGTTTTAATATATCAAGGCGTTCTTCTCTTTGACTTCCTCCTATAAGCTCACCAACACCTGGAACTAATAAGTCCATAGCAGCTACTGTCTTATTATCATCATTAAGTCTCATATAGAACGCTTTTATTTCTTTAGGATAGTTAGTTACAAATACTGGTTTTTTAAATATTTGCTCTGTAAGGTATCTTTCATGCTCTGTTTGAAGGTCAATACCCCATTTTACTGGATATTCAAATTTAGCATCACATTTTTCTAAAAGCTCTATAGCTTCTGTATAAGTAACTCTAGCAAAGTCATTATTTATGATATTTTCTAATCTTTCCATAAGTCCTTTGTCTACAAAGTTATTGAAAAATTCCATTTCTTCTTTAGCATTTTCTAATACATAGTTTATAACATATTTTAATAAATCTTCTGCAAGCTTCATATCATCTTCAAGCTCTGCAAATGCTATTTCTGGCTCTAACATCCAAAATTCTGCTGCATGTCTTCCTGTGTTAGAATTTTCTGCTCTAAATGTTGGACCAAAAGTATATACGTTTTTAAAAGCCATAGCATAAGCTTCTGCTGATAATTGCCCACTAACTGTAAGATTTGCTTCTTTACCAAAAAAGTCTTTGCTATAGTCTATCTCGCCTTCTTCTGTTTTAGGTGGATTTAATAAATCTAATGTAGTAAGCCTAAACATCTCACCAGCACCCTCACAGTCACTACCTGTTATTATAGGAGTATTTACATATACAAAGTTTCTTTCATTGAAAAACTTGTGCATTGCATAAGCTATAACAGAACGCACTCTAAAAACAGCAGAGAATGTATTAGTTCTAGGTCTTAAATGCGCTACCGTTCTTAAATATTCAAATGTATGTCTTTTCTTTTGCAATGGATAATCAGAAGGTGATATCCCCTCTATTTCTATATTACTAGCTTTTATCTCAAAAGGTTGTTTATTTTCTGGAGTTTCTATAAGCTGACCTTCTATAACTAAGCTTGCTCCAACTCCTAATTTTTCTATCTCGCTAAAATTTTTAAGCTTATCATCAAATACTACTTGGACACTTTTAAAAAATGTACCATCATTTAGCTCAATAAATCCAAAAGTTTTAGAGCTTCTTATAGTTCTTACCCAGCCACAAACTGTTATTTTATCTTTAGTGTATTCTTTAGTATTTTTGAAAAGTTCTCTTATCTCTGTATACAAAAAATCATCTCCTTTTTTATATATTATTATACATTATACTACTTTTTATAAATTTTGCAATATTTTTTTATTTTTAATAAAATTTCCCTTTTTAAAATATCTTTTTTGTGTTATACTCTATTATAGAAATATTTCTTTAGGAGGGATAAAAATGGCTAAAAAACATTACAAAGCTTTTAAAAGACAACTTGAAGTTACTTCACCAAAAGGAACATTTGTTCCAAATTCTCAAAAACCAAAAATTTTTGCTCTTGTAGCTATTCTTCTTGGGGTATTCTTCTTAAAAGGTCTTTTCCTCGGATTTTTATTTTCTAAAAAAGACTAACTATACTCATAGCTAGTACTTATAAAGTGCTAGCTATAAATTTGTTTCTTTCCCTTTACATACTTTTTTTATTTCATTCATAAATGATTCTACATCTGCAAATTCTTTATATACAGATGCAAATCTTACATAAGATATGTCATCTAAATCTTTTATTTTTTCCATAACAAGCTCACCTATATATCTACTGTCTACTTCCTTTTTACCACTTGTATACACCTTGTTTTCCACTTCTTTTACAAGCTGTTCTATTTTATCAGCAGATACTGGTCTTTTATTGCAAGCTAACATTATACCTTTTAAAAGCTTATTTCTATCAAAAGGTTCTCTTTTAAAGTCTCTTTTTACAACAGATATAGGTATAACATCTAGCTTTTCATATGTAGTAAATCTTTCATTGCAATTTTCACATAATCTTCTTCTTTTTATAACCGTATTTTCTTCCATGCTTCTTGTATCTATAACTTTTGTATCTTCATTATTACAAAAAGGACATTTCATCTTGTATATCTCCTTAAAATTTATTTTTATAATTATATCATATTTTTTCCAAAAAAAAAATAATTTAAAAAATTTTTATATATTATATGTATTTCCCATTATTTTCCACTACTTTAAGTAGTATTTATTTTATATATTTTATCTAAAATTTTTTATATTTATATTATTTTTTTATCAAATTTATTAAATATATAAATAGTATTGTAAATTTTGAATAAATATTATATATTTCTGTCGATTTTTTTCTTAATTTATAATTATTTTTTGTATTGAACTATCCTTTTTTCTAAATTATAATGTATATAAAATATTAATTCTTAGAAAGGTGATACTATATGCTACAAAACTCTACAACAATCAATATAAAAGATGAAAACGATACAGATTTAGATGTTACTTATACCTTATTTAAAACTGAAAATTTATATTATAGTTATAAAATATTGTTACATGATAAAAATACTAACGAAGATACATATCAAATATATGAAAATTTTACAGATAATGAAGATATAGCAAAGCATACATATAATCTGCTAATAAAAAATGAAGTCTTACCAGCTCATCTTATAAATATTTTAGATGAAATAAATTAGCTTATAAATAACTTTACCTATCATACTTGTCTTTAATCCATAATATATATTATATAAGTTTTTAAGAAAGGACTTGTTATGGAAAATATAAATATAAAGACAAAGAGAAAAATTTTATTTTATATTATTTTCTTTTTATTAGCTTTTCTCTTTTTGACAGGTAGAGTTTTTTTTATACAAACATTTAAAGCAAAAGAATATCAAGAAATGGCCTACAATCAACAAACAAGAGATAGGTTAATAGCTCCAAAACGTGGAGAAATTTTAGATAGAAATGGTGATATAATAGCTACTAACGAAAGCGTATATTCTATAAGTGTTATAAATTCTCAAATTAAAGATGCAGAAAAAGTAGCAAAAACATTATCTGAGAATCTAGAGCTAGACTATGAAACTGTATTAAAAAAAGTTAATAAAAAAGTTGCTCTTGAAAGAATAAAAACTAAAGTAGATAAAGAAACTGCTGATAAAATAAGAAATCTAAATCTTGACGGTGTTATGATAGATGAGGATATAAAAAGAAACTATCCAAATAATAGTATGGCATCACAAGTTATAGGTTTTGTAGGAAAAGATAATCAAGGTATAATAGGACTAGAGGCCAAATATGACGAATATTTAAAAGGTTCTAAAGGAAAAATTCTTACAGAAACAGACGCTAGAGGCGTCGAAATAAAAAATAGTAAACAAGATAGAATATCTCCTCAAAATGGTTATAATCTTGTAACTTCTATAGATATAACACTACAAAAATATGCCGAACAAACATTAGAAAAAGCTATTGAAGCAAAAGGAGCAAAACGTGGTGCTATAATCCTTATGAACCCTCAAAATGGAGAAATATACGCTATGGCAAATAAACCAGATTTTGACCTTAATAAACCTTTTACGATAAATGATCCTACATTAGAGGCAAACTGGGATAATTTATCTAGCAAAGAACAAAATGATGCATTAAATAAAATGTGGAGAAACTTTAGTATAAATGATACATACGAACCAGGTTCTACATTTAAAGTTATGACATCTGCTATGGGGCTTGAAGAAGGGATAATAACTCCAGATACACATTTTAACTGTAGCGGAGGGACTACTGTAGCTGGAAGATATATAAAATGTTGGCGCTCTCCTAGAAGTCACGGCAGCCAAACTTTTACACAAGGGGTACAAAATTCTTGCAATCCAGTTTTTATGGAAATAGGCGAAAAACTAGGTGTTGAAAAATTTTATTCTTATATGGAAAAATTTGGTTTTAAAGAAAAAACAGGAGTAGATTTACCAGGAGAAGCTACTGGTATTATGCATAAAGAAAAAAATGTAGGTCCAGTAGAGCTTGCTACAATGAGCTTTGGACAGTCTTTTCAGATAACTCCCCTACAACTTTTAAGAGCTATATCTTCTGTTATAAACGGCGGTTATCTCATTACTCCTCATTTTGGTACTCAAATTATAGATGAAAATAATAATATTATAGAAACGCTAAAATATGATGATAAAAAACAAATATTATCAGAAAAAACTTCAGAACAAATGAAAAAAATACTAGAAACTGTTGTATCTGAAGGCACTGGTAATAAAACTTATATACCTGGCTTTAGAATTGGAGGTAAAACTGCTACTAGTGAAAAACTACCAAGAAGAAGCGGAAAATATATTGCTTCTTTTTGTTCTTTTGCTCCTGCAGAAAATCCTAAAGTTATAGCTCTTGTTCTTATAGATGAACCTCAAGGAGTATACTATGGCGGACAAGTAGCTGGTCCTATTATGAAAGAGCTTATGGAAAATGTTCTTCCTTATCTTGGAATAAAACCAGAATATAACGAAAAAGAACTAGCAATGGAAGAAACAAGAGAAATAATAACACCAAATCTTATAAATATACCTATAGATGAAGCAAAAAAATTATTAGAAGAAGAAAAAATAAACTATGAAGTAGAAGGAAGTGGAAATATAGTAAGAACACAATTTCCACCTAGTCAAGAAATTATAAACTATAATAGTAAAATTATCCTTTATACAAATTAAATAATTGACAAAAAGGACAAATCTTTAAGTTTTGTCCTTTTTAGTAAACATATAAAAATATTAACTTCTTAATATATCTTCCCAATTTTCAGGAAATCCTAATAAACTTATATTTATATCTTCTTTATATTGTTCAAATAAAGCTTGTATATTAGTAATTATATGATTCCATTCTTTTTTATCTAAAATTAAAAACTTCATAATATGAACAACATCAAAAATTCTATTGGTTACCATATAATTATCATTATGATTTTTCTTACATTTTACTGGAGTTTTTTGAAATTTTACATTATATATTCTCATATAATGAGCCACCATATTTCTTATATACAATATGTTTTCTATCCAACTTTCTAATTGCCTATCTCCAGTATTATATTCCTTAGCAAGTTGCTTTCTTATGGACATTTTATTATCATTATGTATTAAAAGATTAGGATTATTATTTTCCGCTATATTTATATAAAAATTATATATCATACCCATAGTAAAAAGATTAATTCCTAATAAAATATTAACTACATCTTCATTTTTATCTTTTTGAATAAGACTTAAATTTTTACTTTTTAAGTATTCAAACTTTGAAATAAAAATTTTTAGTTCTTTTTTATCCTTAAAATTATTAGCATCTAAATAACCATATAATCCTATTTTGTTAGCAGATATATATGCTAATTTAGTCTTAAGAGATATCTCTATAAGCTCTATAGTTTGAGCTAATATATTTCTAAATTTTTTATCAAAAAGATATATAGTATAAACTTCTTCAAAATAAATCTTTCTTTTGTAATCGCTATTTTTAAATTGATATACATATCCCATAAATAAATAGTAATTAAAATTAGATAAAATTTCTATAGCCTCTTGTTCATCATCTATAATAATACCTTTATTTTTAATAAAATTTAATTGTTGATGATAACTTAATGATTCCATAATTCACCTCAAAAAAAAACAACCCCGTCATGGTACGCATAAAACAGAGGCGCGACAAGGTCTATCTCATATTATTATATTATCATAACAATAAAAAAATGTCAAATAATTAGTTTATAAGTTTATTTATTTCTTCCAGTTTAGGCATAGATTTTATAGCACCTTTTTTTGTTGTAATAAGAGCTGCTGCTCCATTAGATATTTTTAACATTTGTTCTAGCTTATCTTTATCTAGTTCGTTTAAACCATTATCAAGAACAAAATTTATAACACTAGCCATAAAAGTATCTCCAGCACCTGTTGTTTCTATAGTATTTTTCATTATAAAAGGCTTTCCAAAAATAATTTCATCTTTATAAAAAGCATAGCTTCCTTCTTTACCCATAGTAGCAACAATAAGTGGTATGTTATAATTTCTTTTTATAATTTCTACACCTTTTATTATATCCTTTTCGCCAGTAAAAAACTCTATTTCTTCATCTGATATTTTTAATATATCACAATAATTAAGACCAAAACTTATTTTTTCTTTAGCCTCTTCTAAGCTATTCCAAAGAGGTTTTCTAAGATTTGGGTCAAAACTAATTATTTTATTATTCTCTTTTGCAAAATCCAAGGCTTTTTTAGTAGCATTAAAACATATTTCATTCGTCATAGATAAAGTTCCAAAATGAAAACACTTTGCATCTTGTATAAGGCTTAAATTTACTTCACTTTCATTTAACATACAATCGGCACTATTTTTTCTATAAAACGAAAAATCTCTATCACCATCTGCTAAAGTATGTACAAAAGCAAGTGTAGTATTAAAAACTTTGTCTAAAATAAGCCCCTCCGTGTTTATACCTATTTCTTCTATTGTAGCTTTTAATAATTTGCCAAATTGGTCATCTCCAACTTTTCCTATAAAAGCTGTCCTTTTACTATAATTAGCTAACATAGCAAGAACATTACAAGGAGCACCTCCAGGGTTTGCTTCAAATATTTTATTTTTATTACCACTTAGTCCATTTTCTGTAAAATCTATAAGAAGTTCACCAAGAGCAACAACATCAAATTTCATAAAACTACCTCCATTCTATATTATAACCATCTAAATAATAAAATAATATATTACCTTTATTTTCACTTAAAAACTTTACTTGTTGTTTTAAATCTATACTATATACTCTAGTAGTCATAGTATACTCGCCATCATTTATAAATATTTCTAAACTAGAAGTATCACTAAATATAGTAATATCTTTTACATATTTAATATCTATATATCTTTTATCTCTTCCATAACCACTTTTCCCAAGGCTTAAAGTAAGTAAATTATTTTTATAAATTAGAAATACATCATCTCTTATTTGTAGATTAAATTCTTGATTATATAAAAACTCTATATTCATTTCAAAACAAATATCTTCTATTTTTATATTTTTAAACTTATTTATAGAGCATTTTATTTCATCTTTTCTTAAACTTTTAAGCTCATCTAATGGTTTTTGATAAAGTCTTCCATCTTTTTCTATAAGTTGTCTTGGCATAGTAAGGCTATGTTGCCAGTTATATTTAGTTGTGGGATTTGTATAATCTGCATCTGGTATACCCATCCAAGCATATAATATCCTCCTACCTTTTTCATCTTGAAAAGTTTGAGTAGCATAAAAATCAAACCCTTTATCAAATTCTACAAAATCGCCTAAATTATATTCATTTTTTATAAAGTCATAATCAATTTTAAAATATCCATTTTGATATATATTTTGATATTTATCTCCTTGTTGTTCTACCCCTTGTGGACAACATAATAAAAATAAATTATTATTAATTTTAAATATATCTGGACATTCCCACATATAACCAAAATCATAATCTGTATATATAGTATTGTAATACTTAAAATTTTCTAGGTCAATACTCTTATATAAAATAATACATCCTCTATTTTCTTTATCTCTAGCTCCAAGACTCATATAATAAATATCATCTTCAAAATATATTTTAGGATCTCTAACATGTTTTGTCATATTTTTAGGAAAATCATTATTAGTCATAATAAGTTTTTTATTAGTTTTAAAAATTCCATCTTTACTACTTATATGAATTATATTTTGTTCTCTTCCTTCATTTATATAATCATATTGTTTATCTTTAAGTTTTACATTTCCAGTATAAAAATAGTTAATATTATTATCTTTTACAAAAGCACTCCCACTATATACACCATCTCTATCGAAATCTATATCTGGAAATAAAAAAGGCTCTTCCTCCTTAAAATTAATCATATCTTTTGTTGTATAATGTCCCCAAAGCTTTATATCCCAACTACTACTAAATGGAGAAAACTGAAAATATATATGATAAGTTCCATCTTTTTGACAAAGCCCATTAGGATCATTTAGCCACCCAGTAGGTGGCATAAGATGATATCTTAATCTATTATTATCTTTTCTAACATTATCTCGCATATACGAATATGCATTATAATTTTGCTTGTAATACTCATAGTCAAACATATTTGTCCCCTTTAATTATTCTTTTTACCTATAATTTTTCCAAGTATAACTGTAAATATTATACCTCCTAAAATTGCTATCATATGTGCTATTATATAATTTATATATCCATTATTTGCTGGATCACAAATAGCAAAACCTGGTATTGCAGTAGCTCCAAATCCAAGAGAAGTAAGCTTAGTGAAATATACATAAGCACCCGCTATTGCTGCAGCCAAGCAACCAGCTATAAGAGGAAACTTATTCTTAAGATTTACGGCAAATATAGCTGGCTCACTTATACCAAATAAAGTAGGAGCAAAGGATGAAAAACAAAGTTCTCTAGCTTTTAAATTTTTCCAGTTAAGAACAAGATATCCTAAAACTGCTCCCCCTTGAGCTACAAGAGCAACTGACATAAGCAGATTTAAAAAGTTTGTTCCAGTATCTGCTATAAGTTGTGCTTCTATAGCTGCTATAACATGATGAAGCCCTGTTATAACTATAACTTGTTGTACTCCAGCAAATATCATATATCCTACTACACCTAAATTTTGAGTTATCCAAAGTAAAGCATTTGTTATTCCAAAAGCAAGGCTACGACCAATAGGTCCAACTATTACAAATAATAATATTGTTGATATAGAAACTGTAAGAAGTGGTGATACTAAAAGTTTTATTATATCTGGAACTTTTTTATCAAAAAATACATCTAACTTAGCTACAACAAATCCCATCATAAGAGCTACTATTATACCTCCTTGAAAGCCAACAAGCTCTATAGGAAACCCAAATATTTTAATAATTTCTGGGGATAAACTTCCATTACCAACAAGATAAGCATTTGCAAGAGAAGAATCAAGCATAATAGCCCCAACTACCATACCTAATATAGGTTTTCCACCATATCTTTTACATGCACTATAGCATACTGCCATAGGTAAAATAGAAAATATACCACTAGCAGATATACTAGCTAACCTATTTATAGCATAAAGTGTCTGATTATTTTTTACTACATCAAGTCCACCTAAAAGTCCAGTAATTCCAAGCAATAAGGCAGCTGCTAGTATAGCCGGAATAATTTCTACAAATACATCTGATAAAGATTTTATAATAGTTTGTATAATATTTTGTTTTTTAGCTCCTTGCTCTTTAACCTCTGTTAAAGACATATCTTCCATATTTACATATTTGCTAAAAACTCTATATACATCATTTACTGTGCCCGCTCCAAATATTATTTGTAACTGATTTCCTGCTATAAACACACCTTTTGCAAGCTCTATTTCTTCTATAGCCTTTATATTTGCAAGCTCATTATTAGCAAGGACTATTCTAAGCCTTGTAGCACAATGAGCAACCCCTTGTATATTTTCTATACCTCCTATATTATCTACTATCTGTTTAGATATTTCTAAATATTTTTCTTCTTTTTTATTAGCCATAATTTCCCCTCCTAATATCAAATTTGTAAAATAATATATATTTTATTATTTACATAATATAACTTTATTTTACATTTGTCAACTTTTATTTTGCATTTGTAAAATAATTTTTTTGATTTATAAAAAAAAATATGATATAGTATATCATTATAAATAAAATGAGGTGATTTTTATTAAAAATAAAGTAACAACTCAAGACATAGCAGATGAGCTTGGACTCTCTAGAAATACAGTATCTAAAGCTCTAAATAATACTGGACTTCTTGCAGAAGATACAAAAAATTTAATCTTACAAAAAGCTATGGAAATGGGCTATAAAAGATTTTCTTATAACCAACCACAAAAAATAAAATCTAATAGGGAAATAGCTCTTTTTACTACTTCAATTCCAGGGAATTTACATTTTGCATCTACTATGTTAGATTATTTTCAAAATGAAATATCTTCTTTGGGATATCATCTTTCTATATATTTAATAAGAGAAAAAGAATTAACTAATCTTTCTCTACCTCCAGGTTTTAATAGGGAAAATGTAGATGGAATTATAATAATAGAAATGTTTAATCTTGAATATAGTAAAATGCTTTGTGATTTAGATTTAGCTACATTGTTTGTAGACTCTACTGTAAATCCTAAAATTAATGGAATAAAATCTGATTTATTATATATGGATAATTGTACTAATTTATATCTTATAATAAAAGAATTAATAGAATCTGGTAAAACAAAGTTTGGTTTTATAGGTGAATATATGCATTGTCATTCTTTTTACGAGAGATTTTCTATATTTAAAAGCACTTTAGATTCTTTTAATATACCTTTTAATAAGGACTATTGTATCCTAGATAGAGATTATTCTATACCTCACACTCAATTTTTAAAACAAGAATTTCATAAGATGAAAAATTATCCCGAAGTATTTATATGTGCAAATGATTTTATAGCTATATATTTTTTAAATGCTATTGCCGATAGTGGCTTTTCAGTTCCAGATGATTTTTATCTTTGTGGTTTTGATGATTCACAAGAATCTAAAATAGTAACTCCTCCTCTTACCACTATACATATACATAGTCAAGTTATGGGACTTAGTGCCGTTGAGCTTTTGCTATCTAGAATAAAAAATCCTACTTTAAATTATAGAACAGTCTATACAGAAACAACTTTAAAAAAGAGAGCTTCTACGAGACAGTAAAAAGAGTGTAGACTAATTCTACACTCTTTCTATTTTCTTCTTAACTGCTTTTTCAAATTTAACTCTACTAAGCATAACTATATGACCACATTTTAAACATTTTATTTTAAAATCTGCCCCAACTCTTATAACTTCCCACTCGTGACTACCACAAGGATGAGGCTTCTTAGTATAAACTATATCATTTATCTGATAGTCCATTTAAGCTTCTTTCCTTTCATCTACTATTTCTATAACTCTTTTTGTATATGGAATTTCTATATTTTCTTTGTCAAATCTATTTTTCATAATTCTTCTTATTTCTCTTTCTACGTGCCAGTTTTCTCCTATTTGTGTATCGGCCAAAATACGAATAATAACTGCACTATCAGCAAGATCTATAACTCCCAGAACTTGAGGCTCTGATATAAGACCCTCTAGTTTTTTATTTATATAAATATTCTTCATCTCATCTTTCATAACATTAAGCACTTTATCTATATTTTCTTCATAAGCAACTCCAATATCAACAACAGCTCTATTATATTCTTTAGACATATTAGTTATTATTTTTATAGAACCATTAGGCAATATATATAAATCCCCATCAACACTTCTTATTCTAGTGCTTCTAAGCCCTATACTCTCTACAGTTCCTGTAAGATTATCAACAGTAATAATATCTCCTACTCCAAATTGATCTTCAAATAAAATAAACATTCCTGTTATTATATCTTGTACAAGACTTTGAGCTCCAAAACCTATTGCCACACTTCCGACTCCAGCAACAGCTATTAAAGATGCAATATTAACTCCAAAGTTTGATAATATACTACAACCAGCTATAAACCATATACCATACTTTATTACACTTTCTATAACTTCACAAAGAGTTTGTTTTTTTCTTTCACTGAGCTTACTTCTTAAAGCAAAACTTCTTTTTGTAATTTTTATAAGAATTTTTATTATTATGCTAGCTATTATAATTTGTATTATACTAAGACCAACATCTCCTATAAATTCTATAAGCCAATCTAAGCTTTTTATTGAAGCTATTTTATCATTAAATTTGTTCATATTAAAATCTTCTCCTATTAATTAAAATTCAAAAAGTAAGAAAATAATTTATCACTATATGAATCGGATAAAGCTTCTGGATGCCATTGAACACCCATAAAAAATTTATCCTTATCTTTATATTCTATAGCTTCTATAATATTTCCTTTTTTTGCTACTACATCAAAACATTTAGCCGGTGTTTTTATTGCCTGATGATGAAAACTATTTACCATAATTTTATCAATATTAAGTATATTATATAAGTTAGAATTTTTGTCAATATTTACATTATGTGTAGCTACTTTTTTTCCTTGCCTTTGCATATGTCCTCTAATATTTTGATATAAATTTCCTCCAAAAGCTACATTCATAATCTGCATACCACGACATATAGCAAAAACCGGAATATTATATTTTAAGGCTTTTCTTAAAATATATATCTCAAACTTATCTCTTAATAAAGATATATCCTTACTTTTTATATTTTTTTGTTTATATAAACTAGGCTCTATATCTCCACCACCTGTTAGTAAAATTCCCTTAATATAATTAAAATTTAAATTTTTTATATTATAATCACATATGATATAAGGAATATTGTATTTACTAATTTTTTCTAAATAGTATTTATTTATTTTATAAATATTACCTTCTATATTGGGAACCACAAAAACATATTTATGCATAAAAACTCCTATAAAATATCAATTATTATATAGTTTATTAGAATTTTAAATAAAAATGTTTGCAAATCTAAATTTTTATGTTAAAATTATTATACTATATTTTAATAATTTTGTAAATTAAATAATTCTAAGGAGTTTTTTATGAATAACTTAAATCTTATGGACATAGATATGCTAAAAGAAGTAGCTAATATTGGTACTGGTAATGCTGCTACTAGTCTTTCTAGCCTTGTTAATCAACGCATCTCTATGACTGTTCCTGATGTTAAAATGCCAGAATTTAAGCATCTACCAGATTGTATTGGAGGTGCTGATGCCATCATTTCTGGGCTTTTAGTAAATATTAGTGGTGATGTTGATGGCATTATGATGTATCTTATGACAGAAAAATCCGCCTGCACTCTTGTTAAAGAAATTATGGGAAGAGACAAAAAGGGATTTTCTGAATTTGAAGAAATAGACTATTCTATGCTTACAGAAATAGGAAATATATTAACTAGCTCTTATCTTACAGCTCTTTCCCAGCTTATGAACTATAAAATTATACAATCTGTTCCTTCTTTATCAGTAGATATGGCAGGAGCTATTTTGAGTGTTCCAGCTATTCAATTTGGAAGAATTGCAGACCGCGTACTATTTATAGAGTCTAAATTTAAACAAGATACTGATAATGCTCAAGATTTATCCGGTTTCTTTATGCTTATTCCAGAAATAAAATAATATGACAAAAGTTAAAAAGCTTGTAGCAATAGCTACAAGCTTTTTATTTTACTATTCTTGAGAATAAAGATGACAAGAAGTAAAATGTCCATCTCCATAATCTTTCCAAACTGGAGCTTTTTCCTTACATATATCCATACATTTAGGACATCTAGTATGGAACTTACAACCTTTAGGTGGGTTAGATGCAGAAGGTATATCACCTTCAAGTATTATTCTGTTCATTTTTTTATCTGGGTCTGGAATAGGTACAGCACTAAGAAGAGCTTGTGTATATGGATGTTTAGGACTTGCAAATATTTGCTTTTTACTAGCAAGCTCTACAAGATTTCCAAGATACATAACACCTACCATATCCGCAAGATACTCAACAACTGATAAATCGTGAGATATAAAAAGATATGTAAGCCCATTTTTAATTTGTAAATCTTTCATAAGATTTATAACTTGCGCTTGTATAGAAACGTCCAAAGCAGATACTGGCTCATCAGCTATAACTACTTGAGGTCTAAGAGCAAGAGCTCTTGCTATACATATTCTTTGTCTTTGCCCTCCAGAAAATTCGTGAGGATATCTATCTATATAATAAGGTCTTAATCCACATTCTTCCATAACTTGTAATACATAATCTTTCAAATCTTTATTATCTACAAGCTTATGTTCTCTTACGGCCTCCCCTATTATTTCACCTACTGGCATACGAGGATTTAAAGAAGAATAAGGATCTTGAAATATCATTTGAATTTTAGGTCTTATAGCTTTAAGCTCTGCCCTATTAAGAGCAAAAATATCTTTTCCATCTAAAAGAGCTTGCCCACTTGTTGGTTCTGTAAGTCTTATAAGAGTTCTTCCTATAGTAGTTTTACCACAACCAGACTCACCAACAAGTCCAAAAGTTTGCCCCTTTTTAATAGAAAATGAAACTCCATCTACAGAACGTACTTGCCCAACAGTTTTTTGTAATACGCCTGCTTTTATAGGATAATGCTTAACAAGATTTTTTACATCTAAAATTATTTTATCTTCCATTATTTCGCCTCCTTGCTTTCTTTTTTATAAAGATGACAAGCGACTTTATGATCATTTGTTATATCTATAACTTCTGGATACTCTCTATCACAAATATCCATACATTCTTCACATCTATTTTTAAAGAAGCAACCAGGTGGTATATTTATAGGATTTGGCACTGCCCCTGGTATACAATATAATCTATCTGTATCTTCTTGAAGCACTGGACGAGATTTTAAAAGCCCCTTTGTATAAGGGTGTTTAGGATTTTTAAATATCTCATTAACCTCACCTTTTTCTACTACTCTACCAGAATACATAATAATTACATAATCTGCCATCTCTGCTACAACACCTAAATCGTGAGTAATAAGCATAATAGATGCATTTATTTTATCTTTTAGCTCACGCATAAGGTCTAAGATTTGTGCTTGGATAGTAACATCTAGAGCAGTTGTAGGTTCATCTGCTACTATAAAGCTTGGTCCACAAGCAAGAGCCATAGCAATAACTACCCTTTGTCTCATCCCCCCTGATAACTCGTGAGGATAGCTTTTATATATTTCTTCTACACGGGATATACCAACAGATTTTAAAAGATTTATAGTTCTTTCTTTTCTTTCTTCTTTAGTTGTATCTGGTTCGTGATATATAATAACCTCTTCTATTTGCTCACCTATTCTAAAGATAGGATTTAAACTAGTCATAGGCTCTTGAAATATCATAGATATTTCTCCGCCTCTTATCTTACTATGTATGCTTTGAGGCAATTTAGCAAGATTTATAACCTTACCAAGCTTTTTACTATTATAACGGATTTCTCCTCCTGCTATTTGTCCATAAGGCCCTGGTAATAGTCCCATAAGGGAAAGGCTAGTTACAGATTTTCCACAACCAGATTCACCAACAACACCAACTGTTTTTCCTTTAGGTATATCAAATGAAACTCCATCTACGGATTTTACTATACCAGAATCTGTATAAAAATATGTTCTAAGATTATCAAACTCTATAAGATTATCTTCGTTTTTCATCTTAGTTACATATTCACTTTCTGGAACATTTTTTCTTCCCTTTTCTTTTGCATACTCTTTAAATTTTTGTTTATTAAATTTTTTTATTTCTTTTTCTTTTAGCCTAGCCTCTTTTTTATTTATAGCCATAACCTGCACCTACCTTTTCATTTTAGGGTCAAAAGCATCTCTTAGACCATCTCCAACAAAGTTAAACGCCATAACTAAAAACAAGATAGCTATCCCTGGTGGAAGCCATATATTTATATAATTTTGCATAATTACAGAATCTGTAACAGCATTTACCATATTTCCCCAAGAAGCATATGGGAATGATAAACCAACACCTAAGAAACTTAAAGCAGATTCTGTTAAAATAACACTTCCTAAATCCATTGTAGCCATAACTATTATTATAGAAGTAACATTAGGTATAAGATGTTTTAATATTATTCTTGAAGTTTTAAGCCCACAAGATTTAGCAGCTTGCATATATTCCATCTCTCTTATAGAAAGTACTTGACCTCTAACAAGTCTTGCTACAGAAGCCCACTTAAGAACACCCATAATAATCATAAGTACATATATTTTATTTTGTGGTGGAACTTTCATAGTAGCCATAACACCAGATATCATAAGCATAAGAGGTAAAAACGGTATACAATAGAATATATCTACAATACGCATTATAAGCATATCTATCCATTTACCATAATATCCAGCTATACCACCTAAAGTAACACCTAAAATAAGCTCTAGTATAACAACGCAAAAACCAAACATAAGTGATATCCTACCACCATACATAAGCCTAGTAAATACATCACGGCCATCAGCATCTGTTCCTAACCAATGCTTAGAAGATATAGGCGCTTTAAGATTTAGCTCAAGCCCTGCTGTTTGATTTGAATTTGTAGCATCTTGCATGCTTACTTCTTGCCCTGTAGACGGATCTATATAAAATAATTCGTATTCTCCATAAGGCGAGAAAAATGGTCCAATTAAACAAAAAACTAAAATAAATGCTATTATAAATAAACCAACAACTGCTAGCTTATTTTTTAAAAACCTTTTCATTATCAAAGAGCCAGGAGTTTGTATAGCTTGAATATTTTCTTTTTCTTGATTTTTATCTTTATTTTCCATAAAATACTCCTTCCCTTTTAATTGTATTTAACCCTAGGGTCTACAACAGCATATAATATGTCAGAAATTAGTGTACCTATAAGAGTAAGCACCGCAAGAAACATAAAATATCCCATTAAAAATGGTATATCCCCTTGATTAACTGCTTTTAAAGCCACATTTCCAAGCCCATCTATAGAAAAGAGTCCTTCTGTTATAATAGCTCCTGCAAATAAAGATGGCAAACTCCCACCTATCATAGTAACAATAGGAATAAGAGTATTTCTAAAGGCATGTTTTCCAATAACTACTCTTTCTGGAACACCTTTAGCACGAGCTGTTCTTACATAATCAGCGTTTAATACCTCTAGCATATTATTTCTTGTGTATCTAAGCCAAGCTCCCATACCTGTAACAACAAACACCGTAATAGGTAATATAAAGTGCTTAGCCATATCTAATATAAGAGGAAACCCTTGTAAGTTTTTACGCGCTGTAACCATACCTTGTAAAGGTAATATCCCAAGGTCCATAGCAAATATTTTTTGTAATACTGCCGCAAAGAAGAATGAAGGAAGAGATATACCCGCAAGAGCAAGAGCTACAATACCATAATCTATCTTAGAATACTGTTTTCTAGCTGCAATTACTCCAAGAGGTATAGCTATGGCTAGCTGAATCGCAAAAGCTATAAATGAAAGCCAAAAAGAAACCCACATTTTATCTTTTATTATATCTACAACTGGTTCTTTAAATACAAATGAAGTACCAAAATCTCCATGTAAAGCCGCTTTTGCCCAGCTTACATACCCTTCTATAAGCCCCTTATCAACTCCATAAAGCTCTTTTAGTTTTTCTTTCATTTCTGCTGTTATAGATGGATTACCAGAAGTGATAGTTGTTACAAAATCACCTGGCATAAAATGTATAATCGCATACAAAATAAAAGAAACCCCAAAGAGAACAACAAGGCTTATCAAAATTCTTCTTATTATGTATTGTTTCATTAAAAAACATTCCTTTCCTTTTTGTTATTCTCAATTTATATTAACATTAATAATAATTTTAACCCTAAACTAGTTTTTAATACTAATATAAGATTAAAACTACAATTAATAGAGATAAAGACGTTTCTAAAACTAAGAATTATTTATGTTTTAAGAAACGTCTTTAAAGTTATTTATACTATTTCATTTCTATAGTATGATATTCGTCTCTAAATGTATGATACGGAGAATCACTTCTATATACTGTATCCATATTTAAAGATTCGCCATTAAATATGTTAAGATTTTTTCTTTGATATATAGGCATAATAACTGCATTTTCCATAATAAGATCAAGCTCTTTAGCTACAAGTTCTTTTCTCTTTTCAAGGTCTAATGTAGTAGCAACTTCATCTAAAAGAGCATCAACTTCTGGGCTTTTTAGCTTAAAGTAATTAGAACCTGAACCATTAGCAGATGAGCTATGATAAATTTGTTTTAAATCCGCATTATTTTGATTACTCCAAGCAAGCGCAAACATATCTAAATCTCCAGAAGCTATCCTATCAGATAATACATTAAATTGTAAGTCAGATACTATAAATTCTGCTCCTAGCTCTTCCATATCATTTTTCATTTGAGAGAATATACCTGCTGTAGGGTGGTTTTTAAGGTCACCAACTCCAACTTCTACTTTAAGTTGTTCTCCTTTAGCATTTACAAGTTTTCCATTAGCATCTTTTTTATATCCTGCTTTTTCAAAATATTCTAAAGCTTTTGCTTTATCATATGTGTAATAAGCTTTAGCATCTTGTGGATATTCGGCAAGAGTGCTAGTTAAAGGACGTTCTAATATTTCTGCTAAATCTCCATAGTAAGATTTAATAGCCGGCTCTCTGTTCATAAGATGCATAAGTCCTTTTCTTACATTAATATCTGGTATTCTCTCAGAATTTATACCAATATAACCAAAACCATTATTATCTGTTAGATTATATTCTATGCTTTCTTTTTCAAGTCTTGACATAATTTCTTTGCTAGGAGATGGATCAGATATATCCATTTCACCTTTAGCAACAACATCTACCTTATTATTTTCCGATACAACTTGGAATTTTAAGTTAGGAGTTTTAGGAGCTCCTTTAAAATAATTAGGATTTGCTTCTAAGCTAACAATGTTGTTGTCAAAGCTTTTAAACATGTAAGGTCCACAACCCATAGGAGCATTATTTCTAGACTTAGGAACTGTCATATCACCTTTTTTAAATTTTGTACCATCATCTGCTACGCCATAATAATGTCTTGGTAATATGGCATCTGTAGCAAGCTCTCTATCTGCAACTATATTAACACCATTTAAAAGAACAGTACAAGTAAGATCGTCTACCCTTTTAATACCTTTAATTTCTGTAACACCAACTCCATCAGAAAGATTAGCATTTATATAAGATTTTTTAAGCTCTTCAAATTTTGCGCTTTTAGCTTTTTCTGGCATATCCTCATCAGCTTTATTTATTTCTAAAAGCTTAGCACGTACTTGTTTATCAAAATCACTAGCTGATTCATTAATTCCAAGTCCTAAAGAAGCATTAAGATCTGCTGGAGTACTTTTTGCTATTTGTTCGTCTGTATATTTTTCTATATAAGCATTAATATCTGCTTCGGATAAGTTTTCAGATTGAGTTTTAAATTCTTCTATTTTTTTAGCATAATCTGGAGAGTCATAATAATACTCTTTAAGTCCATCTATGTTTAATGTATTAAATGTGCTTATACCGTCATATGCTGGATCTGCTTTAACATATAAACCAAAAATATAATCATCTATAGTAACAGGTGTTCCATCAGAAAAAGTTAAACCATCTTTCAACTTAATTGTATATTCAACCTGAACTGTATTACCAGCATCATCTTTTATTTCTTTATATGAAATATTTCCTGCATTATCTACAAGCTGGTTGTTATCATCTAAACTAGAAACAGAGGCAAAAACAGGTCCAAATGCATAACTATCAAAAGCACTAGAATAAAAAAGTGGATTAAATATTCCATTAAATTCTGTACTAGATACTACTATTGTGTCATAAGTAGAATTACTTTGTGCTGTTTGACCTTGTTCTGTGCTAGAAGAACCAGAACCACAAGCCACAAGGGATAAAGTCATAGTCCCAATAAGTGCCATTGCTAAGAATTTTTTAAATTTCAATTGCAATTCCTCCTCGCCTAGTATAAACATTATTTGATGATTATTAAATTTTAATGGAATTAAAATAATATTTATACATTAATTTAAAATATAAAGTAGATTATATAATTAAAAAAAAAAATTGTCAATTAAGTTTATATTATAAGTAATATAACATTAATTAACAATTTTAGCAATTTACACAAAAATTATATATAAAAATTATATAAAAATTATAATGTATATTATATTTAAGAAATATTAATATACATTTTTAATATTTTATATGTAATATAGTAAAAAAAATCATAAAATTTATATAAAATTGCAACTCAATTTTATAATCTTTCGTAAAAAATATTTTTTAAATTTTCAAAAATTAATTTTATGCCTAAACTATAGGTAAAATCAAGCATAGAATTAATTTTTTTAATAAAATTGTATATATAATTCTGAATTTTGAATTTGTATTTTTAAAAATTTCATTATTTAGGTAAAACTATTGTTGACTTTTCCTTAGATTCTCTATATATTACTATCTTTTTACCTATTATCTGCACTACATCCGATTTAGTCCTTTCGCTAATAGCTGATGCTATATATTTTATATCTTCCATACAATTATTAAGCACTGTACATTTTACAAGCTCTCTAGCCTCAAGAGCATCATCTATAGCCTCTATAAGTTCTGGGCTTACCCCGGCTTTTCCTATTTGAAATATAGGCTCTATCTTGTTTGCAAGCCCTTTAAGATATGACCTTTGTTTGCTACTTAACATAAACTCCTCCTATTTATAATAATCAAATTCTAAATCATATATCTTAACAGTATCCCCTTCTTGAATGCCTTTTTCCTCTAAAGCGTCTATGATACCTTTTTCTCTAAGATATTTTTGAAAAAAGTTAAATCCTTTTTCTGTGTCTATATTAGTATATCCCATCATCTTTTCAACGCCTACACCTTCTACAATAAAGTAACCATCTTCTAGCTTTTCTATTGTAAATGGCTCATTATCTAAATCTTGTTCTATATAAGGTACAAAATCTTCCTCAAATACAATATCTTCTGGATAATCCTCAAGTATTTTAGCTACTTCTGATAAAAGCTCATCAAGTCCACTATTAGTAGCTGCTGATATAGGAAATACTTTTATACCCATAGGCTCATAAGTAGCTTTTATCTTTTCAAAATTTTCTTTAGCCTCTGGTAAATCCATTTTATTACAAGCTATAACCATAGGACGCTCTAATAATAACTCATTATATTTTTTAAGTTCATCATTTATTTTTTCTATATTTTCAAGCGGAGAAAAACCTTCAAGCCCAGCAGCATCTACAACATGTATAAATACTTTAGTTCTTTCTACGTGTCTTAAAAATTCGTGCCCAAGTCCAACTCCTTCGCTAGCCCCTTCTATAAGCCCTGGGATATCTGCCATAACAAAATCGCTTCCCCATTTGCTTCTTACAACGCCAAGATTTGGAGATAGAGTTGTAAAATGATAATTAGCTATCTTAGGATTTGCATTTGTAACCATAGATAAAAGAGTAGATTTACCAACATTAGGAAAACCTATAAGCCCAACATCTGCTATAAGCTTAAGCTCTAATATAACGTCATATTCTTTAGCAGTACGCCCTCTTTCACAATATCTAGGAGCTTGTCTTGTTGGAGTAGCAAAGTGTTGATTTCCTTTGCCTCCTTTGCCTCCTTTTATAAGCACCTTTTCTTCAAAAGGCACAACCATATCCGCCATTATTTTCCCTGTTGTAGCTTCTTTTATTATAGTACCTACTGGAACTTTAATAACTACATCTTTTCCATTTGCTCCTGTACAATTTCTTTTTGTTCCATCTGCTCCATTTTCCGCCCTAAAAAGCTTTTTATATCTAAAGTCCATAAGGGTGTTTATACCTTCATCAGCTATAAATATTACATCTCCGCCTTTGCCACCATCTCCACCATCTGGACCACCGTTTGTTACATATTTTGCTCTATAAAAAGACACACAACCATTACCGCCATTACCTGCTTTTATGTGAATTTTCACTCTATCTACAAACATTTTATCCTCCGTATCTAACCTTCTTTATTTACATATCTATTGATTATATCATATATAATTTTAAAATTCAACTATTTTTAATTTCATTATTATATTACATTTTTTTATTTATGTATATACTTTTTTATAATATTTTGATATAATGAAAATAAAATTCAAATGGAGGTATGCTTATGAAAAAATCTATTCCAATTTTTCTTTCTCTAGCTTTAGGTATATCTTATGCATATCCTTGTTTTGCATCTCCTAAAGCTATCTCTACACAAAATAACGCTAATAATAGCTTTTTATATAACGATGCCACATACACTATAGCAAATGAAGCTTCTAAATATAAAAACGGAAGCGTATACTTATTAAACTATAAGGGAGATAAAATAGATTATGAAATTCCAGAAAAAGTTTATCTAAATGGACTTTGTTATGAAGTTGTTAAGATAGATGCTTTTGCTTTTGCTAATGCACAAAATACACAAACTATAACTATTCCATCTTCCGTATTAGAAATATCTAACTTTGCCTTTGCTTCTAGTCCGTCTCTTACAAATATAGAAGTAAAAGATAATATTAATTTTTCTTCCGTAGATGGTGTTTTATTTAGCAAAGATAAAACTAACCTTATAACATTTCCTACAGCAAAAGTTTTGGATACATATAATATTCCTTTAGGTACAAAAACTATAAAAGAAGGTGCTTTTTTTGAAAATAAAAATCTAAAAACATTAATTGCTCCTTCTAGCTTAGAAACTATCGAAAAATACGCTTTTTCAAAAACTTCTTCTCTTAAAGAAATAAAAGATATAATAAATGTAAAAACTATAGGCGATTTTGCTTTTGCTAATTCTTCTATAAGCTCTATTTCTCTTTCCGGTAATCTACAATATCTAGGAGAAAGTGCTTTTTATGGAAGTAACATATCTTCTATAACTATACCACATAAAATAGGTACAGTACCTAAATATTGTTTCTATGCTTGTTCCTCTTTAAAAGACATTTATTTTTCAGAAGGAGTTTATAATATAGATAATTACGCTTTTGCTAATTCTTCAGTAAAAAATATTGAATTTTCTAAATCTCTTACATCTATAGGAGAAAAAGCTTTTTTAAATTGTGATAATCTAAAAGAAATAACCCTTGGTGAAAATATAGAAAAAATATCAAATCAAGCCTTTGAAAATTGTTCAAATCTTGAAAAAATTTCTTTTAGCAAAAATTTAAGTTCTTTAGGTAATTTAATTTTCAAAGACTGTACTAAATTAACTAATATAGATACTAAAGAAAATATATATTTTACATATGAAAATTCTATCCTTTATTCTCTTGATAGAACAGAGCTTGTCTATATGTCACCCGATATAAATCAAAGAACATTATCTCTTCCAAAAAATATATCTAAAATAAGAGAAGATGCACTTACAAATATAGACATAGTAGAAGAGTTTTCTGTAGATAGCAAAAATGAATATTTTTCCGTAGAAAATGGTATTTTATATAATAAAAATAAAACAAAACTTATAAGATATCCTTCTGCTAAAGAAACAGTAAACTTTACTTTACCTAAAACTGTTAAAGAAATTGCTCCTTATGCGTTTAAAGATGCCAAAAAATTAATAGGTATAATAGATGTATCTAATATTTCAAAAATAGCTAATTCTTCCTTTAAAAATACTCCAGAGTTTTCTGGATTTTATATAGAAGGAGGACAAAATTCTAATTTTTCAGTTATAGACAATATTCTATATAATAAAGACAAAACTACTCTAATAAAAGCACCTTCTTTAAATAACTTAAAAGAATTTAAAATACCTAATAGTGTAAAAACTATAGGTTCTTATGCTTTTGAAGATAGCTCTATAGAAACTTTAGATACTAATAATGTAACTAAAATAGAAGGTAATGCCTTTTTAGATTCTAAACTAAATACTATATCTATGCCTAAAGTAGAAACTATAGGCGTTAGTGCTTTTAGAGGTACTAAGCTTAAGAATTTAGAACTACCTAAAAATATCAAAAAAATAGATGATTATGCTTTTGCAGATTGTAAAAATCTTGAAAAAGTAGATATAAAAGCTAATTCATTTGAAAAGTTTAGCCAAACAGTATTTTACAATAGCAATAATGTAAAAATAACTGTACCAACTTTAAGCTATAAATATTACAAAAAAATATTATAATCTATAGGAGATAAATTTTATGAATGTTGTTTCAAAAGAATTTTTAAAAAATATGCAAAATCTTATAAATAATAGAACAGAAGAAAATACTAAAATTTTTGAAGATTGTCTTAAAAATGAAAAATTCTTATGCCCTGTAGTTCTTTTAAATGATGATGCTGAAAAAAAAATAAATGATGAAAATACGAGCGTAGTTAGTTTACAAGATGCTAGCGGAGAATGGTTTTTTGTGATTTTTACTGATTATGATAAATTTAATGTATTTATAAAAGATAATCCTTTTGTAGATGCAAAAATTGGTTTTCTAGAGCTTCAATATCTACTTACACATATAAATAAAGAAGCTAAAGGAATAGTGCTAAATATAAAAGATGAAGCCTTACTTTTACCAAGAGAAGCTATTTTAGATATAAAATAAAAGGGAGCAATGCTCCCTTTTATTTTAATTTATTTTAAAAATTCATACTGTGACATATAAAGTTTATAATAAGCACCTTTTTTAGCTATTAACTCATTATGTGAACCCTTTTCTACTATTTGTCCTTTATCTACATATAAAATACAATCGCTATTTTTTATAGTAGATAATCTATGAGCTATTATAAAAGAAGTCCTATTTTGTAAAAGTTTTTTAAGTCCTTCTTGTAATGCTATCTCTGTTTCTGTATCTATACTAGAAGTAGCTTCATCTAATATCAATATCTTAGGATTTGCAAGTAAAGCTCTAGCAAAAGATATAAGTTGTTTTTGTCCTGTTGATAACCCTGCTCCTCTTTCCTTTACTACTGTATTATAACCATTTTCCATCTGCATAATAAAGTCGTGAGCACATACTGTCTTACTAGCTCTTATTACTTCTTCATCTGTAGCATCTTTATTTCCATATCTTATATTATCCATAATAGTCCCCGAGAATATAAAGCTTTCTTGCATCATAACGCCCATTTGCTTTCTTAAAGATTTTATAGTTACATTTTCTATATCTATGCCATCTATATAAATATGCCCAGAGTTTATATTATAAAATCTGCTAAGTAAATTTACTATTGTAGTTTTTCCAGCTCCCGTAGGGCCTACTATAGCAAAGCTTTGCCCTGATTTTACCTCAAAGCTAATATCTTTTAATACATAAGCTCCTTCTTCATAGGAAAAACACACTTTGTCAAATACTACATTTCCATCTATTTTAGGCATATCTTTAGCATCTTCTTTATCTTTTATTTCTATAGGTTCGTCTATAGTTTCAAAAATTCTCTCAAGATAAGAAAGAGAAGTTAAGATAGTATTATAAAAACTTACTATAGTATTTATAGGTGCCCAAAATCTTCCTATATAAGAAGTAAAGGCTACTATAGCTCCTGCAGTTAGCATAGTCTTATCATTAATAATAAGATAGACGCTTAGTACATATATAAAAGAAGTGCTAAAAGCAGAAATATTTTCTACTATAGGTCCTAAAAGAAAGTTATATTTAACAGCCTGCATCCAACTATCTCTATAGTTTCCGCTAAGACGATTAAATATTTTCATATTTTCTTCTTCTCTTACAAAAGATTGTGTTATTCTTATACCATTTATACTCTCAGATATATAAGCATTTAAGTTAGACTGTTTATTGCTCGCTTTTTGCCAAGCCTTTCTTTGTTTAGAATTTATAATGCATATTATAAATATTAAAACTGGCAACCCTATCATAGATATAATAGTAAATTTTACATCTATATATAACATAAAACAAACTATAAATACTATAGATCCGGCCTCTGTAAGAACATTTACAAGCCCTGTAGATAATAAATCGCTAAGATTATTTACATAATTTACAACTCTAACTTGTATTTTACCGTGTGGCCTACTATCAAAATAGCTAAAAGGTAGGTTTTGTATATGCGTAAATATATCTTTTCTTATCTCATATATTATATTTTGCCCCATCTTAGTCATAACTCTAGAACGAATTTTTAATACTATAGACACATATATAGATATGGCTAAAATATCTATACCAAGCCTTACTATTTGGCTCATATCCTTTTGAGGTATAGCACTATTCATAGCTTCCATAAATATAATAGGTATAAACATTGTAGCAATGCTAGAAGTAGCCATTAAAAATAATATCCAAAATATAGTCTTTTTATAAGGTTTTAGGTATATACTTATTCTTTTTAACTTTTCTATATCAAACCCTGTTTCTAGTTCTTCATCTACTTCATAGGTATTTCTAGCCATTTAACTCACCTGCCTCCCTAAAATCTCCATATTGATGATAAAATACATTATAATAATAACCTTTTTTATCTAATAATTCTTTATGAGTTCCTTGTTCTATTATTTTACCTTTATCAAGTACTAATATAGTATCTGCTTCCATTATAGAAGAAATTCTATAGGCTATTAATATTTTAGTACATTTTTTATCTAGTTTTTTGAGATTTTCTTGTATTATATGTTCTGTTTCCATATCTAAAGCAGAAGTTGTATCATCTAATATTAATATAGATGGTTGTTTTAATAAGGCTCTAGCTAGAGATATCCTTTGTTTTTGTCCACCAGATAAACCAACTCCCCTCTCTCCTACTATAGTGTCATACCCCTCTGGCATTTGGTTTATAAAATCATCTGCACCTGCTAGCTTAGATGCCCACTTAACTTTTTCAAAATCGCATTCTGGCTCGCCATAAGCTATATTTCCCTCTATAGTATCAGAAAATAAAAATACATCTTGCATAGCCATACCTATGTTATCTCTTAGCCAATATAAATCTACATTTTTTATAGGTATTCCATCTATTGTTATATCCCCACCTGTAGAGTCATAAAACCTACAAAGTAAGTTTACTATAGTAGATTTACCTGCTCCTGTAGCTCCTATTATCCCTAAAGTTTGCCCTGCTTTTATAGAAAAACTTACATCTTTTAGAATATCTAAGTTTTTATCGTCTTCTGGTACATAGCAAACATTTTTAAACTCTATATTACCTTCTAAATTTAGATTAGATATAGCATTTTCTGGCTTTGATATGCTAGGTTCATCTTTTATACTTTTATATATTTTATCAAGAGAAGTTAAAAATCTTTGCGTATCATTTATATACCAACCAGACATTCTAAGAGGATAGTTTAGCATCCATAGATAGTTATATACTACTATTAAATCCCCTGCCGTAATTTGCCCATCTACTGCCATCTTACCACCTACAAACATAAGAACAACAGTAAGGGCATTAGATAAAAATTCAAATATAGGAACATAATTGCTCCATACTCTAGTAGCTTCTAGTTGACTTTGTCTGTAGTTTTCATTTTTTTCGGCAAATCTTTCTATCTCATAATCTTCTTTAGAAAAAGCTCTTACCATACGATTACCGCTTATATTTTCTTGAACATAGCTATTTAAAGCAGAAAAGCTATCTCTTATCCTTTCAAAACCCTTTTGAACGTGTTTAAACTGGAACATAGCTAATATAAGGGTAAAAGGCAATACAGTAAGCATATACATACCTATTTTAGTATTTACTGTAAAACACATAATAAGAGCAAATACAAAATAAATTATAGCCTCATAATATTGAAAAAATGTAGCTGAAAAATGCCTTATAGCGTCCATATCGCCAATTTGCCTTGACATTAAGTCCCCTGTTTGATTTTGATTAAAAAACATAAAATCTTTTCTAAGAAATTTTTTATAAACGCCTTCTCTCATATTATATAAAATATCTTGAGAACATTTTTCAAATAAAACTAAATATATCCATCTTATGCTAGTTTTTATTATAGTAGAGCCTAAAAGCCCAATTAGGACATATTTTAAAAAACTATAGTTTTGCTCTTTTATAACATCATCTACAAATATGCCTATTACATAAGGATTAACAAAAGATAGCAAAGTAGCAATAGTAACCAAAAATAATCCCAATATATACCTTTTTTTATAAGGCTTAAAAAATGAATAAAACCATTTTAAAGCTTCCATTTATCTCCCTCCTATTTTATTTATATTCTTAAATTATATAGATTTAAAAAAATATTAAAATGTATATTTTTGTTATTGTAATGTAATATATTGTTACATATAATATATTATTATATAATGTAAATAAAAAATCTTAAAGGTGATTATATGAATATAACTAATATAGATTTTACAAATTTTAACCCTCATCTTACCTTTTGTGTAAAAGGTAAAAGCTTAGAGGCCAATCCTCATAGTCATAGCCATATGGAGCTTTGTTATGTACTATCTGGCAAAGTAATATTTAATATAGAAAATAATATCTACACAGTAGAAGAAGGAGATATTATAATAATAAATCCAGATGAAATACACTACGAAAGCCCCTTATCTATAGACAAACTAAACCTTCTCTTCTTTGTAGGTATAACAAATTTTCAATTTAAAAATAATAAAGAGGATACACTTTTTAAAAATGAAATGCCTATAATAAAAACTAGTCTACCATCTAGAAAAAAATTTACAGACTTAATAGATAATATATATTTAGAAAATCAACAACAACAAACCGGTAAAGCTTTTATGCTACAAGCATATCTTACACAATTTTTACTCCTTATAATAAGAGAAAAACAAAAAGAGCTCCCTTATGAAGAACTATCTAAAAGCAAGTCTATAGCAAAAGAGCTAAAAAATTATTTTTATAACCACTATAACGAAAAAATATCCTTAGAAAAAATAGCAAAAAAACTATACATAAGCCCTTTTTATATATCTAAAGTATTTAAAGAAGAATTTGGACAAACGCCTATAAACTTTCTTATAAAAATAAGGCTAGAAAAAGCAAAAATATTACTATCTACTAAAAAAGAACTATCCATAAAAGAGGTTGCATATCTTGTAGGATATGAAGATGAATTTTATTTTAGCAAAAGCTTTAAAAAATTTTATGGAATATCACCTACAGAATTTAAAAATACTTCTTATAAAACTTAAACTTAATAAATAATAATATGTATAAAACTTCTTTTTAAAATAAATACTAAACTTAAGATTTATTTTAGAAAGGGGTTTTTTATGATTTTAAAAAAAGATTTATTTGAAATACGCATAGAAAGTTTTGGTGGACTTGGAGCTAGCCTTTTCGGAAAAATCCTTGGAGAACTTGGCGCTTTATATCTTGGACTAAATGCTAGTTGTTTCTCAAGTTATGGTTGTGAAAAAAATATAGCTCCTGTCAAAGCTTATGTAAGATATGCTAAAGAAACTGTGCCTATAAGAGATACAAACCCTGTAAAAATCCCTGATTTACTAGTTATATTTCATCTAGAACTAGCCAAAAATAAGGACGTATTAAAGGGGGTAGGCGAAAACACAAAGATAGTTATAAATACAGATAAAGATATAGAAAATATAAGAGATGAGCTAGAGCTATACGCTGGAGACATATATTGCATAGATGCTTTAAAAATATCTTTAGAAACAAAAAGTGATATAAATATAGCTATGCTAGGAGCTGTATCTAAAGCAGTAGATTTTATAAAACTAGAAAAAATAGAGGAACTTTTAAAAGATAGTCATAAATATGATGAAAATCTTAAAAATCATATAAATGCAATAAACTTAGCATATGAAAATACAAAATATAAAGAAATAAAACCAGATGGAAAATATCATTATATAGTAGACAAACCTATAAATACAAGCTTAGGTTATAAAAACGCTTCTATAGGTGGAATTAATAAGATAATAGGTAGTAGTATATCTAATGATTTATCCCCTACAAGACGTGGATATGTTCCTGTTATATTAAAAGACAAATGTACACATTGTGGATATTGCGACTTATTCTGTCCTGATATGGCGTTTAAATTTGTAGATGGAAAAAATTTAGGTATAGACTATCACTATTGTAAAGGTTGTATGCGTTGTGTATCTATCTGTAAAGAAAAAGCAATAATTAAAATGTCTGAAAAAGATAAACCAGAAAATGTAAATATTATAGATAAAAATATAAAATATGATAAAGTAGGAGAAAATTCTCTTGTTACTTCTGAAAGCTTTTTAGAAGATATAAATATTTAAGGAGGAAACTTATGTTAAAGCAAAAAATGGTTTTTCAAAGTGGAGATGAACTAGTGGCTACTGCGTGTAAACAAATAAATTATGATATAATGCCATACTATCCTATAACAGCATCTACACAAATAGCAGAAAACATAGATATATTAAAAGGAAAAGAAAATTTTGATACAAAGCTTGTCTTGGCAGATGGAGAGCATAGCGCTTTTGGTATGTGTTATGGGGCTAGTATATCTGGAGGACGTGTACTTACTGCTACTAGCGGAAATGGACTTTTATATGCACTAGAGCAGATGCCTGTACAATCTGGAACCAGATTTCCTATGGTTTTAAATGTAGCCTGTACTAGCGTTAGTGCTCCTATGTCTATAAAATGTGAACATAGTGATATTATGTATGCTTTAAATACTGGCTTTATTATATTATTTGCTAAAGATAACCAAGAAGTTTATGATTTTAATATAATGGGACTTAAGCTTGCTGAAAAAGTAAATTTACCAGTTATAATAGCATTTGACGGATTTTTTGTAAGTCATCAAAAAAAGAATGTTCATATATTTGAAGATGATAAAAATATACTAGATTTTATAGGTGAAAAAAACCCTTTATATAATGTATTAGATACTAAAAATCCTATTAGTATAGGCTCTTATATGACTGAACTAGATATGATAAATAATAAATATCAGATCCATCAAGCTATGGAAGAGGCTAAAGAATATATACCTATTCTTTTTAAAGAATATTGTGAAATATCTGGAAGAAATTATACTCCTATAGAAAGCTATATGGCAAAAGATGCCGAAGTTATAATATTTGCTCTTGGATCTACCTATGAAGCCATAAAAGATGGAGTAGAAATGCTAAGAAAAGATGGAAAAAAAGTAGGTGTATTTACTACTAAAGTATTGCGTCCATCGATGCTAGATATAGAAAATATATGTAAAGAAGCAAAAATTATTATATGTCTTGATAGACAAGATAGCTATGGAGCAAATGGTGGTAATATGAGCCTTGAGCTAAAAGCTAGCTTACAAGAAAAAGATTTAGATGCAAAGGTTATAACAAGAATATATGGACTTAGTGGCAAAAATTTTTATAAGGAAGATGCTATAAATCTTTTTAATGAAGCTCTTAATTGTCTTGAAGGACAAGAAATAAAACGATTTGACTATTATGGAAAATATGAAGGTGATGAAAACTTTATTCCTACTACTTATTTTGAGCCTATATCGTCTGATAAGCTAGATATAGATTTTGGAAAAGATAATATAGATATAAATAAATTAACATCTATGCCAAGAAGAATAGTAGGAGGGCACGGAGCTTGTGCTGGTTGTGGTATATTCCCAAATCTAAATATGCTATTAAAAGCTATAAAAACTCCTGTAGTTCTTCTTTTTCAAACTGGTTGTGGTAGCATAGTATCTAGTGCATATCCTAAGACTAGCTTTAGGACTAGCTATGTTCATAATCTTTTGCAAAATGGCGCACCTACCTTAGAAGGTATAGTTTATATGTATCTAAAAGATGCTAAAGAAGATATAACTTTTGTTATGGTTACTGGTGATGGAGGACTTGATATAGGACTTGGTTCTTGTCTTTCTAGTGGTATAAGAAAAGCTAAATTTATAATATTTGAATATGACAACTGTGGATATATGACAACTGGTAATCAAAATTCTTATTCTTCATTTTTAGGAGCAAAAACTGGCACTAGCTCAAGTTTTGGCAGTCCTTTTATTCCAAGAGATACTCCTATGCTATTTGATGCTATAAATATCCCTTATATAGCTACTGTATGCGAAAGTTATCCAGAAGATTTTATAAAAAAATCAGATAAAGCCTTTAAATATTCAAAAGAAGGTCTTGTTTTTATAAAATGTTTATCTGCTTGCCCTTTAAACTGGAATATAAATCCAGAAGATGAAATAAAACTACTAGAAAATAGTGTAAAAAGTTGTTATTTTCCTTTATATGAAATAGAAAATGGAAAAACTAAAATAACATACAATCCAGAAGATAAAAACGAAAAAATAGATATAGAAGATTTTATATTAAATATAGGCTCTATGAAACACCTAAAGGATAAAAAAGAAACATTAGATAAAATTAGACAAGAAACTAATAGAAAATGGGAAAGACTGAAAGAAAAAGATAAAAGCAAATATTTATAAAAGTAAAAACTATTATTATATTAATTCTATAAATAAAAAGGATAGATTAAATCTATCCCTTTTTTATATTAATATTAATCTTCTAAAAGCTCAATATCTAAATCATCTTCGCCAAAATCTGCTTTAAATTCTCCATCTTCCATAGCAAGTTTAACATCTTCATCATCTAAAGGATTTGCCTCTGTGTTTGCTATTTCGCTTTCTATCGTTTCAAGTTCTGGCATATTATAATGCTTTCTAACAGCATTTTCAATAGTTCTTAATAGAAACGGACTTTCTTTTAAATATTTCTTAGCATTTTCTCTACCTTGCCCAAGACGTATATCTTCATAAGAATACCAAGCCCCGCCTTTATTTATTATTCCAAGCTCTGTCCCAAGGTCTAATACATCACCAACATGAGATATGCCCTCTCCATATATTATGTCAAATTCTGCAGTTTTAAAAGGAGGAGCTATTTTATTTTTAGCAATTTTTGCCTTAGTCCTAGAGCCTATAATATCTGTACCACTTTTTATAGCCTCTCCTTTTCTTATATCTATCCTAACACTTGCATAAAATTTTAAAGCACGTCCACCAGTAGTAGTTTCTGGGCTACCATAGCTTATACCTATTTTTTCTCTAAGCTGATTTATAAATACTACTATACATTTGCTTTTTGCCGTTATAGCTGTAAGTTTTCTTAAAGCTTGGCTCATAAGCCTAGCTTGTACCCCCATATGAGAATCGCCCATTTCTCCGTCTATTTCAGATTTAGGCACTAAAGCCGCAACCGAGTCTACAATTATTATATCTATAGCCCCAGAACGAACCATAGTTTCTGTAATATCTAAAGCTTGCTCTCCATCATCTGGTTGTGATATATAAAGCTCATCTATATTAACACCTATTTTTTTAGCATAAACTGGGTCTAGGGCGTGCTCTGCATCTACAAAACCCGCAATACCTCCTGCTTTTTGTACTTCTGCCACCATATGAAGAGCAACAGTAGTCTTACCACTAGATTCTGGCCCAAATATTTCTATTATTCTTCCCTTAGGAACACCACCAGCTCCAAGAGCAACATCAAGGCTTAAAGAGCCTGTAGGAACAACTTCCACAGCTTTATCACTTGTTTCTCCAAGCTTCATAACTGCTCCTTTTCCAAATTGTTTTTCTATTTGAGCAAGTGCATTCTTTAAGGCTTGTTCTTTTCCTTTTGCTATATTATCTACAACACTATCTTTAGACTTTTTATCTGCCATTTCTAACCCTCCATTAACTTATTTTTAAATTCTTCTTCTAATAAAGGTTTACTAAAATAGTATCCTTGTATATAGTCTATACCCATTCCTATCATCTTGTCAAATTGTTCTTGAGTTTCAATACCTTCAATGACTACTTTCATTTTTAAAATATGAGCAAGAGATTTTATTTGATTTATAATTTTTAAATCTGTTTCTTCCAAGTTCCTTAAAAAACTCTTATCTATTTTTAATACATCAAAATTATATATTCTTAAATAATTAAATGATGAATAGCCTGTTCCAAAATCATCAAGACTTATATTAATTCCTAATCTTTTTATTTCTTCTATATTATTAGACACATGACTTTTTTCTTCTAAAAGAACAGTTTCCGTTATTTCAAAACACAATAAATTATAATCTACATTATACCTTTCCACAATTTCTTTGGTTCTTAATACAAAGTCTTTTAACATCCATTGTACTGGAGAAATATTTACACTTATTTCTACCTTTTTACCAATACTTTCGAAGTTTTTTATAGTTTTACAAACTGTTTCTATTATCCAATATCCAACATCTATTATTTGCCTTGTTTCTTCTAGATATTTTATAAACTTATCCGGAGCTATAAATCCAAGTTCTTTGCTATTCCATCTTATAAGAGCTTCTGCTTTTAATATATTTTTATCTTTATCTACTATAGGTTGATAATTTAGATAAAATTCTTCTTTATCAAGAGCATACTTAAGCTCTAATTTTATTTTTTCTGTTTCTAAAAGCTCTGAATATATTTCTTCATTAAAGAAAGCTAATTGATTATCTTTAAACCTTTTCTTGTTTACATACATCATAAAATCACTTTTATTTATAAGATCTTCAAAATCTGTAGCGTCTTCTGGATATATAGCAACACCAGCTGAAAAACTTATCTCTGTTTCAAGCATAGAATTTATTTTTACTGGTTTTAAAAAAGCTTTTTTAATTTCTTGATTGTAAAATTCTAAAAGAGATTTTTTATCTATATATTTTTCATAAACTATAATAAATTCGTCACCAGAATATCTAGTTAATATACCATCATCTTTTATACAACTTTTCATCTTTTTACTAAACTTTATTAAAAACTCATCACCTACAGTATGCCCAAATACATCATTTATATATTTAAATTTATTAAGGTCTATAAACAAAAGCGCAAAAGGTTTTTTCATTTGTATATTTTTGGTACATATATTCTCTAACATCTTTCTATTTGGTAATTCTGTTAATTCATCATAATATATAAGCTCTTGAATTTTATCATCAAAAGATTTATTAAGCGTATCTGCTAATATTTCAAGCTGTCTAAATTCATTATTTTTTTCTCCTACAAAATAACTATCTTTATTTAATTTTTCTAAAATAGATTTTAGCTTATCTATAGACATAAGAGCTGCTCTAAAAAACATACGTATAGAAGCAAAAAGTAAAATAGATATAATTATTGCTATTGTCCATATTACAAATTTCATTTGTGTTAAAGAATCTCTTACCATCTCATCTTCTATAAGAGAAGCTTTATCAAACTTAAATACTAAATACTCTCCATTATTTAATATATCTTGATTTACATAAATATTATAATCATCTTTATAATCTTCAAGTTTAGAAACATCAAAATCTGTTCCATATATTTCTGTTTTTAATACTCCAGAATAAAAAGAACTATCTATATAATTTAACAGCTCATCTATATATACATCTAATACTGCTGCCCCTATAATATTTTGTGGAATATGTTCTTTGTCTTTATATATTAAAGTTACTATAGACATAGTAGATTTACCTGTTGTATAGTCAAGATGCTTCTTTGTTAGTTGCGATTCTTTGGAGGAAACAGTAAATATTTCTTCTTTATACCAAGGTCTATTTGTTATATCAAAAAATGAAATTTCTAAACCTTTAGAAAATAATATCTTATTTCTTAAATCTATTATGTTAATAGAATCTACAAAACTAACTGTTTCTAATACTTTTTCTATATTCTGAATTTCTTTTAAAATAGCTTCTTTCTCTTCTTCAGAATGTTTAATTTTCTGGTCTGGATTTCTTATATATTCTATTATTACTTCATTTTTAGCTAAATATTCATTTGCCGATTTTAAAAGCATTATATCATTTATTACCTTTGAAGAAATTTGCTTATAATATACATCACAAACTAATTTCATATTGGATTCTAATATCCTAGAAACCATTATATTACAGAAAAATCCAAAAACTAAAGTAAAACTTATGCATATTGTTAATAACTTAAGATATGTCCTGTTAAAAACTTTCATAATTTATCCCTTGCTTTCTTAGTCTTTTAAAACATTTTTGTTTTTTAATATATATTCTAATAAAGAATATATCGTTAATACAACTGATATAAATATTAATATATAACTAATACATATAAAGAAAGTATTATTTATATTAAGCAATAGACAAATTATCATAAGCATTTGAAATATTGTCTTTAATTTGCCAGATTTACCTGCAGCTATAACTACATTTTTTTCTACAGCTATAGTCCTAAATCCTGTCATAAAAAATTCTCTAGCAATTATAATTATAACAACCCAAGACTCAAGTGGTACAACTGCATCTTCCATACTAATAAGCGCTATCATAGTTGAAGTAACTAAAAGCTTATCTGCTAAAGGATCCATAAACTTTCCAAAATTAGTAATAAGGTTATATTTCCTAGCTATATGACCATCTATAGCGTCTGTTATAGAAGCTATTATAAATATTGCAGTAGCTATATATCTTCTAGTTTGCAAATCTAAAGGTATAAAATCAAATAATATAAATATTAATAAAAAAGGTATTAATATAATTCTAAAAATAGTTAATTTGTTTGGTAAATTCATTTTTTCCCCCATTATAAAAATATAAATTAGCTTTAAGGCTCAATTTCTCCTATTAAGTCATATTCATAAGCATCTGTTATTTTTATGTTGTAAAAATCCCCTGCTATAACTTCCATATTTTCTGGAACTTTAAAAAATACAAATCCATCTATTTCATAACAATCTCTATAACTTCTTCCACAATATACATTATCTTCTCCTTCTATACGTCCTTCTACTATAACTTTGAGAGTCTTACCTAAAAACTTTTTACATATTTCAGAAGAAATATCCTTTTGTGAAAGCATAAGCTTTTCTTTTCTTTCTTCTTTTATATCTTCATCTATCTGATTTTGCATATCATAAGCAACAGTTCCTTCTTCTCTAGAATAAGTAAAAATACCTAATCTATCAAACTTAGTTTTTTCCACAAAATCATAAAGATTATAAAAAGCCTCTTCTGTTTCATTAGGAAATCCTACAATAAAAGTTGTTCTTATACATATATCTGGCATTTTAGCTCTAAGTTTATCTATAGTTTCTTCAAGCTTAGCTCTTGTACTTGCCCTTCCCATAAGCTTTAATATATTATCATCAGCATGTTGTATAGGCATATCTATATATTTACAAATTTTCTCATTTTTTGCCATAGTATCTATAAGTTTATCATCTATATGTTCTGGATAGCAATATAATATTCTTATCCACTCTATACCCTCTATTTCTGAAAGCCTATCTAAAAGCTCTGATAATTTTTTCTCTCCATAAATGTCAGTTCCATATAAAGAACAGTCTTGAGCTACTAATATAATTTCTTTTATATCTTGGCTAGCTAAAAGCTTTGCCTCTTCTATAAGACTTTCTATACTTCTACTTCTAAACTTACCTCTTATAGATGGTATAGTGCAATATGTACATTTTTTGTCACAACCTTCTGCTATTTTAAGATAAGCAAATCCTCCAGTTGTAGTAACTACTCTTTTAAGAGAATTTTTTTCATCTAAAGCTTTATTATTATCTGTTATAAGCTTTACTTGCTTTTCTCCTCTTAATATCTCTTTTATTACATCACCTATTTGCTCAAAATCACCTGTTCCAACAACAGCATCTACTTCTGGTAAAGAATCAAAAATCTCTTCCTTATATCTTTGAGCCATACAACCTGTTACTATAATACCTTTACATCTTCCGGTTTCTTTAAAATCTGCTACTCTTAAAATATTTTCTATACCTTCTTCACTAGCATCTATTTTAAATCCACAACTATTTATTATTATAATGTCTGCTTGCTCTTCATCCTGTGTAACTATATAACCTTCTTCTTTTATAAGCCCAAGCATTATTTCGCTATCCATAAGGTTTTTATCACAACCTAAAGATACAAAAGCAATTTTTATTTGTTCTTTCATTTATTTCTCCTTTTGTTTGTTTTGTAATTTGTAAGCATAAAGACAATTTCTAACAAGCATAGCTATAGTCATAGGACCAACCCCTCCTGGTACTGGAGTTATAAGCTTTGCTTTTTTCATACATTCTTTGTCTATATCACCATAAAGCTTACCTTCTATCCTATTCATACCAACATCTATAAGCACAACATCATCTTTTATCATATTAGGCTTTAAAAAGTTAGCAACACCAGTAGCCACAATAATAATATCTGCTTGTTTAGTATAAATTTCTAAATTTTGTGTTTTAGTATGAGCTACTGTTACTGTAGCATCTTTATTTAAAAGCATCATATATGTTGGTTTTCCTACAATATTACTTCTACCTATTACAAGAGCATTCTTCCCCTTAATATCAACATTATAAGATTTTAAAAGCTCCATTATACCATATGGAGTACAAGCTTTTAAACCATCACTATTTGTAGATAACATACCTATGTTATAAGGATGAAGACCATCAACATCTTTTATAGGATTTATCCTAAGAGCTATCTCTTTTTCATTTATATGACTTGGCAACGGTAACTGAACTAAAATACCATTTACTTCTTCATCTTCATTAAGTTTATCTATAAGAGCCATAAGCTCTTCATGGCTTGTTTCTTCTTTTAAATGATAGTCTGTATATTTTATGCCTACATATTCACAGGCTAAGGCCTTATTTTTAACATAAATAGTACTCGCAACATCTTCTCCAACTAAAACAACTGCAAGACTTGGTTTTTTATCCAAACTATCTATTTCTAATTTGATTTTATCTTTTATATCATCAGCAATTTTTTTCCCATCTATTAAATTATTCATAATAAACCTTTCTAAAAAAATCTTTTTATATATTATATTATTAATAATTTACTTTGTCAACGACAAGGGCATTTGCTATATACAAACTCTATACAAGTTAAATATGTTATATAAATTTTTTATATTTTAAATAATTAAATAATAATTTTAATATTATTTAATTAAATTTTTACTATTATTTTCTTAATATACCAACGTTTTAATATGGTATTAAATATTAAAAATGATATAATTTTATTTATAATAATATAGAAAAGAGGAGTATTATGAAAAACCAAAGACCACTAGATATATATAATAAAAAAATTATTCCAAAAATAAAAGAAATAGATTTATTTTTAAAAACAAATAAAGTATTAGATATAGAAAAAACTGCAAATATTTTAGAAATATCAAGCGATGAATTATTAAAAATTTTAAAAACACTAAATATAAAAACTATAGATGAAAATAATTTTTTAAAAATTATGATAAATGGGAGTAGCTTTATATGTAAACTTTTAAGACGTGAAATAGAATGTGGTTCTCCATATTTTTATACTCCCAAAGATTTATCTTACATATATCAGCTAGATTATGATAAAGTTTTTGACGCCTTTAATTTTTTAGAGCTAAAAACTATAACAACTTCACAAATCCCAAGTATACTTATACAAATATAAGATTGTTTTGATTTTTCTTTGTTGTAATGTTATTATATATTTGATATAATTAAATGCAACATAAGAAAACTTAGGAGGACTTTACAATGGGAAATATCATAGTTGGACAATCGGGTGGGCCAACTGCTGTTATAAATGCTAGTTTAGCTGGTGTTTTTAAAGCTGGACTTGATAATAACATTACAGTATATGGAATGATAAATGGAATACAAGGACTTTTAGAAGAAAAATATGTAAATCTAAATGAAGAAATAACTAATAATCTGGATATTGAGCTTCTTAAGAGAACACCATCTTCTTATCTTGGCTCTTGTAGATTTAAACTACCAAACCCAGATACAAATACTGCTATATACGAAAAAATCTTCTCTATATTAGAAAAATTAAATATAGATAAATTTTTCTACATAGGCGGTAACGACTCTATGGATACTATCAAAAAGCTACATACATATGCTACAAAAAATAGCAAGAATATAAAATTTATAGGAGTTCCTAAAACTATAGATAATGACCTTGCTATAACAGACCATACACCAGGTTTTGGAAGCGCTTGTAAATATATAGCAACAACTGTAAAAGAAATTATAAAAGATGCTACTGTTTATGACGCTAAAAATGTTACTATTATAGAAATTATGGGAAGAAATGCTGGTTGGCTAACTGCATCTTCAGCTCTTACAAAATCTGATGATTGTGATGGAATAGATTTTATTTATCTCCCAGAAGTTACATTTGATATGAACGACTTCATAAAAAAAGTAGAAAATCTTCAAAAAACTAAAAAAAGTATAGTTATTGCCGTTTCTGAAGGTATAAAAAATAAAGATGGTATAAATATATGTGAATTAGAAGAAGAATATACATTACTTGATAGCTTTGGACATAAATCTCTTAGTGGCACTGCTAGCAAACTTGCTTCTGTTTTACACGAAAATTTACATTGCAAAACAAGAGCTATAGAACTTAACACAACTCAACGTTGTGCTAGCCATTTTATGTCGCTTACAGATATGGAAGAAAGCTTTTTAGCTGGTATATATGCCGTAGAACTTGCTATTAAAGGAGAAAATGGTAAAGTAGTTACTTTTAAAAGAGTTAGCTCTTCTCCATATGAAATGAAACTAGAATCTCATAGCGTGTATGATATAGCAAATCTTGAAAAATTAGTGCCTTTGGACTGGATAGACGAAAAAAATGCTAATATAACTAAAGAATTTATAAGCTATCTAAAACCTCTTATACAAGGCGAGGTATATCCTATTATGGTGGATGGTTTGCCAAAACATCTAAAGCTTAATAAATAATATGAAGTTAAGAAAAGATTATACCTGCCCCTTAGAGCTTGTCCACGATATGCTAAGAGGCAAGTGGAAATGTATAATAATATGGCGTCTTAGGCTTGGTGCTACTATGCCCTCATCTCTTTTAAGAGATATAGCTGGCATAACAGAGAAAATGCTACATCAACATCTAAACGAACTTATATCTTATGGTTTTGTAGATAAAAAGACTACAGATACCTACCCTCTAAAAACAGAATATTTTCTCACACAAAGTGGAGAACAAATACTAAAAGCACTAGAAATATATCAAAAAGTAGGCATAGAATATATGATAAATAATGGACAAGAACAAGTCTTAAAAGAAAAAGGGCTAATATAAAAAATAGACTATAGATTTATCTATAGTCTATTTTAATATATAAATAAAAAATTATTTAATAAATATAAATTATATTTAAGTATACTTTAACTTTTTATACTATCTTTTATTTTTTGATAAGCTTCTTTACTATTATCTTTTACATCTTCATAGCTCTCTTTAGCCTTATCTTTTATATCTTCATATCCTTCTTTTGTCTTATCCTTTATATCTTCATAATTTTCTTTGGTATTATTTTTTATATCTTCCATTTTATCTTTTATAATATTTTCATCATTGCCATATATATTCTCTGCACCCTTCATACCCTCACCAAAACGAGAATTATTAGGATTTGTTATTTGATATCCATTTCTAGTATTTATATCCTCTGTAGTTTCCATATACTCGTCCATATTATACTGATACCCATCAAATGCCCCATTTATACTATTTGATACTGGAGACTGAGTTGTCATCTCTGTTGTATTATCATAGCTTGTATTATCAGAGCCACAACCAACAAGTCCTATAAAAGAGCAAAATATACTAAAAGCTAATATTCTTTTAATAAGCATATAAACTACCTCCTAAAAACTTTTATAAAGATAGTTTAATCAAGATAAAAGAAAAAATACTGAAATATAATGTCAATTATTCTAATACAAACTTAAAATCTATAGTACGCTCATACATATTAGTAGCGATAAGCTCTACTTTTACGCTCTGTCCTAGAGTATATATCTTTCCTGTTTTCTCTCCAAAATATTGCATATTTTTTTCATCATAGTAATAATAGTCATCTTCTATAGCTTTTACATTTACCATACCTTCTACAGTATTAGGAAGTTCTACATATATGCCCCAACTAGTAACCCCAGATATAACACCATCAAATATTTGTCCTATCTTATCTTGCATATACTCAACTTTCTTAACAAGGTTTGTTTCTCTTTCTGCCTCTTCTGCCACTCTTTCTCTATTAGAACATTTAAGACAAATATCTGGCATTTTTTTATTAAGATTTAATATTCTTTTTTGACTAAGTTTTCCGTCTATATCCTCTTTTATTATTCTATGAATTTGTAAATCTGGATAACGTCTTATAGGCGAAGTAAAATGACAATAATATTTTGCTCCAAGTCCAAAATGACCCTCATTTTTAGGTGTATATCTCGCTTGCTTAAAGCTTCTTAAAATCACTCTATTTATTATCATTTCTTCCTTTGTGCCTCTAGCTTTTAATAATATTTTTTGAAAAGCCTTAGGGTGAATATTACTTCCCTTTAGTCTATATCCAAATTTTGAAATAAATTCGGACATTTCTTCTACTCTCTCCAAATCTGGCTCTTGATGAGAGCGATATACAAAAGGAAATTCTAGCCAAAAATAATGTTCTGCTACTGTCTCATTTGCCACAAGCATAAATTCTTCTATTATACTAGTAGCAATATTTCTTTCATATAGCTTTATATCCTTAGGTTTTCTGTCTTCTCCTAAAATAATCTTAGCTTCTTTAAAATCAAATTCTATAGCCCCTCTTTTTATACGTTTATTAAAAAGTATATCTCTAAGCTCTTGCATAGTAAAAAACATATTTAAAAACTCTTTATTATCTTCTATGAATTGGCTATTTTCATTAATTAATATATCATTTACTATAGTATAGCTCATTCTCTTATCTACATTTATAATAGTTTTTTCTATTTTATGTGAACATACCTGACCATTGTTATCTATTTCCATAATACAGCTAAGAGCTAACCTATCAACTCCCGCATTTAAAGAACAAATTCCATTAGATAATTTATGTGGTAACATAGGGATAACTCTATCTACAAGATATACGCTTGTCCCTCTTTTTATCGCCTCTCTATCTAGCGGCGTACCTTCTTTTACATAATGCGTTACATCTGCTATATGCACCCCTAAACTATAGTTGCCATTTTCTAGCTTTTCTATAGTTATGGCATCATCTAAATCTTTAGCATCTTCGCCATCTATAGTTACAGTTTGTATATTCCTTAAATCTAGCCTATCTTTTTTCTCTTCTTCTAATACTTCAAGAGGAATATCTTCTATTTGCTTATAAACTAAATCATCAAAATCAGTAGGAAGTTCAAACTGTTTTATTATAGATAATATATCTACACCTGGTTCGTTTATGTGCCCTAGTATCTCTGTTATCTTACCTTCCGGCTTTTTATCTTGCTCTGCCTGCTTTATTATTTCTACCACAACTTTATGCCCAGATACTGCACCCATAGTATATTTTTTAGGTATAAATATATCCTTATAAATTCTCTTTTCATCTGGAATAACAAAACCAAAATTTTTGCTCTGTTCAAATGTTCCTACTATAAATTTATAGCCACGTTCTAATACTTTTACTATAACGCCCTCTTGTCTTTTTCCTGAAGTATTAGGTTTTATCTCACATAATACCCTATCTTTATGGTTTGCTCCGTTTGTATCTTTCTCACTTATAAATATATCCTTTTTTTCCTCACTATCATTATCTACTACTACAAATCCAAATCCCCTAGAAGTGCTAAGATATGTCCCATATACTATATTTAAATCTTCTGGGAGCATAAGCTTTCCTCTTTTAGTAAGAACTACTTTTCCTTCTTTTATAAGATTTTCTACTATGCTAAAAAACATATCTCTATCTTCTATAGGTACTTCCATAAATAACATTATATCATTTATCTTCATAGGCTTATATTCATCAGAGGATATAAAACCTAATATCTTTTCTTTTTTTTCTTCTAAAATGTTAATGTCTACCTCTTCCATATTATCCTCCACAATACTAAATACTTTATAATATTTTATCATATATATCAAAGTCATATACTTATAAAAAATGTGCCAAATATATGGCACACTCAAAATAAACTATATAAGGGACTAGCAATTTTTATCTTGTCTCATTTTTTCAAACCACTTTGCAGTTTCCGGGTCTAAATTGTCAAAAAGCATATTCTTTTTAATAGGTTTTATCTCCTCCATATACTTTCTAGTTTTCCTTGCAGTAAATCTAACATCTTCTCTAAGCTCTGTAGCAGATATTCTTATAGCTCCAGAACCCATTATTATAATTTGCTCTAATCTATCAGAAGTAGCTACTTTAACTATATAATCTTTTACTAAATCTTTAGTTATTCTCTCTATATAGTTATCCGCCGTTTCTGCCTCTTTTGTGTATACTATGTAAGTTTTACCTATTTTTTCTACACTTCCTCTATTTCCTTTTACTAGGTGGGCATCAAACACAATAATAAGCTCTATACCCTTAGCCCCTTGATAATTTGACAAGATAGAAATTAGCTTATCTCTAGCATCTTCTAAGCTCTGCTCTTCTAAAATTTTTTTAGTATCCGCCCAAGCATAGATTATATTATAGCCATCTACTAATAAATATTCCCTTTTTTTCATAGTCTATCCTCTATAAAAACTTTCTTTGTCTTACAACCTCGTACATTAATACTCCGCTAGCAACAGAAGCATTTAAAGATTCTATGTTTCCATACATAGGTATTTTAACGCTATAATCACAGCTTTCTTTAACAAGGCGAGAAACTCCTGCTCCTTCATTTCCTATTACAAGACCTATAGGGCCTTTAAGGTCTGCTTTAAAACATTCTGTCCCCTTAAGGTCAGCACAAGCTATCCAAAGCCCATTTTTTTTAAGCTTTTCTATTTCTTTTGTTATATTATTTACTCTAGCTACTGGTACATATTCTAACGCACCAGAAGAAGTCTTGCTTACTATAGCAGTAAGAGAAGCAGCTCTTCTTTTTGGAATGATAACTCCGTGAGCTCCTGCTATATCTGCCGTTCTTATTATAGCTCCTAAGTTATGAGGGTCTGTTATCTCATCTAATATTATAACAAAAGGTTCTTCACCTCTTTTTTTAGCATTTTCTAATATATCTTCTACTTCACAATATTCGTGAGCCGGACAAAGAGCTATAATACCTTGTGGATTGTTAGTCCTTTTCATCTGCTCCATTCTTATCTTATCTATCTCTTGAACTATTATCCCACGTTCTAATGCCTTAGCTACTATTACTTTTAAAGTCCCTTCTATTTCTCCTTTTTTTACAAAAATTTTATCTATAGTTTTATTATGGTTTAAAGCTTCTAATACGCTATTTCTACCCTCAAGTTGAAAACCATCTTCTTCAAAATCATCAAAACGTCTTGGTTTTTGCATAGGTTTTGTTTGCTTTTTCTTATTACTTGTTTTTTTATTTTTTTTATTTTTAGTATTTTTCATTATTATTCCTCCTAATTGTCTATTATCTCTAGGCAAAGTTTAAATAGCTCTTGTATTCTTTTGTTTTCGCCCTTTAAATATAAATATCCAAAAAGAGCCTCAAGCCCTGTAGCATTTTTATAATCTGCAAGGCTAGAGTTTTTAGCTTTAGTATTAGAGTTTGCATTTCTGCCTCTTTTTAATACTGCTCTTTCTTCTTCACTAACTATATCAAATATAGCCTTATACATTATAGATTGGCTAGTTGCATTAACTAGCCTTTTGGACATACTATGCAATTTATTAACCTGTGTATCCCCCTTACTTAATAAATAAGTTCTTACACAAAGGTCAAAAATACAATCTCCCATATATGCAAGAGAAAGCGGAGAATACTCTCTTATATCTATATTTTTTAAATTTTGCTCCATATTACACCTGCCGAAGTATCTTGCAATAATATCCCTTTTTCTTTTAAACTATCTCTTATCTCATCTGCTAATTTATAATCTTTGTTTTTCTTAGCTTCTTGCCTTTTATTTATTAATTCTTGTATTTCCCCCTTATCTATAGAGCTTTCTTCATATTCATATAAAATACCTAAAATATTGCAAAGCTCTAAAAGCTCTGATAATGCTTTTTCTAAATAAGATTTAGAAGATTTTTCACTAACTTTGCTATTTATAAGCCTTACTATTTCAAATATAGAAGTTATAGCATTTGCTGTATTAAAATCATTATCCATCTCTTCTATAAAATCTTTTTTATGTTTTTCTATTTCATCAAAAAGGCTATTATCATCTTCACCTTGTTCTTTAGCATTAGCTATAAGATGATTTAAATTTTTATGGCAATTTTTTATTCTATCTAAACTTTTTTTGCTAGATTCTAAAGTTTCCTTGCTAAAATTTATAGGTGCTCTATAATGGCCACAAAGTATAAAAAATCTTATAACATCATAAGGAATGCTCTTTGATATATCCCTAACAGTAAAGAAATTCCCCTTAGATTTACTCATCTTTTCGTTATCTACATTTATAAAGCCATTATGTAGCCAATATTTAGCAAATTGTTTTTCGTTACAACATTCACTTTGAGCTACCTCGTTTTCGTGGTGAGGAAATACTAAATCTTCTCCCCCTGCGTGTATATCTATTTCTTCTCCTAAATATTTTTTAGCCATAACAGAACATTCTATATGCCACCCTGGGCGTCCTTCTCCCCAAGGAGATTCCCAAGCTGGTTCGCCCTCCTTTTTAGGTTTCCAAAGAACAAAGTCTGTTTCATTTTTCTTAGCCTCATCTAGCTTAATTCTAGAACCTATCTCAAGTTCTTCTAGCTTTTTACCAGAAAGCTTACCATATTCTGAAAAGCTTTTAGTATCAAAAAATACATTACCATTTTTTTCATATGCGTGCCCTTTTTCTATAAGAGTTTGTATCATTTCTATTATTTCTTTTATTTCATTAGTAACTCTAGGAGCATAGCTTGGCTGTTTTACATTTAATGCTTTAGCATCTTTTAGAGCTTCTTCTATATATCTATTAGATATAACTTCCATAGAAACGCCTTCTTCATTTGCTCTTTTTATTATTTTGTCATCAACATCAGTAAAGTTTTGTACATAAGTTACTTCATATCCTTTATATTCTAAGTATCTTCTTATAGTATCAAAAACAACATAAGGTCTTGCATTTCCTATGTGTATATAATCATAAACAGTAGGTCCACAAACATACATTTTAACCTTATTTTCATCAAGTGGTATAAATTCTTCTTTTTTTCTAGTAAGCGTGTTATATAGTTTCATATTTATATTGCCAGTTTTGGCATCTCCTTTCATATATTTATTTTATCTTTTCTAAAAGACAAACAGACATAGAGCTAATACCTTCTTTAGCACCTGTAAACCCTAAGCCTTCTTCTGTTGTTGCTTTTATATTTATCCTATCTAAATCAATCTTAAGACACATAGCTATATTTTCTTCCATCTTTTCTATATATGGAGAAAGCTTAGGAGCTTGTGCCACAACAGTAGCATCTATATTTATTATCCTATATCCATCTTCTTCTAATAGCTCATATACCTTTTTTAAAAGCTCAAGACTACATATATTTTTATATTTATTATCTGTATCTGGAAAGAGCTTTCCTATATCTCCTTTTTTAGTAGCCCCTAATAAACTATCCATTATAGAATGAACCAAAACATCGGCATCAGAATGCCCCAAAAGCCCCTTTTCATATGGTATATATACACCACCTAAAATAAGCTCTCTGCCTTCTACAAGCCTATGCACATCATATCCATTGCCTATTCTAATGTTCATAAATCCACCCCATCTTTATATAGTTTATATAGATTATACATTAATTTATCTTAGTTTTCAACATATTATTAAAAAGCTAAATTTATAAACACACATAAACAAAATCCTATAAAAGTAGGTAAGGCTATAGAAATAAATGTCCATTTTAGGCTATTTGTTTCTTTTTTGATAGTAAGGCTTGTTGTAGAGCAAGGCCAATGAAATACGCAAAATATAAGAGTGCATATAGCAGTTTTTAAAGTCCAACCATTTTGTATAAATAATGCTTTAAGCTCATTTAGATTATCTATTTCTATAAGTGTATTAGTCCCAAGATATGTCATTATGATTATAGGTAATACTATCTCATTAGCCGGAGAACCTAAAATAAAAGCAAGTAAAATAACTCCGTCTAATCCCATAAATTCTCCTAAAGGGTTTAGTATATATACAAAATGATTAAGTATACTAACGCCATTTATACTTATATTTGCCATAGTCCATATAACTATACCCGCCGGTATAGAAACTAAAATAGCTCTTCCTAATATATAAATAGTTTTATCAAAAATACTTCTAATAATAGTTTTTCTTATTTCTGGTTTTCTATATGGTGGCAATTCTAATATAAAATTTGATTTTTCTTCTTTTCCTATAAATTTTGAAAAAATAAAACATACTAAAAATGTCATAAATATTCCAAAACCTATTATAAAAGCTAATATACCCGCAGATAAAATCCCACCTAATAAAGCCGGTAAACTAGCTATAAAAAACATTGATATTATAGCTATAAGAGTAGGAAATCTACCATTACACGGCATAAAATTATTAGTTATTATAGCTAGTAGTCTTTCTTTATCAGAACCTATTATCTTACTCCCACTTATAGCACAAGCATTACAACCAAACCCCATACACATAGTAAGAGCCTGTTTTCCACAACTATTACATTTTTTAAAAATCCTATCCATATTAAAAGCAAGGCGTGGCAAATACCCTAAATCTTCTAATATACTAAAAAGTGGGAAAAATATAGCCATAGGAGGAAGCATAACAGCTATAACCCAAGTAACAACTTTATAAACTCCATCTATAGACAAAGATACAATACTTTCTTTTACGCCAAAATCTAATAGCATATCTCTTAATATATTTTCCAAATATAAAAATGTATTAGATAATATTTGTGATGGATAATTTGCAAAAACTATAGTTATCCAAAAGACTAAAAATAATAACATTATCATTATTGGTATACCATATTTTTTGCTAGTTATTATTTTATCTATCTTTAGAGTTTTTTTATAATTTTTTTCTTCTCTATTTTTTACTACAAGACTAGCCATATCTTTACAAACCTTTGCCCTAGTTTTTATAATTTCTTCTTCTAAATTTTCATTTTCTATAATATCTCTTATTTTTATATTTTTTAATAAATTATAGCCTATATATTCTTCTATATCTCTTATAAATTTTGTATCATTTTCTAAAAGCTTAATAGCTAGCCATCTTTTATCTAAATTTTTAATATCTATATCGCCTATAAGTTCTCCTATATTAGAAATTTTACTCTCTATATGTTTATCATAAGTTAATCTATATTTCCTATCTTTTATCTCTTCTAAACACATATTTTCTTTTAAATTATCTAAATTATATTTCTTTCTAGCACTAACTAGCAACACCGGAATATTTAATATTTTTTCTAATCTATCTTTATCTATATATAAACCATTTTTTTCTGCTTCATCTATAAGATTTATACATAAAATCACATCTTTTCTACATTCTAAGACTTGAAAAAATAAATTTAAATTTCTCTCAAGAGCCATAGCATCACAAACAACCACTATTTTATCTGCCTCTTTAAAACAAATAAAATCTCTTGCCACTATCTCATCTTCCGATTGCCCATAAAGAGAATAAGTCCCCGGAATATCAAATATTTCTATAATACTATCCTTATGTTTTATACCACCTTTTGCTATTTTAGTAGTCTTACCTATCCAGTTGCCTGTATGTTGTTTCATACCAGTAAGGGCATTAAATAAACTGCTCTTTCCCACATTAGGATTGCCCGCAAGAATTATACTTTTATTCTTTGTCATAGCCTATATCCTTTCAACTAAAATATTTTTTGTTATTTCTTTTCTAAGAGCAATTGTGGTATCTTTAATTCTATATGCTCTTGGTTCTTTAAAGGGGCCTTCTAAAACACATTTTACAAGACTTTTTTCTAAAAATCCAAGCTCGGCAAGTCTTCTTTTTATTTCCTTTTCTAAAAATATATCTATTATATAACAGTTCTCTCCTACATTTATCATATCTAAAGTAGCTTTATTCATAATATATCCCCCTTATAATATATTTAGTTTAAGGAAACTTTTTATATATTATATTAATATAAATAAAATGTGTTACAAAAAAGGGGAATTTATGGAAATTAAAGGATTTAAAACACAAAAAGGATATGACTTAGAACGAAAAGAAAAAATAACTTTTGCAATGGAAGATTATATAGAAATGATATATAGACTAGAAGAAGAAACAACCAAAATAACTACTCTAGCAAATCTTTTAAATATAAAACCATCTTCTGTTAGCAAAATGATAGATAAGCTAAAAGATTTAAATCTTGTAGATAAAGAAAAATATGGTTCTATCTCTTTAACACAAGAAGGTAAAATATTAGGAAGTTATTTACTAAATAGACATAATATTTTATGTAGATTTTTCAAGAAAATAAACGGATATGAAAACCTATATTTAGTAGAACAAATAGAACATTTTTTTGATAAAAAAACTATTAAAAATATAGAAAAATTTTTAGATAAGGAGAATATAAATGATTAAACATTTTATAAAATATATATTTATATTTGTTGTTTTAATAAGTCTTTGCTTTATTAGTTTTAGATATTTATATACTAAAACAACTCCTTGTTATAGCAAGGAAGACGGAAAAGCGCTACCTATAATAATGTATCATCATATTTCTAGCGATAATACAAAATTAAATAATTATGTAATAAGCCCTAAACAGTTTGAAGAAGATATGCTATATATAAAAAGCAAAGGATATGAGCCTATACTTATTAAAGACTTATTAGAATATGTATATCAAGGAAAACCCATTCCAGAAAAACCTATAATAATAACTTTTGATGATGGAAACGAGAGCTTTTATCATTATGCCTATCCTATCTTAAAACAACATAATATGAAAGCGGTATTATCTATTGTTGGTTCTTTTACAGATACTTATAGCAAAAATGAAGACCACAATATAAATTATTCTTATCTTACTTGGAAACAAATAAACGAACTTAGTAAAAGTTCCTATGTAGAAATAGCAAACCATACATACAATTTACATAATAACGAAAAAGGAAGACAAGGCTGTTTACCAAAAGCTAATGAAAATAAAGAAGAATATAAAAATATATTAGAAAAAGACATAAAAAAATTACAAGAAGATATAACAAAATATACTGCTAAAACTCCTACTACTTTTACATATCCTTTTGGTAAATTTAATAAAGATACAGAAAAAATAGTAAAAGATATGGGGTTTTCTGCTATACTAACTTGTGAAGAAAGAATAAATATTATAGATATTAATAACAAAGACTTTTTATATAGACTAGGAAGATTTAATCGCCCTCATAATATAACAACAGAAGAATTTTTCAAAAACATATTAAAATAGTACAACAAAAATGCACTCTAAGTATTAGACAATCTAATATTAAAAGTGCATTTTTTATAGATATATTATTTTTTATTCATTTTCTTTAAAAGATTATCTCTTTTTTCAAAAACTTCTTCGTCTTCTATGCCAAGTTCTATAGATTTATTATAACATTCAAGAGCTTTTTGATATTCTCCTAAATTTTCATATAATTCGCCTTTTCCATCATAAGCTTCACAACCATTAGGATTTATTTCTAATGCTTTTTCATAATCTTTCATAGCTTTTTCATTTTCTCCAAGTTTCATATATGAAAATCCTCTATTTGTAGTAGCCTCATAGTATTCTGGTCTTAATTCTAAAGCTTTATTATAACATTCAAGAGCCTCTTCATATTTTTTAAGTTCATAATAGTCCCACCCTTTATTATAATGAAAGTCAGCATTTTCTTCTATCTCTAATGCTCTATTGCAAATTTCTATAGCTTTTTCATGTTGTCCCATTTTGCCATAAGCATTACTTAAATTTAAGTAGCTTCCCATATATGAAGGATTTACTTTTAAAGACATTTCATAATCTTTTATAGCTTTTTCATATTCTTCTAATTCTGAATAAACATAACCTCTATTAAAATATACTGTTTCATGTTCTTCTATTTCTAAAGATTTTGTAAAATATTCTAAAGCCTCTTTATATTCATCTAAATGACAATATGAAACTCCTACCTTAAAATAAAAATTAGGATTATTCTCATCTATTTTTAAACCTTCTAAATATGTATCTAGAGCTTTTTTATAGTCACCTATCTCTTCATATGCTTCGCCTTTGTAGGTATATACAATTACAATTTCATTATCAATTTCTAAAATTTTATCATATATTTCTATAGCCTTCTCATAATTTTCTAAACTTTTATAAACATCAGATATATAAAAATGTCCTAATATATCATTAGGTTCAAATTCTAAAAATTTATTATAATTTTCTAAAGATTTTTCATATTCTTTTAGTCCATAATAACTAGACCCTTTATATAAATAAGCTTTTGAACTATTATTGTCAATCTGTAAAATTCTATTACATATATCTATAGCTTTATTATATTCTTGCATATTATTATATTCAAAAGCTATATTTTCTAGTGTATTTAACTCATCTAGGTCTAATTCTAACACTTTATTATAGTTTTCTAAAGCTTTTTCATTCTCATTTAATTCACTATATATATAAGCTTTTTTAAAATATCCAAAAATAGATTTATTATCAATTTCTAAAATCTTATCACATATATTTAAAGCTTTATCATATAACTCTAAATGTGTATATAGATTAGCCATACCCATTTTAATACTTATATTATCAGGGTCTAATTCTAATGCTTTATTATATATTTTTAATGATTTTTCATACTCTCCTAATCTAGAATACATTTTAGCTATATCATCATATACAAATATATCATTAATTTTAGCATCTTCAATAATCTCAAAGAATTTATTACATATTTCCAAAGCTTTTTTATCTTGTCCAAGATTTATATAAGTAGCAACTATACTAGAATATATATCTCTGCCTAAAGGTTCAAGCTCTAAAGCCTTAGTATAAAATTCTAAAGCCTTAACATATTCGCCCAGTCTACTATATATATCACCTACATTTAAGTAAGTAGAAATATTACTAGGTTCAAGCTCTATAACTTTTCTATATATCTCTAAAGATTTGTCATATTCTTCTAATTCATCATATATAAATGCCTTATAAAAATATGCTTCAGCATTTTTGTCGTCTATTTCTATAGCTTTTTCATATACTTCTAAAGCCTTTTCATAATCTTCTAATTCTCTATATACTATTCCTAAGTTTAAATATGTTCCTATAGCATTTGGATAAAGCTTTATAAGCTTTTCACTCTCACTTATAGATTTTTCATAATCTCCCATTTAAAAATATATAAAAGCTTTTCTATTTATAGCCTCATAATCATCAGGAGCTATATTTTGTATTTTTTCACATTCTTTTATAGCATTATTATAGTCTTTAATACTAAAATAGAAATCTGCTTTTAAACTATATATTCCTAAATCTTCAGGATTTATTTCTAAAGCTTTATTATATTCTTCTAAAGATTTTTCATATTGCTCAAGCTTTTTGTATATAGAAGCTTTTAACACGTATATAGGTATAAAATTTTGATTTATTTTTAAAGCCTTATCAAGATTTTCAAAGGCATCATCATATCGCTCCATAGAATAATATGTAATAGAAATATTATAGTAAACTATAAAATCATCTTCTAAACTTAATTCTATAGCCTCTTTAGAAACTTCTAAAGATTCTTCAAATCTACGAAGATTATAAAGAGCACTTGCTTTTAATACATAAGGAATAGCTGAATTTTCATCAATTTTTATAGCATTATCAAAACTTTTTATGGCTTTTTCAAACTCACCTCCATCCATATAGTCTTCTCCTTCTCTTATATAAGTTTCAAAATCTTTCTTTTTAAAATTAAAAAGTTTCATAATAAAATTTCCCTTCTAAGTATAAATAATTAAAAATATTATACCATATAATTACTAAAATTAAAATACAATATGTATAATTTTTATACTTCTTGTAACTAAAAAAGGTTATAGAAAATCTATAACCTTAAAGTTTATATTCTTTTATCGCTAAGTTTGTCAAATATAAATTTAACCAAAAATGCAATAGCTATGCCTATCAAAGCTCCTACTAGTACATCACTAGGATAATGTACTGTTAGGACAACTCTTGATATAGTTATTAAAAGAGCTAAAATAATAGATATTATACCCCACTTTTTATAAAAAAAGAATATGGAAAAAGATGCAGTAAAAGAGCTAAGAGTATGTCCAGATGGGAAGGAATAGTCTGTAGGTGGTGTTATTATAAAAGGTGCAAAATCTAAAGCATCAAATGGCCTAGGTCTTGCTATTATATTTTTAAGTCCTATATTTCCTATAATAAATCCTAAAACTAAAGATGATAAAACTACTATACCACATTTTCTAGTTTTAGGTACTAAAAGAAGCCATATCCCAGTAACTATCCATATAGCTCCACCATTTCCAAAAGTAGTAATAAAAGCAAAAACCTTTTGAATTAAAATATGATTTTGCATAAGATTATGTATGGTTAACATAATTTCTTTATCTAAATTTAAAATAAAATCCATAACATTTTCCCTCTAATATTAGTTTTTGAATATATAACAATAAAACCAAAAATTATTATATCTAAAATTTTATCTTTTATATAATTCATAATAGAATTTTAAAATATTCATATATTATCTATTTTATATCTATTATAAAAATTAATTCTCATTATGTCAAATAATAAAATTTTTAAAAATTAATTGAAAATATATAAATTAATGGTATAATATTCTTAAGTGTATATTGTTCTTACAATAAATCTATACTAAAAGGAGAACTTTTATGAAAATACGTTTTGATTATAATAATATGATGGAAGAATTTGTAGGAAAAACTGGTATATCTAAAGCAGATATAGATGCTCTTGATTTATCTTCTGCTAAAAAAAATATGGTAGATAAAAGAGCTAATGGCAAAATGGACTGGAGAGATTTACCATATAATCAAGAAGAAGTTTGTGATGATATTATCTCTTATGTAAACGAAGTTAAAGATAAATTTGATGCTTTTGTAGTTCTTGGTATAGGTGGTTCTGCTCTTGGCCCTATCTGTGTACAACAAGCTATAAATCATCCATACTACAACGAGTTACCTAGAGAAAAAAGAGGTGGTTTCCCTAAATTTTATGTAGCAGATAATGTTGACCCTGAAAAATTAGTATATCTTTTTGAAACAATAGATATTACTAAAACTTTATTTAATGTTATATCAAAATCTGGTTCTACTTCTGAAACTATGAGCCAATTTATGATAATTAAAAAAATGCTTGAAGAAAAATTAGGAGATAAAGCAAGCGAAAATATCGTTTGTACAACAGATAAAGAAAACGGAAATCTTATAAAAATTGCTAAAGAAGAAAATTATAAAACATTTATTATACCTTCTGGTGTAGGCGGAAGATTTAGCGAGCTTACTCCTGTTGGACTTTTACCTGCTGCTTTTTGTGGAATAGATATTAAAGAACTTTTAAAAGGCGCGGCAGTTATGGACGAGATATGTAAAAATGATGATATCTACAAAAACCCTGCTTATATGTATGCTATCTTAAATTATCTTAGCATCAAAAAAGGACAAAATATGTGCGTTATGATGCCTTATGCAGATTCTTTAAAATTTATATCTGATTGGTATGCACAACTTTGGGCAGAAAGTCTTGGTAAAAAATTTGACAATGAAGGTAATGCAGTACACGTAGGTTCTACTCCTGTTAAGGCTTTAGGTGTTACAGACCAACATTCTCAAGTACAACTTTATACAGAAGGACCTTTTGATAAAATTATAACTTTTATTGGTGTAGATAAATATAAAAAATCTATCACTATACCTGAAATCTATCAAGATATCCCAAGTCTTGGTTTCCTTGCTGGTGTTACTCAAGATGACCTTATCAAAACAGAACAAATAGCTACAGAATTTGCTCTTTTAAAATCTGGTAAACCTAATATGACTATTACTTTACCAGAAGTAAATGAAAACACTTTAGGACAACTTTTATACTTATTTGAAGTTGCTACTGCATTTATGGGAGAACTTTTAAATATTAATGCATTTGACCAACCTGGCGTTGAAGAAGGTAAAAATGCAACTTATGCATACTTTGGTAGACCTGGATATGAAGAAAAGAAAAAAGAACTTGATTCTATGCCTACTAAAAAAGCAGATTATCAAATGTAATTTTAAGGTGGACTTTGTCCACCTTTTTTAAATTTAATATTGAAATATTTAATACTATTTATTATAATTAATGTAAAATTTTATGATATGGAGAATTTTTAATTATGAATAATATTTATGAAAAAATCGAAAACTTATTTAAACAAAATTCAGAATATTTAACAGAAGATAATACACTTCTAAAAACTAAAATATATGAAGACTGTCAAAATTTAGAACCTAAATTTATAAAAATATTACTTACAGATGATTATATTAAAAAATATTTTTTTATTAAAATAAATGATGTTTTAGTCTTTAATAAAGAAAAATTTGTTTCTATTATAAATTATAAAAACTTTTTACCAGATAGTTACACTAAATATTGTAATAAAATAGGCTTAACACATAATAATAAATTTATTTCTAAAAGTAATGATGTAGTACTTGATTTTCCTTATAAAGATTGTGTTTTAGCAGGTGGTCAAACAAAAGAAGACCAAAAAAGAGAAGATTGTAAAGAAGTAGTATTTAATGAATTAATAGCAAGTGATGAAATAACAAGAATGTTAGCTCCTAAAGTATTTACTAATGCTAAAAGATATACAAAAGATGCTATAGAAGAAGATATAACATTTAATGAAGATGATAATTTAATAATTAAAGGTAATAATTTAATTGCTCTTTCATCAATATTGGAAAAATATGAAGGAAAGGTTAAATGTATTTATATAGACCCACCATATTATTTTAAGATAAATAAACCATCAAATACATTTAGTTACAATTCAAATTTTAAACTTAGTTCTTGGCTTTTATTTATTAAAAATCGTTTAGAATACGCCAGAAAATTATTATCAAATGATGGTATTATTTTTTGTCATATTAATGAAGAAGGAATTCACTATTTAAAATTATTAATTGAAGAAATTTTTGGAAAAGAAAATTTTATTGAAACATTTATTTGGAAAAATACAGATAATCCAGATTCTATATCTAAAAAGTCTAGATCATCTGTTGAGTATATTATTTGTTATGAAAAAGTTAAAGATTTAAATAAAAAATATATTGGTAAAATTTCTGAAAATTGCGATACACCATTATTAAATACAGGTAATAATATTAAAGAATTAAGATTCCCGAAAGGAACAATAAAATTTAATATTGATGATGGATTTTATGATTCAGAAATAAAAGAAAAAGTCGAGTTATTAACACCTTTTTATGTTAAGGATGGATTAAATGATAGAGATATAATACTAAAGGGTGAATTTAGATGGAGTCAAGAAAATTTAGATAAAGAAATAAAACTTGGAACATATTTTATAGTAAAATCTGAAAAATTTTCTATACGTTTTCAAAAACCATCAGGTAATATAATGGCACCTGAAAAATACTTAGAGGAAAAATATCTATCAAAAGTTTTAGGAGTTGGAACAAATGAAGATGCAAACTCCCATTTAAAAAGTATGAAAATAGATTTTTCTTATTCTAAGCCAGAAACAATAGTTTCATTTTTTATAAATGCAGTAACTAATAAAAATGATTTAGTATTAGATTTTTTTGTTGGAAGTGGAACAACTTGTGCTGTTGCTCATAAAATGGGAAGAAGGTATATAGGTATAGAACAAATGGACTATATTAATGATATTACTGTTGCTAGGCTAGAAAAAGTAATACAAGGTGAACAAGGGGGCATATCTAAATCTGCAAATTGGCAAGGTGGTGGCTCTTTTGTATATTGTGAGTTAAAAGAAAATGCTTATTCGCTTATTGAACTTGTGAAAAGTACAACAGAAGAAAACATAGATAAAATAAAAGAAAAAATTTTTAATGATGATAGAATAGTACCATATATAAGAAAAGAAGATTTAGAAAAAGCAAGCAAAGAATTTGAAGAAAATTCTTTAGATGAAAAGAAGAAAGCTCTTATTACTTTAATAGATAAAAATAAATTATATGTAAACTTTAGTGATATAAATGATGAAGATTATAAAATTACTGAAAGCGAAAGAAAATTTACTAATTCTTTTTATAAAGGGGTGTAATATATGAATGAAAAATATTTGTATGAAGATTTAGAGTCCCTTGAAAAAGCAGGAATGTTGAAAGAAATACCAGAAATTATAGAAAATGGACTATCAAATAAAATAGAACTTAGAGAATATCAAAAACTAGCTTTTAGATATTTTATTACATATTTTGAAAATGAAAATTTAAAGAAAAATAAGCAAGTGCATACATTATTTCATATGGCTACTGGTAGTGGTAAAACAGTTATAATGGCAGGACTTATATTATATTTATATACAAAAGGATATAATAAATTTTTATTTTTTGTTAATACAAAAACTATAATTGAAAAAACAAAGGAAAATTTTATAAATTCTACATCAAACAAATATTTATTTAATAATAACATAAACTATTTAGGCAATAATATAAAAATTAAAATAGTATATAATTTTACAACAGATTGTTTATCAAATGATATAGAAATATGCTTTACTTCAACTCAAAAGCTACATAATGATTTATTTGAACCCAAAGAGAATAGCTTAAATTATAGAGATTTTGAAGATAATAAAATAGTATTTATATCAGATGAAAGTCATCATATAAATACACTTACTAAAAAGAATTTATCTAAAAAAGAATTTGAAAACAAAGAGAAAGATTTAAAACATTGGGAATATTCTGTTACAAGGGCTTTACATAGTAATAAAGATAGTATAATGTTAGAATTTACAGCTACTGCAAATTTAAAAGATAAAAATGTAGCGCAAAAATATAAAGATAAAATTATTTTTGATTATCCTTTAAGAAAGTTTAGGGAAAGTGGATATACAAAAGATTTTAAAAATTTTGCAACTATAAGTGAACTATGGGATAGAACCTTAATGGCATTAATAATAAGTGAATATAGAAAATTTCTTTTTTCAGATTTAAAACTTGATATAAAACCTGTTATAATGCTAAAATCTAAAAAAGTAAAAGAATCTCAAGCTTTTTATGATATGTTTTTTGATAAAATAGAAAACTTATCTATTGATGAAATTAATAAGTTTTACAATATAAATACACAAGAAGATAATAAAAAAGATAATATTTTAGATACAAAAAAATTTATTACTAAAGTATTAAATTATTTTAAAAATAAAGATGAAAGTTTAAATTTATTATTAAATAGTATAAAAAACTCGTTTACAAAAGAAACAAGTATCATTATTAATAATGATATTAAAGATAAAAAAGATATTCAAGTATTAATAAATTCTCTTGAAGATAAAAATAATATAATTAGAGTTATTTTTGCTGTTGATATGCTTAATGAAGGTTGGGATGTATTAAATCTTTTTGATATAGTTAGGTTATATGATACGGGTTCTAAAGATTATACAACAAAAGAAGCTCAATTAATAGGGCGTGGTGCAAGATATTGTCCTTTTAAATTAAATGATGAACAAGATAAATTTAAAAGAAAATTTGATTTTGATTTAGATAATGATTATAGAATATTAGAAACTATGTTATTTCATAGCCAAGATGATTCTAAATACATAAAAGAATTAAGACAAGCTCTTATAGAAAGTGGTTTAGAAGAAGAAACTAGAATAGAATTAAACTATATATTAAAAGAAGAGTTTAAAGAAACTAATTTTTATAAAACAACTTATGTATATTCTAATGAAAGAAAAATTAAATCTAGAGAAGATGTTGTAAGTATTGAAGAAAATTTTAAAAATAAAACATTTTCTTATACAGTAAAAGAAAATCAAGGACATATTTATAGTATTATTGATGAAAATGAAAATGTTAGTTATAAAGAAGAAACTATACCATTAAAATTCAAAGATATAGATTACAATATTTTACTTGGTGCTTCTGAAAAATATAGTGCTCTTAAATTTGATGTTATAAAAAACAAATACCCTAATGTTAAAACTATGAGAGAATTTTTAACATCAGATGCTTATTTAGGTAATATCAGATTAAAAATAAATTATTTGCATAAATTAACTGGAAAAGATATTTTTGATGCTTGCGTTGATGCTTTTGATAAAATATCTAATTATATAATATCTATAAAAGAAGAATTTGAAGGAACAAAAGAATTTAAACCTAGTCAATTAAAAAATGTTATAAAAGATAAAAAAATATATATTTCTTCTAAAGAGGGTACTGCAGGAAAAGGAAATTCTCAAAATACTTGTATAGATAGAGAATATGCTTTAGATTTATCAAAAGAAGATTGGTATGTTTTTAATGATAATTATGGAACAAGCGAAGAAAAAGCATTTATTAAATATTTTAAAACAGATATAGCTCCTAAATTAGAAGAAAAAAACTTAGAATTTTATGTTATACGAAATGAACGAATAAGCCAATTAGCTATATATAATTTTGCTAATGGAGAAAGATTTGAACCAGACTATTTATTGTTTATTAAAAAGAAAAATACTGATAACTTTACAATTAATCAAATATATGCAGAGCCTAAAGGAAGCCATTTATTACTTAATGATAGTTGGAAAGAAGAGTTTTTATTAAGCATAAATGATGAAAGTAAAATAGATAATGTTTTTAATGGTGGTAATAATTATAAAGTTATAGGACTACCATTTTTCAATAAAACTGAAAGAATAAAAGAATTTGATAAAGCTATTAACAATTTAATTGATAATATTTAAGGTGGACTTTGTCCACCTTTTTTATATATCCATACTTACAAATAAGTTAGTAATTTACATTTATAAAATATATAGTATAATAAAAATATAAAATCTAAGGAGGTTATATTTATGAAAATAACTAGTAGCGGTATTGTAAATGGAATAATTGATAAAAAATATGGTCAAGATGGAGAAACAAATGATTTTGGTATGCCAGTTTGTTCTCTTCCTTTAAAATTTGAAGATGCTCCAGAAGGAACTGTTAGCTATGCTATCTTTTTAGAAGATAAAGATGCATATCCTATTAGCGGTGGATTCTCTTGGGTACATTGGCTTGCTTGTGATATAACAAAAAATGAAGTTTTAGAAAATGAAAGCCAAAATGCCGAATTTAAACAAGGTGCTAATAGCTGGATAAGTATCCAAGGCGGTAAACAACCTATAGAGCTTTGCTCTGTTTATGGGGGTATGGCTCCACCAGATAAAACTCATACTTATGAGATAAATGTATATGCTCTTGATTGTATGTTAAATTTAGAAAATGGCTTCTTATTAAATGATATGTTTAATAAAATGGAAGGCCATATCTTAGCACATTCTGTTTTAAAAGGTAAATATATAAAATAATATTTAGTTATAAAACTTCCTAAATTTGTTTTGGGAAGTTTTTTATTTATATATAAAAATGAGTACTGAAAAATTTTTCAATACTCATTTAAAATAAAGCTTAAAATTAGTTTATATACCTTTTTTTATATCTATTGTCTTTAAATATTTTTCCTTTGTAGCTAAACCGCCCCTTATATGTCTTTCGGACTTATTTAGCTCTAGAACCATTTTAGCTTTATTAGCTAAATTAGGATTTACTGATAGTAAACGTTCTGTTACATCTTTATGTACAGTACTTTTACTAATACCAAATTTTTTAGCCGTTTCTCTAACCGTAGCATTTTTATTTATAATAAAATTGGCCACATCAACGGCTCTTTGTTCTATATAAGGTTTCAAAAAGAACTCCTCCTAAAAAACTAACCTGTTTAATTATATGAGAAAGTTCCTATTTTATTACATTTATTTAGTCTATATTTTTTAGTAATATTTTATATAATTTTTGTTAATACATATTTTATTTTAAATTATATATATTTTCTAATTTTAGTAATCTCAAAACTATTACTATTAATATATATTATATTTTTATTTTCTTTTAAAGCATAGTTTAAAGTAAAATATGTTCCACTATTTTTATCAATACCATTATATATACCTAATAATGTAGTACATTTATCTACTAAAAATTTATTTCTTTTTAAATAACAATCTTTTGTAAACTCTTTTTGTAAAGTTATTTTAGCTGTACAATTACTAATTAAATTATTGTACCTAAACTTATAACTATCATTCCATCTTTCTATTTGATTTTCAAAAGGTATTATACAATATAATTTTATATCATCATATTTTTCCTTTAAATTTAAAATAATTTCTCCCAACCAAGTATCTACACCTATTGCACAACCTGTTAAAAAAATTTTATTACCATCTAAATATAATTTTATAATTTCTTCTATAAGTAAATACTTTAATCTAATACAATCTATATGATTTTCATTATTTTTAAAATGAAATTTATTAGGCCTATGTCCAGTAAACGAACAAATCTTTTCCATAAAATTCTCCTTATACATAATTATAAATTAGTATTAAATACAATTATTATTATATTAATTTTAGTTTAATTATAATGCATAATATTAGTAATGTAAAGGGGTGTTTTTATGAATATAGGTTCAAAATTAAATTTTATAAGAGAAACTAAAAAAATTAGTGTCTATAAATTATCAAAATTAACTGATATTTCAGAAAATCATATTCATAATATTGAAAAAGGCATTACTCAACCTTCTGTTTTGATTTTAGAAAAACTTTTATCTGCTCTTGGTACAAATCTTTCAGAATTTTTTAATGAAAATAATGATATTGTCTCTTTAAATAAATTTGAAACAGAGCTTATTCAAAGTATTAGATTGCTTGATGATGAAAAATCAGATGCTATCTTAAAAATAATTAAATTGATGAATAATAAATAAATTATTTTAATATAAAAAAGTGTGAAATACAATATTCACACTTTTTTATATTATTTCAACCTAAACGTTATATCATCTTCAAACCCATATTTTTCTGCTATAAGCTTAGATATACTAAGAAGATAATTAGCATTAAAATTAGTTTCTATATATAATCCTTCATCTATTTGAAAAGGAGATATCATTTTTAAACCATTATTATCTATTATTTTCCTTGTATTAGGACAAAAATCTTTATCCGAAATAAAACTTCTAAAAATACTCTTATCAAGTTTATAAAAATATTTACAAATAATCTTTAAAAAATCTTTCCAAGAATCTATATTATACGTAACATTATATATAGTTATATTTTTAGGTTTTGTACTTGTAAAGTTTATATCATCGCTTAAATAGTACTCTATATTTACATCTGCTTTTTCATAATCTTTATTATATTGATCATCTAAAAACCATATCTTCTCCGCTATTTTATAAAAATCTTTAGCTCTAGCTTCTATACTTTCTCTATCCCAATTATCAAATCTACATATATCCCTTGTTATACTAAAATTAGAGTCTTTATATTCAAAAACTTTATTATCAAAGCTATTGTTAGAAAGTTTAGCATTATATCCAGTAAGTGTAAGATTTCCTATAGTATTTATATATTCTTTATATATTTTTTCATAATCTTTTCCAAGAGCTATTTCCCAGCTAGAATTTAATTTTTGAGGCATAATATGTTCTATTTGTATTTCTTCTGTATCTTCTAAAAATTCTTTATTATTTTTAAATTTTTCTATTTCAAAAAGTATATATCTGCAAAACTCTCTAGATTTATACAAATTATACTTAACAAATTTTTCTTTAAATTCTTTATTTTTAGGAAATGAGGAATTATTTATATCTCTTATTAAAATATGTATAAGCTTTTGCTTATAATCTGTTCCTTTTTCTTTTTCATTTTGAATTTTAACTGGTATACTACAAAATATAGATTTTAATTGATTACTCTTATACTCACATATCTTTCTTCTTACAAGATATGTTATAATAGTTTTTAAAATCTCTTCTAATTCATTAATAGATATATTTTTATATTCAAAAGTTTCTTCAAAAAAATATAAAAGAGTAGGATATACAACTGTTGATTTTAATGTTTCTATATTATTAAGCAAGTAATTTATATTTTCATAAGGACAATCTATATTTATAAACCAACTATAATATTTAGAATATAATAAAAGCTCTTCTAAAAAATATTCTTCATCAAGATTTTCTTCTTTTAAAATCTTTTTAGTTTTAAATTCTCTAAACTTCTCATAAAGTTCATTTTCCTTTACACTTTTTCCTGTTTTCATAGATAAATAAGTAGATATAAAATTAGATATTTCAATATTCCCTATTTTCTTTTCTATCTTATACCAATAATTTAAATATAATCTAGTTTGTTTTTCATATTCGTGGTTCATAAGAAGATAATTTCTTATTAAATCTCCTTGTGTTAGAGATAGTCCTGTAGAATTAAGGCTTTCAAATATAAGCTGTGGATTTTCTGTTTTTTCTAACATAATATAAACAAGCTCAAGATTATTAAGAGCTTTAAAAATATCTTCACAAGAAAATTTACTTTCACTAATTAACTTTTTAAAAAGAATATAGTTTTGATAAATACAAGATGCCTTATCCACTTCTTCAAAATCATTATTTAAAATTTTCTTCCAATTATCAAAATCATCTTTACAAAGAATAAGCCTTGTATTTTCTCCTTCTTTATATTTATGCACTAAGTAACTATCATATATTTGCTCTTTTTTTATCTTCTTATCTTCTGCTAAAGTATCCATTATAGCTTTTAATATAAGAGTTAATGTTGTTATTCTTTGTTGTCCATCTACTATAACACAGTCTTCAAATTCATAATTTTTAACTCCTTCTACATATACAACAGTCCCTATAAAATGTGTTATATTAAAATTATTTATTACTATATTTTCTATATCTTCAAATAGTTTTATACATTGTCTTTCTTGCCAATTATAATTTCTTTGATAAACCGGAATTTTAAAAGTTTTACCTGTTGCATCAAGAAACCTTAGAGCCTGTATTTTATCAGCTTTCATAATTTCCTCCAAAATATAACAATTTATGTAAATTTTATCATATAAAATACAAATTGTAAATAAAGTTATAAATTTAAAGTTATTTTAAAATTTTTATGATATAATATAATAAGAGGTGATATTATGAAAATTCTTTTAGTTGAAGACGAAAAAAAGCTATCTCAAGCAGTAAAATATATATTAACTAAAAATGAATATACTGTTGATACTGTTTTTGATGGTGAAGAAGGTTTAGCTTATTCTTTACTAAAAATATATGATTTAATTATATTAGATATAATGCTTCCTAAAATAGATGGTATTAAAATATTAAAAACTATTAGAGAAAAAAAGATAAATACTCCAGTTTTACTCCTTACAGCTAAAACAACAACAGAAGATAAAGTTTTGGGATTAGATTGTGGAGCAGATGATTACTTAACAAAACCTTTTGAAACAAAAGAACTTCTAGCTAGAGTAAGAGCTCTATTAAGAAGAAAAGGAGAAATAATAGAAGATATTATAAATTTGCATGATATATCATTAAATAATAATAATCATATTTTATCATCAAATAATCTAGATATTACTCTTTCTCCTAAAGAATTTGATATAATAAAAATATTAATGTTAAATAATAAAAATATAGTTACAAAAGAGTTTTTAATAGAAAAGGTGTGGGGATTTGATAAAGATACAGATTATAATAATCTAGAAGTTTATATTTCATTTCTAAGAAAAAAATTAAACTTTCTAAACTCTAAAGTTTATATAAAAACTATTAGAGGAGTAGGATATTGCTTGGGTATATAAATGATAAAAAAATTAAAATTAAAGTTTATATCTATAATAGTATTTATAATTTCAGTTTTACTTATAATAATTCTTTTAATTATAAATATAATTATGATTAACGATATAAATAAAAAAATATTTAATTCCCTAAAATCTATATCTATGTCAAATCATGAAAATATAAATCCTAATCATTCGCCTAATAAGAAGCATAAACCACAAAATAAACAATACTTATCTTCTTCTAATTTTGTAGTAAAATTAGATAAAAATAATAACTTGATAGAAATTATATATCCTCCAAATACTAACTTTTCTAATTTCAATATAAATAAAAAAAATATAAAAAATAAACTAATATCATCAAAATTTTCATATGAAAATAAAATATTTTTTAAAGAAAATAATTTTGCTTATATTATAGTACCAAAACCTTTTGGTAAAATGATTGTATTTGAAGATATATCTAGTTTTCATGAAACTAAAGAAAAATTGATATATGTGTCTATTATAGTTTATATATTTGGTATAGGTATTATCATTATTATTTCCTATTTTCTTACAGAGTGGATTACAAAACCTGTTAAGGAAAATTTTGATATGCAAAAGGAATTTATAGCAAATGCAAGCCATGAGCTAAAAACTCCACTTAGTATAATCTCTACAAACTTATCTATTTTAAAATCTGAAGTAGATAATAAAGACATTATTTGGTATGATAATATTAATGATGAAGTTTTTAAAATGAATAAACTTATAAACCAACTTTTAGTCTTGTCAAAATCAGAAATATTAGAAGAATATAATTTTAAAGATAATTTAGACTTATCTTCTATTGTAAAAAATATAGTCTATCAGTATGACGCCATTTGCTTTGAAAAAAATAAAATTTTATCTCATAACATAGAAGAAAATATATACTTATATGCGAATAAAGAAAATATAACAACAATACTAAAAATATTTATAGACAATGCAATAAAATATAGTAATAAAAATGGAAATATAAAAGTAGAATTAATAAAAAATAAAAATAAAATTTATCTCTCTTTTTTTAATACTGGTATAGGTATAGAAGAAAAATATAAAGAAAAAATATTTGATAGGTTTTTTAGAGTGGATACTTCTAGAAATAAAGAAATAGAAGGATATGGACTAGGCCTATCTATAGCCAGTAAAATAATATCTAATAATAAATGGCAAATTAAAGTAGATAGCAAATATCAAGAATGGATAGAATTTACCATAATAATATAAAAAGAGCCTATAAATAGGCTCCTTTTATATCAAAAAATATTTACTTAAATAATATGCTATTATTGAAAAAACTAAAGAAATAGATATAAATCTTAATCCGCTAATAATAGCTTTTAAAATATTTATATTATCTTTTCTATCTTTTTTATGTGTATTTTCTATATCATGATTATCCGGATTATTAATCACTTTTTTATCATTATTTGTTGTTTCCTTATTTCTCCCTTTTTCAACTTCTTACATTTTACCTTTAAACTGTGGAGATGACGAAATATTTATCCATCTTGAAAACTTCGTTGTATTCATATTAAATATACCTATACCTAATACAAATATAAGTCCAAAGGTAGTAGCTATTTTATTAATCTTAAAATCATTAGGTATTTTGAATATTTTCTTAAATATTGATACAATCCAATTCCAATGTAAACCAATATGTATACCTATAAGTATAATAAATAAAGAAGATGAAAAGAAATGCAATCTTTTTGCTAATCTAAAATCTGGTAAATTAAATATATCAAATACTATTTTAGATATAAAAATACCACTAATCATTATTAATAACATATCTATTAATAGTAAAAAATTAACTATATAATTAACTTTTGTTTTAATAGGTATTTGCTTACTAAATAATTTTTTAGTTACACTTATTACCCATTTTCTATTTATTATTATATGAGTAAAAAATAATAAAAATAAAACTAAACCTGCTATCTCATGAAATTTCAATCCTAATGCCATTTTATCAAACATTAAAAATAATATGATAGCCATTAATAAATCAAAAATTCCTTTAAATATACTCTTTTTAATAATAATCACTCCTAAAGTTTTTTTTATTATATCTTATAAACCTTAAAATTATCTTAAAATTAGTATATTTTTTTAATATTTCTATTTAGGATTTATACAAGCAGAATTTACATCTATATTTGTTTTATTATGTATAGTATTATACAGTCTGTAGCCTCCGCTAAGATTGTAACATTTATAACCTTTTTGAGTTAATATATTATATGCTATATATCCTCTTAGTCCTATCTGGCAAGTTATATATATTTTCTTATCTTTATCTATCTTACCAAGATTTTCTCTTAACTCATCAAGCGGTATATTTATAAAATTTTCTATATGACCTCTTTTATATTCTTTCTCTGTTCTTACATCTAATAAAAATACATCTTTATCGTTTTGTAAATTTTCTATATCTTCCCAATAAAAATTTTCTACACCATTTTCTAAAATATTTTCTATAACAAATCCCACCATATTTACTGGGTCCTTAGCAGAAGAATATGGGGGCGCATAACAAAGTTCAAGCTTAGTCAAATCTTTGGCATAAGCTCCAAATCTTATAGCAGTAGCTAATACATCACAACGTTTGTCTACCCCTTCAAATCCTACTATTTGAGCCCCTAATATTTTACCATCTTTCTTATTATATATAGTCTTAATAGACATATTCTCACTATTAGGATAATAGCTTGCGTGATTTCCAGAATAAGTAAATACTTTATCATAGTTTAATCCTAAACTTTTTGCCATCTTTTCATTTATACCTGTTATAGCTACAGTCATGTTAAAAACTTTTAATATGGAACTTCCTTGAGTACCATCATATATACTATTTTTATTGCATATATTATCTGCTACTATTCTTCCTTGTTTATTAGCTGGTCCTGCAAGAGGTATAAATCCTTTTTTATTAGTTACAAAATTAGTTATTTCTACTGCATCTCCAACAGCATAAATATCTTTGTCATTAGTAAGCATATTATCAGATATAACAATGCTCCCTCTTTCATTTAGTTCTATACCAGTATTTTCCAAAAATTTAGTATCTGGTATTACTCCAATAGCTAATATAATTAAATCAACTTGTCTTTCTTCTCCATTTATAGTAGCTAATAATCCTTTATCTATCTTAGCTATCTTTTCTAAACTACTTTCTAGCTTAATTTCTACCCCTTTATCTTCTATATAGTTTCTAACTTCACAAGCCATATCAAAATCTAATGGTGCTATTATCTGATTAGCATTTTCTAATATACAAACATTAAGCCCTATGTTATATAAATTTTCTGCCATCTCAATACCTATATATCCACCACCTACTATAAGAGCATTCTTAGCTTTATTCTTTTGTATATAATCTTTAATTTTATAAGTATCTGGAATATTTCTAAGACTAAATACTCCCTCAAGCTCTATACCCTCTATATTAGGCTTAAAAGGTTTTACTCCTGGAACTAAAATAAGTTTATCATAGCTTTCTTCATATATATTATCTGTTTTTAAATCTCTTACCTTTACTTTTTTATTATTTCTATCTATATCTATAACTTCATTAAAAATTCTAACATCTATATTAAAACGTTTTCTAAAACTTTCTGGTGTTTGCAGAGTTAATTTATTTTTATCTTTTATTTTATCACCTATATAATATGGAAGTCCACAATTTGCAAAAGATATATATTCTCCTCTTTCAAACATAATTATTTCACATTCTTCATCAAGTCTTCTAAGCCTTGCTCCGGCGGAAGCACCTCCGGCTACTCCCCCTACTATTAAAACTTTTTGTTTTGACATAATAAAAACTCCTTAATTTTTTACTTATTTTTTCACTATACATGTTATATAAAACTATAAATTTATTTAAATAACAAAATATTAAAGATTATATCTTTGCCTTAAAATATAACTATTATAAAATATTAAAATTATTTTTTCTGTGATTAAATCACATATAATAAATATTCATTTTAATTTCAATTTTAGCTTGAAATTTATATCAAAAAAAGGCATAATATAAGAAGGGAGGTGTTTATTATGAAAATTAATGAACCAAAAATTAATTCTCTTTCTAATAATTTAAATCAAGTAGATAAAAAAGAGAAAAAACAAGAAGAGCGTATATCTTCAGGCAAAAAAATCAACTCTGCCGCTGATGATGCTGCTGGTCTTGCTATGGCAGAAAAAATGACTGCTCTTATTAACGGTATAGGAAAAGGTATAAACAATACATATGATATGCAAAACGCAATAAAAACTGCTGATGGAGCTCTATCTGGTATTAGTGATGGACTAAATCGTATTAGAGAACTTGGCGTTCAAGCTTCTAGTGGTATCCTTAGCAAAGATGATAAAGCATTAATTCAAGAAGAAATAAATCAAACTCTACAAGGCATAAATGATATAGCAAAAAATACACAATTTAATGGACAAAATCTTTTAGATGGTAGCTTTAAAGATAAACAAGTAGCTATGAATTCTAATGGCTCTGGAACTACTGTTTCCATAGGAGCAGCTTCTACTGATGCTCTTGGTATATCTGGATTTGACGTTACTGGAGATAGTATAGACTTTAGCGCTTTAGACAAAGCTATAGATAGTGTTTCTACTGCTAGGACAAAAATAGGTGCTCAAATAAATCGTTTTGACCACGCAATAGGAAGCAATACAACAACAGCTCTTAATCAACTAGCTTCTAGAAGCAAAATAGAAGATGCAGATATTGCTAAAGAAAGTATGGATATGCAAAAAAATCAAGCTCTTTCACAATATGGTATTTTCGCTCAAAAAAATGAAGCTCAAACTCAATATAATATGCTTAATGTATTATTCTAATAATAAAAAGGCGATAGATTTTATTCTACGCCTTTTTTATTTTATCTCTAATAATTATAAACATGTAGAATTTTTATTAACAACAATTATTATTTTAAATATTTTCTCTCTTGCATAATCAGTTTATTTGTTGTAATCTTATACTAACAATATTTAAGGAGGGATTTTATGAATAAAACTTTATACATAAAAGGTATGTCTTGTATGGGCTGTGCTAACAGTCTAGAAAAAGCTGTATCTAAACAAAATGGTATAGAAAAAGCTAGTGTGAACTTTGTAAAAGAAAGCCTTTTTATAGAATATAATAATGATTTAGATATGAATACTATCTACAAGACTATAGAAAATCTAGGTTTTAAAGTAGTTGAAGATTTTAAAAAAATAAATCTTTTAGTTGATGGTATGTCTTGTGCTAGTTGTGTAAATTCATTAGAAAATACTTTATTAAAACAAGATGGTATAAAAGAAGTATCTGCTAATCTTACTACTAAAAAATGTCTTATTATATATGAAGATAATATAAATATTGGTGAGATAATAAAAATAATAGAAAATTTAGGCTTTAAAGTTTTAGATGAAGAAATTGAAACTAAGCAGAATAAAGAAAAGAAAAGCTTTAAAAATATGTTATATAAACTAATATCTATAGGCATTTTTGCTATACCTTTATTTTTTATAGCTATGTTTCCTAATAATTTTATGAAACAAAATATGAAACTCTATTCTCTAGTTCAACTTTTCCTTACAATACCTATTATGGCTATAGGCTATAAATTTTATTTAAAAGGATTTAAACTTCTTTTTAAGGGGCATCCTAATATGGATAGTCTTATAGCAGTTAGTACCTTTTCTGCTTTTATATATAGCTTATACAATACATTTTTAGTATTTAGAGACAATCTTGGTTTTAGCCATATGCTATATTATGAAACAGTTGGAGTTATTATATTTCTTATAAGCTTTGGTAAATATCTAGAAACAATTTCTAAAGATAGAACTTCAAATGCTATAAAAAAACTTATGGAACTTTGCCCAAAAGTTGCAACTGTACTTATAGATGGAACTGAAGTAATAATGGATATAAATAAAATAATGCCAAATGATATAGTTATATGTAAAGCAGGAGAAAAATTAGCTGTAGATGGAATTATAATAGAAGGCAGTAGTAATATAGACGAAAGTATGCTAACAGGAGAAAGCCTACCTTGTTTTAAAAAAGTAAACGATGAAGTATTTGCCGGCACTATAAACCAAGATGGATATATAAAAATAAAAGCAACTAAACCATATAAAGAAAGCTTTTTATCAAACATAATAAAACTTGTGGAAGATGCTCAAGGAACAAAAGCACCTATAGCTAAAATAGCAGATAAAGTATCTGGATATTTTGTTCCAGTTGTTATACTTATAGCAATAGTAAGTGCTATAATATGGTATATCGTAAATAAAGATATAGAATTTTCTCTTAAAATATTTGTATCAGTCCTTGTTATAGCTTGTCCTTGTGCTCTTGGGCTTGCTACACCAACTGCTATAATGGTATCAACTGGTAAAGGAGCAGAAAATGGTATACTTATAAAAAGTGGAGAAGCCCTAGAACTAGCACATAAATTAGATGCTATAGTATTTGATAAAACAGGAACTATAACAGAAGGAAAACCTACAGTAGTTGATATATTAGCTATAGATTTAGAAGATGAAATGCTTTTACAACTTACGGCTAGTTTAGAAAAATATTCTGAACACATATTAGCAAAAGCTATATTAAATAAAGCTAATGCAAAAAATATAAATCTTTATGATGCTAAAAATGTAGAAATAAAAATGGGAAAAGGCATAAAAGGAAAAATAAATGACGAAGAAATTATAGCAGGCAATTTAGCTCTAATGCAAGATGAAAATATATCTATAAAAGAAAATATTAAAATAGATAAAACAAATACTCTTATTTATGTTGCTAAAAATAAAACTCTTGTTGGCATAATAAGTATAGCAGATGTTATAAAACAAAATAGTAAAAATGCTATAGAAAAATTATCTAGTCTTGGTATAGAAACATATATGCTAACTGGTGATAATAAAGATGTAGCAGAATATATAGCTAAAGAAGTATCTATAAAAAATATATATGCTCAAGTTATGCCAGATGAAAAAGCAAGCTATATAGAAAGGATAAAAAATGAAGGTAAAAAAGTAGCTATGGTAGGAGATGGAATAAATGATGCCCCTGCCCTTGCTAGCGCTAATATCGGCTTTGCTATAGGCTCTGGAACAGATATAGCTATAGATTCAGCAGATATTGTGCTTATAAAAAATGATATAAAAGGTGTTATAGAAGCTATAGAACTTAGCAAAAAAACTATAAAAAATATTAAGCAAAATCTTTTTTGGGCATTTATATATAATATAATAGGTATACCATTTGCTAGTGGAGTATTTTATGCCTTTGGAGGTAGTTTATTAAATCCTATGATTTGTGCTCTTGCTATGAGTCTTAGTTCTGTTTGTGTTATCTTAAATGCTCTTAGGCTAAAAAAGGTAACTTTAGAATAAATATATAATATTTACAAAAAATTAAATAAATAATAGTTGAAGAAATTATGCAAAATGTATATAATATAAATAAAATCATAAATTATTTATTTAGTAAAAATTATGCCATAAATAATCTATGAAAAGCCTAGCGAAAGGAAGGTGTTTATGGAAAATAATACAAACCAACAAAACAACAATAATAATCCACAAAATAATAACAAAAAACCAAATAAAAATACTGGTTTTACAATACTTATAATAGCTATAATTCTTACTGTTTTAGTAAATTTTGCTAGTGTATATATGTTTACAAAAACAACTCAAGAAATAAGTTATAGTAAGTTCTTATCTATGGTAAAAGAAGGTAAGGTAGAAAAAGTAGAAGTACAATCTGGTAAAATAATAATATATCCAAAAGATAAAGCTCCAGATGAAAATAATGTCTTTAAAATAGGTTCTCCTAAACAAAAACCTTTTTATACTGGAAGATTTCCAGACTTAACTTTAAAGGAAGATTTAGAAAAATATGGCGTAGAATTTAAAGCTCCTATAGTAGAAAATAATAGCTTTTTAAATTTCTTTATGTACTATATATTCCCTATTTTATTTACTTATCTTATACTTAGTTTGTTATTTAGAGGACTTAGTAAGAAAATGGGTGGCGGAGGCGGACTTTTTGGCATGAATAAAAGTAACGCTAAAGTATATATGCAAAAAGAAACAGGAGTTACATTTAAAGATGTAGCTGGACAAGAAGAAGCTAAAGAATCCTTAAAAGAAATTGTAGATTTTTTAAATAATCCAGATAAATATGTTAAAATAGGTGCAGTACAACCTAAAGGTGCTCTTTTAGTTGGCCCTCCTGGTACTGGTAAAACTATGCTTGCTAAAGCAGTAGCCGGAGAAGCAAATGTTACATTCTTATCCATATCCGGTTCTGACTTTGTAGAAATGTATGTAGGTCTTGGTGCATCTAGGGTAAGAAGCTTATATAAACAAGCTATGGAAAATACTCCTTGTATAGTATTTATAGATGAGATAGACGCTATAGGAAAAAGAAGAGATAATGGAATGGGCGGAAATGACGAAAGAGAGCAAACTCTTAATCAGCTTCTTTCTGAAATGGACGGCTTTGACTCTTCTAAAGGAATAGTAATATTAGCTGCTACAAATAGACCAGAAATACTAGACAAAGCCTTATTAAGACCAGGGCGTTTTGATAGAAGAATTATAGTAGAAAGACCAGACCTTAAAGGAAGAGAAGATATCCTTAAAGTACACGCTAAAAAAGTTAAGCTAGGCAATGATGTAGACCTTAAAAAGATTGCTCTTGCAACTAGTGGAAGTGTTGGAGCTGACCTTGCTAATATGGTAAATGAGGCAGCTCTTAGAGCAGTAAGATGCGGTAGAGAAGTAGTAAAACAAGAAGACCTTATGGAGGCTGTAGAAGTAGTTATAGCCGGTAAAGAGAAAAAAGATAGGATAATGTCTGAAAAAGAAAGAAAGATAGTAGCATATCACGAGATAGGACACGCTCTTGTATCTGCTATGTTAAAAAATACAGAACCTATCCAAAAAATTACTATAGTTCCTAGGACTATGGGCTCTTTAGGATATACTATGCAAGTCCCAGAACAAGATAAATATTTAAATAGCAATGAAGAAATGCTAGAAGAAATTATGGTGCTTCTTGGTGGACGTTGTGCCGAAGAAGTAGAATTTAAAACAGTTACTACAGGCGCTAGTAACGATATACAAAGAGCTACTAAAATAGCTAGAAGTATGGTTACTTTATATGGTATGTCATCTAAATTTGATATGGTTGCTCTTGAAGATATAGAAAATAGATATTTAGATGGCAGAATGGTTTCAAATTGTTCTGAACAAACTCAAAAGGAAATAGACCAAGAAGTACAATCTATTATAAAACAATGCCATATAAGAGCTAGAAAAATATTAGAAGATAACAAAAAAGCCCTTGATGAGCTTTCTGCTTATCTTATTTCTAAAGAAAATATTACTGGCGAAGAATTTATGAAAATATTAAATAAAGTAAATGGCACAAATATAATAAACGAAGGAAAAACTAAAAAGCTACAAGAGGCAGAATATAAAAAAGACTATGACTTTAGCTATATGAAAGAAAAGAAAAATAAAAGAGCTTTAACAGATAAAAGACAAAGAAAGCTCCAAAACTTTAAACTTAGAAAAAAAAGAAAAAAAGTATAAAAAAATCCTCTTAATATTAAGAGGATTTTTCTATTGTAATTAAATTTAGTTTTAATTTATAATATAAAACTATTTATTTTTTTTAAATAAAGATACACTATTTATTAATATTGATATTATAGTAAGTATAAATAAGGTTTTTGATAATGATGGAACGATATCCATTAAAGCATTTAAATCTCCTTTTAAAACAAATTCTATATTAGCACTATAAAATGAACATATAGTCAAAGCCGTAAAAGACATACTAATAAATCTAAACCATTTTGCATCTTTATTTAAAAAAGTAAAAACTAAATTTGATATAGCAGTAATAATTGCTATAATACCTAATAAGATACACATAAGGATACTCCTAAATTATATATTTTATTAATAATATCATATATAAATCTATTTTTCAAATATTTATAAAAAGAAGTATTGAAAAGTTTCAATACTTCTTTTATCTTACTTTTGAATATGTTTTTTATTACTTATTAAACTCCATAATTATTAAAGTAATTTTAATTATAAATTTCTACAGAAGGTAATACAATAGCTACTATATAAGCGATAATTAAAGCTATTTTCTTCTAAATTTATATTACAACTAATATAATATATAACTATATTTTATTTTATTAATAACTATAACATATTATATTCTTTATATTTTATAAATAAGGTATATTATAATATTTTTGATTTTTATATAGTATATTTTTTCTAATATACCTTTTGTAAGCTTATTCCATCATAATAATGCATGAGTATTTCTTGATATGTTTTTCCCTCTTGTGCCATAAAGTTTGCTCCATACTGGCTCATACCCGCTCCATGTCCATATCCTTTAGTTGTAAAATCTATACTATTTTTAGTTTTATTTATAGTAAAATTAGTAGAACGAAGCCCGAATAATGTTCTTATTTCTCTTGCGCTTATATTTTTGCCACATATACTAACGTTTAATACATATCCCGCATCAGAACGCTTTCCTATTTGAAATGTTTCTATAATCTTATTTTTATCTAATCCATATTCTTTATTAATCTTATCTACTATTTGGCTATTTGGTATTGAAGTAGTATATACAAAATTTGGTGCTTTTTCATCTACCTTACTATCAACACTTTTTATATATGGTAAACTTTTTCCCCATATATTTTCAGATACCTCTGTTTGTCCGGCACTAGTAGAATGAAACACTGCTTCTATAGGCTCATTATTATAAGTCATAATCTCTCCTTTAGTACTATATACGGCATCTTTTACCTTATTATAATATGTATCAAAATTACTTCCCCATTTTTGTTTCATCTGCTCAACGCTATTATAGGCTTGTCCTATAGATTTATAATCTACTGGCTTATTTATATCATCAACCCTTTTATAAGCATATGTCCTAGCTGCTACTGCTTGGGCTTTTAATGCCTCTGTTTCAAAACTAATAGGCATTTCTGCTCCAACTACTCCTACTATATAATCTTCAAAAACATTATTCTTAACATCTTTATTTTTTATTTCATCTTGTTCTACAAGTTCTATCTTATCTATAATTTCTTCTTTTTCTTCTTGGTTTTCCTTAAATCCACTAGCATTTATATAAACAACAATACTTGGTATTAAAAAAACTATAGAAATCATATATGAAAAATACACTAATAAGTTTTTCAACATAAAAATCACCTCAAAAAAATATATGCAAAAGTACAAAAAAAATGCCAAAGGAAAACCTTTGGCATAAGTAGATAAAATCTACAGATTATTTTTAGTATTGCTTTACAATAATTTGTTGTTAGGGGGTAATACAATATACTTAACTTCTTGTTAAAATATATTCATAGGTTAGTAAATTAATATTGCTAACAACTAAATAATACAACAAAATTAATAGGAATTCAAGTAAAAAATACTAAAAAAATAGGATTTGTTAATTTTGCATAACAAAGCCTATTTTTATAGAAATATTATAAACAAAATATATAATTATTACTCTGTTTTACCTTTATTTTCTTTACTTTCTACTTTTTCCACATTAGCAACTTTAGAAAAATTAGGTTCTCCTTTTGCTACAATTCTTTGTTTTACAACAGGAATTAAAACAGTTTTATTAGAGCCAAACTCTATAGTAAACACTTGGTCTGATATATCAGCTACTTTTCCATACATACCGCTATCTAATAAAACCCAATCACCAACTTTAATTTGAGATTGAAGTTCTACCATTTTTTTCTCACGTTTTTTCTGTGGTCTTATACCTATAAAATAAAAAATTAAAACTATAAATAAAATATAAACTACAAGTCCAAGAGGAGTAGCAAAAAAGCCTAAACCACCGCCACTACTTGTCGCTTCTGTAGCCGCGCTTGTCGCATTTGCAGCCGCATTTGAGCCTCCTGTAATAACTGTATTTAAAAATAAGTATTTCATAATAACACCTCCTATATTAAAATCAGGCTTTGCCCATTAAATAAATTATATAATAATATAAATATTTAGTCAACACTTGTATCTAAGTATGTATTAGGCACTTGCCCATTAAACACTGTATTTAATAACATTAGCTTTCTTGATATATCTATATCCTTTTTATACATAGGATTTATTATACTTACACTAGCTTCCACATTTAAATAGGCCTGAAAATTTATCTGGTTTATTCCTACTGACTGAAAATTTGTCTCATAATCTACTTTAGCATCTCCTATAGAACTTATATATACCGTAAAAGACGGTCCAAGTTCAGAAAAAGCACTTATCCCAGAAAATACTCCTACTGGCATTTCTATTTTTGTATCATTAATATTTTTTAACCTATTTGAAAGCTCTAAAGATATTAAAGAACATATCCTATTTATAAGCATTGTATCTACTTCAAGATATATATTATTTGTTTTACTATCTGTTGTTTTTATAAAAAAATCTGAAGTTGAAAGATTTTCATCTTTTATAACCTTTTCCACGCTTTTACTTATTTCTTGACTTATCATATTTGTAGCATATTTTTGGCTTACCTTGATAGCAGTAGGCAATACCTCTTTTTCAAATTGTAAAGCAAAAAAATATATAAATCCTACTATTATTGCTAAAATTAAAAGCACAAACATATTTAACTTAAATTTTTTTCTTTTTGTAAATTTTATTCTTTTTTTTTACATATCATTTTTACCTCCTCATTTTATTACAATAATATAAAATTTTTATTTTTATACTTTATTAATTTATTTATATTTGGTATAATATATGCTTGAAAAGGAGTCGATTTAATGAGTCAATTAAATAATAATAATAATAATCAAAGACAAAATAATGTTAAAGGCCCTAGAACGACTAATAATATAAAGCAAAATCCTCCACCTAAAGATAATCCTAAAGGTAAAAAGAAATCTTCTAAAAAGAAAAAAAAGAAAAAAGGTAAATTTAAACGTACTTGCCTAGGATTTCTTCTTACTATGATTATAGTTACTGCTATGATAGGTGGTATAGGGGCTGGTATCTTTGTAAAAATAATACAAAATGCACCAACTCTTGACCTTATCTCTATTGAGCCTAATGTTTATACCTCTATAGTGTATGATAAAAACGGTGTAGAATCTGACCGCTTTCACGGAAAAGAAAACAGAGAATATGTTCCCCTAAATGAAATATCTCCTTATCTTCAAAACGCTATAGTATCTGTAGAAGATGAAAGATTTTATAGCCATTTTGGTATAGATATAAAAGGTATAGTAAGAGCCGGTGTTACTGCTATTAAAAATGCTATCACTGGAAGCTCTGGTGTACAAGGTGCTAGTACTATAACTCAACAGCTTATAAAAAATAATGTTACTAAAGTTACTAGAAACTCTATAGTTACCAAAATACAAGAGCAATATCTTGCCGTAGCATATGAAAAAGAGCTTGAGAAAAAACTAGGTAGCAAACAAAAAGCAAAACAATACATACTAGAACTATATCTTAATACTATAGCTCTTGGCCACGGCTATAATGGGGTACAAGCTGCATCTCTTGGATATTTTAATAAAGATGCAAAAGACTTAACTCTTGCCGAAAGTGCTTGTATAGCCGCTATAACTAACAACCCTTCTTTGTACTCTCCAAGGACAAATCCAGAAAATAACAAAAAAAGGGTAACTAAAATTTTAAACCATATGATAGAACAAGGTATGATAACACAAGCCCAATATAACGAGGCTATGGCAGAAGATATCTACTCTAAAATATCAGATGGAAATGCTAAAAAGAAAGTAGAAGGTAATGTAATACACGGTTATTTTGAAGATGCTTTATTTGAACAAGTATCTAAAGACCTTCAAGATAAACACAATATAAGCGAAGCTCAAGCAGTAAACCTTATATATAATGCTGGATTACAAATATATTCTACAAAAGATCCAGCTATACAAAAAATAGTAGAAGATGTAATAACAAATGACGACAACTTCCCTAATGTTGTATATAAATATGATGTTACTTATACTGTTTCCGTAGAAGACTCTTCTACTGGAAAGCAAAAACATTCTGAATATAGAAAATTTGTAAAGACAAAAGAACAAGGTGAACAGTTTGTTGCCGATAAAAAAGCAGAAATAGAAAAATCTCTTACATCTACTCAAAAAATTATAGCAGATAGAGTAGATTATTCTACACAGCCTCAAGCTTCTATGGTTATAATAGACTATAAAAATGGCTATGTAAATGCTCTTATCGGTGGAAGAGATGAAAAAACTGTAAACCGTGGATTTAACAGAGCAACAGATGCTAAAAGACAACCCGGTTCTGTATTTAAAATATTAGCCGCTTATGCTCCTGCTATAGATACAAATGTTCTTATGCCAGGTAGCGTTATATTAGATGAACCTATCACTATAGGTAAATATAGCCCTAAAAACTGGTATGGTGAGGCTTACAGAGGTCCTAGCACAGTCCGTGAAGGTATAGAACAATCTATGAATATACTTGCAGTAAAAGCTATGAATATGGTTGGTGTAGATACTGCTTATAAATATCTACTAAACTTTGGTTTTACAACTCTTGAAAATGATAATCACCTTTCAACTGCCCTAGGCGGTATAACTTATGGTGTTACTCAAATGGAAGTTACAGCAGCTTATGCCTGTATAGCAAATGGCGGAAAATACTATGAACCTAAGCTATATACTAAAGTTTTAGACCACGACGGAAATGTAATATTAGATAATACTAATAGAGAACCTAAACAAGTTTTAAAAGAAACTACTGCATATATGCTTACAGATATGATGGAAGATGTTGTTACTAAGGGAACAGGTACTGCTGCTAAATTTAAATCTATATCTATACCTATAGCCGGAAAAACCGGAACAACTCAAGATACTAGAGATTTAACTTTTGTAGGCTATACTCCTTATTATGCTGCTGGTATATGGTATGGATATGATAGATATGACAATGTTATTCCTAATATGTCTGCTAGAGTAGGTGGAAAAAGAGTTATCCCTAACGAAAAAGACCATCTTGTGCTATGGCGAAAAGTTATGGAAGAAGTTCATAAAAACTTACCTAAAGCAAACTTTGGGCCAAGACCTAGTGGTATTATAGACGTATCTATATGTTTAGATTCTGGACTTTTAGCAACAGAAGATTGCAAAAATGACCCTAGAGGAAATAGAGTTATTACTGATATGTTCCTTAAAGGTACAGAACCTAAAAAATATTGTGAAAAACACCAACTAATATCTATATGTAAAGATTCTGGAAAATTAGCCGGCGATTTCTGTCCTAAAGAAAGTATTATAGTTAAATCTATTTACGATTTTACAGATGAAAATCCAGCTCCTACAGAAACTTGCGATATTCATTTAGAAGAAAATGTAATTATAGACCCAAATATCACAGAATCTTCAACAGATTTACTAGAAAACACAGAAACAACTCAACATACAACAAATGAACCGGTTATAATTAATCCAAATCAAAACCATAAAGAACCTACTAGTGTAGAAACAACATTTCCTAAAGAAATAGGAAATACTATACCTTCTACACCTCAAGAGCAGATAACAACTCAACATACAACTACAGAACAAACTACAACACATGTAATAGTAGAAGAAACCGTAGGAGACCCAGTTTTTAACACTCCATAAATATAAAAAGCTTGTAGATAAAATCTACAAGCTTTTTGTTATATCTTATTAAATTTAAATTCTTCATCATAACAAATATTTAGCTTATCTCCAGATTGAAAATCTTTTTCTAAATATTTTTCTGCAAAAATATCTTCTATATTGCTTTGAATAGCTCTTCTTAAAGGTCTTGCTCCATAACTACTGTCATAGCCAAGCTCTGTTATTTTATCTATAGCTTTCTCATCAAAGCATAAAGAAATATTAAGGTTATTTTTAACTCTTTCTATTAGCTCCTCTAACATAAGATTTGCTATTTGTTTAACTTGTGCTTTATCAAGAGTATGGAACACTATAGTATCATCTATTCTATTTAAAAATTCTGGCTTAAATACTTTTTTTACTTGCTCCATAACATTTTTCTTCATATCTTCATATTTTTTCTCTTGATTTTCTTTTGTAGCAAAACCTAATTGTTTACTTTCTGTTATACTTCTAGCTCCAATATTAGAGGTCATTATTATAACAGTATTTTTAAAATCTACTTTTCTTCCCTTAGCATCTGTTATATGTCCATCATCTAATACTTGTAATAAAAGATTAAATACATCTGGATGAGCTTTTTCTATTTCATCAAAAAGAACTACAGAATAAGGCTTTCTTCTTATCTTTTCGCTAAGTTGTCCGCCTTCTTCATATCCTACATATCCAGGAGGCGCTCCTATAAGCTTAGCAGAACTATGCCTTTCCATAAATTCGCTCATATCTACTCTTATCATAGAATTTTCATCGCCAAAAAGTACTTCGCTAAGTGCCTTAGAAAGCTCTGTTTTTCCTACACCTGTTGGACCTAAAAATAAGAATGAACCTATAGGTCTTTTAGGATTTTTAAGCCCTATTCTTCCTCTTCTTACTGCTTTAGCTATAGCTTTTACTGCATCATCTTGCCCTATTACTCTTTTATGCAAAATCTCTTCCATATTTCTAAGGCGTTCGCCCTCTTCTTCTTGCATTTTTTTAACTGGTATACCTGTCCAACTAGATATAACGTCGCATATCTCATCAATAGTAACTACTTGGGCTTCTTTTATATTGTTATCTTTCCAAGAGTTTTTCTTTTCTTCAAGCTGATTTCTTAGCTCTTCTTCCTTAAGTTTTATCTCTCCTGCTATTTTATAATTTTCATTTTTTATAGCTTCTTCTTTCTCTTTTGATAAGTCTAAAAGTTCATCTTCTATAGCTTTAACTTCTGGTGGCATAGTAAATGTTGCAAGCCTAACTTTTGATGATGCCTCATCTAATATATCTATAGCTTTATCTGGCAAAAATCTATCTGTTATATATCTTGAAGAAAGCTTAACAGCAGATACTATAGCTTCATCTGTTATTTTAACGCTATGATGCATTTCATATTTATCCTTTAAAGATTTTAACATTTTTATAGCATCTTCTTCTGTAGGTTCGTCAACATTTACTGGTTGAAATCTTCTTTCTAAAGCCGTATCTTTTTCTATATATTTTCTGTATTCGTTTAGAGTAGTTGCTCCTACTATTTGTATTTCTCCTCTAGCTAAAGATGGCTTTAATATGTTAGAAGCATCTATAGCCCCTTCTGCTCCACCTGCTCCTATAATAGTGTGTATCTCGTCTATAAATAAAATTATATTATTGCTATCTTTTACTTCTTTTAATAATTTTTTTACTCTATCTTCAAATTCTCCTCTATACTTAGAACCTGCCACAACAGAAGATATATCAAGGCAAACAACCCTTTTATCTTTTAATATCTCCGGAACATCACCTTTTGATATTTTTTCTGCAAGCCCTTCTACTATAGCCGTTTTACCAACACCTGGCTCTCCTACAAGGCAAGGATTATTTTTTGTCCTTCTAGATAATATTTGTATAACACGCTCTATTTCCTTTTCTCTGCAATCTACTGGATCAAATTTATGTTCTATAGCAAGCTCTGTAAAATCTCTACTATATTTATCTAAAGTTGGAGTATTTCTATATCTTTTATTATTTGTATAAGGCTTTCCTATAGAATTTGCATTTTGATTTTCTCCTTCACCGAGCATAACCAAAATATCATTTAAAAGCGCTTGTGGACTTATATTTAAATTTTTTAATATCTTTATAGCAACGCTATCTCCATATATAGAACTAGATTCTTTTATAAGAGCCATCAGAATATGTTCAGTCCCTATGTATCCTGTTCTCATAAGAAGGGCTTCATCACAACTCATATTTAATATACGTTTAAGCCTTGGTGTAAACTCTATAGCCCTTGTCATCTTTAAATTAGATATACCTAATATATTTATTATTTCATTTTCTATATTTTTGCTAGTAGCATTTTTCATCTCAAGCGCCTTGCTAGCAACACTATTTTTAACTTGAGAAAGAGCTAATAAAAGATGCTCTGTCCCTATATAATTATGATTAAAATTTGATGCATTTTTGCCCGAATTAGATATTACTTCTTCGGCTTTTTTTGTAAATTTTAATTGCATAATTTTGCCTCCTATTAAATTATTTTTATTTATGTAAATTATAACCTGTTATAAAAAATATATTCTATATTTTGGTATTTATATTATATCAATAGTAACTTATAAAGTCAAATAATGCTAAATCTTATAGTTTTTAAATATAAAAAGCCTGAGACATACCCACGCTTTTCTTATTTTTTCTTCATAGCATTTAATATAGCTATTAATGATACCCCTACATCTGCAAATACTGCCACCCATATAGGAGCATTTCCAAATATAGCCCAAATAAGCACTGCAAATTTTATAGAAAGAGCCATAATTACATTAAAACGGACTGTAAACATAGTCTTTTTACTAATTCTTATAGCATCATATATTTTATCCAAATCATCATTCATAATAACAACGTCTGATGCTTCTATAGCAATATCAGAACCTATACTCCCCATAGATATCCCAACATCTGCAATAGATAAAATAGGAGCATCATTTATTCCATCTCCTACAAAACATACTGTGTTGTATTTATTTTTTATTTCTTTAAATTTTTCTACTTTATCTTGAGGTAAAAGCTCCCAATATACCTTATCTATACCTATCTTATTAGCTACAAATATAGCATTTTCTTTTTTATCCCCGCTTAACATAACAGTTTTTGTATCTAGATTATTTATAAGAGCTTTTGCGTTTTCTTTTATAATATCAGATACAACCAAATATCCAAGATATTTTCCATTTTTTGCTATATGAACAACACTTCCATTTTTATCAGTATTTCTAATTTGTATATCATTATTTAGCATTAGTTTTTCATTACCTACAAATATTTTGTCATCACCTATTTTAGCACTAATCCCAAGACCACTAATTTCTTTAAAATCTTCCACTTCCAAATCATAAGGATTATAATTATCACTACAATATTTTACTATAGATTTTGCTATAGGATGAATAGAATATTTTTCTATATTATAAAGATAATTTAACACCTGCTCTTTTTTATCTTCCTCTACATCTATATAATTTACTTCAAACACGCCTTTTGTAAGAGTTCCTGTTTTATCAAAAATAATAGCATCTATATTGCTAAGATTTTGTATATATGTGCTTCCTTTGATTAATATTCCCTTTTTAGAAGCATATCCAAGTCCACTAAAAAAGCTAAGAGGAACAGATATGACAAGAGCACAAGGGCAAGAAGAAACTAAAAATACAAGACTTTTTTGTAACCAAAAAGAAAAATTATGACCCATTAATATAGGCATACATATAGCTAAAAATAAGGCAATAAAAACTACTACTGGAGTATATACTTTAGCAAATTTAGATATAAAATTTTCAGTTTTAGACTTTTGCATAGAAGAATTTTCTACTAAGTCTAATATTTTTGCAACTGTAGAATTTTTATATTCTGTTGTAGTTTTTATTTTTAATACTCCATTTGTATTTATACTACCACTAAGAACTAAATCTCCCTTAGATACCTTTCTAGGTACGCTCTCTCCTATAAGAGCAGACATATCCAAAAATGCATCTCCAGATATAATCTCACCATCTAAAGCTATTTTCTCACCTGTTTTAACTACTATAATTTCGCCTTTTTCTATATTTTCTGGATAAACTACTGAACCATCTTCTAATGTTGCATATTCTGGTTTTAAGTTTAAAAGTTCTTTTATAGCATTTCTAGATTTACCAACTGCTCTTCTTTGAAAATATTCGCCTAGCTGATATAAAAACATTATAGCTACTGCCTCAGAATATTGTTTTATTATTATTGCACCTACTGTAGCAAGAGCCATAAGAAAATTTTCATCAAATATTTTACCTTTTAAAATATTTCTTAAAGATTTATATATTATATCATATCCTAGTATAATATAAGCTATTAAAAATCCTAAATCAAATTTTAATATTAAAGATATCAAAAATATTGTTCCACCAGCAATTATTCTAGCTAAATCTTTATTTTCTTTTTTATCATCATTTTTTCCCAAAGATTTATTTTCTTGTTTTATATATACATCTGGCTCTATTTTTTTTATTATATTAGTTACTTCTTCTAATACTTTTTTCTCATTAGCTCCACTTGCTAGCTCCAAACTTAAGCTTTTATTTATAAAATTTAGGTTTGCTTGGTTTATGCTATCTTGATTATTTAGCTCTTCTTCTATAAGACTAGCACAATGTGAACAATCAAGATTTACTAGCTCAAACTTTAAAACCTTATCTTCTTGTTTTATATATACATCTGGCTCTATTTTTTTTATTATGTTATTTATTTCTTCTAATACTTTTTTCTCATTAGCTCCACTTGCTAACTCCAAATTTAAGCTTTTATTTATAAAGTTTAGGTTTGCTTGGTTTATATTATCTAGCTTATTTATTTCTTCTTCTATAAGGCTAGCACAATGTGAACAATCAAGGTTTACTAATTCAAGTCTCATAAAAATCTCCCCCTATGTAAAAGATGGGATAAACCTTGATTTAATATTTCAAAAACATGCTCATCATCTAAAGAATATATTATAGCCTTTCCTTCTCTTTTACATTTTACTAAATTATTTTGTCTTAACACCCTTAGCTGATGTGATACTGCCGATTGTGTCATATCTACTGCTTCTACTAAATCTCTTACACACATTTCAGTTTGCCAAAGAGTATATAATATTTTAAGTCTTGTAGAATCAGAAAAAACCTTAAAAAAATCTGCCATATCATAAATCATCTCTTCAGAAAGAGCTTCTTCCTTAATTTTGTTTACTTTATCTATATTAAGACAATCACAAATTTCATTATTAAAATTATCTTCCAAAATAACACCTCCAATATATGAATATATGTTCATATATTTATATTATATCTTTTTGCTACAATTGTCAATATTTTTATAATTTAATATTTAAAATATTTTCTGTATTAAAAAAAGGTGTAGACTAAGTCTACACCTTAAAATTTAAGCTTCTTTTTTCTCTTCTTTTTTAATTCCTTGAAGTTCATCGAAAGTATCCATAACTTTATCATATGTTTGTTTTGATATTTCTGGAAGCTCTCCGCCCCACATATTTTCTGCTTGTTTAAAGCCTTTTTCTACTGCATTTCTCATCTCTTCTAATTTCTTAGGGTCATTTCCTGCTACAGCTTTAGCAAAGCTTACTATTCTTTCTGAAGTTTGTTTTACACCATAATATCCATCTTCTGATATATCTTCTTTAGCTTTAGCTATAGTTTTTGCATCTACAGTAAGATTTTTATAAAATTCTTTTAAGCCTCCAGTTTCAAATTTAGTAACAAGGCTAAATTTATTTGCTTGCTTATCAAACATACTGCTAACTAATTTTTCAAAATTTTTAGTTTGCAATTCTGCTTGTTTTAACATAGCATCTATATTTTGTTTTTCCTTATATGCGTCTATCTTTCTATCTTGCTCTGATATTTTTTCTTTTGAAGCCTCATATACCACGCCATCATTTTCTTGTTTTGTTTCTGTTTTTTGTTTTGTTTCTTTTTTATCTTGCTTTATTTCATTTTTAGCATAAGTTTTTATATTATTAGAAATAGAATTTATCATTTATATCACCTCTAAATTTATATCGACAATAAATAATAAAAACCTAAGCTAAAATATTACATCTCCTCTTGTAAAGTTAGAATCATATTCAAAAGTATTTGTATAAGCATTTATATAAAATATACTTCCATCATCTAATAAAAACCTATAATAAGGATTAAATATAAAAGAAATATCTTCATTATAGTCTTTTAAATAATATCCAAGCTCCATATCTTCTACAATAATTTTTTCATCAACTATAATCTTTCTTATTTCTTTAACAAAAGTATATATGGCTTCATCTGGAGAACAAATATTTATCTTTTCATATTTTTCTTTTATATTTTTATAAAAATTAAAATATAAATCTAAACTTCCATTTTTATAAACTTTTATATTTAATATATTATTAAACACTTTATAACCTTTTACCTTTTGAAAATAATCTATTTCTATATATTCAGGATAAAATTTTATATTATCAAAATATAGTCTGCCATATATTTTCTCTATATCTTTTTTATATTTTTTAGCTATTTTAAGAGCATTATCTTCTTTAAATATAAACTCATTCTTTCCCTCTAAATCACTAAAATATACAAAAAAATTATTTATAGTTAATATTTTTTCATCTTGAGATAAAATAATACTTTCAAAACTTTCTTGTCTATCTATATATTTTTTTGTATCAAAAAATACCTCTCTTAACTTAGTTTCATTATAGGATATCTTTTTCATATTTATACTTCTCATGGGATAATATTTATTTGCTATTTTAAACTTTAATTCTATATTTTCTTTATTTGTATATGATAAAATATTATCTTTTTGTTGTTTACTTATAGAATAATTATCCCTAGCTAAAATATTTATAAAAAACAAAACTATATTTAAAATTAATAAAAATATTATGGTATATTTTTTAGTAAGTTTTGTATCCATACATCCCCCTAGCTAGCCTCTTTTATTAAAATATTATCTCCATCATCTAAAACCCATTTTATAGATATGTCTTCTTCTGGATTGTCAAATATATAGGATAAATACATTCTATCTAATTTTTGTTTATCATCTAAAAGCATTTGAAAATCTTGCTTTAAAACCTTATAATCTTGGCTTAGCTCAAAATTATAAATAAGCCTTTTATATTTAGATACTCTACCATCTTCCACAGTTACTTCTATAATAGATTTCATATCTATTTTTTTCTTAAAACTTTCAGATAGCATAATAGGAAAATTATTTATTTTATAATCAAAATAAAATGTTGTTTTATCTATATCTTCTATATAATTACTAAGATAATATTCATTTTTTATATTAGTATCTTTTTTTAAAAAATTTACAGCTATTTTATAAGCACTTTCTTTATTATTCTTTGAAATATTACTTTTATATTCTACATACTCTAATATACCATCTGGATAATATTTTACAATTATATTTTCGTCATTGTATGTGTAAGTGTTATTTATAAATAAACTAGATTTTATAGCTGGATTTTCAAAAAATACATCTACATATTTTTCGCTTTCAGATAATAAAATACCTCCTCCATTTTCAAGAGGATTAGTAGCTTTTATATTATCAATATATAAACTATCTAATTTTGCTTTTGGTAAAAATTCATTTTGATTAAAATATTGTTCTAATCCTTCCTGGCTAGATACAAAATAAAACTCTCTATTTTCTAAATATTTAAAATCTTCTATTGTATCTAAAATCTTTTGATTAACAGATTCCTTTTTATATAAAACTTCATATGCTTTTAGACTTTTGCTAGATAAAAATACAACTTTTATCTCATAGTTTAAATCCTTGCTTGGAATAATAATTATTCTATCAAAATTATCTAGCTTTGAAAAATGTTTAGATTTTATATTAAAAATATCTTTAACATATTTTGTATTAATAATAAAATCATAAGTATATATAACACATTTGTTATTTAAAATATTATCTAAATTATATTTTTCAATAAACTCAAATCTTCCATTTTTTATAGCTAAATATATAGTTTCATCAAAAATTCTCTTATATTCAGAATTTGATATGTTATTAAATTTTCTTATAAACTTATTATCTCCTGTGTTTATCAAGATACTATCTGTAAGAAATAAAGTTTCATTTTGTATATTTACTCTATTAAAATTTTTATTATTAAAATAATTATTAAACCATAATACATTAGTTTGATATATAGCTAAAAATATCAAAAAGCCTATTATAAAATTTTTCCATCTATTAAGATACATATTATCACCTTTTAAAAATTCTGGTTTTCATAGTTAAACTGTAAAGGCTCTTTATCTGTATATTTTTTAAATATAACCTGCATTGTTGTTCCTTCTGATAACTTGCTATAAACCTTTATATCTCCATTATGCTCTGTCATTATCTCTTTTGCTATAGAAAGCCCAAGCCCATTACCTCCCATAGCCCTACTTCTAGCTTTGTCCACCCTATAAAACCTTTCAAATATCCTAGGGATATCCTCTTTTGGAATACCCATACCTCTATCTTTTATACTAACGCTATAATCATTTACACTTGTAGTTATAAATATTTCTATAAGAGTATTTTCTGGGCTATATTTCATAGCATTTGATATAATATTATTTAACACTTGGTTTATCCTACCGGCATCAGCTTTTATATAAAGTTGTTTTTCATCTGGCTCTTCAAAAACTAATTTTTGGTTTTTCTTATTTGCCATCATAATATTTTGCTTTACGCATCCTAATACTATATCATAAAGATTAACTTTTTTAAAATGAAAACTTATTCTTCCATCATCAAATCTAGACAGTTCTAATAAATCATCTGTTAAAAATTTCATTCTATCTGTAGCTTCATTTATTGTATTTAGAAAATCTATAGCTAGCTCCTTTTCTTCTATAGCTCCATCTAATAAAGTTTCTGTATAGCTTTTTATAGTAGTTATAGGTGTTCTTATCTCATGAGACACATTAGCTACAAATTCTTTTCGCATATTATCTAGCTTTTTTTGTTTTGTTATATCTTTTAAAACTACCATTATGCCTTCTATAAACTTATTTTTACCAGTATAAGGTATAAGTACAACTTGTATATATTTTCCATCTCTATCTAAAAAACATTCTGTATTTTTATCTACGCTTATTTGATTTTTAGCAAGATTTATTCTATTTAAAAAATAGTCAAGATTTATCTTATAATTATCTTCTTCATCTAAACCCATAAGTTCATAGAATTCCTTATTAGCATGTATAAGACTTCCTATATCATCAAAAGCTACTACGCCATCTGTCATATTATGTAGGACTATTTCTAATTTGTTGTTTTCATTTTCCATTTCAGAAACAGTTTTCCTAAGCTCTCTTGCCATATGATTAAAACTTCTTGTTAGCTGGCCTATCTCATCTTCACCACGTACTATTATATGTTGTTCTAAATTACCTTTAGCTAATAAATTAGCCTTTTTAGTAAGTACTGATATAGGACCTGTTATAGTATTTGCAAAAAGTCCTCCTAGTGTTATAGCTAAAATAAGCGCTATAATAACAGCTATACCTATAGTATTTATAGTTTGCCTTAGTGTTTGATTTACATTACTAGCATCTACTTTAGTGTATATAACATATTCTAGCTTATTTTCGCTATCAAATACTGGCATAGCATAGCTTAACCATTCCTTGATTTCCGAATTTTCATCAACTGTCTTTTTAGATTTACTAAATTGCTCTTTTCCATTAAGTGCAGATATAACAACAGAATTTTTATACTCGTAAGGTATATCATCTTTTGTATAATTTGTACCTGCTATCGTCTTTCCGTCCTTATCTATTATAACCCCTTGTATATTTTGGTTAAAAACTTTTTTAATAAATAAGTCCGTAAATCCATTTTGGAAATCTTCAGGATTTTGATATTCATCTACTATCTGCTCTTTTATGGCCTTAGAAAAGCTCCTAAGCTCTTCTTCTACTTTGCTTATCTCTTGTTTTTGGATACTAAATATAATAAAAGTACCACTTATTATCATAACTATAAAAACTAAAATAAAATATATAAAAATAAGTTTAAATCTAACGCTTTTCATAATCACCCACTAGGCCATAAAATAATAGCCTATACCTCTTTTTGTGTTTATATATTTTGGTTTGCTAGAGTCATCTTCTATTTTTTCTCTTAGCCTTCTTATAGTAACATCTACTGCTCTTAAATCTCCAAAATATTCATATCCCCAAACTTCTGATAATATGGCCTCTCTTGTAAAAATTTGATTTTCATTTAAAGCCAAAAATTTTAAAAGCTCAAATTCTTTTATAGTAAGATTTATAGGCTCATTTCTTTTTAATACCTCATATCTATCAAAATCTATACTAAGCTCTCCAAAATTTTTCATATTACCACTTTGTGAACTTGAACTTTCTTTTATTTTTCTTCTAAGATTTGCTTTTACACGAGCCATAAGCTCTCTATTACTAAATGGCTTTGTTACATAATCATCTGCACCTATTTCAAGCCCTAATACTTTATCTACCTCATCTGCTCTTGCTGTTAACATAATAATAGGTACTTCGCTTACATCTCTTATCCTTTTACACACTCCATAGCCGTCTATCTTAGGCATCATTATATCAAGTAAAATAAGGTCTGGTTTTTCTGCCTTAAACATTTCTATAGCCTCTTCTCCATCTTGTGCTGTAACAACGCTATAACCTTCCTTTTTTAGATTAAATGCTATAATATTTAATATACTGCTCTCATCATCTACAACAAGTATTTTATAACTCACTACAACTTCTCCTCCATTTACCATTCTATAGTTATTTTTTTACTATTCTCATCTATATAAAACGTTCCCTTGTCCCCTATAATATTATTTAACTTATAATAAGTTTTATTATCTAAATTTACATTCTCTTTTATAACTGTTTTATCTATATTAAAATAATCTAAAAAGTTTTCTTCTACAAAAAATTCTCCGTTTATTTTATATGCTAACATACCTAACTTATTTTCTTGTTTTATCTGCTTTTGATTATTATCAAAGTTTATATTTTTAGAAAATATACCATTATTAGCATATTCTGTGTAAGAATTTAATATCTTTTTATTATCTGTTATAAGATAATTTTGTTTATTTATTTTATTTGTATTAAATGTATCATAATTTTGATAATTTATCATTTTAATCCTATTATATTTTTTAGGAAGATAAAAATATCTCCTTAGCTCTTCTATTTTATTTTCAATATTATATTCATAAGATAAACTACCAAAATGTGATATCCCAAGATTTAAAAATATAGGCTTTTCTTTTGAAAACTTATCATATATAAAATCTAACTCTTTAAACATTATATCTAAATTATTATCTTTTTTTATATCCTCGTATATATCTATTCCAACCCAGTCTACATAACTATCTCCTGGATAAAATTTATCCACCTGATAGACAAAATCTTTATCAAGACTAAATACTAAAGAAGCATTTGGAGCATATAGCTTAAAATATCCAGAAGCATCTTGAAAAAATTTTATATACTCTGTCTTATCTAACAAAATATCATCAACCGGATAAAGATTTACAAATATAGGTATATGTAGATTTCCAAACTCTTTTGCCATACTTTTTATAAGTTCTCTATCAAAAAACTTTTCCTTATCATCTGGAGGCAAAATAGTTATAAAAGGCATCTTCATATTAGAATAGCAATTTAATACCCAAGACATAGGATAACTCTCTCCAAGCTTTAATCTATATAAATATACATTAGGTTTAGTATTAGTATAATCTTCAAATTCTTTTATAAAATCTCCACTAGTATTTTCAATATACATACCAAGATATGAACTATTTTGAGGTTCATATTTTTTAAGTTGATATTCTTCTTTTACATATAGATTATATAAGTTCTTTTCTAAATTATACTTTGGAAGATTAACTGCTACTATATCTTGTTTTTGTTTTGTATCGCAACCTACTAATAGTAAACTTAATAATATTATTGCTATTTTAATCATAAGAACACCTTCTTTTATATATTTTTTAGATATGTGTTTATTGCCTCTAAATAATGTATATAAAATTGTCCTTTTGCTCTTATTATATATTTTTTATCAAATTCTTTATATGGAATAGATTTTCTGCCACCATCTTTAGCCTTGTCCCAATATTTCTTTAAATCCTTAAATGGCAAATAATAATATTCTTCATACATTTTAAAATATACAAGAAAAAAAGCTAAACCCTCTTGTCTTTCAAAACTTTCCATAAACTCTACCTGATGGCTATGTATATTTTGTAAAGGCAAGATATTTTTACTGACTTCTTTGGCATCAAAACACACTGGTATACCTTGAACCGCTCCTAGATAGTCTACTGTACTTTTTTCATTAAAATAAGCTAAAGTTATGTTTTTTCCCTCTATCTTTACTGGAGTTATAGGTGTTGGTATCTTTTGGATTATTGCCAAATTTTTCTGCTTATATACTTCATTTGTAAGATTTATAATTTCTTCTAAGGTGCTACCCCTTAGTCCTCTAGAATTAAAATATCCCATTTTGTTGTATCCTCTTTTTAGCCCAAGCTATATACTGGCTTAAATATTCATTATTTTCCTTTTCTTTTTTATTTATTAAATCAAGAGCCTCTTTAGAATATGGCCTATTAGCAAGGCTTATTATAGCATTTCTTTGTAAAACCTTTTTCCCCCTCCAGCCAGAAGCAGTCTTTTTATAAGTTTTTTCAAATTCTTTATTACTCATAAAAAGTAATGTTTCTATATCTGGATAAAAAATATCTATATCTGATATTTCCTCTTTTAAAACTTTCTTATTATATGGGCAAACTTTCTGACAAATATCACAGCCATAAAGTTGTCTTTTTATCATATATCTTTCTTTTTCATCTAGTTCCTTTTTTTGAGTAAGATAAGATATACAGTTTTTATAATCATATCCATCTTCTCTTATACAACCACTAGGACAAGCTTTTATACACATATTGCAGTCTTTACAATAATCTATATCTTCTTGTTTTTTAGTAGGCTCTAACCTTTCATTAGTTAGTATATATCCTATAAAAAATATGGTGCCAAGCTTTTTGTTTATCATATTACCACTTTTAGCAAACTTACCAAGATTACACCTTTTAAATACTTCTCTATCTACTAATGGCCCCGTATCTACAAATACTAGTCCCTCTATTTTTGCATAAGCCTTTAGCTCCTCTAGCTTTTGCCTTAATATTATATGATAATCAAGTCCCATAGCTCCTACAGATAAGCTAGCTCTTAACCTATTATCATTTTGTCCTACAAAAATTTTATCATAAGAAAGCCCCATAGCTATTATACTATTAGCATTTTCATATGTTAGCCTAGGGTCTATTCTTTTTTTTATATCTTTTTCTACAAATGGTGTATCTATAGATTTAAGTATTTCTTCTATCTCATAAAAAGGACTAGCATCTCCTATACCTATAACTGTGTTTTCATTTTCAAAAGAATAAATTTTTTCTTCTATTGTCATTTTTATCCCTTCATTTTTTCCTTTATAATATGCCAAACTTCTTCTGTTTCAAATCCTCTTTTCCAAGCTCCAACTCCAGCTATATCATACTTATTTACAAGCTCTAGCCTTTTTTCTACGCTTTGAGTATCTTCAAGCCAAACTCTATAAAATCTATTCCCACTTGTAGCTTCTCCATAGTTTTGTCCTGTTTCTTCATCATATACAAACTTACCATCTTTTTCTATTATAAAGTCATAAGCTTCTTGCATACCCATAGCCTTAGAATATAGCTTTTCCTCACCATTTTCTGTTATAATAGTCCACATTCTAGTATAGAAAGGTATTCCAAGAATTAATTTTTCTTTTGGGACATCTTGAGTTAAAGTATCTTTTATAGCAATTTCGCTCCAATCTAAAGAAGCAACAGAACCGGCATTCTCTGAACCTGAATAATGTTCATCATATCCCATAACTACAACATAATCTACTATCTTTCCTACTTCTTTTCTATTATAATGTTCTGTCCAAGGCTTAGGAACAAATAAATCAACAGATAATACCGCACCTTGCATTCTTAAAGCTGGTGAAAGTTCTCTCAAAAATTGAATATAATTATCACTATCTTTAGCTAAAACACTTTCAAAGTCTATATTAATACCATCTAAATCATAAGTTGATACAAATGCTAATAATTGCTTTATAACATATTCTCTTGTTTTTGTAGATGATAATATAGCATGTGATATTTCGCTATCAAAATTATCTGTTATAAGTCCCCAAACTTTATCTCCATTTTTATGAGCAAAGTCCACATAACTCTTATCTGCTATATTTATTATCTTTCCAGACTTGTCCTTAAAAGAAAACCATGTAGGTACTAATACATCAACACCATCTATAGCAGTTCTTCTAAAACTACTAGAATTAGATTCTACTTTTTGTACCTGGTCAAAAACTAAATTTATCTTACCATCTTCCGGTTTCCAAGGAGATTTTGCCTCATAATCATTATCATATTTTCTCTCTACACCAACATCTATTATATCTTTTAACAACTTTGTTTTTACATATCCAGTATATCCTTTTTCAGTACAAATTTTAGTATATTTATCTCCTAATTCATTAAAATAAACCATTTCTTTTCTTTTTATATTTTGAATTATTGGAGCTTTTCTATTTCCTTCTTGTCTTAAATTAGTACTTCTTTTAACATATGCCATCTTATATGCTTTATTTTCTATATTCATCATTTTAGTTTTATCTATATAATCTATATTTATAGAATATAACTCTTCTAGGAAAGACTTAGGAAGATAAGCTACTTTATCTATATTATACACTGGAAAATTAAGCTCTATTGGCTCATCATTTATATAGTATTCTAGCTGTTCTGTCTTCATCCTAATTACTTTTTCTTCATTAGTTATAGTTATTGTATCCTCATTTTCATCCCAGTAAATATATTTATCTATATAATCTTTAACTAAGTCTATAGGTAAATATATTTCATTTTCTTTAACTATAGGATAGTTATCAAGCTTTACATTATTAAATTGATAATTAACTCCTATTGTATTTTTATCTATTCCTATAGATTCTTTATAATCTATACGTTTAAAACTCGGCATTGCAATAACAATAATGCCTATACAAAAAATAAATAATAAGATTATAAATATAATAAATAAAATTTTATTTTTTTTCATAATATAATCCCTCCTTTTTTACTATTATACGACATTTTAATCAAAATGTATAATAAAAAATAATTATTAACACCAAAATAAACTAAACTGTAAATATTTCTTTATAAAAATATTTTATAAATTTACATAAAAAATTAATAGCATAAAAAATTTTGTGCTATTACCTTAAATTTATTTTACATACATATTAACCACTCTTATTTATAAAATATTTTAATATACAAAGCAAATTAGTATTAAAATTGACAATTAATACTTATTTGAATATTATATCTATTAATTTTTATTATTATACTGATATTACTATTATTGTGTTTTTACATTATATATGATAATATAATATTATCTTTAATGCTTATGGAGTAAATTTATATGAATACAAATAGAAATTATAAAGATAGTATTTTTGTAAAACTATTTTCTAATAAAAAAGAAATATTAGAATTATATAATGCTATAAAAGGTACAAACTATGATTTAGAAACAACTGAAATAAATATAATAACGCTTGAAGATGTCTTATTTATGGAAAGAAACAATGACTTATGTTTTACAATAGATGATAAATTAGTTATGCTTATAGAACATCAAAATTCAATAAATAAAAATATGCCTCTTAGATTCCTATTATATATAGCTAGAGAATATGAAAAAATTCTTGATAATGAAAATGTGTATAAAAGCAAGCTAATAGAAATACCAAAGCCAGAATTTATAGTTTTATATAATGGTCAAAGTAAATATGAAAAAAGATGTAAGCTTTATTTATCAGACGCATTTAAAGTACAAATCTAGAACTAGTAGTAGACATTATAAATTATAAAGAACATAATAGTATTGTAGAAAAATCTACTACACTTAATGCATATAGTTATTTTATATATCTTATTAGAGAATATATAGAACACTACAAAAATACTATAAAACAAACCAACTTATTAGAATATTGTATAAAACTTGCAATAAAACAATGTTTAGATAAAAATATTTTGAAAGATTTTTTTAAACAAAATGGAAGCTAGGTAGTAAATATGTTATATACTAAATTTAATCTTGAAGATGCAAAGTTAATTTGGAAATAAGAAGCTTTTGAAGACTGCTTAGAACAAGGCAGAGAAGAAGGTATGATTCAAGGTATAATAAAAACACCAAAAGAATTTAATGTATCAAATGAAGAAATCATAAATAAAATAACTAAAGATTACAATATATCTGAATATAAAATAAAAAAATATTTATAAATATAAAATTTAATTTAAATCTTATTATACTAAAATATTTATATGTTTTTGTAATAAAAGTTAAGCTCTCTTAAATAAACTATATATATAAGTTTTATAAGGGGGTTTTTTATGAAAATTTTTATAGATGCCGGACACGGTGGTAAAAATCCTGGAGCTATAGGACAAAATGGACTGTATGAATCTAATGTAACCTTAGATATAGCATTAAAACTTGGCAGGATACTTACCGAATGGGGATATGAAGTAGAATACTCTAGAAAAACAGATAAAACAGTTAGTCTATCTGATAGAGCTAAAATGGCTAATGAATGGGGAGCAAATTTTTTTGTAAGTATACATTGTAATTCTAATGTAAATAAAGAAGCAAATGGAACATCTACTTATTTTTACAAACCTAATACTGTAGCTGAAAGTTTTGCCTCTGTAGTAAACAATAGCCTAGTAAGACAAATAGAAAGAAAGGACTTAGGTATATTTTCGGCAAACTTTGCTGTATTAAGACTAACTAGAATGCCGGCTATATTAGTAGAAACAGCTTTTATATCAAATCTTGCAGAAGAGGCTCTTTTAGCTTCTAATACTTTTAGGCAAAACTGCGCTATAGGAATAGCAAATGGCATAGCAGAATTTACAACATAATTAAAATATAAAACATTTTATAATTGAAAAATTAAATAATACATTAATTATAGTAAATAAAAAAAGCTATGAACCTTTGTTCATAGCTAATACAGGGCTAGTAGGATTCGAACCTACGGATGCAGGGATCAAAACCCTGTGCCTTACCGCTTGGCGATAACCCTATGTAAGCGCGAGACGGGATTCGAACCCGCGGCCCTCGCCTTGGCAAGGCGATGCTCTACCACTGAGCCACTCGCGCATCTTTAATGATAGGCTATGGAGCGTTTGCTCCATAGCTAATACAGGGCTAGTAGGATTCGAACCTACGGATGCAGGGATCAAAACCCTGTGCCTTACCGCTTGGCGAT
>CALWSK010000006.1 GCA_944384195.1 uncultured Clostridia bacterium
ATACAGGGCTAGTAGGATTCGAACCTACGGATGCAGGGATCAAAACCCTGTGCCTTACCGCTTGGCGATAACCCTATATATAAGCGCGAGACGGGATTCGAACCCGCGGCCCTCGCCTTGGCAAGGCGATGCTCTACCACTGAGCCACTCGCGCATATGCAGTCGGGGGGACTCGAACCCCCAAGGTCTAGGACCACTAGATCCTTAGTCTAGCGCGTATGCCAATTCCGCCACGACTGCAAATATTAAATCACTAAAGACAAAATATATTATAATACATAATTAACACTAAGTCAACACTTTTTTTAAAATTTTTAATTTTTATATTATAAACCCCTACTTATAACTAATATCATATCTTTTTATTTATTATTCCTATTAAAATAAACATTAATATCATATTTAAAATAGTTAAAATTAAAGTTGTTATTTCCATCCGGAAAGGTAAAATAAATCTTAAAACTAAAGTAAATATAAAAGAAAAAATTCCTAAAATAAAAAAGTATTTTCCAAATAATAAATTAGCTTTTTCCCAACTTTCTATACTAGAGATTGATTTTTTTGTTCTAAACCCTATGATAAAATTAACCCCTATTTTTATACAAAACTTTGATAAAGGTAAAAATAAAATAAATGTAATAGGTAATATCAAATCTATTAATAAGAAAAAAATATTCATAATAAACACCTCTTTCTATATAAAAATTATAATACTTTCATACTATTATATCAAGTATTTATTAGATAATATTTGACGTTTTCCTCCCTTTATAATATAATAATTAATTAATAGTTATTTAAAGGAGGTAAGTATGGAGCTTCTTGATATTTTAAAAAATATTAGCTCAACTGCTAAATCTTTTGAACAAACAAAAAATTTTTATTTTGTAAATCATATTTGTGAAGAAAATGGAAATAATGTTAAAATAATGCTAAATTATAAACTATCTACAGATGAAAATGATAAAATTTTAAAATTTGGTATCTGTCAGCATTGTAAAAAACTTTTTTATTGTTATGACTTTGAAAATAATTCTTTATAAAGGAGAAATACTATGGAAAATGAAATAACACAAACTGGAAATTTTATACATAATTATATACAAGAAGATTTAAAAGGAGAGCTTAATAAAATACACACAAGATTTCCACCAGAACCTAATGGATATTTGCATATAGGACACGCAAAAAGCATATGCTTAAACTTTGGGCTTGCTAAATACTATGGAGGCAAATGTAATCTTCGTTTTGATGATACTAATCCTGCTAAAGAAGATGAAGAATTTGTACGTGCTATAAAAGAAGATATTAAATGGCTTGGATTTGATTGGGAAGATAGACTATTTTTTGCCTCTAGCTACTTTAACAAAATGTATGAGTGTGCCGTTACTCTTATAAAAAAAGGTAAAGCATTTGTATGCGATCTTAGCGCAGATGAAATAAGAGAGCAAAGAGGAAACCTTAAAGCCCCTGGTAAAAATAGTCCTTATAGAGAACGCTCTGTAGAAGAAAATCTAGAGCTTTTCGAGCGTATGAAAAATGGTGAATTTAAAGATGGAGAGAAAACTCTACGCGCTAAAATAGATATGAGCTCTCCTAATATAAATATGAGAGACCCTGTTATCTATAGAATATCTCATACACCTCATCATAAAACTGGTGATAAATGGTGTATATATCCTATGTATGACTTTGCACACCCTCTAGAAGATGCTTTTGAAGGTATTACACATTCTATCTGTACTATGGAATTTGAAGACCACCGCCCTCTATATGACTGGGTAATAAATGAACTAGAATTTGAAATAAAACCTAGACAAATAGAGTTTGCTAAACTTAATCTTTCTAATACAGTTATGGGAAAAAGATACCTAAGAAGCTTAGTAGAAGAAGGAAAAGTTGATGGTTGGGACGACCCTCGCCTTGTTACTTTATCTGGTATAAGAAGACGTGGATATACTAGCGAATCTATAGTAAATTTTTGCCAAATGGTAGGTGTTTCTAAGGCTAGTAGTGTTGTAGATATAGCTCAGCTCGAATATTGTATAAGAGAAGACTTAAAAGCTAAAGTAAATACTGTTATGGCAGTATTAGACCCTATAAAAGTTGTTATAACTAACTATCCTGAAGGAGAAGAAGAAGAGCTTATTATAGAAAATAATCCAGAAAATGAAGCTCTTGGCTCTAGAAAAGTTATGTTTTCTCGTGAACTTTATATAGAGCGTGAAGACTTTCTAGAAGACGCCCCTAAAAAATTCTTCCGTCTTACTATAGGCAAAGAAGTTCGTCTTAAAGGAGCATATTTTATCCTTTGTAATGAAGTTATAAAAGATGAAAATGGCAAAATAATAGAACTTCATTGTACTTATGATAAAGAAACAAAAAGTGGTTCTGGATTTACTGGAAGAAAAGTAAAAGGTACTATCCATTGGGTTAGTGCTAAACATTGTGTAAAAGCTAAAGTTAATCTATATGATAATCTTGTTATACCATCGGAAGAAAATGAAAAAGAACTTATAGAAAATAAAAATTCTTTAGTAACAATAGAAAATGCTTATATAGAACCTTCCATATTGTCTGCTGAAAAAATGGATAGATTCCAATTTTTAAGAAATGGATATTTTGTAGCAGATAGTAAACACTTTACAAAAGATAATTTAGTATTTAATAGAATAGTATCTTTAAAAAGTTCTTTCAAAAAATAATTTTATATAAGAAAGAGGGTAAATTTATGAAAAGTATTAAAAATTCTAAATTTATAAATCTTTATCTACCCGTTACCTTAGAACAAACATTTTCTACAATTTCTACTATGCTAGGTACTATGCTTATAAGCGGACTTGGTAGCTATGCTAGTGCTGGTATTGGTATGGTAGATCAAATAAACTTTCTTTTTATGAGCGTATTAACTTGTATAGCAAGTGGTATAACAGCAGTTATATCTCAATGTGTTGGTAGCTCCGATATAAAAAAGGCAAAAGATTGTGCAAATCATAGCCTTACTATATCTATATACGCTTCTATTATAATTAGCCTCTTTCTTATATTTTTTAGAAATATACTTCTTTCTTTTCTTTTTGGAAAAGCAGAACAAAAAGTATTAGATTCCGCTAGTATTTATCTTTTTTTTACTTCTATATCCTTACCTTTTCTTACATTGTTTAATGTATTTACTGGGATAAGAAGAGCCACTGGAGATAATTTAAGTCCCCTTATAGGGGCTTTTTTATCTAATATTGTTTATGTTATAGTTTCATTATTTTGTATGAACTATTTAAATATGGGTATTAGTAGTGTAGGTTTTGGACTTTTTACTTCTCGCCTTGTTTCATTTTTAATTTTACTTTATTTTGTATACTTTAGACCAAGACTTTTCACTATGCCAAAACTTACATTTAAAACAAAATATAATATCTTAAAACCAGTCCTTGATATAGCAGTACCAAATTCTATAGATGGTATAGTATTTAATGGCGGAAAACTCTTAGTACAAGTATTTATGTCTGGTATGGGAACAGCTTCTTTATCTGCAAATACTATAGCAAATTCTATAGCAAATTTAGTACAACTTCCTAGCAAGACATTTCTTATAACTTGTGTTCCTGCTACTGGTAATGCTTTTGGTTCTGGTGATATGGAAAAAACAAAAAAAGTTATGTTATCTCAAACTTTTTGGGCAAGCATCACACAACTTATAGTTAATATATTTTTCTTTGTATTTTGTCAAAAAATTTATTTTTTATACTCAAGTGATAAAACAGTTCTTATATATACTAAAGTTTTAGTAGATTCTTTTCTTGTCCTAACACCTATATTTTGGGCAACTTCTTTTATGACTCCAAGTGCTTTAAGAGCTACTGGAGATGCAAAATTTACTATGAGAATCTCTATTATAAGCCTATTTCTATTTAGGGTATTTTTTTCTTGGCTTCTAGGAGTCTATTTAAACTTTGGTATATATGGAATATGGTGTTCTATGTATATCGATTGGATATTTAGATCTATATTCTATCTTACAAGAGTATTTTCTAAAAAATGGCATATAAAAAATTAATGTGGAGGTTTATATGAAAAACTCAAGAAAAAAACAAAAAAAACGAAAGAAAAGTCTTGTTGGACGTTTTTTTAAAATAATGCTTTTTATATTAACTATATATTTTGTAGGACTTATAAGCTTTTTTGCCTATGCATATCTAAATAATGATAAAGAAAATAATAATAGCAATCTTGTCACAAATATAGTTAGTAAAGTATCTCCTAAACTTCCAGAAAGGACAATAGGACTTATAGCTTGTACAGATAGTGGAGATAATAGAGCAGACGCTATAATGCTAGTTTGCTATAATTCTATTAATAAAGAAATATCTACTGTTTCTATACCTAGAGATACAAAAGTTTCTATACCATCTGATATGTGGAATATTATGGTACAAAACTTTCCTATCATAGCAAATGATAATCCAGATATGAAAAAAATAAATTCTATAACATATTATGGTAAAGAAATGGGAATGCAATTTTTACAAGAATATTTAGAAAAACTTTTAGATATAAAAATAGACTATTATCTAAAATTTAGCTTTGATGGATTTAGATATATAGTAGATTCTATAGGAGGTATAGAATTTGATGTACCTATGAGAATGAAATATAGTGACCCTACACAAGACTTATATATAGACTTACAGCCAGGAATACAACTGTTAGATGGTGATAAAGCAGAACAACTATTGCGTTTTAGAAAAGATAACTACAACCGAGGCTATAGCAGAGGAGATTTAGAAAGAATAGAAGTTCAACAAAAATTTATAAAAGTATTTCTAGAAAAAGCTCTTAGTATAAACTCTATATTATCTAACCCTAAAGCATATCTATCCGCTCTTAATCAATATGTAGATACTAATTTTGGAGCAACAGATGCTCTAAAATATTTACCAGAATTAAAGAATATAAGCTCTGAAAATATAAAAAGTTATACAATACCTTGTTCTCAAGATATGATAAATGGACATTCTTATGTTATTATAGATGATGAAACTGCTAAAGATTTTGCATATGATATATTTAAAAAACCTACTGTAAAACAAGAAGATATTGTATATGAAGATAGCTTTAATAAATCTATTCAAATTTTAAATGGTAGCTATACTTCTGGTGTTGCTAGTAAAAGTAAAGAATTGTTAGAACAAAATAATTATTTTGTAAGCCATATAGGTGATTTTAATGGTGAAAAGGTAGAAGAAACAAGAATATATGTAGCAAAAGAAGGACAAGGAACAGATATACAAAAACTTTTTCCAAATTCTAAAATTTTAGTAAATCCAGAAAAAGCTGAAAACTTTGGTTATGATATAACAGTTATAATAGGGACAAAAAGAAATTAAAAAAGATTGTAGACATAAGTCTACAATCTTTTTATGTTGTTATCTTTTTAGCAACAACTACAAATCTATCATCTTCAGTTATACAAGTGGATAAGGTTATTAGCTCATCTCCAAAATTTGCATTTATTCCAGTATCATACAAAGCCATTTTCTTTACTTCTTTAACATAATTTTCAAATTCTTCTTTATTAGAAGAACCAAAAAATTTATAATATTTAAAAACTTCATCTTCTATATTATAAACTGGAGAGCGAAAACAAGCCATAATCTGATATTTACCTTTTTCATAAATAGAATCAAAAAATATGTAAGGATTTTCTTTATAAAATTGTTCATTTTTATATTTTAAAATATTAGCAAACATAGAACCGTTTTTCATATTATGTCCATAAATTAATAAATTATTAGATTTATTATCTGGTTCTATACTACATCTATTATCTAAAAAAGGTGTTCCGGAATAACTATATTTCTCATCAAATCCAAGATATAAGTACTTTTCATTGTCCTCTTTACTTTGCATAACAGGGTAATTTACATTGGTATTTGGTATATTTATCCAACCTATAATTTCAGAATTAGCTTGATAAAATTTATTATATTCATCTAATATCTTTTTATCTTCTAATACTTCTTCTATAGTATTATTTTTTGCTATAACTATTTCTTGTTTATCTTCTTCAATATTATAGTTTATATTTCCATCATAATACAATATAAATATAGCAACAATACAACCAATACCTAATACTAAAAAACTATACTCTATTATCTTTCGCATTTAAGCCTATTTTTTCTAGATATTATAAATGTACTTATAAATAAAATAGCACCTAAAATTAATACACTATAAGGTGTTTTATCTGATGTAGAAGGAACTTTATCTCTTGTAGATTTTTTTCTTTCTTCTCTAGAAGATTTTGTTTCTAATGTAGTTTTATTTGTTTCTATTTCATTTTTAGCAATATCTTTATCAATATTTGTAGTATTTATATTATTATCATCTTTTTTAGAAGTTGTTTCTTTATTATTTTCTTCTAATTTTTGACTATCTATAGTATTTTTAGTTATATGGTTATTATCCCCTATATATTCACTAATACCTTCTACTAAATATTGACTCTTATCTAAAACCTTCGAATTATGTGTTGTAGATGTTTGTGTTCCTGTATGAATTTCTACAATTGTTTGTGTTGTCGTTTCTGTTGTTGGTTCATTTACTACTTGTGTTGTCGCTTCTGTTGTCGTAGAGGGTTTTTCATTTTTTGCAACTTTTATTTCAGAATTTTCAGGAGCTTTTGTTTCTATATCATTAACTAGCTTATCATCATCTTCTCCTACATAAAATTCATCACTATATAAGGATATCCCCATATCTGATATTCTTTTAGATTTTTCAAATTTTATACTAACAAAATCTTGATATTTAGGTAAATACTTATCTTTTTGTTCTATTAATTTATAATAATTAAATTCTTTTTTAGCACTTTCATACTCAATTTTAAATTTAAAATCGCTTATTTCAAAAATTTCTTGCAAAAATGATACGATACCTTTTATCTCTTTATTTAATACAAAATAAACTTCTTTGCCAACTTGTACTTCTTGATCCTTTGGAATTTCTTGATTTGTTTCTTTATCCATTATTTGTACATATTCTGGTAAATCTAAAAACTTAAATGTTTTCATTTGATTTCCAGTAGCTTTTATAGTATTACTTTTCCAGTTTTTAGCATCTTTATCATAATTAAATTTTACTCTTTCAGAAAAAGTAATATTTTCATCATCTAATTTTTCATAAAGTGCAAGAGTTATTATTTCATTATAGTAAGTAGTTTTTCTATTTGGATCTATTTTATCCATTTTATCTTGAGTTCTATCCCCATTTCTCAAAATTTCCCATAAAGCTAATTGAGTCCATTGTCTTGCCATACTTGGAGATATATTATATTTATCAACAAGATTATATGGATCGTTAGGATAACCAACATAAAGAAGATTTTTTGCCCATTTTAATTTATCTTTATTTAAAATTTCAGAATCATTTTGTATATCTTCTTCATTTATCTTTTTGTAATCTATTGCTCTTTCTCTATATAAAGGAGCTTCTTTTCTCTCTTTATTAAAACAATAGACTATTTCATCATCTTGTGGGTTATCACTTAATATTACCCTATGACCTCCCTCATTTGCATCTGTTTTATATATTTTATATGTATCGTCCAAATTCATAGCCATAGGAACTGCTATATTTTCTACTACTTTAGGTTCTTTATTATCTATAATATTAGATTTATCATCTTGATTTTTATTGCTATCTGTTACTACTTCTTCTTTTTTATCATTTGTATTATCTTTTGTTTCATTATCTTCGTTTTTATCATTTTCTGATAATATTTCTTCTTTTTTGTCTTCGTCTATATTAACTTCTGGTTTGATTACTTCTTCTTTATTTTCATTAGTATTGTCTTCTGATGATATTATTTCTTTTCCATCTTCAGTTATATTACTTTCTGTTGATGTTACTGTTTCTTCATTAATTTCAATCGAATTTACTTTTTCATTATCTTTTTCAGTCGTCTCCATTACCAAATCTGGTTGTAATGATGTAGCAAAAACCGACTGAAAGCTACTCGGGACTAAAGCAAAAGCTAATATTAAAGAAATAATTTTCTTACTCATATATTTTCTCCTTTATTGTAATTATTATAAAAAGTTTACCCTTAAAATACCATAAATATATACCTTTTTATCATCTAAATTTAAATGTTTATAAATTATAATTATTTAATATTTAGATAATATTTATTATTTATACTTAATTATCAACCTCCTCATTTATTTTCTATTTTTATCTAACACTTCCATATATATTTTATATGGTGGTAGAAAAAGCTCTCTACATATATGTCAAATCCAAACCATTCAATGCTAATTTACTAACTCTAGTGCTTGATTAACTATTTTTGAATAATATTATAATGGAAAATTATAATATTTTATATATATCAAATATCAAACTTATATCACAATTAAAAAATAAATGTATTAAAAATATAATAACTGCCAAATTATGTCCTATTTTTTTTAGATATTATAAATATACTTATAGATAACATAGCACATAAAATTAATTCCATATAAGGAGTTTTATCTGATGTAGATGGAACTTTATCTTTTGTTAATTTCTCTTTTTTATAATAAAGAGATTTTACTAGAAAAACTAATTTTTTCATTATCTAACTCATCACAAAAAGCAAGTCTAATTATTTCTGTATAATAAGTATTTCTTTTTTCTGAAGATATTTTATTTACTCTATCTTTTGATTTTTCTCCACTTATTAAAATTTCCCATAATGCTATCTGAGTATATTTCCTTGCTCTTTCATCAGAAATATTATATTTTTCTAGAAGATTATAAGGGTCATTAGGATAGCCAACATATAAAAGATTTTTTACCCATTTTATTTTTTCTTTATTATTTATTTCAGAATCATTTTGTATATCTTCTTCATATACTCTAGTATATTCTACTGCATTTTCTCTACCTAACGGTGGTTCTGGTCTTTCATAGTTAAAACAATAAACTATATCATCATTATCCTCATTCTCATCTATTATTAATCTGTAACTTATATTCCACATATCTTTTTTATATATCTTAAATAGTTTATTTAAAGACTCATCTTTATTTGTATCCGTTAATTTTATTTCTTTATCATCTATAATATCTGATTTTAAAACTTTATTTTCATTATTTTCTAGTGGCTTTACTTCTTCTCCATCTTGATTTGTATCATTTCCTGATGGCTTTACTTCTTCTTTATCTTTACTTGTACTAATTTCTGATAATGTCGTTTCTTCCTTATTACTTTCAGTCAGATTCACTTTTTCATTTATATTAATTGTAGAATCTTGTTGTAACTGTGTAGCAAAGGCTGACTGAAAGTTAATCCGGACCAATATAAAAACTAATATTAAAAAAATAATTTTCTTATTCATATATTTTATCCTCCGTCTTAAGTATTATGAAATAACTACCCTAAAATATATTTATAAGACCCCTAAACTATATTCTATTCTACCCTCTCCTATTTTTTATATATATATTATATAGACCTTTTAAAAGTAAATTTCCATCATAAATTATATCTTTTTTACAAAACTGTATTATATGTTTAGCTATACCTCCAGTTGCTATTGCTGTAACCTTTTCTTCTAAGCTCTCTTCTATTTTACTAATCATACCATCTATCATAGAAGCATTACCAAATATTACTCCACTTCGCATACAATCTATGGTATTGGTTCCTATTATTTTTTTAGGCTCTTCTAGGCTTATATATGGTAATTGTGCCGTTTTAGACGATAAAGCATCTAAAGATATTTTAACACCTGGTATTATACACCCTCCTATGTAGTTTTTATTTTTATCAAGGACAGATATTGTTGTTGCTGTTCCCATATCTATTATTACAATAGGCGGTTTAAAACCATCTAAACAAGCTACACTGTTTACTACTAAGTCACTTCCTAGCTGTGCTGGATTATCCATAACTATATTAAGTCCAGTTTTTATCCCTGGTCCTACAATTAAAGGATCCTTACCAATTATAATTTTTATAGCCTTTTTAATAGAATCTAAAACTGGTGGAACAACAGAAGATATTATACTATCTTCTATTTCATCAATATTTATATCATAAATATCTAATATATTTTTTATTTGCATAGTATACTGGTCATAAGAAAGTTTCTTTTCCGTATATATCCTAGCAGTAAAATATATTTTGTCTTCTCCTATTCCTCCTAATACTATATTTGTATTTCCTATATCTATAGCTAATAACATTTTCATATACTACTAACGTAGTTCTCCCTTCTTTATTCTTATTTATATTTAACGGTTTCTTAACAATACTTTACATATAGAAAAAGTTAATATCGCAGAAGATATTGCCTCTAATATAGCATTAACTCCTACATTTGCTAATATAACTACAAAAAGACTATCCAAAGTAGTATTTAAAATTTCGGCATATTTTTTGGCAAAAAACATACAAATAAAACTCATAACAAAAACAGTATTTGTAAGAGAACCTAATATTCCACTTATTATAAGAGCGATATTTATATTACAAACTTTTTTTAAACTTTTATAAATATAATATGGAAAAATTCCTACTAATATCCTAGGAATAAAACAAACAACAAGGCTTAATATATTCCCACTTATAACTGGTGTAAAAAAATATGAAACTATAGTAGGCTGAATATTTGACATAATAAAACTTGTCAAACCAAATATAAAACCTAAAAAAGCTCCTTTTCTAGCCCCTAAAACTACAGACCCAATAATAACCGGTATATGTACTGTGACTATCTTAAATACTCCAATAGGTATAAAACCAAGCGGAGTCATACCAAGAATAAATACAATAGCAGAAAATAAACCTAATAAAACTAGATCTTTTGTACAATTTTGATTTTTCCTTATATTTAACATAAAAACCTCCTTGCTACTATTCTATTAAAAGATACAGTGCTGATTTTCAAAATTATTATACCAACTAATAGCCCTATTTTCAAGTCATTTTATAAAATATATTGTTTTTTATATAAAATAATGATATACTTATCAAATATGTAAATTATTTATGAAAGGGATTTATTAATGACAAATTTAAAATTTGAAGAACTAAAGCTTTCTAACGAACTTGTTAGAGCTGTTAAGGATATGGGTTTTGAAGAAGCTACACCTATCCAATCTAAAGCTATAAATGTAATTTTAGCTGGTAAAGACATAGTAGGACAATCTCAAACTGGAACTGGAAAAACTGCTGCATTTGGACTTCCTTGTATAGACTCTATAGATACAGAAAATAAAAAATTACAAGCAGTCATACTCTCTCCAACTAGAGAGCTTGCTATACAAATTTGCGAAGAATTTAGAAAGTTTTTAAAATATAAAGACGATATAAAAGTATTACCTATATATGGTGGACAGCCTATAGATAGGCAGATATTTGCTCTTAAAAAAGGAGTACAAATAGTAGTAGGTACACCTGGACGTATTATGGACCATATAAATAGACGCACTTTAAAAATGGAAACAGTTAAAATGGTTGTTTTAGATGAAGCAGATGAAATGCTTGATATGGGCTTTAGAGAAGATATAGAAACTATCCTAGATAAAATACCAGAAGATAGACAAACTATTCTTTTCTCTGCTACTATGCCAAAAGAAATAATGGAGCTTACAGAAAAATATCTTACAAACCCAGAAACAATCAAAATAAACAGAAAAGAGCTTACTGTTCCTAATATAGAACAAATATATTTTGAAATAAAAGAACGTACAAAAGTAGAAGCTAGTTCAAGACTTATAGATATGTATAATCCAGATCTTACTGTTATATTTTGTAATACTAAAAAAAGAGTAGATGAACTTGTAGAACATTTACAGGGAAGAGGATATTTTGCTGAAGGTCTTCACGGAGATTTAAAACAAATACAACGTGATATAGTTATGAAAAAATTTAGAAATCGTACTATAGAAATATTAGTAGCTACTGACGTTGCCGCACGTGGTATAGATGTTGATGATGTTGATATGGTTATAAACTATGACCTGCCTCAAGATGAAGAATATTATGTACATAGAATAGGTAGAACCGGTAGAGCAGGACGCTCTGGTAGAGCTTTTAGCTTTGTTGTGGGCCGCGATATATACAAATTAAGAGATATTATGAAATATACTAAGGCCAAAATCAAATTAGGTAAACTTCCTTCTCTTACAGATATTGAAGAAGCCAAAACAAATAATTTTATAGAAAAAGTTAAGTCAGTTATTGAAGAAGGAAGAATATCTAAATATATATCTATAGCAGAAAATATGATAAATGAAGATATATCAGCTATAGAAATAGCCGGTGCTCTTCTTAAAATGAATCTATACGATAAAACTGCTGAAGATATAGACTTTGAAGATGATATAGAAAATAATTCTGATACGCTAGTAAGACTTTTCTTAAATATTGGTAGCAAAAAAAGAATTCGTCCTAAAGATATTGTAGGAGCTATAGCTGGAGAATGTGGAATTCCTGGAAAATCTATAGGAGATATAGATATATACGAAGATTATACTTTCCTAGATGTACCTAAAAAATATGTAAAAGATATTTTAAAAGGTATGAAAGGCAAAAAAATAAAAAAAGTAAGCGTTAAGATAGAAAGAGCAAAAAGCAAAAAGCTGTAGACTAAAAGTCTACAGCTTTTTATAAATTAGCTAAAATATTTATTGCATCTTGTTTTATTATTGTTTCACCGTGTTCATCTAAATAATATTTAGATATAATATTTGATATATGTTTTTGACCATATTCTAATATTATAGAATCTAAATTTTCTATATTCATATTGTCTTTTTCCATAGACAAGAAATAATTATCTTTATATTTATACAAAATGTTTCTTCCATTATAGCTATCTACCATTATGTTAGAAAGACTTATAACATCATCTAAAGATTTAAAAGAATATATATATATATCATTTTCTTCTTCTTCAATAAGATTTATATCTTGTAAATTTTTTAAAGAGCTTTGTTTAAATTTTCGTTCATCTAAACTTTTAGGGCTTAAAGATACTGTTTTATTTATATCCATTTCCTTTGTTACTTTAGATACTATTATCATTACAGTATCTATATTAACAGGCATAGCCTCTATCATAAGAGGAGTATTACTTGCGTCAAAACCACAATCTAACATAGCCTCTGTCATTATCTCTCTAAAAAAAGATTGAGCTTTTTCAGAACCTTGAGCAAGTTCAGAAAGCTTTATTTCTCTTTCTTCTAAGTCTTTATTAGTAAGTAAAAATTTAATTTGATTTTCACTAATTCTTTCTATCTTCATTAAATCACTTCCTTAATTTAGAAATTATAAAATTGCAACTATAGTATACATAAATTGTGAATATTTGTAAAGAGCAAGCTCTTAGCCTTTATCTGTTTTGTAGCAGTTTTTGTTGTTAATGTTTCCATATCTTCTATTTTAGTGGTACTAATAGTAATTGTCTCATTATAAGAAACTGGCTCACTTGTTATATCTGTAGTTAAATCTATATGTGTTATCTGTGTTGTTTGTTCTGTTTTATTTGTTATATTAGATGATTTTATTGTCATATTATATGAAAAAAAAGCAATAATGGTTGTAAAAACTATACCAACACCAAGTCCCATAAGAAATATATATTTTTCTCGCATATCCTAGTCCTTTCCAAGCTCTAAGATAAGCTTTACCTCTCCTTGTCCCATATTAAGACTACTAGCAATATCTGGTATAGACATACCCTGATTTGCCATAAGAGTTATCTTATCAACCATAGGATGAGCTTTTATTGGTTTTTTCTTATTGTATTCTGGATTAATCTTTATATCTATAGAATTTGGCGATATTTGATTTTTTTCAACTGCATTATACAAAAATAATAACTGTTGTTGCTTTTCATCAAATCTTTTAAATATTTCTTCTGAAAGAAGATTTAAATCATCCATAGCCAAATCTGCCTTATCTATAGCTTGACTTATCTCTTTTATAGAATTATCTACTTGCGATATGGGCTTAGCATTATCATATTTATTTAATTTTATTATAGATAAAATAATTATGGCAAACCCAATAAACATAACAATTATAAATATCAAGTTAAATGTATCCATAGCATTGCCCCTATATACTAATATCTAAAAAACTTAAACTCTCATTTTTACTAGTTTTCTTTTTTTCTTCTTCTTTTTTTTCTTTTTTACCACGTTTATTTTTATCAGAAGACATATTTTTACCATCTTTATTAATGTTAGTTTGATTTGACTTATCAGATTCTATTGTCCTTTTGCTATCTGTTTGTAATTCTTTTTTAAATTCTTGAAAAAAAGCTAGGTTTCTATCAAATTGTTGTTGGTTTAAATCTTCGTTTCTATTTGTTTGTGACGATTTATTTATAAGCATTTGTACATCAACTGGTCTTATATCCATAATATTATCTCCTTATCTATGAATAAAATATATCTATATCCTTACCTAACTTCTTCCTTAAAATGTTCATACAGTTAGAATGTATTTGTGATACTCGAGATTCAGAAACGCCAAGTATTTTGCTTATTTCTTTTAATGTCAATTCTTCATAATAATAAAGAGTGATAACCTTTTTTTGCTTATCAGTAAGACTATTTATAGCTTCTGAAAGCATCTTCTTTTGTTCTTTTTCATCTAAGGCAGTATCTGGAAGATTTTTTTCACTAACTGTAAGTGAATTAGTAGCTTTCTCGTGTGCTTGTTCTAAATATCCATCTAATGAAATAAGATTATAAAGCGAGTAATTTTTCAAATATGCTTTAACTTGTTCTACAGAAATATCAAGCAATTTTGAAAGCTCTTCTTGTGTAGGTTCTCTCCCATTTTGTAGCTCAAATTTTTCTATAGCTTCTTCTATTTGCTTATTTTTCTGCCTCAAAGAACGTGGGATCCAATCTATCTTTCTTATATTATCTATTATTTCCCCTCTTATTCTAAGAGATGCATAAGTTTCAAATTTGTATCCCTTTGTATAGTCAAACTTTTCTATAGCATCTATAAGTCCAAATATACCATATCCTATAAGGTCTTCATACTCTATTATAGAATTAGTATAAATATTCATTCTCCCAGCAACTATTTTTACTAAATTAGCATATTTATTTATTATTTGTTCCTTTATAGCTGGACTTTTAGTCTTTTTATATTCTTCCCATAATTTTGTATCACCCAAAATAAATCACCACTCTTTTAACTTAATTAATCTAGCTTAGAATCTGCCTCCATCTCCTGCTCTTGTTGTTCTTCTATATATTCACTTTCTTCTGTAATAAAGTCTTCTTCTTTTTGTTCTTCTTGTTCTTGTTCTATATGCTCTATATCTTTATTTATAGATATCTCTATAAACCCCCCTAAAAAATAAAACACAACTATAGTTATTATAAGTGCATAACAAGTTCTAAGTAGACTTTGATGACTAAAATATGCATATATAGCTACTATTAAGCTTGCTAATATTGTGATTTTTACTCTAAATTTCTCAAGCATAAATCTTACCCCTTTATATAGTATATGAGCCGTGTTCTATAGTCTTTATAAGAAACTTTCCATCTTTTGCGCTTAGCTCAACTGTCCTTCCAAAAGTCTTGCCAGTATCTCTTGCTATAATCCTTATACCAAGCCTTTTTAACATATGCTCAGCCGCTTCTACATTTCTATCGCCTATTCTCATATTTTGCTGAGTACCAAATGCAAACATTTGTGCTCCTCCAGCTATCTTAGCAACAATACGGCTTTGCTGTGCACCATTTGCTATCATATCTTTTGTAAGCTTTATAGTTGCTAAATCTACAAATTTCGCTATATTAGCATTGTTTTTTATCTCTTTACTATCTGGTAACATAGCATGTGCAAGACCTGCTACCTTAGCAATAGGGTCATATAGTGCTATACCAACACAAGAACCTAATCCTAAAGTAATTAATACACCATCATTTTTAGCTATGTTTAAATCTGCCATACCAATTATTAAAGAACCAGAACTAATCATAATATCCTTTCCCCTATCTTAAGTAATATTTATTTACCAAAAATACTTATAAGCCTTTGCATAAAAGTCTTTGCTCCACTACTTTGTTCAATATAATTTTCATTTAATATTCTTTTTCCTATTTCTTTTATAGCAATAGAATAGTCAGACTCTGGAAAAGAAATGATAGCTGGCTTTTGTTGTTTAACAGCTCTTACAAGATTTGTATCTAAAGGTATATCCCCAAGATTTATTACGTCTATAGATAAAAATTTCTTACATACGTGAGCTATTTTAGAATATATTCTTTCTGCTTCATATTTATCATCAGTTTTATTTATAACAACATTTATCTTTTCCATCTCTGGCATTTGCTCTTTAATTATTTTTATAAGAGTATAAGCATCTGTAAAAGAGGTAGGCTCTGGAGTTGTTACTATTATATTTTCGTCTGATGCCATAAGAAAATTTGTAACAGCAGAAGATATACCTGCTCCCGTATCAATAATTATTATATCTGCTATCTCGTCAATGTATTCAAATTGTTCTATAAAATATTTAATTTCACTACTGTTTATATTACTAAGCTCTTTAAGTCCACTGCCCCCAGATATAAGCTTTATCCCATATTTAGTATCTACTATTATTTCAGATATATTTTTTTCTCCTTTTAGCATATGATAAAAATTATATTCTGGTCTAACTCCTAAAAGAACTTCTATATTTGCAAGCCCAAAATCAGCATCTATAACTAATATACGCTTATTAAAGCTTGCTAAATACATAGCAAGGTTTATGGTAAAACTAGATTTACCAACCCCACCTTTACCACTACTAATAGTTATAACTCTCGAATTAATATTATTTTTATTATTTGTATTTTTATAATTATTTAATAAGCTTCTAAGCTCTTTAGCCTGATCCATTATCTATACATACTCCCTAATAAAACTTTAGCAATTTTCTCTCCAGAAAATCTTTCTATATCATACGGTACATTTTGCCCAACTGTAACATAAGCTACCTTTTTATTTTTTTTATAAATAGTATTTAATACAACACCTAAAGTACTTGTTTCATCTATTTTAGTAAAAATTATATTAAAATTAGTAAATTTTTCATAAGCAGTAATTATATCTTCTATATCTTCAAAACGTGCTGTTGAGCTAAGCACAAGATATATTTCTTTATTTTCAATCTCATTTATAAATTCTTTTATTTCTTGCATATTTTTGTCATTTTTATGAGACCTACCTGCTGTATCAAAAAATATATAATCGTTTATTACAGATAGTTTTTGCATTCTAGATTTTAAGTCTTGTGGCTTATAAACAACTTCAACTTGACTTCCTAAAATTTCAGCATAAGTTTTAAGTTGTTCAACGGCAGCAATCCTATAAGTATCTGCTGTTATAAAACCTACTTTCTTATCTCTCCCCATAATAAGCTCTGAAGAAAGTTTAGCTATTGTAGTAGTTTTTCCAACACCTGTAGTGCCAAGAAATACTATGTTTTTTGTATTATTTTTTTTAGCACAAACTTCCAAATCTTCACAAACTGCAACGTTTAACATATCTTTTATCTTATTATATACCATTTTTACAATTAAATCAACATTTTGATTTTCTTCTTTATCCATAGGTTTTAATATAGAATCACAAATTTCTGGTAATACCCCTTGAGTATAAAGCATGTCATATATAAATTGAACAATATTATTTTTATACTTATTATTTTGGTTTTGTTCTTTAGAAAGACCCTTTAGAGCCTTTTCTATATAATTTTCTAAATCTTTAACTCTTTTTTCAAGCCTTTCTATTGTTAAATCCTTATCTTTTATAATAGCTTGTAAATCTTCAGATTTTCCTTTAGCCATTTGCTTTTCATCATAAGATGCCACAAGCTCAATATAAGGCTTTTTCATTATAGAAAATATACCTGTTGGAGTTATCTTTTTTATACTAAGAACTATTGCATCTTTACCAAGCTCATTTTTTGCCATCTCTATAACTTGTTCTTCTGTTTCACCTTGATATTTTTTAGTTTTCATTAAATCCCCACCATTCCAATAGATTGTATTTCAGAAGTAGGCTCTACCTCATTATAACTAATAACAACCAAATCTGGTGCTATTTGCTCAACAAGCTTTTTAAAATATACCCTAACTATTGGAGAAGTAAGAATTATAGGCTGTATACCAAGAGAGGTAAGCTTAGATAATTCTACATTTAGGCTATTGAAAATTCTTTGTGTTGTTTCTGGATCTAAGGCTATAAATGAGCCTTGCTCTGAATGCTGAACACTTTGCATTATCTCTTGTTCTAGTTGAGGGTCTAATGTAATAACCTTATTAGGTCCATCACCAAAATATTTTTGAGATATACTTCTTTTTAATGCTTGCCTTACATATTCTGTTAGCATATCCGTATCTCTAGTAATTTGGGCATAATCTGCCAAAGTTTCAAGTATAGTTACTAAATCTCTTATTGAAATTCCTTCTTTTAAAAGATTTCCTAATACTTTTTGTATTTCTCCAATACCAAGAAGTTTAGGAACAAGCTCATCTATAAGAACTGGATTATTTTCTTTTACATTATCTATAAGAGTTTGTACATCTTGTCTTGATAATAAGTCGCTAAGATGCCCTCTTATTATTTCTGTAAGATGAGTTGCTATTATAGCTGGAGGATCTACTACTGTATATCCTAAAGCCTCTGCACGCTCTCTTTGAGTTTCTGTTATCCAAAGAGCTGGCAAACCAAGATAAGGCTCTATAGTTTCTATACCATCTATTTCTTCTTCTACATATCCTGGGTTCATAGCCATATAATGGTCAAATAATATATCACCTTCAGCTACTTCCACACCTTTTATAAGTATTTTATACTGGTTAGGAGCAAGTTTAATATCATCTCTAAGTCTTATTATAGGTACAACTGCTCCAAGCTCAAGAGCTATTTGCCTTCTTATCATAACCACCCTATCTAAAAGGTCTCCCCCTTGATTATTATCTACAAGAGGTATAAGCCCATATCCAAATATTAAAAGAATAGGGTCTACATTAAGAAGAGAAATAACATTCTCTGGCTTTCTAATCTCTTCAACTTCCTCTTCTTCTTCAGATATTTCTTCTGTAACTGCTTGAACTTTTTGTGCCTTACTAAGCTGATATCCACAAAATAAAAGGACAACACCAAAAGGTACAAAAAACATTGTAGGAAGAGGCGTAAAGCCAAGAGCTATCATTACTCCACCTGCTATATAAAGCGTAAGAGGTATACTAAATAGCTGTTTAGTAAGTTGTGATGTTATACCATCTTCTTCACTAGATTTAGTAACCAAAATACCAGTAGCAGTAGATATTAAAATAGCCGGTATCTGACCTACTAGCCCGTCTCCTATAGTCATAAGCGTATATGTTTGAGCTGCTTCTGCAAAAGATAGTTTAGTCCCCGTAGAAATACCTGTCATACCAAGGCTTATCCCACCTATTATATTTATAGCAGTTATTATTATCCCTGCTATAGCATCACCTTTTACGAACTTAGAAGCCCCGTCCATAGCTCCATAAAATGATGCTTCATTTTGTATTTCTTTACGTCTTGCTTTAGCCTCTTCATCGCTTATAAGACCGGTATTAAGGTCAGCATCTATAGCCATCTGCTTACCTGGCATAGCATCAAGTGTAAACCTTGCAGTAACTTCTGATACCCTTTCAGAACCTTTAGTAATAACCATAAAGTTTACTAATACAAGTATCAAGAATATAATAACCCCAACTATCATATTCCCACCGGCCACAAAGTTACCAAATGTTTTAATAACCTCACCCGCATCACCTTTTAAAAGAATAAGCTTTGTAGAAGATAGATTAAGAGCTATTCTAAAAAGAGTAGTAACAAGTAAGATTGTAGGAAACATACTCATATCAAGAGCTTTTTTAGAGTATATAGCATCTAAAAGAATTAGAGTCGCCAAAAATATATTAATCATAAGTAAAAAATCCAATAAAAATGATGGAATAGGAATGATTAATACTAGCACTATTAATATGATAAAAATTCCTAAGAATGCCTCTTTTATCTTCATAAAAATCTCTCCATAATTCTAAGTTATATCTTATTTTTAAGTTTATATACAAAGGCCAGAACCTCTGCCACCGCCTGATAAAGCTCTGGAGGTATTTCTCTACCTACCTCTACATTAGCATATAAACTTCTCGCAAGTGGCTTATTTTCAACAATTTCCACATTATTTTCTTTAGCCACATCTTTTATCTTCTGTGCAAGATGGTCAACACCCTTTGCCACTACAATAGGCGCTCCCTCTTTTTCTCTTTCATATTTTATAGCAACAGCAAAATGCGTTGGGTTTGTAACAACAACATCTGCATTTGGAACTTCTTGCATCATTCTTTTAAGAGCCGATTCTCTCATTCTTTGTCTTATTTGAGATTTAATAATAGGATCCCCTTCTGATTGTTTATACTCATCTTTTATTTCCTGCTTACTCATCATAAGCTTTTTATTATGAGAAAATCTTTGATACGCAAAATCTAAAATTGCTATTATTATAAAAAAATATCCAACTTTCAGTCCTACATCAATACATAAATTACATACATATATTACAGCAGAACCTAAATCCATATATATAATATTTTTTATCTGATATACTTCATCTTTTACAGCACTATATACAACAAAACAAAGAAATATTATTTTTATTATTGCTATAAAAGCTTCTATAAGCTGTTTAAATGAAAAAAGTCTTTTTAGCCCATTTACTGGATTAAAAGCATTAAACTTAGGCTTTAATGGTTTAGTAGTAGGATGCCATCCTACCTGTAAAACATTTGTTACAACTCCAACAAGCATAACTACTGCTAATATAGGTGCTATAGTTAAAAGTCCTTTTAATGATACAAAAACCAATAAATTCTTAATATAACTTGGACTAACTATCTTATCAGCATCTTGTATAAGTGTAAAATTAAAATTCATTATTTTCCCAAGCTGAGTATACATATATCCAGATAAAGCTCTAAGACTTAAAAAGCCTACTATAAGTGTAATTGCTGTAGCTATTTCTTTACTTATAGCCACTTGCCCTTCACTTCTTGCTTTTTCTTTTCTTTTTGGAGTAGGTTTTTCTGTCTTTTCTCCATCAAAAAAGCTCAAATTTATATTAATATAAAAATTTTTTTCTTCCCTATTTTTAAAAATTATCATTGCATCATAACCTTTATAGAACTTAATAAAGTATCTGAAATTAAAGTATATATTTTATAATATACTTCTGAAAAAACTGGAGCTATAAACCATAAGGCAGCAAGCCCTCCTATTACTTTAAGAGGCATACCTACAGCAAATACATTAACCTTAGGAACAGCTCTTACTAATACCCCAAGAGCAACATCTAAAACAAGAGTTACTCCAACTATAGGTAAGGCTATAAGAAACCCTATTTTAAAAAATTCTACCATTATACCTAATATTCCAAAAATTAATCCCTGATTGCCCACTATATATGCAGAACCTATTGGTAAAGCTTTATAACTATAAAATAATGTGCTTAAAACCATATGATGCCCTCTATTTACTATAAATAAAACGCAAAGTGTAAAATAATATAAATTACCACTTATAGGAACTTGAGTGTTAGTCATAGGATCAAAAACATTTGACATAGAATATCCCATCTGTTGATCTGTAATATGCCCAGCAAAATAGAGGGAATTAAATATAAAAAATACAATATACCCTATTATAGCTCCTACAAAAAATTCTTTAGCTATAAGTATTCCATATCCTAAAATACTATTTGTATATACAACATCTACTACATTACCAGAAGTAAATATTATCCCAGCAATAGCCATAGATAATCCTATCTTAACCATAGCTAGTCCATTACTTCCACCTATAATTGGCATAAAAAGTAAAAATCCTATAATTCTAACTAATATAAGCATATATAAATCTGTATTATTAAATATATCTATTAATGCTTGTGCATCCATATTATCGCTCCTTAGTGTACAAAAGATACTAAGTCTGTATATAAAGTTAAAAACAATTCTTTTAAAGTGCTTATTATAAATGGTCCAAATATTATTAGAGAAATAAATACTGCTAATATTTTAGGTATAAAAGCTAAGGTTTGCTCATTTATAGACGTTATTGTCTGAAGTATACTTACAACTATACCAACAACAAGCCCTAAAAGTAGAGGTGGTGCAGAAGCATATATAATTGCTTTTATAGCCATTTGCATTATACTTATAACTGTTTCTTCTGACATAATTATCCTCCTTATCCTGTAAATGTTCTTACTATACTACCTATTATAAGATTCCAACCATCTATCATTATAAATAAAACTATCTTAAATGGTGCTGATATAAGCGCTGGTGGTAACATCATCATACCCATAGCCATAAGAACCGATGATACAACCATATCTATAGCTATAAAAGGTATGTATAAAATAAAGCCTATTATAAATCCTTTTGTAACTTCTCCTAATATAAATGATGGTATCAAAACAGAATTTGGTATATCCTCTGGAGAATTATAAGACTCTATACCAGCTAAATCTGTAAATAGTTTTAAATCTTTATCATTAACTTGAGTTAACATAAATTCTCTTAAAGGCTTCATAGCCTCATCAAAAAATTGTTTTTGATTTATTTTTCCTTCAGAATATGGAGTAAAAGCATTATCATTTATTTGCTTTATAGTAGGGGACATTATAAAAAGTGTAAGTACTAGTGCTATACCTATTATTATTTGGTTTGGTGGCATTTGTTGAGTACCTAAAGCATTTCTTAAAAAATGTAATGATATTATTATTCTAGTAAAAGACGTAAGCATTATTATTAGAGATGGAGCTAAAGTTAATATAGTAAATAAAACTATAAGTTGTATAGATGAAGTAGGACCCCCATCAGCATTCCCCCCAATATTAATACTTACGTCTGGTAAAAGATTATTTGCAAAAATAATATGAGAAGTAAATATTTGAGCTAAAAATAACACAAGTATAAAAACTGTGCTATGAATTATTATTTTTTTATTTTTCATATTTACCTCCCTTTGTTTCTTTTATTTTATTTTTGAAATATTTATCAAAAGATGGTTCTATATCTTCTATCTGTATCCCGTCTTTATCTAGCTCTGCTAGCATTCTTATACCCTCTTTTGATGAACTTAACAAAAAATATTGTTTGTTAACTTGAACTATATGAAGATTATTAAACCCTATAGATATTGTTTCAATAACCTTCATATTAGCTCTTCTCATATTCTTAATTTTTGCTCCTGCTATAAACTTTGTAAAATAATACGAAAGATAAAGCACTAAAGCAAAAATTAATAAGATAAATATAAGTTGAAAAGCCATACCAAAAAAACTTGGTAACTGGCTTTTCTCCGATAAATTTGATAATATAATCATATTAACCTAATACTTTTTTAACTGCTTCTAAAACTCTATCTGGTTGGAAAGGTTTAACTATAAAGTCTTTTGCTCCTGCTTGAATAGCTTCCACAACCATTGCTTGTTGTCCCATAGCAGAACACATAATGATAAGCGCGTTAGCATCTTCTGCTTTTATTGCTCTAGCAGCTTGTATACCATCCATTTCTGGCATTGTTATATCCATTACTACTAAATTTGGTTTAAGCTCTTTATATTTTTCTACTGCTTGAACACCATTTTCTGCCTCGCCTACTACATTATATCCATTTTTTGTAAGTATGTCTTTTAACATCATTCTCATAAAAGCTGCATCATCTACTAAAAGTATATTTGACATTTTTTTTACACTCCTTTAATATTTAAATTTATAATAAATATAATCATTATATATAATTATATTTTTAACTATATTCTTTGGTCACTATTTATAATATCAGTTACTCTAACTCCAAAATTTTCATCTATAACAACAACTTCTCCTCTAGCTATAAACTTACCATTTACTAATATATCTATAGGCTCTCCAGCAAGTTTATCAAGCTCTATAACCGTACCTGGATTGAATTCTAAAATTTCTTTTATAGGTTTTCTAGTTCTACCAAGCTCCACAGTTACTTCAAGAGGAACATCTCTAATTATTGTTATATTTTCTTTTTGTTGAACAAGATCGTTCATATCAAAATTTTGGAATTGTGCTGTTTGCACATTTACATTATTATGCATAACATTACTTTGCCCCATCATATTATTCATTCCCATTCCAGTTGTAGCCATATTCATATTATTCATAGATGGCATAGGAGAAGGTGCTGGTGGTGGAGTTGTTTGAACTGGAGATGGCTGTTGTACTGGTGGTGGCGGAGTTGAAGCCTCTGCCTCAGTAGGCTCTGATGATATTGTTAATTTCTTAATAATACTATCTGCAAATTCCATAGGAAGAAGTTGCATTATTTCACTATCTATAAAACCATCTACAACCATTTTAAAAGAGTTACAAACAAGTTTCTCGTCGGATATATCACCAAAAAAACCATCCTCTTCAAATTTTAAAATAAAAGCTTGAGGTGTATCAATATCAATTTTATAACCAAGCATAGAAGATAAAGAAGTAGCAGAAGAACCCACCATTTGATTCATAGCTTCTGATATAGCGCTAAGGTCAAGTTCTGTTAATCCTTCTTCATCTAAAGATACATTACCATCCCCACCCATCATAAGATTTGCTATTATTTTTACGTCTTCTTGCTTTAATACTAATAAATTAGAACCTACTAAACCTTCCTTATAGTTTATTTTAAGCCCTACACAAGGTCTTTGATATTTTTCTGATAATTCTTGAGATGATATTAAAGAAACAGTAGGAGTTGATATATCTACCTTATGATTTAAAAGAGATGATAAGGTAGTTGCGGCAGTTCCCATACTTATATTGCCCACTTCTCCTAATATATCTTTTTCTTCTGGCGTTAAAGAACTTGAGCTTTCTTCTGGTGTATTAATGCTATCTCCTAATAATGCATTTATTTCCTCTTGCGAAAGCATATCACTCATTTTTATTCCTCCCTTCTAATAACAGAAGTTATCTGTATAGCATTTTTTCCTTTATTTATCCCTGGTTTAGCATAAAACTTTGTTATATCTCCAACTTTTACTTTAAAATCTGAAGTAACATAAGAATCTAAAGGTATTACATCACCTACTTGTATGTTTATAAATTCATCTACTGTAATATTTGTATTTCCTACAATAACAGATATAGGGATTTTTGCTTCTTCAAGTTGTTTTTCTACATAAGTTTTATATAAACCATCGTCATTTCCATCTACTGTAGAGAACCAATGTTTAGTATTAAGATTTCCAACTATAGGTTCTATTACTATATAAGGTATACAAAAATTCATTAATCCTTCAATATCACCAATTTTAATATTAAGTGTAACAAGTGCTACCATTTCATTTGGAGCCATAATCTGTGCAAATTGTGAGTTTGTTTCTATTTTTTCAAGTCTTGGACTAATTTCACACACTTGGCTCCAAGGCTCTTCTAGTCTCTCTACAAATTTTTCCATAATTTTACTAAGCAAAATTACTTCTATTTCTGTAAACTCTCTAGCTTTAGCAAGACTTTTTCCAGTACCTCCAAGTATTCTATCTATCATAGCATATCCTATTGTAGAAGATAAATCTAATAGTATAGAGCCTTTAAAAGGATAAAAATCTATAATACTAAGTATTACTGGATTTAGAAGGGAGTTGTTAAACTCTCCATATGTTACCTGTTCTGAGCTTACAACTTCTATAGAAGTAGTTGTTCTTAAATATCCTGTTAAAAAAGATGAAGTTATTCTAGAAAAGTTATCAAAAATTATTTCGAGAGTTTTTAATTGCTCTTTACCAAATTTTGATGGTCTTGCAAAATTATATGGTACTACCTTTCTATCTTCTACTGGAGCTTGTTCTATAGCTTCCCCATTGCCACTTGCCATAGCACTAAGGAGTTTATCTATTTCATCTTGTGATAAAATTTCGCTCATTTTTGTATCACCTCCCTTTCAACCTATATTTTTTAATCTATAAATATTTCATCTATATATGCTTCTACAATAAGCTGTGTTTCAAACGCTTCTTGTAATTTTAATAATATTTCTTGTTTTAAAACTGCTCTCGCATCTGTTTGATTTAATTCTTCAAATGTTTTACTTCTACAAACACCAATAATTATATCTTTTATAACAGATTTTTGAGCTTCTAAGGTTGGAACTAACTTTCCTGCCTCTTTAGAAACTTTTTTACTATTATTTATACCAAGACTAACACTTAATTTGATAACGTGTCTTTTTTGGTCTGGTCCTTCTAAAAGATTTGTAACGATAGGGTCTCCTATAGGAAAGTTTATTATATCAGAAAGTGGAAGTGTCTGTTCTACTACTATTTCATTAACCTGTGGTTCTTCTGGTTTATTCATAGCTTTATATAAAAATGTAAAGCCAACTGCAAATAATATTAATAATACAACTAAAAGCACTATTATTAATATCATCCCTAATTTGTTTTTCATTTACTTGATGCCCCCCTTAAACAATTATATTTGTTCATTAGAATAATATTTGCTAATAACTTTTATTTCAACACGCCTATTTATTGCTCTATTTTCTGGAGTGTCATTAGGAACTTTAGGTTTATATTCTCCATATCCTTCTGTTGATATTCTATCTGGTGGAAAATGCTTTTGATCTGTAAAATATGTGGCAACAGATATGGCCCTTGCTGCGGATAAATACCAGTTATTAGGATATCTAGCAGTATTTATAGGCCTGTTATCCGTGTGTCCTTCTATTTTTATATGATTATCTGGATATTTTAGTAGCTCATTAGCTATTTGTCCAAGAACTGTAATGGCTTCTGGCTTTAAATCTGCACTACCGCTTTCAAACAATAAGCCATCTTTGAAATTAATTGTTATAAATCTGTCATTTTGCTCTACTTCTATCTTATCTTGTAAATTATTCTGAGCAAAATAAGTTTTAAATTTTTCTGCCATCTGTTCAAGTTCTTGTTGTCCTTCTTGTTCATATTCTTTATCAGATTCACCATTAACTTGTGGCATTTGTATTATACCATTTCCCATAGCCTCTAACATACCATTTGTTTGTGCCGGCATTATTACTATTTGATTTTTTGCAAATGATGCTGCTATTTGATTAAACTTACCTGCATCTACAGTAGAAGTAGCAAACATAAGAACGAAGAAACATAAAAGTAATGTAACCATATCACCATATGTTCCCATCCACTCTGGTAAACCCTCTTTTATTTCTATCTTCTTTTCTTTAGCCATAAGTTCACCAACTTTCTATTCTCCGCTTCCTTCTCCAACAGTCTCTCTAAGTGATGGAGCTATGAAAACTTTAAGCTTTTCCTCTATTATCCTTGGGTTTTCTCCAGCTGCTATAGATAATATTCCTTCTATTGTAACTTCTTTTACTAACATTTCTTGTTTATTATATGCTTTCATTTTATTAGCTATAGGTGTAGCAAGCCAGTTAGCAAAAAGAGAACCATAGAAAGTTGTAATAAGAGCAACCGCCATCTTAGGCCCGATAGAAGATGGATCATCCATATTTTGAAGCATTATAACAAGCCCAACAAGCGTACCTATCATACCCCAAGCCGGAAATTGTCCTGCCATAAGCTCCCAAATGCCAGCATTTTCATTATGTCTATCTTCTATATATCCCATCTCTATCTCAAGAACATTTCTAACTAATTCTTGGTCAGTACCATCAACAACAAGCATTATGCCTTTTCTAAGGAAAGGATCCATATCTGCCGACTTATCATCTAAAGCTAATAGCCCTTCTTTTCTAGCAACATTTGCAAGCTCTATAATATCCTTAATAGCTGTAATAGGATCTGCATTATCTGGTTTTAATACCTTAGTAAAACTTTTTAAAGCATTAGTAAATTTAGCCATAGGATAAGACCCTATAACTGAAGCCATAGCTCCACCAACTGTTATCATAAAAGATGGCGCATCTAAAAAGCTTACTATCGCTCCTATTTGCATATCACCGGCTAAGAAAATTGATATAATCGTAAAGCCTATACCGGCTCCAAGCCCTATCAGTAACCCGAGTTCCATTTTTTTAACTCCTCTCCATAAAAAATTTTATTTAAGCTTTTGTTTGTATGTAATGATTTTATCTATTATATCATTAACGGATTCTTTTACTATTATTTTTCTTCCCGTTGTTAATGTTATTGTCGTATCTGGTGTTTCTTGCATAACTTCTATATAATCACAATTAATAACTATCTCTACATCATTTAGCTTTGTTAAAATAATCATAAGCAAACTCTCCCAATAAATTGTTTAAAAGTCTCTATCTTATAAAGATACACTATTTTTCAACTTTTTTCAAGTGTAAATTTTTATATATTACTATATATTATCTTTTAAGACTTACAAGCTCTTGTATCATTTCATCACTTGTAGTTATTATTCTTGAATTAGCTTGAAAACCTCTTTGAGTTGTTATCATTTCACTAAATTCATACGATAAGTCAACATTTGACATTTCTAAAGCTCCGCTTTGTATTCTAGAGCCAAGTGAGCTAACCTCACTACCTATTCCATCAAACTCGCTTGAATTTCCTGTTTCTTTAAATAAATTACTACCTACTTTTTCAAGTCCTGCCGGATTTTTAAAATTGGCTAAAGGTATTTGTGCTAAAATCTTAGATTGTCCATTTGAATAAGTCCCTCTTATTATTCCATTTCCATCTATAGAATATCCCGTCATACTTCCAGCTTGATTTCCATCTTTCATTTGTGAAGTAACAGTAGCTTTAGATTTAAACTGAGTTACTGTAGTCATATCAATATTAATAGCACCTGTATTTCCTCCATTTGTTGTTCCTGTTGTAGTCCCCATATTACAAGGCTGGCCATTTTCATCTACAAGAGTAGTTAAATCTATTCCACTTATATTTATTATAGATTGTGTAGGATCTTTTATTTTTCCGTTTTGGTCAAATTCAATGCTAGCCGGAGAAATTGTTAAAGTACCATTAAAATAAACTTTCTTCTCATTATTTATAGTAATTTCTAAATTACCACCAGCACCTCCAGGTCCTGCCGCTGTTGTTGGGATACTAACATTCCAGATATTAGGATTATTTTTATCCTTTTCAAAATTAAAGTTCATTGTATATTTATTACCTTGTGTATCATAAAAAGATATAGTATTTTTTTGTGGCGAAACTGAAGGATCAAAATTTCCTGTAAATTCTATATTTTTAGTAGGTTGTGCTCCTACATAAAGATTATCCCCTTCATATATATTTATAGGAGTTACTGTATCTTGTACTACCTTTTGTTGCCCTGGATTATCTGGGTCTTCCACCGCTTTCCATCCGCAAACTTTATAACCATTAGCATCTACAAGATTACCTTTTGCGTCTATCTCAAAAACACCTGCTCTAGTAAATGAAAAACCATCTGGGTCTTTTACTATGAAAAATCCATCTCCATCTATCATAAGGTCGCTACCATAATCTGTCCTTTGAGCTGCTCCTTGCCCCATAATAGTAACTATAGAACCTACATTTGCCCCTAGCCCTACTTGTTGTGGATTAAGCCCTCCTCTATCAGCATTTGCCGCTGTTGCAGAAGTTAAAGTTTGATTAAAGCTATCTTTAAAAGAAGTTGATGACCTTTTAAACCCTACTGTGTTTATGTTTGCTATATTATTTGATATAACATCCATTTTTGTTTGATGAACTCTAAGGCCTGATACCCCAGAATACATACTTCTCATCATAATATTTTCCCCCTAGTTTAGTTCCATAGGTGTATAGCTAAGCTATACACCTTAATATACTATCTTTTAAGATTTACAAGCTCTTGTATCATTTCATCACTTGTAGTTATTATCCTTGAATTTGCTTGGAAACCTCTTTGCGTTGTTATCATTTCACTAAATTCATATGATAAATCAACATTTGACATTTCTAAAGCTCCACTTTGTATTCTAGAACCAAGAGCGCTAACTTCATTACCTATTCCATCAAACTCACTTGAGTTTCCTGTTTCTTTAAATAAGTTGCTACCTACTTTTTCAAGTCCGGCCGGATTTTTAAAATTAGCAAGAGGTATTTGAGCTAAAATTTTAGACTGTCCGTTTGAATAAGTTCCTCTTATTATTCCATTTCCGTCTATAGAATACCCTGTCATACTTCCGGCTTGATTTCCATCTTTCATTTCTGATGTAAGTGTAGCTTTAGATTTAAACTGTGTTACTGTACCAAATTCTATAGCTATTTCACCGGCATTACCACCGTTAACTACACCTGTTGTAGTACCCATATTTAATGCTTGACCTTTATCATCTGTGAGTTGAGTTAAATCTATACCACTCAATTTTATACTACTTGGATTTGTAGTAAGTTTACCATTTGCATCAAACTCAAGTGAATTAGCTCCAAGTTGAGGTGCGGCCATATAAGCCTTTTTATCATTATTTATAGTAACTTCAACTTTACCTTGATTATTTCCTGTTGCAACTGTTGGAATTGATATATTCCACTTATTTGCTGCTGTTTGATCTTTATCAAATTGTATATTTATAGTATATTTATTACCTTGTGTATCATAGAAAGACACTGTATTTTTTTGTGGAGAAACTGAAGGGTCAAAATTCCCTGTAAATTCTACATTTTTAGTAGGTTGTGCTCCTACATAAAGGTTATCCCCCTCATATATATTTATAGGAGTTACTGTATCTTGTACTACCTTTTGTTGCCCTGGATTATCTGGATCTTCTACTGCTTTCCATCCACAAACTTTATAACCATTAGCATCTACAAGATTACCTTTTGCATCTATCTCAAAAACACCTGCTCTAGTAAATGAAAAACCGTCTGGGTCTTTTACTATGAAAAATCCATCTCCATCTATCATAAGGTCACTACCATAATCTGTTCTTTGAGCTGCTCCTTGCCCCATAATAGTAACTATAGAGCCTACATTTGCTCCTAGCCCTACTTGTTGTGGATTAAGCCCTCCTCTGTCAGCATTTGCCGCTGTTGCAGAAGTTAAAGTTTGATTAAAACTATCCTTAAAAGAAGTTGAAGACCTTTTAAACCCTACTGTATTTATATTTGCTATATTATTTGATATAACATCCATTTTTGTTTGGTGAACTCTAAGGCCAGATACCCCAGAATACATACTTCTCATCATAATATTTTCCTCCTAATTTTACCAACCATGGCTTTTCTTATCTATCATTCAAAGAAAACAAGGCTTCCAAAAGGTCCAGCCTAGACTACAATAGCACCATCTATATTGGTATATACCTTATCTTTGCTATTATCTATAGCAGTCACAACAGTCTTATTTTTTATATTTACTACAAGAGCTATATTATCCACTAAAACAAGCGAATCTTTAATTCCTTTTTCGCTAGCTTTTCTTATACCTTCTTCAACACGTCTTATTTGAGAGTTAGAAAGTTTTAAATTTCTGTCATTAAGTCTAGCGGATGCGTGTTTAGAAAACATAATCTCATTTTCTTCTTTTTTAGCTTCTAATATATCTTTAAAGTTTTTTTCTTGGCTTTGATAATTATTTTTTGATACTTCGGGTTTTCTAATATTTTGTATTAGTCCATTTCCTATTAAATTGTTATTTATTATAGCCAAAAAATCACCTTCTTACTTACTCTATATCTTTATAATAAATTTCATCTTTACCAACTTGTAAATATGGTTTACTATCTTTTATTATTACTCCTGTAACTTTACCACTTGTTTCTCCATATTTAACTACTTGTCCTACAAGCCCTAAAGAGCTAACAAGAGAACCTACATCTTGAATTTCTACTTCTTTATCATATCCTTCTATTTTAAGATATAATTTTTTATCCTTAATTTCAACATTAGTAATTTTTCCATTAATAGTGTTATCTTTATCAACAACAGCACTAACCTGTGAACCTAAAAGAAGAGTATCTTCAGACACAGAAACAATCTCTCCAAGATATACATCTTTTCCATCAACACTAAGTACTGGAGAACCATCTACAAATTTTACAAAATCAACCTTACCTTCTACATACCCTTTAGGATTTAGCTCAGCATCTAAAGTTATACCTTGTATAGTTTTACCTATAAGAGACATGGCTTGAGAAACTATAGCAGAATTATCACCAAGATTAACATCTTGAACTCTTGTTACATCTTCATAAGGTGCAGACTTATTCCCCACATTAACATAAGGTTTTCCATTCCTAATTTCTACAGAGTCTACTATTCCATATATCATCTCATGTTGATTAGTCTGTTGATTTAAAGTTTCTAAATATACTCCTTTTCCTATAACCCCAAAAGCTTGCGCATTTGTCATAGTTTGGTTAAGGTTTTGCATTTGTTCTAATGCAGTAAACTGTGCAGTTTGAGCTATAAATTGTGTATTATCCATAGGTTGTAAAGGATCTTGATATTGAAGTTGTGTAACTAAAAGTTTAAGAAAATCTTCTTTTCCAAGTTGTGTTTTTATCTCTCTTACATTACTAGGATTTTTTATAGCTCCTCCATCTTCTGGGAGTGCAACACTAGGGCCTATAGTATCTTTACTTTTGCTATCTATTTTAGTTGTTTTGCTATCTTTAGTTGCTTTTGCATTAGAATTACTTGTTTTTTCAAGCATTTTATTTGCATTAAAAGAACTAATTTTATTATCCATATTATTCCTCCTAAATAGAATAACTTATACTAGAGTCTAAAATCTCTATATTTTCCTTTGTTTCTTGTTTTTCATTAGACACTTCATCTAAAATTCTTTCTATTTTTTTATTTGTATCTTCAAACATATTAAATTCTTGATTTTGTCCTTCTCCATCAGAAGAAACATTAACTTCTAAAGCTCCAATATTTACGCCTTGTTCAGACAGCATATCTCTTAATTGATTAAAATTAGCCTCTATAATTTCTTTCACTCTTTGACTTTCTGCTGTAAACTGAGCTGTTACTACGCCATTTTGAGTAGCTATTTTAAGAGATATATCCCCAAGCTCTTCTGGTTTTAATATTATCTTAACTTCAGATACTCCAGGCTTTATAGAAGTTTTCATAGTTTCCATTATCTGATTTACAACATCTGTCTGATTTATATTTCTAAGCACTTGCGTTTTAGGTAAAGTAGCATTAAATACTTTTGTATTATTGCTTGTAGATAAATTATTTATAGAAAAAGTATCATTTTGTATTTCTATTTCTGCTCTTGCCTCTTCACCAGAATTTTGCATAAAATTTTCGCTATTTTGAGAAAATTCAAAAGCACTTTGCTCTTGCTTTGGTGCATTTTGTATTTCTTCTACTTTGTTTTCAGCTTGGTGTTCAAAAAGTTCTTCAGCAGTAGTAGTATTTGCTTCTTTTAGCTTAACATAATCTACTTTAATAGTAGGCATAGCCTCAGATACTTCTTCAACTTTACCATTTAACTCTTCTAAAAGTCCATCTATTTTCTCTTTAAGCCCTTTATTATCACTATTTAATATATTAATATCAGACTTAGCATTTTGTAAAAATTCTCCAAACTCTTTAAAAGACATTATATCTTTATAATCTATAGATTTAGCTATATTTTTAAGTGAAGACATAATATCTTTTATATTATTCATAGCTAAAAGTTCTACAGGATTTTTAACATCTAAGGCAGTTTGTAAAAATTTCATCATATTTTCTGGTTCTTGAAGCATTGATATAGACATAGAAAGTTGTGATAACACATCTATAACCTTATCTGCGTCTATACCTAAAAGATTAGCTATTTCATTTATTTTTTCCTTATCAGCTACTATTATCTTTTCGTCATCTTCTTTTTCTAGTTTATTAATTTCTTTTTTATCTTCTACCTTATCATTTGATTTTTTATCATAATTATCATTTTTCTTAACTTCTGGTTTTTCATATTTTTTTATATCTTGTTTTTTATCAGAAATTTTAGCTTTATTTTCTGCTTTAGACATAAAATTATTAAAATCATTCCCAGATTTAGAAGTGCTTGATTTTATATTATTTTTAGCACCTCCAGATAATTGTTGTAAAAACATAGTTGTAAGTTCCATCTTATCTTTCACCTCCTTTCACTATTGTTGTTTTTCTGGATATAATAATTTTGAACAAGATGCGGCATTCTTAGGATCCATAACGCTTAATATTTCGCTCCTTTTCTCACTAGATAAATTTTGTAATATAGTTATAACAAGGTCCATATCCGTTGTTATAAGTTCTTCTAATATAGATTTTGCGGCGTCTTTTTTCATACCCTCAAAAGTTTGTATATATACTTTAAATTCCTTATCTTGCACCTCTTTATTCACTGCTTGCTTATATAGCTCCTTAGCATTCTCTGGTGCTATACTCTCATAAAAACTAGCATATGCTTTAGGGTCATTTAAAGCTATCATTTCATCAAACGCTTGTTTTTGCTTTTTAAATTCCAATTGATTTTGCTCAAAAACTTTAAGTCTTGCTATTTCTTGATTTAAATCTTCTATTTCTTTAGTAAGAGAATCTATAGTTTGTTGTTTTTCATCTTTTGCCGGTTCTTCTTGTGTTTCTTCTTCAAGAGGTGGCAAAAGATTTTTTATAATAGGTATTTTCTCAAGGCCAGGTCTTAAATATTTATCTCTTATTCCCCCAACATTAAATCCTATTATAGCAACTGGTATCCCTACAAATATAGTAAAAATTATTATAAATATAATAATCTTTTTAAGACACCCTCCCTTACTACCAGACTCATTATCATTATCTTCAAAATCTTCGTCAAAATCATCTTCTACAATATCTATATCTTCATTTTCTTCTTTTTTATTTTTTTTAGCCATAAAATAAACCTCCATTAAGCCTTGTTGTATTTGTAGCTAACTATTTCATCTATTATTTTTTGTTCATTTTTAAGTTCTTCTTTAAAAAATTCTTCCTTAGCCTTATCCTTTAAAGCCTCTAGAGCTTTCCTATCTTTCATACAGCTAAGTAGATTTTGTCTTTTTTCTTCAACAAATACTTCTGCTTTTTCTATATTTTCTATTTGAGTTTCTATTTTTTTATCTAAAACAGCGATAAAATCGTTTATGCTTTTTAAATAACTTGGCTTAACTCCAGTAACAATACTTTGTCTAAAACTTTCTAAGTTAACTTCCTTTTTATTATATAAATCATTAAGCTTTTCTTTTTCTTCTTCTAAACTAGATAAAGCCTTTCCATATTCTACTTGGCTTTGCTCTTCTAACTTAGCCTTAATATTTAAAAGCCCCTGCATACCAAAAATAAATTTAGCCATAATTTTCTATCCTTATTCTTGTAAAATAGCTTTCATCTGCGTATCTACTTCTTCTAGGCTAAAGCAATCTTCTGTAGATTGTGTTAAAAAATTTAAAATAGGTTTTCGCTTTTCTATAGCCTTATCTATATCTTCATTGCTTCCTGCTACATATGCCCCAACGTTTATAAGGTCCTCTGCTTCAGAATAAGTCCCCATAAGCTTTTTAATCTCAAATGCATTCATTTTATGCTCTTTAGTAACTATATCGCTCATAACACGAGATACACTAGCTAAAACATCTATAGCTGGATAATGATTTTTATTAGCAAGCTTTCTAGATAATACAATATGTCCATCTAGGATCCCCCTTGCTGTATCTGTAACTGGCTCTGTCAAATCATCCCCATCAACAAGTACTGTATATAGCCCTGTTATAGAACCTTTATCAGAATTCCCTGCTCTTTCAAGTAGCTTAGGCATTATAGAGAAAACAGAAGGAGTATACCCCCTAGATACTGGTGGCTCGCCTATTGCAAGTCCAACCTCCCTTTGAGCCATAGCATACCTTGTAAGAGAGTCCATAAGCAAAAGTACGTCATTTCCTTCTGCTCTAAAATATTCTGCTATAGAAGTGGCTACTTCTGCTGCCTTTAGCCTTACAAGAGCTGGTTGGTCAGAAGTGGCTATAACAAGCACAGAGCGCTTAAGCCCTTCTTCCCCAAGGTCCTTTTCTATAAACTCTTTAACCTCTCTTCCACGCTCTCCTATAAGTGCTATAACGTTTATAGAAGCGCTAGTATTTCTAGCTATCATACCCATAAGAGTACTTTTTCCAACACCAGAACCGGCAAATATACCTACCCTTTGTCCTTTACCTATAGACAAAAGCCCATCTATTGCTTTTACACCAAGTGATAATTGATCTTTTATTCTTATTCTAGATAAAGGGTCTGGTGCTTCATTAGTAGTTGGGACTTCTTTTTTAGCCTCTATAGGTCCTTTATGGTCCATAGGTTCTCCAAGTCCATTTAATACTCTACCAAGAAGAGAATCAGATACCTTAACACTAAGAGGATAATCAAAACCTTCAACTATGCTCCCAAGTCCTACTCCTTCTATATCTCCATATGGCATAAGCAAAATCTTTTTATCTTTAAAACCTACAACCTCTGCTAATACACTTTTGTTTTGTTTAGTATATATTTTGCAACAGTTTCCAACGCTAACATCCGGGCCTTCTGCCTCTATAGTAAGCCCAACAACTTGAGATACTTTACCTATTTTCTTTATATAATCTTTTTGCAATATATATTTATATTTATCAATATTTATATCAAACATAAAGTTCTCCTATAATATATAATATAAAGCTTCTTTTATTCCTTCTAGTTGTTCTTTAAGCCCACATTTTATAGTTCCTATTTCTGTTTCTATAATACAATCTGTATCATCAAGACTTATATCCTTTGCTATTTCTATATTATATTGATTTGCATCTGTTTGTAATATTTCATTTTTATGTTCTTCTACATAATCATAATTTTGCTCAGATACATATATCTTGATATTTTTAAGCTCTTTAACAGCTTCTAAGCCTTTTTTAATAAGACAAGCTATTATATCTTTATTGAATTTAAAAGCAGAAGTTAATATATTTTGGCTTATATCTATAATAAAGTTCATAATTTCTGGCTCTAAAGCTTTTATAGTTTCTTCTCTTTCTTCTTTTGCCTTTTCTAAAATAAGATTTGCCTCTTGCTTTATATTTTCTGCTTCTTGCTCTGCTTGTTTTCTAGCATCTTCAGATCCTTGGCTAAAACCTTCGTCATAGGCCTGTTGTTTTATATTTTCTGCTTCTTCTAATGAAATATCTTTTATCTTTTGAGCTTCTTCTTCTGCCTTAGCTATTATATCTTTAGATATCCTTTCTGCCTCTATATGAGCTTGTGAAATAATTTCTTCTTTTACCTTTTGGACATGCTCCATATCAACATCCGGCATAGTTTCTTCTATTTGCTCTATTTCTTGATTGATATTTTCTCTTTGTATATGTTGTGGAATAAAAGTATTGTCTATAACTACGTTTTTTTCCATTGTTACATATGATGATTTTAATATCCTAGACAATTATATCATCGCCTCCACCTCTAGCAACAACAATTTGATTTGTTTCTTGAAGTCTTCTAACTATATTAACAATTTTTTGTTGTGCTTCTTCAACATCTGCTCTTCTAACTGGTCCCATAAAGTCCATATCTTCTTTTATCATGGCAGCAAGACGTTTAGATAAGTTGTTAAAGATAAGATTTTGAAGTTCTTCGCTAGCACCTTTAAGGGCAGTAGCAATATCTCTTTGGTCAATTTCTTCTCTAAGAACTGTTTGGATAGACCTATTATCAAGAGCAAGTAAGTCTTCAAATACAAACATTTTCTTCTTAATTTCTTCGCAAAGCTCAACTTCTTCAACCTCAAGAGTATCCATAATGTTTTTCTCTGTATTTCTATCAACAGAGTTTAATATTTCTACTATAGCATCTATACCACCAACGTCTGTATACTCTGCCGTCATAAGACTTGATATTTTATTCTCAAGTGCTATTTCTACTTCTTTTATAATGTCTGGATTTGTTCTATCCATTATAGCTATCCTCTTAGCAACATCTGCTTGTTTTTCTGGAGCAAGAGAAGATAAAACTTCCCCTGCTTGATTTGGTTTTAAATATGATAATACAAGAGCTATTGTTTGTGGATGCTCATTTTGTATAAAGTTTATTACTTGTGTTATATCGTCTTTTCTTATAAAGTCGAAAGGTTTAACTTGGAGAGAAACTGTAAGTTTATTAATTATTTCATTAGCCTTATCATCTCCAAATGACTGCTCTAAAAGTTGTTTCGCATATCCTATACCACCTTCTATGATATATTTTTGGGCTATACAAATTTCATAAAACTCTTCTAAAAGTCCCTCTTTAACCTCTGGTAAAATGCTATTAAGACTTGCTATTTCAAGAGTTAGAGCTTCTATCTCTTCTTCTTTTAGATGCTGAAATACCTTTGCAGATTTTTCAGGGCCTAAACAAACTAGAAGCATAGCTGCTTTTGTTTTTCCATCATATCCGTCTAATACACTATTCATTATTAATCCCACCCCTCATTTATCCAATTTCTAAGAAGTTGCGCTGCCGCTTCTGGATTTTCATCTATAAAGTTTTCAATTTTAATTTTAAACTCAGACTCTGTTTCAGTTATACCAGATATGTGTTCTGCAATTTCTTCATCTTCTCTTTTGTTAGTAGCTATAAGATCTTCTATAGATATTTCTGGTTCTACTTCTTCTATTTCGTCTGGTTGCGCTTTCTTGATTAAAGCAAACGCGAGAAGAGCTATAAGAATAACAACTATTATAAGAACTATTATTTGCTCTGTTTTAATAGGTTCTTTAACTTTGTCAACAAATATAGGTTTTTCATATCCAGTTAAAGTTACATTATCTATACCAGTACCAGTTTTTATAGTATCTAAAAGCTCTTGGTCCATATCTATAAGAGTAGCAGCTCCATTTTGTTCCTTAAATTGTTCCCAAGTTAAATTTTTATTTATAGTTTTATTTTTTATAAGATCTGCCTCATTATAATATTTATATTTATATACTGTAACAGCAACTGACGAATCTTTAGGAACAAAACTTCCTCCGGATATTTCTTTTAATTGCTCTTGTTCATTATATGCAAATTCTGTTTCTTTGCTAGCTCCATCATAATTGCCTACAGAGTTTCCTCCCATAGCATAGTTAGTTGGGCTTTTGTCATTATTTTCAACTCCAGGTTCTGCACCAGCTGGACCATTAACAACACTTTCTGTTTGTTCTTTTTGAGTTTTTGGAACACCTACTGTAGCATCTTGGACTGGAGGAGTAAGTACTAAATTTCGCTCTTGAGATTTATCCCAATCAAATTTTACACTAGATATAACTTTTACCTCATCATAAAGAGGATTTAAAGTATCTTGTATTTTACTTTCTATTTCTATTTTTTTATTATTTTCTATTTCTTCTTTTTTAGAAGCAGAAAATCCAAGACTATCTTTACCAGAATATAAAACTTTTCCTTTTGTATCTGCTATAGTTACATTCTCTACTTTTATACCTTCAACACTACTAGCTATAAGATTAGCTATAATAGCTCCTTGCTCTTCTGTAAAGTCTTTTGTTATACTAAGTGTAACACCAGCGCTAGCTTCTTTTTTATTATTGTTAAAAATTACTGTATCTTTTGGTAAGGCAAGCATAACACTAGCTTCTTCTACATTATCAAAAGTTTCTATAAGCTGTTTCATCTCAGCTTCTTTTATTCTTTTATATTGCTCCATTTTATCATTTTCTGTCATACCAATGTCAAACTTAGCAGTCATATCATCAAATGTTATACCTTTTTTACCTATATCACTACCAGCTATAAGTATTTTCGCCCTACTTTCGTCTTCTTCCAATACCTCTATACCAGTAGCCTTGTCAAGCAACCTATTTTTGACATTATTATCATTTAATACTTTTTCTATTTGACCTATAAGCTCAGCATCAGAATTAGACTTTAATACAACCCAATGTGGCCTAAAAGTAAGATATAACAAAATCCCAAGCAGAACTATAAGTCCAACTGTTATAATAATTATTTTATTTCTTAAGCTTTTATCTATACCATTCCATTTCTCACTAACCTTAGCTTTATAGCTTAATAACTTCTCATGCATATTTACACCTCGTCCATATATTTATATATTAGATTAGATAGATATCCTCATTATCTCTTGATAAGCATTTAATATTTTGCTTGTAACTTGTGATGTAAACTGTATCGCAGAACTAGCTCTTGATTGTGCCATAGTAAGCCCTATAATATCGTCTGTTCTGCCTGTTATAAAATCTATCTGTTTTTGTTGAGCTTGCTTGTGTATACTATTTGTTTGGTCTATTAAGCCTATAGCTTCATCAAAGAATTTTTCAAAGGCATCTGTTCTAGTTTCAGTTTGTGTATTAGTCCTTGTTATAAAATTATTACCAAAATTTTCTATCCCTTCTATTTGCATATTATCCCCCTAATATTATCTACCTATTTCAAGAGTTTTAGTAATCATACCTTTTGTAATATTTACCGCTGTTATATTAGCTTCATATGCACGGTTTGCAGAAATCATATTAACCATTTCTTCTACAACATTAACATTAGGCTTTGTAACATATCCATTTTCGTCAGCATCTGGATGACTTGGATTATATTCTTTTGGTCCTTCTTTATCATCTTCTACTATCCTATCTACCTTCACACCAGAAAAAGAACTTTGCTGATTTAATTCTTTATCAAACATAGAATAAAATGGATTTTTGCTAGTATCATCTATTTCTTTAAATATAACTGTTTTTCTTTTATAAGGTCCACCATTTTCAGTCCTTGTTGTATCTATGTTAGCCATGTTTTGTGTTATTATGTCCATTCTCAAACTTTGTGCATTAAGTGCTGATGCACTAGTATTTAAACTACTAAAAAATGACATTTTTCGTCCTCCAATCGTCAATTTTATTTAAATGCATTATAAACAGTACTTGAAATGTTAGAATTTGAAATTACGCTCCCCACAATAGTGTCATATTTTGCAGAATTTTTATATAAATTTACCATTTCTGTTTCTATATCAACACTATTTCCATCTAAAGTTGTACTATTTTCTTTTATAGATACTACAAGCCTTGGCATAACTTCTGCCATATGGTTTATTCCTGTGTCTTTTGTCTTTTTTATGGCATCAGACAAGACACCCTCAAAATCTACGCTTTTACTTTTATAGTTGGGAGTGTCTGCATTTGCCATATTGTTTATTATGACTTTATTTCTATATTGAGTAGCTTGCATAGCCGTCTCTAATATACTATTTTGACTAAATAAATTATCAAAAATCATAATATAATCTCCTTTTCTTCTTAATTATTATTTTACCCTATTTGAATACAAATGTAAAGTTTTTTATATTTATTATATAGTTTGTAATATTTAGTCGTTTTTACAAAAATTTTATAATATTTAGCTTTTTACTCTTTATTTTATAACATTTTGCAAATTTAGTCTACATTTTTATACTATTTAATACAATTTATATATTATTTACATATTTTAAGGTTTATTTTGTCTATTTTTGTAATTTTTAATATATTTCTTAGTATTTTAAAATAATAAATAAATTTATTGTTTGTCTTTAGGATATTTTTTTAATTTTTATTCAGTTTTATTCTAACAAAATAAAGATATTATAAAAATAATATCCTTATTTGATATTATTTATATTATTTGTTATATATTCATATAACTTAAGAAATTTTATATATTTTATGGTATATTCTGTAAATTTGTTAAACTCTATTTAATATTTATAATATATACTAGACTTTAATTAAAATAATAATTATTATAAAGTTATCAAATAATATAAAATAACACTAGATTTTAATTTCTAGTGTTTAAAAATACTTGTAATATTTGAAATATATCCTATTGAAGATTTATATTTTAAATCTCCATTTTTAATTTTATTATGTAAATTTAAAATTGAAGCTGGAGCTTTAAAATTATGACTTATTAAATAAAAATCAATGTTCTTAGTTAATTTTTTACAAATTAAATTGTATTCATCTCCCTTTTCTAGTTCCTTTTTAGATAATATTAATAAGTCACTTAACTCTTTATTACTCCTTATATCATCTTGAGCTAAAATTATATTTAATTGATTTTGAAGTTCATTATATTTTTTATTCATAATAACCTCCTATTTTGCTATAAAAATTCATATTTAGTAATAATTATTAAATCTAACTTAAATAAATAACTATTTATTAATAACATGTTTTAATATAAACTACTCCTGTTTTTTTCTAAAGTCAATATATATACAATAAATATATTAAACTTTAAAAATAGTTATTATTAGTATTATATATTATGAAATTTTTACATATGAAAATAAAGATATTATAATAATATCTTTATTTAATACAATTTATATTATTGGCTGTATTTGATTACCTTTTAAAGCCTCTTTTATAGTATCTGGAATTTTTTCAAAATGTGCTACCATAGATTTAGGCTTTTTAATATAATCATCTTGCCCAAAAGGTACAAAATATACATTTTTTTTATTTATCATCTGACCTATATTTTGCATATTAGCCCCTAAAGCATCATTTGTAGATACAGCAATAACAAGCGGTTTATTATTTCTTATATGAGCCTTAGCAGCCATTAAAACTGGAGTATCACATATACCAGCATTTAACTTAGCTAAAGTGTTCCCAGTACAAGGAGATATAATAAATATATCAAGGTTATTCTTAGGTCCTATAGGTTCTGCATCTTCTATTGTTTTTATTATTTTATTTTTTGTTATATCTTCCACTTCTTGCATAAAATCACTAGCCGTTCCAAAACGTGTATCTATATTCTGACTGTTATATGAAAATACTGGAACAACATTTGCACCAAGCTCAACTAATTTTTTTATTTGATCTATGCTATGTCTAAAACAACAAAAAGAACCTGTTAAAGCATATCCTATACTAATATTTTTAAATTCCATATATACACCTCTTTTCTATATCTATATTATGCTTTATTCCAAAATAAGTTCCTATTATATAAAAAAAGCCATACTAGATATATATCTAATACGACTTTTTTACATTTTTTATATATTACTACTATGACTACAACTATTGCTATTACCACAACCGCTACAGCCTCCACAGCAACTTCCTTTTTTCTTTTTATCTTTCATAGCATAAAGGCATAATATAACAAGCATTATAATAACAAAAATTACTATATAATCTCCCAAAAAATCACCTTCTTATCTTTTTCTAAACATAAGATATCCTAATATTATTAATATTATTAAAGCTATTATAGTAAATATATTAACACTAGCTCCAAGTATTATAACTTTTCCTATTTGATATATAACAAATGAAATTATATAAGCTATCCCTGTTTGATACGCTAAAGTAATTAAAGTCCATTTCCAAGTTACCATTTCTCTTTTTATAGCACCTATAGCAGCAATACAAGGAGCACATAACATATTAAACATAACAAATGAATACCCACTAACAACATTAAACATTTGAGCAATTTGACCACTAAGTCCCTTAGTTATTTCGTCTGATTCTCCAAGCCCAAATAATATGTTAAATGTAGATACGAGTTGTTCTTTTGCTACAAGCCCATTTACTGTAGCTACTGTAGCTTGCCAATTTCCAAAGCCTAAAGGAGCAAATATAGGTGATATAATTCTGCCTATATGAGCTAAAATACTCTCTTCAACATCAACCATTTGTAAGCTAAAATTAAAGCTACTTAATATCCATAAAATAATAGAAGCAATAAATATTACTGTACCTGCTTTTATAATAAACGCTTTTACTCTATCCCAAATATGTCTTACCAAGTTTTTAATAGTAGGCATATGATAAGGCGGAAGCTCCATAATAAAAGGTGAGCTATCTCCTTCAAATATTTTAAGTTTTTTAAGTATAAGTCCAGATACTGCCACCATAACTATTGATAATAAATATATAGAAGGTCCTATAAATGGATTATTAGAAAATAATGAAGCACCTATAAGAGCTATTATAGGAAGTTTAGCACTACAAGGGACAAATGTTGTAACCATAATAGTTATTTTTCTATCTCTTTCATTCTCTATAGTCCTAGAAGACATAATACCAGCAACACCACAACCAGAGCTTATTATAAGAGGAATAAAAGATTTGCCAGATAAGCCTATCTTCTTAAATATCCTATCCATTATAAATGCTACTCTAGACATATATCCGCAATCTTCTAAAAAACATAAAAATAAGAATAATATCAACATTTGCGGTACAAATCCAAGTACGGCACCAACACCAGCTACTATACCATCTATTACTAAACTATATATAGCATCTGATACATTAAGAGCTTGAAGTATACCACCTATAAAGTTTGTTACATATTCTCCAAAAAATACATCATTTGTCCAATCAGTAACAATAGTACCTATAGTGGTTACTGATATATAATATATTAAAAATATAATTCCAAAAAATATAGGAAGTCCAAGATATTTATTAGTAAGTATCTTATCTATTTTATCTGAAATTACTATTTCATCTTCTTTATGCTTTTTTAAAACTTTTGATACTAAATCTGTTACATATAAATATCTTTCATTTATTATAATGCTTTCGCTTTCATCTTTAATTTCTCTTTCTGCATTATTTATGATATTTACTACTTTTTCTTTATTGTTATTATCTAAATTTAGTTCTTCTAATATTTTTTTATCTTGCTCAAAAACCTTTACAACTTTCCATTCTTGGTTTTCACCTAAGTCTAATACCTCGCTTAAATCTTGTAAATATTTTTTTATATTATCACTATATATATCTATTTTTTTATCCCAAGGTTCCTTAGCTACTTCTATTGCCTTTTTGATAAGCTCATCTAGGCCTTGCTCTTTTATAGCAGAAGTTCTTACTGCCTCTACAAAGTTTTTAGATAATTTTTCAATATCTATAGTATCTCCCTTTTTTTCTACTAAGTCCATCATATTTAAAGCTAATATAGTAGGTATGCCCATTTCTAAAATTTGAGTTGTAAGATATAAATTTCTTTCTATATTAGAAGCATCTATAACATTTATTATAATATCTGGTTTTTCATTAACTATGTAATCTCTTGTAATAATCTCTTCTAAAGAATATGGTGAAAGAGAATATATCCCTGGTAAATCTATAATTTTTATATCTTTATTATTTTTATAATAACCTTCTTTTTTTTCTATTGTAACTCCTGCCCAGTTTCCTACATACTGATTACTTCCTGTAAGAACATTAAACATAGTGGTTTTACCACAATTAGGATTTCCTACTAGGCCTATAGTTATGCTCATCCTATTCTCCCTCCTCCACTATTATCATTTTAGCATCTTCTTTTCTTATAGTAAGCTCATATCCCCTAAGAGTTATTTGCATAGGGTCACCAAGAGGAGCCATTTTTTTTACATACATTTCAGTTCCCTTTGTTATCCCCATATCCATAATACGTCTTTTAAGAGCTCCTTCTCCACGGACATAAGAAACTTTAATTTTATTTCCAACTTTTATTTTAGATAGTTCTTTCATAACTTAATATTCTCTCTTTCTAATTCACTTAGCATAAGCTAACTTTATTTTACACTAGCTAACATTTTTTGTCAAGTAAAAATGATTTGAAAATATATCTATAGTATGATATGATTATATAAAAATAAACTAATTTACTATGAAAAGTGTGGTGTATAAATGAAAATTCAAGAATCAGGTGAAAATTATTTAGAAACTATCCTTATACTACAAAAAAGAAATGGTATTGCACGTGCTGTTGATATAGCAAAAGAGCTAAATTTTTCAAGAGCTAGCGTTAGTAAAGCAATGTCCTTATTAAAATCTTCTGGATATATAGAAATTGGAAATATAAATCAAATAGTCCTAACAGAAAAAGGGCTTGCTCTAGCTAATGAAATATATGAAAAACACTGTATTTTAAAAGACTTTTTGATGCATATAGGAGTAGACGAAGATATAGCATCTGAAGAAGCTTGCAAAATGGAACATATAATAAGCGAGCAAACTTTTAATTGTATAAAAAATTTAATAAAAAAATAACCTCTTTTATATAAAGAGGCTTTTTTATTTAAAAAGGTTGAAAATAATTCTTCAACCCTTTTGTATACTATTTTATAACTTCATCTATTTTATTATTTACGTAGTCTACTACTGCTATACTAAGGTCGCCATTTAATACATAAGCTTTACCTTCGCTTGCTTTGCTATAAGATATAGCTTGTCTTGGAGCATCAAGCCCTGTAATAGTAGATTTTACTTCTAAGCTATCCACGTCTATAACGCTAACTTGGTTGCTACCTTTTTCTCCTGTAAGGATAGTTTTTCCATCTGGAGATAAAGCAGCTCCATAAGGTTCTTCACCTACTGGTATAGTCTTCACTACTTTATTTTCTCCTATATCAACAACATTTATAGAATTTTCACTACTAGAAGCACCATATAAGTATTTGTTATCCTTATCTATAGAAATAGCTCTAACAGATGGAATACCTGTTAATGTTTTTTCTATTTCGTATGTTTCTGTATTTACAACACGCACATCATTTCCTTCAAAGTTTGTTACATAAGCATATTTATCATCGCTACTAATAACAATACCTTGACGTGGTTGACTAAATCCTTCTATAACTTTTATAGTTTCGCCTTTGTTTAAATCGATTACTGTAACTGTGCTTTTAGCTTGGTTGTTAGCAAAAAGCTTGTCCCCTGCATTATTTATTCTAAATCCGAATACCCCTTGCTCTAATGGGAAAGTTCTTTTCAGCTCTAAAGATTGTGCATCATATTCTCTTATGTTACCATATGAGCTATCAGACACATAGAAAAATTTTCCATCTTTAGAAAAAGCTATATTTCTAGGAGTTACAAAATCTGTAAGTGTATTTAAAAGTTTTTTATTTTTTAAATCATATACTTTAAGCTCTGGTGTAACACTGTTACATACAATAGCTATGCTTTCATCTGGGCTTACTGCTAAAGAGTTATTTTTTATATCCATATCAAAAGCTTCTGGTTTATTAGTAGCTTCTGCAGTAGCAGAGCCTGAAGCCTCTGTAGTAGTTTCTGTAGTTGTTGTTGTTTCTGTATCAGAACAACCTACCATAGATAAAGCAAAAACACAAGTTAAACCAAGTAAATATTTTTTCATAAGTTAAAACCTTTCTTAAGTAATAATTAATATTTTTAATGATTATATATGTTAACCTCCAATTTGTCAAACAATATTTATCTTATTTTGTAGTTAGTATTAGAAAAAACATCTATAAGTTTATTTATTATCCAGTAATTTTTGTTGTTTTTTATAAGCTCAAGTTTTAAAATATTATTTATATTTATAGCATCTAAAATTTTATTAGAAAATAAAACCTTATAATATCTGCCACTTTCAAGCTCTTTTACTATAAAAAAATTGTCATACCACTTTTTAAATATAACAAATTCTCCATACAAGTTTTTATATAAAGATATATTTATTATATTTTGTGTATTTAATTTCCCAATTTTATGTTTTTCAAGCTCATTGTGTATATATTCTATATCTACTTTTAGTTTTAATACTTTAAAATAACTACTATCTAAATTTTTATTTTCTATTAAAAATGAAACTAGTAAATCTTCTAATCTATCAAATTTTTTAAAATTTTCTATAAAAAATATATATAAAATATTATCTTTATATGCACCTTTTATAGCCTTTATTATAAGAAATAATTCTCTTTCCATATAAATACCCTCCCTTATATTTCCATAATAAAGGATATTTACTTTTTAATAAAATTATACTCTTTTTAGATAAAAAATTTTAACAATGATAAAACCTGCTAAAAATCCTCCTATATGTCCTGCATTATCTATACCCTGTGATACAAATCCAGAAATTATATTTATTATAGTTATAATAAACATTACATAAAAATTTATTCCATTAGGGTTTATTTTCTCTTTATTGCTAAAATACATACTAGCACTAATAAGAGCAAATATAGCCCCACTAGCTCCAACAGAATACCCCTTATTAAATATGAGGCTAAAAATTCCCGCAAATATCCCACCTAGAAAATATATACTAGAAAATGCCAATCTTCCCATATATCTTTCTATTATAGAACCAAAAATATAAAGACTTAAGCAATTATTTAATATATGGTTTATATTTGCGTGTAAAAACATATATGTAAAAAACCTATAATATTGCCTATTTTCCATAATATCTGGAGATATTCCAAATTTAAAAAATATATCTTTCATATAGTCAGATAAAAATATATTTACTATAAAATATATTAATATAAGAGAAGATATTAAAGTATATGTAATATATGGTTTTTTTAATATACGTATTGACCGGATATCTGTAGTTATTTCTTCTCCACACATAGCTTTTATAATATATCTTTCTATATTTAAAAATTTTTTAGGTTGATTTTTAAATATAACTAATTCTTTATTTTTTAAATCTACTCCCCAATTTATATTAACTATTTTTTTATCTATATCTATTTCTTTTTCTAGTAGCCTTAAGTTTTGCTCTAGGGGTTCATAATATGCTATAATATTTATAATATAAATCTTAGATGCATCAAAATCTAATTGATTATTGTCTATTTCTAGATTAGGGTTTATAATATATATATTGCCTGCTTCATACTTTATAAGCTTACCTTTATCATAATAATTAAAACCATCAAATATAAGCTGTTTATATAGTCTTTGCCAAAATTCTTCCATAAGAGCTATCTCTCCTTTCTTCTACTATATTTTATATTATTCTATAAAATATGTAAAGAAAGTTAAAAGGCTATACTATCTTAACTTTTTTAAAACTTGAGGATATTCTATTACTATTTGCTTTTTCTTCATAAGCTTAAGATAGTAGTCATATTTTTTCTGTAAAGATAATATCTCATAGATAATACTATCTATTAGCGTTTCGTCATTGGCAAAATTTAGACACATTTCTGCATAATCTAGCTTCATCTTAGTGTCATCTATAAAAGATAATATCTCAACTACTTCTTCATCTATGGCATTAGGTTTTGTGAAAGGTTTTTTAAATAATAACAAATTTTCCATAACTAAAGCTCCTTATATTTTTCTTTTTTATATTATAGACTGCTTTTTTACTTTTTATTCTAATTAAAGAAAATATTGTTAATTTTATGTACCCTTAGCTTAAGAGGATAAAGCCCTTGGCTCCGAACCAAAAGATACGGGTTCAACTCCCGTAGGGTGCATTAAAAAAGACTGTAGATAATTTACAGTCTTTTTATTTTTATTATTTTATTATTTTATTATTTAGATTTATAACAAGTATTTTCATTTCCTTGTAATGTATTTGTTACTAATAAATAGTAAGCAGCAGCACTCCAACTAAAGTTTTTAGCGTGTAATCCTTTTCCATTAACTGGATTATAATTTTCCCTAATAGTACCAGAACCTAAAAGCCCTTCTGCATTATCTATAAGTTTATTAGTAAGCTCTATAGCCTCTTTTTTATATCCATAGTTTTCTAAAGCTTCTACTCCAAATAATGCTTGGTCTAACCATACAGGCCCTCTCCAATATTTATTAGGATTAAAATCTGAGCTATCTTTAGATGCTGTAGGGAAAGGCATTTTTAAATTAAATTTATTAGGATCTAAAATATTTGCTACTACCTTATCTGCGTGTTCTTTGCTAGCTAATTTAGCCCATAAAGGCATATAACCTTCTGTTCCTTTACCTCTATTTACTAATAATTTTTTCTCTTTTCCGTCTTTAGATATTTGAAGGTCATAATAAAAACCTGTTTTTTCATCAAACATATATTTTTCTATATATTCTCCAAGCTCTTTTGCCTCTTTTTCAAATTTTATAGCATCATCTTTCTTTCCTAAAGTTTCTGCTAAAGCTTTTAAAAAATATTTTTCTGCGTACAGATAAGAATTTAAGTCTACAGATTCTTGATTTATAGAATATCCAACAACTTCACCTTTAGAGTTTTTATTTTCAAAAACTTTAATTCCTATATCGTCTTTTCCTTTTCCTTCTTTATCAAATCTTACAGCATTATCCATACCACTTTCCCAAGCAGCAGCTAATATAATTTCTTCCTCATCTATTATAGGCTTATTATTAGCATCTTTTAATAAATTACCATTTTCATCATATTTATAATGCGCAGGGTGTACCATAGCCCCAAATTCTGCTACGCCGTTTTTGTCTGTGTCTCTATTAGTATACCATCAATTATGATAAGCTACTAATTTAGGATACATTTCTTTTATAAATTCTATATCTTTTGTTTGTTCATATATATTATAAACTATCCAGGCTGCTAAAGGTGGTTTAGAATTTCTTGTATTAGCTTCATCTTTACTATAATATATAACATCTATTATAGCCCCCGCATCTTTATCCCCATTTTCTACTTGATAATCAAACATAGTTCTAACGGCATCTTTTGCAAGTTCTGGCTCAAATTTTAATACACCCATAGCATTTTTCCAGCTATCCCAAGCCCAAAAACCATTAAACCATCTATAAGAAGACGAAGGAGTTATTCCTTGATTTTTTATATCTCCAGCCGGACTTTTCCAGTTTGTAGTCATAGTCATCATAGATTTTACAGCTACATTATCATAAGCTTTGCTATTTTTTATATTCTCTTTAGTAAAAGTTTTATCTAAATATCCTTGCCATCTTTTTCCATTTTCTTCAAAAGCATTACTAAAGTTTAACTCTGTTATATTTTCCATTTCTTTTTGATATTCTTCTTTATTAAATACAAAACTTTCTGTTCTATATATATCTAATTTTTGGCTAGGTTTTAATATTTTTGTTTCTTCTAAAGAAGTTTTATAAGATAATTTATCAGAGCTAACAGTAGTTTTTACTTTTTCAAAAAAGTTTATAAAAAACTTATTATTTTTTGTCTCTTCTGCTAAACCTTCATTTTTGCCGTCAAAAATCACATTTATACCAGAATTATTATTTTCTATTCTAGGAGATATATCATAAGTTTTTTTATTATTTATATAGTTATCAAAAATTTTTCCGCTCCAACTTATATCTAATTTTATATCATTTTTACTTAAGTTTTCAAAACTTGTTTTTATAAGAGCCGTTCTATCTGTTGCAAAAATTAGCTCTATATAAATTTTTAAACCATCTTTTTCAAAACTTTGAACTATTTTTCCTGGATAATAAGTAAGATTAGGATTTGCAAATTCTAAATCTACTGGTTTTCCATCTTTTATAACAGAAAGTTTGCTTATTGCATCAGATAGATTTATAGCTATACTTTCTGATTTATGTTTAAATAATATAGTAGGACCAGAAAAAGCCCCTAAATTATCTTTATCTTCTATCATAGGTAAAGAATATCCGTGCCAAGCACCTTTATCCATAAAGGTAGAAAAATCTGAAACTTGATAATAAGAATATGGTTGATTTGTTAAATTAGCCTCTAAGTCTATAAGGTTAGGAAAATCTTCTACTTTATATAAACTATCTGCAAAAACAGTAGAAAAGCTAGAAGCAATTAAACTTAGAGAAAGTCCTAAACAAACTATTTTCTTTGCTATTTTTCGTTTCATATATAAGACACCTCTATTTCCATAAAATATTATACTGCTTAATAATACACTTTTTTATTAAATATGTTAACATAAATTATATACAAATTTTAACTTTATATATAATATATATAAATAAAAATATATTTTTAATTAATTCTTTATTTTTTTGTATACAATTAACAAATATTAATTTATTCTTATATAATACTATTAGTTTTATTTTATATAACAAAAAGATATAGGCTAAACCTATATCTTTTTATTATATTTATGTTTTTATCCTTCTTGCAAAATCTACAAATACAAATTTATCTATTCTATGCCTAGATTCTGTATATTGAAAAATCCTAGTATCTTCAAGATATACAAAGCTTTTTACTACAACTATAGTATCGTAACCTTCTATATCAAGATATTTTCTATCTTCATCTGTACATTTTTGCACTGTTATTTCTTTCTCTGCATAACTAATCTTTAATTTTAGCTTTTCTTCTATATATTCATAAATAGAATTTTCGCAAATATCTTTAGTTATATTAGGAACTATGTTAGGTAAAATATAATCTTTATCTAATATTATTTTACTTCCATCTAATTCACGTGTTCTTAATATTTTATAAACCTCTGTATCCGTATTTATATCAAATTTTTTAAAAATAGTCATTTCTATAGGTACATAGCTTAGCTCTTCAACATTAGTCTTAAAATCTTGATTTAGCTTTTTAGCAACTTCTTTAAAGCTAGTTAACCCAGATACTGGAAAAGCAAATTTATTTATATCTAAAACAAAAGAACCTTTTCCTTTATTTTTTTGTATATATCCATCTTGCGTAAGCATATCTAAAGACTTTCTTACTGTGTGTCTAGAAACACCGTATATCTTCATAAGCTCATTTTCAGATGGTAAAAGTTCCCCCGCCTTATAAAATTGCTTATTTATCTTATCTAATAAATCTTTATATAAAATAGAATATTTTTTATCCATAAATTAATATGTTAAAAGATAAACCAAAGATTCATAAGGCTTTAACTTGATATTAGAGCTTAAGTCTTTTTCTTCTTCATAATTTGATATAATTAGTTTTATTTCTTTAGCTTCTAGTAAATTTTTATCTAATTCTATTTCTGCTTCTTTAGCATAAAAATTATTAAGAACAATTAATTTTTGATTTTTATATTCTCTTAAATATGCAAATACATTTTTATCTTCTTTTAAAATCATTTTAAAGCTACCATCAGATATTATATCATATTCTTTTCTAAGAGAAATAAGTTTTTTGTAATAATAGAAAATAGAACTTCTATCATTTAAAACATTTTTAGCATTAATCTCTTTATAGTTTTTAGCAATAGGTATCCAAGGAGTAGCAGTTGTAAAGCCTGCATTTTCACTGTAATTCCACTGGATAGGTGTCCTAGAATTATCTCTAGATTTAGCTTTTAATATCTCTAATATTTCTTTTTCATCTATACCATCTTTTTTAAGTATTTCATAATAATTAATAGATTCCACATCTCTATACTCTTTTATAGTTTCAAAGTTAGGATTTGTCATACCTATTTCCTCACCTTGATATATATAAGGAGTACCTCTCATCATATGGATAGTAGTAGCAAGCATCTTAGCACTTTCTTGCCTATATTTCTTATCATCACCAAATCTTGATAAAGCTCTTGGTTGGTCATGATTTGTCATAAAGGTAGCACTCCATCCATTACCTTCTTGCATACCAACTTGCCAACTTTCAAATATATCTTTAAGCAAAGCAAAATCAAAATCCATAAGAGTCCATTTATCATTATTTTTATAATCTACTTTTAAATGATGAAAATTAAATACCATAGAAAGCTCATTTTCTTTTGGATTAGAATATTTTATACAATTATCTATAGTAGTAGAAGACATTTCACCAACAGTTATTATATCTTTATCTTTACCAAAAGTATTTTTATTTAGTTCTTTTAAAAATTGATGAATTTTAGGTCCATCTGTATAAAATCTTCTTCCGTCTCCTCTATCATCATCTTCAAAAATATCTGGTTTAGAAATAAGATTTATTACATCTAGTCTAAATCCTTTTACACCTTTTTCCATCCAAAAATTAACAACTTTGTATATCTCTTGTCTTACCTCTTCGTTTTCCCAGTTTAAGTCTCCTTGTGTTACATCAAAAAGATGCAGATAATATTCATCAAATTTTTCAACATATTCCCAAGCAGAACCTCCAAATTTAGATATCCAGTTAGTAGGTTCTTTTCCTTCTTTGCCTTTTTTAAATATATAAAAATTTTTATATTTTTCATCACCAGATAAAGCACTTTTAAACCATTTATGCTCTGTAGAAGTATGATTAAACACCATGTCTAGCATAAGATTTATTCCTCTTTTTTGGGCTTCACTAGATAAATTTTCAAAATCTTCCATAGTTCCAAATATAGGGTCTATGCTATAATAATCTTCTATATCATATCCATTATCTTTTTGTGGTGATTTATAAAATGGAGTTATCCAAAGATAGTCTACACCAAGTTCTTTAAGATAATCTAATTTTTCTGTTATCCCTTTTAAATCTCCAAGTCCATCTCCATTAGAATCTTTAAAAGATTTAGGATATATTTGATAAACTACACTTTTTTTAAAATCGTTCATAAATTCACCTTCATTTTATAATTATTTTTTATCAAGACTATATTTCTTTTTGTAAGCAACAAGAGTTAATAAGAAAGGCACTAATATTGCTACAAGCATAGCTACTGCAAACATAGGCATACTTTTAGGTTGAATAGATAAAATACCAGGAAGGCCACCTATACCAATAGCATTAGCAGTAACTTCACTAGCAACAGATATAACTCCAGCTATACCAGAACCTATCATACCACAAACAAATGGCACTCCATATTTAAGATTTACTCCAAATAGCGCTGGTTCTGTAACTCCAAGATAAGCAGAAATACAAGCCGGAATAGAAACTTGTTTTTGTGCCTCATCATTTTTTTGTAATACTATCATAGCTAAAACTGCCGAACCTTGAGCTATATTAGATAAAGCTATCATAGGCCAAAGCATAGTTCCTCCAAATTGAGCCATAAGCTGAAGGTCTATAGCATTTGTCATATGATGAAGTCCTGTAATAACAAGAGGAGCATAAATAAATCCAAAAAATCCAGCAAATAACCAATTTATGCTAGAAGTTAATCCCGCATATACAAATTGTGCTATTATATCACCTATTTTCCAACCTATAGGTCCTAGTACTGCGTGTGCTATAAAAACAGTAGGTATTAAAGCACAAAATGGTACTACTATCATAGATATAGATGCTGGAGTTATTTTTCTAAAAAATTTCTCAAGATAAACAAGAACAAATCCAGCTAAAATCGCCGGTATAACCTGTGCTTGATATCCTATCATATTTATTTGTACAAAGCCAAAATCCCAAAATGGTATCTCTGTAGCAGTAGAAACACTATAAGCATTTAAAAGTTGTGGAGATACTAAAGTTATACCAAGAACTATACCTAGTATTTGAGTAGTGCCCATTTTTTTAGTTATAGCCCAAGTTATACCAACTGGTAAGAAATGGAATATAGCCTCACCTATAAGCCATAAAAAGCTATGCATACCTGCCCAAAATTGTGATATTTCTACAAGACTTTTAGTACCATCTTCAAAAAACTTAACATCACCTATTATGTTTCTAAAACCTAAAATAAGCCCTCCTACTATAATAGCTGGTATAAGAGGAGAAAATATTTCTGCAAGATTTGCCATAAGTCTTTGTATCCAAGACATATTAGACTTAGCTGCATCTTTTACTTCTTCTTTATTTACTCCCTCTATTCCAGAAACAGATATAAAATCATTATAAAACTGAGAAACAGTATTTCCTATAATAATTTGAAATTGTCCTGCTTGTAAGAAAGTACCTTTAACACAAGATAAACTTTCTATTTTTTCTTTATCTGCCTTACTCTCATCTCTTAATACAAATCTCATACGTGTCATACAATGTGTAACAGCAGATATATTATCTTTTCCGCCTACATATTCGAGTAGGTTTTTTGCATCTTCAATATACTTACCCATAATTAACCTCCTAATAAAATAATCATAACTTGTACGTATATGTTATAATTACTATAAAATATTTTATAATTCTTGTCAATTATCCAAATTAACAAAAATAAATCATATTTTATTTATTAAAAAATTGTTGATAAGTATATATTTTTAATTTTATATAAGTTTTTAACATATTTTCTTTATATCTATATTAAAATATAGTTTGTTTACAACAATTTTTTTATATTAAATAAATTGTATAAAAATATATTGATAACTTAAAAATTTTTTATATATAAAAAAGGCATAGATTTAGTCTATACCTTTAAGCTATATTACATAAAATTAAATTTTAGCCTCTTGAAAATGCATTCTTAAAAGTCTTACAAAATTAAATAATACAAATGCTATTATTGCCGTTGTTAAATATATTTGTATACCTTCTAATTGTTTTAATATACTTGCTATTTGTATACTTCCTGTATCATTTAAAAATCCTATCATTTTTTGTGTAGCTACTGTTCCTATAGCCATAGGGAAGGTAAGCCCTGCAAAAGCTGGAGTAAATGCATAAGAGAAAAATTTAGGTAATTTTACAAGTATATATAATAAAGATAATAATACACAAATATATAATATCCATACTAAAATAGTATTTGGATTGTCTATTATATTTATATAAGAAACAATACAAAGACTACAAGGTCCTAAAAGTATAGCTGTACCATGTTGCATAGTATCTTTTATTTCAAATCTTATAAGACGCCATATCATTATAGGTAAAAGAATAAAGTATATTATTATTCCATAATAAACTATAAAAGTTAAAAATCCTTTAGCATTCATAGAAGCACCTACAACACTACTAACCATTATACCATTATAAGTAACAAACCAAGTAGGTAAAAAAGTGTTCACATCTCTAGATTTTATAAAATGTAAATAAGTAAATATAAATATATGGATAGCATGTACTGCTATAGCAATAGCCCATATAGCTTTACCTACAGATGGTAAATATGAATATAAATAAGAACCTATAAACATAGTTACCATACATATACCAGGATATAAACTAGAAGTTACTGGAGTGTTATATTCTTGTTTTGCCACTATAGGATGTTTAATAATCTTTATAAGATAAAATATAACAACTATAGATGCAAAAAAAACTGTTAAATGTCTAATAAAGGAAAAACCAAGCCCATTATAAATGTTAGATAAAGTACAAGCTCCTAACATACAAGGAACTATAGGTAAAGGCATATGCTTTAATCTATTTAAAATTTGTTTCATTTAAACCAACCTCTCTTATATATTTTAATTTTTATATAATAATTTCTAAAATAATAAAATATATAAACATTATTAATTAAAGATTACATTTTTTAAATTAAAATGTTTTTAATTAATATATTACTAGCTAAATTTATATATATTTTTTAATACTAAAAATTTCAATCATAAAAAAGGCTATAGAAAAACCTATAGCCTTATATAAATTATTCAATGATAGAAACAACAGCACCAGAACCAACTGTTCTACCACCTTCACGGATAGCAAAACGTAAACCTTCTTCCATAGCGATTGGAGAGATAAGTTCGATAGTCATTTCAATGTTATCACCAGGCATACACATTTCTGTACCTTCTGGAAGATTGATAACACCTGTAACGTCAGTTGTTCTAAAATAGAATTGTGGTCTGTAGTTGTTGAAGAAAGGTTTATGACGTCCACCTTCATCAGCTTTTAATACGTATACTTGTGCAGTAAATTTAGTGTGAGGAGTGATTGAACCTGGTTTACATAATACTTGACCTCTTTCAATCTCATCTCTTTGAACACCACGAAGAAGAGCACCAATGTTATCCCCAGCTTCTGCAGTATCAAGAAGTTTACGGAACATTTCGATACCAGTAACAACTACTTTACGAGATTCTTCTACTAAACCAACGATTTCAACTTCGTCAGAAACGTTAAGAGTACCTCTTTCTACTCTACCTGTAGCAACTGTACCACGTCCTGTAATAGAGAATACGTCTTCTACTGGCATAAGGAAAGGTTTATCAGAATCTCTTTCTGGGTTAGGGATATATTCATCGATAACTTCGAATAATTTAACGATGCAATCGCCCCATTCGCCAGATGTATCTTGAAGAGCTTGGAAAGCAGAACCTCTGATAACTGGAGAATCTTCAAATCCTTGGTCAGCTAAAAGGTCTGTGATTTCCATTTCTACTAATTCTAATAATTCTTCGTCATCTACCATATCGCATTTGTTCATAAATACAACGATTTTAGGAACACCTACTTGGCGAGAAAGAAGGATATGTTCTCTAGTTTGAGCCATAGGACCATCTGTAGCAGCAACAACTAAGATAGCACCGTCCATTTGAGCAGCACCAGTGATCATATTTTTAACGTAGTCAGCATGTCCTGGACAGTCAACGTGAGCGTAGTGTCTGTTAGGAGTTTCATATTCTACGTGAGTAGTAGAGATAGTGATACCTCTTTCTTTTTCTTCTGGAGCTTTGTCGATTTTATCAAAATCAACAGCGCTACCTAATTGATATCTATCTGCTAAAGTTTTAGTAATAGCAGCAGTTAAAGTAGTTTTACCATGGTCAACGTGTCCGATTGTACCGATGTTAACGTGTGGTTTATTTCTTTCAAATTTTGCCTTAGCCATTAAAATTTCCTCCTTAAAAATATAAAATATATTTTTGCTTGTTTATATTATATTTAATATTTCCAAAAAATGCAATACCTTATTGCATTTTCGGAAATATTTTTCTAAATTTTTAAGCTACAAAAATATTAGTCTTGAGCTCTACCAGCTGCAACTTTTTCTTGTATGCTTTTTGGCACTGCTTCATAGTGATGTACTTCCATAGTGTAAGTACCACGTCCTTGAGTTTTAGAACGAAGGTCAGTAGAATAACCAAACATTTCTGCAAGAGGTACAAAACCGTGTACAACTTGCATACCATTTAATGGTTCCATACCTTCAATTCTACCACGACGGCTATTCATATCACCAATAACCTCACCAGTATAATCTTCAGGTACAGTAACGTCTACTTTCATAATAGGCTCAAGTAAGGCAGGATCTGATTTTTTCATAGCATCTTTAAATGCCATAGAACCAGCTATTTTAAATGCCATCTCAGATGAGTCTACCTCGTGGTAAGAACCATCATAGCAAACTGCTCTTAAGCCAACAACTGGATATCCACCAATGATACCAGATTGCATAGCTTCTTGAATACCTTTATCAACTGCTGGGATATATTCTTTAGGAATAGCACCCCCAACAATCTCATTAACAAACTCATAAGTTTTGCCTTCGTTAGCATCCATAACTTCAAATCTGATTTTACAATGACCATATTGACCTTTACCACCAGATTGTCTTGCATATTTGCTTTCTACATCAACGTCTTTTCTAAACGCTTCACGATAAGCAACTTGAGGAGCACCAACATTAGCTTCTACTTTGAATTCTCTTAAAAGACGGTCAACGATAATTTCAAGGTGAAGCTCACCCATACCAGCAATAATAGTATCGCCTGTTTCTTGGTTAGTATAAGTTTTGAAAGTTGGATCTTCCTCTGCAAGTTTAGCAAGAGCTATACCCATTTTATCTCTACCTTCTTTAGTTTTAGGTTCGATAGCAACAGATATAACTGGTTCTGGGAAGTTCATAGATTCTAAGATAACTTCATTGTTTTCATCACAAAGAGTATCACCAGTAGTAGTAAGTTTAAGACCTACTGCCGCTGCAATATCCCCAGCATAAACTTTATCTATTTCTTCACGAGAGTTTGCGTGCATTTGAAGAATACGTCCTATACGTTCTTTTTTCCCTTTAACAGAGTTATAAACATAAGAACCAGATTCTAATACACCAGAGTAAACTCTAAAGAAAGCAAGTTTACCAACGAATGGGTCATTCATAATTTTGAATGCTAAAGCAGCAAATGGCTCTTCGTCAGAAGATTGTCTTTCTACTACGTTTTCTTCATCCCCTGGGATATGTCCTTTAATAGCCGGGATATCTGTAGGAGCTGGCATATATTCAAGAACGCCATCAAGAAGTTTTTGAACCCCTTTGTTTCTGTAAGCAGAACCACAGAAAACTGGAACAGCTTTACAAGCTATACAAGCTGCACGAAGTCCAGCTTTAAGTTCTTCAATAGTGAAAGCTTCTTCGCCTTCTTCAAAATATTTATCCATAAGCTCATCTGATGTTTCAGCAATTGCTTCTATCATTTGAGTTCTGTATTCATTTGCTTTATCAAGCATATCTGCTGGAATATCTTCAACAGAAATGTCTGTTCCTTGCTTATCATTGTAGATATAAGCTTTCATTTCCATAAGGTCGATTATACCAACAAAGTCATCTTCTGCACCTATAGGAAGTTGTACTGGAACAGCATTAGCTTTAAGTCTGTCTTTTATCATAGATACAACATTATAAAAGTCTGCACCCATAATGTCCATTTTGTTTACAAAAGCCATACGAGGTACATTGTATCTATCTGCTTGTCTCCAAACAGTTTCTGATTGAGGCTCTACCCCACCTTTTGCACAGAATACACCAACAGAACCATCAAGTACACGTAAAGAACGCTCAACCTCAACAGTAAAGTCAACGTGTCCAGGAGTATCTATAATGTTGATACGGTGCATAGGACCATCGCCAATGCTCCATTTAGTAGTAGTAGCGGCTGAAGTAATAGTAATACCTCTTTCCTGCTCTTGTTCCATCCAGTCCATAGTAGCAGTACCTTCGTGAGTATCACCGATTTTGTAATTACGGCCAGTATAGAAAAGTATACGCTCTGTAAGAGTTGTTTTACCAGCGTCTATATGTGCCATAATACCAATGTTTCTTGTTAATTCAAGCGGACAAGCTCTAGCCACGGATATTCCTCCTTTTTTAAAATTTTTATATATATAAATTTTGTAATTTTTACAATTTTATTCTTAAAAAACTCAAAATTACCATTTGTAATGAGAGAATGCTTTGTTTGCTTCTGCCATTTTGTGAGTTTCTTCTTTTTTCTTAATAGCGCCACCTGTGTTGTTGATAGCGTCCATTATTTCTCCGGCAAGACGAGCTTCCATAGTTTTCTCGCCTCTTTTTCTACTATAAGTAGTTAACCAACGAAGCCCTAAAGTTTGTCTTCTTTCTGGTCTGATTTCAATAGGTACTTGGTAAGTAGCACCACCTACACGGCGAGCTTTTACTTCAAGAACAGGCATAATGTTGTTAAGAGCTTGTTCAAAGCCTTCTAATCCAGAATTACCTGTTTTTTCTTCAACGATGGCAAATGCACCATAAACTATTTTTTGAGCAATACCTTTTTTTCCATCAAGCATAATAGAATTTATAAGCTTAGTAACTACTTTACTTTTATACATAGGATCTGGTAGTACTTCTCTTTTCGAAACATGACCTTTACGTGGCACGATTCTTCCCTCCTTAATCAAATATATTAATTCAACGGTACTTGACATTTAAAAAATGCCATTTCATGCCTATGCACCACCAAATACTTAAAACAGAGTATTTAAAGTACAAGGCATAATAATTTTGCTAAAAATTATTTTTTAGCTTTAGCACGTTTAGCGCCATATTTAGAACGAGCTTGTTTTCTGTCAGCAACGCCGGCAGTATCAAGGCTACCTCTGATGATATGGTAACGAACCCCAGGAACGTCTTTTACCCTACCACCTCTAATAAGAACAACGCTATGCTCTTGTAAGTTGTGTCCTTCACCTGGGATATAAGCTGTAACTTCTATACCATTTGAAAGTCTAACCCTAGCAATTTTTCTAAGGGCAGAGTTAGGTTTTTTAGGTGTAGCTGTTTTAACAGATGTACAAACCCCTCTTTTTTGTGGAGAACTCATATTAGTTTGCTTTTTTCTAAGAGAGTTTAACCCTTTTTGTAAAGCAGGAGCAGTAGATTTTTCAACTTTTGTTTGTCTACCTTTTCTAACTAACTGATTAAATGTTGGCATAATTGCACCTCCTTGTAAAATTTAAATACTTCTGTGTAAATCAATACATAAACACATTTATAGATTTTATCATTAAATGCTAAAAAAGTCAATATTTTTAAATTTTTTTTAATCAAAATTTTTATACCAAAGTTTTCATAATTATATATGAAAGTATAATTTTATTTTTTAGACTTATTTATTTGACATGAAATATTTTTCCTGCTAAAATTAACCTTATAAAATTAATATGATATAATCTTTATATCATTAGTAAAAGGAGTGTGATTTTTATGAAAAGAGAAAATTTATGGAAAACTTATAATGATGATCAATTAAAAGAACTAGAAACTATAAATACACTTTACAGAAAAATGTTAGATAACGGAAAAACAGAACGTGAATGCGTAGAACTTACTATAGAACTCGCTAAAAAAGAAGGATATAAAGATTTAAACGAAATTATAAAAAATGGTGAAACTATAAAAGCTGGCGATAAAGTTTATATCTCTTGTATGGAAAAAACTATAGCATTATACCACATAGGAGAAGAACCTATAGAAAACGGACTTAATATATTAGGTGCTCATATAGATTCTCCTAGAATAGACGTTAAACAAAATCCATTATACGAAGATAGCGAACTTGCATTTTTAGATACACATTATTATGGTGGTATCAAAAAATATCAATGGGTAGCTATGCCTCTTGCTCTTCACGGTGTAATAGTTAAAAAAGATGGTTCAAAAGTTAATATTAATATAGGGGATAAACACGGAGACCCGGTATTTGTCATAACAGACCTTCTTGCTCATCTTTCTGGAGAACAAATGGATAAAAAAGCAAATAAAGTAATAGAAGGTGAAAACCTTGACTTACTTATAGCTAATAAGCCTCTTAAAGGAGAAGAAAAAGATGCAGTAAAAGCTAATGTTCTTAAACTTTTAAAAGATAGCTACGGAATAGAAGAAGAAGACTTTTTATCAGCAGAACTTGAGATTGTACCTGCTGGTAGAGCTAAAGAATGTGGGCTTGATAAAAGTATGATTATGGCTTATGGACAAGATGATAGAGTTTGCGCCTTTACTTCTCTTCTTGCTATGTTAGAGCAAAAAGAAGTAAAAAGAACTGCTTGTTGCCTTCTTGTAGATAAAGAAGAAATAGGAAGTGTTGGAGCTACTGGTATGCAAAGTAAATTCTTTGAAAACTCTTTAGCAGAGCTTATGGACAGAATGGGCGAATATTCAGAACTTAAATTAAGAAGAGCTTTACAAAATTCTAAAATGTTATCATCAGATGTTAGTGCTGCTTTTGACCCTCTTTATGCTAGTGCATATGAAAAGAAAAATTCTGCATTTTTTGCAAACGGACTTGTATTTAATAAATTTACTGGGGCTAGAGGAAAAAGTGGTTCAAATGATGCAAACCCAGAATATATAGCAAATCTTAGAAATATTATGGATAATAACGGTGTTGCTTATCAAACTGCCGAACTTGGCAAGGTAGATGTTGGCGGTGGTGGTACTATAGCTTATATCCTTGCAAATTATGGTATGCAAGTTATAGATAGCGGTGTAGCTGTTTTATGTATGCACGCACCTTGGGAAATCACTAGCAAAGCAGATGTATACGAAGCTTATAAAGGTTATAAAGCATTTTTAGCTTTTGCATAAAAATTAAAGACTGTAGAATTCTTCTACAGTCTTTTTTCGTCAATTATTGTTGAATTAAATTTTCTTATATGCTTAAATTTTATTAAAATATTATTTAGAAAGGAAATTTATAATGAAATTACCATTACAAGATGTAGAAAAAATTTTAGAATGATTTAAATTAAAATTATATCTTAATTACAATTCTCAAAATTCATCAAAAAGAATAGTAAAACGTGGACAAGTATACAAATGTAATTTAGGATATAATATTGGAAGTGAAATGTGTAAAGAAAGACCTGTAGTTATCATACAAAATGATATAGCAAATCTTAAATCTTCTAATACTATTATAGTTCCTATAACTCACAATGAAAAAGAATTACCTTGTATAGTACCTATAAATAATAAAATAGATGAAAATAATAATATATTACTAGATGGTTTTGTAAATACTTCTAATATCAGAGTTGTTAGTAAAGCTAGATTAGGAGATTATATATGTAATCTAAATAAGTCAGAACTTAAAAAATTTGATGAATCTATAGCTAAATCATTAGGAATTATTCAATATTATTCTAAAATTAAAAAATCTTTAAATATTGAAAAAGAATATATTGCAAAATTAAAATCAGAAAAATCTAAATTAGAAGAAGAATTAATAGAAATTAAAAACTTTTTAAATCTAAAAGAAAATGATTCTATAATTGATTATTTAAAATCTAACTAAAATTTTCTTGACTTAATTATTGACTTAAATAAATAATCATATTATAATATAATTACAAAGAAGTCTTTTTCTGTGTGATTAAGATATTATAATTATTTTTAAGTAGAGGTTCTCTGTTGGGAACCTTTTTACATATAATAAAACTAATCTTCATATAATATAATTACAAAGTAGCTTTAAATAGATATTTAAAGTTTTAAAAAAGTATAGGAACAATTCCTATACTTTTATTTTTTATAAAAAAGAGCATAGATTTTTCTATGCTCTAATAAAATATTACTTAGCAGTTAATGCTGCCATAGTTATATAGTTGTATGGTTGGTTAAAGTGTGGTAAGAAGAATAAATCTAATAATTTTAATTTATCAATAGTTACTTTTTCTTGAATAGCAAGAGAGAACATATGGATACCCATAGAAATATCTTCTTTAGATGCCATTTGAGCACCAAGTATTACTCTAGTATTTCTATCATAAACTATTCTTAATTTTACTTTTTCGTTGTTATGTTCCATAAATGCTGGTTTTTGTAAATCTTCATACTCTGTAGTAATAGCATCAAAACCGTTTGCTTTAGCTTTTTCTAAAGTAAGACCTGTAGACACCATATTAAGTCCCCATATACTTATACCATTAGAACCTTGTACACCTATACTTTGTATATCTGTTCCGCAAGCATTATGAGCTGCCACAACACCAGAACGAACAGCATTTGTAGCAAGTGCTATATAGTTTGTTTCTTGGATAGAGTTATCATATACAGTAGCACAATCACCTATAGCATATACATCTTTTATACTTGTTTCTTGTCTTCTGTTTACAACAAAAGCACCATTTCTAAATAATTCTAAAGAATCTTTTCCAAGTTCATTATTTGGTCTAAATCCAATACATAAAACAACCATGTCTGTTTTATATTCGTTTTTGTCAGTAACAATACCTTCTACTTTACCATTACCAACTATTTTTTTAACCATTTCGTTATAAACTATCTCAACACCATTTTGTTTTAAATTTTCTGTCATAAGTTCTGTAAAGTCTTTGTCATAATATCCAGAAAGACAAGTATCAGCACAATCTATAAGAGTTATATCTCTACCATTTCTTTTAAATGCTTCTGCAAGCTCAACGCCGATATATCCAGCCCCAACAACTGTAACATGTTTAATACTATCATCTTTTAACTTTTCTATAACTTCTGCGGCATTTTGATATAGTTTTACAAATTGAACATTTTCAAGCTCCATACCTTCAAGTTTAGGTGTGATAGGTAAAGAACCAGTAGCTAAAATAACTTTATCATAAGTTTCTTCTATTTTATTACCATCTTTGTCAGTAGCACAGATTTTTTTGTTTGCATAATCTATACAGTCAACTTTTGTTTCCATATATATTTTAGCGCCTTTTCCTTCTAAAATTTGTTTGTTAGAATAAAAAAGACCTTCAGCTCCTTTTATCTGTTTACCAATCCAAAGAGCCATACCACAACCTAAAAAGCTTATATTGCTATTAGCATCAAAAACAACAACTTCTTTATCTTTATAATTATCTAAAATTGTATTTATACAAGCAGTACCCGCGTGATTAGCACCAACTACAACTATTTTTTCCATTTGTATTTCCTCCAAATTTTTATTTATACTTTATCCATATTATACCAAATTAGAAGGAATTAATCAATATAAACTATATAATAAAAGTATACAATATTTTATAATCAAATTCCTAGTTTTTTAGTATAAATATCAAAAATATTTATTAATTATATTATTATCTATTAATATTTTTTTATTATAAATTTATAGTGTAAAATTATAGGTCTAAAACATAGGATATAAAAAAGGAGGTTGATATAATGATTTTTGGAATTTTAGGCGGAGATTTTAGGTATAAATTTTTATATGATATGTTGAAAGAAAAAAATCTTAAAATAAAAGTATATAATAATAAATTTATAGAAAAAGATAATGTTTTATCTTTAGATGAGTTTTTATCTTCTATAGACATATTAATTACACCTATTCCATTTACTAAAGATAATAAAACTATATTTAACCTTAATGATGAAGTTCTAGAAATAAAAACTTTAGAAGCTAAAATTATAAATTCGGATATAAAATTTGTATGTGGTGGACTTTTAGATAAAACTTTTACTAAAAATCTAGAAGCTAAAAATATAAACACTTTAGATTTTATGGAAAAAGAAGAAGTAGCTATCTTAAATGCAATACCTACTGCTGAAGGTGCTATACAAGCTGCTATGGAAAATAGTCATAAAACACTTTTCTCTAGCAAATGCTTAGTCCTTGGATATGGAAGATGCGGAAAAATATTAGCTAATATGCTAAAGGGCATAGGAGCTAATGTAAGCGCTACTTATAGAAAAGAAGAAGATTTTGGTTATATAAAAGGATTTGGTATAGAAGCATTAGATTTTTCAAATCTTAAAAAATATGCAAAAGATTTTGATTTTATATTTAATACTATACCCTCTAAAGTTTTTGATGAACCTATTTTAAAAACTCTAAACGAAAATAGTATAATTATAGATTTGGCACAAGCTCCAGGTGGAGTAGATTATAATATAGCTAGAGATTTAAATATAAAAGCTATATATTGCCCTAGCTTACCATCTAGAGTAGCTCCATATACAGCCGGTGAAATATTAAAAGATTGTATTTTAAATTATTGTGATATAAATAATAAATAAATTACTATAACTTTAAAATATAAAAATAAAATTATAAATAAATATAAAAAGGTTGAAGAAAAACTCTTCAACCTAAGTTATAAACTAATCTATATTTTATTATTTACTATTCACTTTAACTATACCATTTTTAGCATCATAATCTACAGAATAACCTAAACTTTCTGATATAAATCTAACAGGTAAATAAGTTTTTCCACCAACAACTATAGTTCCCACATCATCATTATCATTATCTATAGAAACAATTTTTCCATTTACTACTGCTTTATTTTCATTTATAGGCAATTGTATTTTACCATTATCTAATATAACTATTTTTTTATCCGCTAAATAATCTACTTTAAGACCAAGTGCATCGCTTAAAGCTCTAACCGGTAAAAATAATCTGCTTTCATATACAATGCTATCAGATATATTTAAAAGTTTGTTATTAACATATATCTTTTTATTTTTATCTGTTTTCACATTATTATTAGTAAATATTTTATTAAATTTAGCATTTTTTATAGCTAAAGCTTGAGCTATCTTATCATCATCATAATCATCTATATCCAAATCTATATCATTTTTTTCATTAACATCATCTTTATCATCAATTGAAATAGATAATTCTTTTTTATCATCATCTGCAAAAACTTGTGTTGTAACAATAGATAAACTAATAGTAGCTATTGTTAAAACTAAAAATTTTTTCATAAAAACCCCTCCTTAACTTTTAATGCATAATAACATATTATAATATATAAGTCAATGGTTTTTAAGACAAAATATATTTTATATATACATATTTTGTTTAAAAATAATATATTTTAATATTATTTTTAATATTAATAAACAAGAAAATTATTATTTTTACAAAAATCTATACAAACTTTATTAATTATAATGTTAAATTTATATAATTGTCTATGAATATAAAAAAGAGCATATGCTAAAAGCATACACTCCTTCTTAGATGAGTCACCCGGGGTTCGAACCCGGGACACCTGGATTAAAAGTCCAGTGCTCTACCAACTGAGCTAGTGACCCGCATATCTGATGCCCAGAGACGGAATCGAACCGCCGACACGAGGATTTTCAGTCCTCTGCTCTACCGACTGAGCTATCTGGGCTTGTCTAACAACAAAAACAATTATATTATATAATTTTTAAAATGTCAATAGTTTTTTTATATTTTTTTAATTATTTTTTTTAAATTATTTTATTTATTTGTTTATCTTAGTAATTTATTTTTATTTTTGAGCAAAATATACTTGTCTATCCTATTTATTTATTATATAATCTATAGAACAAAATATTAAAATTATTTATTTTTTATTTAATTTTATAAAATATCATATTAAATACACAGGAGGAAACTATGAGTTTTATTAGTATTTTTGATATAATAGGTCCTAATATGGTTGGACCTTCTAGCTCACATACTGCTGGAGCTGCTACTATATCTTATGTTGCTAGACAAATGTTTGGAGAAGATATATCTAGCATAAAATTTATTTTATATGGTTCTTTTGCTAAGACATATAAAGGACACGGCACAGATAGAGCACTTCTTGGTGGAGCTCTTGGCTTTGAATCTGATGATTTAAGAATAAGAAATTCTTTTGAAATTGCAAATGATATGGGAATAAGTTTTTCTTTTGAAGAAAGTGATAAAGACTGTCCACACCCAAATACAGTAGATATGTATATGAAGTCTAAAGATGGCAAAGAAATGATGGTAAAAGGTACTTCTATCGGTGGTGGAAAAATCAAAATAGTAGAAATAAATAAAGCTAAAGTTGAGTTCTCTGGAGAATACGCAACTTTAATAGTAGACCATAAAGACGAAAAAGGTGCTTTAGCTTATATATCAACTTGCCTTCAAAATCTAGATACGAATATCGCAACTTTGAGATGTACTAGAGATAGTAAAGGAGATATAGCACATTCTATTATAGAATGTGATGGTAAAATAGATGATAGTATTATAGATACTTTAAAAGAAAATAAAAGCATTTTAGATGTTATGCTTATTCAAATATAGGAGGGTTTTTATGAAATTTAATTATGCTACAGAGCTTTTAGATTTAACAAAAAAACATAATCTTCCAATGTCTGAAATAATGATAAGAAGAGAAATGGCAAATACAAATAATACAAGAGAAGAAATAATAGATAAAATGAAATATTCTCTTGATATAATGAAAAAAGCAGTAAAAATACCTTTAACAGAAGAAATAAAAACTATGGGCTCTTTAATAGGCGGCCAAGAGAAAAAACTTATGACAAGATTTAACGAAGGTAAATCTATAACAGGAAACTTAATTTCTAAAGCAGTAGCTTATTCTGTTGGTGTATTAGAAGTAAATGCTAGTATGGGTATAATAGTAGCTGCTCCAACAGCTGGTGCATCTGGAGTTATTCCTGGAGTATTTTTAGCCCTTCAAGAAGAACTTAATCTATCAGATGAAGTTATCTTAAATGGTCTTTTTAATGCTAGTGCAGTTGGATATATCCTTATGAAAAATGCTTGCGTATCTGGAGCAGAAGCTGGTTGTCAAGCAGAAATAGGTTCGGCATCTGCTATGGCAGCATCGGCAGTTGTAGAAATGCTAGGTGGTAGCCCACAACAATGTTTAGATGCCGCATCTACAGCTCTTCAAAATATGCTAGGATTAGTATGCGATCCAGTACTTGGGCTTGTTGAAGTACCTTGTCAATCTAGAAACGGTATGGCAGCATCAAACTCTATCATATGTGCAGAAATGGCACTAGCCGGAATAGAAACTCTTATTCCTTTTGATGAAATGGTAGAATGTATGTATACTGTTGGTAAGGGTATGCCAGTTGAACTTAGAGAAACTGCTCTTGGTGGTTGTGCAAAAACGCCTACTGCTTGCTCTAAATGCCTTAAATTTTAGTAAAGAAAAGGGTGTAGATAAAATCTACACCTTTTTAAATATATATTATTTTTATAAATAAATAAAAATTTTTATAAAAATGCTTGACATAATATGTATGTATTGCTATAATATTGTTGTTGCTAAATGCGGGAGCATAGCTCAGCTGGGAGAGCACCTGCCTTACAAGCAGGGGGTCACAGGTTCGAGCCCTGTTGTTCCCACTCTCTTTTAGCAACATATGGGAGCATAGCTCAGCTGGGAGAGCACCTGCCTTACAAGCAGGGGGTCACAGGTTCGAGCCCTGTTGTTCCCAT
>CALWSK010000007.1 GCA_944384195.1 uncultured Clostridia bacterium
CCTTGAAGACGACAAGGTTGATAGGCCTAAGGTGTAAGTACAGTAATGTATTCAGCTGATAGGTACTAATGGTCGAGCGCTTGTCCAATAGATAAAGTTTAAATCAGGAAAAATTATCAATATGGCCAGTGTTTGTTATCAAGAAAATGTATAAAAAATAAAAAAATATCTTGCAATTTACAATAAAGTATGGTATAATAAGCAAGTGTTAATAATTAAATAATCCTCGATAGCTCAGCGGTAGAGCACTCGGCTGTTAACCGATAGGTCGTAGGTTCGAATCCTACTCGGGGAGCTTTTTATGGCCCGTTGGTCAAGCGGTTAAGACGTGGCCCTTTCACGGCTAAAACAGGGGTTCGATTCCCCTACGGGTCAATTATTATGAAAATTTCTGGTGACGATGCGTCTAGGGGAAACACCCGTTCCCATACCGAACACGATGGTTAAGACTTAGACGGCTGATGATACTTGGCGGGGGACTGCCTGGGAAAGTAAGTGGTTGCCAGTTTCTAACGGGGTGTAGCGTAGCTTGGCTAGCGCGCCTGATTTGGGATCAGGAGGTCGCAGGTTCGAATCCTGTCACCCCGATGATTTATATGGATCAGTAGCTCAGTTGGATAGAGCAACGGCCTTCTAAGCCGTGGGTCGGGGGTTCGAATCCCTCCTGGTTCATCACATTGCTAACATATGGTGGGTATGGCGCAGTTGGTTAGCGCGCCAGATTGTGGCTCTGGAGGTCACGGGTTCGAATCCCGTTATCCACCCTTAAATGATATGATAATATGCGGGTCACTAGCTCAGTTGGTAGAGCACTGGACTTTTAATCCAGGTGTCCCGGGTTCGAACCCCGGGTGACTCATATTTAATCAGATATAGAAATATATCTGATTTTTTTAATATAAACATATTTTAGTATTTGGACAAAAACATATAAATTTATTTTTACATATAATAAATAAAGTTACTTTTATAAATTATAAATCTTATATAAATAAATTAAAAAGAGTGGAAAGAGGTAAATATATGAGTAAAAAAGTTGTTGGCATACTATTTGGGGGTCAATCTTCTGAACATGAAATATCTAAAATATCTGCATCAACAATAATTAAAAATTTGAATAAAGATAAATATACTATATTTCCTATATATATTACTAAAAATGGAGAATGGAAACTATATGATGGAGATATCGAAAATATAGATAATACTGATTGGGAAAAATATTCTGCTAATGCTATTATAAGTCCAGATGCTTCTCAAAAAGGTATAATAAGAATAGTAGGGGATAAAATTAGATTTATACCTATAGATGTTGTTATACCAGTACTTCACGGCAAATGTGGAGAGGATGGTACAGTACAAGGATTGCTTGAATTAGCTAAAATACCTTATGTTGGTTGTGGAGTTTTATCTTCTGCTATATCTATGGATAAGCTTTATACTAAGATAGTAGTAGATAGTATAGGAATAGAACAAGCTAAATATAATGTAATATATAAATATCAATTAAATGATATAGAAAATATATGCAATAATATAGAAAATAATTTAGGATTTCCTTGTTTTATAAAGCCAGTAAATGCAGGTTCTTCTAAAGGAGTATCTAAAGCTAATAATAAAGAAGAATTAATAAATGGGATTAATGAGGCATTTTTATATGATAACAAAGTTTTAGTAGAAGAATTTATTAATGCTAGAGAATTAGAATGTGCTATTTTAGGAAACTATGAAGTAAAGGCTAGTGATGTAGGAGAAATTATATCGGCTACAGAATTTTATGATTTTGATTCTAAATATAATAATAAAGAGTCTAAAACACTTATACCAGCTAATATATCTAGCGAGATATCACAGACTATAAGAGACAATGCTATTAAAATATTTAAAGCACTAGATGGGCGAGGATTATCCAGAGTAGATTTTTTTGTTGATAAAGACAATAGTAGAATTATTTTTAATGAAATAAATACTTTTCCTGGATTTACATCTATTAGCATGTATCATATGCTTTGGAGAGAAAAGGGAATATCTATGACTAATCTTTTAGACGAACTTATAAATTTAGCTTTTGATGAATTTGAAAATAAAAAAGTTATGGAGTAATATTATGGAAGATATAACTAAAAGACCTATAGGTATTTTTGATTCTGGAGTAGGCGGTTTAACTGTAGTAAAAGAAATTTTAAAGGAATTGCCAAAGGAAGATATAGTTTATTTTGGAGATACTGCTAGGGTTCCTTATGGTTCTAAATCTAAAGAAGTTGTTTATAATTTTTCTTGTCAAATAATAAATTTTTTATTAGAAAAAAATGTTAAAATGATAATAATTGCTTGTAATACAGTTAGCTCCAACTGTTATGAAGAACTTAGACAGAAGTTTCCTAATGTTCCTATAATCGAAGTTTTAGGTCAAGGTGTAAACTCTGCTATATCATATACAAAAAATAAAAAAATAGGGGTTATAGGTACGGAAGCAACTATAAAAAGTGGAAGATATGAACAAAAAATAAAAGAAAATTTAAAAGAAGCTAAAGTTTATTCTAGAGCTTGTCCTTTATTTGTACCAATTGTTGAGGAAGGTTGTTTAAATGATAATATATCATACTGGGTATCTAAAAAATATATAGAAGATTTTAAAGAGTTTGATATAGATACATTAATACTGGGTTGTACACATTATCCTCTTTTAAAAGATAGTATTTCTAATTTTGTAGGAGAAAATATTAATATTATAAATCCAGCTATACCAACTGCACTTACTGTTAAAAAATATCTTATAGAAAATAATATACAAAATCTTTATGGTGGTAAGTGTGAATTTTTTGTTAGTGATAAAAATGATAAATTTGATTTTATATCTTCTATGATTTTAAATAAGGAATGTAATGCAGAAAAAATAAACATAGAAAAATACTAGAGATTAGACAAATATTAATTGATAAAATATTTTTTTTGTAGTATAATAAATTTATAAAGATTATATTTTTAGGAGGTTATATTATGGCTAAAATATTAGAAACAAAACAACAATTTGAAAATGATATATTAAATTCTAGTGTTGCTATGGTAGATTTTTTTGCTACTTGGTGTGGTCCTTGTAAAATGCTTAGTCCGGTTATAGATGAAATATCAGAAGAAATGGAAGGAAAAGCAGTTATTGCTAAAGTTGATAGTGATAATTTAGGAGACGTTTGTCAAGAATATGCTATTAGACTTTTACCAACTCTTGTATTTTTTAAAGACGGAAAAGAAGTAGATAGAATAGTTGGAGTTGCAGAAAAAGAAGATATATTAGAAAAATTAAATTCTTTGTTATAGATAAAACATAAGGTTATAGATATTTTTCTATAGTTTTTATATAAAAATAAAGCCGTATTATTTAAATACGGCTTTTATTATTATTTTAAGTGTTTGAATAAGCATTACATCAAATGTGTTTCTTCTAATTTCTCTTCAAAAAATTCAGTTACTTTTATAAGTGGATATCTAAGTATAAAGCCTAATAATAAAGAAGCTGGCAAAAATGATAATAATTTTAGCATATTATTTTTATAAGCATCTTCAAATATTCCTCCAACTGTTTCTCTCATAGCATTTATACCATAAGTAAATGGTAGATAAGGATTAATTTTTTGGAAGAAAGTAGGAGTTACTTCTATAGGGAAAGTACCTCCGGCTCCAGCTACTTGTATAACAAGAAGGAAAATACATATAGCTTTACCCACATCTCCAAAAGACACAACTATAGTATAAATAATATTAGAAAATACTAAACTTGCAGTAATACCCACAAGCATAAATAAGACAGGATTTTCACACTGAATTCCTAATATATATAAATCTCCAAGACAAACTATGATAGATTGAACTATACTTATTGTTAAAAAGAGCATATATCTTCCTACGTAAGCTTGATATGGTTTTATATTATTTACATAATCATCTTCATTAACTTTAACTTTAAGGAGAGAAACCAATAGTAAAGCTCCCACCCAAAGAGATAATATAGAATAGAAAGGTGTCATAGCAGAACCATAATTTTTTATTTTATATAATCCTACAGTCTCGATTTGTACTGGAGCAGATATAAATTTTCCTACTACATCTGGATCATTTTCTAAAATTTCAGAAAGTTTATCAAGATTTTCATCTGTTTTTATATCATTAATTTTCTTTTTCATATCTTGTAAATCTTTTTGAGTTATATTTATAACATTAGTTGTTGCAGATATAGATTTTTGAGCATATTCTAAGCTAGAGTATATACCATCTAGGATAGGATTTAGCTGTTGGATAGCATAACCAGTATTTTTAGAAAGTAAATTAAAATCTATAATCATTTTATAAAAATTCTCGGCAGAAGTATCTATGCTAGGTTGTACGTTTTTTTGATATATATCTTTTACATCTAATATATCGCTTTTTACTTGATTTACTTGTTCTTTAAGACCATTTTCTAAAGTATCATTTAACTTACCACCATTTTTAATAATTTCATCTATATTATTAGTTAAAGATATGATTTCTTTTAATCCTTTGTTTATTGTATTAATTCTTTCTATGAATTTATCAACAGAATTTAATTTAATAGGGAGAACATTATTAGTGTCTGAAAGAATACTTTTTATATCTTCATTTATATTTATTAGGTCATTAGAACGTCTTCTCAAAAATCCTATTTGAGATTTTATTATATCTACATTTTGTTTATTAATAGAAGATACATCGTCCCAAATATTAAACATATCATCTGAAAGAGCTTTTGCAGAGTCTAAAAATGTTTCTATAGTATTATTTATTCCATCAAAAACTTGTGTTGTGGAATGTAGTAGTACATTTGTATCATTTGCTATTTCTTCTGCAGTTTGTGTAAGTGATACGCCAGAAGGTAATACTGTTTTTGTTGTTTTAATAAGAGCTTTTATAGAATTTAAACTTTCATCAAAGCTAGTTCCAAGGTCTTTAAACTTATTAAGAGAATTACTAACTTCTGTAAGAGTAGACATCATTCTATCTGCTATATTTATTTTAGATTCTTTTGCTTGTTCTTTTATGACTTTTAAAGCACCTTCTATACTTTTACTTGTTTCGTCTAAAAATGTTTCATTTACTTTTTGTTGGACTACAGAAACACCTTTATCTGTAATTTTGGGTGCAATAGCATTTTTCTTTTCATTTACATAATATTTTATTGTTGGTTGTTTTATATCATTTGTTAGTATGCTAGCAAAATTTTCACTAAAATTTTTAGGTATAACAATTCCTGCATAGTAACTTCCGTTTTTTACCCCTTCAATAGCATTTTGTTCATCAACAAATATCCAGCCTATGTCATTATTTTCTTTTAGAGTATCTACTATATCATTTCCAAAGTTTACTCCAATTCCAGAAATTTCAGAGCCTACATCATTATTAGCAACAGCAACTTTTATACCTTTTGTACTTCCATATGGATCCCAACTTGCTCCTATATTAAACCAAGCATATAAAGAGGGGATACAACAAACTCCTATTATTACAGTAAGAGCAATAGGATTTTTTACAATTCTTTTAAAATCTCTAAATATAATTTTAAGAATATTATTCAAGAAATATACCTCCTAATAATTTAATTTTATAAAGGGCTAAACTATAATAGTTTAACCCTTTGTTAAATTAATTTAAAGTTTTTAAATATTCATTTATATTATCTATAAGCTCATCGCAGTTTAAGTCGTGAACTTCACAAGCCTCTTCTAAAGTTTCGAGTTGAGCTGATGGACAACCTAAACAATGCATACCGGCTCTCATAAGTATAGGAAATACTCCATTATCAAGTTCTAATACTTCACTTATTCTCATATTTTTATTTGCCTGTTTCATAATTTCCTCCTATTTATTTAAAAGGCTTTCAAATTTAGGATAGTATTTGAATATAGCCTTTCCTAAAATTTTATCTTTTTCTACGAATTTATTTTCCCAATATCTAGAATCTTTAGAATCGTTTCTATTATCCCCTAGCATAAAATAACATCCTTCAGGGACAGTATATGGACCAAAACTACCTTCCATTTTTTCTAAAATATAGCTATCGTCAAGAGGGGTTTCGTTATTATCTATATAAACTTTACCATCTATAATATTTATAGTTTCTCCAGGTAATCCTATTATCCTCTTTACAAAAAGCACATCTTCTTCATCAGGAGCTTTAAATACAACTATATCGCCTCTTTTTGGTTCTGAAAAAGTGTAAGCTAGCCTAAATGCTATTATTCTATCATTTGGCATAATAGTATTTTTCATAGAGCCAGTAGGAATAACTGCATTAACTATTATAAATTTAACTATTATAAATGCAACTAAAACAGCAATAATTATAGTTTTTATAAAATCTAAAGCTTCTTTTTTGAATTTTTCATATTTTAAGTTTTTATTGATGTCTAATGAAGATTCAATAATTTTGTCATTATTATCTTGTTCCATATATACCTCCATAAAAGAAATATTTTCTACTATTATAACACCTTGTATATAAAAAGTAAATAAATAATCTTTATAAGGCTATAAATTAAACTATCTAAGTAAAAAACCTCTATCTCTTAATACTTCTTTAAGACAATTGCTCCAATGTCTAGTGCCTTCTATATTTTCAGCAAGCACGCTTCCGTGGTCGCCATTGTTATATATATGGAGGCTATGTGGTACATTTTTATTTTTTAAAGCTTTACTAAGTTCAAGGCTATTTACTGCACTAACTACGCTATCTTCTAGAGTGTGCCATATAAACATCTCTGGCATATCTTCTCTTACATTTTTTTCTAAAGAAAGGGATTTTCTAAGCTCTAAGCTATCTCCTAAAAGATTATTTGTAGAGCCTTGGTGTGCGTAATCTTCACACATAGATACTACTGGATAAGAAAGCACTGCAAGATTTGGCTTTGCACTTATTTTATCTATTTCATCTCTAGAGTATTCTTCGAATTTATCAAAGTATTCACATAAACAGCCGGCAAGGTGTCCTCCGGCAGAAAAACCTATAACTCCTATTTTTTCTGGGTTTATATTAAATTTTTCGGCATTATATCTAATATATCTTATAGCACGTTTTGCATCTATAATAGGAGCTGGGTGTCTATAAGGAGCTACTCTATATCTAAGAACAAAAGCATTAACTCCTAAAAAGTTTAACCAATTTGCAAATCTTTCTCCTTCATTAGAACAAATGCGATATCCACCACCTGGCAGTATTAACATAGCACTTCTTGGGTTACCGTCTAGATGCTCATCTGTAAAATAAGCTTCTAAAGTAAAAGAGTTAGAATTTTCTTCATTTTTAATATTTTCATCAAATAAAGGGATATCTTTTTCCCATAATTTATAAGTTTCCATTTTTATTCTCCTTTTGTATATATACTTTAAAAAATTTTTTATATGATATAAAATATTTTATTCTGTTAATATTTTATAACCAGTTTCTGTTACTAAGATAGTATGTTCCCATTGTGCAGATAATTTTCCGTCTTTTGTATAAACAGTCCAGTTATCATCTCCAACATAGCAATCATATGTTCCTTCGTTTATCATAGGTTCTATAGTAAATACCATATTAGGTACCATAATCATAGATTTAGTATTTGTTCTAAAATGATTTATATTTGGTTCTTCGTGGAATTTAAGTCCTACTCCATGTCCAGTAAGTGCTCTTACTACACCATAACCATTTTTATCTGCTATATCGTTTATAACATCTCCTATTTTAGATACTGGCTCATAAGGTTTTACTGCTTCTATTCCGGCCATTAAACATTCTTTTGTTACTTCTATTAGTTTTTTAGCATTATCAGATACATTTCCTATCATATACATACGGCTCATATCAGCATAATATCCATCTAAGATGCTAGTTATATCTACATTTATAATATCTCCATCTTTTAAGATATCTTTTTTAGATGGAATACCGTGACATATTACATTATTTATAGAAGTACAACAACTTTTAGGAAATCCTCTATAGTTTAAAGGAGCAGGAATAGCACCAGCGTCTATAGTAAGCTTATGAACTAAGTCATTTATTTCTAATGTGGATATTCCTTCTTTTATATATTTACCTACTTCATCTAGAATAGATTTTGTAAGTTTTGCCGATTTTTCTATTCCTTCTATCTGCTTTTGATTTAAGATTAAATTTTTATTTGGTACGGGATAACCTTGTTTTTGATAGGGCATTAATTTTTCCTCGTCTTGTCTTATATGGCAAGATTTATATTTTTTGCCACTTCCACACCAACAAGGTTCGTTTCTTTCTAGATTAAACATTTTCTTTTACCTCATTTTTGTAATAAGCTACAACTTCTTTGTATTTATCATCTTTTAAAATAGCTTTTCCTTTATCAGAAAGGGTATATACACCTCTACTTATTTTTTTAAAATAACCTTGATAGTTATCTCTTAATATATTACCAGAATTTTCTATATTATAATTATATTTTAAATATTTAGGGCTAGTTTTTTCTACTTTTTCTAATATACAAGCTATAAATATAGAAGTTTCTTTATAGGCAGTTAGCACCATATCTTTTTTTGAGCTACCACCTTTATTTATGGATAAAGAACGATTTTTTAGTTCTTTACAAAGAGCTGATTTTTTCTTTTGGTTTATTTTGTTATTTTGTTTTTTAGGCTCTAAAATAATACAAACTGGAGCTAAAGGACTATCCAAACCGACTGTTATAAGTCCTAAACCGAGAGCTTTAAGAAGCTTTATCATATCCTTTACTGATTTTGCCCTAAGATTTTTAGGACGAGGAATAGCTATAAATACATTTTTAGATATAGTTTGTCTATCTATTGCTTGATATACAAGTTTTAGAGAAAAAGTTTTTTTAAGCTCTATTATTATAATTTCTTCATTTAAAGAGCAAACTATATCACAGTTTTTAACTTCTGCATTTACTTTATAACCAAGAGAAGTGAAATAAGTTTTTATAGGTTCATAAAGTTCTAGCTCTTTCATTATCTGTTTTTAAAAAATTCTTCTATTTCTTCTACAGTTTTTATTATATCTTTAGAAAGATTTTCAGAGCCTGTTTTTGTAACAAGTATATCATCTTCTATTCTTATACCTATGCATTCTTCTGCTATATATAGCCCAGGTTCAACAGTAATAACCATACCTTCTTTAAGCTCTTTATCTGTTCCAAGGTCTCTAGATACATCGTGTGTATCAAGTCCTAGATAATGGCTTATTCCGTGATAATAATATTTAGAAATTTCTTCTTTATCTTTTATAAGATTTATTTTTTTAAGCTCTACTTCATAATATTCAAGAAGCATTTCATTTAAACGTTTAAAAGGTAGTCCAGGTTTTATTGCATCTATAACTAATTTTTGTCCGTTTAATACTATATTATAAAGTTGTTTTTGACGTTCTGTAAACTTACCATTTATAGGGAAAGTTCTTGATATATCTGCATTATAGTATTTATATGTAGCCCCAAGATCTATAAGCACAAGCTCATTATCATTTATTGTATCATTATTTTCTCCATAATGTAGGACAGTTGCATTTTTTCCGCTAGCTAATATAGTGTTAAAAGCTTTGTCTTTAGAACCATTTCTTTTTATTTCATAGTCAAAGCAAGCTTCTAGCTCATATTCTTTTATATTTGGCTTAGAATTTTTCCATATATTCTCTATACCTTTTTTAGTTATATCTATAGCTTTTTTAATATTTTCTATTTCCTCATTTGTTTTAAATAGTCTAAAATATCCTATAGTATTAAATATATTTTTTATTTGTATGTAAGGATAGTTTTTATGTATAACATCGGTATATTTAAAAGCATCAGTATTATTATCTAGATATCTATTTTCTAAATCTAGATATATATGCTCTGTGTTAGTTCTAAAAATTTTATTTCCTAAAAAATCATCAAATTCATCTAGGTTTTTTATATTATCTATTCCAGATATTTCTTTTGCTTTATCTTCTTCTATAGTAGCGCCTTCCCATTTTGCCTTAATTTCGTCATGGCGTTCTATAAACAGATATTCTTCATTTTCTTCTCCATTTTTTATAGCCAAATATATAAGCTCTTTATTATCAAGCCCGGTCATATAGTAAAAATTTCTATTAGGTTCAAATGGAAAAAATTGGTCGCAAGTTTTTAGCTTGGCTCTGCCTGCAAATAAAACTAATATTGCTTTTTCTTCTTTTATATCTGATAAAACTTTTTTTCTATTTTCTATATAAAATTTTTGCATAGCTTTCCTCCTTATTTTAAATTTTCATATTCTTCTTCCTTAAAGCCAAGTATAACTCCATCTTCTTTTACTAAAAGAGGTCTTTTTATAAGCATACCATTTGTAGATAGCAATTCTAGTTTTTCATCGTCTGACATATCCTTTAGTTTGTCTTTAAGGTTTAGTTCTCTATATAATATACCGCTTGTATTAAAAAATTTTTTAATATCAAGATTACTTTTTTCATACCAAGTTTTGAGCTCTTCTTTAGTAGGGTTATCTTTTACTATATCTCTAGCTTCAAAATCTATGTTATTATCTTTAAGCCAGTTTTTAGCTTTTTTACAAGTACTGCATTTTGGATATTCTAAAAATAGATTTTTCATAAATAACCTCCTTTAAATCAATTATTCTTTTATATTAATTATATATATAAATATATTTTTTATCAATATAAAAGTTTAACTTAAAGGAGGTTTTATTATTATTTATTATTTTTATTTTTTTTTGCTATTAAAATTCCTATAAAAGTTATTACAAGTGTAATTATAGGGTTTAAAATATTTAAAAATGAAAATTTCATATATTCACCAGGAGCAATTCCAAGAGCAGTAGATATAAATATTGCGGCAGAGCTCCAAGGAACAAGAGCAACAAATAAAGTTGTACCATCTTCTATAGTTCTAGATAATAAAGATAAGTTTAAATTTCTTTTAGAAAATTCCTTCTTATATATATTAGCATTTAATATAATAGGAAGATATACATCGGCAAAAAGTGTTGTAGTTAAAATAGAAGTTGTCATAACCATAGTTATAAGTCCAAATGCAGATTTTACTTTTGTTATAAGCCTATCCATAATTACATTTAAATATCCGCCTTTTTCTAAAATACCTCCTAAAGATATAGCAAAAAAGCAAAGTAAGAATGTAGGTAGCATACTATCTATACCACCACGATTTAGTATATAAGCAATTTCATTATTATCTGTTTGTATATTTACACCATACATTATAGCATCAAGAGAGCTTGATAATGAGGCATTTTGACTTAATATCCCACAAAAAACTGCAGTAGCTATAGTTACTAATAAAGAAAATATAGCATCAACCTTAAAAAATGATAAAATTATAAGAGTTAATAAAGGGATAAAATTAATAAATGAAATATTATATATATTATCTAGAGCTATTTTAATTTCATCTAACTTATTTTGTTCTATAGGGGTTATATCAAATGATATATTTATTATGAAATAAATAATAAGAACAATTATATATGTAGGTATAGTAGTTTTTAGCATAGATTTTATATGTGAGTATATATTATTTGCAACAGCAGTAGAAGTCATAACTGTAGAATCTGATACAGGAGATACTTTATCTCCAAACCAAGCCCCAGATACTATAGCACCGGCTATTATAGGGATAGGTATAGATATATCAGAGGAGGTAGCAATACCTAAAATGGCTATACCTATTGTTCCAACCGTGCTCCAAGAAGAACCTATTATATAAGACATTATAGAGCAGATTAAAAACGTAGTAGGTAAGAAGAATTTAGGTGATAATATTTCTACTCCATAGTATATTATAGAAGGAACTGTGCCACACTCTATAAATATACCAATTATTGCACCTATTATCAAAAAAAAAGCAAGCCACAGAATGCTTTAGAGCAACCGTAAGTCATATACTCTATTATATTATTTTCTTTTTTGCCATCTAGCCTAGCAATTATAGCTGTGTAGAGTATAGATAGTATAAGTAGTAATATAATATCAGTTTTAAAAATAAATGTTCCAACAAAAATAATAGTAAAGATTCCAAGAAGTATTAGCATACTTATTTTAAAATTTGGATTAGTCTTATTCATATAAAAACCCCTTTCAAGTTAAAATGATAATAAGATATAGTATACCATAAAAATGGAAAAATAAAAAACAAAAAATATTTAAAAAAACTCTTGCCAATATATATATATTATGCTATAATTTCTATTGTTGTGACATAAGAGCGAAGAAATAGAAGGTTGTTACCCTGTCGGTAAGTTTTTCTATGGAGCGATGTCCAGTTCAAGAAACCGGGCGACAAGTCACTGTGTATGTCGAATATGTTTAAGTATTAGAGCTTAGCCAAGCTATGCCTATGCTTATTTGATGTGTGCAGTCACCGCTTGTCGTGCTAAAAACTAAAAGTGCGAAAAGGAGGGGACTTTTTTTATGGCTAATCAAAAGCTTAGAATCAGTCTTAAAGCTTATGATCATAAGTTGATCGACCAGTCAGCTTTACAAATTATTGAAACTGCTAAAAAAACAGGTGCTCAAGTGAGTGGCCCAATACCACTTCCAACTAAAAAAGAAGTTGTAACAATTCTTAGAGCGGTTCATAAATACAAATACTCTAGAGAACAATTTGAGCTTAGAACTCATAAAAGATTAATCGATATCTTAATGCCAACTCAAAAAACTATGGATAGCTTAAGCCGTCTTGATTTACCAGCTGGTGTAGATATCACATTAAAAATGATATAATAAAATAACTAGGAAATAATCCAAAACTTGGTTTATATAAGTTCGCCTTATATTTACCTAGAATGATTACTCAATATAGAGTAATCCGCTGTAGAGTACGGAGGTGTAATTTAATTATGAAAAAAGGCATAATTGCTAAAAAAATTGGTATGACACAAATCTTCTCTGAAAGTGGTATACTTATCCCAGTTACAGTTTTAGAAGCAGGTCCTTGTGTTGTTACTCAAAAGAAAACTATGGAAAAAGATGGATATGAAGCAATTCAAGTGGGCTTTGGCGAAATTAAAGAAAGCAAAGTGAACAAACCATCTAAAGGACATTTTGATAAAGCAGGCGTTGTTGCTACAAAAATGTTAAAAGAATTTAAATTTGAAAACGCTAGCGAATATGAGCTTGGAGCTACTATCAAAGCTGATATCTTCGAAGCTGGAGATAAAATTGATGTTAGCGGTGTATCTAAAGGAAAAGGTTTCCAAGGTGCTATCAAAAGACATAACCAACATAGAGGTCCTATGGCTCACGGTTCTAAATACCACAGAGGAGTTGGTTCTTTATCTTCTGCAACTACTCCAGGTAAAGTTAAAAAAGGTAAAAAAATGCCAGGACATATGGGTGCAGAAAATGTTACTATACAAAACCTTGAAGTTGTTAGAGTAGATGCTGATAAAAATTTACTTCTTGTAAAAGGCGCTGTTCCAGGCAACAAAGGTTCAATTCTTGTTATTAAAGAAAGCGTAAAGGCTTAATATAATCTTTACGAAAGGAGGAAAACCAAATGGCAATAAGTGTTAAAGTTTTAAATATGAGCGGAAGCGAAGTAGGCTCTGTAGAATTAAATGAAAATATATTTGGTATCGAAGTAAACGAGCACGTTATGCATCAAGCAGTTGTTCAATACTTAGCTAACCAAAGACAAGGTACTAAAAGCGCTAAAACACGTGCTGAAGTGCGTGGTGGTGGTAGAAAACCTTGGAGACAAAAAGGAACTGGACGTGCAAGACAAGGTTCTATCCGTGCTCCTCAATGGACTGGCGGTGGCGTTGTATTTGCTCCAAAACCAAGAGATTTCTCTTTCAAATTAAATAAAAAAGTTAAAAGATTAGCTTTAAAATCTGCTCTTACTACTAAAGTAAACGAAGAAAAATTTGTTGTTGTAGATGAGCTTAAATTAAACGAAATCAAAACTAAAGAAATGAAAAAAGTTTTAGATAACTTAAAAGTAAATAAAGGTTTAGTTGTTTTAGAAGAAAATAACAAAAATGTTATGTTATCTGCTAGAAACATACCTAATGTTAAAACTGCTGGTGTAAATACTATTAATGTGTATGACATCTTAAAATATGAAAGCTTTGTAGTTACTAAAGAAGCTTTAGCTAAAATTGAGGAGGTGTACAAATAATGGCTGATATAAAATACTATGACGTTATTTTAAAACCTGTTGTTACTGAAAAAAGTATGGGGCTTATGGCAGAAGGTAAATACGCTTTTTATGTACACCCTGAAGCTACAAAAATCCAAATCAAACAAGCAGTAGAAAAAATGTTTGACGGAGTTATGGTAGATTCTGTTAATACTATGAACTTAACAGGTAAAACTAAAAGACGTGGATATACTTTTGGTAAAACTAATAAAAGAAAAAAAGCTATTGTTACATTAAAAGAAGGTAGCAAAGATATTGAAATCTTCCAAGGAATGTAATATAATTAATATATTAAATTTGATGAAACACACGGAAACGTTGTAAGCAAATCGAAAGGAGTGTACTTAAGTGGGTATTAAGAGATTTAAACCTTATACACCTTCAAGAAGACAGATGACTGTTTCTGACTTCTCAGAAATTACTAAAAAAACTCCTGAAAAAAGCTTAGTAGTTCATATCAAAAAAACTTCTGGGCGTAATAATCAGGGCAAAATAACTGTTCGTCATCACGGCGGTGGACACAAAAAGAAATACAGAATTATAGATTTTAAAAGAAATAAAGATGGTATCAACGCAAAAGTAGTTGCTATAGAATACGATCCAAACAGAACTTCTAACATTGCTTTAATAAGCTATGCAGACGGTGTTAAATCTTATATTATTGCACCAAATGGTTTAAAAGTTGGCGATGTATTATGCAGTGGTCCAGATGCAGAAATCAGAGTTGGTAATGCATTACCTATGAGAAATATCCCAGTAGGTTCTGAAATCCACAATATCGAAATGAAACCAGGCGCAGGCGGACAATTAGTTCGTGCAGCAGGTAATGTAGCTCAGCTTATGGCTAAAGAAGGTAAATATGCTACAGTTAGACTTCCATCTGGAGAAATGAGATTATTACCTATCGATTGTAGAGCTACTATCGGTCAAGTAGGTAATATTGATCATGAACTTATCAATATTGGTAAAGCTGGTAAAAAACGTCATATGGGTATCCGCCCTACTGTTCGTGGTTCTGTTATGAACCCTAATGATCACCCTCACGGTGGTGGTGAAGGTAGAGCACCAATCGGTAGACCAGCACCTTGTACTCCTTGGGGCAAACCAGCTCTTGGATACAAAACAAGAAAAAAACATAAAGCAAGTAATAAATATATTATCCGTGGTAGAAATAAATAAAAGGAGGGCTGTTTAGATGGCTAGATCGCTTAAAAAAGGACCGTTTTGTGATGCACATCTTCTTAAAAAGGTAGACGCTCAAAACGCAGCTAACACTAAAAATGTTATTAAAACTTGGTCTCGTCGTTCTACTATTTTCCCAGAAATGATAGGACACACTATAGCTGTGCACGATGGTAGAAAACATGTGCCTGTATATATCACTGAAGATATGGTTGGACATAAATTAGGTGAGTTCGCTTTAACAAGAACTTATAGAGGACACGGAAAAGACGCAGAGAAAAAATCAAGAGTACGTTAATCGGCTTTGGAAGGAGGTTAATTTAATGTCTGAACAGATTAAAAGCAGAAGTAAGTATAAAAGAAAAGTTAGAAACGAAGCTACTAGAGAGCTTAGAAGACAAAGAGCAGAAGCTCATCACAATTTTGCTAGAATCTCTAATACTAAAGCTAGAATAGTATTAGACCAAATCAAAGGCAAAAACGTAACAGAAGCTTTAGCTATTCTTGCTTACTCACCAAGATATGCTGCAGAAATTATAGAAAAAGTTTTAAAATCTGCTATAGCTAACGCAGAGCATAACTTAGGTTTTGATATTGATAAATTATATGTTGATGAGGTAGTGGCAAATCAAGGGCCAACTCTTAAAAGAATTCGCCCAAGAGCTCAAGGTAGAGCTTATAGAATAAACAAACGTACTGCTCATATTTCAATATATCTTAAAGAAAGATAAGGAGGTTCACGATGGGTCAAAAAGTAAATCCACACGGCTTAAGAGTGGGTGTTATTAAAGACTGGGATTCTGTATGGTATGCTGATAAGCAAAATTATGCCGACTTTTTAGTAGAAGATAACACACTTAGAACTTATATTAAAAACAAATTAAAAGACTCTAGCGTTTCTAAAATTCAAATAGAAAGAGTAAACGGGGCTAACGATAATGCGAAAGTGAAAATCACTGTTCATACTGCTAAACCAGGTAATGTTATCGGTAGAAAAGGTGAAGCTATCCAAGCTTTAACAGCAGAGCTTCAAAAAATGACTTCTCAAAAAGTTTTAATAAACATTGAAGAAATCAAAAAACCAGAGCTTGATTCTCAACTTGTAGCAGAAGATATAGCTCGTCAATTAGAAAACCGTGTTACATTTAGAAGAGCTATGAAACAAGCTATGACAAGAACTATGAAATTAGGTGCTAAAGGTATCAAAACTTCTTGTTCTGGACGTCTTGGCGGTGCTGAAATGGCTCGTACAGAACATTATCACGAAGGAACTATTCCTCTTCAAACATTAAGAGCGGATATAGATTACGGTTTTGCTGAAGCAGACACTACTTATGGTAAAATCGGTGTTAAAGTTTGGATATATAAAGGAGAAGTTCTTCCACAAAAAGCTACTAAGGAAGGGAGTGAAGAGTAATGTTAATGCCTAAAAGAGTTAAAAGACGTAAACAGTTTAGAGGCCGTTTAAAAGGTAAAGCTACTCGCGGTAATAAGATTACTTATGGTGAATTTGGTATACAAGCTTGTGAACCAAGCTGGATTACTTCTAATCAAATAGAAGCTGCCCGTATTGCTATGACAAGATATATCAAACGTGGTGGTAAAGTTTGGATTAAAATATTCCCAGATAAACCTATTACAGAAAAACCAGCCGAAACAAGGATGGGTTCTGGTAAAGGTTCACCAGAATACTGGGTAGCTGTTGTTAAACCAGGCAGAATTATGTTTGAAATAGCTGGTGTTAGTGAAGAGGTAGCTCGTGAAGCTCTTCGTCTTGCTATTCACAAATTGCCTATTAAATGTAAAATTGTGTCACGTGCTGACCAGGAAATGGAAGGTGATAACAGTGAAAACTAAAGATTATGTATTAGAGCTTAAAAATAAATCTGCTGAAGAGTTAAACGGTGAATTAGTTTCTGCTAAAAAAGAATTATTTAATTTAAGATTTCAAAATGCTACAAATCAGTTAAATAATACTGCTAGAATCAAAGAAGTACGTAGAAATATTGCTCGTATTCAGACTGTAATCACTCAAAAGCAAAAAGAAATGTAAGGTATAATGGAAGGAGGTAAGCTTAGTGGAAAGAAATCTTCGTAAAACAAGAATTGGTAAAGTAGTAAGCGACAAGATGGATAAAACTATCGTTGTTGCTGTAGAAAACAATGTTAGACACCCATTATACAAAAAAATTGTGAAAACTACTTATAAGTTAAAAGCTCACGATGAAAATAATGAATGTAAAATTGGTGACCGTGTTAAAGTTATGGAAACAAGACCTTTATCTAAAGATAAAAGATGGAGACTTGTTAGTATAGTAGAAAAAGCTAAATAGTTCCTGTATGAAAGGAGGTAACTAAGTTGATACAACAAGAATCAAGATTAGTTGTTGCCGATAACTCAGGTGCTAAAGAATTATTATGTATCAGAGTATTAGGCGGTTCAACTAGAAGATATGCAAATATAGGTGACGTTATTGTTGCTACTGTTAAAGATGCAACACCTGGTGGCGTTGTAAAAAAAGGAGACGTTGTTAAGGCTGTTGTGGTTAGAACTGTGAAAGGTGCTTCTCGTCCTGATGGTTCTTACATTAAATTTGATGAAAACGCTGCTGTTATCATCAAAGATGACAAAAACCCTAGAGGTACTCGTATATTTGGACCAGTTGCTAGAGAGCTTAGAGAAAAACAATTTATGAAAATATTATCTCTTGCACCTGAAGTATTATAAGGAGGTGTAGTTGGCTGTGAAAATTAAAAGAGGCGACAAGGTAATTGTTATAGCTGGTAAAGACAAAGACAAAGAAGGCAAAGTTCTTCTTGTTGATAGAAAAAACAACAAAGTTGTAGTTGAAGGCGTAAATCAGGTTAAAAAACATCAAAAACCTAACGCTGTAAACCACCAAGGAGGCATAATCACTAAAGAAGCTCCTATTGATGCTTCAAACGTTATGTACTCTCATAATGGTAAAGCTTGTAGACTTGGCTACAAAATTGAAGAAGTGAATGGTAAAAAAGTTAAGAAAAGAATAATCAAAAAAACAGGAGAAGTTATTGATTAAGAAAGGAGGTACATTTTACTGTGAACGTTTTAAGAGAATATTATGAAAAAGAAATAGTAGATGCTATGATGAAAAAATTTTCATATAAAAATAAAATGGAAGTTCCAAAAATTGAAAAAATAGTTATCAATATGGGGCTTGGTGAAGCAAAAGAAAACGCTAAAGCTATTGAAAGTGCGGCAGCAGATTTAGCTATAATAGCAGGGCAAAAACCTATTGTTACTAAAGCTAAAAAATCTATAGCAGCGTTTAAACTCCGTGCGGGTATGCCTATCGGATGCAAAGTTACACTTAGAGGCGAAAAAATGTACAGCTTTGCAAACAGATTAATAAACTTAGCTCTTCCACGTGTACGTGACTTCCGTGGGGTTAGTGCTAACTCATTTGATGGTAGAGGTAACTACACTTTAGGTGTAAAAGAACAACTTATGTTCCCTGAAATTAGATATGATAAAATTGATAAAATCAGAGGTATGGACATAGTATTTGTTACTACTGCTAAAACTGATGAAGAAGCTAGAGAATTATTAAGATTATTCGGTATGCCGTTTAAAAAATAAGGGAGGAGCAAGGATATGGCTAAAAAATCTATGGTCGTGAAGCAACAAAGAAAACCAAAACATTCCACACAAGCTTATACTCGTTGTAGAATTTGCGGTAGACCACATGGTTATTTAAGAAAATTTGGTATATGTCGTATTTGTTTCCGTGAATTAGCCTATAAAGGTCAAATCCCGGGAGTAAAAAAAGCTAGTTGGTAATATTTGGAAAGGAGGATTTTTACAATGTCAATGAGTGATCCTATTGCAGATATGCTTACAAGAATTAGAAATGCAAACACTGCAAAACACAATACTGTTGATGTGCCTTCTTCTAAAATGAAAGAAGCTATCGCTAACATTTTAGTAGACGAAGGGTATGTAAAAGGTTTTGAAATAATTGAAGATGGCGTGAAAAAGACTATGCGTATCACGCTTAAATATGGAAAAGATAAAAACGAAAAGGTTATTTCTGGTATAAAAAGAATTTCTAAGCCTGGTCTTAGAGTATATGCTAACAAAGAGGAGCTTCCTAGAGTATTAGGTGGTCTTGGAACTGCTATTATCTCAACTAACAAAGGTGTTGTTACAGATAAAGAAGCTAGAAAACTTGGTGTTGGCGGAGAAATTATCGCTTTTGTTTGGTAATTAGAAAAACGGTAATTAAAAAAACAGGAGGTGCAATAAATGTCACGTATAGGTAGATTACCTATTGCTATCCCAGCTGGCGTAGAAGTAAAGCTTGAGGAAGGCAATGTTATTACTGTTAAAGGTCCTAAAGGGACTTTAACTCGTAAATTAGTTGACGATTTAACTATCACAGTTGAAAACAACGAAGTAGTTGTTACTAGACCTAGTGATTTAAAAAGATATAAATCTTTACACGGACTTACAAGAACACTTATTTTCAATATGGTTGTAGGTGTTACTGAAGGTTATACAAAAGAACTTGAAATAAACGGGGTTGGTTATAGAGCTGCTAAAGCTGGTAACAAATTAAACCTTACTCTTGGTTATTCTCACCCGGTTGAGATGGTAGACCCAGAAGGCGTTACTACTACTGTAGAAGGAAGCAACAAAATAATTGTTTCTGGTATAGATAAAGAAAAAGTTGGACAATTTGCAGCAGAAATCAGAGCAAAACGTCCACCAGAACCTTACAAAGGTAAAGGTATTAAATATACAACTGAACATATAAGACGTAAAGTTGGTAAAACAGGTAAAAAATAATAAAGGGGTGAGCAAACTATGATAACAAAGCCATCACGTGCTGAAGCTAGAAAAAAACGCCATTTAAGAATTCGTAATAAAGTAAATGGTACAGCGCAAAAACCTAGATTGGCAGTATTTAGAAGTAACAAACATATCTATGTACAAATTATAGATGACACAGTAGGTAAAACTTTAGTTTCTGCATCTACTATGGAAGCTGATATAAAAGCTAAGCTTTCTAAAACTTCTGATATTGAAGCAGCAAAAGTAGTTGGAACAGAAGTTGCTAAAAAAGCTATCGCTAAAGGTATAGATACAGTAGTATTTGACCGTGGCGGTTATATATATCAAGGCAAAGTTATGGCTTTAGCTGAAGCAGCTAGAGAAGCAGGCTTACAATTCTAGTAAGGAGGGAAAATCTTGAGAAACAAAATTAATGCTAGTACGCTTGATTTAAAAGATAAGGTTGTTACAATCAAACGTGTTACTAAAGTTGTAAAAGGTGGACGTACTTTCCGTTTTGCAGCATTAGTAGTAGTTGGAGATGAAAACGGACACGTTGGAGTTGGCCTTGGTAAAGCTACTGAAATACCAGATGCTATAAGAAAAGGCAAAGAAGACGCTATGAAAAATCTTATCTACGTAGAGCGTAATAAAGATGATAGTATTTATCACGAAATGATTGGTAAATTTGGAAGCGCAACTGTTTTATTAAAACCAGCTCCAGAAGGTACTGGAGTTATCGCTGGTGGTCCTGCACGTGCTGTGCTTGAGCTTGCTGGTATTAGAAACATTAGAACAAAATCTTTAGGTTCTAATAATAAGAAAAACGTTGTTAACGCAACTATAGAAGGACTTGCTAGAGTTACTACTCCAGAGAGAGTTGCAAGACTTCGTGGAAAAACAGTTGAAGAAATTTTAGGGTAAGGAGGGCATATAAATGAGTTTAAAAATTACTTTAAAAAAATCTACAATTGGTGCTATCCCTAAACATAAAAAAACTGTTAAAGCTTTAGGTCTTAAAAAAATAGGTGCTTCTGTTGTTCAAAAAGATAATGAAGCAATCAAAGGTATGATTCAACAAGTTAGACATTTAGTTGAAGTTGAAGAAATCTAATAAAAGGAGGTGTCCCTTAAATGAATTTAAATGAGTTAAAACCAGCTGAAGGTTCAAAATCAAAAGCGTTTCGTAGAGGTAGAGGACACGGTTCTGGTAATGGAAAAACTGCCGGTAGAGGACATAAAGGGCAAAACGCACGTTCTGGTGGTGGCGTAAGACCTGGTTTTGAAGGTGGTCAAATGCCTCTTTACAGAAGAATCCCTAAAAGAGGATTTAATTGCAGAAACCACAAAGATATCGTTGGTATCAATGTAAATTTATTAAACGTTTTTGAAGATGGAGCAGTTATCGATATAGATGCTCTTAAATCTAAAGGGTTAGTTAGCAATCCAAGAGATGGAGTTAAAATCCTTGGTAATGGCGAATTAACAGTTAAAAACTTAACAGTAAAAGTAAACTATTTTAGCAAAACAGCTATTGAAAAAATTGAAGCAACAGGCGGAAAAGCTGAGGTGATCTAATGTTTTCAACCTTTAAAAATGCTTGGAAAGTACCAGAACTTAGAAAAAGAATTATCTTTATGATTCTTATGATATTTGTTATAAGAATCGGTACTAAAATAACTGTTCCAGGCATTAGTATTGCAGAACTTAGCAATGAAGGAAATGGCACTTTATACAGTATAATAACTGGGGGTGCTTTTGGAACAATTTTTGCTTTAGGTATAGGGCCTTATATCACTTCGTCAATTATAATGCAACTTCTTACAGTTGCTATACCAAAGCTTGAACAGCTTAATAAAGAGGGAGAACAAGGGAGAAAAATAATAAATAGATATACACGTATTTTAGCTGTTGTGTTAGCTTTTGTACAGGCTATAGGGCAGATATTAGCTCTTAGAGGAGCTTTTGTATATCAAAATACGTTTGTATATTTTGTTGCTACATTATCTATGGTGGCAGGTACTATGTTTATTATGTGGCTTGGAGAAAGGCTTACAGAAAAAGGCTTAGGTAATGGTACATCTTTTATTATCTTTGCTAATATCTTAGCTAGCTTACCAAAAACTATAAATAATTTATATGTTGATACAGTAGGTGGTGGTACACAAGCTTATATAAAAGCTGGTATAATCATAGTATTATTTGTATTGCTCATTGCTTTTGTTATCTTAGTTCAAGATGGTGAAAGAAGAATACCCGTACAATATTCTAAAAAAATGGTTGGAAGAAAAATGTATGGTGGACAGTCAACTTTTATACCTATAAAAGTAAACATAGCAGGTGTTATGTCTATCATTTTTGCAATATCTATATTACAGTTTCCTCAAACCATAGCACAGCTTTGGCAAACACCGCCTAGCTGGCTACAAGAAGTTGTTCGAGTTTTAAATATAACTAGCCCAGTTGGAGCTATATTATATGTTATATTAATTTTCTGTTTTACATCTTTTTATACTTCTTTTGCGTTTAATCCAATTGAAGTAGCAGAAAATATGAAAAAAAATGGTGGTTTTATCCCTGGAATTAGACCAGGAAAGCCTACATCTGAATTTATACAAAATGTTGTTAATAGAATATCTCTTATAGGAGCTTGTTTTTATGCTTTTATAGCTATGGTGCCAGTTTTATTTGAATGGATATTCAAAATAAATGTTGGATTTGGAGGAACTACACTTCTTATCGTAACAGGTGTTGCTTTAGAGATTGTAAAACAGCTAGATTCTCAACTACTTATGAGAAACTATAAAGGATTTTTAGGCTAAGATTTGGATTTAGAGAGAGTGCATAGCACCCTCTTTGACCAAATAGCAAACGTTATTGGAAAGAAGGGTAATATATGAAACTTGTACTTATAGGAAGCCCTGGGGCAGGAAAAGGCACTCAGGCTAAAGTGTTATCAAAACATTTTGATATAGCTCATATTTCTACAGGTGATTTATTAAGAGAAGAAACAAGCCAAAAAACGGAGCTTGGACTTAAAATTATCGATATAATGAACTCTGGAGAACTTGTTTCTGATGAAATAGTAGAAACTCTTCTTGCAAACAGAGTTAAAAGAGATGATTGCAAAAAAGGTTTTATCTTAGATGGATACCCACGAAATGTAAAACAAGCAGAAAATTTGCCTTCTATTGTAGGAGAAATAGAAAAAGTTGTTCTAATTAGTGTAGAAGATGATCTTATAGTAGAACGTATGGTTGGTAGACGTGGTTGCCCTAAATGTGGGCAAATGTATCATATAAAATATAACCCACCTAAAGAAGATGGCGTTTGTGGTGTTTGTGGAGAAGCACTTGTTCAAAGAAAAGACGATAATGAAGAAACTGTTAAAAATAGACTTTCTGTTTATCATAAATCTACAGCACCTATAATTGATTATTATAAAAATAAAGGACTCCTTTTAGAGATAAGCGGTGTGGGAGATATTGATGAGATAAGCAAGCAACTGATAGATGCTTTAGAAGGGGCTAGATAATGGCTATTACAATAAAAAATAAAGAGCATATAAGACGTATGAAAGAGGCAGGTAGAATAAACAAAGAGGCTTTAGACCTTTTAGAAAGCCATATTGCCCCTGGAATTACTACAAAAGAGCTTGATAAGATAGCTTTTGATTTTATTAAATCTAATGATGCTACGCCTTCTTTTAAGGGGTATGGAGGATTTCCAGCTACCATTTGCGCATCAATTAATAATCAACTAATACATGGGATACCTTCAGATGTTGTTCTTAAAGACGGTGATATTATAAGCATAGATATTGGCACATATAAAGATGGATTTCACGCTGATGCTGCTAGAACTTTTGCAGTTGGTGAGATATCAAATGAGGCTAAAAAGCTTATAGAGGTTACTAAGCAAGCCTTTTTTGAGGGCATAAAATTTGCAAAAGTTGGATATTATTTATATGATATATCTTCTGCGATACAAAACTATGTTGAGAACAACGGATTTTCAATAGTTACAGATTATGTAGGACACGGAATAGGCAAAAATTTGCATGAAGACCCACAGGTGCCAAACTATAGAGTGCCTGGAAGAAAAGGGCCAAAGCTTATTAGTGGAATGGCTCTTGCTATAGAGCCTATGGTAAACGCTGGAGCAAAGGACGTAAAGGTGCTAAAAGATGGCTGGAGCGTTGTTACAAAAGACGGCTCTTTATGTGCACACTATGAAAACACAGTGATAATCACAGAAGAACAGCCAGATATAATCACACTTTAAGATTGTTATATTGAGGTGAATTAGGTTGTATACCAAAGGTCAAGTTGTATATTCTAAATGTGGACGTGATAAAAGAAAACCTTTTATAATAGTTGGTCTTGATGACGAATTTTTATACTTGGTTGATGGCAAGCTAAGAAAATTAGAAAAACCTAAGAAAAAAAAGAAAAAACATGTTCAAATTGTTGACAAAATAGATTATAATATAAAAAAGAAGCTTGATGAAAATCTTTATTTGCTAGATGCAGATATTAGAAAAGCATTAGAGCCTTTTGAAATTTAGTTGTAATAGTTAAGGAGGGTTTATACCTTGTCTAAAAACGATGTTATCGAAGTGGAAGGTACTGTTCTTGAAAAGCTTCCTAACGCTACTTTTAAAGTGGAGCTTGAAAACGGACATCAAATCCTAGCTCATATATCAGGTAAACTGCGTATGAACTTTATAAGAATTATTCCTGGAGATAAAGTTATGATAGAAATGTCTCCATATGATTTAACTAAAGGCAGAATTACTTGGAGAGATAAATGATGAAAGGAGTTTAAGAAATGAAAGTTAGACCATCTGTTAAACCTATGTGTGAAAAATGCAGAATAATAAGAAGAAAAGGGGCTATCAGAGTTATCTGCGAAAACCCAAAACATAAACAAAAACAAGGTTAATATGGTGTTTAAAGGTACGAGAACCTTTAAAAATCAGAAACTGGATATGGAAATAATGGAAAGAAGAAGGTTATTTAACCTAATCAGGAGGTGCAAGAATTAATGGCTCGTATTGCGGGTGTTGACTTACCAAGAGAAAAACGTGTAGAAATCGGACTTACTTATGTATATGGTATTGGGCGTGCTAGTTCTAACAGAATATTAAAAGAAGCTGGTATAGATCCAAACACTAGAGTAAGAGATTTATCTGACGATGAAGTAGCTAAAATTCGTGAAGTAATTGATGCTACTCAAACTGTAGAAGGGGATCTTAGAAGAGAAATAGCTCTTAACATTAAACGTCTTGTTGAGATTGGATGCTATAGAGGTATTCGTCATAGAAAAGGTCTTCCAGTTAGAGGACAAAAAACTAAAACAAATGCTAGAACTAGAAAAGGTCCTAGAAGAACTGTTGCTAATAAGAAAAAATAATCTTTAAGGGAGGTTTAGAGTTAAATGGCTAAAAAGACAGTAAAAAAATCTACTGGCCGTAGACGTCGCGACAGAAAAGTTGTTGAACGTGGTCAAGCACATATACAATCAACTTTTAATAATACAATAGTAACTATTACAGATGCTTCTGGTAATGCTCTTTCTTGGGCAAGCGCTGGTGAGCTTGGGTTTAGAGGCTCTAGAAAATCTACTCCTTATGCTGCACAAATGGCTGCTGATAAAGCTGCTCTTGCTGCTAAAGATTATGGCTTAAAAACAGTTGAAGTTTTTGTAAAAGGCCCAGGAAGCGGTAGAGAAGCTGCTATCCGTGCGTTACAAGCTGCTGGACTTGATGTGACTATGATTAAAGATGTTACTCCAGTTCCACATAATGGTTGTAGACCACCAAAAAGAAGAAGAGTGTAATTTTATAGGAGGTGCTATTTAGAAATGGCTAGAGATATGGGTCCGGTGCTTAAAAGATGTAGATACCTTGGTATTGATCCTAGTGTTCTTGGTGTTACTAAAAAACCTAGTAAACGTAAAAGAACAATGAGAAAATTAAGCGAATACGGCGTACAATTAAAAGAAAAACAAAAAGTTAAATTTATATATGGTGTATTAGAAAAACAATTTAGAAACTACTATAAAGTGGCTGATAATATGTACGGAATCACTGGTGAGAATCTTCTTACTTTATTAGAGCTTAGACTTGATAATGTAGTTTTTAGATTAGGTCTTGGACGTACTAGAAAAGAAGCTAGACAAATCGTTCGTCATAATTTAATCCGTGTAAATGGACAAAAAGTTAATATCCCATCTTATCAAGTAAAAGTTGGTGATGTTATCGAAGTTAAAGAAAACAAAAAAGATTTACAAAGATTTAAAGATGTGCTTGAGGTTACAGGTTCTAGAGTTGTGCCTGCTTGGTTATCAGCAGATACAGAAAACCTTAAAGGTAGCGTTGTTACTATGCCTTCTAGAGAACAACTTGACTTACCTGTTAACGAAACACTTATCGTTGAGTTATATTCTAAATAATAAATTGATATTTTTTAGGAAAGGAATACCTTTTCTAAAAAATATCTTTAGTTTAAGATATTTATAAGGGAGGTTAAATTAGTGTTAGGATTTGAAAAACCTCGCATTGAAATTGCTGAAATATCAGAAGATGGAAGATATGGTAGATTTGTTGTACAACCTTTAGAAAGAGGATATGGCACTACTTTAGGAAACTCTTTAAGGAGAATCCTTTTATCTTCTCTACCAGGAGCTGCTGTTAGCAATATAAAAATTGATGGTGTTCTTCACGAATTTAGCGTTATTCCTGGCGTTAAAGAAGATGTTACAGAGATAATATTAAATCTTAAAAATCTTGCTATTAAAAATAATAGTGAGAGCAATGAACCTAAGATAGCTTATATAGATTTTACTGGTGAAGGTGAGATTAAAGCTGGAGATATAAAAGTAGATTCTGATATTGAAATTGTAAATCCAGATCTTCATATAGCTACACTTAGCGGTGGTCCAGAAAGTAAACTTTTTATGGAAATAACTATAACTAAAGGTAGAGGATATATAGAAGCGGCTAAAAATAAAAAGCCAGATCAACCTATAAGAATGATACCAGTAGATTCATTATATACACCTGTTCAAAGAGTAAATTTCCTTGTAGAAGATACTCGCGTAGGACAGATAACAGATTATGATAAACTTACATTTGAGATATGGACTAACGGAACTATTAGTCCAGATGACGCTGTTAGCTTAGGTGCTAAAGTACTTAATGAGCATTTAGCTTTATTTATAGATTTATCTGATAACGCTAAAAACACAGAAATTATGGTCGAAAAAGAAGAAGGCAAGAAAGAAAAGGTTCTTGAGCTTAGCATAGAAGAGCTTGACCTTTCTGTTCGTTCTTATAACTGTCTTAAACGTGCAGGTATTAACACAGTTGAAGACCTTGCAAATAAAACTGAAGATGATATGATGAAAGTACGTAATCTAGGACGCAAGTCTTTAGAAGAGGTACTTGGAAAAATGGCAGAGCTTGGGCTTGCATTAAGTCCTAGCGACGAATAATAATATTTAAGGAGGGCTAGTAATGGCTGGATACAGAAAACTTGGGCGTACATCAAGCCAACGTAAAGCGTTACTTCGCAATCAAGTAACAAACCTTTTATATCACGGTAAGATTAAAACTACTGAAGCCAAAGCTAAAGAAATTAGAAGAATGGCTGAAAAGCTTATTACTCTTGCTATAAAAGAAAAAGATAATTTTGAAGAAGTTACAGTTAAAGCTAAAGTAGCTAAAAAAGATAGTGAAGGTAGAAGAATTAAAGAAGTAGTAAACGGTAAAAAAGTTACTGTTTTTGATGAAGTTGATAAAACTATCAAAAAAGATCTTCCTTCTAGATTAAATGCTAGAAGAAAAATGCTTAGCGTTCTTTACCCTGTTACTGAAGTTCCTGCTGATGGCAGAAAGAAAAGAAGTAATACAGTTAAAGTTGATATGGCTAAAAAAATGTTTGAAGAAATTGCTCCAAAATATGTTGGTAGACCAGGTGGTTATACTCGTATAGTAAAACTTGGTGCTAGACGTGGAGATGGCGCTGAAGAAGTTATTATAGAGCTTATCTAATTTTTAGGTTGTAGACTTTGTCTACAGCCTTTTTATAAAAATTGGTTATATTTGAGGTATATATATGAAAAAGAAAGAAGTATTTAAATCGTTAAAAGATTTGTCTAGTTTTTTATTGTGTAATGAAAGAATAAATAGTCAAAGATGTGTAGCACAAGATATAGATACTACAAAAACTATAATAGAAAACAAAGAAGATGAGCATAATGATGAACATAATGAGCATAAAGAACACAAAGAGCATAAACATCATAAATATCATAAAGAAGATAAATAAAGGATTGTAGGTAAATCTGCAATCTTTTTTTATAAAATGTAAGTAAAATTATATATATATAATATAAAAGTTGTATTAACATATATTGGTAAAAATACATAAAAATTTACTTAAAAATATTTATTTTGCTTGCAAAAGGTATAAAAATTATATATAATTATTTGGACAATATATTTTAATTTATGGAGGAGTAATATGATACAAATCTTAATGGGTACAGGGCTATTGCTTGTAGTCCTTGCATTATTTACTTTATTTAGCTATAAGGCACCTCATGGTATGAAGGCTATGGGAGCTTTAGCAAATGCCGCTTGTGCAAGTTTTTTAGTAGAAGCTTTTCATTTTTCACTTTTTGGTCAACAAATGGGAGTTAAATTTTTAGAACAAGTAGGTTCTGCTAATGGTTCTTTAGGTGGTGTAGCAGCAGCTATATTAGTTCCACTTGCTCTTGGAGTATCTCCAGTTTATTCTGTTTTAGTAGGTCTTACTGTTTCTGGATTTGGTATACTTCCTGGATTTATAGCCGGTTATTTAACTTCTTTTGTAGTTAAATTTTTAGAAAAAAAGGTTCCAGCAGGTTTAGACCTTATAGTTATAATTCTTGTTGCAGCTCCTCTTACAAGAGGTATTGCTCAAATAGCAGCGCCAGTTGTAGATAGTACACTTATGCAAATAGGTCAAGTTCTTATCCAAGCTTCAGATAGTTCACCTATAATCATGGGATTAATTCTTGGAGGACTTATAACAGTAGTTGCTACTGCGCCTTTATCTTCAATGGCTCTTACATCTATAATAAATTTAACAGGTGTTCCTATGGCAGTTGGTGCATTAGCAGTTTTTGGTTCTTCTTTTATGAATTATGTTTTCTTCTCTAAAATGAAATTTGGTTCTAAAAAAGATACAATATCTGTTGCTATAGAGCCTCTTACTCAATCTGACATAATATCAGCTAATCCTATTCCTGTATATGTAACAAACTTTATTGGTGGTGCTATGTCTGGGGTTATAGTAGCAGTTATGGGACTTTCTATAGACACTCCAGGTTTAGCTACTTCTATAGCAGGATTTGCAGTTACTGTTGGGCAAAATGGCCCAAAAGCTTTAATAGCTGCTGCTTTATGTATAGTAGTTAGTATTATAGGTGCGTTTATAGGATATGCTATATTTAAAAATACTCCTATAAAAACGGCAGATGAAATAAGAAGTAAATAAAATAAAAACTGTAGACTTTATGTCTACAGTTTTTTTATATTAATTTTAAAATAGTATTTACTGTTATATCCATTTTTTCTCTAAGATTTTTTTCTTCTAAAAGAAGTGTTGTAAGAACATCTAATATATAAATGTTAGAAAATTGATTATTTAAAAAATAATTTTTAGTGAGAATAGTAGAGTCTGGGGTAATTACAAAAGCATCTGAATTTAATGAAAGAGTACTATTTGGAAAGCTAGTTATAGAACTTACAAAACAATTATTTTTTCTAGCTAGTTTTACAGAATTTACAACTTCTTCTGTTTCTCCAGAAGATGATATAGCTATTACAAGATCTTCTTTAGTAAGTAAAGAGCTATTTATAAGCATAAGATGAGAATCAGTAATTGCTTGACAGTTAAAACCCATTCTCACAAGCCTTAGCATAAATTCAGAGCAGCTAAGTCCAGAACTTCCTATTCCATATAGGCAGATTCTATTTGCTTTTTTTATTCTTTTACATAAATTTATTAAATCATTCATATGTACAAAAGTTTTTGTACTTTCTATCATATTTTTATAAAAGCTATGAACTGAATGTAGAGCATCTTTTTTTTGTATTGGTCTTGGGATATTATTATTTATAGAGCTTAAGCTTATTTTAAAATTTGCAAAGCTTTGACAGTCTATCTTTTTACAAAATCTAGTTACAGTAGCTGTGGATACATTACAGTTTTTAGCAAAAATATTTATATTCATATTTTCTATACATTTACTGTTTTCTAATATATAATCTGCTATTTTTTGTTCTTTAGCAGAAAAATCTAAGTATTTAAATTGAATTAATTCTATAATATTCATATTTTCCCTCCAAAACATAATATATAATTATATCATAAATTATTTATAAATAAAATATTTTTAGGACATATGTTTATATTGTATAAAAAAATAAGTTTTTTTGGTCAAAAAATTTTTTAAATTATAAGTTTTATATAAAAGAATTTATATAATTTAATAGTGATATACAAACTTTATAAAAATGTAGTATAAAATTGTGTTATAATTACCGTTGATTAAAATAATTTTCAATAATATAATATAAATATAAATAATTTTAATGGTTTTAGAAAGGTATGAGGAATATGAAAAGAGAAGACTTAAAAGGTATATTTAGTGCACTACTTACTTCTTTTGACGAAGATGGTAATGTTAATGAAGAGGGTACAAGACAGATAGTAAGACATAATATAGATAAAATGAAAGTGAACGGATTATATGTTGGTGGTTCTACAGGGGAAAATTTTTTATTATCTACAGAAGATAAGAAAAAAATATTTAAATTAGTAAAAGAAGAAGTTAAAGACGAAGTAAAACTTATAGCTCAAGTAGGTTCTTTAAATATACATGAGGCTATAGAACTTGCTAAATATGTTACAGAGCTTGGATATGATGCTATTTCAGCAGTAACTCCTTTTTATTATAAGTTTAGTTTTGAAGAGATTAAAGATTATTATAATACTATAGCTAATAGCGTTGATAATAGCCTTATAGTATATTCTATTCCATTTTTAACCGGAGTTAATATAAGCGTTGAACAATTTGGAGAACTTTTTAAAAATGAAAAAATAATAGGAGTTAAGTTTACAGCAGCAGATTTTTATTTATTAGAAAGACTTAGAAAAGCTTATCCAGAGCATTTAATTTATGCTGGATTTGATGAAATGATGCTTCCAGCTACTTCTCTTGACGTTGATGGAGCTATTGGATCTACATTTAATGTAAACGGAGAAAGAGCAAGAGAAATATTTGAGCTAGGTAAAAAAGGAGATATAGTAAAAGCTTTAGAGCTTCAAAATATAACAAATGATCTTATAACAGATATTTTATCAAATGGATTATATCAAACTTTAAAACATATTTTAAAATTACAAGGTGTAGAAGCTGGATATTGTAAAAAACCTATGGCAAAACCAACAAAAGTTCAACAAGAAAAGGCAGAAGAGATATATAAAAAATATTTAGTATAGAAATTTTTATAAGCTACTAATAAATAAAAATTATTTAAAAAGTAGCTTATATTTTATTAAGGTGGGGGGAGATGATATTATGGATAAAGGAACGGGCTTTACTAAGATAGACCTTATTATACTTATAGTATATTTATTAGCAGTACTTATTATAGGTATGATGTTTTCTAAAAAGGATATGAAAGGTAAAGAGTTTTTCAAAGGTGATGGAAGTATACCTTGGTGGGTTACTAGTGTTTCTATATTTGCAACATTATTAAGCCCAATATCTTTCTTATCTTTGGCAGGAAATTCATATGCGGGCACGTGGATACTATGGTTTGCACAACTTGGAATTTTAATAGCAGTGCCACTTACTATAAAGTTTTTCTTACCTATATATAGCAGACTTGATATAGATACGGCTTATCATTATTTAGATATAAGATTTGCTAGCAAAGGTCTTAGAATATTAGGCGCTCTTATGTTTATTATATATCAAATAGGGCGTATGTCTATAATTATGTATTTACCTTGTGTAGTATTATCTAGTCTTATGAATATAAACGTAAATATTCTTATTATAATAATGGGTGTTATTGCTATTATATATTCTTACACAGGAGGTTTAAAATCTGTTTTATGGACAGATTTTATACAAGGTGCAGTTCTTATTATAGGTGTTGTTTTTGCTCTTGTATATCTAATAAGTGGTATAGACGGAGGATTTGGAGCTATTTGGACACAACTTACACAAAATCATAAATTTTTAGGGGAAAACGAAGTAATATTTGATCCTAATATATTTAAAACAAGTGTATTTATTATTTTAGTTGGTGCAGGATTTAATACATTTGCATCTTATGTATCTAGCCAAGATATAGTACAAAGATTTACAACAACAACAGATAGAAAAAAATTAAACAAAATGATGCTTACAAATGGTGCTTTATCTGTATTTATAGCTACAGTATTTTATCTTATAGGTACAGGGCTTAGTGTATTCTATACACAAAATCCTATACCAGCTATAGCAAAACAAGATCAAATCTTTGCATCTTATGTATCTTTAGAATTACCAGTAGGTATAACAGGGATATTATTAGCAGCTATATATGCAGCTAGCCAATCTACATTATCTACAGGGTTAAACTCTGTTGCTACTAGCTGGGCACTAGATGTTCAACCATATCTTAGCAAAAATATAAGCGAAGAAAAACAAACTAAACTTGCTCAATATATTTCTCTTGGTATAGGTATTTTGACTATAGGCATATCTATGTTACTTGCTAACGGAGATATTAAATCTGCTTATGAAACATTTAACTCATTTATGGGACTTGTGCTAGGGGTATTAGTTGGTATATTTGTTTTAGGTGCATTTACAAAAAAAGCAAATGCAAAAGGTACATTTATTGCTTTTATAGTAGCAGCTTGTGTTATAATATTTATTAAATATAGAGTACCATCTGTTACAAGCTGGAGCTATGCTATTATTTCTATAACAGTATCTTTAGTAGTAGGGCTTATAGCTAGTAGCTTCTTTAAACCTAATAAGCCATTAGACGAAAGGGCAACTATTTATTATAAGGAGGACTAATTATGATATATTCTAATATAAAAAATAAAAATGAATATAAATTTTTAGACGAAAAGATACAAAAATGTTTTGAATATATAGAAGAAAATAATTTAAAGGATATGGAAAAAGGAACCTATGAAATAGACGGAAAAGATATTTTTGTAAATATTGTAGAATATAAAACAACTAAGGCAGAAAATAGATTTTGGGAAGCGCATAAACAATATATAGATATACATTTTATGTTAGAGGGTAAAGAATATATAAATATAAATTTTATAGATGATATGGAGAAAAAGCCTTATATTGAAAAAGATGACTTTTTAGAGTTAATAGGGGATAAAAAAATATCTGTTTTAATGAAAGAACGAGACTTCCTTATTTGTTATCCAAATGATGCTCATATGACGGCAGTAGAAGTGGAAAACCCAGAAAAAATTAAAAAAGCAATATTTAAGGTGATAGTATGATTAAAAAATATATAGCGCTTGACATAGGCGGAACAATGATAAAATACGGAATAATAGATGAAGATGGTAAAATACTAGAGAAAAAAGAAACACCTACAGAAGCAGAAAAAGGAGGCCCACATATACTAAGCAAGGTTGTGGATATTTGTAAGGCTTATATAAAAGATGAAAAAATATCAGGTATAGGTATATCTACAGCAGGTATGGTAGATGCCAAGAGCGGACAAATAGTGTATGCTAATAGTTGTATTCCAGATTATACTGGGATAAACTATAAGACATATTTTGAAACATTATTTAATATTCCTTGTGAAGTTGAAAATGATGTAAATTGTGCTGGAATTTGCGAAAATTATGTGGGAGCTTCTAAGGGGACACATTCTAGCTTATGTATAACAGTAGGTACTGGAATAGGTGGTTGCATTATTTTAGAAAATAAAGTTGTAAATGGATTTTCTAATAGTGGATGCGAAATAGGATATATGAATATGTTATCTAGTACTTTTCAGGAATTAGCTTCTACTACAGCTCTTATAAAAAATACTGCTAAGGCTTTAGAGTTAGATGATTTAGACGGAAAAATTATATTTGATAAAGCTCAAAAAGGTGATACAGTTTGTATAGAGCAAATAGATAAGCTTTGTGATTATCTTGGATATGGCATAGCAAATATTTGTTATGTAGTAAATCCAGAGATGGTAGTATTAGGTGGCGGGATAATGGAACAAAGAGAGTATCTTTATCCTAAAATCAAAAAAAGCTTAGAAAAATATCTTATACCACCTATATATGAAAATACTAAAATAGACTTTGCAAAATGTAAAAATGAAGCCGGTATGTTAGGAGCTTATTATAACTTTTTAGCAAGACAAAGTTAAGTTGTTGTTTTATGTTATATACAAAGGGGATTTGTTATGAAAAGATTTAAAAGGGGTTTAAGTACAGTTTTAATAGCAAGTTTATGTATAACAACATTAAGTGGATTTAAGCAAGTAGATAGTACTAATACAAATATACAGAACAATACTAAAGTAGAGAAGATACTTTGGGAATATGGCACAGAGCTACCTCCGCAAAAAGGATATCAAAAAAACATAGGTACAGCTGGCATATTATATGGAAGGATAAATAACTATTTAATAGTTGGTGGAGGAGCTAATTTCCCAGAAAAAAGCGTTCTAGAAGGTGGAGCTAAAAAGACTTATAAAGATATATATCTTTTAAAAGAAGATGAAAAAGGGAACTTACAAGTTGTAGACCACCAACAATTACCATTTGAAATAGGATACGGAAGCTCTGTTACAACAGATGATGGAGTTTATTATATAGGTGGTAGTACTAGTAAAGAAAACGCAGATGATATAACTTTGTTTACTCAAGAAGGCGGAAAGATAAAATATGAAAAAGTAGGGGATTTACCATTTACTTTAAGTGATGGTATAGCAGTAGAAGATAATAATATTTTATATGTTGGCTTTGGTAAACAAGATGGAAAAGCAAGCAATAGATTTATATCTTACAATTTAGATAACAATTTTGTAAAAGAACTAAATACATTAAATGATGGTTCTATAAGAAATCAAGCAGTAGCACAAATTTTAAACCACAATATATATTTATTTAGTGGTGGTGGAGATATTATAGAAACAGATGGATATAAATATATAATAGAACAAAATAAATGGGAAAAAGTAGCTAATGTTTCTATAGATGGTGTTAATGATATTTCTTTATATGGTGCTAGCTCTGTAAAGTTAAATGAAGATGAAATGCTAGTTATAGGTGGATTTGATAAGACAGTATATGATAATGCAGTAAAAAATCTAAATATCTTAAAAGATGAAGAGCTTAAAAAATTTAGAGAAATATATTTTGGATTAGAGCCGTATCAATACAACTGGAACAAACAAATATTAATATATAATAGTAAAGAAAATAGTTGGAGAAGTATAGGAAAAGTTCCTTTTGATGCACCTTGTGGAGCAGGGCTTATAAAAAATGGAAATAATTTATATTTAGTAAATGGAGAAATTAAACCAGGGGTAAGAACTAATAGTATTTATATAGGTAGAATTGTAAACAATAATTAGAAAGTGGGGTATATATATGAAAAGAAAGGTTTTAGCGTTATTTTTAGGAGCAGTTGTTATGTCAACATCTTTGTCTACTATAGCATTTGCACAAACACAAGAAGAAATATTTAATGAGCAGTCTACAGGAGCTTTATACCATAGAATACCAGTTTTATATACTTTGCAAGATGGAACAGTTTTTGCCTCTATAGATGCTAGGTTTGGTTCTGCGGCAGATTCTCCTAATAATATAGATATAGCATATAGGACTTTAAAAGATGGCAATATTAGTCCTGCTATTTTACCTTATCATTTTGTAGATTATACAGATGAAAAAGGCAAAACTTCTAATAGTGCATCTTTTATAGATAGTAATATAGTACAAGATTTAGATGGAACTATTCATCTTACAGTTGATGTATTTCCGGCAGGGTATGGATATCCTAATGCTAGAGCTGGTTCTGGATATAAAACTATAGATGGTAATAAATATCTTGCGCTTACTACAAAATCAGATACTACAAATTTTAATAATTTTAACTATTATGTAAAAGATGGAAAAATATTAGAAGAAAATGGAAATGAAACAGGATATACAATAGACGAACATTTTAATCTATATGAAAATGGAAAAGCTTTAATGATAAAACAAAAAAGACCAGATGGAAGTTATTCTGGTAAAGAAGTACCTATGAATGTTTTCTATAAGGATTCTAAATTTAGAGTTTTTGCAACTTCTTATATGTGGACTATATCTAGTAAAGATGGAGGAAAAACTTGGAGTAGCCCTAAATGTTTAAATCATTTAAAAAGAGAAGAAGAAAGATTTATGGGTACAGGTCCAGGTAGAGGGCTTACTATAACAACAGGTGAGTATAAAGGAAGAATATTAATACCTATATATGATAGTCAAGATGGAGAAAGAAGCTCTGTTATATATAGTGATGATGGCGGTGAAACTTGGAAAAGAGGTAATAGGACTACTTTAAGTACAACAGATAATCCTAGAAAATCTAGCGAATCTCAACTAGTTCAATTACCAGATGGGACAGTAAGGATATATGCAAGGTCTGCTTCTGGATATATAGGATATGCAGATAGTTTTGATGGAGGAGTAACTTTTGAACCTTTAAAAGAAGATAAAAATCTTCCTTATGGTCATAATGGCTCTGGTTGTATGATATCTGTTATAAATTATAGTGAAAAAATAGATGGAAAAGATGCTATTATATTATCTAGTCCAGAAGGCCCTAATAGAAATAATGGAATAATAAGAATAGGGCTTTTAGAACCTTATACAGATAGTAATGGTAAAACAAGATATAATGTAGAATGGAAATATAAACATTATGTAAATAAAGGGGAATTCCAATATTCTTGTCTTACAGAACTTCCTAATGGGGATATAGCTATAATGTATGAGACTGCACCAAGTGCTTCAAAATCTATATACAATACTTATAAATTAGAAGAATTAAAAAATTAAAGATAAAAATAGGAGGATTTTTTTATGAAAAATGGGCTTATAGTTTCTTGTCAGGCATTAGAAGATGAACCATTGCATAGTCCATTTATTATGGGAAAGATGGCTCTTGCGGCATATCAAGGTGGAGCATCAGGAATAAGAGCAAATGGCATAGAAGATATAAAAGAGGTTAAGAGAAATGTATCCTTACCTATAATTGGGATAATAAAGAAAGATTATGAAAATATGATTTCTTATATAACACCTACTATGAAGGAAGTAGAAGAGCTTATAGAAGAAGGGGTAGACATTATAGCATTAGATGCTACTATAAATCAAGATGAGAAATTTTTAAAAGAAGTATTAGAAAAATATAAAGACCAAAAGTTTATGGCAGATATATCTACTTATGAAGAAGGTATAAGAGCCGATAAACTAGGGTTTGATTATGTTGGAACTACTTTAGTAGGATATACAGAGCAGTCTAAAGGGCTTGAAAAGTTTGAAGTTTTAGAAGGTCTTATAAAAGATTGTCAAAATGCAAAGGTTATAGCAGAAGGTAATTTTAATACACCAGAGCAAGCAAGAAAGGCTATAGATATGGGGGCATATTGTGTAGTAGTTGGTGGAGCTATTACAAGACCACAGCTTATAACTAAGACTTTTACAAATGCTTTAAAATAAGTACTAAGGTTAAAAAACTAAGGCGTAGATTAAAATCTACGCCTTAATGTTTTACGTGAAACATTATTTTATTCAAAGTGTTTTTTCATCTTATCAAAAAGATTTTCTTTCTTTGGATTTGGAGTATTTCCAGAAGTACCGGCAAATTGCATAAGAAGTTCTTTTTGAGCTTCTGTAATTTTTGTAGGTATAATAACTTTAAATTTTACTATTTGGTCGCCTCTAACTTTAGGATTTCTAACGTTAAATACGCCTCTATTCTTTAAAGTTATTACAGTTTCAGGCTGAGTACCAGCTTTTAAAGTATAGATTTCTTCTCCATCTATAGTAGGTATTTTTATTTCATCTCCTAATGTAGCTTGTACTATAGAAATAGGTACTTCAACATATATATCATTATTTTGTCTTACAAATGTCTTGTGTGGTCTTACATTTATGGCAATAAGTAAATCACCATTTGCTCCTCCTCTTTCTCCTGGAGCGCCCATTCCAGCTTTTCTTATGCTTTGTCCTTGGTTTATACCTTTAGGAATATCTACAGTAATTGTTTTATTTTTTCTTACTATTCCTCTACCACGACAGACTGGACAAGGTTCTTTTATTATTTTACCTTTTCCGTGACAAGTACGACAATCTATAACAGAAGCCATAGAACCAAAGATAGTTTTTTGTGTTATTCTTTCTTGACCAGAACCACCACAAGTAGGACAAGTATCTACACTAGAACCAGGTTTTGCTCCGCTTCCATTACAATTGTCGCATTTGTCATCTGCTTGGAAAGAAATCTCTTTACTGCAGCCAAATACAGCTTCTTCAAAGTCAATAGTAAGGTTATATTGTAGGTCTGCTCCACGCACTGGTCCATTTCTTCTAGAAGAACCACCAAATATATCGCTAAAGCTTCCACCAAAACCACTACCACCAAAGAAACTTTCAAAAATATCGCCCATATCCATACCAGAAAAGTTTCCACCGCCAGAAAATCCACCAGAACCATCAAAAGCAGAGTGTCCAAATTGGTCATAAGTTTGTCTTTTTTGACCATCGCTAAGAACTTCATAAGCTTCTGTAGCTTCTTTAAACTTTTCTTCTGCTTCTTTATTATTTGGATTTGCATCTGGGTGATACTTTTTAGCAAGTTTTCTATAAGCCTTTTTTATATCAGCGTCAGAAGAATTTTTGCTAACGCCTAAAACTTCATAATAATCTCTTTTTGCCATTTCTACACCTACCATTTTTTATTTATGTATGGATAAACCATATTTTTTAGCTAATTTTTTACCCTCTAGCCTAAAGGATAGAGGGCATAAAATAGATTTATATATTAACCATCAATTATATCATCTGTATTTGTAGCATCTTGTGGGTTAAAATTGTTCATATCTGCCCCACCTGCTTGTTGATAAAGTTTAGTTGAAAACTCATTTATATATTTTGTAAAGCTTTCTACTGCATTTTTAAGAGTATTTGTATCTGTTTCGCTCATAGTTTCTGCTACCATTGGGCTAGATACTTCTTTTAATGCATCTATTTCTTTTTGAAGAGCGTTTTTGTCATCTTCAGATACTTTATCGCCTACATCTTGAAGAACTTTTTCTCCTTGGAAGATTAAGCTTTCTGCTTCATTTTTAATATCTACTGCTTCTTTTCTTTTTGCATCTGCTTCTGCATATTGTTCTGCTTCTTTCATAGCTCTTTCTACTTCTTCATCACTAAGGTTTGTGCTAGAAGTAATAGTTATGTTTTGTTCTTTACCAGTGCCAAGGTCTTTAGCAGAAACAGTAGTTATACCATTTGCATCAATATTGAATGTAACTTCGATTTTAGGTATACCACGAGGAGCAGGAGCAATTCCATCAAGTTTAAATTGTCCAAGTTCTTTATTATCTCTTGCCATAGGTCTTTCACCTTGTACTATACGGATATCAACGGCAGTTTGATTATCTGCATAAGTTGTGAAAGTTTCTTTTTTGTTAGTAGGGATAGTAGTATTTCTAGGGATTAATACTGTAGATACACCACCAGCAGTTTCTATACCTAAAGAAAGAGGAGTTACATCAAGAAGAAGTATGCTTCCAGCGCCTTCATCTCCAGCAAGTTTACCACCTTGGATAGAAGCACCAAGAGCAACACATTCATCAGGGTTAATACCTTTAAATGGTTCTTTTCCAGTTATTTTTTGTACTTGTTCTTGTACAGCAGGTATTCTAGTAGAACCACCTACTAATAATACTTTATCAAGTTCGCTAACTTCAAGGTCTGCATCTTTTAATGCGTTTTTAACTGGCTCTAAAGTTCTTAATACTAAATCGTGAGTAAGCTCTTCAAATTTAGCTCTAGTTAAAGTTATATCTATATGTTTAGGTCCGTCTTGACCTACTGTGATATAAGGTAAGTTGATATTAGTAGTTGTAGCAGAAGATAATTCTTTTTTAGCTTTTTCTGCTGCTTCTTTAAGTCTTTGCATAGCCATTTTATCAGCTTTTAAGTCTATACCATCAGATTTTTTAAATTCGTCTACAAGATAGTTTATAATTTTTTCGTCAAAGTCGTCACCGCCAAGGTGGTTATCTCCGCTAGTAGCTAAAACTTCGATAACGCCATCGCCTATTTCTATGATAGATACGTCGAATGTACCACCACCTAAGTCGTATACCATAATTTTTTGCTCGTGTTCATTATCAAGTCCATAAGCTAAAGCAGCAGCAGTAGGTTCATTTATTATACGTTTTACATCAAGCCCGGCTATTTTACCAGCATCTTTTGTAGCTTGTCTTTGAGCGTCTGTAAAGTATGCAGGTACTGTGATAACTGCTTCTGTTACGCTTTCTCCAAGATAGCTTTCTGCATCTTTTTTAAGTTTTTGTAAAATCATAGCAGATATTTCTTGTGGAGAATATTTTTTGCCATCATTTTCAAATTTGTAATCAGTACCCATATGTCTTTTAATAGATATTACAGTACCGTCTACATTAGTTACTGCTTGACGTTTTGCAGTTTCACCAACAAGTCTTTCGCCAGTTTTTGTAAATCCTACGATAGATGGAGTAGTTCTAGCACCTTCGCTATTTGCTATAACAACTGGTTGCCCACCTTCCATAACAGCCACACAAGAGTTTGTAGTTCCTAAATCTATACCAATTATTTTTCCCATAATTTTTTCCTCCTAAAATTTATATTAATTTGCAACTTTTACCATACTAGGTCTTACTATTTTGTCTTTATGTTTATATCCTTTTTGCATAACCTCTGCTATTACATTTTCGCCAAGGTTTTCATCTTCTATATGCATAACTGCGTTGTGTATATTAGGGTCAAAGTTTTTGCCAACTCCTGGGAGTTCTTCAAGTCCCATAGCTTTAAAAGCTTCTACCATTTGATTAAATATCATCTCTACGCCTTTAAACATAGGTGTGTTTTTATCTTCTTCTAATGTAGATAGAATAGCTCTTTCAAAATTATCAAGAACAGGCAATAATTTTTCTATAGTATCTCTAACGCCGTTTTCATACATAGATGCTTTTTCAAGATTAGTTCTTTTTCTAAAGTTGTCAAAGTCTGCTAGGCTTCTTTGCAATTTTTCAAAATAATCTTTTGAAACAAGGTTTGCTTTATCTAGCTCTTCTTTTAATTGTTCTAAATTATCGTTGTTATTTTCTTGCTTATTTTCTTTTTCGGCTTCTTCTACTGACTGCGTGTTTTCGTTTATATCTTGGTTTTCATCTTTTAAATTTTCGTTTTCCATAAAGGCTCCTTTCTCATTATCACGAAGATAAGGGGTTTTTAAGAACATTGTTTATATTATCAACAATATTTTCAAGAAGACAAACGGCTTTTGCATAGTCCATACGAGTTGGGGCTATTATGCCTATTGTGCCGGTAGCTCCTGCTATTTTATATTCTGTTTTTACTATGCTACAGCCTTTAAATTCTTCTATAGAATTTTCTTTACCTATTAAGATTTGTATAGAATTTTCGCTATTTGAATTAGAGCTAAGAGCGTCTACAAGAAGATGTTTTTCTTCTAAAATTTGGAATATAGACTTAGCCTTTTCTATATCGCTAAATTCTTTAAAATCTAATATGTTATTTATTCCACTAGTGTAGAATTTTATATCTTTTTTGTCTTTATCTTCTTTAAAAATTTGTTTGAAAATCTTGTTTATTATTTGTTCTTGTTTAGAGATGATATTTTTATTAGTATTTGTCATCTTGGATATATCTTTAATAGAATATTCTTTTAAGGCTTTATTTATTATATTTGTTATTTCCAAAAGTTCGTTAGTAGAAAATTCTTCATCAATTTTTATTATGTGATTTTCTACTGCCTTGTTTTTAGTAACAACAACTGCTATAATAGAGCATTCGTCTAATGGAACAAGCTGTATATGGCTTATTTCATCTTCTATTATTTGAGGCTTGCTTACTATTGTAGCATAGTTTGTTAGCATAGATAGAGCCTTAGCTGTCTGTTCCATAAGATAGTCCATATGGTTTATATTGTTTACTATTATATTTTCTAAAAAATTAGTTTCTTCTTTTGTCATTTCTCTATGGTGCATAAGAGAATCTACATATAGGCGATAGCCTTCATCTGAGGGGATACGCCCAGCGGATTTATGAGGCTGAACTATAAGCCCAAGCTCTTCTAAATCGCTCATTTCGTTTCTTATAGTAGCACTGCTAACTCCAAGGTCATACTTTTTCTCTATAGTGCGTGAGCCAATAGGTTCTCCCGTTTCTATATAGTCAGTTATAATAGCTTCCAATATTTTAATTTTTCTATCATTTAAATCCAAAAAATCACTTCCTCAAGAACAACTAGTAAAATTGTTGTTAGCACTCTATTTATGTGAGTGCTAATTACTATATTATTACCTTATCACTATTTTTATTATTTGTCAAGATATTTTTTGCAAAAATTTTAAAAATATTCTAAAATAGAAAAATATAGATTTATCCGTTATATTTAATATAAATAACTTCTTGTCCTAAATTTATTTTATAAAAGTTGATTATATGCATAAAGCTTGCAAAATTTAACTTGCAAGCTTTATATAATATTTTATTTTATTAATATATATTTAATATAGCTTCGGCACATCTTATACCGTCTACTCCGGCAGATACTATACCTCCGGCGTATCCACATCCTTCGCCACAAGGATATATACCCTTATATTTTAAAGATACATAGCTTTCTTTATCTCTTAATATTCTTATAGGAGACGAGCTTCTACTTTCAACGGCAGTTAATATAGCATTTTCATCGGCAAATCCTTTTATCTTCTTGTCCATTTCAAGTATAGCAAGGCGTAAAGAATCATATATAAAGCTTGGGAAAATATTTCTAAAATCTGCTAGCTTAACTCCAGGTTTAAATGTAGGCTTTATATCTCCTAAAGCTGTAGTAGGTCTTTCTTTTAGTATATCTCCAACAGTTTGTACTGGTGCAAAATAGTTACTGCCTCCTTCTAAAAAGGCTTTTTCTTCTAGTTCTCTTTGAAATTTAACACCGGCTAAGATATCAGAGCTTTCTAAATCTTCTGGATAAACTTCTATTAAAATAGCACTATTAGAGTTTTCACCACCACGGCTATAATAGCTCATACCATTAGTAACTAGGCGGTTTTCTTCTGAAGAAGAATTTACTACATAGCCTCCAGGACACATACAAAAAGTATATGCTCCCTTCCTATTAGGAAGTTTTACTGCTAGTTTATAATCGGCAGGTGGTAAGTAGCAAGCAAATTTACCATATTGAGAATTATTTATAAATTCTTGTTTATGCTCTATACGTACTCCTACAGAAAAAGGTTTTCTTTCTATATTAAAATCTTTTTCTACAATTAATTTAAAAGTATCTCTAGCACTATGGCCTATAGCTAAAACTAGATAGTCGGTTTCTATATTTATTTCTTTATTTGTATTTAGATTTTTAGCCATTACAGATTTTACTTTGTTATCTATTATTTCGATATCTGTCATCATATGCTCAAATAAAACAGTTCCTCCAAGAGCTATAATTTCTTTTCTTATATTTTTAACCATATCTATAAGTTTGTCTGTTCCTATATGTGGCTTTGCCTTATATAATATATCTTCTGGAGCACCTGCTTTTACAAATTCTTCTAGTAATACACGGCATCTAAAGTCTTTTATGCCGGTTGTAAGTTTTCCATCGGAAAAAGTTCCCGCACCACCTTCACCAAATTGTACATTAGAATTTATATTTAGCTTGCCTTGTTCCCAAAATATATCTATATCTTTTTTACGCTCATCTACGTTTTTGCCTCTTTCTAATATTATAGGTTTTAGTCCGGCTCTTGCAAGAATTAGTCCCGCCATAAGTCCACTAGGTCCAAAACCTACTATTACAGGACTTTTTTTATAGTTTTTCTTTTTTATTTCATATGTAAAATGTTCAACTTTTGATATATCTTTAAATTTTAGATATTTATTTTCATTAGATATATCAAATTCTAAGGCTAAAACATAAAAGCCACCTTTTTTTTCTCGTGCATCTATAGATTTTTTGTTTATCTTAAGATTTTTTATATCTTGAGGTCTAACTTTTAATGTTTTTGCTACTATTTTTTCTAATTCTTCTTTTTTTATTTCCTTTTCTAAGGGATATTTTATATTTGAAAGTTTTAACATTTTATTTTAGATATTTTCCTTTCTATTATTTTGCATAGATTTTATACAAGATTTTGTAGCAACATAAGAAGAGCTCCAAGCCCATTGTAAGTTGTATCCTCCGCAATCTCCAACAACATCAAGTATTTCTCCTGCGCAGTATAGGCCAGATACTAGCTTAGATTCTAAAGTTTTTTCATTAAACTCATATGTAGATAAACCACCGGAGGTTACTTGTGAATTATTAAATCCATTAGTATCTATTATGTTAAGAGTATAAGCTTTTATTTGACTTGCCATTTTTTCTATATGTTCTTTTGTCAAATCTTTTACATTAAATGAAAGTTTTTCTATACCACTATTTTTAGCTATGATATTACCAAGACGTTTATTTAATAGTCCATTAAAATAGTTTTCCATATTTGTATAAGACAATATTTCTTTTCTTTCTTTTAATATTTTTATAATATGTTTTTTAGAAAAGTTAGGCATAAAGTCTATTTTTGCTATTAGGTTATTATATCTTGCAAAGAGAGTTGAAAGTTGGAATACGCAAGGACCAGATATGCCATATTCTGTAAAGAGTATTTCTCCAAACTCTTCCTTTAAAAATTTATCTCCAGAATACATCTTTAAATTACCGGTTATTTTTATTCCTTTAAGAGCTTTTACTTTTTGAGGGTCTGTTTTTAATTGTACTAGGGAAGGTATAAGTTTTGTACAGCTATGACCAAGAGCTTTTAATATTTTTATTCCTTTTCCGTCCGAACCAAGTTTTGGGCTAGAAAGTCCACCAGTTGCAAAGATTACCTTATCTGCAATTACTGTTTTGCCATCAATAGATTTTATATAAAATTTATTACCATTTTTTTTAAGCTCTTTAACATCAAATTCAGTTTTTATTTCTATATTATCGCAAGAATCTATCTTTAATCTTAAAGCATCTAAAATACTAGAAGCTTGTTCGCTATATGGATATACCTTGCCATTTTCTAAAACTAAATGTAAAACACCAAGTTTATAAAAAAAGTCTATAGCGTCTTTTGAAGAAAACTGCTCTAAAAAGTATTTAGAAAATCCTTCTTGTTCTCCATAATAATTTTTATAGCTTGCATTCATATTAGTAAAGTTACATCTTCCATTTCCAGTAGCTAAAATTTTTTTCCCAACTCTGTCCATTTTCTCAAGTACTATTATATTTATATCTTTTGCTATATCTTGTGCAAATATGCTAGAGCTGAGCCCAACAGCTCCTCCACCAACTATAGCAAGTGTTTTCTTTTTCATTTTATCACCTCTTATCAAAACTTATATTTTTTAATATTTATAGTAAAAATATAATATTTTATAAAATTTCATTTTTAATTATCTTAATATCTTCTATATATTTTGAAGGAATATATTCAGTTAGATATGCATTATTTTTGGATTTAAAAAATTCATATCCTTAATTAGCAAATTTGAGATTAAAAAATTAAATTCATTTAACATTTTTTATCAAAACCTATAATAACATAAATAATCTATAGTTTACAATATTTTTATATAATAGTTATTAAAACTTAAGCTTAAAACTTTATAAAATAGTGTAGTTTGCTAAAATTGATTAAATTTGAAATAAAATGATTGATTTTGACTGAATTTTGATTTATTATATAAAAAAGAGGTGAATAAATGATTGCTAATGAAAGATATTTAAAAATTTTACAATTACTGCAAAATAAACAATCTATCACTATAAATGAAATAACTAAGCTTTTAAATATATCAGAATCTACTGTAAGGAGAGATTTAAATAAGCTTGATAAACAAAAAAAGCTTATAAAAGTCCACGGTGGAGCTATAGCTAATAAAGATTTTTATATAAAAGGAGAGCAAAGCCTAGAAGATAAACGTCTTATAAACCTTGATGAAAAAAATCTTATAGCTAAAAAAGCCTCTAGCTTTATTGCTCCTAAGGATTTTGTATATATAGATGCTGGTAGTACAACTCATCAAATGGTAGAGTTTATAAAAGAAAAATCGGCTACATATCTTACTAATAGTATAGATATAGCTACAGCTCTTTTAGAGAGAGGGTTTAATGTACTTATACTTGGGGGAAAAATAAAAAAGAATACAAAGGCGATTATAGGAAGTTTTGCAAGAGAGTATATAAATGCTTGTAATTTTAATATAGGTTTTTTTGGAACTAATGGTCTTTCTGTTAATAATGGATATACAACTCCAGATATAGAAGAAGCAGATGTAAAAAAAATAGCTCTTAGAAAATGTAATAAAGCATATATTCTTTGCGATAACTCAAAGCTTGATTTAGTTTCTTCTATAACATTTGCAGATATAAAAGATGCTACTATAATAACAAATCAAAGCAAATCACCGGCTATTAATAAATTAAAACAACATACTAAAATATTGGAGGTATAAAAATTGATATATACAGTTACTTTTAATCCGGCTTTAGATTATATTCTTAATATAGATGATATAAGCTTTGGCAAAACAAATAGAACAAATAATGAAGAAATTTTTGTAGGAGGTAAGGGGATAAATGTATCTATAGTTTTAAATAACTTAGATCAAAAAAGTATTTGCCTTGGATTTTGTGGAGGATTTGTAGGTAAAGAAATAGAAAGAAGGCTTACGGATTGTGGAATAGAATGTGAGTTTATTTCTTTAGAAGAAAACAGCCGAATAAATGTAAAAATAAAATCTAAAGAAGAAACAGAGATAAATGCACAAGGTCCTTATATACCTAAAGAAGCTATAGATGCTCTTTTTTCTAAGCTAGATAATCTAAAAGATGGAGATATATTAGTTCTTGCAGGGTCCATTCCAAATACACTACCGTCTGATATATATGAAAAAATACAAGAGCACCTACAAAATAAAAATATAGAAATAGTTATAGATGCAACTAAAGAGCTTCTTTTAAATTCTTTAAAGTATTCACCATTTTTAATAAAACCAAATAAAGATGAATTATCAGAAATATTTAATGTAGAGATAAAAACAGACGAAGATTTAGAGTTATATGCTAAAAAGCTACAAGATAAAGGAGCAAAAAATGTGCTTGTATCTTTAGGTGGAGATGGTGCATTTTTATTAGATGAAAATAAAAATACTTATAGACTTTTAGCTCCAAAAGGAAAACTTATAAATTCTGTAGGGGCTGGTGATTCTATGGTAGCTGGATTTATTTATGGCTATTCTAAATTTAAAGATTATGAAAAGGCTTTTAGATATTCTGTAGCTACTGGTAGTGCTTCTGCTTTTTCTAGTTGGTTAGCAGATAAAAATACTATAGAAGAAATATTTAAAAATTTATAAAGGAGGGGTTTATAATGAAAATAACAAGCTTAATAAACAAAGCTTCTATTAATCTTAATGCACAAGCTATAAATAAACAAGATGCTATAGAAAAACTTGTAGAGCTTATGTATAAAGGTGGAAATGTAAAAGATAAGCAAGGCTATAAAGAGGCTATACTTCAAAGAGAGCAAAGTTCTACAACAGGTATAGGAGATGGTATAGCTATACCACACGCTAAAACTTCTGCTATAGCTAGTCCTGGAGTTGCTATTATGGTTGTAAAAGATGGAGTAGACTATGAGGCATTAGATGGACAAAATACTAATTTATTTTTTATGATAGGTGCTCCGGACAATGGGCAAGATACTCATCTTGAAGTTTTGAGTAAACTTTCTACTCTTATAATGAGTCCAGGATTTAAAGATAGCATAATAAATGCTAAATCAGAAGATGAAGTTTTAAATATTATAGATATGGCAGAAAGTGAAAAATTTGACGTAAAAGAAGAAACAAATACAAAAGATGAGATCTATGATGTTCTTTGTGTTACTGCTTGTCCAACTGGTATAGCTCATACATTTATGGCTGCGGAAGCTTTAGAAAATAAGGCGAAAGAAAAAGGCATAAAAGTTAAGGTAGAAACTAATGGTTCATCAGGAGCTAAAAATGTATTAACTAAAGAAGAAATAGCTAATGCTAAATGTATAATAGTAGCGGCGGATAAACAAGTAGAAATGAATAGATTTGACGGTAAAAAGGTGCTTCAAGTACGCGTTGCAGAAGGGATAAAAAATCCGGCCGGTTTATTAGATAAAGCTATAAATGGAGATGCCCCTATTTTTAACGCATCTAGCCATAATGTAGAAGAAAGTTCTAGCCAAAATGAGAGCATAGGCAGAAAAATATATAAAGACTTAATGAACGGTGTATCACATATGCTACCTTTTGTTATAGGTGGGGGTATACTTATAGCTCTTGCTTTCTTATTTGATAATTTTGAAATAGACCCTAGCAATTTTGGTTCTAATACTCCTTTTGCGGCTTTTCTTAAAAGAACTGGAGATGCGGCATTTTCATTTATGCTTCCGGTGCTTGCCGGCTATATAGCTATGAGTATAGCAGATAGGCCAGCTCTTGTTGTAGGTTTTGTAGGTGGATATCTTGCAAATCTTGGAGGTTCTGGGTTTTTAGGAGCTTTATTTGCCGGTTTTGTAGCAGGATATCTTATATTAGGACTTAAAAAAGTATTATCTATACTTCCTATGGCATTAGATGGTATAAGAACTATCCTTTTATATCCAGTACTTGGCATTTTGCTTATGTCAGTTATTATAACATTTGTTATAAATCCTCCGGTAGCTTGGTTTAATGCTTGGCTTTCTGCTCTTCTTACTAATATGGGAGATAGTAGCAAAGTATTGCTTGGAGCAGTGCTTGGATTTATGATGGCAGTAGATTTTGGAGGACCTATAAACAAGGCGGCTTATGTATTTGGTACTGCACAAATAGCAGAAGGAAACTTTCATATTATGGCTCCAGTTATGATAGGTGGTATGGTTCCACCACTTGCTATAGCTATAGCAACATTTATTTTTAAAAATAAATTTACTAAAAAAGAAAGAGAATCTGGAATAAGCAATTTTGTTATGGGATTATCTTTCATTACTGAAGGAGCTATACCTTTTGCCGCTTCTGACCCACTTAGAGTTATTCCAGCTTGTGCTATAGGAGCAGGTGTTGCAGGTGCGTTATCTATGTTATTTAACTGTACTCTTAGAGCTCCACACGGTGGAATATTTGTATTTCCAGTAGTTGGAAATCCTCTTATGTATCTTGTAGCTCTTATAGTAGGTTCTTTAGTAGGTGCAATTTTACTTGGTATATTTAAAAAACCAGTTAAAGAATAATTTTAAATAACAATTTTTGGGGAGTGTTTTCTCCCCAAGTATTATATTAATATATTTATTTTAGATGTAGTCTTCATAAGGGGGCTACTTTTTTAGTTTAAACTATTTATATCTATATCTTCTACTCTACCAACTAGAGAAATACTCATATTGTCTATATCTAGAATATTTTCTATTATATAGTCTATATCTTCTTTTTTTATCTTATTTACTTCTTCTATTATTTCATTAGGAGTTTTTATTCTATCAAGAAGTAGCATAGAACGACCTATACTAGACATTATGCTCGATGTATTTTCAAGTCCCATAATATAATTACTTTTTAGTTGTTGTTTTGTTTTTTCTATTTGTTCTTTAGATATGCCGGTTTTCTTTAATAGTTTTATTTCTTCGATTATTATATCTATAGTTTTTTGAAGTTGTGTTTTATTAAGTCCTAGATATATATTAAAAATTCCATTTGCTAAATAGCTTGCATTATAAGAATATATAGAATAAGCTAGTCCATATTCTTCTCTTACTTTTTGGAATAGAATGGAGCTAAGTCCCCCTCCAAATATAGTATTAAATAAGCTCATACTATAATTATAAGGGCTATTTAAAGAGATACCATTAAAAGCTAAGCAAAGATGGAGTTGTTCTATATCTTTTGGTATAGCGATATTAGATTTTTTATAGCCGTAATTTATATCTAACGCATTATTTCGTTTTCCTCTTGCCAAAGATAATAAGCTAGGCTTAGTTTTTTCTAATATTTTATTTTTATCAAAATTACCAGCTATAGATATTATTATATTTTCTCCTACATATTTTTCTTTAATATAAGATAAAAAATCTTCTTGTTTAAATTTAGATATATTTTCTTTTGTGCCTAAAACAGTTTGTCCTATTACACTATCTTTCCATATTTTTTGATGTAATTTAGAAAATACTATATCATCAGGACTATCTTCATACATATCTATTTCTTCTAATATAACTTTTGCCTCTTTTATTATATCTTCTTCATCAAATTTAGAATTTATAAGCATATCAAGAAGCATATCAAGCGCTAGGTCTGTATGCTCATCTAAAACACGTGCATAATAACAAGTATATTCCTTAGAGGTAAATGCATTTAGCTGTCCTCCTATATTGTCCATTTGCTCTGCTATATCTTTAGCTGTTCTAGTTTTTGTACCCTTAAAGAGCATATGTTCTATAAAATGGGAAATACCATTATTTGATTTATCCTCGTTTATAGAACCATTTCTTACAAATATGCCTATTGCTACAGAGCGAAAATTATTCATCTTTTGCATAACAATAGTAGCTCCATTGTCTAATTTTATTTTTTCAAACATACTTACCTCCAATTTAAGATTTGTATATTAACAATATATCCATTAAGCTAACTATTTATAATATAAAATAATTTATAAATTTTTATTATAGTGTATAAATAGTAAGTTTAATAACTAATATGTAAATATTTTTAAAATCTGTTTCAGATAGTTTTTTATTATAAACTAATACTATCATAAAGTAAATAATTAATAAATAAAGAATTATATTAAAATTATTTTTTATTAGGTTTATAATATAAATATATTTTTATATACAAATATTATATTTTAATATAATTTATTAAACTTTAAGTAATAAGATAAATTTTAAATAATTAAAAAAATAAAATATAATTTTACATAAGATAAAAAATTTTTATTAATGGTTGCAATTTTTTTTTATATCTGTTATAATTGAACAGATGATTTTTAACCTATTAAGGAGGTGTAAGTGATGGCTAAATGTGAAATTTGTCAAAAAGCAGTTCGCACAGGACATAGAATTAGCATTAACCGTAGCCAAGTTTCTCGTCGTGCTAACAGAACTTGGAAACCTAATGTTAAGAAAACTAAAATAATTGAAAATGGAACAGTAAAATCTATCAACGTATGTACTAGATGTTTACGTTCAAACAAAGTTACTCGTGCTATATAATATTTAAACTAGCTATTTCTTAGTTTTTTAGATTAAGTAATAGCTTTTTTATTTTTAAAAGAGCTTAGTCTTTTATGACTTAGCTCTTATTTTTTACTACATATAAAACATAGTCCAAGGGCAAATAGTAAAAATGAAATAACATAGCCCCACCAAGAAATCATAAGAGCTAAAAACATTCCTATAGCCATAGAACAAAAAATAATTCCAAGAAGTTTTCTTTGAGTAATAATATATCTACAATTTTTCATAAAATATAAGCTCCTATCTTATTTTTATAATATATTCTATAAGATAAAAGGAGTTTACAATCAATTTTTTATATTAAAAAACAGATATTTCTAAATTAAAATTTAAAATATAATTAACCTTAAAAATTAATTATCAAATAAAAAAGATTGTAGAACATAAATATATCTTCTACAACCTTTATATAATATAAAAATTTATTTGTTTGTAACAGGGGCAGGATTATTTAGTTTACTATATAGTCCTACACAATATAGTCCTAAAAGTCCTATAATACCATATACTATTCTACTAACTACAGAATCCATTCCACCAAAGAGAGTTGCTACCAAGTCAAACTTGAAAAATCCTATAAGCCCCCAATTTATAGCACCTACTATAACAAGGGTCAGTGCTATCCAGTTTAAAGACTTACTTTGCATAAGATAACCTCCTCTAACGAATAAATTTTTATTTGTAATATTATTATTTTCAAAAATTCAAATTTTATGTTGTAAAATATAGGATACTATATAGTAAAAATATATAAAAAAAGTTGTTAAAAATTTCAAAAGGTGTTATAATTATTTATAAAAAATTACAAGATAAATTAATGAGTATGAAAGGAGAAATATATGTATAAAACATACTCCACAACATTAGCAGGTAGAGAGCTATCTGTTGAAATAGGCAGAGTGGCAGAGCTTGCAAACGGAGCAGCCATTGTAAGATATGGTGAAACAGTAGTGCTAGTTACTGTTACTGCTTCTTTAAAACCTAGAGATGGTATAGACTTTTTCCCTCTTAGTATAGATTATGAAGAAAAGCTATATTCTGTAGGTAAAATTCCTGGAGGCTTTATAAAAAGGGAAGGTAAGCCAACAGAAAAAGCTATTCTTACTTCTCGTCTTATAGATAGACCAATACGTCCGTTATTTCCTAAAGATTATAGAAATGACGTTTGTCTTGTTGCTACTGTTTTATCAGTAGACCAAGATTGTAGCCCAGAAGTTGTAGCTATGATCGGCTCTTCCATTGTATTATCTATATCTGATATACCATTTAATGGACCTACAGGTGCTGTTATGGTTGGGCTTATAGATGGAAAATTTATAATAAATCCAACTGCCGAAGAGAGAGAGCTTAGCGACTTATCTTTAACAGTAGCTTCTACTAAACATAAGGTTATGATGATAGAAGCGGGTGCTAATGAAATAGATGATGAAACTATGTTTAATGCTATAATGTTTGCTCACGAAGAAAATATTAAAATAGCAGAATTTATAGAAGGTATAGCAAAAGATATAGGTAAAGAAAAACATAGCTATGAGCAATATGAAGTAGATGAAGATATTTATAAAAAAGTTGTAGATATAATTACAGATGAAAGAATGGAAAATGCTGTATTTACAGACTTTAAGCAAGTTAGAGATGAACAAGTTACTGCTCTTAAAGAAGAAGTTATAGAAAAGCTTATGCCTTGTTATGATGGAGAAAATGAGGAAGAATATTTAGCACAAATAGGACAAGCTCTTTATAAATATGAAAAAGCTACAGTTAGAAGAATGATTTTAAAAGATCATAAAAGACCAGATGGTAGAGCATTAGATCAAATAAGAAAGTTAAAAGCAGAAATAGATATATTACCTAGAACTCACGGCTCTGCTATATTTACTAGAGGACAAACACAAGTACTTACAGTTACTACTCTTGGGACTATGTCAGAGGCTCAAAAGCTAGACGGATTAGATGAGCTTGAAGTATCTAAAAGATATATCCATCATTATAACTTCCCTAGCTATTCAGTAGGAGAGACTAGACCATCTAGAGGCCCAGGAAGACGTGAGATAGGACACGGAGCTTTAGCAGAGAGAGCTCTTGTTCCAGTTATACCATCTGAAGAGGAATTTCCTTATGCTATAAGGCTTGTATCTGAAGTTTTAAGCTCTAATGGTTCTACTTCACAAGCTAGCGTTTGCGGTTCTACTCTTTCTCTTATGACTGCTGGTGTACCTATAAAACGTCCAGTAGCGGGGATTTCTGTTGGTCTTGTTACAGGGGATACAGATGATGATTTTGTTCTTCTTACTGATATACAAGGACTTGAAGACTTTTTTGGAGATATGGACTTTAAAGTAGCGGGGACTTCTAAAGGGATAACTGCTATACAGATGGATATAAAAATAGATGGGCTTACTCCAGAGATTATAAAACAATCTTTAGAAAATACTAATAAAGCTAGAGCTTATATCTTAGAAGAGGTTATGCTAAAAGCTATAGAGAAACCTAGAGAAACTTTATCTAAATATGCTCCTAAGATAGGATTTATACAAGTAGAGCCAGATAAAATAGCAGAAGTTATAGGACCTAGAGGAAAAACTATAAATAAAATTTTAGAAGAAACAAAAGTAGATAAAATAGATACTCAAGATGACGGAAAAATATTTGTATCTTCTGATGATCAAGAAAAAATAGACAAAGCTATATCTATAATAAAAGCTATAGTAAAAACTCCAGAAGTAGGGGAGATATTTACAGGTAAAGTTGTTAGAATAATGAATTTTGGTGCTTTTGTTGAGATTGCTCCAGAAAAAGAAGGGCTTGTGCATATATCTAAATTATCTAAACAACGTGTGGCTAAAGTAGAAGATGTTGTAAAAATAGGTGATGAAATAAAAGTAAAAGTTACAGAGATAGATGAGCAAGGCAGAATAAATTTACTTAAAATAGATGAATAAAAAAAGGCGTAGAGTGTATCTACGCCTTTTTGTTAAAGTCTATTCTTCTAAAAGCATTTCTAATATTTTATTGCTTCTTTCTATAAAGTTTGTCATAGAGTTCATATCTAAGTGTCTATGGCTCATGGTAGCTAAATCATATATTTGATTACAAATAAGTTTTGTTTCTTCTTTCTTATCTTCTTTATCTTTTAGTTTTAATAATAGTTTTACTACATTGTTATTATTATTTAAAACAAGTGTTTCTTCTGACGGCATAGCACCAAAAGGCATAGCCATACCATACATTTTAGCCATCTCTTCCATTCTTCTAGCTTGTTCGCTAAGCTGGATAACTCCGGATACTTCTTTAGCTTTTAAGCTTTCTACTTTTATTTTTAAGTTTTGATTATCAAGGTTTTCTTTAAATAAGTTTTCTAAAGCTTCATTTAATTCTTTGTCTTCTTCTTTAGCATCTTCTTTTAAGCTTTCTGATAAATCGCTATCTATCCTTACAAATTTAGTACCTTGATTATACATTTCTAAAGTAGACATATAAGGATTATCTAATCTAGTGTTTAAGATAACTGCGTCCATATTGTTATCTTTAAACATTTTTATATATTGAGCTTGTTGGTTTTCATCTGTAACATAGAAGATAGTATTTTCGCTATGTTCTTTATTTTGCTCTAAATATTCATTAAGAGTTAAGTATTTATTATTTATAGTTTTAAATAATAAACTATCTTTAACTTTATCATAGAAATCTTTTTCTCTAAGACAACCATATTTTATAAATTGGCTAATATCGTCCCAAAAGCCTTCAAATGTTTCTCTTTCTTTTTTAAATAAGTTATTTAGCTTATCTGCTACTTTTTTAGTGATATATTTACTCATTTTTGTAACATAGCCATCATTTTGTAAGAAGCTACGGCTTACATTAAGAGGAATATCAGGACAGTCTAAAGCACCTTTAAGAAGTAGTAAAAATTCTGGGATAACTTCTTTTAAATTATCTGCTATAAACACTTGGTTATTATAGAGTTTTACTTGTCCTTCTATAGAGTCTAGCTCGTGTTTTAGTTTAGGGAAATATAAAATACCTTTTAATTTAAAAGGATAGTCCATATTAAGATGTATCCAGAATAAAGGTTCGTTAAAATCTGAGAATACTTGATGATAAAATTCTTTATATTCTTCATCTGTACATTCGCTAGGTTGTTTTAGCCAAAGTGGAGTAGTATTATTTATAGGCATAGGAGCGTCTATTTTATCTTCCTCTATAATGTCTTCATTTTCTTTATTTTCCTTAGCTTTTTCTTCTTCCTCTCTTTTTATTTGTTCTAAATCTTCAAAGAAAATTTCTATAGGCATAAAGTAGCAATATTTATTTAAAACTTCTCTAAGCTTATAACCATTTAAGAAATCTTTTCCATCTTCTCCTACAAAAAGAGTAATAGTAGTTCCTCTTTCCTGTCTTTCTCCTTCACCCATTTCATATTCTATACCACCGTCGCATATCCATTTAGCCGGTTTTGACCCTTCCTTATAAGAAAGAGAATCTATCATAACTTTATCTGCCACCATAAAAGCAGAATAAAAACCAAGTCCAAAATGTCCTATTATATCTGCGCCATCTTCTAGTTTTTCTTTATATTTATTTATAAAGTCGCTTGCGCCAGAAAAAGCTATTTGTGTTATATATTCTTCTATTTCATCTTCAGTCATACCAATACCGTTGTCTATAATTTTTATCAGGCTATTTTCTTTATCAAGCACAACTTTTATTTCAAATTTTTCATTTTCTTTAAGGTTAGCTTCTCCCATAGAAGATAATTTTTTAAGCTTATTTATAGCATCGCAAGAGTTAGAAACAAGCTCTCTTATAAATATATCAGAATCTGAATAGAGCCATTTTTTAATAATAGGTAATATATTTTCACTATTTATAGAAAGATTTCCTTTTTTCATTTTTTTACCTCCTAAGTTTTAATATATATCTATTTTAATACTGCTTATATTAAATGTCAAGAAAAAATTAGCACTCAATTAAAGCGAGTGCTAGTAAAATATTTAGAAGATTAATATTTTTTATAAATTTTGAATAATATATAAAAAACGATAAGGAGTAAATATTATGTGTGGAATAGCAGGTTTTTGCAATTTTAATAAAGATTTTTTAGAAAATAGAAATCATTTTTTATCTATTTTGGAAAATATGCATCTAGCTCTTAGAAATAGGGGGAAAGATGCCAACGGAACATATCTTACTAAAAATTTTGGAAGTTGCCACGCAAGATTATCTATAAGGGATTTATCTGAAAATGGCAATCAACCTATGGTAAAGGTACAAAATGGAAATAAATATATAATAGTATATAATGGTGAGGTATATAATACAGATGAGCTAAAAAAGGATTTAGAAGAAAAAGGTTATAATTTTTCTACTTCTACAGATACAGAAGTTATATTAAATATGTTTATAGAATATGGGGAAAAGTCAGTAGAATATCTAAATGGTATTTTTGCCTTTGCTATTTATGATACAAATAAAGAAAGGTTATATTTATTTAGAGATAGACTTGGTATTAAACCTTTATTTTATACTATTTCTGATGGAAATTTAATTTTTGCATCAGAGCCTAAAGCTATTTTTGAATTTGGTATAAAGCCAGAAATAGATGAAAATAGCTTAAGACAAATTTTAGCTATAGGTCCTGCTAGAATAGAGGGAAGCGGAATATTTAAAAATTTATACGAGATTAAATACGGTAGCTTTGCTATATTTGATAAAGATGGATTTAAAGAGGAAATTTATTGGGATTTAAAGAGCAAACCTCATACAGATAGCTATTCTCAAACAGTAGAAAAAGTTAGATATCTAGTTCAAGACTCTATAGAAAGACAATTAGTATCAGATGTTGAGATATGCACATTTTTATCAGGGGGTATAGATTCTAGTATAGTAACTGCTATATCTTCTAACTATCTTAATGGACTTGGTAAAAAGCTAAATACTTTTTCATTTGATTTTAAAGAAAATAATAAATATTTTAAGGCTAATGCTTTTCAACCAGAACAAGATAGACCTTATGTAGATATTATGTTAAAAAGATATGAGCTTAATCATAACTATTTAGAATGTGATGAAAATAATCTTTTAGAGCTTTTATATAAGGTGGTAGATGCTAAAGATTTTGTAGGTATGGCAGATATAGATGCTTCTATGTTATATTTTTGTTCTTTAGTAAAAGAAAAAAATAAGGTTGCTTTAACTGGGGAGTGTGCAGATGAGATTTTTGGCGGATATCCTTGGTTTTATAAAGATGAGTTATTAAATAGCGATACTTTCCCTTGGGCTAAAAATATAGATACTAGAGAGATGCTATTAAAAGATGATATAAAAAATGCTTTAGAGCTTAGTAAGTTTTCTAATATGTATTATCAAAAGACTATAGAAAAAACGCCTTATTTAGATGGAGAAAATAAAGAACAAAAAAGAAGAAGAGAAATAGGTTATCTTAATATAAAATGGTTTATGACTACTTTGCTTGAGAGAATGGATAGAATGAGTATGTATAATGGTTTAGAGGCTAGAGTTCCTTTTGCCGATAATCGTATAGTAGATTATCTTTGGAATGTACCTTGGGAAATGAAATATAAAGATGGAGTAGAAAAATCGTTACTTAGAGAGGCTACAAAAGATTTATTACCTAAAGAGCTTTTAAATCGTAAGAAAAGTCCATATCCTAAAACTTATAATCCTAAATATGAAAAGCTTTTAAAAGATGAGTTATTAGCTATAGTAAACGAGCCAAGTTCTCCAGTAAATGCTATTTTGGATAAACAAAAAGTTATAAGTCTTATAAATGCAGAAACTAATTATGCTAAGCCTTGGTTTGGGCAACTTATGGCTGGTCCACAGCTTATGGCATATTTTATACAAATGAATTATTGGCTTAAAAAATATAAGCTTTCTATATAATATAATAATATAAAAATAAAAAGGGCAGTTATATTGCCCTTTTTTATAAGTAAAAAATTTATTACATACACATTTTGAAAATATTTATTATATCTTCTTTATTAAGTGGTTTAAAACCTTGTATTACTGAGTTATTGCAAGCTTTTTCTGCCATAATTTCAAAATCTTCTTCTTTTATACCTACTTTTGTAAATGTATTATCAAGCTCTAAAGTTTCAAAGAAAAATTTTGATAACATTTGTATACTTTGTTTTGCTACTTCCATAGGGCTTAAGTTTTTGTCTATATCAAATACATTAGTTCCGAATTGATAGTATTTAGAAACAGTAGTTTCATCAAGGCAATATTCTAGCCATCTAGGAGTTACAAGAGCAAGTCCTAAGCCGTGTGTTATATCATATATAGCAGAAAGTTGGTGTTCTATTGGGTGACAGCTCCAAGCCTGATTTTTATCGGAGCTTATAAAACCATTTATAGCCCAAGAAGAAGCCCACATTATATTTGCTCTTGCTTCATAGTCATTTGGATTTTTTAAAGCTATAGGTCCATATTTTAAAAGTGTTTTCATAAGACCTTCCATAAAGCAATCTAGCATATACAAGCTATTTTGTGTATTAAAATATACTTCCATAATATGACTAAATATATCTACCACACCACAAGCAGTTTGAAATTTATTTACTGTATAAGTAATGCTAGGGTCTAGAAAAGATGCTTTAGGTAGTAAGTTTGGAGATAATCTTCCTATTTTATCTTGAGTTTGTGTATTACTTATTACACCACCGGCGTTCATTTCAGAACCAGTAGCAGAAAGTGTAAGTATTGTGACTATAGGAAGAGCCTTTTCTATAGGGGCATTTTTAGAAAAAAATTCCCAAGGGTCAGTATCGGTGCAAGCTCCGGCAGCTATAAATTTTGTTGCATCTATAGTAGAACCACCACCGACTGCTAAGAGAACATCTATATTTTCTTTTTTACAAATTAAAGCACCTTCTCTTACAGATTTTATACGTGGATTTGGTTCTATTCCAGATAGTTCAAATACTGTAAAATCTCCTTTTTTTAGTTCATCTAATATCTTATCATATAGACCTATCTTTTTTATAGAACCACCACCATATGTTAGAAGTACTCTTTTTCCATATTTTCTAAGCTCTTTTCCTAAATTAGAGAGTTGGTTTTCTCCAAAATAAACTCTTGTAGGAATATCATAAATAAAATTGTTCATAAAATCTTCCTTTCCAAAAATTTAAAATTAATTTATATTTTATATATAAATTTTATTTTTATATAATATTATAAAACCTAAATTTTATTTTAAGTCAAGAAAAACTTTAGTACAATTTATATTTAATTATACTAAAGTTTTAGTTTATAGGATAAAAATTTTATATTTTTGGCTCTTTTTTGTAATATCCTTCTAGTCTATATATAGGCATACCAAGTCCGGAAAATTTTTCTTCATATTCTGTTTTTATATTACCTTCAAAGTCTGAATTATGTAAATCTAAAGATATATTATGTAATCTCCAGCCCTTATCTGCAAATTCATTTAAGGAAAACTCAAATAAAAGTCTATTATCTGTTTTGAAAAATACTTCTCCACCACTTTTAAAAAGTGTTTCGTATAAATTTAAAAAGTTTTTATGTGTTAGGCGTCTTTTAGCCCATTTCTTTTTGTTTGGCCAAGGATCGCAAAAGTTTATATATATTCTTTGTATTTCATCTTCATCAAAATAGTTTAGAAGCTCTTTAACATCTGCTACAAAAAATACAATATTTTTTCCTACTCCTTTTTCACGTCCTTTTTTTAGTGCGCTTACTATAACATTTGTTTGTCTTTCAATAGCTATATAATTTATATTAGGATTTACAAGGCTTGTACTAGTTATAAATTGTCCTTTACCCGTACCTATTTCTATATGAATAGGATTATCATTTCCAAAAACTTCTTTCCATTTACCCTTGTTAATTTCTGGATTATGAATAAATCTATCATTTGTTTTTAATTCTTCTTCGCCCCAAGGCTTTTTTCTTAAACGCATAATAAAAGCTCCTTTTCTAAATTATTTATATAATTATAAAATGTTTTTACTTAAATATCAATATTATTTATTTTTATAAAACTTGATTTTAAGATAAGATATGATATAATCTATTATAAGACAGTTCGAAAACCTCCTGTCTTTAAACAAAACTAGGTCAAACCATATCTTTATAAATAGCTCTTTTTGGGCTTTTTTGTAGAACCTATATTTTGGTATTGGCTTAGTTAAAATATAGGGGAGAGAGATATGGAAAGATATTCTTTAATTAATGAAAAAAACAAAAGAGAAATAGTTTTGTTAATAGGTAGTGGGTGTAAATGGAAAAAATGCACTTTTTGTGATTATCATACAGATTTTAATAAAAATCAAGATATATGTTTTGATATAAATAAAAAAGTGTTAGGTAAAGTAACAGGAATATATAATACCTTAGAGGTGATAAATTCTGGTAGTTTTGTAGATTTAGACAAAAATACTTTAGATTATATAGAAAAAGTCTGTTTAGAAAACAAAATAAATAAGTTACACTTTGAGTGCCATTGGTTACATAAAGATGATATTTTAAAAACTAAAGACTATTTTAAATCAAAAGGAATAACTTTAAAAACTAAACTTGGTATAGAAACATTTGATTATTATTATAGAGAGAGTTTTTTAAGAAAAGGTATAGAAGAAAAAGAAGTTAAGAACATAGCTAAATATTATGATGAAGTTTGTTTATTGCAAGGACTTTCTGGACAAAGCGTTGAATTTATGCTAAAAGATATAGCTATTGGATTAGAAAATTTTGAAAGAGTATGCGTAAACATAATGGTAGAAAATAAAACTTACATAAAACCAGACCCTAGAACTATACAAAATTTTATAGAACAAATTTATCCAATATATAAACATAATAATAGAGTGGATATTTTGCTTAATAATACAGATTTTGGAGTTGGAGGGGAAAAAGATGATAAGTAATGAAATTTTACTTTGTTTATCAGTAGTTTTTATATATTCTTTGGTTATAATATGGTTTTATCTACTTGGGGATAAAGGACTTCTTTGTTTTACAGTATTTGCAACTATATGTGCTAATATAGAAGTGCTTTTAGTAATAAAGGCATTTTCTATAGAACAGACTTTAGGAAATGTATTATTTGGAGCTAGCTTTTTAGCAACAGATATGCTAAGTGAATTTTATGGAAAAAAATCTTCTAAAAAAGCAGTACTTGTAGGGATAATAACTTCTATATCGTTTGTTCTTTTATCTAATAGTTGGCTTTTATATGATGTAACAAATGGGATTGATGGAGCATTTAGACAGATATTCTCTAGTACTCCAAGAATTATGTTATCTAGTCTTTTGGTTTATGCTATAAGTCAGACTTTTGATGTTTATATTTATCATAAATGGTGGGATTTTACAACGAAGAAATATAATGATAGAAAAAAATTTTTATGGCTTAGAAATAATGGTTCTACTCTTATATCTCAGTTACTAAATTCATTATTATTTACTATTTTTGCATTTTATGGTGTATATGATAATAAAACATTATTTAGTATATTTTTATCTAGTTATGTTATATTTATAATTACTAGTATATTAGATACACCAGTTATATATTTAGCAAGATATTTATATGATAAAAAAATTATTAAGGATAAATAGAAAGATAGGCTAATAGCTTATCTTTTTTTATTCTTATTATTTAAAGGGGTATTTAAGTAAAATTTAAAAAGTAGTTTATGTTTTAGGAAAAAATTTTAGGAATATGTATTTTTAAATATAATATGTGAAAAAATATATTTAGATTTATTTTAAAATAAAATATAAAAAATATATTGACATTAATTATCTAATGTGTTAATATGTGTAAACAGTCTAGTTTAGCAAAAATAAAAATAAAAAAAGTGTTGACAAAATGAAAAATTTATGTTAGACTAGTCAAGTCGTTAAGATTGAATTAGTAAATATTTCAAACTTAGTAAAACTTTTAAAATAAAATGCAAAAAAAGTGTTGACAAATTTTAAAAGTTTTGATAGAATAAACAAGTCGCAAACAACACTAAAAAATAAAAATAAAAAAAGTGTTGACAAAATGAAAAAAATGGCTATAATTAATATAGTAGCCAAGAGGCGACAGAAAGTTGAACATTGAAAACTAAATAATCATAAAAAAGAATTAGATAACCCGAAAATTTAAAAAGTGAACACACACTAAAAAAGTAAAGTCAGAGTTAGTCTGAACAAGGATTTAAAATGAGAGTTTGATCCTGGCTCAGGATGAACGCTGGCGGCGTGCCTAACACATGCAAGTC
>CALWSK010000008.1 GCA_944384195.1 uncultured Clostridia bacterium
GATAGGTACTAATGGTCGAGTGCTTGTCCAATAGATAAAGTTTAAATCAGGAAAAACTATCAATATGGCTAGTGTTTGTTATCAAGAAAATGTAATATCAAAAACGATTATTTTATAAAAATAATGGTTTTTTTTATATATAGGGGTATGGTCAAGTGGTATGACAGAGGTCTCCAAAACCTTTAGTGTGGGTTCGATTCCTACTACCCCTGTTTTTTAGCTAAGGCTTAAGGGTCTTAGCTTTTTTATTATTTAAAAATTAATTTAAAAATAGTTGTATTTTGTCTATATTTATAGTATAACTATAGTATAAATTTAAAAGGAGGGTTTTAAATGAAATTTAGCCATATATACGAAACGTCCTTAGATATTATAACTAAACATTTTGAAAAAACTTTTGTTGTATTCTACGGAGTGGATATTCAAAATGCCTTGAATATTAGAGATAATTTATATAGCTTTTTTAAAAATATAATAGAGATTCAAAAAGAATATGTTATTCTTGAAAATACTTTTGTTATTACAAATGAAGATTACGATAAAATACATATAGATGAAGAATTAGCTAAAAGGATAGATATAGCATTTAAAACTTTGGAGCTTAAAAAAGAAATATCTGATATCCAAAAAGATATAGTTATTAAAAAAGTAAAAGAATATATAGTGAAAAATGAAATAATATTTAGTTCAACTCCTCTTATAGTTGCTTATGGACAATTTGAAGAAGAAGACTTATTATTTTTAGATTTAGTAAATATTATGGGAGCTAATATTGTAGTATTCGATCTTGAAAAATTAAATAATAATTGGGAAGATGAAAATAGAGTAGTATATAAAGGGGATTATATATATCAAGGTTCTATTTTTGAAGCTATAGATAGTGGTATTCTTATAAATTCTAAATCTACAGACTGTAAGATACATAATGATAAAATTATAGATAATTATATTAATGATGGATTATATTCTAGAGAAGAGCTAGCAAAGTGCAAAAGCATAGGTATTCATATAAATTCTTCTAGATTTGATATAATACCTATATTAAAAGAATCGGCATCTCTAAGAGAAGGATTTAGCTATGAAAGAAAAGAAGGAATAGTTAAAATTCCTAGTTTTTGTACTCTTATAAATGGTAGACATAATTATTTAGAAGACTATCATAAATTTATAGATGATATTATAGATAAAGGAGAATTAGACTTACTTATAAAACAAACTGCAGATTTTATATTAAAATATAGAAATACCAGTGATATTAATCAAGATATAAATAGTTGTTATGATTTTAAGGAAAATAATGCTATAACATTATATTTTGATAAATTATTTAATCTTGAAAATTATAGAAATGATGATTTGCCTTTGGTATTACAACAAAATATTGTAGATACTTCTTTAGAAGTTAAAGATAGCTTAAATCTTGATATAAAAGAATATAAAGTTTTATTATCTAATGTTATATCTATGGATAATAAGTTTAAGCATTTATTAAAAACTAGAGATTGTTCTGGTAAAGTACCTAGAATAGTTGTTATAGATAATTTTAATATAGAAAGTAAACAATTTATGTATTTTATGATAACCTTATCTAAGCTTGGATTAGACGTAATATTTATGAGTCAAAAAGGAGTATTTAATATAGAAAACTATTTACCAAGTTATATAATAAACACTATAACTTTAGATAAATTTGATAAGGACAATGAAATGTTGCTTACTTATAAAGATGAAGGATTTATTAAAACTATAAATACTATAAAATATAAATTACTTAATAAGTTTAGTAATAGATAGGAGGATTTTATGAGCGATATTAACCAATTAGAAGTTATAAAGCCTTTAGATGAGAGAAAAGAAACTTTAAAACAGCTTCCAGAGGTTATAAAAATTTCAAATACAATAAGTCTTAGTAATGTATCTGATATATCTAAATTTGGGTTTGAACCTAGCCAAAATCTATCTAAAATAAATGATAGAATATTAGAAGATATAAAAAGTGTGAAGACTGAAGAAGTTGGCGAAATGTTAGTAAAGCTTACTAATATTATGAAATCTTTTGATTTAAAAGAAATAGAACAATATAACCCTAATGAAAAAAAGGGATTTTTAGATAAATTAAAACAAAAGTTTAACAGTATAAAAGAAGATATTTATGATAAATATAATTCTCTTAGTAAGCAGATAGAGGGTATAGGGACTTTGTTAGATAAATATAGCAATGATATAGCTACTTCTAATAAAATGTTAGAAGCACAATATCAAGCTACTAAAGATTACATGTATGATTTAGAAAAATATATAGTAGCTGGGGAGTTAGCTCTTGATAGAATAAATGCCGAAAAGATAAGTTTAGCTACTGATATAAATTTAAGCCAAGAAGAAAGAGTAGCAAAAGAAGGACAAATAAATTTAGCTACAGATTTATTGATGCAAAGGCTTATGGATCTTAGAGTATCTCAAAATGTAGCTATGCAAATAATACCTATGATAAATATGATGATATCTACAAATGCTAATCTTAATATAAAGATAGATTCTGCTTTTATAACTACATTACCTATATTTAAAGTAAGTGTTATAAATGCTATTACTCTTAGAAGACAAGCCATACAAAATCAGGCTATATCTCAAGCAGAAGATTTTACAAGACAATTATTTGAAAAAACAGTGTCTCAAACAGTAGATAATACAAAAGCAGTTAAACAATCTGCTTCAAATCCAGTTATAAGTATAGAAACTTTAGAGAAAACTTATAATACTATATTAAATGGGATAGAAGAGGTTAGAGCTATTGATAATAAAAATAATGAAGAAAGATTAGAAAATATTAGAAAGCTTGAAGAGATGAAAAATAAAATGCTAGGTTATTAATGAGGGATTAATTATGAAGAAAATTTATAAAGTTTTATTATTAGTAATATGTATTTTATTTACTAGTTTAAATTTTGGAGAAGTAAATACTTTTGCTAAAGGTTCATCAAGAGGCATTTCGAGCAGTAGAAGTTCATCAAGCTCAAGCAGTAGAAGTTCATCAAGCTCAAGTAGTCGAAGTGGAACAAGTTCATCAAGTTCAAGTAGTCGAAGTGGAACAAGTTCATCAAGTTCAAGCAGTAAAAGTGGAACAAGTTCATCAAGTTCAAGTAGTCGAAGTGGAACAAGCTCATCAAGTTCAAGTAGTCAAAGTAGAACAAGTTCATCAAGTTCAAGTAGTCAAAGTAGAACAAGTTCATCAAGTTCAAGTAGTCGAAGTGGAACAAGTTCATCAAGTTCAAGCAGTAAAAGTGGAACAAGTTCATCAAGTTCAAGTAGTCAAAGTGGAACAAGTTCATCAAGTTCAAGTAGTCAAAGTAGAACAAGTTCATCAAGTTCAAGTAGTCAAAGTGGAACAAGTTCATCAAGCTATAGAAGTAATTCTTATATAGATTTAAGTCAAGAATATAAACCAAAAGAGAAATCTAAAATAGAAGATATAAAAGTAAAAGGTAAGAATATAAGTAGTAAAGAAATATCTGATGTTTTAGAAAATAAAGGTATAAATCCTACTACTACTAAGAAATATTACTATCCACAAGAGGCAAAAAGAAGTATTTTTGATAACCCTTTTGTACAATATTATTTAGTACATAACATTATAGATGATACGGTGGATATGGTTCAAGATATTACAGGATATGATGAAGATAGGTTAGTAGGTGTAGTGTCAAATGAAAATGGTCAAGATGAAATAATAATGTTTGAAGATAGCAATAAAAGTAATTTTAACATTTTTAAATTTATTATATGGATACTTATATTTTTAATAATATTTATATTTATAATATATTTTATAACTTTTAGAAAAAGAAGATAATATATAAAAGGGCGATTATTAATCTAAACGCCCTTTATATTATTAATTTTTTTGATTATAAATTTCTTTTTCTACATCTATAAAAACTTGAGATAATACTTCATAAGTTTTTCCGAAAGCTTCTAAAATTTCATCTGTAGCACTATCTCCTAATACATTTTTAATAGCTATAGTTAGATTTTTACCAACTATCGGATATTGTTCTGGTAAGACATTAACAGCTACGTGTTTTTTTGCTATAGATTTAACTGCAGGCATAATAGCATCTAAATTATCTATATTTTTTACAGAAGCTAATATGGCGTTAGCAAGAGCTAAAGGTTGTTCTCCAGACTTTTGCTTTGACATATCAAACATAGGTTTAACTTCTGGATTATTTTTAAACATAGTTTCATAGAAATTAGTAGTAATTTCAGTACCTTTTTCTTGTAATATAGGGACAATACTTTTCATTATAGAAATAGTTTTTTCATCTAACATATTTAACAGCTCCTTTTCAAAATTAGTTATAATAAAATGTTTATTTAATTTATACATTTAAAATTAAAAAAATAATACTTAATTTTAACAATAAGATAGATATCGATTAAATGTGTATTTAGTTTACACATTTAATTTATCATAAATATTTTAAAATTACAAGAACTATTTAGTAAAAAATATTTTATATACTTATAGATTATGATATAATGGATAATAAAAACTTTATTTGGAGGGCGAATATGACTTTATCAAAATTTACAGATTATTCCTTTAGATGTCTTATATATCTTTCAAAAAATAAAGATAAAAAGACCAATGTTGAAGAGCTTTCTAAAGTTTTAAATCTTTCAGAACATCATATTAAAAAAATAATACATAGACTTGCAAAAAAAGGGTTTATAAAATCATCTAAAGGGAGAAATGGAGGAATAACTCTTGGTAAATCACCCAAAGATATAAATCTTAAAGATTTAATTTGTTATTGTGAAGATTTTTCAAAAATTGTGGAATGTAATAAAAATAGTAAATGTATTTTTATTGAAAATGAATGTATGTTAAAAAGTGTGTGTAATAGGGCTTTAGAAAGTTTTTTGGAAGAATTTGAAAAATATAACCTAGAAGATATAATAAATTTTAATTAAATGATTATAAAAAAGGTATTGACAAAAACTATAATATGTGTATAATTATAAAATGCAAGACAAGCTAGTGTATGAATAAAATATTGGTATAAACATTTGTTTATACATAAAGGGTTTAAATTAATCTTTTAGTATAAATATACAAATAAAATTCATATAATTGCATTTTTATACTAAAAATTTTAACAATAGGAGGAGAAAAATGTTAGATAGTTTTTCGTTTTTAGGTACGTATTATCCTTTATTCATTCAAGGTACAATAACAACTATTTTAATATCTGTTTTAACTGTAATTCTTGGAATGGGAATAGGAATAATAGCAGCTATTTTAAAAATATCCAGATTTAGATTGTTAAGAGGTATATCTACTGCTTATATAGAATTAACTAGAGGTACACCCGTTATGGTTCAACTATATATATGGTATTTTGGGATAGGCAATATATTAAATATTCCAGATATATATATAGGAAAAGATCTTAGCATATCACGTCTTACACTTGGAGTAGTTGCGCTTGCTTTAAACTCTGGAGCTTATGTAGCAGAGATAATAAGAGCAGGTATTTTAGCAGTTGATAAAGGACAAAGAGAAGCCGCAGAGTCTTTAGGTATGAAAAAATCTATGACTTTAAAATATATAATTATACCTCAAGCAATAAAAACTATTTTACCAGCTATAGGTAATGAATTTATAGTTCTTATAAAGGAATCTTCTATATTGTACATAATAGGTATCCAAGACCTTATGGCTAAAACAAACACTGTAGTATCTTCTACATTCCAAACTATAGCTCCATTTATAGTAGCATCTGCTATATATTTTGTTTTAACATTTGGTTTATCAAGACTTATAGGATGTTTTGAAAGGAGACTAAATAGAAATGATAGAAATAAATAATTTACATAAATATTTTGGGAAAAACGAGGTTTTAAAAGGTGTTAGTACTGTTATTAAAAAAGGTGAAGTTGTAGTTATTATAGGTCCATCTGGTTCTGGAAAAAGTACATTTTTAAGATGCTTAAATAAATTGGAAGATGTTACTTCTGGAGATATAATTTTTGAAGGGGTAAATCTTATGGATAAAAATATAGATATAAGCCTTCATAGACAGAAAATGGGTATGGTTTTTCAACATTTTAATTTATTCCCTCATCTTACTATATTAGAAAATATAACTATAGCTCCTATTAAGGTTAAAAATATTGATAAAAAAGAAATAGAAGAAAAAGCTTTAGAGCTTCTAGATTTAGTAGGGCTTAAGCACAAAGTAAATAGTTATCCATCGAGTTTATCAGGCGGACAAAAACAAAGGATAGCTATAGTAAGAGCCCTTGCTATGAAACCAGATGTTATGCTTTTTGATGAGCCAACTTCTGCTCTTGATCCAGAGATGGTAGGGGAAGTATTAGAGGTTATGAAAAATCTTGCTAGAGATGGAATGACTATGGTTGTAGTTACACATGAGATGGGATTTGCAAGAGAAGTAGGAACTAGAGTTATATTTATGGATGGTGGAAATATTTGTGAAGAAGGTACGCCAGAAGAAATTTTTAAAAACCCACAAAATCCAAGAACACAAGAATTTTTGTCTAAAGTGTTATAGGAGGAGAATATCTTGATATGGAACATAAAAAACAATAATTTAAGTGTAGATATAAGTAATTTAGGTGCCGAGATGCAATCTATTAAAAAAGATAATGTGGAATATCTTTGGCAAGGAGATAAAAAAAGCTGGAAAAATAAAGCTACAAATATATTTCCTATAATAGGTAAATTGCAAAATGGAAAATATTTCTATAAAGATAAAGAGTATGAACTAGGAAGCCACGGATTAGCTAGATATATGGAGTTTGAGGCAAATAAGCTAGCAGAAAATAAAATAAGTTTTAAGATAATATCAAATAGCGATACTTTAAAAAGTTATCCGTTTAAATTTGAATATTATATTATATATGAGCTTATAGAAAATAGCTTAAATATAACATCTAAGGTTATAAATATTGATGATAAGACTATGTATTTTGCACTAGGTGGACACCCTGGATTTTGTTTATCTAGAGGGGAAGAACTAACTATAGAAGATTATTATTTAGAATTTGATTTTTCATCTAAAGTAGATAATTATCTTATTTCTAATAAAGGGCTTGTAACAGGGAAAGAAGAATATAGCTTAGAAGAAGATAAAATACTTAGGCTTAAAGCTTCCATTTTTGATAATGATGCTCTTATATTTAATGGTATGGCTAAAGGAGTTAAGTTAAAAAGTGATAAGACAAAAAGAGAAGTTTATATAAAATATCCCAATATGGAATATCTTGGTATATGGCAAACTCCTGAGCTTTCTCCAGATTTTTTATGTATAGAGCCTTGGACTAGCTTGCCAGCTAGAGATGGTATAATAGAAGATATAGAAAAACAAGGGCTTGTAAGCCTTGAGCCAAGCAGAGAATATATAAATACTTGGAGCATTAGCATAAAATAGAAAATGGTGGACTTATGTTTAAAAAATTATTTAGTAAAGAGGTTATTTTATATTTAATTTTTGGAGTTTTAACAACTCTAGTAGACACTGTTGTTTTTTATATATCAAACTATACACTTAATATACATTATATAATATCAACTTGCATAGCTTGGGTTTTTGCTGTGTTATTTGCTTATATTACTAATAAGTTATTTGTTTTTGAAAGTAAGACTTATGAAAATTTATTAAAAGAAATGATTTCTTTTTTTTCTTTAAGATTTGTATCTTTGCTTATGTCTTTAGTATTTATGTTTTTGCTTGTAAATATTTTGGGCATAAACGAGTTAATATCTAAAATAGCAGTAAATTTTTTAGTAGTAGTAGCAAATTACTTTTTTAGCAAGTTGTTTATATTTAAGAAAGAGTAGACTTTATCTACTCTTTTTTACATACTTAAACATAAATTTTATAAAAATGTATTTAATAAAAATATATTTATGGTATAATATATAAGGTTTAATAAAAATTTTAGGTAAAGGGGTAAGATATGTTTAAAGAAAATTTAAAAAAGAATAACTATATATTATTAGCAACTATGATAACCGCTATTATAGTGCTTATAACATATGTTTTTTGTGGCTTTTATCCTTTTGGAGCTAATAGCATATTAAGAGTAGATTTATATCATCAGTATGCACCTTTCCACGAGGAGTTAAGAGCTAAGCTTTTATCTTTTGATAGTCTTTTTTATTCTTGGGAAGGAGGACTTGGTAAGGAATTTTTAAGCCAGATAGCCTATTATACAGCTAGTCCTATAAGTCTTTTGATTTTATTTTTTCCTACAAAATATATATCAGAGGCTATATTGCTTTTTGTATTTATAAAGATAGTGCTTTGTGCTTTTTCTTTTTCTTATTATCTTAAAAATAGTTTTAAAAAAGATACTATATTTATTACTATATTTGGGATAATGTATGCGTTTATGGCATATATAACTAGCTTTTATTGGAACATAATGTGGCTAGATTCTATATATTTATTTCCTATAGTAGCTCTTGGTATAGAAAGGCTTGTAGATGATGGAAGATACAAAACTTATCTTATATCATTAGCTTGTTGTATTATAGTAAACTTTTATATAGCATTTTTAGTTTGTGTATTTGCTACATTATATTTTCTTGTAAGATTATTTTCTAAATATAGTATAAGAGAAGAAGGAAAGCTTATATTAGATAGGATAGTAAAATTTGCTATACTTTCTCTTTTAGCAGGGGGGCTTACTATGTTTCTTGCTATACCTACTGCTATAGCTCTTGGTAGGACACAAACTTCAGATAGTACTTTCCCATCTTTTGAAATATACCAAAATATGTATCAAATAATAACTAATCATTTTTCAGGAGCAAAACCAGTAGTTCTTGCTAGAAATGAAGATTTACCTAATATATATAGTGGTGTTCTTACTATGGTGTTATTGCCTACTTATTTCTTTAACAAAGAGATAAAGATAAAAGAAAGAATATATTTTGCTATACTTATAGTATTTATGCTTTTATGTTCTGTATTTAAACAACTAGATTATATCATTCACGGGGCACATTTTCCGGCAAACTTGCCTCATAGATATACTTTTATATATTCTTTTATGATACTTATGTTAGCTTATAAATCATTAGTATATGCTAAGGGAATAAACAATAAAATATTATATATATTTATACCTTTTTATATAATAGTTATGTATGTTACAGAATATGTATTTATTAAATTTGCCGATATATCTAGGGTATTATCTTTAGGAGATATTATAGCCAATATTATTTTACTTATTATTTATATGCTTATGGTTATATATTATAAAAATCATAGAGAAGATAAGATGCTAGAAGAAGATAAGACTAAAAAGATAGCTACAATATTTTCTATAAGCTTTATAGTTGTTGCTATGGCACTATTTGTAGGTGGAATAGCTTATGATATAAATACATTTAAAGAAAGTCAAAGTTTTGGAATTAGCTTTTATATCCTTGTAGTTTTAGGAATCTTGCTTATAGCATTTACAGGAGCTATTATAAAACCTTCTATAGATAAGATAAATATAAGAGGTTTAAGTTTTGTTATGGCTTTACTTTTATTTATCACTTCTTCAGAAAGTCTTTATAACTGTGTAAGAGGGTTTATGCATAGTGGTGCTACAGATAGAGCAAAATATATAGATTATGTAGAGGGAACAGATGAAATAATAAAATATATAAAAGAAAATGATAAAGATGATAATAAATTCTTTAGACAAGAATTTTATAGATTTAGTGCTATAAATGAATCTACGATGTATCATTATAATGGTTTTTCTCAATTTTCATCTCTTGCTTATGGTGATTTATCTAAACTTATAGAAAATTTAGGTATAGCAGCTACTAGCAACTCTTATAGATATTATGACCCAACACCAATTATAGATGCTATGTTTAATATGAAATATATTATGGCTAAGGATAATGAAATTACAAATCCAGATTATGAGCTTATAGGCAAGTTTAATAATATATACTTATACAAAAATACTATGCCATTATCTCTTGGATTTATGGTAGATGAAAATATAGAAAACTGGGATACTACTATGCCAACACCTTTTATGGTACAAGAAGATTTTGTACAAAAAGCAGGGGCTAATAAAGAGTTATTTACTGAATTTCCAGTATACGATTTTAGGACAGAAAATGTAGATATAGAAAATAAAGTAGATAGCGAAACAAATGATAAATTGCCACAAGATTTTTCTTATACTCTCCACGATGAAACAAATCTTGATATGATACCTACAGTATATTCAAGAGCTTATAATCCAGAAACACAAAGAGTATTTTTATATGTAGAATCACCGAATTCTAAAAGATTTAAATATACAGTAGATGGACAAACTTATGATAGAGAAATATCTACAGGAAGAAGCCTTATAGACCTTGGAATATTAAATGCAGGTACTAATATAGATATAGAGTTTTCTCTTAATAGAAAAGGTTCTTATGATAAGACTTATCATAAAACAGGAAGCTTTAGAGTATATGCCGTAAACTTTAACGAAGAAATGTTTAAAGAAGTTTATAGTGATTTTGCAGATGAAATGCTAACAGTTACAGAGTATGATAGCACATATCTAAAAGGGACTATAGAGGCTAAAGAAGATGGAATTATGTATACTTCTATACCATATGATAAAGGATTTAAGGCTTATATAGATGGAAAAGAAGTACCTACTATAGCTCTTGGAGATGGTGCTCTTATAGGGCTTAAGGTATCTAAGGGTACGCACGAGATAGTCTTTAAATATTCTGTTAGAGGATTTTGGCTTGGAGTAGGGCTTAGTATAATTTCTGTTTTAGGAGTTATATTATATGTATTCTATGATAGAAAAAGAAGAAAATAGTTTTAAGGCGTAGATTATCTACGCCTCTTTTTATGCTAAAAATAAAAATATATCTTTTAATGTATTTACAAAAGGTTCTTTTATATCTTTTATGTTATATTGTAGGGTGCCATTAAAAACTAATTGTTTACTTGTAGAAAGCAAGTTTTTAAGTTTATCAATATCAACTGTGTTATCTTCATCAAACTTAATAGATATTTTATTACCTATTTGAGATATTTTATTTACTCCTATCTTATGGGCATAAGCTTTCATAAGAGCAATATCAAGAAGCATTTGTGTAGCTTTAGGTAAAGTACCAAATCTGTCTTCTAGCTCATCTTGGATATCAAAAAAGTCACTTTCTGTTTTTATCATAGATATTTTTTTATACATTTCTAATTTTTGAGTTTCATTTTCTATATAACTAGCAGGAATAAAAGCATTTACAGATAAATCTATAATAGTTTCAAATTCTTTTTCTATTTTCTCTCCTTTTAGTTCTTTTATGGCTTGTTCTAGCAGTTTACAATACATTTCATAGCCTATAGCGTCCATATGTCCGTGTTGTTGTTCTCCTAAAAGATTTCCAGCACCTCTTATTTCTAAATCTCGCATAGCTATTTTAAATCCAGAACCAAATTCAGTAAACTCTTTTATAGTTTGAAGTCTTTTTTCTGAAACCTCTTGTAAAACTTTATCTTTTTTATACATAAGATATGCAAATGAAGTTTTGTTACTTCTTCCAACACGTCCTCTTAACTGATATAGCTGACTAAGTCCCATATGATCGGCATCATTTATAATTATAGTATTAACATTAGAAATATCTAGTCCAGTTTCTATAATTGTAGTACAAACAAGTACATTTATTTCATTTTTCATAAATCGGATCATAACATTTTCAAGCTCTCTTTCGCTCATTTGTCCGTGGGCAAAAGCTACAACAGCATCTGGGACTATATCTTGTATTTTTGACATTTCTTCTTCTATATTATTAACTCTATTATGTAAATAATATACTTGTCCACCTCTTGCAAGTTCTCTATTTATAGCAGTTTTAATAGACTCTATATCATATTCTAAAATATAAGTTTGTACTGGCATTCTCTCGCGAGGAGGTTCTTGTAAAAGGCTCATATCTCTTATACCAGTCATACTCATATGAAGTGTCCTAGGGATAGGAGTGGCAGAAAGAGTAAGTACATCTACATTTTCTTTTAGATTTTTTAGTTTTTCTTTATGCCTTACCCCAAAGCGTTGTTCTTCATCTACAATAACAAGTCCTAAATCTTTAAATTTTATATCTTTTGATAATATCCTATGTGTTCCTATTATTATATCTACAGAACCATTTTCTAGTCCTTCCAGAGCCTTTTTTTGTTGTTTAGGAGTTCTAAATCTACTTAGCATATCTACATTTACACCAAAATTTTTCATACGAGATAAAAATGTTTGATAATGTTGTTGTGCTAATATAGTAGTAGGTACTAAAAATACTACTTGTTTTTTATCTTGTACTGCTTTAAAACTAGCTCTTATAGCTACTTCTGTTTTGCCAAATCCAACATCTCCACAAATTAACCTGTCCATAACCTTATCACTTTCCATATCTGCTTTTACATCTTGGATAGCGACTAGTTGGTCTTCTGTTTCATCAAAAGGAAAGCTATCTTCAAATTCTGTTTGCCATATAGTATCTTTAGAATATATAAAGCCTTTAGCTTCTTGCCTTTTAGCATATAAAGCTACTAAATCTTTTGCTAATATTGCTATAGATTTTTTAGCCTTAGCTTTAGCTAAATTCCATTGTTTTCCGCCTAACTTATTCATCTTAGGAGCTTTTGAGCTTCCAGCTATATATTTTTGTACCATATCTAGCTGATTTACAGAAACATATAAAATTCCATCATCTTCATACCCAAGTTTTAAATAATCTTTGCTAACACCGTCTGTAACCATTTTTTCTATACCACGAAATACACCCACACCGTGATTTTCGTGTACTACATAGTCTCCAACTTTAAGGTCTGTAAAGCTTTCTATTTTAGCCCCTTTTTTCTTTTTACTATGTTTTTTAGCTTTTTTTTCTTCGCCAAATAGCTCTTTATCGGAAAATAATATAAATTTATCTTCAGGGTATTCAAAGCTACGGCTAAGACTTCCTCTTAATATATATACTATACCTTTATGTATAGCATAATTTTCATCTTTTAATTTTTCTTCATTTAAAAATATACTAGTTATTTCATTTTCATTTAACTCTTTTTCAAATCTTTCACATCTTGTGCTAGAGCCTATTAGAAAAGCTATTGTATATCCTTTATTTTTATATTCCCTAAGATTTTGATAAAAATTTTCCAAGCTATTTTTATCAAATATATATGGTTTTAAATCAAATTTTATTTCTGTTGTAATATTAAAATCATTATTAAGCATATAACTAGAAAAAAGAATATTTTTATAATTTTTGGCAATAGCTAAAAAGTCATCATATTCAAAAATCATTTCTGTTTGGCAAGGTAAGATATTTCCCTTTAATATACGACCTTTAAGGCTTTCTAAAAATTCATTTCTTAATATTTTAGCATTTTGTCTTATTTTATTAGGTTCATCAAAATAAATAATAGTATTTTTACTCATATAGTCTAATATAGAAAAAGTTTTATCATAAAAAAACTGTATAAAACTATCTATACCAGAGAAAGTTTTATTTGTTTTTAGTTTTTCTATTATTTGATTTATATATTTGCTAAGACTTTCTAATTCTTCTACTTTATTATTTTTTATAAAATTTTTCTTTGTTTTTTCAAATTCATTTAATATATTTTTTATAGCAAATTCTATTCTATCTTCATCATATACCAGCTCTCTCATAGGATATATAGTAAGATTATCTGCCTTTTCTACAGAACGCCCAGAATAGCTATCTAATATTCTTATAGAATCTATTTCTGTATCCCAAAGTTCTATTCTAAAAGCATTTTCAAATACTGGGCTAAATATATCTATTATTCCTCCACGTATAGAAAATTGTCCCACACCTTCTAGGCTATCTGTTTTTTCATAACCCATAAAGATAAGTTTTTTGCTAAGATTTTCTATATCTATATTATCTCCTACTTTAAAGTTTAAGATATATTCTAGGAATATATCTTTAGGGACTAGTCTATCAAAAAGAGCCTCAACAGAAAGGACTATAAAAACTTTCTTTTTTTCTAAGATATTTTTAATAACTTCAAATCTATATTTTACTATATCTCTGCTTTTTATATCGGCACTATAAAATACTATATCTTTACTAGGGTAGTAGAAAACTTTATCTTTAAAAAAAAAGTTTAAGTCATCATACATTTTTTTAGCCTTTAGTTCATTTTCGCAAATTATAATTCCACTAGAACTAAATTTTTTATATATAGAATAAATAAGTTGTTCTTTTTGAGCTTCTAAAGAATTAGAAAAGAGAATAGGATTTTTATAATTTATTATTGCATCAAGGCCTTTTTTTATTTGGATATTTTCATTTAGTGTATTAAATATGTTCATAAAATCACCAACTAATCATTTATTTTGCTTTGTTTATTTTTTTTATTAAATTTATTCATAGCATTATCTAAGCCTTTTTCTTTATCTTTTATAAATATTTCTATAGCATCTGTAGCTTTTGTTATTCCTTCTATTATTTTCTCATCTTCATCTTTTGTAAATTTTGATAATACATAATTAGCAAGATTATAATTTTCTGGTTTTTGTCCAACACCTATTCTAAGCCTTGGAAAATTTTCGTTACCTAGTTGATATATAATATTTTTTAGTCCGTTTTGTCCGCCGGCAGAACCTTTTTTTCTTATTCTTATTTCTCCAATATCAAGGTTTATATCATCGCATATTACCAAAATATCTTGAAGCTCTAAATCTTTATAAAACGCTAAAAAATCTCTAACACATTCCCCACTTAAGTTCATATATGTTAAAGGTTTTATAAGAAGGACTTTTTCTCCAAATATAAGTCCTTCTCCATATATTGATTTATATTTATTTTTATTAACTTGTATATTAAAGTCATAGGCCAGTTTATCTATAGCTTCAAAACCTACATTATGTCTTGTCCATTTATATTCTGCTCCTGGATTACCAAGTCCTATTATTAGCTTCATTTTTATCACCTCAAATCTTTTACCATATTTATATGGGGTATATTTGCCTCTAAAAATTCTTCTCCAAATTCTACAAAACCAAGTTTTTCATAGAAATTTTTAGCTGTAGATTGAGAATGGATATATATTTTGTTTATATTTAAGTTTTTAGCTTCATCTAGTAAAAATTCTATCATTTTAGATGCATAGCCTTTATTTCTATATTCTTTTAAGACTGCTACTCTTCCTATATACATTTTATTATCTTGATCTATAAGCCTTGCCGTGCCTATAGGGTTTTTATCAAGTTCTAATATTATACTTTTTGCTTTTTCATCACTACCGTCTATTTCTAGTTCTAAAGGTATATTTTGTTCTTCTATAAAAACTTTTCTTCTAATATCAAATGCTTTTTCTATGTTATTTTTATCTAAAAAGTATATTTCAATCATAAATATTAATAACTAAATAAATAGCTTATCTCCTAAAATTATTTATTGTATTGCTTCTTCTACGCATACTTTTATGTTTATTTCATAATTGCCATCTTTTTTTATAAGGGAATAATCTGTATCTATCCCTGAATTTTTCATTAAGTCAACGGCATTTTTTATAGTATTAGTGAATATTCTAATATCACCTATGTATCCTTTTATATTTTTGTCTTTTTTTAGGCTCTCTCCAGCCATCTTTTTAATAGTATTATCTACTAATTGTTCCGTTTTTTGTGTGTTTAAATCAAATTTTAAGATTTTTCCTATTACTTCTTTTTGTGTTTTTGCATCTTCAAGTTTTAAAAGGGCTCTAGCTTGTCTTTCTGATAAATTATTTTCTATTATTATTTCTTTTATTTCTTTTTTTAGTTTTAAAAGCCTTAGTTTATTTGATATAGTAGATTGCTTTTTACCTACACATTTTGCTATATCCTCTTGTGTATATCCAAAATCTACCATAAGAGTTTGAAAACCCTCGGCTTCTTCTATAAAATTTAGGCTTTCTCTTTGCATATTTTCTACTAAAACCATACTAGCAGTTTCATTACTAGGTATGTTTACTATTATAGCAGGAATTTTTTTAATACCAAGTTTTTTACAAGCTTTAAGCCTTCTTTCACCAGATATAACCTCATAAAGACTATCTTTAAGAGTTCTTACCAGAATAGGCTCAAGAACACCATATTTTTCTATAGAATTACATAGTTCGTTTAGTCCATTTTGTTCAAAAGCCTTTCTTGGTTGGTATGGATTTGGATATATTCTATTTATATCAAGATAAAACATTTCTCTCTTTTTATTCATAAAAAACACCTCTTCAAAATAAATTTAGAAAAATTATAACATATATTTCCAAGGTATTTCCAAAAGTCAGAAAATTATGAATAAAAAGATAAATACAAAAAAATACCAAAAAGCTAAATATATTTTGTCAAGCTATGGGATTTTTAGTTATTTTACCTGCTTTCCTTGGATATTGTTTTGGAGTTTGTCTTAATTTTTTTATAAAAATTATTTTGTGGTTTATGTCGGTAAATGGAATATTTATAGTTTCTATCTTTTCTATTTCTCCACCTAGAGTTTTTATAGCCTTTTCTGCTTCTATTACTTCTTTGTCAAGCAAAGGACCTTTAAGAGCTATAAAGCTACCTCCAACTTTTACAAAAGGTAAGTCAAACTCTGCTAATACGCTAAGATTTGCAACGGCACGTGATACGCAAAAGTCAAATTTTTCTCTAAGTTGTTTATTTTGTCCGCCATCTTCTGCTCTAGAATGTATAAATTCTACATTACTAAGATTTATTTCATCACAAACTATTTTAAGAAAGTTTATACGTTTATTTAAAGAATCTAAAAGAGTAACTTTTGCATCTTTTTGCATTATTTTTATAGGAAGGGCAGGAAATCCGGCTCCAGTTCCTACATCTATAAAGCTTTTATCATTAAAATTTATATATTTACATACAGTTATACTATCTATAAAATGTTTTAAAATAATTTCTCTATCTTCTGTTATAGCAGTAAGATTTATTTTATTGTTCCAATCTATTAATAGATTTTTATAATCTAAAAACTGCTTTATTTGAATTTCGTTTATTTCAAGCCCCAGTTCAAGAGAGGCTTTTTTTAGTAAGTCTTGCATAAGAAAGCTCCTATATCTATATTTTAAAGGTTTAAATATACTAAAAGCATATTTATATCGGCTGGAGATATGCCAGCTATTCTAGAGGCGTGGCCTACACTTTCTGGGCGTATTTTTTCTAAGTTTTGTCTACCCTCAAGACTAAGGCTCATTACCTTAGAATAATCTATATCTTTAGGTATTAGCTTTTTCTCAAGCTTTTTAAATTGTTCCACCTGTTTCATTTGTTTATCTATATATCCTTCATATTTTATCTGTATATTTATTTGTTCTATAATATCATCAGATAGGATAGGGGCTTCTTTATCAAGAGGTAAAAGTTTTTTATAAGATAGCTCTGTTCTTTTTATAAGGTCTGTTAGTTTTATACCTGTTGTTATAGGAGCACTCTCGTATTTTTCGAGTAGAGAGTTTACCTCATCTGATGGTGCTATGGATATTTTTTTGATACGTTTTATATTTATTTCTATTTTTTCTTTTTTATCTAAAAATCTATTGTATCTATCATTTTTAATAAGTCCTACATTATGTCCTATTTCTGTAAGCCTAAGGTCTGCATTATCTTGTCTTAATAAAAGTCTGTATTCTGCACGAGAAGTCATCATACGATAAGGCTCAAGGCTTCCTTTAGTTACAATATCATCTATTAAAACACCTATATAAGCTTGCGACCTATCTAATATAAGAGGCTCTTCTCCTTTTATATATTTAGTAGCATTTATACCAGCTATTATTCCTTGGGCTGCTGCTTCTTCATATCCAGAAGTGCCGTTAAATTGTCCGGCGCTAAAAAGCCCGTTTATATTTTTAAATTCTAGGCTAAGCTTTAGTTGTGTTGCATCTATACAATCATATTCTATTGCATAGGCATTTCTCATTATTTTACAGTTTTCTAATCCTTCTATACTTCTATACATTTGTAATTGTACATCTGCCGGTAAAGAAGTACTCATACCTTGTACATACATTTCGTTTGTGTCCTCACCCTCTGGCTCTATAAATACTTGGTGTCTATCTTTATCAGCAAAACGCACTATTTTATCTTCTATAGATGGACAATATCTAGGTCCTGTACCTTCTATCATACCACCATACATAGCGGAACGATGAAGATTATCATTTATTATTTTATGAGTATCTTTATTTGTATAAGTAAGATAGCAAGGAACTTGCTCTCTTTTTATATCTTCTTTAGTATTTTCAAATGAAAAAGGCTCTACATCTTCATCACCATTTTGAATTATCATTTTAGAAAAGTCTACACTTCTTTTATCTATTCTAGCAGGAGTACCGGTTTTAAATCTATACATTTTTATACCAATATCTTTTAGGCAATCACTAAGCCTTGTAGCTTGTCTTAGTCCATTTGGACCACTTTCTATAACCATATCGCCATAAAGGCATTTAGCTTTTAGATAAGTTCCAGTGCATAGAATAACTGCCTTACAGTTATATAATATACCGTCTTCTTTTAAAACACCGGTTATTTTTCCATTTTCTGTTAATATGTCTATTATTTCTCCTTGTACTATATCTAGATTATCTGTATTTTCAAGGACTTTTTTCATTTCTATATGATATTTATTTTTATCTGCTTGTGCTCTTAAAGAATATACGGCAGGGCCTTTGCTAGTATTTAGCATTCTAGACTGTATATAGCTTTTATCTATATTTTTGCCCATTTCTCCCCCTAGAGCATCTATTTCTCTTACAAGATGCCCTTTAGAGCTACCTCCTATATTTGGATTGCAAGGCATCATAGCTATGCTATCTAGGTTTATAGAAAATAGTGTAGTGGAAAAGCCAATCCTTGCACAAGCTAAGGCAGCTTCACAACCAGCGTGTCCAGCACCTATTACTGCTATATCTATGTTTTCTTCTGATAATATTTTCATAAATCTTAACCTTTCTTTATTTACCAAGACAAAATTCAGAGAATATTTTGTCTATTACATCTTCATCTAAGCTTTCGCCTGTTATTTCTCCGAGATATCTATAAGCTTCTATAAGGTCCATAGAAATAAAATCTTCTGGCATTTTTGTTTCTATAGTTGTAAGAACGTTTTTTAGGCTTTCTATTGCATTATAAAGAGAGCTTTTGTTTCTTTCATTAGAAATAAGAATATCTTCATTTATATTTAATTTACCTTCAAAAAATAAGTTTTCTATTTTTTCTTTTAGCTCATCAAAGCCTAAATCTTCTTTAGCAGATAGCTTTAAGATACTATCTTCTTTTATTATATTTGATATTTTGCTTATATCTATATTAGTTTCCATATCTATTTTATTTAATAAAATAAGTATTTTTTTATCTTTTACAAAATCTAAAAGCTCCATATCTTCATCATCAAGAGGTTTTGTACTATCTAGCACCAATAAAACTAAATCAGAGTCTTTTGCATATTGTTTAGATTTTTCTACACCTATTTTTTCTATTTCATCTTCAGTTTCTCTTATACCAGCAGTATCTACAATATTTAAAGCAATTCCGTTTATATTAAGGTGTTCTTTTAAGACATCTCTTGTTGTTCCGGCTATATTGCTTACTATTGCTCTATCTTCGTTTAATAGGTTATTTAATATTGAGCTTTTTCCTACATTTGGTTTTCCTAATATTACTGTTTTTATACCTTCTTTTACAATTCTTCCGGTATCTGCTGTTTTTAGGAGTTTTTCTATTTTTTCTATTAATACTTCTGTACTTTGTTTTATCATACTATAAGTCATTGTTTCGTCGTCGTGTTCTGGATAATCTATAGAAGCTTCTATATGAGCTGTCATAGTTAATATATCGTTTCTATATTCATCTATTTTTTGCTTTAATTTACCTTCTAGTCTATTTATAGCCATTTTATGTCCCATATCAGTTTTAGCATTTATTATATCTATTACAGCTTCTGCCTTACTAAGGTCTATTCTTCCATTTAAAAAAGCTCGCTTAGTAAATTCTCCATTTTCTGCAAGTCTTGCTCCATTTTTAAGAACTGTTTGTAATATTCTTTTTACGGAGGTATTACCACCGTGGCAGTTTATTTCTATAACATCTTCACAAGTATATGTTTTAGGAGCTTTCATTACAGATAGTAAAACTTCATCTATAATTAGATTTTCATCTTTTATTACTCCATAAGTTAGAGTATGACTTTTATATTCATTTATTTTTAGATTTGTTTTATTTTTATCAAATGGCTCAAAAATTTTATCTGCTATAGAAAAAGCTTCATCTCCACTTATTCTTATTATTCCTATGCCACCATCTCCAAAGGCAGTAGCTATAGCACTTATAGTATCAAATTCTCTAATTTTCATAATTTTTTCTTCCTATCTATTTTTAGTATAGAAAATAGGTATAGCCTAGAAAGACAATACCTATTTAAAGTAAATACCCTTGCTTTTAGCAAAGGTATTTTTATATTATTTTTCCTTGTTGTTAGGGCTTATAACTACATATCTAAAAGGTTCTTTTCCTTCGCTATATGTTTTTATAGTTTTGTCTTGGTGTAGTGCCCCGTGTATAATTCTTCGTTCATAAGGGTTCATAGGTTCTAAGCTTATATTAGTCCCTGTTTTTTTAGCCTTTATAGCAAGATTTATAGCTAAATTTTCTAGTGTTTTTTTCCTTCGTTCTCTATAATCTTCTGTATCTAAAGTTACAGATACAAAGGCATATTGACCCTTATTTACAATAAGGTTAGTAAGATATTGTAAAGAATCTAGAGTTTGTCCTCTTTTACCTATTATAATACCTAAATCTTCTCCTTTTAGATTTATAAGAAGATGATTTTTATCATCTCTAGAAGTATCAATATCTATAGATATATTCATTTTTTTAAATATATTAGACAAAAATTCTTCTGCTATTTTTTCTGCATCTTTATTTGGAGGCTTTTTATAGAGTTGGTTTTCTTCTTCTATAGAAGTTTTATCTTCCACAGGAGATTTAGAGTTTTCTATTATATCATTTTGTTGTATTATATATTCTTCTTGTTGTTCTTGAAGTTTTACAAGAATTTTAGCAGGTTTGCTACCAAAACCTAAAAAGCCTTTTGTTGGTTGTTGTAAAACAGTGTATTCTATTTTATCTATAGTAGTATTTAGTTCTTTTAATGCTTCATCTATTGCCATATTTATAGTTTTAGCTGTTTTTTCTATTTGCATAAAATACCTCCTCAGATAAAGTATTTATTTTATGTTATCAATATGTGCAAATTTTTTTTCACAATATTTGCTAAGAAACATTTGTTGCAAAATTTGTATAATATTACCAGCTATCCAGTATACAGCAACGCCACAAGGTATAGATATAGTAAAGAATGTCATCATAACTGGCATAATAATGTTCATAACTTTTTGTTGCATCACAATAGCAGGGTCTTCAGAACGATTTTTTCTTCCCATTATCCAGCTAGATAAAAATGTTGTACCACCAGATAGTAAAGCTAATAAAACTTTAGGAAAAGAAAAACCTACAGTTTCTGTAAGATTTATGCCAAGAAATGTTTCTATATTTGTCTTTTGTTCTAGCAAAGATGCTATATTTAAGCTAGGAAGCCCAGCTTGAATATTTGCCCAGTCTGTTGTGCTAAATTTATTTATAGCCTTTAATAGATCAGATGTTTGACTTATATCTATAGTCATACCTCTTGGAACAAGAGGAGTAACAATAGGAACTAAAACTTCTGCATAATTAGGGGTTTGCAAAATTTGATTTGCTATTTGTGTATATAAATCACCTATTTGTGATATGAATAGGTAAGTATTTCTCATAATAAAGTATAATGCTACAAAGATAGGAAGCTGGACAAACATAGGCAAACAGCCACCAAGCGGGTTATAGTTATGTTTAGCATATAGTTTAGATATTTCCATTTGCATTTTTTTTGCCACTTCTGGGTCTTTATTACCTTTGTATTTATCTTGGATTTTTTTCATTTCAGGTTGTATCTTTTGCATTATATACATAGATTTTTGTTGCTTATAGTTAAGCGGAGTTAGCAAAAGTCTAACAATGATTGTGAAAAGAATGATAGAAAGTCCTAAAGAATGGTTTGCTGTAAGAGAGTAAACTATGCCAAAAACAAGGTTTATTATAATACCTAATAATTTTGAGATAGGGCCTACTATAAAGCCAGGGTCTTTTTCTATCAAATTGCTTAAAATAAAAACAGTATTTAACAAAACTTTACCTCCTAGTATTTTTAAGGAACTGGATCATAACCACCTTTGCTAAAAGGGTTGCATCTTAATATACGCCATATAGTAAGGTATGTACCTTTAAAAAATCCGTATTTTTCATATGCCTCGTAAGCATATCTAGAACACGAAGGATAAAATATGCAACAAGGTTTTTTCATAGGTGAGATATAGTTTTGATAAAACTTGATTACATACATACAACATTTTTTTAGCATAGGATACCTCCATTATTAGCTAACAGGAGCAAAAAAGTTATGTTTAGAAAAAAGATGGTTCATAGCCTTGTTTATGTCGTGGTAAGAAGCCGTGCTTGATGGGTTTCTAGCTATAACAACAAGACTATAGCCTTTTTTAAGTTTTTCTTCATTAAGGCGATAGCTCTCTCTTATAAGCCTTGTAACTCTGCTTCTAACAACACTGTTTCCTACCTTTTTGCTCACAGATATACCAAGAAAGTTTTCTTTGCTATTATTTTTTACAAGATACATAACTAGATATTTGTTAGCTAAAGATTTTCCTTTGTTATATACAAATCTAAATTGATAATTTTTTTTAAGAGATTTAGTAAAAAGCACTTTTTTTTCTCCTATAAATAGTATAATAAATATAAAACCCGCCTAGAGAGCGGGGTTTAACCAATAGACTAGATATGCTACACTTTATAATTAAGCAGATAAAACCTTTCTGCCTTTTCTACGTCTTCTAAGTAAAACTTTTCTGCCGTTAGCAGTACTCATTCTTTTTCTGAAACCGTGTTCTTTGCTTCTTTGTCTTTTTTTTGGTTGATATGTCATTTTCATCAAAAGCACCTCCTTTACAATCTATATATGCACAAGCACTAGCTTTATTATATTAAAAAACATTAATATCGTCAAGCATTTTTACATATAATGCAAAATTTTATGAATTCTAAGTGTAAGTTGTATATTTTTAAAAAATATACTTTAATTATTTTTTATTTATTTTATTACATTTATTAAAATAATTTATAAATATTTTTCCATAACATAATTTTTCAAATAGATATTATTTCTTTTTACATATTGTTTTTTTATAATTATATAATTTCTACTTTTAAAAAATGGTTTTGCTGTTATTGATGAGTGTGTAATAATTTTTCTATATGAAATATTTTTTTCTAAATTATCGCAGATTAAAGTTCCTATTCCTTTTCTTTGATAATTTTTATGAACATATAATCTATCTAGATATCCTTCAATATTGATATCTCCAAAACCAACTATCATATCATTTTTAATAGCTACAATAGAAAAATTTTCTAATAAAGACTTATTAAATTTTTTTATATCTATATTTTTACTTGCCCACACATCAACTTGTTTTTTCGAATAGTCTTTTATATTTATTGAATGTATTGTATTATAAAATAAGGATATAACTTCATAATAGTATTTTTCTTTATATTTTTCAATAAATATTTTATTATTTATTTTTAATATATTTTTATCTAACATAATTTACACAATATATGATAAAAGTTTTGATATTTATTTTGTTTTACAAGAAAATACATATCTACATACACCTTCTTCCCAAGTTAAAATAACCGTATAAATATATCCTTCGGGAGTGGGTTCGTTTTCATTATATGAATTTTTAAAAGTTATACAATTCTTAGATATTGTTTTATCTACTTTTCTAGCATAAATTTTTTTATAATCATTAAATATTGTCATTCTTTCTATATCCACATCTTGAGGCATATTATCAATACAAATATTTAATATTTCGTTTTTTTCTAAAGTAGGTACTTTATTTTGTTTTATTTTTTTTGTTTCATTTTCTATTAAAACTAAATAATCTTCTTCATTTATATTATTATAACCATCCCATTTACTTATATATTTAGAACATTTTATTTCTGTATTTTCGGTAGTAACTAATATGTCTATAGGATTTTTATAATCTTCATTTTTGTATTTTATGTTATTGGTGCAACCAGATAAAAATAAAAATATAATTAAAAATATAATTAATATATTTTTCATAAATTTTTCCTCTATTTTTAATTTAATATAAATTTTTTCAGTCTATTTTCTAATTCTTCATCAGCATATATTTCAAAAAATATACCATTATCTCTATTTTCTGTTAATATTATTTCACATCTTCCATGTACTATACTTATATATTTAGCCTCTTCATATGGTATAAGTATTTTTAGGGGAGTTTTAAAGCTTTTTACAACATCTTCTATTGTATTAAAAAGTTTATCTATACCTATATTTTGTTTTGCTGATATTTCTACTATATGCATAGCAAAATCATCTTTAGGTAAAGGACGTATAGTATCTTCTTTATCTATCTTGTTATAGGCTGTTATTATAGGTTTATTTAAACAATCTAGGTCCTTTAGTGTTTTATATACTATTTCCATTTGAGTTTGGCAAGCTTTATTAGAGCTATCTACAACGTGTACTAAGATATCGGCATATTTTGTTTCTTCTAGAGTGGCTCTAAATGCTTTTACTAGGTTATGTGGAAGCTTTTGTATAAATCCAACTGTATCAGTAAATAGATATTCTCTACCAGAAGATAGTTTTAGCTTTCTTGTAGTAGTATCTAATGTTGCAAAAAGTTTATCCATAGCGAGTACATCAGCATTTGTAGCAGTATTTAAAAGAGTTGATTTACCAGCATTTGTATAACCTACAAAAGCAACTATAGGCTGTTTATTTTTTAGTCTTTTTTCTCTTATTATTTGTCTATGTTTTTCTATAGTTTTAAGCTCTTTATTTAGTTCTGATATCCTATCTGCTATATTTCTTCTATCTACCTCTAGTTTTTTCTCGCCAGGGCCTCTAGTACCTATACCTCCACCTAGTCTACTCATCTGTTTACCTTGCCCTACAAGGTGAGTAAGTTTATATTTTAGCTGTGCAAGCTCTACTTGTACTTTACCTTCTGCCGAGTTTGCTCTTTTTGCGAATATATCTAATATAACAAGAGTTCTAGTCATTATTTTTACGTCTAATATTTTTGCCATATTTCTCATTTGGCTTGGGCTTAGTTCGTCATCACAGACTACTCCTGTTGCTCCTAGCTCATCTATATAAGCTTTTAGTTCTTCCATTTTACCTTTGCCAAAATAATGTCCTTTATGGATACCTTCTCTTTTTTGAACCATTTTACCTATAACACTAGCTCCTGCTGTGTTTACAAGCTCTTCTAGCTCATCTAGGCTATCATTTATATTCATAATATCTTTTTCATTGTCTATCCCAATAAGTACAACCTTTTCTTCTATCTCTTTTGTTTCATATGTTTTTGTTTGTTTTTTTTCCATATAATCACCCTTTTTATAATATATGATATAAAAGATAAAGCTTAACCTAAAAATAGATGCTTAAAGATAAGCATCTTGATGGATAAAACCTGCAAAGATTTTACAAGTTTTAGTTATAAATAAATTAGTTTGCTCTTCCTAAATATTCTCCAGTACGTGTATCTATTTTGATTTTTTCGCCTTGTTCTAAGAATAAAGGAACATTTACAGAAACTCCAGTTTCTACAACAGCTGGTTTAGTAGCTCCTGTTGCAGTATCTCCTTTAAATCCTGGTTCTGTTTCTATAATTTCAAGTTCTACAAATAATGGTGGTTCTATACCAAATACATTTCCATTATAAGATAAAACTTTTACTATTTCATTTTCTTTTACAAATTTAAGAGTATCACCAACATCAGATGCATTTACAGCTATTTGTTCATAGCTTTCATTATCCATAAAGTGATATAATTCTCCATCATTATATAAGTAACTCATATCTTTTCTATCTATATGTGCTCTTCCCATTTTTTCTGTAGGTCTGAAAGTTTTTTCTACTACTGCTCCTGTAACAAGGTTTTTAATTTTTGTTCTAACAAATGCTGCTCCTTTTCCAGGTTTTACGTGTTGGAATTCTAAAATAACAAAGATATCTCCTTCGTATTCTATAGTAACACCATTTCTAAATTCACCAGCTGAAATCATTTAAAATTTCCTCCTTAAAGTTGTTTAAGATTTATTATTACAACTTTTTAAAAAAATATAATTAAAAAGTTGTTGTTGATTTGTTTAATATGTTATTAAAATAGTCTAGAGCCATAATATAACTATATTCTCCAAAACCGGTTATTTGTCCGATGCAAACAGGAGCTATTACAGATTTTTCTCTAAAAGGCTCTCTAGCATAAATATTTGATAAATGAACTTCTATAGTTGGTATAGATACAGAAGCTATTGCATCTCTTATAGCATAGCTATAATGTGTATAAGCTCCGGCGTTTATTATAATACCATCTATTTCATTAAAAAAACATTTTTGTATTTTATCTATTATTGCTCCTTCAGAATTAGAACAGAAGAATATAGTTTCAAAACCAAATTTTTGGGCTTCTTTACTTATTCTTCTATTTATATCTTCTAAATATTTAGAACCGTATATTTCTTTTTGTCTTATACCTAAAAAGTTTAGGTTAGGACCATTTATTATAGCTATTTTTTTCAAATTATCACCTATATATATTATTTTTTAGATTTTTAGCTAAAATGAAAGGAGAGCTATCTTTTATATCATAAATCATATCTGCATATTTTATATAAAGCTTTTCTCTTTCATTTAACAATTCTTTTATTGTTAGAATTTTATCTTTATTTTTTAACAAAGGACGATTTTCATCATTTATTAAATTTTGATAAATTTTTTCTGGGGTTGCTTTTAGGTATATAATATAACCATTTTTTTTAAGACTTTCCATACATTCTTTACATTTTATAATGCCCCCTCCAGTTGATATCACAGAATTTTTAACATCTAAGAGGTTAAGACAAGTTTGTTTTTCTAAAATTCTGAAATATTTTTCTCCAAATTGTTCAAAAATTTGTTGTATGGTTTTATTTTGTTGTTGTTGAATTATAAAATCTGTATCAAAAAAAGTCATATTACAATTTTTAGCGAGTTGTTTTCCTATAGTGGTTTTACCACAACCCATAAAACCTATTAAAACTATATTCTTATTATACATTATGTCTTGGATTTTTTTCTACAACTTTTATAGCATTAGTTATTTGTGTGATAACATCTATAGAACATTGGCTTTCATATAAAGCAAGTTTGTTGTATTTTAAGGCGTGCTCTGTTGTCACATATTTTGTAGGTAAATTGTTAAGAGCTAATGCCATAATATCCAACTTACATCTTTCACAAAAACACGAACAATTGTTATCTTTCATAATATCTTCTAATTGATTTAAAACTAAGTCTTCCATATAATTTTTAATTTTAAATTGCTTATCCATATGAAAACCTCCTCAAAAACATAACATTTTATATAATATAACATATTATCATAAAATTTTCAACTTTTTTATTACAAAATATGTTATTAAAGGATACCATTTTAGTATAATATAATAACTATTTCAAAGATTTATTTTTATCTTTAATATATAATTTTATATAACTTTTTTATATATTAAATTTATGTTATAATAATAAATATAGAATAGCAAGAGGTGATAAGATGACAAGGGGAAAGAAGTGGGAAGATTTAAGAATAAGTGATGATTATATATTTGCAAAAGTTATGTCAGATAAGAGTTTATGTATGGAAGTATTAGAGCTTTTATTGGATATAGAAATAGGAGATATAGAATATATAGAAGAACAAAAAGCGATAGATTTAGATTATAGCGCTAAGAGTATAAGACTTGATGTATATACTAAAGATAATAAAAATATATACAATGTAGAGATGCAAACATCAGATACAAAGGAACTAGAGAAAAGGACAAGATATTATCAAGGGATTATAGATTTAAATAGTATAGAAAAAGGGGAATATTATAAAAATTTAAAAGAAACATATATAGTATTTATATGTACGTTTGATTTATTTGGAAAAGAATTGTCAAAGTATGAGTTTGAAAGCTATTGCAATCAGGATAAAAATATAAAATTAGAAGATGGAACACATAGAATATTTTTTAATACAAAGGCATTTGAGAAAGAAAAAAATAATAAGTTAAGAGCTTTTTTAAGATATATAAATGGAGAAAAAACAGAAGATGAATTTATAAAAAGGCTTGATAAAATGGTAGATAAAATAAAAGAAAATAAAGAGTTAAGAGGTGAGTATATGAAGTTTTTATTATTAGAACAGGATATATTTGAAGAGGGAATGAAAAAAGGAAGAGAAGAAGGAAGAGAAGAAGGAATAAAACAAGGAATGATAATAAATCAAGTAAAAATATTAAAAGAATTTAATATATCAAAGATAGAGATAATAGAAAGATTACAAAAGGACTTTGGAATAACAAAAGAAGAGGCAGAGAAGTATTTTTAAATTAGAGGTGATAAGATGACAAGGGGAAAGAAGTGGGAAGATTTAAGAATAAGTGATGATTATATATTTGCAAAAGTTATGTCAGATAAGAGTTTATGTATGGAAGTATTAGAGCTTTTATTGGATATAGAAATAGGAGATATAGAATATATAGAAGAACAAAAAGCGATAGATTTAGATTATAGCGCTAAGAGTATAAGACTTGATGTATATACTAAAGATAATAAAAATATATACAATGTAGAGATGCAAACATCAGATACAAAGGAACTAGAGAAAAGGACAAGATATTATCAAGGGATTATAGATTTAAATAGTATAGAAAAAGGGGAATATTATAAAAATTTAAAAGAAACATATATAGTATTTATATGTACGTTTGATTTATTTGGAAAAGAATTGTCAAAGTATGAGTTTGAAAGCTATTGCAATCAGGATAAAAATATAAAATTAGAAGATGGAACACATAGAATATTTTTTAATACAAAGGCATTTGAGAAAGAAAAAAATAATAAGTTAAGAGCTTTTTTAAGATATATAAATGGAGAAAAAACAGAAGATGAATTTATAAAAAGGCTTGATAAAATGGTAGATAAAATAAAAGAAAATAAAGAGTTAAGAGGTGAGTATATGAAGTTTTTATTATTAGAACAGGATATATTTGAAGAGGGAATGAAAAAAGGAAGAGAAGAAGGAATAAAACAAGGAATAATAAATCAAGTAAAAATATTAAAAGAATTTAATATATCAAAGATAGAGATAATAGAAAGATTACAAAAGGACTTTGGAATAACAAAAGAAGAGGCAGAGAAGTATTTTTAAATTAGGAAATAGTATGTATATAATTTATAGTAAAATTCTTGCTTTTAGGAATAGATATATTATAATATATTTATGATAATATTATTAATATAAAAGGAGGCTTAAAAATGGAACAATTAAAACAACGTAGTGATATAAATCCGGAATATAAATGGAAAATAGAAGATTTAGTAAGTAGTGATAAAGTATGGCAAGAAAGATTTGATAAGCTTAATTTAGATTTTAAAAAAATGGACAAATTTAAAGAGAGCTTAGATATAGAAAACTTAGGTGAAGTTCTTAATTTAAAAGATGAGCTAGAATGTGAAACTACTATACTTTATGTATATGCTAATCTTAAACAAAATGAAGATAGTACAAATAGTTTTTATCAGTCTTTAGCTAGCAAAAGTGATATTCTTATGACTAACTATCAAGGTGCAGTTGCATTTTTAGAGCCTAGTATATTAGCATTAGATGAAAAATCATTATTAAATGCTTTAGAAAAACAAGATAAATTAAAAATCTATACACATTATATAAATAATCTATTAAGAAATAAAGAACATATATTATCTAAAGATAAGGAAGAAATTTTAGCTAGTGTTTATGAAGTATGTCAAAGTGCTGATAATATTTTTTCTATGCTTAATAATGCCGATGCTAATTTTGGATATATAAAAGATGAAAATGGAAAAGATATTTTAGTAACACACGGCAACTATGGTATGCTTTTAGAAAATTCTAATCAAGAAGTAAGAAAGCAAGCTTTTAAAGCCGTTTTTGGTTTTTATAAAAATCTTAAAAATACTATAGCATCTACGTATACTTCTAGTGTTAAGGCAGATATATTTAATGCAAAGGTTAGAAACTATAATTCTTCTTTAGAGAATGCTTTATTTCAAACTAATGTTGAAATAGATGTATATAAAAATCTTATTAAGACTGTTCATAAGTTTTTACCAGCTATGCATAAATATGTTGATATAAGAAAAAAACGTCTTGGACTTGATGAGATACATTTTTATGACTTATACACACCTATAGTTAAAAATGTGGATAAAAAAATAACTTTTGATCAGGCTAAAGAAATTATATTTAAAGCACTTGCTCCTCTTGGAGAAGATTATATACAAAATCTTAAAAAAGCCTTTGATGAAGGTTGGATAGATAGATACGAAAATATAGGTAAACGTAGTGGAGCTTATGTATGGGGAGCTTATGGCACTCATCCTTTTGTATCTTTAAATTATACAGATACTTTAGATGATATGTTTACACTAGTGCACGAGCTAGGACATGCTATGCATAGCTATTATACTACTACAAATCAACCATTTGTTTATGGAGATTATACTATATTTTTAGCAGAAGTAGCTTCTACAGTAAATGAAGCATTACTTATGGAATATTTACTTGAAACTACTGAAGATGAAGAAGAAAAATTATATCTTATAAATCATTTTATGGAGCAGTTTAGGACTACTTTATTTAGACAAACTATGTTTGCTGAATTTGAAATGATAGTCCACGAAAAAATGGAAAATGGAGAGCCTCAAACTTTTGACAGTCTTTGTGAAATATATAGAGAGCTTAACAAAAAATACTATGGAGATAATATAGTAATTGATGAGGAGATAGCTTGGGAATGGGCTAGAATACCACATTTTTATACTGCATTTTATGTATATCAGTATGCTACAGGATATTCTTGCGCTATAGCTTTTTCTGAAAGAATTTTAAAACAAGGCAAAACAGAAGATTATTTAGGATTTTTAAAAAGTGGTTCTTGTGATTATTCTACTGAAATACTAAAGAAAGCAGGAGTAGATATGACAAAAACAGAACCAATAGAGAATGCTCTTAAAGTATTTGAAGGGCTTGTTAGTGATATGGAAAAAATATCTTAGGAGGTAAATATGGACTTACGTATAAATGAGCTTGCAAAAAATTTAGTAAATTATTCTTGTAGACTAAAAGAGGGAGAGAAAGTATTAATTTCTAGCGGTGGATTTTATGATATGCCACTTGTGAAAGCTATTATAAAAGAATGCTACAAAGTGGGAGCTATTCCTTTTGTAGATATTAGCCATAATAGTATACAAAGAGAGCTTTTACTTGGAGCTAGTAATGAGCAATTAGAATTTATGGCTAAGATAGATGGGGAGAGAATGCAGGGTATGGATGCATATATTGGTATAGGGGCTCAAGATAATTCTAGCGAGCTTGCAGATGTACCTAGTGATAAAATGAAAATGTATTCTAGTATATATAGCCAAAAAGTTCATCAAGAAATCAGGCTTAACAAAAAATGGGTAGTTCTTAGATATCCTACACCTAGTATGGCACAATCTGCTGGGACTAGTTTAGAAGCTTTTGAAGATTTTTATTTTAAAGTTTGTAATCTTGACTATAAAAAAATGTCTGATGCTATGGAGAAGCTAGTAAATCTTATGAATAAGACTGATAAAGTAAGAATTACTGCTAAAGATACAGATATTACTTTTTCTATAAAAGATATACCGGCTGTTAAATGTGCTGGAGAGATGAACATACCGGATGGAGAAGTTTATTCTGCTCCAGTTAAAGATAGTGTAAATGGATATATAACTTATAATACACCTTCTGAGTATCAAGGATTTACTTATCAAAATGTTAGATTGGAATTTGAAAATGGTAAGATTATTAAAGCTAGTGCAAATGATACAGAACGAATAAATAAAGTATTTGATAGTGATGAGGGGGCTAGATATATAGGAGAGTTTGCTATAGGTGTAAATCCTTATATATTAAAGCCTATGAATAATATATTATTTGACGAGAAAATAATGGGAAGTATACATTTTACTCCTGGAAATGCTTATGATGATGCTGATAATTCTAACAGAAGTAGTGTTCATTGGGACTTAGTACTTATTCAGACAGAAGAGTATGGAGGAGGAGAAATTTATTTTGATGATGTTCTTATAAGAAAAGATGGATATTTTGTTTTGGATGAGCTTAAATGTTTAAACCCTGAAAATTTAATTTAAGGTAAGAGTATAATTTATAAAAAGGCGTATTGATTTTCAATACGCCTAAGTTTATTTTATTTTGAAATAGGAGTTCCGCCAGCTACGTAATTTTGTCCTATACACATTAAATTATATTCAAGAATATCTATTAACTGATTAATTGTATCTACATCATTTGCTGTTTTGGCTTGTTCTTTTACTACAGCTCTATAATGTAAAAAGTTTTCATATTTTTCATTTTTATGATTATCATCTAATACATAAGATATATCAGTTATTTTATCTGAAAAATCTATAATATCTTTAAGATTTTGTTTTGCTTTTTCAAGCTCTGTAGCTTGAGTATATAATTTTGCATCTCCCCAAGCACCGTGATTATTTCCAGAACCTTTAGGTACGTTTACTAGTTTAATAGTTTTAGTTCCTTCTGGAATTTCTACAAAAATATGTTCAAAGTTATCTTTCCAGCCTAGAATTTTGCTTGTATAAAGTAATTTATCATCTGCATAAACTTCAAATTGTACTTTTCCATAGTGTCCATATGCTGTATTATCTCTAACATTTTTATTTATACCAACATTTGCTTCAAAATATTTTGGATTAGTTTTTGATATATCAAATGTCATATATCCTTCTTCTGATTTAAAAAGTCCATCTTCATAAGGATTTTCCTTACCATTAAAATATAAAGAAACAGGTTTTTGTTCAAAATTTCCGGATTTGTTTTCTAAGCTAGTTAATGGAACTGCTTTTCCAGATAATACTTCTACTTCCATTACGGATTTAGCTACTTGATTATCTTTATTTTTTAGTTCATAAACTACTTTATATTTTCCTTCTTTTTTTGTATCAACTGTATTTTCTTTTATTACTATATTATTTTTTAAATCTGTTCCATATACGTCTCCAAAATCTTTAATATAGTCTAGAGGATTAAAATTAGAGTTTATAGGCAATACTACTTTTTTATTTGTTTCTAACCAAACACCTGGATATTGTCCCCAATTATAAGGGATACCTTCTTTTGCAAGAGGTGGAATTATATGATATGTATCATAAACTCCGTGGTTTTCAACTTCACCTCTAAGATACCAATTTTCGCCGCCCCAAGTTGTGTCCATAAGATACCACTTTCCATCTATATATACATGATTCCAAGCATGAGGTCCACCAGCATAGCCGTTTACCCAGATATTTTCAATACCCATTTTTAATAATAAATATTCAAATCCTTTAGAATATCCACCACAAATTGCTTGTTTATCTAAAAAGGCACCTCTTAAATCACTAGGTGAGGGAGCTGACATATTATAAGATAAGCTTTTTTCAAATTCTTTTTGAACTGCTTGTATTTTTTGATATATTGTCATATCATCTTTTACAACAGAAAGTATTTTATTAGCTTCGATATCTATTTTTTTTAATAATTGTTGATATTTATCGCCTTCTCCAGCGCCATTACCTATATGGAAAATTTGTTTTTCTACAAACCCATCTTTTGAAGTTACAACATCTGCTCCCCAGTCTTTTAAATGAAACATTCTTGGTTCTTGGCGAACAAGATATTTTTGCACATATTGAGCTTGTGTTTTATCTATTTTAATACCTAGCTCTTTATAGTTTATTTCTACAAGATAATTTCCTTCACTATCTTTTTTGGGGTATTTTTTATTAGTATTATCATATTTTAATAATGTATCTAAGGCAACATCCCACGCTTTTTGCCCCTCTGAATTAAGTATACTTCTAGCATAATACAAATCTTTATCAAAAGCTTTAGTTACATCAAATTTAGAAAAATCTTGAGATTGTTTAGAAGATAAGATTTTTTCGTTTTTTAGTGTATTTGCATAGGCAGGAAGTGATTGTCCTAGAATTGTTACAGATAACAGACAAGCTGTTAAATTAGCTATTTTTATTTTCATAAAAATTCCCCCTTAATAAATATTTAATCATATATAAAATATATCGGTATAAATATTTATTAATATCAGTATAAATATACTTCTTTATAAAAAATTATAATAAATATAAATAAAAAATTATAGAAATTTTATTTATTTTATATAGAGGTAAATTATTTTTAAAATGATTATATAACACAAAAAATATATTTTTTCAAAATAAAAAAGTGCAGATAAATCTACACTTTTAATAAATTAATCTTGTGTATATGCAAGTAAAGCAACGTGTCTTGCTCTTTTAATAGCAGATGTTAACACTCTTTGGTGTTTAGCACAATTGCCAGTAATTCTTCTAGGTAAAATTTTACCTCTTTCAGAAATATATTTTTTAAGCTTAGCAGTATCTTTGTAATCAACAAAATTTACTTTTTCAGCACAAAAAGCACAAACACGTTTTTTTCTTTTTCCACGTTTTTTGTTAACCATTGGTTTTACCTCCTTATAAACTTTACGAAACCATTTAGAATGGTAAGTTATCGTCATCTACACTAGTATCTATACTATAAAAATCATCGTTAGAAGGCATATTTGTATTAAATGTAGGTTGGCTATGGTTAGTAGAAGCTTCAGACTGAGCTTTACTTTCTAAAAATTCAGCTTCATCTATAAAAACTTCTGTAGAATAACGTTTTTGTCCGTTATTATCTGTCCAGTTGTTAGTACGCAAAGAGCCTACTATACCTATCATCTTGCCTTTATTAAAGTATTTGCTTATAAATTCGGCGTTTTTGCCAAAAGCAACACAATTTATAAAGTCTGCATCAGGCTCGCCATCTCTTTTGAAACGGCGATTGACAGCAACAGATATTCGTGTGATAGCGACAGGTTCTGCACTTTGAGAATATCTCATTTCTGGGTCTCTTGTAAGCCTACCAGAAATAATAACTTTATTCATAATAACACCTCTTAAGCTTCTTCGCGAACAACTAAATAACGAAGAACGTTTTCTTTAATACGCATACGACGTTCTATTTCTATAGGAGTTTCGCTGTTAGCCGAGAAAGTTATAAAGCTATAGAAACCTTCGTTGAATTTTTTGATTTCGTAAGCAAGTTTACGTTTGCCCCAATCGTCAATTTTTTCGATAGTTCCACCAAATTTTGTGATAAGTTCTTGTACGCTTTCAAGCTCTGCTTTAAGAGCTTCTTCTTCTAAAGTTGGTTTAACAACAACTGCTAATTCGTATTTATTCATATCTACACCTCCTTTTGGACTTTTGGCTCTCTTTAAAAGAGAACAAGGATATTACAATTTAGCATTATAGCATATAAACCCAAATAATGCAAGGAATATTTTACTGAAAATATGTTTTATAAGTTATATTTTTTAAAAATAATCTTTTAAAAGCTTATATATTGTAGGATTTATATTAAAAGATTTTATTAAGTTTTCAAATTCTTCTATATTTTTTTCATTTCTTGTGAAGTTTTTATTTTTTATAGCTTTTATCATTATATTTTTTGGCGTATGCTCTGTTTCTATGAATTCTACAACATTTGTTTTATATCCGCAAAGCTTTAGAGTATCTGCTTTTAGCGTATCTGTAAGCAAAGAAGAAAAACGCTCTTTTAATATACCATGGCCTAACATAGAAGAGAGAGTATCATTTTTTATTTGGTTAAATAGCTCGTGTTGGCAACAAGGAACGCTAAGTATAACCTTACAACCTAGCTTTACTCCAAAGTATATAGCATAGTCTGTTGCTATATCACAAGCGTGCAATGATATAATCATATCTATTTTTTTATTTTTATCTATCTTCTGTATATCCTCATTATAAAAGGTTAAATTTTTAAATCCGAATTCTTTTGATAATTTATTACAATTATCCACTACATCTTTTTTTAAATCATATCCCTCTATTTTTACATTTTTATTTTTTATTGTATTTAGATAGTGGTAAGTAGCAAATGTTAAATAGCTTTTGCCACACCCCATATCTATAATAGTAGCATTATCTGGAATATTAGGTTCTATATCTTTTATCATTTCTAAGAATTTATTTAGCTGACGGAATTTTTTTGCATATGACTTAGCACTATTCCATTTTTATCCATAACATTTAGCTTATGTAGCCATTCTATATATTCACCATCTTTTAGAATATAATTTTTGGTTTTGTTATGTGAGGATATTTGTTCTACGTTTTTTGCTTTTTTTACTCCAGTTATCTTAAAATTACCTTTTTTATTCATAAGTATTGTAAGAGAGTTATTTGCTAGTATATCACATTGTTTAAAGCTATCTTCCATAAGAGAGATTATTTTTTCTAATACTGAAATATCCTTTAGGTTTTCGTGTATAACTTTTTTATCTATATAGTAAGAAATTTGAAAACAAGGGTTATTTTTTAAAATTATCTTTTTTATATCTATCTTTTTAGGGCTAGATATATCTTTTTTTATAGGATTGCTTATAACTGCTTTTACAAAATAGTTTTCATCTATAAATTTTGATAAATCTTTTAGAATATTTTCTTTTGTTATCATAATTCACCTATCTTACGTCTCTACAAACTGTATTTATATCAACATCTACTAAAATAATATCATCGCCTAGCTTTTTTATATCACACCAGTTTATAACATATTCAGTATCTCTACCAAAAAAGCTAAAGCCTTTGCAAGTGCCGGCCACTATAATTTTTATTACACAACCAGTTTTTACATTTATATCAACGTCTGTAACAAATCCAAGCCTTGCTCCATCTTTTATATTTATAACTTCTTTTTGAGTTAAATCTGCAACACGTGCCATAAAATCACCTATTTCTTATTATTTATAAATATATTAAAAAATAGGTAATTTATTCTTTTAGTTTAATGTTATTTGGTGGAATACTTTTTTACCTTTTTGTATTAAGGCTTTATTTTCTTTAAAATCTTCTATACATAATGTTCTTTCTATTGTTTCTACTTTTATATCATTTATTTTTACTCCGCCTTGTTGTACTAGTCTTCTTGCTTCACTTTTTGATGGAGCTAGTTTAAATTCTACAAGTGCATCTAGTATATTTATAGGTAGAGAAGTAGCATCTATAGCAGTAGTAGGGATAGAGCCTCCAGATGCACCACCTGCAAACAGAGCTTTAGATGCTTCTAGTGCTTTTTTAGCTTCTTCTTCTCCGTGTACTATTTTTGTAACTTCATATGCTAATATTTCTTTTGCCTTATTTATTTCGCTACCTTCTAAAGCTCCAAGTTCTCTTACTTGTTCCATAGGTAAGAAAGTAAGAAGTCCTAAGCATTTTTCAACGTCTGCATCATTTACATTTCTCCAGTATTGGAAAAATTCATAAGGACTTGTTTTTTTCTCATCTAACCATACTGCTCCTTTTTGTGTTTTACCCATTTTTACACCATCACTAGTAGTAAGTAGTTTAAAAGTAAGTCCGTATGCTTCTTTTTGTTCCATACGTCTTATAAGCTCTACTCCACCTATTATATTTGACCATTGGTCGCTACCGCCTAATTGCATTTTACAATTATATCTTCTATTTAATTCTAAAAAGTCATAGCTTTGCATTAACATATAGTTAAATTCAAAAAATGATAAGCCTTTTTCCATTCTACTTTTGAAACATTCGGCAGTAAGCATTCTATTTACTGAAAAGTGTACACCTACTGTTCTTATAAATTCTATATAGTTTAAATCTCTTAGCCAATCTGCATTATTTACTATTATTGCTTTATCATCATCAAAGTCTATAAAACGTGATAGTTGCTTTTTAAAGCAATTTACATTATGTTCTATTGTATCATTTGTCATCATTTGGCGCATATCAGTCCTATGAGAAGGATCGCCTACCATACCTGTTCCTCCACCAACTAGAGCTATTGGTCTATGTCCTGCTTTTTGCATATGGCTCATTGCCATAACCGTAAGAAAATGTCCGGCTGTTAGACTATCAGCTGTAGGGTCAAATCCTATATAAAATGTTACACTTTCTTCTCCAAGAAGCCTTCTTACCTCTTCTTCATTTGTAGACTGTTCTATAAAGCCTCTTTCTTTTAATATATCGTATACATTTGTAGACATAAAATCTTCCTTTCTTTTTTTAAAATAAAAACGGATATCCAAGTCCAAAGGACGAGAATACCCGTGTTACCACCTTAATTTATAATGCTGCGCATTACCTCTATAGCCTTTAAAGGAGCAACCCTTAAATATTCAAAAGGTGTAGGTCATTTATTTGTGCTGATAGCCTTGCACCAGACGGCTAACTCTCTTAGTTGTAACCAAATAAAGTTTTATCCTTTATCATCATATTTATAAAATTTTTAATATTTTATCATAAATATAATTTAAAATCAAGAAAATAAAAGTAATTTTTTAATACAAAATATATTAATTATTTTGATTTAATATTTATTAGTTTTTATTATATAAAAAAGGGATTAATTTTTAGATTATAATATTGCTATATTTATTATAACTTCTACTGCTTTTACCATAGATTCTAAGCAAATATATTCATATGGTCCGTGAAAATTGTGTCCACCTGTGAAAATATTTGGACAAGCAAGTCCCATAAAAGAAAGTCTTGCTCCATCTGTGCCTCCACGTATAGGGGATATTTGAGGTTTTATATCTGCTTTTTGCATAGCCTCTTTTGCTCTATCTACTATATACATTTTATCTTTTAAAATTTCATACATATTACAATAACTATCTTTTATTACTAATTTTATATTGTTATTATATTTTTTATTAAGTTTAGAAACTATGTCTTTTATTATTTCTTTTTTATTTTCAAATTCTTCTTTATCAAAATCACGTATTAAAAGTGATAAATTAGTTTTTTCTACATTACCATTTATATCGCAAAGATGAAAAAAGCCCTCATAATCTTTTGTATTTGTAGGAGTTTTATTTGGTAACATGCTTATTAATTCATTTGCTACCATTGAAGAATTTATCATTATATCTGTTGCATATCCAGTATGTACATTTTTACCTTTTATTTCTATAGATACACTAGCTGCATTGAAATTTTCAAAGTTTAAATCTCCAATTTTTCCACCATCTATTGTATAAGCAAAGGCACAATTAAAAGATTTAACATCAAAATGTGATACCCCATTACCTACTTCTTCATCTGGCGTGAAAGCTAGTTTTATATCTCCATATTTTAAATCTTTATTATTTTTTAAATATTCAAAAGCAGTAAGTATTTCACTTATTCCGGCTTTATCATCTGCACCTAAAAGGGTAGTCCCATCTGTTGTAATTAATGTTTTGCCTATATAGTTATTTAATGATGGAAAATCATTTTTAGATAGGGTTATTCCTTTAAGATTTATATCTTCTCCAGTATAATTTTTTATAATATTTGGTTTTATATCAGTTCCTTTAAATTCTGGGCTTGTATCCATATGTGAGAGAAAGCCTATAGTAGGTTTTGATTTATCCGTGCCTGAAAGAGATGCAAGTACATAACCATTTTTATCTATATAAATATTTTCTAGACCTATTTCTTCACATTTTTTAGCTAGAACTTTCGCAAACTCTAGTTGTGTTTTTGTTGATGGGAATGTTTTTGAGTGTTCATCTGATGTTGTATCTATTTTAATTAAATTTAAAAAATTATTTAGTACAATTTTTTCTATATTCATAATATCACCTCTTGTTTTTATATGAATTATATCATTATAAAAATATGTTGTCTATAATACTAGTTATTATTTATTTTATGAATATATTTTTTGATAGAAGGTTATAATATACTCATATTATTTTTTTATATATTAAGGAAGAAAAAAATTAATATAAAAAATTTTAAAAAAAGTGTTGACAATTTATAGAAACGCATATATAATAAATATTGTTCTTAAGGCAAGAGCCAAGAACGTTATATTACAATATGGAGGATTACCCAAGTGGTTGAAGGGTCCGGTCTTGAAAACCGGCAGGTCGTGAGAGCGGCGCCAGGGTTCGAATCCCTGATCCTCCGTTATTTTTTTGCCTTGTGGAGCTTTGGGGAGAAGTACCCAAGTGGCTGAAGGGGCTCCCCTGGAAAGGGAGTAGATCGTTAATAGCGGTGCGTGGGTTCAAATCCCACCTTCTCCGTTTTAACAAAACACTTAAAGTAAAATTAAAAAATTTTAAAAAAGTGTTGACAAGGTTTTAAAAATATGGTAATATGATCAAGTCGTCAAAAAACGACAGAAAGTTGAACATTGAAAACTAAATAATCATAAAAAGAATTAGACAACCCGAAAATTTAAAAAGTGAACACACACTAAA
>CALWSK010000009.1 GCA_944384195.1 uncultured Clostridia bacterium
AAGCAAGAGCGTTTGAATTGTTGTGTAAAAAATCTTATATAAAATTTTTCAAGCCATTTTAATATTATACTATTTTCGTAAGAATTATTAAAGGCTTTTTTTGCTAAATAATAAATTTTTTCTATATCAAAGTTATATCTTATCATATTGTATAAGAAAAAGTCGTGAAGTTCATAAGGCCCTACTATATCTTCTGTTATTTGAGCTAATTCTCCTTTCTCATCTGGAGGCAATAGCTCTGGCGATACTGGAGTTTCTAATATGTCCATAAGCGTTTGCCTTAGCTTGTTATCACTTATGCTAGCAAAATATCCCACTAAATATCTTATTAAAGTTTTAGGTATAGAAGCATTAACTCCATACATACTCATATGATCGCCATTATATGTAGCAAACCCTAGAGCAAGCTCTGATAAATCCCCAGTTCCTATTACTATACCATTATATTTATTTGCTAAATCCATTAAAACCTTAGTTCTCTCTCTTGCTTGAGAATTCTCATAAGTTGTATCTTTTATATTTTCATCTTGTCCTATATCTTTAAAATGTGTAAGGACTGCCTCTTTTATATCTATATCTAAAAGTGTTGTTCCTAGAAGATTACATAATTTTTTAGCATTATTATATGTCCTATCACTAGTCCCAAAGCAAGGCATAGTAACAGCTATTATCCCCTTTTTATCATAACCTAAAATATCATAAGCTCTATTTATAACTAATAAAGCTTGTGTAGAATCTAGTCCCCCAGATATTCCTATTACTACATTTTTTATGCCTATATGCTCTATACGTTTTTTAAGTCCATATGCTTGTATATCTAATATTTCTTTGCATCTTTTAGCTCTTTTTTCTTCATCTTTAGGAACAAAAGGTGCTTTGTCTATCTCCCTTGTTAAATCAAAATCTAAATCTTTAAGATTATATTCTATCCTTTTTATATAACTATCTTGTCTAAGAGTAAAACTTGTATTTCTTCTTCTCTCATTTATTATATATTCTAAATCTACTTCGGCATATGTTATATTACTTTTAAATTTTTCACTCTCATTAAGGAGCTTTCCGTTTTCATATATCATATTATGTCCTGAAAATACTAAATCTGTAGTAGATTCTCCATTTCCCGCACTTACATACATATATCCACACATACACCTTGCAGACTGATTTTTTACAAGCTCTTTCCTATATTCTTCTTTTCCTGCTATCTCATTACTAGCTGATATATTAACTACAAGACTAGCTCCATTTAGACTATAGTAGCTACTAGGCGGAATAACTGTCCATAAATCCTCACATATTTCTATAGCAAATTTAAAATTTTTTATTTTAGTATCAAATATTATTTTACCAAAATGGATTTTTTCATTACTTAAAGTACTATCTTCTACATAAATATCTTGTCCATCTTCTAAAACATTAAAATGTCTTTTTTCATAAAATTCATTATAATTTGGGATATAACTTTTAGGCACTATCCCTAATACATTGCCTTTATAAAAACATATAGCACAATTATATAGCTTAGCCTCTACCTCAAAGGGCATACCTACTATACAAGTTATATCTAAATCTTTAGTAGAATTTAAAATATATCTTAAAGCCTCTTTACTATCTTCTAATAAAAAACTTTGCAAAAATAAATCACTACAAGTATATCCGCTAATACATAGCTCTGGAAAAGCTATAAGGCTTGTAGCATTTTTGCTAGCCTCTTTTATATTAGATACTATCTCTTTAGCATTTGCCATACAATCGGCAACTTTTATATCAAATGTGGCAGTAGCAACCTTTATAAATCCATATTTCATTTTTATATTCTCCTATTCTTTTCTTATTATTTTAACCATTTTTAATCTATCTTTCAAGTTATGTTTATAATATATACTTGTGTTTTTTTATACTTTTTTGGTATAATAAAAATGAGGTGAAATATATGCTTGCTTTTACTGTGGAAAATTCAGATATAAAAATTTTTATGCAAAAACTATTTAGAGAAGAAACTTTTGATAAGCTAGAGCTACGCTCACTCTCTTTAGAAACTATAGTAAAATATGAAATACTTGGAAATATAAACAAAGACTATTTAGAAAAAGATGATAAAAGATATTTTGTAAAATGGAAAGAGCTTCGTCCTTATATCTTTTCTCTTATTAAAGGGGATAGAAAACCGGCTTATTTTAAGATAGTTTTTTCTCTTGATGATGAGAGTGTAAATAATCTTTGCGAAAATGCTAATGCTATGTTTTTAAACATAACTTATCAAAATGAAGAAGTAATATGTACTACTGGGACTAGCCAAAAAAATTTTTCTCTTGATAAAATAGAAGATAAAATTTGGGAAGATACTATTCTTAGATTTTTTAAGAAAAACGGAATAAATATTGTTATGTAAAAAAGCCGTATTATATAAATACGGCTTTAATTTATAGCTTTGCGGAATTTATGTACTATAAAGCAAAAGCTTTATAGTTAGTTTAATATATTCATTTCTTTGCTAAGCTTTTCTATAGCTCTTTTTTCTATCCTAGAAACATAGCTACGGCTTATTCCAAGCTTTTTAGCTATATCTATTTGAGTTCTCTCTTTTCCGTCTAATAGCCCATATCTAAGCTCTATTATGGTTTTTTCTTTACCTTTTAATAAAGACTTAATTTTTTGATATAGCGTCTTTGTTTGCATCTTCAAAAAGACTTCCTCATCTATATTAATACTATCATCTGCTACCTTATCTTGCAAAGTAACTTCATTTCCGTCCTTATCTACTCCTACTGTGTCTTGCAAATATATATCCTTGTTATACTTTTTGCTAGAGCGTATATACATAAGTATTTCATTTTCTATACATCTAGCACAGTAAGTAACAAGCTTAGTCCCTTTTCCATCTTTAAAAGTAGATATACCTTTTATAAGTCCTATAGTTCCTATAGATATTAAATCTTCACTATCTTTTTGAAAATTTGTGTATTTTTTTACTATATGGGCTACTAGCCTTAGGTTATGCTCTATTAATATATTCTTAGCATCTATGCTTCCCTCTTGATATTCTTTTATATATTTTTCCTCTTCTTCTCTTGTAAGAGGTTTTGGAAAAGTTTCTCCAGAATAAACACAAGAAAACATAAAAATTCCACTTAAAAATGAAAAAAACAAAAAAACACCCCCGCAAAGCTATTTTATATAATATGCTTTTGCGAAGTATAATTTGCAAGTCTAAATTATATAATTTTTGTTGTCATAAAATTATATATAATATATAATATCTTTATTAAACATTAAGGAGGAATTTATATGAGTGCCAAAAAATCTATTGAACCTAATATTGCAGATATTGGAAATAGTTGGCTAAAATCTTATAAATTAGATTATAAACTTGAACAAGAAGCTTTAAATGATGAAATAGACAAAGCTTTAAATGAATATTATTCAAAAAGTGGTGGTAAAGGCGGAAATCGTCCTGATGCAAAACTACTTTTACAAGATAAAAATCTAAATAAATATCCTATACTTATAGAGTATAAAGGCTATAAAGATAAATTAGTTAAATTAGATAGTGAAGGAAAAGTGGAAAATAAAACCTCCAAAAATCAACCTAATTTTAAAAATATAAATTCTTATGCAGTAAATGGAGCTATCCACTATGCAAATGCCTTATTACACTATACAAGTTACACAGATATAATAGCTATTGGTATGACTGGTTTTAAAAATGAATTTGGAACTATAGAACATTCTATAGGAGTTTATTATGTTTCAAAAACCAACTTTGGTGTAGGACAAAAAGTTGATGATTATACTGACTTTTCATTTTTAAAAAAAGAAAACTTTGATGACTTTATAGAAAAAATAAAAAGTTTAAAATTATCGCAAAACGAACTTGATAAAATAAAAAAACAAAGAGAAATTGAAATTGATGCAAGCTTAGTTAAAATTAATAATGATATTTATCAAAATGAAAAAGGACTTAGCGAGAGTGATAGAGTGTATCTAGTAGCCGCATCTATAATTGCTACTCTTGGTATACCTAACAAAGTATCTGCTCTTGAAAAATCTGATCTAAAATCTTCCCAAGAAGAAGGAAATAGAGATGGTGATATAATACTTAGAAAAATTAAAGCTTTTTTAAATGAAAAATCATTGCCACAAGATAAAAAAGCTTTAATTATTAGAACTTTACAAAACACTTTAGAAACAAATAATATTAATAAAGCAGAAAATGGAGAAAGTCAATTAAAAAGAGTTTTTACAAAAATTGTAGATGATTTAGGTATTTACTATAAAATAGGATTAAATACAGATTTTACCGGTAAACTTTTTAATGAAATGTATAGTTGGCTTGGATTTTCTCAAGATAAATTAAATGATGTAGTATTAACCCCTTCTTATGTAGCTACTCTTTTGGTAAAACTTGCAAGAGTTAACAAAGACTCATATGTTTGGGACTTTGCTACAGGTTCTGCTGGTCTATTAGTAGCTGCTATGAATGAAATGTTGATAGATGCTAAAAATTCTATAAAATCTCCCGAAGAATTAATACAAAAAATAGTACATATTAAAGCTAATCAACTATTAGGTGTAGAAATATTACCTAATATATACATGCTTGCTATCTTAAATATGATTTTAATGGGAGATGGTAGCTCACATATTCTAAATCAAGATTCTATAAAAGATTTTAATGGAAACTATGGCTTAGGTAAAGATAATGAAAAATTCCCAGCAAATGCGTTTGTATTAAACCCACCATATTCTGCAGAAGGTAATGGTATGATTTTTGTAGAAAAAGCTTTTTCTATGATGACTAGAGGATATGGAGCTATTATTATACAAAGCTCTGCCGGCTCTGGAAAAGCTACATACTATAACAAGAAAATACTTAAAAATAATACTCTTTTAGCTAGTATAAAGATGCCTCTAGACTTATTTGTAGGTAAATCAAGTGTACAAACACACATATATGTTTTTAGAATTGGTGAACCTCATCAAAAAGATGAAATTGTAAAATTTATAGATTTTTCAAATGACGGATACTCTCGTACAAATCGTAAAAAGGCAAGTGTAAATTTAAGAGATACAGATAGAGCAAAAGAACGCTATGAAGAAGTTATAAACTTAGTGCGTTTTGGCAAATCTAAACTAAATATATTTACAGAAAAAGAATATTATGAAGGGACTATAGATCCCGAAGATGGGGCAGATTGGAACCAAAGTGCACCTATAGATATAAAACCAACTTTAGAAGATTTTAAAAAGACTGTAAGTGAGTATTTATCTTGGGAAGTTTCTAATATTTTAAAACAACAAGATAAAGATAATAAAGACTTGGAAAAGTAGATGCCTCACTCAATGAAAAATTAAAAAATATTGAGTGGGGCGAATATAGAATTGAAGATTTATTTGAAAGCCAAAATGGAGATTTTGATATCCAAAAATCTCATATTAATAATAAAGGTGTATATGTAATAACTTCTGGTATAACTAATAATGGAATTTTAGGTAAAACTGATATTCCAGCAAAAATTTTTGATAAATCAACTATAACTGTTGATATGTTTGGCTACGCATTTTATCGTCAATTTAAATATAAAATGGTAACACATGCAAGAGTTTTTTCTCTTAAAACAAATTTTTACATAACTAAAAATCAAGGTTTATTTCTAGCAAATAGTTTACATTTCCTAAATAAAATGTTTGGATATGAAAACATGTGTTCTTGGGAAAAAATTAAAGATAAGAAAATCTTCTTACCAACAAAAAATGGAGAAATAGATTTTGACTTTATGGAAAGTTTTATATCGGAACTAGAGGCTTATCATATATCGGAACTAGAGGCTTATCTTTTAGCAACAGGGCTAAAAGACTATAAATTAACTGAAGATGAAAAAAAAGCTCTTGAAGATTTTAATAATCTTAAATGGAAAGAGTTTAGACTTGGTAATTTATTTTATATAAATCCAACAAAATACTATAAATTATCTAATGAAGAAATTATATCTAAAAATGGAAAAATACCCTTAGTATCTAATTCATCTAATAATAATGGAGTTATGGGATTTTCAACTTTAAATCCTCTTAATAGTGGAAATACTATAACTTGTTCTGATACAACAATAGGTGCAGATACAATGTTTTATCAAAAAATTGATTTTATTGGATATTCACATATTCAAAATCTAATACCTAAATTTGAAGGTTTTAATGAAAATAAATCTATGTTTATTATTTCTTTATGTAGATTTTATACATTAAATAAATTTGATTATGGAAATAAATTTAATCGTGATGCAATGAATAATTCAAAAATTAAACTACCTATAAAAAATAATGAAATAGACTTTGAGTTTATAGAAGTATTTATATCTGCAATACAAAAACTTATTATAAAAGATGTTGTTTTATATGCAGATAGAAAAATTTTAGAAACTAAAAAATTAGTAAACAAATAAAATATAAAAGGCATATCTATTATAGCTATGCCTTTTATTCTAATTCTTCTAATATTTAACAACAGAATGTATATTATAATCTCCTAAAAATTCTCTACCATTTAATTCTTCAAGCTCTATAAAAAAGTTTATGCTAACTATTTCTACTCCTATACTTTCTACAAGCTCCATAATAGCCTTACAAGTACCACCAGTTGCTAATAAATCATCTACTATAACTACTTTATCACCTTTTTTAAGAGCATCTTTATGTATTTCTAAAGTAGCAGAGCCATACTCTAAGTCATATTCTTTAGATATAACCTCACAAGGAAGTTTTCCAGCTTTTCTTACTGGTATAAATCCCTTATTCATATTATATGCTATGGGCATAGCAAAAATAAACCCTCTAGATTCAGGCCCTAATATATAGTCAAATTCTAGTCCTTCAAGAGATTTGCTTATTTCATCTACAGAATATCTAAGCGCATCTTTATCTTTTAAAACAGTTGTGATATCTCTAAAAAGTATCCCCTCTTTAGGATAATCTGGTACATTTCTTATTATATTTTTTAAATCCATATTTTTCTCCTTATTTAAGATAATCTAAAATCTTTTAATATAAGTTGTATATTTTCATAGCCATTAAATTTATTTACTTCAATAGAATATAATATATCAAAATTTAAGTCAATATATTTTTGTTTTCCGTTTAATATATTTTCAAATTCTTCCTTAGAAATATTTTCTTCTAATATATTTATAAATTTTTTATAGCCATCAAAGCTTATAGCCTTTAACATTCTATTATCCCTATATAAATCTAATTGTAATATATCCGAATTTTTTCCTACAAATCTTATATTTTTTATAACAACATTTTTAGTAGCAAAAAGTGGTTGTCTATTTTCTTTACCAAATGGCTTCATTCTCTCAAGCTCTTTAGCTAAATTTATATCTATATCTAAAAAACTAAGCGCTTTATCTATAACTAAAGTTTCTTCTAAGTCTTCTTTTGTAAGAGAAGAGTTTTTGTTTATTTCTTCTCTAAATTTATCTATATTGTCAAGGCTAAGAGATAGCCCCCCTGCCATCTTATGCCCTCCAAATCTTGTAAAAAGACTAGAACATTTTATCATTTCACTAAACATATCATAAGGCGGAATACTTCTTCCAGAACCTTTAGCTCCGTCTTTAGCTTTTGTTATTACAAAGGTAGGTTTATAATATCTTTCTTTTATCTTCCCTGCTACTATACCAGCTATAGATTCGTGGATATTCTCATTATATATAACAAGCACATTATCATCTTTTATGCTAGAATTTTCCACATAGTCTAAAAGCTCATCTACTGCATTTTTAGTAAGCTCTTTTCTAGAGCTATTTAGCTCATATAGCTCTTTTGCTAGCTCTTTAAGTTCTTCTTCATCTTCTGATATAAAAAGTTTTACTGCCGTTAAAGCAGTTTCTAGCCTCCCACAAGCATTTATACAAGGTCCTATAACAAATCCATAATCATATTCATCTATCTCTTTATCTTCTATCTGATTTAGTTTTAAGAGCTCATAAAGTCCAAGATTTATCTTTTTATTTTTATTAATTATATCAAGTCCCATTTTTACTATAAGCCTATTTTCATCTAATAAATCTACTATATCACAAACTGTAGATATAGACGCAAAAACAAGATATTCATCTAAAGAAAAATCCACTTCCATATATTCATAAAGCTCTTTTATAAATTTAAAACATAGACCCCCTGCCGAAAGATTTTTAAAAGGATAAGGGCATTCTCTTTGCTTTGGATTTACTATGTAATTAGCATCTGGTACTACTTCTATCTTCTCTCCGTCTTGCTCAAAAAATCTAGGTTCGTGATGGTCTATAATAATAATTTGCATATCGCTTTGTCTTATATGATATACTTCTTCTATGCTTGCTATACCATTATCGCAAGTTAGAATAATATCTACACCCTTAGCTTTTAGCTCATCTATAGCCTCTATATTAAGTCCATATCCTTCTTCTTCTCTATCTGGAATATAATATATAACATTAGCTCCTATCTTTTTCATAGCCTTATATAAAATAGTAGTGCTTGTAACTCCATCAACGTCGTAATCTCCATATATACATATTTTTTCTTTTCTTGATATAGCTTCTATTATGCTAAGTACTGCATTTTTCATATCTTTCATATCTAGACTATTTAAAAATAATCTTTCATCTTTATAAAGATAGGTATCTAAAGCCCTTCTTGTTAAAATATCTTTATTAGCTAATACTGTTGCAAATATCTTGCTTATTCCAAATTCTAGGCTCATTTTCTCTATATTTGCTTTTGCATTTCTTATTATCCACCTAGCCATAATATCCTCCTTTCTAAAAGTATAAACATAAAAAGTAGGTAAAGCAACAGCCCACCTACTTTAAAATTAGCTAAACTTTTCTATCTTTATTTCTTGCATATCCTTAGATAAAGTTGTACTAAAATTGATTTTACCTGAAATATTAGTTTTTATATTATCTATTTTTAAATCGTTTATATATAGAGAATATGTTGTATTTTCTTCAAGCTCTAAAGTAATAAGCGTATCTCCCATACCCTCTGCTAAAAATGAAACTTCCTTTTCTTTTTTATCAAAATTATGGATAGTAGCTCCTGGCACTGTTTCTAAAACCAAAACACCATTTTTAGATAGCCTTGTAACTTCTTTATGTGTTCTAACTTTATATTTATCTTTATCTAAAGTAAAATTTTCTACTTTAATTTTTTCAATGGCTTCATAGTTACCAAAACTTAAAGTTTTGTCTTCGTTTAAAACAATTCCTTCTTGTATTATAGCCATAAGATAACCTCCTAAAATAAATTTTATAAAATAATCGACATAATAACTAAAATGTATTATAATTATAACAAAATACAAATCATTTGTATATAAAAAATTTGTATATTAGGGAGGAAAATATATGCCACTTATCAGGCTAGATAAATTTTTGTCAAATGCTGGTATAGGTAGTAGAAGTGAAGTTCGCGAATATATAAAACAAAGGCGAATTTGGATAGATGGCGTTGTATGTATAAAGGCAGATACAAAAATTGATAAAGAAAAAAATATTATAACTTTTGATAAAAGAGTGGTATCTTATGAAGAATATATATATCTTATCTTAAATAAGCCAAAAGGAGTAATTAGTGCTACAGAAGATGAAAAAGAAAAAACAGTTATAGATTTGTTATCTGATGAATATAAAAAATATAAGCTCTTTCCTGTTGGTAGATTAGATAAAGATACAGTTGGGCTTTTAATCCTTACAAATGACGGAAAATTTGCCCATAATACTCTATCACCTAAAAAACATATAGAAAAATCTTACTTTGCACATATAAATGGTAAAGTAGATGATAAATATATAGAAAAATTTAAAGAAGGAATTATCTTAAAAGATGGCTATAAATGTTTACCCGCTAAACTTAGCATAGACTATAGCTCTGATAATTTTTCTAAAGTAAACATAACTATAAAAGAAGGCAAATATCACCAGATAAAAAGAATGTTTGAAACTTTCGGTAAAAAAGTTGTATATCTAAAAAGAACCTCTTTTGATAAAATAATCTTAGATGAAACATTAGAAGAAGGCTCTTATAGACTTGCTAATGAAGAAGAAATGAAAATAATAAAAAAATTTATTTAAAAATAAAGAAAGTGGTATCTTATGTTTAACGAAAATATCTTAACTCATAATAATTTTAAAAAACAAAAAAAATTTCCTTTAACTTTTGTAATATTATTTGGCATAGTGGTTATGAGCAGTCTTATTGTTGTTAATGACTCAAACCTTTTAAATTCTTTAATAGAAAATATAAGAATATTTATAAATTCTTAATTAAAATTTTCATTATATATGGGGCTTTTAGCCCTATTTTTTATTTTTTATATTTTTTTGGAACTTTTATTTTTTTTATCCGTTTAATAGATATAACAAAAAAAATAAAACTTTTATATAAATTGGAGGAATTATTATGAAAAAAAATATTAAAAAAATCATACCTATCATAGCTTTAGCTTCTCTTATGTCTACTACTGCTTTTGCTAATGATTTAAATAATGATAAAACACCTGTAGCTAAAGTACAAGATGCTACTAAAATGCCTAATAGCATATTTGTAAATGGTAAACTATTAGAAAATGTAAATACTATAAAAGAAAATGGAAAAACACTCTTCCCAGTTAGAGCTGTATTTGAAAAAATGGATTTTGTTATAAACTATGATGCAAAAACTAAAACTGTATCTTTAACAAAAGCTCCACAATTTATAACTTTTTCAACTATAAGCGATGCTTATACTTTCTCTAAAATGGCTCCACAACCTCTAGGACAAAAACCTATTGTAAAAGATGGTGTTACTTATGTACCTGTAGAATTACTTAATCTTATACAAATGGAATATACTCTAAATGATAATGGCTCTTTAGTTATTGGAGATGATAATATAACAAAATCAGATACTATAGAAATAATAGCTATAGATAAAGATAAAAATACTATTACTGTAAAAGATAGCCAAAAAGGAGAAGTTGTACTAAATATAAAAGACTTAAATATTGACTATACAACAGATGATAAAGAGCTTTTAATAGGACAAAATCTAGAAGTAGTATATGGCGATACTATGACAGCTAGCCAACCTCCTATGAATAATCCTAAAAGCGTAAAAGTTGTAGATAAAATTTCTCACGGACAAATAATAAGTGTTGAAAAAGATTCAGAAGGTAATATGTCTGTATTATACAAAGATAATGAACTTGGCGAAATTAAACTTAATGTTCCTAAAGATATGAAAATAGATTATACTACTTTAGCAAAAGAGCTAAAAGCCGGACAAGAAATAGAAGTTGTATTAGGCAAAGCTATGACTATGAGCATACCTCCTATGAATAATCCTAAAAGCATAAAAGTTGTTAAATCTTCTTCTGATGAAAATCAAACAGAAAATAAAGCTCCTAGTATTAAGGGAACTGCTACTATAAAAAGTGTTGATAAAGAAAATAAACAAGTTCTAGTTGTAGATGAAAAGCTTGGAGAAGTTGTTTTAAACTTAAATGATGACTTAGTTGTAGAATATAAAAACAAAAATGACTTAAATGCATATAATTGGCTTGTAGTTGGACAAAAACTAGAAGTTGAATATAGCCCTGTTATGACAAAAAGTCTTCCTCCTATCAATAATCCTATAAAAATTGTTGTATTAAACTAATATATTTTAATAAGCTGTAGAATACTCTACAGCTTATTTTTTTAAATTATTATAATAAATTTTTAATATATTTTGTTTATTTTTTTCATTTTATTTTTATAAAAGATAATTTTTAACACTTTTTGAAATCATTCTCATTCTTAAAATAAATGAAAAAAGATAGCTTTTAGCTATCTTTTAAAGAGAAGGTATTTTTTATGGGGTTTACAGCAGAACAATTGTGGGATGTTCTTAACTGTAAATATGAAAATATTTTAAGGGTTTTCACAAGTAATATTATAACAGATAAAAGAAATAAGTGTTAACAAATATGACATTTTTTTCACATATTTTTTTGTGCATTTTAAATAATTTTTGTTGTATTTTGCGATATTTTATTTATTTTGTATATTTTTGTATTATTATGCTTCATAGTTTTGTAAAAATTTTATTAGTTCCTCTTTACCAGATATTTTTATTCCTTTTTTTATTTCTTCTTGTTCTTCTATGCTTAAAGACTCTAATGGTATATTAGTAATTTCTTTCAAGTTATTTCCATTTATTTCTTTTTCATAAAATACTGCAACAAAACCATCATAATCCCCTATTATATAGTGTTGTATACTTTCACCTTCTATTACCGTTTTCATAACAACTTCAGATGTAGAAAAAGATTCTATCTGCCAATTTTTAAACTCTTTTTCTAAATCTTGTCTTGTTAAGTCTATTAAAAAATATGGCGGAACATCTTCTATAACTTCTGTAGTATTATCTAATTTATAAAAATATTTATATACCATTTTTGTAGATGGAGTAATCTTTGGTATATTTATATTATTAACTTCTGTTTCTTTTATATTTTCTATTAAATCTAAAGTAGTTATTTCCGTACTTTCATTTTCTACTAGTTGTTGTTTAGACGGTTCTGACTTATTATATATACTATACCCTATACTTACCCCTACAAATATTAAAAAACAAATAAATATAATAAATACTGCTATGGATAAATTTTTTATCATATATATTCTCCAATCTAACTATTTTTTAATATCTTTGCCATCTTATAAAAAAAAATACCTAATATGAAAAATATTTTAAACCATTTTTTTATTTAAAATAAATATTCTTAAAATTTAAGAGAAATATTAATTTGATTAATAAAAAATAGGCATAGATTATATCTATACCTAATTATATATTATTTTTTTATTATAAGTTTTTCAAGCTCTACAATAACTATAGGTAAAACACTTAAAATTAAAACTATTAACCATTGTAATGTATTAAGTCCACATACTCCAAATATATTTGCAAAAAAAGGAATAGATATAACTATTGATTGAAGGAAAAATCCAACAACAAGAGCTAAAATAAGATAAATATTATTAAATATATTTATTTTAAATATAGAAGATTCGCTCTTCATATTAAAAGCGTGTATAAGCTGGGATATACTAAGAGTAGCAAATGCCATTGTAGAACCTATTATATGATTATCAAAATATACTAACCCTATGGCATAAGCTAAAAGACTCAACATTCCTATAAGCATACCTTCTAATGCTATTCTAATCCATCTGCTTTTTGTAAATATACCATTTTTAGATTTTAATACTTTGCCATTCATAATATCATCTTCTATAGGGTCTATACCAAGAGCAATAGCTGGCAATGAGTCTGTAACTAAATTTATCCACAAAAGCTGAATTGCAACAAGAGGTGCTTTAAATCCAAGAAGTAGTGCCATAAGTATAGTAATTATTTCCCCTATATTGCTAGATAATAAAAAATGTACTGATTTTTTTATATTTTCATATATACTTCTTCCTTCTTTTATAGCATCTACTATAGTAGAAAAATTATCATCAGATAATATTATATCAGATGCTCCCTTTGCAACCTCTGTACCGGTTATCCCCATAGCACAGCCTATATCTGCTGTCTTTAAAGCTGGTGCATCATTTACTCCATCTCCTGTCATAGCTACTATATGCCCTTTTTCTTTAAAAGCTTTTACTATCCTAACCTTATGTTCTGGACTTACCCTTGCAAATATATCATAATTTTCTATATCCTCACAAAGTTTTTCTTGACTTATTTTATCTAGCTCTGCTCCTGTTATAGCAAGCCCTCCATCAGATAATATACCTATTTTTTTACCTATAGCTTTTGCCGTTTCTATATGGTCGCCTGTTATCATAACTGGCTTTATACCTGCTCTTTTACATTTAGCTACTGCCATAGAAGTTTCTTCTCTTGGAGGGTCTATCATACCTACAAGCCCTAAAAATATAAGCTCTTTTTCCACATTTTTATCTTTTATATCTACTATGCTATCACTATCTCTAAAAGCAACAGCTAAAACCCTAAGAGCATCTTTTGTCATAACAAGATTTTCTCTTAAAATTTCTTTTCTTTTTCTATCTGTCAAAGGTTCTATCTTGCCATTTTCATAAAAATAACTACATCTTTCTAAAAGCATATCTATAGCACCTTTTGTTATTATTTTATAACCATTTTTCGTTCTATGTATTGTACTCATCATTTTTCTTTTTGAGTTAAAAGCTATTTCTTGCATTCTAGGCATAGCCTTTTCTTCTGTCTTTTTATAAACTCCATTTTTTATAGCAAGTTCCATAATAGCCTTTTCTGTAGGCTCTCCTATAAGCTTATTATCTTTTCCTATTTCTACATTATTGCAAAGTGCTAAATAACTATATAAAAGTTGCTTATCATTACAATAAGTTTTTACTACTGTCATTTTATTTTGAGTTAGTGTTCCTGTTTTATCAGAGCATATAACTGTAGCAGAGCCTAAAGACTCAACCGCCGGAAGCTTTCTTATAATAGCATTTTTCTTAACCATCTTTTCTACACCAATAGCTAACATAATAGTAACTATAGCTGGTAAGCCCTCCGGTATAGCAGCTACTGCAAGACTAACTGATGTCATAAACATTTCAAATGGTGGAATTTTTCTTAAAAGTCCTATAAAAAATATACCTACACAAATTGCTAAAGCTCCTATGCCAAGTATTTTTCCGGTTTCTTCTAATTTTTTTTGAAGATTTGTCATCTCTTTTTCTTCAGATATTAGCATATTAGCTATATTTCCCATTTGAGTTTGCATACCAGTTTCCACTACTACTGCTTTTGCTTTACCATTTATAGCTAATGTCCCCATATATATCATATTTTTTCTATCTGCAAGTGGCAAATCATCTTCTTTTATACTTTTAGATATTTTCTCCACTGGTAAGCTTTCTCCAGTTAATGATGCTTCTTCTACCTTAAAATCAAAACTTTCTATAATCCTAGCATCTGCACAAATATAATCTCCTGCATTAACTAATATTATATCCCCTTTTACAAGAAAAGCGCTATCTATCTTACAAACTTTTCCATCTCTTATAACTGTAGCTTTAGGACTTGACATTTTTTTAAGAGCTTCTAATGCCTTTTCTGCCTTATTTTCTTGTATAAATCCTAAAAAAGCATTAAGTATAACTATAAATAATATTATTATGGTATCTATAAAATCTTTTTCACCTTGTAAGAGACTTGTTAAAAAAGATATAATTCCTGCTGATAGCAAAATTATAACCATAAAATCATTAAATTGAGCTAAAAATTTTTTAAGATTACTTTTTTTCTTTCCATCTTTTAATATATTTTCTCCATATTCTTTAATCCTTTTTTCTGCTTCTTTTTCGCTTATTCCTCTATCAAAATCTGTTTTTAAATTATTTGATAGCTTGTCCATATCCAGTTTATAATATTGCATATTCTTCCCCCTTGTATCTTATTATATATAAATTTATATTATTATCATTTTAACTTTATGCCTTATATTAACATTTTTTTAAATGTAGCATATTATATAAATAATATTTTTATTTTTGGAGGATAAAATGGTTATTCAGCTTATCATACTTGCTCTAGCACTTAGTATAGATGCCTTTGGTATAGGTATATCCTATGGTTTTAAGAAGATAAAATTCGATTTTTTATCTATACTTGTAATATCTATGATATCTCTTGTATTCTCTAGTCTATCTATAGGATTTGGTAATATTATAGAAGATATATTTTCAGAGAAGTTTTTAGGTTTTATAAGTATCTTAATTCTTGTACTACTTGGAATATTTATAATAAAAAAGGGACTTGAAAAAGAAGAAAATCAACAAGATAATATAAACAATATGCCAAAAGATATTTCATTTTTTATAAAAGGACTTGGACTTACTATAAAGATAATAAAAAATCCTTCATCTTGTGATTTAAACAATTCTTTTAAAATAGAAGCAAAAGAAGCTCTTTTTCTTGGTATTGCTCTTTCTATAGATGCTATAGGCACTGGTATTGCCGTTTCCTCTTTTGATGGATATGCTATATTATTTCCTATATTTATAGTAATTTTCCAACTTAGCTTTTTATTTTTAGGTTCTTTGCTTGGCTCTTTAACAAAATTTTCTAAACTAGATGAATCTAAAATATCTATGATATCTGGACTTACTTTAATATTTATAGCTATTTTAAGACTTATATCTTATAGTATATAAATATATATTGCATAGCATCAAAATTAGTGTTAAAATTTTTATAAAACATTAATTTTTGAGGTGATAATATGAAAGGAAATATATATGGCATTTTAGGCAATTTATATCTTATAAAATGTGATAAAGAAAAAGCAATAAAATGCTATGAAAAAGCTCTTAGCAAAAATACCAACAATGCACTAGCTATATATAACTATGGTCTTGTCCTTTTACAAGATGGAGATTTTGACAAGGCCCTAAATTTATTTTTTAAATCAGATAAATTAAATTCGGATAAATTAAATAAAAAAATATTTTCACCTAATGCCAAAAATAGAGCCTTGCTTCTTGAAAAAAATATTCCCCTTGCTATATCTAGTTGTTACTGGCGTCTTAACAATATAGATAAAGCTATAGCTACTTTAGAAGATTTAAGACAAAAATATTCATATCTTAGTCCAAACTCTCTTACTACTCTTGGATATTTTTATCTTTTAAATAAAGATTATAAAAAAGCCGAAGAAATATCTAGACTAGCAATAGAAGATGAACCTACTTTTGCTTCTGCTTGGGACAACCTTGGTCAAATATATCTAGAACAAAATATATTAGATAAAGCAAAAGAATATTTCCTAAAGTCTATAGAATATAATCCTAACTCTGTAGATAGTCTTTATCATCTAGCTTGCATAGAAGAAAAAAATAATATAAATCTTGCTAAAGAATATCTATCCCGCGCTTTAAAATGTAATATAACGTCTTTAAATACTGTATCTAGAGAAGAAATAGAACAAAAGCTAAAAAACTTAAATTAATACTATAATAAATCAATTTATTTTTATATAAATATTGACAAAAATTATGCTATCAATTATAATTATTATATAATAATAATTATCGATTGGAGGAGTAATATGAATACTTGGGAAGGTTTTAAACAATTAGTATTAGTAAAAAAAGAAGATGTTTGTGATACAATTAAATCTTTCTATTTTGAGGCAAAAGATGGTTCTAAATTACCTAAGCATATACCTGGGCAATTTATTCCATTTAAAATAAAAACAAACGATAACGCTATGCAAGATGTAACTAGAACTTATAGTTTATCTATGAAACCAAATGAAGACTTTTATAGAATTAGTGTTAAAAAAATTCAAGGTGGAGTTATGAGCTCTTATCTTCACGATAAATTAAACGTAGGAGATAGTATAGAATGTATGCCTCCTTGTGGAATTTTTGTTCTTGACGATACTTTACCTAAAGATGTACCTGTTGTTTTATTATCTGGAGGTATTGGAGTTACTCCTGTTTTATCTATGCTTTTAGAAGAAGCTAAAGATAGAAACATAACTTTTGTACAAGCTGTTCAAAATTCCGGTATGCATCCTTTCAAAGATGAAATAGATAATATATGTAAAGAAAATAATCTTAAAAATTACATATTCTATTCAAATCCTTTAGAAAACGATGTTGAAGGAGAAAATTATGACTTTACTGGATATGTTTCTAAGGAATGGATAAAAGAAAATTTACCTTTAAATGCTGCTTTTTATTTCTGTGGACCTCCTATGTTTATGGAAAGTTTAGAAAAAAACCTTTTAGAACTCGGAGTCTCTCAAGACAGAATAAACTATGAAAGATTTTAATTATATAAAATTTTAAGATTGTAGAGCTTTTCTACAATCTTTTTATTTAAAACAATTAAGATATATTTTTATTTTTCAAATTTTAATAAAAATAATAAAATCACTTGATTTTTAAACTAAATTACTCAAAAATTGCTTATAAAATTCTTGACATTTGTATAAAAATATATTATTATTTAATAAGTGCCGTAGACAGTAGGTGTTTTTACGTAATGCTTTGCAACCTACCGAGGATAAATCTTGGATTTTAACCTTGCTATTGGCAAGGCTTTTTATATTTACTTTACGGCTCCTAGGCATTTGCCTTAAAAATTTTATAGGAGGTAAAAAAATGGCTAAAGTTGAACAAAAACAAGTCATAGTTAACGAGATTAAAGAAAAGCTATCTAAAGCTACTTCTGCTGTTTTAGTTGATGCTCGTGGACTTACAGTTGAACAAGATACTAAACTTAGAAAAACTTTAAGAGAAGCTGGTGTAGACTATAAAGTTTACAAAAATACTATGATGAGATTTGCTATTGAAGGCACAGAGTTTGAAAGCTTAGGGCAACACTTAGAAGGTCCTAGCACATTAGCTCTTTGCTATGGTGACCCTACAGTTGCTGCTGGTATCTTAAATAAATTTAGACAAGAAGCAAAAGCTTTAGAATTTAAAGCTGGGGTTATTGAAGGTACTTACTATGATACTAAAGGTATGGAAATTATCGCAGATATTCCATCAAAAGAAGTTCTTCTTTCAAGACTTCTTGGAAGTATCCAAGGACCTGTTGGTGCTTTTGCTCGTGTAATCAAAGCAATCGCAGAAGAAAAAGAAACTGCTTAATATTAAAATTTAATTATAATTAATGGAGGATATAAAAATGGCTAAATTAACAATTGAAGAATTTATTACTGCTATTGAAGAACTTTCAGTATTAGAGCTTAACGAATTAGTTAAAGCTTGTGAAGAAAAATTTGGAGTATCTGCTTCTGCAGGTGTTGTAGTTGCTGCTGGTGCTGCTGGTGGTGCTGCTGCTGAAGAAAAAACAGAATTTGATGTAGAATTAACAGAAGTTCCTGGTGATGCTAAAGTTAAAATCATCAAAGTTGTTAGAGAATTAACTGGTCTTGGTCTTAAAGAAGCTAAAGAAATCGTTGATGGCGCTCCTAAAATTGTTAAAGAAGGCGTTGCTAAAGATGATGCTGAAAACTGTAAAGCTAAACTTGAAGAAGTTGGAGCTAAAGTTACTTTAAAATAATTTAATTTATTTTACCCATAAGGAATATCCTTATGGGTTTTTATTTTATTAATGTTAATTTCTAATCTATTTTATCTAAATATTTTTATTCATATATTTCGTTTTATATACTGTCTAATTTTGTATATATTAGTTTTTTAGTATATTTTAGAATAATATATATTATAACCTCTAAAACCTCTCCTGTGAGCTAATATCGTGTTTATAAAGCTATTTATATCTTTATATTTTAGTATCATATAATTTAAATTTTATTATTTTTTATAATAAAAATATTTCTATACATGCAATATATCTTATATACGCTTTAATTTTGTATATATAAGTTTTTTACTCTGTTTTGTTAAAATGTATACTATATTAATTAAAACATATTATACGTCCTAATAGAACTTATATTATCCATATCTATTTATTTTTATTTATTAAATTTTAAAACATAAATACATTTATAAATTATAAGTTAATTATATAAAAATAAAAAAGATAAGCTAAAAAGCTTATCTTTTTTATTACTAATAATTTATATGTATAAATTATGCATTTGTTACATTTGTAACTTTATGGTTTTCCCAATCAATTTCAAACTCTAAAACTTCTTCTTTTTCAGTACTACCATAGTTTTGACCTTTCCAGTTTACATCTATCCAAGTTAAATAATATGAATTCATTTCTCTTCTTACAGTAACTTTTATTCTAGATTTTTGTGTACCTTTTGGTGCTACTAAAACTAAACCAACATTTGGAGAAAATCCACCAGATATTAATGATGAAAGTTTGTCATCTCCTAAAAAGTTTGTACTGCTTGTATTTCCATGTCTACTTACCATAAACATTTGATTTCCCCAAAATGGAGTCCAACTATTTAAATCATATCCATCTTTAGTGCAAGAAAAAGTTGTTTTCCAAGATACAGCATCATTTGAATCTTGAAGTTGTATTGTTGTGTATTCTGGTTGTTCATAACTTATATTTTTTGAAAAAGAATAATTACCATTTAAATTTCCACTAGCTGAACCTTTTGAAATATCTATTCCACCACCTACAGAATAAGATATTGTATTACTAACTGTTGTTGTTGTTATTGTATTTTTAGGTGTACTATGAGCTATTTGTACTTGACTATCGTCAGCTATATTTTCTACTTTTAAACCATACTCAACTGGCCATTCCATTATACCTAATCTTGAATTATGTGCTGTTATTTTTTTATTAGATGGAATAAATCCTTTTAAGGACACAATAGTAGTCATTTGAGAAGAATTTTTATCATCTATAAAACTAGCATCTACAGTAACTTTTGCTTTTCCTTCACTTTGTTGAGTAGCTGTTGAAACATATTCTGTTATTCTTTCATTTTCTTCAGTAATAATAACAAGGTTACCATTTTCATCAAAAGTAACTTTTGACGTACTAGATGCAGCATAAGCTACTTGACTGCTTAATAAACTTGTTGCTAAAATACCTGCTAATAACATTCTTTTTAATTTCATATATTTTCTCTCCTTTTTTGTAAGTCTCTTTTTTACACTTCTGAATTATACACAAAATTTATACCTTTGTCTAGATAAAATTAATTCTTTTATCTAAATCATTATTTTAAAATAACTTTAAATATAAAATTTTTAATAAAAAATAGTGTATATAATTATTTTTTTAGTATATATTTTACATATTTTATAAAGTAGCAATTATAATGATATATAAATTAATAATAAAAACTTGTAAAATTATGTCTACAAATTTATAAAAATTTCTGAAAATTAAGAATTAAAGATTAATTCAAACAATAATATCAATATTTATATAATAAATATTTTAGTTTATAGATAAAAACAATAATGCTATAATATTCTGTAAATAGATATTTTAAGTAGATTTTTAAATTTCTATAAAAATCTTTAGGTTTTATATACCTATTTTTATCTATTATTATTTACTTAAATTTAGATATGATAAGATAAAGTTAATTTTTTATTTACTAATTGTCTATGTATATCTCTATTATTTAATTTCTCCTATATGTTATATTATATATATATATTATTCTCAAATCTTTCTACAAATAAACTTGATACTATCCTTAATATTTATACATAATTTTAAGTATTTATAGTTAAGACATTTTATATTATAATTTTTATGTTCTCTATAACCATCTCTATTTTTTACACCTAGTATATTTTTCTTGTTTAATTTTATTACAAAATATTATAAATTTTCTACTATCATTTATATTATCTTTAATAAAGCAAATCTATTCTGATTACATCTATTCAAATACTATATGCAAATATAGTTTTAATCTATTCCTTATGAAACTATCTATTTTTAGCATCTTTTTTACTAATATTTTTATTTTTTATAAATATATCTTCAAAAAATATACTTTCTTTTTTTAATAATTTTTTCTCATATTTTCTACTATTTGAATAAACTTCCACTCATATATAATCTATATATTATTTTTATATCTATAAGTTTAAATTTATAGTATTGTTATAATATATTGCAAAATATATAATTTTATCTTTTTTATCCAAACATAAAAAGTATTTATATATCATATTTACTTCTATTTATTTTTGTTAATAAATAATTATTTTTTCCTTTCTATTTTTTTATAAAAAAAAGACAAAGTCTTTAATATTTTGTGACTTTGTCTTTAGCCTTAAAGATAAATTTTTAAACTTATCTCTTATATTTTCTATTACTAATTATTTATTTTTCTAAATTATTATTTTGTTATACTTGTAATTTTGTGGTTTTCCCAATCAATTTCAAATTCTAAAACTTCTTCTTTTTCAAGACCATCATGGTTGTGACCTTTCCAGTTTACATCTATCCAATCCATATAATATGAATTCATATGTCTTTTTACAGTAACTTTTAATCTAGATTTTTGTGTACCATATGGAGCTACTAGAGCTAAACCAACATTTGGAGAAAATCCTCCAGATATTAATGATGAAAGTTTATCATCTCCTAAAAAGTTTGTAGCGCTTGTATTTCCATGTCTACTAACCATAAACATTTGATTTCCCCAAAATGGAGTCCAACTATTTAAATCATATCCATCTTTAGTGCAAGAAAAAGTTGTTTTCCAAGCAGCAGAATCATTTGAATCTTCAAGCTGTATTGTTGTATATTCTGGTTGTTCATAGCTTATAGATTTTGAAAAAGAATAATTACCATTTAAATTTGCGCCACCTTCACTTTTTGAAACATCTATTCCTCCACCTATAGAATAAGATATTGAACTACTAACTGTTGATGTTGTTATCCTATTTTTAGGTACACTATCAGCTATTTGTACTTGACTGTCATCAGCTATATTTTCTACTTTTACGCCATATTCATATGGCCATTCCATTATACCTAACCTTGAATTATATGCTGTTATTTTTTTATTAGATGGTATAAATCCTTTTAAAGATAATATAGCAGTCATTTCAGAAGCATTTTTATCATCTATAAAACTAGCATTTATAGTAACTTTTGATCTTCCTTCAGTCTGTTGAGTAACTGTTGAAACATATTCTGTTATTCTTTCATTATCTTCAGTAATGATAACAAGATTCCCATCTTCATCAAAAGTAACTTTTGATGTACTAGATGCAGCATAAGCTACTTGACTTGTTAATAAAGTTGTTGATAAAATACCTGCTAATAACATTTGTTTTAATTTCATACATTTTCTCTCCTTTTTAAAACCTATTTAAATCCTCTCTCTTAAACTTTTGAATTATACACAAAATTTATATATTTGTCTAGATAAAATTAACTCTTTTATCTAAATAATTATTTTAAAATGACTTTAAAATTCAAAAATTTTAATAAAAATTAATTTAATTAACTTTTATTTTAATACATATTATCCATATTTTATAAACTAAAAATTACAATACTATATAAATTAATGATGAAAAATTGTAAAATTATGTCTATAAATTCATAAAAATATCTGAAAATTACGAACTAAAGATTTATTCCAATAATATTAATATTTAAATAATAAATATTATTTATTATGTATTTTATATTTTATAATAAATATATTAAATATACTTATTTTTCATTTTTTTGTAAAATATTTATATATATTACTTGAAAATATTTGCTTTTTGTGTTAAAATAAAACTTACATATAATAAAAAATAAAATATTTTTTTATGGAGGTTTAAAATGGATTATAACAAAATAATTGGTTCTAATATTAGATATGAAAGGCAAAAAAGAGATTTAACAATTGATGAGCTTTCAGAAATATTAAATATAGCTCCTGGCTTTTTAGGTCTAATAGAACGTGGACAAAGAGGGACAAGTATTAAAAATTTATGTAAAATTGCTAACTTTTTTAGTATTACATTAGATACTTTAATAACTTCACCTTTATATGAAACAAACGACGTTAAGGAAGAAACAAGTCTTGATAAAAAGAAAACAACTCTTTACACTTACATAACTAGTATGGAAGAAAATGAAATAGACTTTTTTATTTCTACTTTTAAAGGTTTTAAAAAACATATAACAGCTAATAAAGCAGAAATTCAAGATAGTGATGTATAGATAATTAGGACGGTTAAATCCGTCCTTTTTCTGTATAAGAAAATTATAAACACAACAAAAAAGAGGACTAAACGTCCTCTAACTAGCGACCCAAAAGGGGCTCGAACCCTCGACCTCTGGCGTGACAGGCCAGCGCTCTAACCAACTGAGCTATTGGGCCAAAATGGATCCTCAGGGACTCGAACCCTGGACCGTCCGGTTATGAGCCGGATGCTCTAACCAACTGAGCTAAAGATCCATAATGATATATTTTATATCTAAGCCGATGAAGGGACTCGAACCCCCAACCTGCTGATTACAAGTCAGCTGCTCTGCCAATTGAGCCACATCGGCTTATTTAATACGGCAACCACTTACTTTCCCAGGCAGTCCCCCGCCAAGTATCATCAGCCGTCTAAGTCTTAACCATCGTGTTCGGTATGGGAACGGGTATTTCCCCTAGACGCATTATCACCGTAAATTTTTAGAGTTTTTATACTCTCAAAACTGATAGAAAACACTAGCCATATTGATAGTTTTTCCTGATTTAAACTTTATCTATTGGACAAGCACTCGACCATTAGTACCTATC
>CALWSK010000010.1 GCA_944384195.1 uncultured Clostridia bacterium
AGAAGTAGATAAGGAAAAGAAGCAAATATCAATATATTTTAACGCTTAAGGTTGTATGTAGATGTTTTATAGACAACTAGATTGAAATAAAATACAACATAAAGGGGGTATTTAAAATGAAAAAAGTAATAGATGCTCTTTTTAGCAGAGCGTTTGTCTTGATTGTTGCTTTTGTTGTACAAATATTTATTATATTGTTTATAGTAGCGAAATTTCAAGATAGCTTTTTTTATTTTTACATTATAGGGGTTATATTTAGCATAGCTATATTATTATCGCTTATAAATAGCAATATGAATCCATCATATAAGATAGCGTGGATTATACCGATATTATTATTTCCACAGCTTGGATGGATATTTTATTTAATATTTAGCAGTAATAGATTTAGCAAAGTTACTAAAAATAAAGAAAAGCTATATTATGCAAAACATTTGGACGAGCTGTCAAAGGTAATTAAAAGTGATGAAGAAATTTTAGGATGTCTTTCAGAAACAGATAAAGTGGCTATGAGGGAAGCTAAATATCTTATTGAATATGGAGAAAGTCAGATTTTTAAAAATAGAGAAAGTAAATTTTTTCCTATTGGAGAGATTTATTATGAATATCTTTTAGAAGAACTTGAAAAAGCAGAAAATTTTATATTTATGGAATATTTTATAATAGCAGAAGGTAAAATGTGGGGAGGAATTTTAGATATACTTAAGAAAAAGGCAAAACAGGGAGTAGAAGTGCGTCTTATATATGATGATTTTGGCTGTATTACTACTTTGCCTAAAAATTATGATAAGGAATTAGAAAAATATGGAATAAAATGTAGTATATTTAACCCAGCTAATTTAATTTTTTCTGTATTATATAATAATAGGACACATAGAAAAATAACTGTTATAGATGGTAAAGTAGCCTTTACTGGCGGTGTAAATCTTGCTGATGAATATATAAATGAAATAGAGCGTTTTGGTCATTGGAAAGATACTGGCATAATGATAAAAGGCGAAGGTGTATGGGGCTTTACTGTTATGTTTTTAAATATGTGGAAATTTTTAAGAAAAGTTGATGAAGACTTTTTTAAATATAAGGTTAAAAATGAAGATATTAGTAAAGAAGATGGATATATAATACCTTTTAGTGATAGCCCTCTTGATAAAGAGGTAGTTAGCACAAATGTATTTATGAACCTTATAAATAATGCTACAGATTATGTATACATAACAACACCATATCTTATAATTGATTATGAAATGTCTAATAGTCTTTGTATTGCTGCTAAAAGAGGTGTAGATGTCAGGATAATAACTCCTCATATACCAGATAAAAAAGCAGTGTTTGAAGTTACACGTTCTAATTATCAAGTGCTTGTAGAAAGTGGCGTTAAAGTATATGAGTATACGCCAGGATTTATACATGCAAAAGGATTTGTAGTAGACAACAAATATGCAGTTGTAGGGACTATAAATATGGACTATAGGAGCTTATATTTACATTTTGAATGTGGTGTATGGATGTATAACTCAAAAACTGTTTTAAATGTAAAAGAAGATTTTATAAATACTTTAGAAAAATGTGAAGAATACTCATTAGAAAAATGTAGAAAAGTATCTGCTCCTAAAAGATTATTCCGATCTATTCTTAGAGTATTTGCTCCTCTTATGTAAGTTTTTTTGTTACTTGACATTTTTATCTATTTAAGGTATAATATTAACGTTTTAATGCCACTTTCAGATCCGTTAGCCCCGGGTTTCGAATATATGTATTAAATTCAAGGAGGAACCATAAATGAGAACAACATTTATAGCTAAAACAGCTGAAATAGAAAGAAAATGGTATGTTGTTGATGCAACAGATAAAACTTTAGGACGTCTTGCTTCTGAAGTTGCTAGTGTTTTAAGAGGTAAACACAAACCTATTTACACACCTTTCTTAGATACAGGTGATTTCGTTATCGTTATAAATGCCGATAAAGTTAAATTCACTGGTAAAAAATTAGACCAAAAATTATACAGAAAACATTCTGATTATGTTGGTGGATTTAAAGAAACTACTTTAAGAGCTATGATGGAGAAAAAACCAGAAGAAGTTTTCAAACTTGCAGTTAAAGGTATGTTACCTAAAAACGCTCTTGGTAGAAAAATGATGAAAAAACTTCACGTTTATGCAGGTGCAGAACACAAACACGAAGCACAAAAACCAGAAGTTTTAGAATTTAAATTTTAAGGTGTATAGGAGGGTAAACTATGTCAGCAGCTAGATATTATGGTACTGGTAGAAGAAAAAGCTCTGTTGCTAGAGTTTATTTAGTGCCAGGAAGTGGAAAAATAACTATAAATAAAAGAGATATGGACGACTATTTTGGTCTTGAAACTTTAAAACTTATTATTAGACAACCTTTAGAATTAACTTCTACTACAACTAAATTTGACGTATTAGTTAATGTTAAGGGTGGTGGAACTACTGGTCAAGCAGGTGCTATTAGACACGGTATTTCAAGAGCTTTAATCCAAGCAGATAGTGATTTAAGACCATCTCTTAAAAAAGCTGGTTTCTTAACAAGAGACCCAAGAATGAAAGAGAGAAAAAAATACGGCTTAAAAGCAGCTCGTCGTGCGCCTCAATTCTCAAAACGTTAATAATTTTAGAAAAGCTAAATCTTATGATTTGGCTTTTTGTTGTTAATATTTATTATGGTATCACTTAATATTTTAAAATAAAAATTATAAATAATAGTTTATTTTAATTTTTATAAGTAAAATGTTTAGGTATACCTATTTTTAAATATAAAATATTTATAAATTGATTTTTGAAGGGGGGAATTTTAAAAATATAAAAAGAATATATAATATTTAATTTCATAATTTTTTTGACATTGGGGGAATTAAGATGAAACATTTTAAAAACTTAAGTATTAAAGCTAAAATGAACGTACTTTTAGTATGCGTATTCTTATTAATTTTTTCATTAGGTGGGGGGGGATTAGCTCTATGTATAAGTGTTAATGACTTATATGTTGAGATTTTAAGTAGAAATAACATAGTATCTGATCATATAGCAGAAAAATTACAAGATCTTTCAGAAACCAGAATAATGGCTATTAGAATGGCTTTGTTTTCTACTGAAGAAAATATAAATTATCAAAATCTTATTAATAATTTTGAGAAAAAATATAATGAATCTAGAAAACTTTTAGAAGATTTAAAAAAAGAGGTAGAAGATTTTCAAAATAAAAATCATGTAAATAGAGAAGCTCTTTTACAAGCGTGTCAAGATACTATAGATGCGTTAGATGAATATTATCAAAATTATCCTACCTATTTGAAACTTGCAAAAGAAGGTAAAATTGAAGAAGCAAATAATTTTATGACGATTATAGGAAGTAATCTTACGAAAACTATAAGTGATTTTCCTAAGGTTGCTAATGAAACTAATAAAATTAGCTTAAAAAATATAGCATATAATACTAAAAAAGTAACAGCTATAATATATTCTTTTATGATTTTAATTTCTCTAGTAGTTGTAATACTTATTATAGGTATATCTAATAGAATAAGAAAATCTACAATAAAAGTTAAAGAGGCTATAGAAAAAGTTTCTAAAGGTGATTTGACATCTAATGAACGCTTTAATTCTAAAGATGAATTTAGTATGATATTTAATTCTATAGCTGATATGTCAGATTCAATTAATTATATTATAGATGGAATTAATAATTTATCTACTAGTATGAAAGAAGGAAATATTTTTTATAGGATAAATGCTGAAAGCTCTACAGGAGCATTTAAAGAAGTTATTGAAAATATAAATAATACTATATCTGATATTACGGAAGATTCTTTATATGTAGCAGAATGTATAGAAAACATAGAATTTGGTATTTTTAATAGAGAAATAAAAACGTTACCAGGAGACAAAGATTTAGCTACTTTTGCTATGAGAAATATACAATTAACTTTAAAATCTATTCTTTTAGAAATAAATAACTTTACAAATGCAGCGATTGATGGAAATTTAAATTATCAAATAGATAGTTCTCAATATAGTGGAGAGTGGAAACAAACAGTAGAGGGATTAAATAAATTTTTACAAGTTATAATTATACCTATTAAAGAAGTTAAAAATATATTATTAGACTTTTCAAATGGAAACTTTAAAACAGGAATTGAAGCTTCATATAAAGGTGCTTTTGATGAAATTAAAAAAACAGTTAATAATACTGCTAAAAATATAGATTCATATATACAAGAAATTTCTTATATATTAGAACAAATGGCTAATAAGAATTTTGATATTTCTATAGATAGAGAATATGTAGGAGATTTTAGGAATATTCAAGATTCTATAGGGCATATAACAAATAATTTAAATATTTTAACTAAAGATATAATAAGTTCAGCAGAAAAAGTTTCTGAAGAAGCAAAACAAATATCAGAATCTAGTATGTCTTTAGCAGAAGGAGCTACAGAACAAGCAGGTTCAGTAGAGAAGCTTAATTCTACTATAGAAATAATTATGAAACAAGTAGATAAAAACAGTGATAGTTCAAATCAGGCAAATATGCTTGCAAATGATGCTAAAAAAGATGCTACAGATGGTAATAAGCAAATGCAAGATATGCTAGTTGCTATGGAAGGTATTAATTCTGCTTCTAATAGTATATCTAGTATAATTAAAGTTATAGATGATATAGCTTTTCAAACTAATATTTTAGCTCTTAATGCGGCAGTAGAAGCAGCTAGAGCAGGAGAATATGGAAAAGGATTTGCTGTGGTTGCTGAAGAAGTAAGAAGTCTTGCGGCAAGAAGTCAACAAGCTGCTAGAGAAACAACAGAGCTTATACAAGCTTCTGTAAGTAAAGTAGAAGAAGGCTCTATAATAGCAAATAAAACAGCAAAATCTCTTGAAATAATAGTTAAACAAATAGAAAATATTTCTTATCTTGTAGAAGATTCTGCTAAGGCATCTTTAGAGCAGAAAGAATCTATAAAAGATATAAAAAAGGCTATTTCTCAAATATCTGTTGTAACTCAAAACAATGCTGCTAATAGCCAAGAATCAGCAGCAGCGGCCCAACAATTATCTAGTCAAGCGAGTATATTCTATGAATCTGTATCAGACATTAAAGTTAGAGAAGAGCTAGAATAATTTAAATAATAAAAAGGTTGTAGATATAAATCTACAACCTTTTTATTTTAATTCTTTTCTTTTTTCTTTTATACCCCTTAAAATAATATCACGAGCTTTAACAGCATCATCTTTACTAAGTGCAGATATGTCTTTTAAAGGATAATCTATACCAAGTTTATCATATTTTACTTTTCCCATTTCGTGATAAGGTAGTACATCAAGAGCTTTTACATTTTTAAGTTCTCCTATAAAAAGTCCAAGCTCATATAGATATTTTTCATTAAATGTATAGCCTTCTACAACAACATGTCTTATCCAAACTGGCTGTTGTTTATCACTTAAGTATCTTGCAAAATCTAAAATATTATTATTAGGTACTTTACATAATTCTAAATGTTTTTCATTATTTATATGTTTTAAATCAAGTAAGATTAAATCAGTGAAAGATAAGAGTTTATCAAATTTTTCTAAAAGCTCTTTGTTAGATTTATTAAAAGTTATCCCAGAAGTATCAAGACAAGTATGTATGTCTTTAGCTTTAGCTTTTTCAAAAAGTTCTATAACAAAATCTATTTGTAAAAGGGGCTCACCACCTGTTATGGTAAGCCCTCCTTCTTTATAGTAACTTTTTGTTTCGCTATATTTTTCTAAGATTTCTTCTGCAGTCATTTTAGTGCCTTTTCCTACTTCCCAAGTGTCAGGATTATGACAATATAGGCAACGAAGCGGGCAACCTTGAGTAAATACTACAAATCTAACTCCAGGTCCATCAACTGTTCCAAAGCTTTCAGTAGAATGAATATAGCCTTCCATAATTACATTGCTTGATGGAATGTTCTGCTGATAACGTCGTCTTGTTGTTCTTTTGTAAGTTTGTTAAAGTTTACAGCATATCCAGAAACTCTTATTGTTAATTGAGGATATTTTTCTGGGTGAGCTTGAGCATCTAATAATGTTTCTTTTGTAAATACATTAACGTTTAAGTGGTGTCCACCTTGCTCTACATATCCGTCTAACATTGCTACTAAATTATCTACTTGTTGATTATTCATAATAAAAACCTCCTAAATTTTAAATATAAATTATAGCTATATATAAGATTACTAGCTACCTATTGTTATCATCCACACCTTCAAAAAGTGTAGGAGTTTTGCATGCCATATTACCGGCACAGTCAAGAGTATTCCCCTTGTCAATCATTTTAGAATTGATATCAATATTTTCATCAATTTTGATATTTATTTTGCCTACGTTTTCGGAGGCAAAACCATCTAACATTTTTATTATATCATCAATTCTTTTATCATTATTATTCATATTTTCACCTTCTTTATAAGGTAAGTATTATTTATCTAATTCTATATCTAAGTCTCCAACAAAGATTTTATCTTCTTTACCTAAAGCTCCAGGGATAATAGAGAAAGTATTAGATATACCATCTTGAGCATCCATAAATGGAAGTTTTGCAACTGATGCAAGGCTTGATACGGCACCTTTGCTATCACGTCCGTGCATTGGATTTGCTCCTGGTGCAAATGGTTCACCAGCTTTTCTACCACAAGGAGTAGAACCAGTAGCTTTACCATAAACAACATTTGAAGTGATAGTTAATATAGAAGTAGTAGGGATACTATTTCTGTAAGTTGGATTCATTCTTACATATTCCATAAATGTATGAACAAGTTCAACTGCAATTTGGTCTACTCTATCATCATTATTTCCATATTTAGGGAATTCACCATCTACTTCATAGTCAACAGCAAGGCCATTTTCATCTCTTATAGCTTTAACTTTAGCATATTTTATAGCTGATAAAGAATCTGCTACAACTGAAAGTCCAGCTATACCAGTTGCAAACCAACGAGTAACATGTCTGTCATGAAGAGCCATTTGTAATCTTTCATAGCAATATTTATCATGCATATAGTGGATTACATTTAATGTATTTACATATACACCAGCAAGCCATTTCATCATATCTTTGTATCTTTCCATAACTTCTTCATATTCTAAGTATTCAGAAGTAATAGGTCTATATTTAGGGCCAACTTGTTTTTTAGTAACTTCATCAACACCACCATTGATAGCGTATAATAAACATTTAGCAAGATTTGCACGAGCTCCAAAGAACTGCATTTCTTTTCCTACTTTCATAGAAGATACGCAACAAGCTATGGCATAATCATCACCATGAGTAACTCTCATTATATCATCGTTTTCGTATTGAATAGAAGATGATGTTATAGAAGTTTTAGCACAGAATCTTTTAAATCCTTCTGGAAGTCTAGTAGACCATAAAACAGTAAGGTTAGGTTCTGGAGCAGTTCCAAGGTTATTCAAAGTATGAAGATATCTAAATGACATTTTTGTAACAAGAGGTCTGCCATCTATACCAACACCACCAATAGATTCTGTAACCCAAGTAGGATCTCCAGAGAATAACTGATTGTATTCTGGAGTACGAGCAAATTTAACAAGACGTAATTTCATTATGAAATGGTCAACAAATTCTTGGATTTGCTCTTCTGTATATTTTCCATTTTTAAGGTCTCTTTCTGCATAAATATCAATAAATGTAGAAGTTCTACCAAGAGACATAGCAGCTCCGTTTTGTTCTTTTATAGCAGCAAGATATCCAAGATACATCCATTGGATAGCTTCTTTTACGTCCTGTGCTGGTCTTGAAATATCAAAGCCATAGATTTCTCCAAGTTTTTTAAGTTCTCCAAGAGCTCTTATTTGTTCTGATAATTCTTCTCTGTCTCTAATATTATCAGCTGTCATAAGACCGCCAGTAGAACGTTTTTGGTTTTGTTTATCTTCTATAAGTCTGTCAACACCATAAAGAGCAACTCTTCTATAGTCACCAATAATACGTCCACGTCCATAAGCATCTGGAAGTCCAGTGATTATTTTGTTAGAACGGCAAACTTTCATTTCATCAGTATAAGCATCGAAAACTCCAGCATTATGAGTTTTTCTATGAGTTGTGAAAAATTCTCTTATTTCTTCATCTACTTTATATCCATATGATGAGCAAGCACTTTCTGCCATTCTTATACCGCCATAAGGTTGTAAAGAACGTTTAAAAGGTTTTTCAGTTTGGAATCCTACAATTGTTTCTTTTTCTTTGTCTAAGTATCCAGCTTCATGAGAAGTTATAGTAGATACTACTTTTGTATCCATATCTAAAACTCCACCAGCTGCTAGCTCTTGTTTAGAAAGTTCCATAACTTGAGCCCAAAGCGCAGTAGTATTTTCTGTAGGACCAGATAAGAAAGTATCATCTCCCTCATATGGTGTATAGTTTTTTTGGATGAAATCTCTAACATTGATTTCTTTTTCCCAATTACCGCCTATAAAGTCTTTCCATTCATTATTCATTTATTATTCACTCCTAATAACAAAGTATATTGCTTTAATTATGAAGTTAAAGTATATGTTTTTAATATGTTTTAACTTATGCTTATATTATATAACAAGTATAAAAATAAATCAATATTCTATATTCTAGAAAAAATAAAGATAAATGAACGAATTTTTTTACAAGTTTTACAACAAAATTTATTAGCTATAAATAACAAATGAAAATACTAATATGATATATAAAAATATGATAAATAGTATATTTTTTGAAATTAATTTTAAAGTATACTAAATAGATTGAAATAATAATTTAATTACATATTTTTATTTAAATAGATATATAATTTTATAAAAAATAGTTACAACATTATAATTTTTAGTACAATAAATATTTAACAAGTATATAATACAATTAGTAGTTATTTTCAGTTTAATATTGATATTGTGAATTTTAACCTTGACTATAGAATATTTATAAATACAAATATATCTTGAAGATTTATGTCGATTAAGGTATAATAATAAATGATATATAAAGTAATAGGTGATAATATGATAAATGCAGACTTAAATGATAGACAAAGATATGCTGTGTTTCATAATAAGGGTCCAATGATGGTCTTATCTGGACCGGGTAGTGGTAAAACTATGGTTATAATACATAGAGTTAATGTATTAGTTTCTAAATATAATGTTGACCCTAGTTCAATTCTTGTTATAACTTTTACTAAAGCGGCATCTATAGAAATGAAAGAAAGGTTTTATAAAAGTTTTAACAATATATATGGTGTCAATTTTGGCACTTTTCATTCATATTTTTTCAGAATAATAAAAAGTTATTATAAATATGAAGTTTCAGATATAATAATCGATAATGATAAGATAAAAATTTTAAAAAATATTATATATTCTTTAGACATTTCTTTTGACGATGAAGAAGAATTTTTACAAGATATAATTAATGAAATATCACTTGTTAAGAATGAGCTTATACCACCTATTTTATTTGATTCTAAGATTACAGATTCAAATTCTTTTTATCTTATATATAAGCAGTATGAGGCTATAAAAGAAAAAGAGGGAAAAATAGACTTTGATGATATGCTTATAAAATGTTATAATCTTTTGAGAGAAAACAATCAAGTTAGAGAGTTTTGGCAAAATAAATATAAATATATACTAATAGATGAGTTCCAAGATTGTAATAAGGTGCAATATGAATGTATAAAAATGCTTGTATCTGATGAATGTAATTTATTTATAGTAGGTGATGATGATCAAAGTATTTATGGATTTAGAGGTTCAAAACCAGATTATCTTTTGAATTTTCCTAACGAGTTTAATAATGTGGAAAAAGTTGTTTTAAATACTAATTATCGTTCTACAGAACAAATAATAAATTTGTCTAATCATATTATATCTGAAAATAAAACAAGATATGAAAAGAATATAATAGGAACAAAAAGATATGGTAAATGTCCTATACTTTTAAGATGTTATGATATTAATGAAGAAGCTAAAATAATAGTAGATAAAATAAATAAGTTTAAAAATAAAATTCCATTAGAGCAAATAGCTATAATATATAGGACAAATATTCAAGCTAGAGCTATAGTAGAGGAGCTCATGAATTATAATATGGATTTTCAGATAAAAGATTTAGTTCCTAGCATATATGAACATTTTATTGCAAGAGACATTTTTGCATATCTTACACTTGCTATGAACCCTTTAGAATATAATTGCTTTTTAAGAATAGCAAATAAGCCTAAAAGATTTTTAAGTAAAGATTTATTAAATCAAGCTAAAGAAATTTCTAAAAACGGAAAATCTATCCTAAAAAATATATATTCTATACCAGATATAAAAAATTGGCAGATAGAAAAAATAAGCGAACTTGAATATCATTTATCTAATATAAAAAATAAAAAAACATATGATGCTATAAAATATATTCTTAAAATTGTGGGTTATGAAGAATATATAGAAAGTTATAGTGAGTTTAAAAAAATAAAATCAGATGGGCTTTTTGATATAGCTAATGAAATTTTAGAATCTTCAAAGTCTTATGATGATATATTAGGATACTTAACGCATATAGAAGATATAAGGTTTGAATTAAAAGAAAATAGTTATAAAATTGATAACCAAAAAGGTATTGTTTTAACTACTATGCATAGCGCTAAAGGCCTAGAATTTGATTTAGTTTTTGTTATAGGATGTGTAGAAGATATAATTCCACATAAAAAAAGTATTTCTAAGGAAGAAATAGAAGAAGAAAGAAGGCTTTTTTATGTGGCTTTAACTAGGGCTAAAAATTTACTTTATATATCTGTTGTAGAAAATAGATATGAAGTAAAAGTAAAACCTAGTAGATTTTTAAATAAACTTATAAAAAATAAGGGGTAATATTATGAAAAAAACTAAACAAGAAAAAAAGAGATTTATTATACAGATAATAGCAGGTTTACTAGTTGTTTCTATGATAATTAGTTTTGTTATTCCATTTGTATCATTATTTTAGCAAAAGGAGGAGATAAACTTGGATAAGGAAGAATTAGAAAGACAACTTGCTATAATGAATGGTGAAATAGAACCGGATATTAATGGTGAGTTAGATGAACTTATGAATATATTAAACTCTTCTGATGAAGATATTTTAAATCTTGATTCCATATATTCTAAAGAAACTGAAGAATTTAATGGACTGTCAGAAGAAGATTTAAATTTATTGTCTGAAAACGAAGAAAAGAAATTTAAGTTGACGAATGAGGAACTGGAAGAACTTTTAAATTCGTATGAAGAAGATAAAAGAGAAGAAGAAAATATATTAAGTCAAATAGGTGATGCATTAAATAGCATAATAGAAGAAGATAAAAAAGAAGAAGAAAATATATTAAGCCAAGATGCATTAGATAGTTTAATAGAAGAAGATAAAAAAGAAGAAGAAAATATATTAAGTCAAGATGCATTAGATAGTTTGATAGAAGAAGATAAAAAAGAAGAAGAAAATATATTAAGTCAAGATGCATTAGATAG
>CALWSK010000011.1 GCA_944384195.1 uncultured Clostridia bacterium
CCTTGAAGACGACAAGGTTGATAGGCCTAAGGTGTAAGTGCAGTAATGTATTCAGCTGATAGGTACTAATGGTCGAGCGCTTGTCCAATAGATAAAGTTTAAATCAGGAAAAACCATCAATATGGCTAGTGTTTTCTATCAGTTTTGAGAGTATAAAAACTCTAAAAATTTACGGTGATGATGCGTCTAGGGGAAACACCCGTTCCCATACCGAACACGATGGTTAAGACTTAGACGGCTGATGATACTTGGCGGGGGACTGCCTGGGAAAGTAAGTGGTTGCCGTATTAAATAAGCCGATGTGGCTCAATTGGCAGAGCAGCTGACTTGTAATCAGCAGGTTGGGGGTTCGAGTCCCTTCATCGGCTTAATATAAAAATACAAGGGTGGATTCCCGAGTGGCCAAAGGGGGCAGACTGTAAATCTGTTAGCTAGTCTTTCGAAGGTTCGAATCCTTCTCCACCCACTTTTTTCACTAAAAATCTTATTATAATGACGCGGGATGGAGCAGCCAGGTAGCTCGTCGGGCTCATAACCCGAAGGTCGTCGGTTCAAATCCGGCTCCCGCAACTATTTTTAAGCTATAGAATAATCTATAGCTTTTTTTTTACGGTTATATACTATTTTTATCGATAGAAAATAATATAAATTATATTAAATTATTATAAATTTAATTAGATATTATTTATATTTGTATATTTTAAAAATTTAGTACTAAATTTGATAAATAACCTTTTTTACTAATTATTAAAAAGTTTGATTAAATAATATAAATATGTTAAAATATGAAATTGAGGTGAAGTTTATGTATCTTCTTAATGTTAATAAAAAATATAATATTTATATAGAAAATAGTTTTGATAGATTAAAAGACCTTGATATAAGATATAATAATATATTTATAATTAGTGATGAAAATGTTGATAAGTATTATTTAAAAAGTATAGTTAATATTTTTCAACATAAAAATATAAGTTTTTTTGTTATAAATTCAGGGGAAGAAAGTAAAAACTTAAATACTATATATGATATATACACAAAGATGGTAGATAATTTTATAGATAGAAAAAGTCTTATAATTTCCTTAGGTGGAGGAGTAGTAGGAGATATAGCCGGTTTTGTAGCTTCTACTTATATGAGAGGTATAGACTATATACAAATTCCTACTACATTACTTTCTATGGTAGATAGCAGTATTGGTGGAAAAACTGGAGTAGATTTTTTGGGTAAGAAAAATATAATAGGCAGTTTTTATAATCCTAAACTTGTTTATATAAACTTAGAAACATTGGAGACTTTACCCCAAAATGAATTTGAAAATGGAATGGCAGAAATAATAAAACATGCTTATATATTGGATAAAGAATATTTAAAATACATAATTGATAATAAAGAAGAAATTTATAATAAAGATAAAGATATATTAGCTAATTTGATATATAAATCTTGTCAAATTAAATCAAAGATAGTTAGCCTTGATGAAAAAGAAATAGGAATAAGAGAAATACTAAATTTTGGACATACATTTGGACATGCTATAGAAACAGAAAGTAATTTTAAAATTATGCACGGAAAAGCTATATCATATGGTATTATCGCCAGTATGTATATATCGTTTAAAAGAGGATATATAAATTTTGAAGATATAGATAGAGCTAAAAAATTATTGAGATATTTTAATTTATATCAAAAAATGTCTATTAATATAGAAAATATATATAATCATATGATATATGATAAAAAAAATAATAATAAAAAAATTAGACTTATTATTTTGGAAGAAATATCTAAAGCAAAAGCTATAGATGATATTTATAAAGAAGAAATAATAGAAGCAATAAAATTTTCTTTGGAGGGGTAATATGAAGAAGATAAAACCTTTAATTTTTGTTAGTATATTTATAATAATAGACCAAATAGTAAAATTTATTTGTTTTGAAAAATTAAAACCTATAGGTTCTTTACAAGTTATAAAAGATTTTTTTTATTTAACATATGTAGAAAATAGAGGTGCTGCTTTTGGTATGCTATCTGGGGCTAGATGGATATTTATAGGTATCGCTTTATTAGCAGTAGCTATAGCAATTTTTTATTATAATAAAATGAAAAATAATATAGGTAAAATTTCTTTAATTTTAATATCTTCAGGTGCTATTGGCAATATGATAGATAGATTTTTTAGAGCTTATGTTGTAGATATGTTTCATTTTATATTTTTTGGAAAAGACTTTGCAGTTTTCAATATAGCTGATATATATGTTTGTGTTGGAACTTTTCTTTTAGCTATATATATATTATTTTTTGATAAAGAAGATGGAAAAGGGGTTTAAATTTTGCAAGAATTTAAGTTTAGTATAGGTAAGGAATATGAGGGTAAAAGACTTGATAGTTTTTTAACAAATAATCTAGAAGACATATCTAGAAATAGAATACAAAAGCTTATAGAAGAAGGTAAAATAATAGTTAATAATAAAAAAATAAATAAAAATTATAAGTTAAAGGAAAATGATAATATAATTGTATATATAGAAGAAGCAAAAGACATAGATATATTACCAGAAAATATACCTCTTGATATAGTATATGAAGATGAAGATATAATACTTATAAATAAGCCACAAGATATGGTAGTTCATCCGGCTAATGGACACTATGAGCATACTCTTGTAAATGCACTTATGTATCATTGTAAAGATAATCTTTCAGGAATAAATGGTATTATGCGTCCTGGAATAGTTCATCGTATAGATAAAGATACTTCTGGTATTCTTGTAGTAGCTAAAAATGATAAGGCACATCAAGGGCTTGCAACTCAACTTGAAAATCATTCTATGAATAGAGTATATTATGCCGTTGTATGTAATAGATTAAAACAAGATAAAGGGACTATAGATATGCCTATAGGTAGAAGTTCTATTGATAGAAAGAAAATGGCTGTTACTGAAAAAAATTCTAAAAGAGCAGTTACGCATTATGAGGTGTTAGAAAGATTTAAAAATCATACACTTATTAAATTAAAATTAGAAACTGGTAGAACTCATCAAATAAGAGTACATATGGCTTATATAGGATATCCTTTACTTGGAGATACAGTATATGGAAGCTTAAAACAACCTTATAAATTAAAAGGACAAATGTTACACGCTAAGATTTTAGGATTTAATCATCCTAGAACTAATAAATATATGCAATTTGAAACAGAATTGCCGGAATATTTTAAACTAGTATTAAAAAAATTATAAGTATGAAAGGAAATAACTATGATTTTTAAAAGAAAAGACTTTATAAGTCTTATGGATACTACCGCAGAAGAACTTTTATATATATTAGATACAGCAGAAACTATGAAACACGTTATAGGAAAGAAAAATAAAAAATCTCCTTATTTAGAAGGAAAATCTGTTATAATTTTATTTTATGAAAAAAGCATAAGATCCAAGCTATCATATGAGTTAGCAGCACAATATTTAAGTGCTAATATAGTTGACATAGTTGCATCTGAAGAGAGCAGCAGATACGAAAATTTATTAGAAATGGGAAGAACTATAGACCAGATGGGAGCAGATTTTATAATATGTAGGCATCCTATGAGTGGGAGTGCTAAATTTATAGCAGAGAATGTAAAAGCTAGTGTTATAAATGCTGGAGATGGTTTGAATGAAAATCCAAGTAGAGCATTATTAGACCTTATGACTATAAAAAATGCTAAGGGTGGATTTAAAGGATTAAAAGTGGTTATTATAGGAGATGTAGAAAGCACTAGAGTTACTAGAAGCAATATATGGGGACTTTTAAAACTAGGAGCAGATGTATGCATAGTAGGGCCTCCAACTATGATACCACCTAATCTTGAAGATTTTGGCGTAAAAGTTTTTTATGATACTAAAGAAGCTATAAAAAATGCAGATGTTATAATTACATTAAGATTAAAAGATGAGGAAACATATGGAAGTAAGCTTGCTTCTTTTAATGAATATAAAAATTTCTTTAAATTAAATGAAGAACTTTTATCTTATGCTAATAAAGATGCTATAGTTATGCACCCAGGTATGCCAAACAAGAATATAGAAGTATCTAGTTCTATTTTAGAAAGCACTAGATTTTTAATGGATGACCAAATTACAAATGGTGTAGCTGTTCGTATGGCACTTTTATATTTATTATCTTTGGGTAATGGAGGTATTGTTTAATGAGTTTACTTATAAAAAATGCAAGAATTATTTCAAATGGTATAGCAGACAAGGATATAAAAGATATATACATAGAAAATAATTTAATATCTAAAATTGATAAAAATATTGATATAAAAGCAGATAAAGTTATAGATGCTAAAAAAATGGCAGTATTACCAGGTTTTATAGATATAGGCTGTAAGATATATGAAACTGGATATGAAAGCCAAGAAAATATAATTAGACTTTCTAAGGCAGGAACAAAGGGGGGATATACAACTATTACAACCTCTTCTTTAAGTAAGCCAATTGTAGATAATAAAACTATAGTAGAATATATAAATTCTAAGATAAAAGACAAAGATATTATTAATTTTTATCCATTTGGTAATATGACTAAAGGTGGAGAAGGTAAAGAAATTTCTGAGATAGGAGGAATGATTTCTACAGGGGTTGTAGCTATATCAGATGGTGGAAGATATATAGAAGATACTAATATTTTAAGGAATATATTTTTATATTCTAAAATGTTTAATGTTCCTCTTATTACTAGTGCTATAGATTATTATCTTTCTAAAGGTGGGAGTGTAAACTATGGATATATGGCAACAAAGCTTGGACTTGTTGGAATACCAAGAGAAGCAGAAGAAATAGCTTTGGCACGTATTATAACACTAGCAAAATATACCAAAGCAAAAGTACATATTTCTTGTATAACAACTGAAGGAGCAGTCTCCATTATAAGAAATGCTAAAAAAGAAGGTGTTAATATAACTTGTAGTACTTATCCTCATTATTTTACACTAAAAGATGAAGCTATAGATAATTACAATACTTTTGCAAAAGTTATGCCACCACTTAAAGAGCAAAAAGATATAGATGCTATAATAGAAGGACTTAGAGATGGAACCATAGATTCTATATCATCTGGACATAATCCTAGTGCTTATGAAAAAAAGCATGTAGAATTTGAAAGAGCAGAATTTGGACTATCTGGGCTTGAGGTAGCTTTTCCAGTATCTTATACTAGGCTTGTAAAAGAAAATAATTTTACAATAGAAGACATAAGTATGTTTATGAGTAAAAATCCGGCAAAAATATTAGAGTTTGAGAAAAAAGGGGAAATAAAAGAAGGATTTGATGCTGATATAATAATTATAGATGAGCTTGTAAAAGATAGAATAAAAGGAGAAAAATTTTTATCTAGAGCAAAATATACACCTTATGAAAATATGGAAATTTATGGAGATATAAAGACAACTATTATAGGAGAAAATATTCTATATAATATATAAATAAACAATTATTACTAGAATTGTAAAAAATAGTATAAAATATATATTTTTTTATTAAATTTTAAAAAATACATTGACTATAATGATGAAAAAAGATATAATATGTAAATAAGTGTAATGAATGAATGGAGTGTATATTATGATTAGATCTACTGGAATAATAAGACCTCTAGACGAATTGGGAAGAGTTGTTTTGCCTAAAGAACTTAGAGTAAATTTAAATTTAAATACTAGAGATAAAGTAGAAATATTTGTGGATGATGAAGAAAGAGTTATCCTAAAAAAATATGAAGATTCAGATATTTTTACTGGTGAAAAAGAAAATTTAATAGAATATAAAGGCAAAAAAGTTTCCGTTCAATCAATAAGAGAGATTGTAGCAAAAATGAAAGAAGAAGGTATAGAATTATAATAACTATTTTGCTATTTGGGTATAGATAAATATCTATACCTTTTTTTATACAAAAATAGATAGCAATTTTGCTATCTACTTAAAATTTATGTATTTAAACCTAAACTAATTAATAAAGCTTTATCCACTTTTTTCATTATTACATCGTCTAAATGTCCAATTTTTTCTTTCATTCTTTTTTTATCTATAGTTCTTACTTGTTCTAGTAAAACTACTGAATCTTTTATAAGTGGATATCTATTGCTATCTATTTCTATATGTGTTGGTAATTTAGCTTTATTTATTTGAGAAGTTATTGCGGCACAAATTACAGTTGGGCTATATCTATTGCCTATATCATTTTGCACTATAAGTATAGGTCTTATGCCTCCTTGTTCTGAACCAACAACAGGGCTTAAATCTGCATAAAAAATATCCCCTCTTTTCACAATCATACGGTTTCACACTCCGCAAAAATTTTAATATACATATAATCACCTACTAACTTTTAATTATTGTTAGTATAGACATATTTAAATTATTTATACTTATATTTAGCGGGTGTATTTTATTTTTATTTTTTCATAGTTAAAAATTTTCCGTCTTTAATATAAACTCTAGGAACTCTTTTTCCTATGCTGCATACTACTTCATAATTTATAGTATTTTGTAGCATAGCTAGCTCATCTGCTGATATATTATTTATTCCATTATTTCCCATAAGAGTAACAATATCACCGATTTTTGCATCTTCTATATCTGTTATATCTATCATCATTTGGTCCATACATATATTACCGATAATATTTGCAAATTTTCCATTTACTAAAACTTTACCCTTATTACTAAGACATCTAGGATATCCATCAGCATATCCTACGGGTATAGTGGCTATTTTAGTCTTTTTGTTTGTAAAGTATGTACGACAATAGCTAACACTTATATTTTCTTCCAGCTCTTTTATATATGCTATATGAGTTTTTATGCTCATAGCTGGTTTTAGATTTATAGTTTTGTTCACTTGATTTGATGGATACATACCATATAAAATTATACCAGCTCTTACCATATCTAAAGAGCAGTCTTTTAAATCTAAGATAGCACCACTATTTGCAGTATGTTTAATAAGATTATTTATACCTAGGTTTTCTAATTTTTTAACAAAAGATATATATTTTTTAAATTGCAAGTTTGTAAAGGATTTATCTTCAAAGTCGGAAGTTGCAAAATGTGTGTATATACCAGTTATATTTATATTAGGTAATGATTTTATTTTTAAAATTTCATTTATAGAGTTATCATCTGGCAAAAAGCCAAGTCTTGACATACCAGTATCTAACTTTATATGTATATTTACATTTTTATTAAGTTTTATAGCTTCATGAGATAATTTTTTTGCCATATCATAGGAAAATATAGTTTGTGTTATATCATATTTTACTATTTGTATAAGCTTATTATCTATGGTATGCCCAAGGACTAAGATAGGCTCTAATATATTATTTTTTCTAAGTTCTATGGCTTCATCTACTATAGCAACTCCTAGCCAGTCTGCTCCATTATAAAGAGCAGTTTTTGCTACATTTATAGCTCCGTGTCCGTATGCATCTGCTTTTACTATAGCCATTATCATAGTTTTTTTATCTATATGTTTTCTTATATTTTGCATATTATAAGCTATATTATCAAGATTTATTTCTGCTACTATTCTTTCGTGATTTATCATTTTAAACACTCCTTTATTTAGGATTTGTCAAAGTTTCTATATTAAAATTACTATCTTCTATTTTAGGATTATATTCAAAATTTTGATATTCCACTAAAATTCTTTCTTTTCCATCTTCATCATATATGATTAGTTTTTCTGGCAATTTTGTATTATTATTTATATAAAGTTTTTCTGTTTTAAAATATTTACTATCTGATGGAACATTTGCTTCTAATATTGTATACAAACCATCTTCAGAATTTTCAGTTTCTATGTTAGCTTTTTTAGTTTTTATATGATTTTCTAAAAAAGAAAAAATAGATATTTCTTTTCTGGCAGTTTTATCCTTGTTTGAGATAGAAATTTTATCTTCATTACTAGGATTATATTGCCAAATTATATTTCCATCAAAAACTATTTTATGTCCATTAAAATCTTCAGGCTTTATAGTTTCTATATAATAACGTCCATCACTTTTAGCTTTTTGTTTTATAGAATATGTATTTTCTCCCTTATTTGATATGTAAGTAAGTGTTGCATCACAACTATATGCTTCCATATTTATAAGTTTTTCTTGCATAGATTGATAGTCTTGAGTATCTTTTTCGTTAGAACAACCACAAAGTGTAAGTAAAAAAAAGAAAAATAATATTTTTTTTAGTATTTTCATATAATACTCCTTTAATAATTTATAATCATTATACTAGAAAAAATATTATTATATGCTTAATTTATTTTATAGTGCTTGTATTTTGTTTTTATACATTTTATCAAGAGCTAATATTATACCTATTTTGCTATGATACCAAGTAAGTCCACCTTGCATATATACAGTATAAGGAGGTTTAATAGGAGCATCAGCGCTAAGCTCTATAGAAGAACCTTGTACGAAAGCTCCGGCTGCCATAATAACAGGACAGTCATATCCTGGCATATCCCAAGGTTCAGGAACTACAAAGCTATCTACGGCAGAACCACTTTGTATACCTTGGCAAAATGCTATAACTTTATCAGCATCTTTTAGATTAATAGCTTGAACTATATCACTTCTTTTTTCTAAAGGAGTTGGCATAACATCATATCCTAAGCTGTCAAAAATTTTAGAGCAAAATACAGCACCTTTTAAGCTAGATGCAACAACAGTTGGTGCTAAAAATAGTCCTTGAACAAGGCTTCCAGTAATGCCAAGAGAAGGTCCTACTTCTTTTCCAAGTCCTGGAGCTGTTAGTCTATATGCACAGTTTTCTACATATTCTTTTTTTCCTACTATATATCCACCAACAGGGGCAAGTCCACCTCCTGGATTTTTTATAAGAGAACCAACTACTAGATCTGCTCCAACTTCAGTAGGTTCTATTATATCTACAAATTCTCCATAACAATTATCTACCATACATATAATATCTTTCCTAACAGATTTTATTATATCTATAATTTTTTTGATATCATCAAGGCTTAGGCTAGGGCGATAGCTATATCCTTTAGAACGTTGGATAGTAACCATTTTTGTTTTATCTGTTATATTTTTTGATATATTTTCAAAATCTACAGTCCCATCTTCTAAAAGAGCAAGCTCTTTATATCTAATACCGTGTTCTTTTAAGGAACCTTTTGTCTCTCTAGAATGTCCGATTACTCCTTCTAAAGTGTCATATGGTTTGCCAACAGGTGAGAAAAGCTCATCACCATATCTTAAGTTAGCAAAAAGAGCAGTTGTAAGAGCGTGTGTTCCAGATATTATTTGTGCTCTAACTAGAGCATCTTCTGCATTAAATACATCCTTATATATATTTTCTAAAGTGTCTCTTCCAACATCATCATATCCATAGCCAGTAGTAGAAGAAAAATGACTATCGCTAAGTTTATTTTTTTGCATAGCTTTTAATACTTTATATTGATTTAATTCTGCTATTTTATCGATTTCATCAAATATAGGTTTTATGCTATCTTCGGCATTTTTACAAAATTCTAAAACTTTATCATCTATATTAAATTTTTCTTTTATATATTTGTAAGCAATATCCATATTCTTATACCTCTTTATTTAAAAATTTTTCTTCCATAATATTAGCTAGTTCTTTAGCATTATTATTTTTAGCATCTAACCAAATAGCATCTTCTACTTGATGTTTAAACCAAGTAAGTTGTCTTTTAGCAAAATGTCTGGTATCTCTTTTAATTATTTCTATAGCCATATCAAGACTATATTCTCCAGCTAGATATTTTACAATTTCTTTATAGCCTATACCTTGCATAGCTATGCTATCTTTTTTATATCCTTTTTCTAAAAGGCTAGATACTTCTTTTACTAGTCCTTGTTCTATCATTATATCTACTCTTTTATTTATTCTTTCGTAGAGAAGCTCTCTTTCCATATTTAATACAAAAAAACTAGTGTTATATGCTTTTTGCCTTTGTTTTTCTAAAATATTATGTTCTGATATTTTTTGTCCGGTTAGTTTATAATATTCTAAAGCTCTTATTACTTTTTTTATATTATTTTTATGGATAGCTATAGCAGATTTTTCATCTATCTCTCTAAGCATATTGTGAAGAAAATCATTTCCTTTTTCTTTTGCTATTTTTTCTAGCTCTTTTCTATATACTTCATCTTTTTCTACTTCTTCAAAATTATTATCATATATTATAGAATTTATATAAAATCCAGTTCCACCTACTAAAATAGGTATTTTTCCTTTTTCATATATTTTATTTATATATATTTTAGCATATTTTTGAAATACTGCTATAGAAAAATCTTCATCTGGAGTTAATTCATCTATAAGATAATGATTTATACCTTGCATTTCTTCTTTAGTTATTTTTGCTGTTCCTATGTCCATATATTTATAAACTTGCATACTGTCGGCAGATATAATTTCTCCATTTATTTTTTTAGCAAGTTCTATAGAAGAGGCCGTTTTACCACAAGCAGTAGGCCCAGATATTATTATAAGTGGTTTCATAAAATCCCTCACTTTTAAATTGTATTAAAAAAGGCTAGGGAATACCTAGCCTTAAGATATAACATAAGTAGCGGAAGAGGGATTTGAACCCCCGACACCACGGGTATGAACCGTGTGCTCTAGCCAACTGAGCTATTCCGCCAAAAAAATGGGAACAACAGGGCTCGAACCTGTGACCCCCTGCTTGTAAGGCAGGTGCTCTCCCAGCTGAGCTATGCTCCCATAAGTAGCGGAAGAGGGATTTGAACCCCCGACACCACGGGTATGAACCGTGTGCTCTAGCCAACTGAGCTATTCC
>CALWSK010000012.1 GCA_944384195.1 uncultured Clostridia bacterium
TATGAACTAGGGTATTAATAAAGCTATCGCTTTATGCACCCCCGCCCCCTAGTCTAATTTTTTATGCTCCATCCAACTAAAGTTGGATCGTAGTCGCTATAAAAAATTTTAGACTAGAGTTTTTGTAAGGCAAGTGTATTCAATTATTTTATGTTTATTAATTTTTTTAGTGAGTAGCAAATAAAAAGCCAAAGAAAAAAAATAGCTTGCTATACTGCGACGTTTCAAGGAGCAGGTTTTTTTGATTTGTGCTTTTTTTAAAATAGATAAGCTTATTCAAAAGCTTATCTATTTTATTCTTACCCTTCCAATTTCCCTTAAATACAAGTCAATAAACAGGTAGTATTTTTTACTTGTAAAAAATCTCCACCTTTGCCTATGGCATTATTGACTTATATTTATTTTTGCCTTTTAGCACCGTTGCGGTCAACGGGAAGCTAAAGGATTAAATCAAGCATACCTATTTACCGACTTAATATTATAAGGCAAAAAATGGTCAATTTATATGTATCTAAAGGCACGATTTATTGCAGGCTTTCCCCCTGCACCCCCGCAGTTCCAAAAAGCTAATCTTTACTTGTGAGCCTTAGGCTATACTATTTTATACAAGGTTTAACCAATTCTATTTTTGATACAATAAAATTATTAAAAGATGCTAATTTAATAGAAACTAGAACAGGAGCAATAATGTTAAATCCTAAAATAGCACATAAAGGAAAATTTGAAAAAGAAAGATATTTACTTCAAAAATTTGTTATGTTTAACGAAGAAGAAATTCAAGAATAAAAAAGAGTGATTAAATCACTCTTTTTTAATTAAGTTAAACTAATTCTATAATATCCATTAATACCTTTAGCTTGGAAAGTTATTTTTCCTTCCAACGCCTTTATTTGGTCTAATTTTACTGTTTGTCCTGGCTTAACAGTTACAGCTGAAGCAACTACTTCACCTGATTCATTAATAGCTCTTACAGTTATTGAATTTTGATTTGAAGCATCATTTGTTACTTTTGGACTATCTCTCCAAAAATTATTATAAGTTGTTATATTACAATAATTATTATTATCTAAATATACATTTCCTGACCAACTCCAACGTGGTTGTATATTGTTTTGAGAAATAGTTAATTCACTTTCATTAAATTTTAAATTATTATCACTTGCATATATAGATACTGTTGATATACTAGATAATACAAATACAGGTAATAAAATTTTTAATAATTTTTTTTTCATAATTAACACCTCTTTTTTTAAAAATATAAAATTAATAACATTATGATAACATAATAATAGTAACTATTAAATAGTAAAACTATACAAAATTAATTTAACATTTTTGACTATTTTAACAAAAAATGTAAAAATTTTTCAGACAAAAAATTTTGCTATAATTTGCTATAACAAGTTATAGCAAAATAAATTTTGCTAACTTGCTCTCAAACGCCGAGGGCTTATAAAGGAGTGATAATAATGGCTAGTTTATGTAAAGCAACAAGAGGAGTAAGTGGAAATTTATTTGACCATTATGAAAGAAAAGAAAATATAAAATTTAAAAATCAAGATATAGATAAAACTAGAAGTTATTTAAATTATAATTTAGCAACAAATAAAAATTTATCTCAAAGAGAAATTTTAAATAATAGATTATCTGAAGTTAAAGTTCTAAAAAGAGATGATGTAAATGTTACTTGTAATTGGGTTATAACTTTACCAAAAAAAATAAAAGAAAATAGTGAAGAAGAAAAATTATTTTTTCAAGAAAGTTATAATTTCTTAAAAAATAGATATGGAGAAAAAAATATAATATCATCATATGTACATAAAGATGAAGTAACACCACATATGCATTTTTGTTTTGTTCCTGTTGTAATAGATAAAAAGAAAAATATAGAAAAAGTATCAGCTTTTGAATTAATTACAAAAAAAGAATTAAACTCTTTTCACAAAGAATTAAATAATTATATGACTAATATTTTTAATCGTGATATAGGTATTTTAAATGGAGCAACTGCAAACGGAAATAAAACTGTACTTGAAATGAAAAATGAACAACTAGAAAAAGAATTAAATAAAATTTCAAATAAAACAAAAAAGTATAATTCTACTCTTGAAAAAATTAAAAATCTAAAAATAAAAGATACGCTCATAGGCAATGCAGTAAAAGGAATATCAACTAATGAAATAATAGAATTAATAAGCGAAAGCTCTCAAAGTTTGAAAAGAGAAAAAGAGTTAAATATAGCAATAAACGAGATAAAAAGATTATTAAAAGAAACTGAAAAATTACAAAATGAAAATGAAAAATTAAAAGAAGAATTAAAAGAAAATAAAATAAGTCTAAAAAATAGAATTAAAGAAAAAAATTTATTTATAAGATTAAAAAATGAATGGGAATACCAAAATAAAATACTTGATAAAATTCCTGATGAAATAATAGAAATAGCAAAAATAAAAGTTGAATCAACAAAAAATAACAACTACGAACTGGAATTATAACTATACAAAGGCTTATTTATTATAAAGTGCAAGGATAGTTAATAAAGGGGTGCTAAACGCATTATTTTGCTTGCAAAATAACAAGCCCTTGACTAACTATCCTTTTAGCACTTAAAAGGTTGGTTAAGCCTTGTATAGCTTATTGTAGCCCTACGGCTCACATAAAAATTAGCTTTTTGGAGCTTCGGGGGGTGTTGGGGGGAAAGCCCAACATATAAACTTTGAAATTAGGATAAACTAAATTAGCGTTATATGGCGTTATAATAACCGTTTAGGCAATGGGAAGGTAATTATACTTAATTAGCTTCCCGTTGGCTTCAACGGGCTAATAAACGCCATATAAAAGGTATGTCAATAATGCACCGCAAGGGTGGAGATTTTTTATAAATAAAAAATACTACCCGTTTATTGATATACCTTTAGCTAATTGAATGGATAAGTTATATAAATTTTTGGTACTTTTTAAAAAAGTACATATAAATATGGGGTTAAATACCCCATATTTATATAATAGAAAAGAGTAAAATTTATATAAAAATGTTATTTTTATTGATATTTTAAAAGATTTCTGAACTTTTACTTGTATTGGTTTATTAAAATATTTGTATTGGTTTTTCAAAGTATTTATATTGACAAAACCAATACAAAAATATTATAATATATAATACAAATATTAAGTATAATAGTAAAATTTTTGTTAAATTAATAAATTTAATATTTTATATCCTTATGCTAATAAAAAAAGACTAAACAAATTAGTCTTTCAGTTATTTTTTATTCTATGTTAGATTTGTAGTCTTCAGGCTACAATTTAAGAATATTATCCCTTAAGTATCTATTACAAGTTAAATGATTAAGTGTCAATATGCTTGTTTTTTTATTTATAAAAAAATTGCGTAGCAACGTATTTACTCTTAATCATTACTTGTATAATATATTTCAGGGATAATGTAAGTTAATATATAATTAGTATTTATTTTATCTATATATTTAAAATTGTTATTTTTGTATTTTAAAGTATTTTCAATACAATATAAATAGCTAAATAGAAGATTTTGTATCACGATGTTACAAATGTCTTAACTTGAGATATAATTTTTTATTTTTTATGTTAAAAATTATAAATTTATAAAATGTGTCTAGAAAGCCCTATAACCCGCTTTAAATAGTTTATATGATAGAATTATTAGTTAAGTATTTTACGCTTTATTATGAGCCTTCTAGACGCCTTAAAATTTATATTATTGTTTTTATGTAATTAAAGATATCAATTTATTGATATTATCATTAAAAATAAAAAATAATATATTGCATTATTATTTTTTTTATTTTATAATTTAACTAGTTTTATATTTTATTTTTATTTTAGTCTATATACTTTGGCGGGTTTATAGACTTTTTTTCTTTTATTGATAATTTATTAAAATATATTATTTCATCATCAACCTGAATTTTATCGTAACCAATTATATAATTTTCATTTTCTATCATATCAAGCCAATTAATATGAATTTTGGAAGGTTCTTTTAAAGTATTTAATTTATATTTAGAACCTGTAAGTTGCCAAAATTCTTTTTTTAGTTGTGTTTGATTTCCTGTTCCAATAGTTACAAGTTCAGGGTTAATCATATAAATTGTTGCTCTTGAAGTTTTGGGTTCTCCTTTTAATTTTATTGTTATAAATCCTTTTTTTATTAGCTCATTGATAGATTTTATTACTTTATTTTTTGAATATCCTGTAATTTTAACTATTTCTATGTTAGATATTTGTATTAAATTATTTTTATTTATTAATTTAGATATTGTAGTAAATATACTTATTGAATAAGTGTCTATTTCTTTCATAATCTCAAAGTTATTTATATAATTTTTATTCCAATTTAATTTATGTTGTGGATATATATGGCTTTTAAATTTTTCTTCTGCTTTACTTAATTCTTTTTTATTTTCTTTTAAATATTCTTTTAATTTACCTAATGTTATATTTTCTGGTATTCCAGATGATAGTAAATCATCAATAGCTTGTTCAATACTTGTTTTTTTATTTTTACTTTTCATTAGTTTTATATTCCTTTCATTTTATTTTTTTAGATTTTTTATATTATATTATAAATTATATATATAGTAAATAACATATGTAAGAATATATATATAATATTTAAGAAGGGGAAATTCTTCCAATTTTTCTGTATGTCGCTATTTTCAATATGTTCAGATATGTTATAAAAGGGGGGGGGTGGTTCATGTTATGAACTAGGGT
>CALWSK010000013.1 GCA_944384195.1 uncultured Clostridia bacterium
TTTAGGTTGTATAATATTTAGGTTGTATAATATTTAGGTTGTATAATATTTAGGTTGTATAATATTTAGGTTGTATACTATTTTTAGTGATAGAAAAAAATATCACTAATATAAAATGGTATACAACTTTTTTGTTTGTATCTTTTTAACAAATAAAAAAAGGAGATGATATTATGATAGAGAATAATGAAGAAATTCCTAAAGATCTAGAAGCAGAACAATCAGTTCTTGGTTGTATGATATTTGATATTGAAGGAATATCTATAGCGTATGATGTATTAATATCAGATGATTTTTATAGCTTAGAACATAAACAAATATTTGAAGCTATTATAGATATGTATTCTACAGGAGAAAATGTAGATATTATAACATTAAAAAATAAATTAGAAAGCAAAAAATGTTTGGAAAAAGTAGGAGGATATGATTATTTAGTAAAACTATATAATATAGTTTCTACAAGTGCATTTACAAAACAATATGCAGATATAGTAAAAGAAAAATCTCAAAGAAGAAAACTTATTAAAGTTGCCAAAACTATAAAAGAAGTAAGTTGTGATAATAGTAAAGATATAAATACAATAATAAGTAATTGTGAAAAAACAATTATGGATTTAAGTGTAAATAATAAAACCACAGAATTTTATCATATATTAGAAGTATTAACTATATCATTAGACAACATAGAAAAATTGACTAAAAATGATAATAGAATAACAGGAATAGAAACAGGTTTTATAGATTTTGATAATAATATATCTGGACTTCAAAATTCTGATTTTATACTTATAGCAGGTAGACCATCTATGGGTAAGACAGCATTTGCTTTAAATATAGCTCAATATGTTTCTATTAAAAAAAATATTACAACAGCTATTTTTAGTTTAGAAATGTCAAAAGAACAATTAGTAAATCGTATGATATGTTCTGAAGCTTGTATAGAAACTCAAAAATTTAGAAATGGAGATATTAAAGATGAATGGTACAAAATAATTGAAGCAGTAAATATTTTGTCTGAAGCTCCAATATACATAGATGATAACACGTCTATATCTATACCAGAACTTAAATCTAAATGTAGAAAGCTTAAAAAAGAAAAAAATCTGGGACTTGTTGTTATAGATTATCTACAACTTATGAATGGATATGGAAAAAATGAAAATAGACAACAAGAGATTTCCTCAATATCTAGAGCTTTGAAAGGGCTTGCTAGAGAGCTTAATATCCCTATTATAGCTTTATCACAACTTAGTAGGTCAGTAGAACAGAGAAAACCACCAAAGCCTATGTTATCTGATCTTAGAGAATCTGGAGCTATAGAGCAAGATGCAGACCTTGTATGTTTCTTATATAGGGAAGAATATTATATACCTGATACGGATAAGAAAGGTGAAGCGGAACTTATAATAGCTAAACATAGAAATGGTTCTACAGGAACTATTAATCTTAGATGGTTAGCAGAATATACAAAGTTTTTTAATTTAGAATTGGGGAAAAGTAAATGAATATAACGATTTTAGAAGAGACTTCTAATAAAATTTTCTTAGGATATAAAAATATAAATTGTCCTTTTTGTGGTAGTAATTGTTTAGTGATACAACAAAGATTTGATGATATTATGTTAAATAAGAAAGGAATAAGAGAATTTTTAAATAAAGAAGTCTATATAAAAAAAGATAGATATAAATGTAAAAATTGTAATAAAACTTTTTCAGTGGTACCGATTTTTAAAAATAGAATTTTTGATGATGATTTAAAACCATTTTTAAAAATTTTAATTGATAGAAGAATATTGAAAATTTTTGAAATAAATCAAAATGTATTAAACAAGCTTGATATTGACAGTAACTGGAAACTTCTTAGAGCAAATAAAACAATTACAGTGATTAATATTAAAACATTAGAAATAAAAGAATTTATACAAATAATAGAAAAAGAAAAAAATTTAAAAACTATGAATGGTAAAAAAATATTAGTTTTAACTAAAACTATTAAATATGAACCATTTTATAGAAAAGTTAAATATAGAATAAAATAAAAAAATCCAAACTAATAATGTTTAGTGATGGTATATTACGGAGGGTAATATGTTAGAAAATAAAAAATTTTTTAAATTATATAAATTTTTATTTGATAAAGAATTTAAAGAGATGTCTAGTGAGGCAAAAATAATATATTCTATAATGATAGAAAGAAATAATTTAAGTATTATTAATAGTTTAAAAGATAATAAGGGCTACTATATTATAATGAAAAATACAGAAATTCAAGATATATTAAATTGTGGAAAACAAAAAGCTATTAATATATTAAATGAGTTAGAACAAGCTAATTTAATAGAAAGAAAAAGACAAGGATTGAATAAACCAAATTTAATATATTTAAATACGTATGAAAATGATACTTTAACAAGTACGAAAACTGAACTTCAAGAAATAGAGCAAGCATACATCAAAGAGTATGAAAATCATACTCAAAATAATACTAATATTAATAAGATAGATATAAATAAAACTGATATTAAATCTGGAGCTTTAGCTCCAGATAATAAGATATACTCCATTCCATTAAAAAATGGAGTATATTATAATCTATATGATAAACATATAGAGTTATATAAAACTTTATATCCTAATATTAATGTTGAACAAGAAATAAAAAATATTATAGGTTGGAACTTAGCTAATGTTAATAAAAGAAAAACATTGAAAGGAATACAAAAACATATAAATTTTTGGTTACAAAGAGCTAATAATAATGCTATAGAAAAAGATAATATAAATTTTAAGCAAAAAGATAATAGATATGAACCTAATTATTCAAAAAATGACTTTTTTAATGCTGATATAAGGAGATAGTAAGATGGATAATATAATAACTTATTGTAAAGAATGTGGAGAACAAACGAATATGATTGTGAATATTTTAGGTCAGAATAGAATAGTGCCTTGTATTTGTAAATGTAGAAAAGAAAAATTAGAAAAACAACAAGATTTAGAGTTAAAAAAAGATTTAGAAAGACGTAGAAATATTTTAATTACTCAAGGAATTATGGATAAAGAATTTTTAAAAAATAATTTTGATAAATATAATGGGAGCAATATAAAAATTTTTAATCTATGTAAAAAATATGTTGAAAATTGGGAAATAATGAAAAAGGAAAATATAGGTATACTTTTTTACGGAGATGTAGGGCGTGGTAAAACTTTTTTTGCTAGTTGTATAGCAAATGAATTATTTAAAAATGGTATATCTGTATGTGTAACCAGTTTTCCTAAAATTATTGATAAGTTAATGAATTTTAATGAAGAAAGTAAATTTTTAATAGAAAATGTAAAATCACAAAATTTGTTAGTTATAGATGATTTTGGAGTTGAAAGAGAGACAGAATATGTATTAGAACAGATATTTAAAATTATAGATGATAGATTGAGAGTTGGATTACCAACAATAATAACAACAAATTTATCATTAGAACAGTTGAAAGACCCAAAAACTTTAGCTCAAAGAAGAATATATGATAGGATACTTGAAATGTGTTCTATACAGATTTTAGTTGATAATCAAAATAATAGGCAAGAAAAATCTATTAGAAAAACACAACTAGCAAGAGATATTTTATTAGATTAATTTATGTAGTTATATTAAGATATATAGCTCCAATAAATAATAAAAAGCTATATACATTAAAAATAAAAAATTAAAAGGATTATAATTATTATGTTGAATAAAATAGAAGTATTATTACTTGCAGAATTAAATAAAAAGCAAAAATATTCACCGATTAACTCTATATCGATAGATAGTTTTGATACTGCAAAATGTATGAGTATTAATACTATTTATAAAAAAATATGTAATTTAGAAAAGTTAAATTATGTAAAAAAAGGTTTAAAAGAAAGTAGAAAAAATACATATTTTATTACTGATTTAGGCATAGAAATATTAAAAAGTTATAAGTAGAAAAGGAGAAATAAGTTATGAAAGATAAAATAGGGATTATTTGTATAGGACAAGCAGGAGGTAATTTAGGATTTTTATTAAAAAATGAAAATTTTGATGTATGTTTTATTAATTCAAGTAAAGGAGATTTAGATACTTTAAATGTTGATGATAGTAAAAAATATCATATAACAAATGGATTAGGTTGTGCTAAAGATAGAACAACCGCAAAACAAATAGCAAAAAAAGATTTTTGTAACATAAATGAATTTTTAAATAAGTCATTAGGAGAAAAAGACTTTTATTATATAGTATTTTCTACAGGTGGTGGTACAGGTAGTGGTATAAGTCCAGTTTTAGCAGATATACTTACAACACATTTTAATAAAAAAGTAGGTCTTATAACCATACTACCAAGTAATAAAGACACTTTACAAGCACATATAAATGCTTATGAGTGTGTACAAGAAATATCTAATTTAAAAAATATATGCTCAACATTTATTATTGATAATAATCAAAAGTATAATATATTACATATTAATGAAAAATTTGTTAAACTTTTTAATAAAATATTTGATTATAAGAAATATGAAACTAACAAGGGTAACATTGATGAAGCAGAAGTTTTAAAATTATTAGAAACAAGAGGTATGATTAATGTTGCTACTTGTGAAAACAATGAAACAACAAGTAAACTTATTGAAAATATTAAAAATGATATATTTGCTCCTCTTGAAAATGATGGTAAGATAAAATATTTAGGTTTATCTAAGGGGATAAAATTTGATGAAGATTTGTTTAATAAAGAAATAGGTAAGTATTTAGATAAATTTGAAAATACAAATAAAGAATATACATTAGCTATTTTGAGTGGCTTAACATTACCATTTAAAAGGGTTAAAGATATGAAAGATAAGATTGTAGAAGAAAAAGAAATTATATTATCTTTTGAAAAGCAAAATCAAAAACAGTTAGAAGATATAGATTTTCTGACAAAAAAAGATGTTATTGATGAGCCTAATACAGAGAAAGAAAAAATAAATGTAAATGATTTATTTGCACAATATTTATAAAATATTATGGAGTTATTATTTATGAAAAAGAATTTTGAATATATAGAAGAAAAATTAAAAGAATTTTTTATAAATGATAAAAGAATTGAAATTATAGAAAATTCTATAAGAAAATTAAATCAAAAAAGAGAATATTTAGAAAAACAAATACAAGAGTTAAAAATAAATTTTGATATAAGTATAAAAGGGAGTAGTATTAGTGGTATGCCAGTAGCTAATATTAATACTACTAGTTATTTTGAAAAAGATGTGATGACTCAAATAGAAAAAAGTGAAAATTTATTAAATAATATAAATATAGAAATAATACAATTAGAAAATGAGTTATTAATTTTACAAGTAAAAAATGAAGATATTAATAGAATAATAAATATGTTAAATTCTAATAGTAGAGATATAGTGAATTATAAGTATAAAGAAAATCTTACTGAAATAGAGATAGCATATAGGTTAAATATTTCTATTACTCATTATCATAGAAAAAAACGACAGATTTTAGATACAATAAGTAAGATGTTGATTTTTTATGATAATTGTTGATAACTAAATAAAAAAAATAGGTTAGGAAAATGTTAGGAAAATGTTAGGAAAATGTTAGGAAAATGTTAGGTTTTTTAAAAAAATATATGATAAAATATTAATATGAAATTTTATATATTGTATTTTATATTAGTTTGATTAATTTTTATATTATTATTTCTCCTTTACACCTATATTTCATAATAATTATATACCCATATAATTTTGCAAAATACAATTATAGATTTCTTAATTTAAGAGCATTTCAAGAATTTGATAAAATTTTGAAGTGCTTTTTTTTACTTAAAATTAAAGGAGGTGATTTATTGAAAAATAGAAAAAATTTAACTAAAAAATTAAAAATATTTTTAGTTGAGAATGGCTTAAATCCTAATGAATGGTTTTATATTAAAAATACTTCTAATGAGCTACATATAATTAATAGGATGGATAATAGTATAAAAATTTTAACTAAAAATAAGGAGTGAATTTTAATTTGAATGTACAAGAAGAAAATAACCAAAAGCTATTAAGATTAAATGTAGAAATTAGTAAGTTTTCTTTAAAAGTTTTAATAAAATTTTTTAAGAATGCCAAAAGTAAAATCAAATATTCTATAGATAATAATAAAACAAACTATAAACTTAAAGATCTTGTAAAAAAAGAAAGAAACTTAACAAAAATAGATTTAGCAAATTTAAAAGATGAAGATTTAAAAGATTTTCATTTAATAGCAAAAAAATGTGGTTTAAAATATTCTCTTGTAAAAGATACAGAAAATAATATCTACACATTTTTCTTTAATGCCAAAAGTGCAGAGATGTACAATTATGTAGCTAAAGAGTTAGAAAAAAATTAAATGAAAGAATGAGATTTTCTAATTTAAAAGAACAAATAGAAAAAGATAAAATGATGTCTAAAGACCAAATAAATTTTAAAGATATAAATTTAGAAAATAAATCTCCTAAAATTACAAGGTAAAGATTATGAAAGAAAAGTTAAAAGAAAATTTAGTTCCTATGTTATTAATTTTTTTACTTTTTATATTTTTTAATAAGTATTCAGAAGCTATTAGAAATAGTCAAGAAGAAGATTTTATAAATAAATTAGTATTTAGTCTTTTAGATATAAAATATATGTTTAGGAATAGGTTAATTAGTTTTAATTTTAAAGATATATTAGCAGGTATAATAATGCCTATTATATTTTATGGAATAGCTACAATAAATCCTAGTAAAAATTATAAAAATGGAATAGAACATGGTTCAGCTAGTTGGGGAAATAAAAAAGATATATTACCATTTATAGATACAAAATTTGAAAATAATATTATTTTAAGCCGAACAGAAATGTTGACTATGAATTCAAGACCTAAGAAAATAGAGTATGCCAGAAATAAAAATATACTTATTATAGGTGGGGCTGGAAGTGGTAAAACACGATTTTTTGTTAAGCCAAACTTAATGCAAATGCATTCAAGTTATGTAGTAACAGACCCTAAAGGTACAATAGTTATTGAGTGTGGCAAAATGTTAAAAGATAACGGATATGATATAAAAATATTTAATACTATAAATTTTAAAAAGTCAATGAAATATAATCCGTTTGCTTATATAAAAAGTGAAAAAGATATATTAAAGTTTGTAGATACACTAATAGCTAATACACAAGGTGATGGAGCTAAAGAAGATTTTTGGGTAAAAGCTGAAAAACTATATTATACGGCTTTAATTGGATATATAATCACACAACTTCCTGAAAATGAAATAAATATGTCTAGTTTATTATATCTAATAAATAATTCACAAGCTAGTGAACAAGATGAAAACTTTAAAAATCCAGTAGATTTACGCTTTGAAGAGTTAGAAAAAAGAGAACCAAATCACTTTGCAGTTTCTCAGTATAAGAAATTTAAATTGGCAAGTGGTGAAACAATTAAAAGTATATTAATAAGTTGTGCTACACGTTTAGCTCCTTTTGATATACCAGTATTAAAAGATTTAACAGAATATGATGAAATGAAATTAGATACATTAGGAGATAAGAAAACGGCTTTATTTGTAATAATTTCAGATACAGATAGTACATTTAATTTTTTAGTATCAATAATGTATACTCAACTTTTTAATCTATTATGTGAGAAAGCAGATGATGAGTATGGAGGTAGATTACCTGTTCATGTAAGATTTTTATTAGATGAGTTTGCAAATATAGGTCAAATACCTAATTTTGATAAATTAATAGCTACAATAAGAAGTAGAGAAATATCAGCTAGTATAATTTTACAAACAAAAAGTCAGTTAAAATCTATTTATAAAGAAAATGCAGATACAATAGTTGGTAACTGTGATACTACATTATTTTTAGGTGGAGGTGAAGAAACAACATTAAAAGATATATCAGAAGTTTTAGGTAAAGAAACAATAGATATATTAAATAATTCATTAAGTAAAGGACAAAGCTCTTCATATAGTACAAACTATCAAAAAATTGGAAGAGAGCTTATGACTAAAAATGAATTATTTGAAATGAGTGGTAAAAAATGTATAGTTAGATTAAGGGGTACAAAACCATTTTTTTCAAATAAATTTGATATAACTAAACATAAAAATTATAAGTTACTTTTAGATAATTCTAAAGAAAATGAATTTAACGTAGAAAAATATTTGAATTCATTAGAACCAAATTTAAAAATACATAATAATGATGAAGTTATTTATGAAGAAACTTATGAAGAAATTTATGAAGAAGATATAATTAGAGGATTAGATGAATTTGAAAATCTTATATAAATTATATACTAATAAGAAATTTATGTGTATAGGAGGATTATAGTGAATTATGTTAATGTACCTAAGGATATATTAAAAATAAAAGAAAAATATCTTTTAGGACTAGGAAAAAGAGAATTAGTAAGTTTATTAATTGCAGGGTTAGTTGGTATACCTTTATATTTAAAATTTAAGGAATTAATAGGAGTACAATCACTGTATATAATGATTGTTGTAGTAATACCTATTATATTTGCAGGATTTTATGAAGATGATGGGATATATTTAGAAAAAAAGTTAATATATATAATAAATTTTTATACTACTAAGAAAATAAGGGTTTATAAATCTAATAACTTTTATAAACAGATTGAAAATAAAGCTATATTAAATAAAAAACTTATAAAAGTAATTAAAAGTTAATCATAGAAAATAAGAGAAAATAAAAGTTAATAAAAGTTAATAAAAGTTATTGAAAGGTGGTGTTTAAAATTTTATTTTTTAAGAGTAATAAAAAAAGAAAAATAAATACAAGTAAACTTAATAATATGAATTTATCTTCTTCTCAAAGAAGAAAAATAAATCAAATTATTAAAGAGAATAATAATAAAAATAAAGATAGTGTTCAAAATATGTTGTGTTTTGAAGAAATTTTAAAAAATGGTATTTGTGTTATAGATAAAAATACATATTCAAAAACTATAAGATTTTTTGATATTAATTATTTATTATCTAATAATGAAGATAAAGTTGCAATATTTGATAATTATTGTGAATTTTTGAATTATTTTGATAGTAAAGTTAAAGTACAATTAACATTTTACAATCAAGAAATGGATACTTCAGAATTTTATAAGCATATAAATATAAAGATGAAAAATGATAATTTTAATTATCTAAGAGAAGAATATTTAGAAATGTTAAAAGTTCAATTGGAAAAAGGAAATAATGGTATAGTAAAGTCTAAATATATAACTTTTTCTGTTGAAGACGAAGATTATAAAAGAGCTAAAACTAGATTAGAACGAATAGAGCTTGATATATTAAATAATTTTAAAATGATGGGAGTTTTAGCAGAAAGTTTAAACGGGTATGAAAGATTAGAATTATTATATAATATTTTTTATCCAAAAGAAAAATTTTTATTTAATTATAATATGATAAAAGATACAGGATTAACTACTAAAGACTTTATAGCTCCTATGTCAACTAAAATAGATATTAAAAATATTGAAATAGGTAATAAATATTGTTCTAGTTTTTATCTACAGATATTAGTTAAAGAAATGGCAGATAGAATATTAGCAGACTTTTTGGATATAGAAAATAATCTGCTTTTAAATATTCATTTAAAGTCAATAGAACAAGTTGATGCAATAAAAATTGTTCAACGAAAAAAAATGGATGTTGAAGGGCAAAAAGTAGATAGTCAACAAAAAGCCCTTGCTAAAGGTTATGATATGGACATTTTACCTTTGGAATTACAAGAAAATATTGATGAAACAACTAATTTATTAGAAATGTTAAAAAGTAGGAACGAGCATTTATTTTTAGCAACAGTTTTAGTAACATCATTTTCAGATAGTAAAGAAGAATTAGAAAACATAAATCTACAACTGAAAGGAGTTGCTCAAAAACATAGTTGTAATTTAAGATGTTTAGAATATCAACAAGAACAAGCATTAAATTCTAGCTTACCTATTGGTAATAATTTAATAGAGATAAATAGAACATTAACTACAACTTCTACTGCTATATTTGTCCCATTTACAACAGAAGAATTATTTTCTTCTAGTAAAGAAAGTCTTTATTATGGACTAAATGCATTATCTAATAATGTTATTTTTGCAGATAGAAAAGAGCTTAAAAATCCTAATGGACTTATATTAGGAACGCCAGGAAGTGGAAAATCTTTTAGTGCAAAAAGAGAAATAACAAATGTATTTTTAGCAACAGATGATGATATTATGATATGTGATCCAGAGAATGAATTTTCAAACTTAACAAAGGCTTTTGGTGGACAAGTAATAAATATTAGTCCAAATAGTAAAGATTATGTAAATATTATGGATATAAATTTGCATTACTCTGATGATGACAATCCTTTAACATTGAAGAGTGATTTTTTATTAGCTTTTTTTGAATTAGTTTGTGCAGGTAAAGATGGTTTAAATGCTGTTGAAAAATCTATCATAGATAGATGTGTCAAATTAGTATATCAAGATTATTTAGCTAATCCAATTGATGAAAATATACCTATATTAGAAGATTTATATAATCTAATTAAAAAGCAAGATGAAATAGAAGCTAAAAATTTAGCAGTATCTTTAGAGATATATGTAACAGGTAATTTTAATTATTTTAATAATAAAACAAATGTTGATATAAATAATAGATTAGTATCTTTTAATATTAAAGATTTAGGTAATCAAATTAAGAAAATAGGTATGTTAGTTGTTCAAGATCAAATATGGAATAGAATATCACAAAATAGAGATTTAAAAAAATCTACAAGATACTATATAGATGAGTTTCACTTGCAACTTAAAGAAAAACAAACAGCAAGTTATAGTGTAGAAGTATGGAAAAGGGCTAGGAAATATGGGGGTATACCAACAGGCATTACTCAAAATGTTAAAGATTTTTTATCTTCCAAAGAAGTAGAAAATATATTTGAAAATAGTGATTTTGTATATATGCTCAATCAAGGAGGAGGAGATAGAGAAATTTTATCAAGACAATTAAATATTTCCTCAACACAATTAAGCTATATTACAGATAGTCAAGTAGGTTGTGGTTTAATTAAATATAGTGGTATAATTATACCTTTTGTAGATAGATTTCCAAAAGATACACAATTATATAAAATGATGACTACAAAATTAAATGATTAAATTAAAAATAGAAAGGAATTCAACTAAATGAAAAGTAATTTATTAAATAGCATAGTAGTATTATCAAGTATGGCAAGAGCTGGTGGAGGAAGTCCAGCAGGGTTTATTAATGAAACAATAACTTTAATTACTGGAATTATAGGTGGAGCTATTGCAGGTTTAGGTATTATACATTTAATAATGGCTTTTAGAGAGCAAAATCCTGCAGGAAAGCAAAACGCATTTTTAGAAATAGCTTCTGGAGGTGCTTTACTTATTTTAGGGCCTAAAATAGCAGAATTTATTGTAAGCTATTTTAATTAGTCCTAAAATAAATGAGGTGTTGCTATGTTTGAAATGATAGGTGATTTCTTTTCAAAGAAAGTAGCAGAAATGTGTAGAAGTGGGTTAGAAAATATATTTAATAACATAAATTTAACAGCACAAAATATAGGAAAAGAATTAGGGACTAATCCTTCAGAGTACAATTCTGCGATATTTTCTGTTTTAGAACGATTATCAGAAACAGTAATACTACCAATAGCAGGTATGATTTTGACAGTAGTTATAATAATAAATTTATTTAATAGCGTTTTAGATGAAAGAGAAAGAAAAGACCCTTTTGAACTCTATATAAAATTTTTTTTAAAAACAGTAATAGCTATATTATTAACAACAAATGCGTTTAAAATAACTAATTATATACTAGATATGGGACAAGGGATAGTTAATAAAGCAATACAAGTATTAAATAATGATAGAGTAATAAATTTAAGTCAAAATTTAGATAGTTTTCAAAGTTTTTTGGAAACATTAAGTTTTGGAAAAGTAATATTAATAGGTTTAACTTTAATAATTACATATATTATTATATGGATAATATATATATTATCTTATGTAGTAATTTTAGGAAGATTTATTGAAATATTTATGAGAATATCTTTAAGTCCCCTTGCTTTTTCTACATTTTTCAGTAGAGAATTTAATGGTATAGGTTTTAATTTTATAAAAGGAATGGTGGCTATAACTATACAAGCATTTTTAATAATGGTTGTTATAGGTTTATATAAAGGTATGTTAGTAAATTTAGTTGTTGATATAAGTACAGAAGAAAGTTTGAATTTATTTTTGGTTCAAATATTAGCAACAAGTATTACATTAATTTTTTCATTATTTCAAACAAATAGGATAGCTAATAGTATATTTAATGCTAATTAAGTAGGGGTTTTATGGATAAAAGAAATAATAAAAAATTATTAGATGAAAGACAAAATACTAAAATATTAAACAATAAAAATAGTAGAAATATAAAATTAAAAAGTCCTAGAATAGAAAATACAAGATATAATATTAAGTTAGATAAATATAGAATAAAAAAGGAAAATTTTAAAAGGCGTTTGAAGACTAATAAACTTAATATTCAACTAAATATTATTGAAAATAATGAAAAAGATGTATACAAAAATAATAATAGTAATATAAGTACAAATACAAAAAGTAATAAAAACACTAGTATTAATTTAAGTGAACAAGTAATTAATAAAAAAGACAGCAATAATTTACAAAATAAAATTTCATCAAAAAATAATAATAAAGTATCTTATACTATTAAGAAGAAAAAATATTATAATAATATACAAGATAAAGATAAAATAAAAGAAATTAGTATATTTGCAGATGAAAAACTAAATGAATTAGAAGAAGAAAATAAACAAAAAGATAATAGTGTAAAAACTAAGAAAAAGTATCAAAGATTAAAATTTAAAGAAGATAAGCCTGATATAGATAGCTTAAATTTAGAAAATTTAGATATTGACATAAAAAATGCTAATATTGAAAAAAAGCAAATAAAATATAGATTTAAGCAAAAAAAGATTTATAATAGGCTTAAGAAAAAAGATACTATTAAAATAGGGATAGAAAGAGAACCTATTTATAATAAAGAAAATGATAGTTATGATGATATAAAGAAGAAAATAAATATAAAATTAGAAAAAGAAATAAGATATAATAAAAGTGTACCTGAGAGATTAAAAAATTCTTCAATAGATTTAGCTCGTTACAAAATAAGACAAAAACTTAGAGAAAATGAAGAAGATAATTCTTCAGTAAAAGCTTTTAATAGATTAGGTTTTTTTGTAGAAAGAAAATTTATAAATAGATTACGTTCTAGTAATGATAGGAAAATATTAAAATATAAAAATATTGATAAAAAGATAGAAAAATTAGAAGATAAAAAATCATTAAATAGTCTAAAAAAAGAATATAAAGATGATAAAAAAACATATAGAAAAGCCTATAAAAATCTTAAACAACAAAAAAAATTAAATAAAAAAATGCAGAGAAAAGCCTTAAATAAATCTAGTATAAATAAAAGTAAAAATATTATAAATATAACTAAAATAGTAAATAAGATAATAAATGCTTTATTATCTTTTAAAGCTATAGTAGTAAGTATAGTTTTAGGAATAGTTTTAGGTTTTATAGGTTTTGGAGTAGCATTATTTATTTTATTAGCTTCTAGTGGTGTAGGGAATGTTTATGAAATACAAAAAGCAGAGCTTTATTATAGAGAATTAGAAGCAAAAGCAGAATTTTATGACAATAAGTATATAGACCACGACCCAATTCATTTAGCTTCATTTTTGAGTTGTTTATTTGGAGAATTCGTTTTTGATGAAAATATACAAAATTTTTTAGATGAACTTATAAAAAGGCAATATGAAGGAAAAAGTTTAGACCAATTAGTGAGTGATAGTTTAATTAAAGAAGAGTATGAAATGTGGCAACAATTAAATATAACAAAATTAAACTTAATAAAATATGGAAGTCCTTTTGAGTTTGAATATGAACCTTATATAACTTCTTATATAGGATATAGAATAAATCCAACTTCTAGTATAACAGAGTTACAATTACATAAGGGATTAGATATAGGAGTTGCAGGAGGAACACCAATACTTGCTATATCAGATGGAATAGTTACTAGAGCTAATTTTTCATCTAGTTATGGAAATATTGTCGAAATTCGACACGAAGATGGATATTTAAGTAAATATGCTCATCAAAGTAAATTAAATGTTGTAAAAGGACAGAAAGTAAAAAAAGGTGATGTAATAGGGTTTGTTGGGACTACAGGAGATAGCACAGGTAATCATTTACATTTAGAATTATATGATGAAAATGGGGAATTTATGAACCCTATATTTTTTATAGAACGAGGAGGAAGTAAAGAAAATGAATGAAAAAATTTTAAGGTTAGAAGAAAAAGTAAAGATTAATAAACAAAAAAAGATAGATTATCAAGAAAAAATTAAAAAAATAGATGAAGAAAATCAAAAGCTAGAAAATCAAATAATTCAGTTAAAAGCTACGGAAGTTCTAAATTTACTTGAAGTAAATCATATTGAAGTTACAGATTTAAAGATGATACTAGATAAACATAGAAAAAACAATGAACATAATGAAAATATTAATCAAAATACAAATAGTAATATAAGTCAATATTATAATGAAAGGAGTTTAAATGAAATTGAAAAAAATTAAAAGTATAGTTTTAGGGGCAATATTAGTTTTAATATTGCCTTTTAATGTATTTGCTGGTAATAAAGTAGAACAGGGACAAGCTACAGTTAATGAAGCTATAAAAAGTGGAAATAAAGAATTTTATACAATTGTAACACCTAGTCAACAGACGTATTATTTAGTTATAGATTTTCAAGAAAAGGAAAGAAATGTTTATTTTTTAAAAGCAGTAGATGAAATAGATTTGTTAGATTTAGCAGGTGTTGGAGAAGTTATTTATAATCAAGAAGAAACTAAAATAGAAACAACAACACAAATTACTACTGAAATTATAACAGAGCAAACAACTGAAATATTAGAAGAACAACAAGAAAATAAAGAAAAACCTAAGTTAGATGTAATGCTAATTTTAGGTATTGGAATATTATCAGTAGCTTTATTTTTATTTATAAAGAATAAGAAAGATAATAAAAAAAGAGAAGATATTTACTTAGATGAAGCAATTAAAGATGAGGAAGAAGTTATATTTGAAGAAGAAAAAATTAATATAAATAAAGAAGATATAGAGAAAAAAGTTTTGGATGATATAACAAATTTTGATTTATAAGGGGGATATAAATGAAAAAAGAAAACTTGATTTTATTAAATATATGTTTAATTTTTATTAGTATATATTTAATTTTAAATAAAAATAAAGTTGATAATTTATTATTGAAAGTAAAAAATCTTGAAGAAGATTATGAAAATTCAATTAATAATTGGTCTAATATTTTAGTTAGTTTAAAAACTAAGTTAGATAAAATAGAAAATAGGAGCTAAAAGTATGAAAAAATTAATATTTTTTATTATTTTTTCTATATTTTTAAATAGTGTATCGGTGGTTTTTGCAACAGAACAGAATAATATTGAAGCTATATCAACAAAAGAAACAATTATAAAAACTTATGAATTTGCAGGTAATATAGATTATGAGCCATTAATACCTAAGAATATAGAATATAAAAAAGAAATTTTTATAAAAAAGGATGTAAATGTTGAAGAACAAAAAAGAATTGAAAATGTTGATATTGTAGAACCAGTAGAGAAAATAATATCAGAAAATGATAAATCAAAAGCTATTAATCTTTTTGAAAAAGAATTAAATTATAATAAAGATAATTTAAAAGGTGTACTAAAATTAGATGAAAGTAGCTTAAAAGTTGTAAAAAATGAAGTTGAAAATATTACAAAATATGATACTAAAAAATATACAATATATGAAGAAAAAACTTATTATGGATTAGAGAGCAATGATTATTCATTATTACCACAAACAATAATTAAAGATGGTGTTGTATTAAAATTAATAACAGCTGATTTTATTAAAACAAATTCAAAAGATACGTACAATTGTAACACAAAATATGGTGGAAATTATACTAAAAAAATACCAATTAATAAACAAATAGTAAAAAATTATAAAGCAAGTGTAAATTATAAAGGAGATATTCAAAAAGAAATAGTTGATAAAAGAATAGTTACAGTATTTTATGAAAAGGAACAATCTAATAATAATATTGTAGATATAAAAACTGAAGATACTACAATTAAAGATTTAAAAAATAGTGAAAATATTCTTGATAATTTTAATATTAAAGAAACTAATAAAATTGTTAAAATAGAAAATCAATTACTCATTATATTTTTAGTAGTAATATTAATGTTATTTATACTTAGTTTATTTATATTATTTATATTATCTAGACAAATAAAAGGAGAAAGGAGAAAAACAAATGAAAAGAAAAAATATTGTGAATATGAGTATGAAGAATAATACAAAAAAGACATTTTTATTAGCAATGATATTTGCTAGTGCTATGAATTGTAATGTTTTTGCGAATAATTTTAATGATATAAATAATATAAAAGAAAAAAAATATATAGAAAAATTTGCAGATAAAGGTTTTATAAAAGGCTATGAAGATGGTACATTTAAGCCTAACAACACAATAACAAGAGCAGAAATATCACAAATATTATCAAACTTTAAAATTAACTTAAAATTTGAAGATATAGATTTTAAAGATAATAAAGGGTGGTTCGAAAAAGCAGTTGATAAAGCAGTAGAAAATGGCTTTTTAAATGGATATAAAGATGGTACATTTAAGCCTAACAATAAAATAACAAGATTTGAAATGATAAAAATAACTTCTATGCTTGTTAGAAATAATAATTATGATAAGGTACAACTACCTTATGCAGATGCAAATAATATTCCTAGTTGGGTGCTTAATGATGTAAATAACCTATATGCAAGTAAAGTAATAGATTTTTATCCTAATAATAAAATAAGTGGAAATGAATATGTAACAAGAGCAGAAGCAGTTACAATGCTTTCAAAAGCATTAGAAGTTAATGGTTGGGATATGAATAAAACTATGCAAAATGTTAAAACAAATAAAACTAATCCTTTACCTACTCCAACTACTTTACCTAAAGGAATAATTGGTTATTTAACAGTACAAGGAACTAATATAAAAGATTTTCCTGTTAAAGATGCAAGGGATAATAGTGAAATGCTTACAGTGATGAAAAATTCAGTAGGACATTTTGCTCAAACGCCTATATATAATGGAAATGTTGGTTTATCAGCTCACAATAGGGATTATAAAATAGATTTTAGACAATTAAAAAATGTTAAAGTTGGTGATTTAGTAACTTATCGTACTAACTTTGGAACAAGAACATATAAAGTAATTGTTAAAACTAATATAAAGGAAACAGATTTTTCATATCTTGAAAATACTCAAGATAATAGAATTACTATGATTACTTGTATAGAAAATAAACCAACAGAAAGATTAGTTGTTCAAGCTACTCAGATATAATTATGTTAGAATTTATATTAATATTTTTAGTATCAATAATGTGTTATTTAATAGGACTAATAAATATAAATAATAATAAAATATATTTTATGGTAATGATAACATTTTTCATAATAGGAGTATATTTAAAGTTTAGGTTTAAATCTTATATTTAAGGGGACGGTTGGAGATTATTTTTTGTAAAAAAATTAGCTTCAAACGTTCGCAACCCAAACGGTAGTGCGGGCAGAAATTGTCAATAATCTTGAAATTAGGTATTAAATTGTAAAATGCGAATTTTAACTAAAATTTATATATAAAATTTCTTTTAAAATTAGAACAAAATATTGAAAAATAAGATAAAATATGGTATAATTATATAAATTATATAGTATATATTTTGTATTTTAGGGAGAGAAAAAAATGAAAAAATTTATCAAAAGTTTATTTAGTGGAGTGATAGTAACAAGTGTTTTATTAAATTCTATAAATGTATTTGCAAGTCAAACTCAAGTAGTTAAAATAAGTGTTGGTAATACTATTGCTAATGTTAATGGTAATGATACTACATTGTCTATTGCACCTTATATTCAAAAAAGCAGTGGTGCTATGATGATACCTTTAAGATTTGTATCAACTAGCTTAGGAATAGATGAAAACAATATTAAATATAATCCTAACACAAAAGAAATAAGTATTGCTTACAATGGTAAAACAGTAAAATTTATTGTTGGTACTAACAAATTAATTATTGATGGAAAAGATTTTTCAATGTTATTAGAAAATAAATATCCTATTTACACAGAAATAAAAAATGGAAGTACATTTATACCTTTACGTTCTTTAGAATTAGCTTTTGATAATATAAAAATTGATTGGGAAAATAGTACAAAAACTGCTATATTAAAAAATGAATTAGAAGAAAAAACACAAATTAATTCTATTCCAATATTAGAAATAAGTAAAGATAAAGAGATTGAAGTGAAACAAAATATTCCTAATTTAACTACTGAAGAAAGAATTAAACAAGAAGAGTTATTAATGGTACAATTAGTAAATGAAGAAAGAGCTAAATATGATTTACAACCTTTACAAATTTCTGATAAATTAATGAAAACTTCTAAAGAAAAAGCTGAAGATATGGCAAAAAATAATTACTATTCACATACTTCGCCAAATGGTTATAATATGGCTAGAGATTTAAATGTTGCAGAAAACATAAATTTAAATGGTGGTGGTGCAGAAGGGAATATGAGTGATTGGTTAAACTCAAAAGGACATAGAAATAATATATTAAATAAAGATTATAAATATATTGGAGTTGCAATATCACAGTCTGATGATGGTACTTTTTATGCTGTTCAACAATTTAGTGATGAAAATAAATGGGCAGACTAAAATTTTATTTAAAGCATTTCAAATTATGAAGTGCTTTTTTTATGCGAAAAATTAGATAGAAAGGAATTAAATATATGAAAAATAAAAAAAATACAATATTGGCATTAATATTAAGTTTTTTAATGATTTTATCAAATATAACAAATATTTTTGCTTATGAATGGGATTTATCTCTCCCACCAATAATAAATGATGATAATATCATTATTAATAAAGCCGAAAATATTATTGATGATAGAGTTATTATTAATTCTAATACCGATATTAAGGATAATGATAGCTCAAAAGATAATACAAATAATAAAATAAATAGTGAAAGAATTACAAATTCTAATAAAGAAAATTTAGATAATAAAATAAATAAAAATGTAGGAAAAACTGTTGAAGCTCCTATTATTCGTTCTATAGAACAACCTAAAAGTTTATTTAGAAGTGCTAATAGCCAAAATATAACTTTAGTAGGTGGAGATAAAGGAGCAGACGCAACAGTAAGTTTTAAAGGAGATGAAAGTGGTGCTACTTCACATGCTCTTATAGACTATATAACTAGAGAAAATAACGACCCTAATGCAGTTAGTTATTGTATATCACCTTTTTATGCAGGAGCTAAAGAAAATGGTACTACAACAGTTAGAATAGACAATAATTTAACTCCAACAGATAAGCAACTTTTAGGTATTGCAGTTGCAGGTTATCCTCATAATAAATATAATATAGCAGGTTTTAATGATTTATCAGAACAAGATAGATATTATGCAACACTAATTGCAATGGAACATTTAATATTCCAAAAAACAGGAGAATATAAAAATAAAAAAGGTGTAAAATTTAATGATGATAGTTGGAGTAGTAAAAGATGGTTTCCAACTAAAAGTAATGATGCAAACGCACAAAAAATAATAAATGTGGCAAAGGAAATTTACAACAAAGGTATGGCTAATCCTTATGACCCACAAAAAGGTATTGCTACTATCAATTTTACAGATAACAATAAAAATAATGGAAGTATGTATATTGATATAGATAATAAATATAAAATAACAATAACTATAAAAAGTGATATAGAATATAGTCATATGCTCTTACAATTTGAAGACCCTAAAATAAAACAATGGGCAACAGGAGATACAAAAATACAATTTTATGATGGTATAGATGAAAAAGGTAAAAGACTTAATTGGGGTATTCATCAGATAGATGGGCAAAGCTATGAAGGTATTTTAATTGAAAAACAAAAAAGAAATACAGATAATATTACTATTATTTTAGATAAAAATGTAGCAAATGAATTAATATCAAATGATAAAGGAAACTATATAGTTAATTATACTGCTAAATTTTTTGGTGGAAATATGCAGGTTGGATATAAAACAAGAAATATTAATCCTAGTTTACAAGATTATGCTACAATAACTTCAGGTAATGCTACAGCTAGAAATAATATTAATTGGAGTAAAACACCAAATGTTGAAACTAAAACAGAAACAACGACAGGAATAACTACAACAAGTATTCAACCAAAAGAAAAAGGTGGCTTAAAAATATTGAAATATAATGCTAAAACAAATGAGCTTGTAGCAGGTGCAATATTTAAAGTAAGAGGTATATCAGAGGGGGTATATGACTTTAATGTACAAATACAAGCTAGTAATGGTGCAGAAATACCATTACCTAATGGTGGTAAAGCAGTTTGTAAAGATGGTGTTATAGAAATATCTAATATTAATGTTGGTACATATGAAATTACAGAAATTACTCCCCCACCTAACTTTGATTTAGCTTTAGGACAAAATTCTCAAACAGTACAAGTTGAAGGACAAACTAATGCTACATTATACCCACAAGTTAGATTTTTAAATAATCCTTATGGTACTTTAAAAATTAAAAAAGTAGATAGAGTAACAGGAGAAGCACTTGCAGGAGCTACTTTAAAAATATCTAATCCACTTTTTGACTATGAACAAGAGTTTACAACAGATGCAGATGGAACAATAACTATAGAAAATTTAAAACAAGGTAGCTATGAAATAACAGAGGTACAAGCTCCTAATGGTTATATTTTATCTGATGAAACAAAAGTTGCCGTTTTAAAATGGGGTGAAACAACAGAGATAACATATGAGAATGACCCTAAAACAAGTCTTATTATTACTAAAATAGATAGTGAAACAGGCGAAAAATTAAATGGTGCTAGATTTAAACTTAAGCATACAACAAGTGGTGCAGAGTATTTTACTGATACAACAGTAGATGGAGTTGTAGAAATAAATAATTTAGAAAATGGAACTTATATTTTAACAGAAATACAAGCTCCTAATGGCTATATACTAGATAAAACAGAAAGAACTATTGTTATAGAAAATGATAGAGCTAATAAAATTACTATTAGAAATAGTAAAAAACCTAGTTTAAAAATAATAAAAAGAGATATTTTATCTAAAGAACCTTTACAAGGTGCAAAATTTGAAATTTATAGAGCAGAGAATAATACTACTGAAGGCTTGGTTGAAAAAATCGGAGAATATTTTACAAATGAGCAAGGCGAAATAGTTATAAATAATATGGACTATGGTTGGTATTGTATAAAAGAAGTACAAGCTCCTAATGGCTATTTACTCTCTGAAAATAGTACAAAGTTTGTTTTCCTTGAACCAAATCAAACAGGAGATAATCAAGTACAAATAATTTTTGAAAATCCTAAAAAACCTAATTTAACTATTAATAAAATAGGAAGTATAGGAAAAGAACCTTTACAAGGAGCTAAGTTTAGCTTATTTTATGCCACTACACAAAATGGAGCAGTAGAAAAAGTTAATGATTATGTAACTGATGAAAATGGAAAGATTGAAATTGAAGCAGGTACACTAAAAGAAGGTTGGTATAAGATTCAAGAAATAGAAGCTCCACAAGGATATGAAATTCAAGGAACAGGTACTTATGAATTTTATCTTAAAGCAGGAGAAAGCAAAGAAATAACAGTTGAAAATACTCCTAAAAATGCAATAGTTATAAAGAAAGTTGATGCAGACACAGGAGAAGCACTTGCAGGGGCTCATTTTAGTATAAGCATTATATCTGATGGTAATTCTAGTGGTACACACGGAACTACTATTGCTAATGTAATAACTAATCATAACGGAGTTGCAGTTATAACAGGGCTTAAAGCAGGTGGCTATATCATAGAAGAAACAAAAGCTCCAACAGGATATGTTATGACTGAAAAAGCTCAAACAATATGGCTTAATAAAGATAAAACTTCTTCTGTTACAGTAACTTTTGAAAACAGAAAAAATGCAGGGCTTGGTATTAAAAAAATGGATAGTATTACAAAAGAGCCTTTATCAGATGCAATATTTAAAGTAACAGATAGTAAAGGGCAAGTTGTAGGAACAAGCAACGGACTATTTAGAACAGATGAAAAAGGTTTTATCCATATACCTAATTTAAAAACAGGTGCATATGTAGTACAAGAGATACAAGCTCCAGACGGTTATGTATTAGATGACACACCTCAAACAGTCCATATTGAATATGGTAAATTACATACTCTTGAATTTTTTAATACTCCAAAAACTAGCATATTAATTAAAAAATATGACAGTGAAACTAGAGAGCCTTTAGCTAATGCTACATTTAAAGTTACAGATAGTAGAGGAGCTAATGTTGGTAATAGTAATGGCATTTTTACAACCAATGAAAATGGTACAATTCTTGTAACAAATTTAAAAGCAGGTAGTTATATAGTTGAAGAAATAAAAGCTCCTAATGGTTATCTTTTAAATAGTAAGCCACAAGTTGTAGAAGTTAAAAATGGAAAAATATATACACTTGATTTTTATAATAAAAAATATGATAGCTTAACAATAGTTAAACTTGACGCAACAACAAAGCAACCACTAGCTAATGCAATAATAAAAGTTACAACTGTTGATGATAAATTTATTGGAGAATATAGAACAGATGAAACAGGTACTGTTGTTGTAACAGGCTTAAAAACAGGTACTTATAAAGTACAAGAAATACAAGCTCCTAGTGGCTATGTACTTGATAATACTGTTAAACTTGTTCACTTAAAACAAGGCGAGCCACAAAAAGTAGAAATATTTAACTCTAAAAAAGCAGGTATCCAAATCTTAAAAAGAGATAGTAAAACTGCTAAACCACTTCAAGGAGCAAAATTTGAAGTTAGAAAAGTAAACGGAGAACTTATTGGAGCTAACTATATTACAGATAACAACGGTATAATTACTATTAATGGACTAGAACAAGGTTGGTATACTGTTAAAGAAGTACAAGCTCCTAATGGTTACGCTTTAAACAATAATATTCAAAATGTAGAAGTTAAAAACAATAATTATACTAATGTTATATTTGAAAATGATAAACTAGGTAGTATAAGACTTAAAAAAATAGACTATGTTACAAGAAAACCTATACCTAATGTTAAGTTTAAAATAACTAAAGAAAATGGCGAAAATATAGGCGAATTTGTAACAGATAAATGGGGAGAAATTAATCTTATAAATAAACTTGAATCTGCTACATATTTGATTGAAGAAATGGCAGTACCACAAGGTTATGCACTTGATAAAGGTGTTAGAAAAGTTAAAATTGATATAGGTACTGAAACAATGGTTGAATGGGAAAACTACCCTCTTGCAACACTTGATTTATTAAAAATAGATGAACGCACTAAAAAGCCTATATCTGGTGTTGAATTTGAGCTTTTAAATAGTAAAAAGCAAAGTATGGGTAAATTTACAACAGATAAAGACGGAAGAATTTATCTTGAAAGTAAACTTGCACAAGGAACTTACTATATTAAAGAAACTAAAGCTAAAGACGGATACATTAAAAATGATGGAGAAAAAATGATTGAGCTTAAATGGGGTAAAACAACAAAAGTTGAATTTGTTAATACTCCTATTTTTGGCCAAATAGAAATTCATAAAATAGGAAACAAAAATAATCAAATCACAGGGCAACTTGACGGAGATAATTTAAAAGGTGCAGAATTTGCAATATATGAAAAAGCAACAGGTAAAGAAGTAACAATAGTTGTTACAAACTACAACGGTATAGCTAGAACAGGCGAGTTACCTTATGGAGAATATATCATTAAAGAAACTAAAGCTCCAAGTTATTATGTTTTAAATGAAAATGAATTTGAAGTAAGCATTAAAGAAAATGGCGAGATTGTAAAAGTTGAAGTAGAAAATAAATCTGTTGAGCTAAAAACTGGTGGCGAAAAATCTACTGTTAAAGAAACTAAAGCAGGAGATACAATAAGATATGACTTTAATAATTTACAAAACTTATCTACTGTTGCTTTAGAAGACTTTTATATACACGATAGTTTACCAAATGCTATAAGAGTACAAAGGTTATTTACAGGTACTTTTAACCAAAATATGAAATATAAGATAACTTATAAAACTAATAAAAATAGTGAATTTAAAGTGCTTAAAGATAACCTATTTACTGATAGAGTTTATGAAATAGACTTAACTAAAGGCTTACAAAAAGATGAATATATTACCGACTTAAAATATGAGTTTGAAAGAGTTGGTGTTGGTTTTAGAGAAGTAGAAAAACCTTTCCTTTATGCAAAAGTAAATAGTAATGTTAAGAAAAATGAACAGTTTACAAATATACTTACTGTTGGTGGTAGATATGATATGCAAACAGTAAAACACGAAGATAAATTTACAACTACTGTTATAAGTACAACCCCAACATTTAATGGTAAATTACCTAAAACAGGGTATTAAAATATATATACTTTACTCCAATTTTTATATATGATATTATAAATTAAAATATAAAAATTTAGGAGAGCTATATATGAGCAGAATTAAATTTTATGGTAAGTATGATATGACTTGTCCTTCTTTTATAAATAGGAGTATAGATTATATAAAAAATTTTGATATAAATAAAGAAGTAGATATTAATGATATTTTAGAATATTTCAATATTTTAAAATACTATGATAGTTTTAAGGAAATATTTCAAGATTATAGAGAATATGAAAAAAATATAAATCTTATCATAGGAAAATTTAAAAAAAAGTACCAAGAAAACTTTCTAAAACTTTATGAAGATGTTGATATTGATTATAAAGATGATTTTTTTGAATTTATTAATAAATATAAAATATATATGAATATTGAAGAAAATATTATGAAAAATTTTCTTGATAATAATGTTGAGATTTTAAGATATATTTTGAAACAAAAACAAATAGTTGAAAAATTTAAAAATATTTTAAAAGATATAATATTATTAAATCCTAAATATGCAGAGATTATTATAGATAAAGCATATACGTTAAATAAAATTAATATCCCAAATAATATTAAAAATCAAGATATAAATGACCTATTAAATAAGTATATATCTTGCAAAGATGTAAAATTTAACTATATTGATAAAATTATTAATTGTAAAAAAGTATTTAAAAATTTAGGTAATGAATTCAATATAGACGATAAAGTTATATTAAATGCCAAAAAAAGGTATGAAGAAGAAAAAAATAGAATTCTTGAAGATATTAATAAAACATGTACTATTCCTTCATATATAATTACTGGTATTAAAAAAAATCAAAAAGAACCTTTAGAATTTGTAATAAAAAATAATATTTTTGAATATAATTTATCATATGATTGGATTACTAATAATAAAGATTATCCAACTTTATTGAATAATTTTATATATGTTTTTGAATACTTTGATTGTAATTTTAGACTATCTTTAGTAAATAAAGAGATAAATAAAGGATTATTTGAAAAGTTATTTTTTACTGAATCGCAAACTTTGTATAACAAAAATAACATATTTGACCATTTAAATATTTTTTCTTTTAGTATTTTGAAAATATACTATAATGAATTAAAAAATTTAAAAATATTTTTTGAAGACATTATAAAGTGGTTTTTTGAAGATTACTTATTGACTGAATTTAATATTAAAAACTATACAATAAATATACCAAGTAAAAATTCAACATTTTTTGAAAAATGTAGGTTTATACTTCCTGAAATAGAAAGTATATTAAAACAATTTAATTTATATGTTGAAAATAATGAAATAGATACAGAATTAATGCAAGTTAGCTCAAATTCTTTATCATTTGCAGATTACAAAAGTCTATTTTCAAAAAAATATATTTATTTTAAAGATGAAAATAGTTTATATTATTCTCAATTATTGTTTTCGAAAGAAAGTAGTATATATTATTTAGATAAATTTAAGGGTAAATATACAAATTTTTTTAGTCTAATAACTAAAGAAAATGTTCTATTAGATGACTTTGAAGAATATCAAAAAATCAAAATAAATGAACTAATAGAACAAGATTTTATTTATGAGAAAAATAGATTTTTAAAAGCAAAAAATATTTATAGGCATATTATTTTTAAAGAATTATACGAAAATAATACTATAAATACTTTAAATATTGATAATATAGCTTTAAAATATTTCAATAAAATTTCAGTTAACACGTATAATTATGTCATTAATTGCATAAAAAAAGAAATAAACATATTAATTGATAACGATATTTTAGAATTTAGTGATAAATTTTTTAATAAAGATGAAGTTGATTATTTAAACTATTATTTAAATATGAGTAGTTTTAGTAATTCTTTAGATTTACGTAACAAATATATGCACGGAACACAAAAAAATAGTGAAGAAGAACATTATAAAAATTATATAATATTTTTAAGAATAATAATTATAATTATTATAAAAATAAATGATGAAATATGTTATCAACAAAATCTTAATAAAAATAAATAATTAAGATTATAAATAATTTATCTTATAATATAATTAAAAATGATATATCAAAATTTTAATTATTAATGAATAAGTATTTTAATCTAGAGGATAGAATAAAAATTTCTATCCTTTTTTATTTAAAAGAAATGTATTGAATATCAAAAAATATAAGAATTTAAAATTAAAGTATATAATAGAATTTTAACAAAACAAAATTAAAGGAGAATGAAATTATGAAATTAGTAATTGCAGAAAAGCCAAGTGTAGGTAAAAGTATAGCTAATATTTTAGGAGCTAAAGAAAATAATAATGGATATTTAAAAGGTAATGGATATATAGTAAGTTGGTGTTTTGGTCATTTAGTAACACTTGCACCACCAGAACACTATGATGAAAAATATAAAAAATGGAATATAGAAGACTTACCTATTATACCAGAAGACTTTTTATTAACAGTTAAAGAAGATACTAAAATACAGTTTTACTTGCTTAAAAAATTAATGAATAGTAATGATGTTGATGAAGTTATATGTGCTACTGATAGTGGGCGTGAGGGAGAGCTTATATTTAGGTATGTTTATGAAAAAGCTAATTGTAGTAAGCCTATAAAAAGATTATGGGTATCAAGCCTTACAGATGAAGCTATAAAAAATGGTTTTGAAAATCTAAAAAATGGAGAAGAATATTATAATCTTTATGAGGCAGGACTAAAAAGAAGTATAGCAGACTGGATAATAGGAATGAATGCCACAAGATTTTATTCTTCTTTATATAATAATAAAATCAATGTTGGTAGGGTACAAACACCTACCCTTAACATTATAGTTGAAAGAGAAGATAAAATTAAAAACTTTATAAAAGAAAAATATTATGAAATATGTATTGAAAAAGATGAGTTAAAAGCTAAAACAGAAAAAATAACTTCTTTGGAACAAGCTAAAAATATAATTGAAATTATAAAAAATAATAGTCTTATTTGTGAAGAATATAAATCTAGTGAGAAAAGTAAAAGTCCTTGTAAACTTTATGATTTAACCACATTACAAAGAGAAGCTAATAATATTTATGGATATACTGCTAATGAAACATTGGCTACTTTACAAGGCTTATATGAGAAAAAAATAGTTACATATCCTAGAACAGATAGTAAATTTATTTCTAATGATATGGAAAATGAAACAAAAGAAATATTAAATATATTGTATAATAAATTTGAATTTTTACAAAATGTAGAGCCTATATGTAATGTAGCTCAAGTAATTAATAATGATAAAGTTACAGATCACCACGCTATATTGCCTACAAAATTAGTAAAAGATTTAGAATTTTCTTCTTTAAATGAGAAAGAACAAAATATATTAAATTTAGTAATTAAAACACTTTTAATTGCTACAAATGAAAAATGTGTGATTAATGAAATAATTGGTGTATTAAAGTCTAGTAATGATATTAGGCTTAATTTTAGTTATAAAAATATAATAAAAAAAGGTTATATTGAAATAGAAGAAAGATTTTCAAATAAAGAAAAACAATTTACAACTATCCCAACAATAGAAGAAGGACAAGAAATAACAGATTTTGTAATTTATTTAGAAGAAAAAGAAACGATCCCACCTAAAAGATTTACAGAAGATACATTACTTTCTGCTATGGAAAATGCAAGTAATGATGACTATAAGGAGCTTGAGGTAGAAGATATAGAAAAGAAAGGTTTAGGAACACCTGCAACAAGGGCTAGTATTATAGAAAGTTTAGTTACTAATGGATATATTGAAAGAAAAGGAAAAAGTTTAATACCAACTGAAAAAGGTATAAATACTATAAAAATAGTAGATGAACAATTAAAATCTCCTAGACTTACGGCAAATTGGGAAGTTAAATTACAACAAATAGAAAAAAATAATTATAGTCCAGATAAATTTTTAGATGAAATAATAGATTTTACAAAATCAATTATTGAAAATAAAAATATAGATGAAAATGTTGTTAAAAATTTAAAAAATAAAAGTAGACTAGAAAGTTTAGGGGTTTGTCCTATTTGTTCAAAAAATGTATATGAGTGGGATAAGACATTTTCTTGTGAAGATAAAGATTGTAGATTTGTTATATTTAAAAATTCAAAGTTTTTTACTGAAAAGAAAGCTAAAATAACAAAAGCTAAAGTAAAAGAATTACTTTCTAAAGGAAAAACAAAAATGAAATTTTATTCGGAAAAAGCTAATAAAGATTATGAGGCATATATTAAGTTAGACATAACAGAAAAATATATAAATTTTAAAATGGAGTTTTAAGTATGGATATTAGATTTAGTAAAAGTAATATAGATTTTAATCTTAGTACTAAATATTATAATAATAGGAATAAGATATAAAAAATAGTAAGATAAACGATAAGATTACCTAAGACAGGTATATCATATATAAAAGAATTTATTTTCAAAAACTAAAAGAAAATAATTAGAGGCGGGATTTAGATGGATAAATACAGATTTACTTATGAAAATATAGAAAAGTCTATTCAAGAAACTAATAAAGAACAAAATATTTCTATTGCTAAAAATATTAGTGAAAAAACTAGAAAGATAAATAGTTTAAAAAGTAAATATGAAGAAACATTAAATAGTTTAAATTCAAAAGAAGATTTTAAACTTTTATTAGATACAGCAATTAAATTTAATAAATATCCTTTCGATAACATTGTTTTAATACATAATCAAAATCCTAATGCAGAATTTTTAGCAACTTATGATGTATGGAATAATAATGTTGGTAGATATATAAATAAAGGAGCAAAAGGTATAGGGGTTTTAGAAGTAGATAAACCTAATCCAACATATAGATATTTATTTGAATTAAAAGATACAAATGGTAATGATTTAAGTTACAAAAAAGTCTTAAATTATAAATGGGAAGTAAAAGAAGAAGATAAAAACAATTTAATAAAAAATATAAACAAAAATTTAGGAACAAACTATGAAAGTTTAAGGGAATATTTATATAGTAGAGCAGTAGAAGAAATAGCTAAAAAAGATGGGTATTTTGAAAATCTTGAAATAGATGAAGAAACTAAAAATAAAGCATATAATATAACAATTGAAAGTTTATTTTATATGTTATTAAAAAGATGTAGTTATGAAATAGACTTGCCAAATCATTTAGATTTTGATAGTATAAAAAATATAGAATTATTTTCAAAAATAGGAAGTTTAGCAACAGATATAACAAGAGATGTATTAAAAGAGGTATTTATACAAGTTAAAATACTTGAAAAAGAAAGAGCACGTAAAGGAGAACTAAAAAATGAACGAGAGATTACAAAAAGCTATGAAAAAAGCAATAGCAGAAGGAAAGACGATAGTAGAGCAAACGACAACAGGGGAAATGGAATACTTCGAGGACGAGATGACAGGAATATTATATCCAATATTGGAGATGGAGGAGAAAGAGATAGAAGCGAGCCAAATACCTTATGGAATGATGTGGAAAGATTATCTAATGGAGAACAAACGCCACGAGATAACAACATTAGTAATGACAGGGGAACTCAACAAGAGAATGCTAGAAATACAGGAAATGGCAGAGAACTACAAGGAGAAAATAGTGAAACAATTATTAGAGAAACAACCAATGCCACCGTCAGACAAGACATTAGAGAGAGTATCACATCTAACACATATATACCAAATAGCAGAAGAGATGACAATCAAGGATATAATAGAGAAAGTAGTATAAATGATAATATAGAAGAAACACAAGAGTCTAATAAAGATTTAGGCTCTTTTTCTATTGAAGAAAAGCCTATTGAAGATATAGAAGAAATAGCACAAGAAGATAAGGTAAACTATATTAAAGCACATATAGGCACTATACTAGACTATGATGAAGATAAATATATAATTTATGGATATAATGATATTTTTAAAAAGGTGGAGATAACACTTATAAATGCTATATATCCTATATTTAGAGATGAAAGTGTAGAAAATATATATAATGCTTTAAAAAGTCAAGTTGAAGAAAAAGAATTAACTTATGATGAATTAGATGAAGAAACTCAAAATTATATTTATAGTGAAGAAGACAATCTATATGATGGTGGAGCTAAAACAAGAGCAAGAAAAAATATTGAAATAATAACATTATTAAAGAAAATAGAAGAAGAAGATAGACAAGCAACTACTGAAGAACAAAAAATATTAGCAGGTTATAATGGTTTTGGTGGTATTGCTAATGTATTATCTAATAAAATAGGTTTTGAAGACGAATACAATGAATTAAAAAATATTTTAACAGAAGATGAGTTTAAATCGGCTAGAAAATCAACAACAACGGCTTTTTATACAGAACAAAAAATAGTACAAGCTATGTATAAAGCACTTGATAATTTTGGTTTTGAACAAGGTAAAATATTAGACCCTAGTATGGGAACAGGTAACTTTTTCTCTGTTTTACCTAATAAAATGAAAAACTCTACTCTTTATGGTGTAGAACTAGATAGTATAACAGGAAGAATAGCAAGACAGTTATATCCAAACGCTAATATTAGCATACAAGGTTTTGAAGAAACAAATTATCCTAACAACTATTTTGATATAGCTATGTCAAATATACCTTTTAACAACTTACAAGTAAATGACCCTATTTATAATGAACATAACTTTAAAATACACGATTATTTCATAGCAAAAATGATAGATAAAGTAAAGCCAAAAGGTATTGTTGGTATTATTGCAACAAAAGGTGTACTTGATAAAAAAGATATTAGTTTAAGAGAATATGTAAATGAACGAGCCGAACTTGTAGGAGCTATAAGGATACCTAATAATGCTTTTAAACAAGTAGCAAATACAGAAGTTACAACAGATATAATATTTTTTCAAAAAAGAGAGCAACCTTTATTAGAAATAGAAAATAATGCAAGGTGGCTTACTATCTCTGAAGACGCAAATGGAATACCTATTAATAATTATTTTATTGATAATCCTCAAATGGTTTTGGGGGAAATGGTATTTGATAAAAGTATGTATGGTAATGAAAATTTAACTGCTTGTAAGCCTTTTGAAAATGCTAATCTTTATGAACTTTTAGATAATGCAATAGAAAATTTACATTGTACTTATAAACATTATGAAATAGAAAATCAGGAAGAAATAAAAGAAACAATAAATATAGACAACAATATTAGAAATTTATCTTATGGGATAATTGATAATGAAATTTATTATAAAGAAAATAACCAATTAATTAAACAAGATATAACAGGCAAAAAAGCTGAAAGACTAACAGGTTTAATAGGTATAAATGAGGCTTTAAGAGATATAATAGATTTTCAAACTAAAGATGAAATAATACAAAACTATACAACAGAACAATTTAATAATGAATTACAAAATAAAATACAAACTTTAAATGAAAAATATGATAAGTTTGTAGCTAAAAATGGTTATATAAATACTAAAGCTAATATTGGTGTATTTAGAAATGATATTAATTTTCCATTATTAATATCTATTGAAAAAGAAGCAAATGGAAAGTTTGAAAAAACAGATATATTTTATAAGCCAACAATAAAAATAAAAAGTGAAATAAAAGTTGAAAATGCAGAAGATAGTTTAAAAGTTTGCCTTAATGATTTAGGACGAGTTGATATTGAATATATGTCTAAACTTTATAATAAATCTAAAGATGAAGTAATAGAAGAATTAGGAAATAAAATATTTCAAGACCCTATACTTTATAATAAAGATAATATTTATATAGGCTATGTAACGGCAGATGAATACTTAACAGGATATGTAAAAGATAAATTAGCTATTGCAAGAGAAAAAGCAAGGGATTTACCTATATTTGAAAAGAATGTTAAAGCATTAGAAGAAGTACAACCTATACCATTAAAACCTAGTGAAATAGGCTTTACTTTAGGTTCAACTTGGATACCACCTAATATTTATAAAGAATTTATAGATGATTTACTAGATATTAAAGGATATTCTAGTGATTATACAAAATTAAGTTATTTAGAACAAATAGGAGAATATCATATTGAAGGTAAAAGTTTAGGAAGTACAAAAGTAAATGAAACTTATGGTACAAAACGAATGAATGCACTTTCAATTATAGAAAATACATTAAATTTAAAACCTATTAGAATTAATGATAAAATAGAAGAAGCAGATAATAAAACAGGAGAGCTTAAAACTAGATATGTATTAAATCATAAAGAAACTATACTTGCAAAAGCTAAACAAGAAGAAATAAAAAATGAATTTGAAAAATTTATAACTAAAGATGAAAGAAGACTTGAATATTTAACTAATATTTATAATGAAAAATTTAATAACTTTGTTAGTAGGAAATATGATGGTAGTAATCTTGAATTACCTAATATGTCTAAAGATATTACACTTAGAGATTATCAAAAAAATGTAATAGCAAGAGCTATTTATTCTAATTCAAATGTACTTATAGCACACGAGGTTGGAGCAGGTAAAACCTTTAGTGCGATAGCTTCAATATATGAACAAAAAAGGCTTGGTATAGTAAAAAAGCCTTTAATTGTTGTACCTAATCATTTAACAAAACAATGGGGTAAAGAGTTTTTAAGGCTTTATCCTAATGCTAACATTTTAGTAGCTAGAAAAACTGATTTTGAAAAAGAAAATAGACAAAAATTTATTTCTAAAATAGCAACGAATGATTTTGATGCAATAATTATGAGCCACTCAATTTTCGAAAAAATAAATATGTCTAAAAAAACAAGGCTTAATCAAATCGAAGAAGAAATAGAAAAGATTACAGAAAGTATAGAAGAGATATCTTCCACTATTGGAAGAAAAAGTGATTGGAGTATAAAGCAGTTAGAAATGCTTAAAAATAATTTAGAAGTAAAATACGAAAAATTATACAAAGAAAGTGAAAAAGATAACCATATAAATTTTGAAGAACTAGGAGTAGATAGTCTTGTAATAGATGAAAGTCATAGATATAAAAATAATTTTGTTTATACTAAAATGCAAAGAGTAGCAGGTATAAACACGAGTGCTAGTAATAGAGCAATGGACGTGCATTTAAAAGCACAGTATATAACAGAATTAAATAAAGGAAAAGGAGTAATATACTTAACAGGAACACCTATTACAAATTCAATGAGTGAATTATATGTTTTACAAAATACATTACAACCCAAAGATTTAGAGAAAAAAGGAATAAATAGTTTTGATAAATGGGTATCAACTTTTGGTATAGTTGAAGAAACAGATGAAATAAAGCCCGAAGGTACAGGATACCAAAAGAAAATGAGATTATCAAAATTTCATAACTTGCCCGAACTTATAAAAGTATTTAACAATATAGCAGATGTAAAAACGGCAGAAACATTAAACTTGCCACGTCCAACATTAAAAACAGGTAAAGAACAAATAATAAAGGCAGAGCTAACAGAAGAACAAAAATTGATAGTAGATTTACTTGTAGATAGAGCAGAAGATGTAAGAGCAGGTGTTGTAGACCCAGAAATAGATAACTTTTTAAAAATAACATTAGATGCTAGATTACTATCAATAGACCCTAGAATATTAGATAGCGAAATACCTTATAATGCTAATACAAAGTTAAATTTATGTGCAAGAAAAGTAGCAGAAATATATCATCAAACAACAGAAAATAAAAGTACACAACTTATATTTTGTGATAGTGGAACACCTAAAGAAGATAAATTTAATTTTTATGATGCACTTAAAAAAGAACTTTTGGAAAATGGTGTTTCAAAAGATGAAATAGCTTATATACATAATGCTAAAACAGATGAACAAAAAGAAAAACTATTTGAAAAAGTTAGAAATGGAGAAATAAGGGTACTTATAGGAAGTACAGAACGAATGGGAGTAGGTACAAATGTACAAAATAAACTTTACGCATTGCATAATCTCGATATACCGTGGCGACCAGACCAACTTACACAACGAAATGGTAGAATATTAAGACAAGGTAATGAAAATAAAGAAGTAGAAATATTTAATTACATTACTGAAGGCTCATTTGATAGTTATTTGTGGCAGATTTTAGAAAATAAACAGAAATTTATTTCTCAAGTAATGACAGAAAAATCACCACTTAGAGCTTGTGATGATATAGATGAAGTTGTACTTAACTATGCAGAAATTAAAGGACTTGCAATGAAAAATCCATTTATGAAAGAAAAAATGCAAGTAGAAACAGAAATAAATAAGTTAAATTTATTAAAAGGAAATTGGCTTGATGCTAAAGAAAGGTATAAGGATAAAATAGAAAAGTTGCCATTGAGAATAGAAAAGTTAGAAACATCTATAAAAGATATAAATTTAGATATAGAAACTTACAAAAATAATAAGCCTACTGATTTTGAAATAACATTAAATAATATTAAATTTAGTGATAGAGCAAAAGCTGGAGATTATTTTATGGAACTAAAATCTAAAATAGAAAAAGAAACAAATACTTCTAATATGCAAGAAATAGGAAGTTATGGAGGGCTAAAAGTAGGTTTTACAACAGAAATGGGAGTATCTAAACTATATTTAATAGGCAATAAAACTTATGAAAAAGAGTTAGGTATATCAAGTATAGGAAATATTACAAGGTTAGAAAATTTAGCAAGTGATATAGAGAGCCAACTACCTATATATGAAAATAGACTTAATGAAGTAAAAAAAGATTTAGAAAATTCAAAAGAGCAAATAAATAAGCCTTTTGAACAAGAAGAACGATTAGCTTATTTAATTCAAAGGAAAGTAGAAATAGACTACAATATAGAAAATGGTATAACAGAAGAAAAAAATCAAGAAGATTTAAAAATAGACAATAGTAGAGTTATTGAATCTAATGAAATAAAAGAACCTATAAAAATAGAAAAAGTTGAAAAATTTATAAATGAGCAACTAGAAAATAACTCAATAGAAACTAAAATTGATATAAATCAAGGTAAAGATAAATTAAGTAAAGAAATATATAGTAGACTTTATCATTTTGGTAAAGATGTTTTAGATGGAAAAGAAGATTATTTAATATTAAAAGCTAATGGTTTTGATGACCTTGTATTAGAAAAAATAGATAATGATTAATATTCTCTTGCCCATTATTCAACTTTAAATGGGGACGCAATGAGAAGTCCTGAAATAACATTTAAAATTGAAAATGAAAAAGTAGAACCTAAAAGTTATTTAGATGATTATATAGGAGAATATCAAGACTATGAAGAAATAAAAGAAAGCCCTAAACTATTGTTAGAAATAAAAGAATTTTTAAATGATTGGCTTAAAAATATAACAGAACAGTTTAAAAATGCAATAGAAAATTTAAAAAATAAAGGAAATGAAATACAATCAACTAATATAGTTAAAGAAATAAAATATGAAGAAAAAGTTGTTGTTGAAAGTAATATTTATGATGAAAAAGATATGCCAGTAGAGAAAATAAGAGAAATGTATCCAAAAGGTACAGTTATAATGCTTTAAAATATGTAAGGAGAAAATATGCCAAAAGGTTTAGTTGGATTTGTAAAAGGGGTTGATGATAAAGGACAAATACAAATGTTATGGCAAAATGGAAGTAGTTTGGCTTTAAATGTAAAATTAGATAAATTTACTGTTTTAGGAAATGAACAAAATAATAACCGAGAAAGTAAAGAAGTAGAGCAAGTAGTTGATTATGAGCAAGATATGGAGGAAATATGATAAATAATAAATATCCTTTTACAGAAGAACAAATAAAAGAAGTTTTTGAAACGAGCCTTGTTGATTTTGCTATTAGAAATGGATTTAAATTAAAAGAAAGTGATAGGAAAACATTTAAAGTTGAAAATATGGGTGGTTTATTTATTTTTAAAAATGGTAAAGGCTTTTATCATTTTACAACAGGAATTAAAGGAAATATAATAGATTTTGCAAAAGAATATTTAGGAATGGACTTTAAACAAGCAGTAGAAAATATTTTAGGAATTAGAGCTTATGGAAACGTAAGCTCTTTTTATATACACAAAGAAAAAGAAAAAAAGCCTTTTAAGTTACCACCAAAAGCCGAAAACTTTAATAGAGTAATAAACTATTTAGTAAATATAAGAAAAATAAATAAGGAAATAGTAAATTTATTTATGCTTGAAAATAAAATATATCAATCTAAAGAAATAACCAAAAAAGGTATATTTTATAATTGTGCATTTGTAGGATATGATGAAAATAATATCCCTAGATATTGTAGTTTAAGAAGCCCATCATCTAAAAGTAATTTTAGGCAAGATATAGAAAGTAGTGATAAAAACTACGGCTTTAGTTTTAAAGGTAAAAATAATATATTATATGTTTTTGAGAGTCCAATTGATTTATTAAGCCATATGACATTATTTAAACTAGAGGGTAAAATTGACTGGAAACAAGATAATAGATTATCTTGTGGAGGACTGTTTAATATGGCAATAGATACATATTTAAAAGAACATAAAAATATAGAGTATATAGTATTTGGATTTGATAATGATTTTGATAAAAAAGAAAACTACGGACAAGATAAGGCAAAAGAATTTGGAAGAATGTATAAAGAACAAGGGTATAAATGCCTCATACATAAGCCTACAAATAAAGACTTTAATGATGATTTAGTAAAGTTAGTTACAAAACAACAATATTTAAAGGAAAAATTAGAAGATATGTTTGAAAGATAATAATTTGATTAAAATTTAAAATTATGATATAATTTAACAAAATTATATTTTAGAGGTTAAAAAATGAAATTAAAAGTATTAATTATAAGAATAATGTCAATGATAGCTATTATTAATATATTTATTTATATAATATTAGAATTTGAAATAGATAAATTTATTTTTCATATTATTGATAACACACGAGAATTTTTAATTAATATATTTATTAGTATATTTATCAGTATATTAACAATTCTAATAATGGCTATTATAGAATATTATTATGAAAAAAGAAAATGCTTAGAAGAGTTTTATATAAGAGCATATATGATATTTGAAAAATTATAACATTTTAATATGTTAAACTATAAAAGTCAAGTAGAATTTTTAAGGCAATTGCAAAATATTGACTTTAAAGAATTTGATAATTCATTTTATAATATACATTTTTTTAGAAAAACTAATTATTTAGAAGAAATACAGAAAGAAATATTTGTGCCCATTTGGAGTATAAAAACATTTTTAAATGAAAATTATTCTAATATAGAAAACTATTATAATAAAGGAGCTAAATATGATGAAATTAAAATTGATAATCTTATGAAAGATATAATATCCAAATTTGAAAGTATATGTGATAGTGAAACAATAAATAATATTAAATATTCATTAGATAATTTAAGTCAAAAAATTTATGGAAATAAAAAAGGTGATTTTTAGAGTTTATTTTATACATAAACTCTTTTTTATTTTTAGTTTTTTATCAATCTTAACAAGCAAAGTGAGTATAAGAAGTTTTGCAAAACTAAACTATACTAAAATTAATTTTAGGCAGGAATAGTGAAATGTCCTATTTCACACAACACAGCTTACAACCAAAGGTTGTAACGACATTTTTAAAAAATTTTTCCGAAAAGTTAATGTCAATTCCGAAAATTGACATTAAATAAAAATTAAACAAAGGAGTAGAAAATATGAAAGAAGAATTAATACAAATAACATTCAAAGTGCCAAAAGAAAAAGCAAATACACTTAAAATATTAAGTGCTAAAAAGCATATACCTTTAGCCGAATTAGTAAGAAGATTAGTTGATAAAGGTTTAAATTTAGAAAGTAGTCGAGAAGATATAGACTTTATAACAGATATAATAAGACAAGAATTAACTTCTATTTATAGACTAGAAGATATAAAAGAAATATTAGATAAACAAACAAATCGACTTGCTAAAATGATGATGAAAATAGGTAAAATGAGTACAGGACAACTATTTCTACTTATAAATATGTTTTTAGAAATAGTTGATAGTGCAGATGAAAATAAGTTTGATGAAATATTAGAAAAGTCTATGAGAAATGGTGTAAACTATATGCAGAAAAAGGATTTTCAAATAAATGATTTTTTACAAGATGTTGACAATTTAAAACGTATTACAGATGAAATATAGATTAAAAATTATTATGAATATTGACATTATAAATACTATATTTTATTATAACGTATATATAGGTATTTATAATAAAATATAAAAAGAGGTGTTTATTATAGGAAGATATGTATGTATTAAGCAAAATGATGAAAAAGATTGTAGTGTAGCTTGTTTAGCAACAATTTGTAAACATTATGGATTACAAAAAAATATAAGTAAAATAAGAGAAATATCTGGAACAGATAATGATGGTACGAGTGCATTAGGTTTAATTAAAGGAGCAGAGAAACTTGGGTTTAGTGCAAAAGGGGTAAAAGGAGATAAGGAATCTATATTTAGTGAATTTCCACTTCCAGCAATAGCACATATAATAGTTGATAATAAATTTTTCATTATATTGTTATACATAAAATAAGTAAAAAAGCTATTATTATAGCAGACCCAGCGAAAGGTATAATTAAATATACTCCAGATGATTTTTTTAATATTTGGACAGGTATTTTAATAATTTTAAAGCCAACAATAAATTTTAAAAAAGGTAATGAAAAAATAGGGCTTATTGAAAGATTTTTACCATTAGTAATATCACAGAAATTTATGATATTTCAAGTTATTCTATGTTCTTTATTTATAACTATTTTAGGGTTATTGGGTTCTTTTTATATAAAATTTTTATTAGATGATATATTACCATATAATCTAAATAGTACATTACATATACTATCTATTGGAGTAATAATAGCATATGTATTTCAAGTTTTTTTTACTGGAATAAGAAGTCATTTACTATTATTTGTAAGTCAAAAATTTGATATATCACTATTATTAGGATATTATGAACATATTATGAAATTACCAATGAATTTTTTTTCAACGAGAAAAACTGGAGAAATTATTTCAAGATTTAATGATGCTATTTCTATAAAAAATATTCTTGCTAATGGAACAGTAACCATTATTTTAGATAGTTTTATGTTCATTATAGGAGCTATTATTTTATATTTTCAAAATATATATTTATTTGGCATAGCTTTATTGATAGCATTATTATATATTTTAACGGTTATAGTATTTAATAAAAAAATTAAAAAAGAAAATGAAAATTTAATGGAGAGTAACTCAAAATTAACTTCATATCTTATAGAATCATTAAATGGAATTGAAACAATAAAACTTTTTAATGCTGAGAGAAAAATAAATCTAAAAATAGAAAAAAAGTTTATAACTTTTATAAAAAATACTTTTAATTTATCATTAACAAGCAATTTACAATCAATTATAAAAATGTCTATTGAATTGATTGGGAGTGTTTTGATACTATGGGTAGGAAGTATCCAAGTTTTTAAAGGTAATATATCGGCAGGAGAACTAATCACTTTTAATGCATTATTAGTATATTTTTTAAACCCTATAAAAAATTTAATTAATTTACAACCTCAATTTCAAACAGCATTAGTTGCTTCAAATCGTTTGGGAGAAATTTTAGATTTAGATGTAGAAATTAAAGATGATAAAAAAATAACTCCAAGTAATTTTAATGGTGATATTGAGTTTAAGAATGTAAATTTTAGATATGGTACTAGAAAATTGATATTAAAAAATATAAATCTTACTATAAAAAGTGGAGAAAAAATTGCTTTAGTTGGAGAAAGTGGCTCTGGAAAAACAACACTAGCTAAATTATTACTTAATTTTTATGAAATAGAAAGTGGAGAAATTTTAATTGATAACTATAATATTTTAGATATAGATAAAAATATCTTAAGAGAAAAAATTGCATATGTATCTCAAGATACATTTTTATTTAGTGGTACGATTATTGAAAATTTAACTTTAGGTATAGATAACTTAAATTTAGAAGATGTAATTCAAGCTTGTAAAATGGCTCAAGCACACGATTTTATTAACAATTTACCATTAAGATATGATACATATATAGAAGAAAACGGAAGTAATTTATCTGGTGGACAAAAACAAAGATTATCTATTGCAAGGGCAATATTAAAAAATCCTAATATTTTGATATTTGATGAGGCAACAAGTAATTTAGATTCTATAACAGAAAATGCTATTGATAGAACATTAAAAGAATTTAGTAAAGATATTACAACAATTATTATAGCACATAGATTAAGTACAGTAATGAATTGTGATAAAATAATTGTATTAAATAATGGAGAAATAGTTGAATATGGTACACATAATGAATTAATTTCTAAAAATGGTAGATATTATTCTTTATGGAAAGAGCAATATTCAGAATAAGGAGTGGCTTATTATGGAACCAATTATACAAAATATAGAGGATATAAAAGAAAGCAAAGAATTATATGACAAGTCTCCTAGTAAAATTTATATTATTTCCATATTTATGTTTTTATGTTTTTTAATTATTTTATTCATTTGGTTATTTTATGGTGAAATAGATATAGTTTCTAAGGGAACAGGTATAATAGAGGCAAATGAAAATATAAGCACAATAAAAAGTAAAGTAGCTGGAGAAATAAAAACTTGGAATATAGAAGAAGGTAAATATGTAGAAAAAGGAGAAGTTTTATTTGAAATAAATACAGAGAATTTAGAAGTAAAAAAAATACAATTAGAAAAAAGTATTTTTGAGTTAAAAAATGAGATTAATTTATTAAACAAAATGATAAAAAGTATTGAAAATAATAAAAATTTATTTAAAAAAGAAATTGAAAGTGAAAAAGAATATTATTATAAATATTTAAATTATCAAGAACAGTATAATATTCTTAAGTTAAATTCAAAACAAGATTTAAATAACATAAATGTAAGTAATGAAAAAAATTCTTTAAACAAAGAATATTATGAAAAAGAAATTGAAAATCTTACTAATGAGTTAAGTGAATTAAATGAATATTTAGAATCTATAGAAAAAAAAGAAAATTTATTTACAAATAAAAATTCTAATTATTCAATAGATTTTTCAATATTTATGTCAAAAATTTCACAAATTGAAAAGTTAATAAGTGAAAAACAAAAGAAATATAATGATATGAATATTCTATTTACACAGGGAGCAATTTCTAAAAGTGAATTAGATACGGCTAAGAAAGATTTTGAAACAGAGAGTAAAAATTTAGAATTAACTAGAAATTCAAAAATACTAGAAATAAAAAACAAGATAGAAACTATTAATAGTACATTAGCAAAATATAAAAATGAAGATAAAAACTTAAGTATAAATGATGAAGTAAATAATATAAACCATAATATAACAGAAACAAAAATTAAAAATTTTGAAACAAGTAATATTGTAAATATCTATAATGAAATAAATAAAAAAGAAGAATTAATAAATGGTTATAATAAGGAACTAGAAACTATTGAATTAGGCATAAAAAATAATGTTATAAGATCTCCTATTGATGGAATTTTAAATTTAGTAAATAATTATAATGTTGGAGATTTTATTAATCTAGATACTAATATTTGTACAGTAGTTCCTAAAGATAGTGATATATATAATGTTAGAATAACTATCGCTAATAGAGATATTGGTAAAATAAAATTAGGAGATGATATTGAATATAGAATAGATGCATTACCATATAAAGAATATGGCAAGTTTAAAGGAAAAGTAAAATTTATTTCAAGCAATTCTATTACATATGAAAATGGTAAAAGTTTATATTATATAAACGGCAGTATTGAAAATAAAGAAATTTATAGTTATAAAGGTGTTCCTAATGAATTGAAAATAGGTATGAGTGCTAATGTTAGTATAATAACTGATAGAAAAAAAATAATTTACTATATTTTAGAAAAATTAAATATAAAAAATAATTAATAAATTTATAATTTATATTATCTTTTTAATTGATTAAACCTAAAATATTAGTTTGCATAATATACAATATAAGTAAATAAATATGTATTTTGTTAATATTAAATATATATATTATACAAAAATGTATTGTTAAATTTATTAAATATTACTATTGATTTAGTTAAAATATTGCAGTATTATTGATATATAAACAATTAATTAGCTAATTAATGATTACAGAATCATAAAAGTATAGAATATTTTATTTTTATAATGAAAGGTGGTTTTATATATGGAAAAATTTGAATTATTAAATGAAAATGAATTAGAGAATATTGATGGCGGTAAAATTACTCATTACCCAAATGGTGTTTATTGTAATAGTGAAACAGGAACATGCTCTGTTGACTGGGAAGAAGCAAAAGCCTCTATTGGTAAAATTATAGTAAATGGATGGATTCAATATGGACCTTTAGCTCATTCTTTTAACTAAGTGGTGAATTATTATGGATAAACAATTTAATAAAGTTAATGAACTTATAAGTGAATTGTCTTCTATTTTATGTCAAGAAGAAATAAAATCAAATAAAGATATAACTGAATTTTTGATTCATTGTAAAAAACAATTAGAAGAAGGATATCCATATGATTTAGTTTGTACAAAATTAACTAAAAATATTAATTTTTATTTATTAAGCCATAATTTTAAAGCTCCAGATTCAATTTTAAATTTATATAACAAAATCAAAAATGGAGATTTAAAATATAAAGGAATAATGGCATATATATTAAATATTACAAATATTTTTAGTAGAAATTAATGTATAAAAAATTATAAGATAAGCTATTAATAATATTTTAAATAAAAATGTATTAGGAAATATTGATGGTGGCGATAATTGGAAAATAATTTCTTCTGTTGGACCAGGATTTTATCAACGAAATACGGATACAGGTGAATATCGTTGGATTCAAACTAAAGATAATTTTTCATATACTTTAGAGGTAATTACTAATGGTTGGTCTAGTTCATTAGCAGGAGGATATTTTGTTCAAAAATAAAATAAATAAAAAATTAACTGAAGAAAAACTATTATTAGAAGTTTATGATTTGATACTGAATACAGAAACTTATGAAGAGGAAAGAATCAAGCTTATAAACTTTAAAAATTCTATTGAATTAGGTAAAGAATTTGAAAGGCAGTTAACAATTTTAGCAGAAGAATTAAGAATATTATCATTAAAAAAATTAAAGCTTAATGAAACTCTTAGTAAGGATGTTGGAAAATTTTATATGAAAATTTCATCAACTAACCTTTTAAAAAAGAACTTAGGAACTGGACTTGTTGGTATTAGTTTTCCTACCTAAAATTTTTAAAAAATTATGGGATATAGAACCTCTTAGATTCATGTTATTAATTATTGTCTTTACATATATGATTGAAAAATTTTTTAAACTGTTAATTTTGTTTTTTTAATATCATATGTATTTTTATTTTATAAAATAGAGAATTATTGTATATAAAAAATATGAGAGAAGAAGTTTATTTAGAAAAATTTAATATTTTAAATGAAAATGAATTACAAAATATTGATGGATCAATTGGTGTGGGTGCTTTAATTGCTGTTTGTGTAACATCTTGTTCTGCGGGTGTTTATAATGAACTAAAAAAATAGAGGTGATCCGTATGGATTCTATATATAATTTATTTTTAGAAATTTTTAAAATTCCTTTAATAAAGTGGGCTATTTATATTAATCTCATTTGTATAGCTATAATAGGCAGTTATAATGTAGGGATTATATTTGGAAAGTGTTTAAAATATTAAACTTTTTATAATTTATAATTAACTTTTTATTTACTTTATTTAGTGTTTTTAGTGGCGTTTAAAATATTAGCTAATAAAATATATTGTAATAATTTAATATTTTTAATATTTTAGTATAAAAAATATTAAAAATTAAAAATAAATCAATATGAGAACTTTAATATAGTATTTTAAAATATGAGGTGGTTATATTGAATTTTTTTAATGAATTAGAAAAATTAATTAATAATCCATTTTTGTACAAATACTTTTTAATTACGCTTATTTTGATTTTTTCTTATATAATAGGAAATGGAATAGGAAAATTTATTGGTTATATAACATAAAAATGTTGTATTTGAGATATTTTAAAATTTATAATTTTTGTCAAATAAAAACTTTTAATTTTAAAATTTAATTTAACTATCTCTCAACAAATAATATGAAAACTATAAAAAATTATAAATATATAAAAGGGTATGGTAATAATCCATACCTTTTTGTAGTTTTAATATTTAAAGTATTGAAAATAAAGAAATTTATAGTTATAAAGGTGTTCCTAATGAATTGAAAATAGGTATGAGTGCTAATGTTAGTATAATTACTGATAAGAAAAAGATAATATACTATCTTTTAGAAAAATTAAATATAAAAAAATAATTAGATAAGTATATAAAAAATTATTAAATTTGTATATTGATTTAATTTAAATATTAGTGTATTATTACAATATAAACAATTAATTAGCTAATTAATAATTACATAATTATAGAAGCACAAAATATTTTATTCTTATAATGAAAGGTGGTTTTATATATGGAGAATTTTGAATTATTAAATGAAAATGAATTAGAAAATGTTGATGGTGGAGTATCAGCTCTAATATTACCTACTGAAATGGGAAATATGCCAGGATTTGTAATAGGAGCTATGGTAGGAGCTATGATGGGTAGTTCTCCAAAGTTAAATTAAATTATAAAATAGTGATTTATTATTATCATAATAAATAAATAATTAACTAATTACTTTTTTAAGGAGGAATTGATATGAAACAATTTGAAATGATTGATGTTGTAGAGCTTGAAGTAATTGATGGTAATGGAATTGGTGGTGCACTTGGAGGGGCTGTTATCGGAGCATGTACAGAGGTTACTGCACATGTTGCTGGAAGTATTATTGAAGATAAAGATGTTACTTTTGGATCAGTTATGGGAAGTTTAGCTAAAGGAGCTGCAACTGGAGCTTGGACTGGTTCTAAATTACCGTTTTAATGTTTGAGTTACAATAATATGAACGAAAAATCAAAAATATTTTTAGTTTCTTTTATATATCTTTTAATTACTACTACATTACAATTTATATTTAAGAATGTTTATATTGGCAATTATATATTAAATAGTGAAGATAGAATATTTATTACTGAAGTAGCCTTTATTATTATGGATTATATATTGTTTAAAATTATTTCTCCAAGTAATAATTTTATTTTAAAAGTATATATTATCGAAAGGTATATATTATTAATTCTAGTATTATTATTTTATACTTCTGATATATATATGATGATTATAAATCTTATTAGTACTATCTTAATTATTAAATTGTGTAAAAATTTTGTTTTTAAGCGTGAAAAAAGTATTTTTGAAAGTAAAGAAATAGAATTTAAAATATTTGCTATGTATTTACAAGAAATGATTTTTTTATTTTCTACTTAGAATTTAATGTTTAGGAGGAATTTAATATGAATAATTTTGAAATAATTTTAGATGAAGAACTTGAATTAATCGATGGAAGTGGTAAAATAGCTTCTACTGTTGGTGGACTTATTGGATCATCAGGAGGTAGTGCAATAGCAGGACCTATAGGTGGAGGAATTGGAAGTGTTGTTGGAGATTATATTGGATAAACTTTTTTTAAACCTGTAGAGGTTCACTAATGTACATAAATATAAAAACGTATTATTTTAGTATGTTTTTATGAAAAGCCAAAAAGAAAGAGGTAAAAGATGACTAAAAAGATATTGACAACTTTATTATTATCAACATTAATATTTTCATTAGTAGGGTGTAATGACAAAAAAGTAGAAACCAAAAATATGAATAGTATTGATATTAATTTTAATACAAAAACTGTTTCTAATGGTACAGTGGATTTTGATTATCCTTCTGATGAATGGGTAGAGTTAAAAGAACATTCTTATAATATTCCTATATTATTAATACCTGCAGGTACGAACTCTTTAGATGTAAATATTAATGTTATGCCATCAGAAGATGTAGAAATGCCTTTAGAAAAATTTTTAGAAAGTCTGCCTATTGCAATGGAACAATTGGCAACCAATAGTACTATGGACTTAATGGAAATTAGAAGTCTTAATAATATAGAAATAGCTTATAATGAAAATACTATAAAATATACAGAAGAAAATATTGAAAAAGGCTTAAAAAAGGGAACTTTAACGGAGCAAGTTATCGAACAATCTGGTGGTAGAGAGGCTTTATTGAATATTCCAGAAAAAAAACAAATACAAATGACTTTCTATTTAGATAAAAAAGATGTTACAATAACAGGTACATATTTAGATGATTCTCAAAAAGAAATGGTTTTAAAAGCTATGACTACTATGGTACAAACTGCAAAATTGAAATAATGTAATATATAAAATAGCACTATATTGTAGTGCTACTTTTTATATTTGAAAGGAGAATATTATATGGATAAACATAAAAAAGCTAGTTTGATTTTTTTATTATTACTAATTTGGATGTTATTTTTTGAAAGAATATTACTTAAATTTATGAAATATATATTTCCAGCAAAATTTGGAGTGATGCTTGAATTTAATTTTAATTACCGATTAATTTTTATGCAAGTATCTATTTTACTAATATTTATAGTGTTATATTTTATAATAAGTAAGAAACCAATTAAAGATACTCTTAATATAAAAAAAATATCTTTAAAAAATATAATTTTGATTTTTTTAGTTAGTATTTTTATACAACCTATAATAATGTTTATTAGTTCAATTTCATTATTTTTTACAGAAAATATATTTGGTATGCAAATGGTTAGTAGCTTAAGATATCCTATTTGGCAACTTATTCTGGCAACGGCTGTTTTTCCTCCTATTTTAGAAGAAATTATATTTAGAGGAATACTCTTTAAAAAGTATGAAAAATATTCGTTTTGGTATGGAATTATATTAACATCATTGTTTTTTGCTATTATGCATTTAAATTTAAATCAATGTTTATATACATTTTTTATGGGTGTAGTTATAGCTATTTTAGTAAAAATGACAGGTTCTATTTTTTCTGGTATATTATGTCATTTTATTATAAATGCTACTCAATCAATTATAACATATGTATTAAATAAATATGCTCCAAGTAGTGTAATTGAAATACTCAATAATAATACTTTATTAATTATAATTTTTGTTTTATCTGTAATAATTTTTTCAATTTGTATGTATATATTTGTAAAAATAAACAGAGATAAAATAAAAAATAATAAAGAAAAAGTTAAAATATTTAATATTTATTTTATTATAGATATTTTAATATTTGTTTGTATAATAGCTAGTCAATTCTTATAAAGAATATTAATTAAGATAGTGGTTAAAATATCAAAATTTTTAGAAAAAATTTAACTTTATAGATTATACAACTATTTACAAATAACCTTTATTTATTATTTAATTTATTTTATGATGGGGTGATAATATTTCAAAAATAGTCTATACACAAGAAATAAAAAATTTAAAAGTAAAAAATAAGGAACAACGAGCAAAATTAAATCATAATTATACTTTATATTTAGGACACCGTTCTAAAGTATTAAAAAATATGGAACATAGAACAGGACTTATAGGTAAAATATTTACAAATGAAATTTTACACTTTAAAGATAGTAAAGACATAGCTAAATTAGTTTTGGAAAATACTAAAAAAGGTATTACTATATATGAGGGTATGATAGCAATTAAAAAGGAAGATACCAAAAAGTTAAATTTAGAAGATTTAAAAGGTTGGGAAAATTATATATCAAAACATATAAATATAATAAGGGAACATAACAACATAAAACGAGAAAATTTTCAGTTTATATGTGCTATACACGAAAAACCTAATAACTATCATACCCATATACTTTTTTGGGATAAATCTCAAAAAGTAGAAAAGAATTTTTTACATTGGGGTATATCTAATAAAATAAGAAAACAACTTATAAAAGATACTTTTTCAGATGAAATACTTGAGTATGCCAAAGCAAAAGATTTAGCAGTTAAAAACATTAGGGAGATTACAGACAAATTACTAGATGATTTTATAAATGATATAAAACTACTTGATAATAAAAAATATAGTAAACTAAAAGAGAAAGGAATATTTAAAGGTAAAAATTCAATGTTAAATAATGAATTTATAGAGTATATTTTTAATGAAAGTTATAAAATAAAAAAGATGATACCTAAAGGAAGAATAGCTTATGAATTTATAGAGCCAAGTGTTAAAGAAGAAGTTAATAAGCTAGTTAGTTATATAATTGAAAATAATGAAGATATAAAAAAATTAGTAGATGATTATGTAGAAGCTAAACTAGATATTGCAAGTTTTTATTCAGATAAATACCTTGACATACAAGAAGAACAATATAGAAAAGAAATAGAAAAAATAATAGCTAATAAAATTTTAGGTATTGTAAAATCTATAAATAGGTTAGAAAATGAATATAAAAAACAAGAAGTAATAGAAAATAAACAGAAAAGACTTATTAAACAAAGTATATTTGATTTAATAAGTCTTTTTTATGTTAAAGGAGAACGAGAAAGACAAAATTACAATAAAATATTAAATGAAATAGTAACAGAGCTTTCAAAGGAGGCTAAAAAAGAAATATATCTTAAAAATATGGACAAAGGATATGAAAGATAATGAAGAAAAAAGAAAAAATACTAATATTTATATTGTTAGCCTTTTCAGGTTTTATAGCAAATATATATTTAGGCGAAATGTTAAATACATTGCTTTTAGGCAATGATGTAAATATTGATAATTTAAAATTTTTTATTAGCTTAAAAAGTTTATTTATAGATGAAGATAAAAGAAAACTATTTTTATTACTTGAGTGTATTAAGTATTTAGGAATAGTTTTTTTTATTACTCAGAATAAAAAGCCTTATCAATCAGAGCTAGTAAAAATTACAGAAAATATTTACACTCCTAAACAAGTTGGACAATACCAATATGGTTCTTCAAGGTGGCTAACTAACAAAGAAAAAGATAAGGAGTTTGCTTATTTTATATTAAATCCTAAAGACGATATAATTAAAAAACTTATTAAAAATGGAGAAAAAGAAATTGAAAATCTTAAAAAAGAAAAATCTCAAAATATTGAAAAAGAAGAAACTAAAAATCAAAAAGATAAAGGAGAAAATAAAGATGAAAAAGAAACCAGTTTACAAAAACAACAAAATTTACCTAGTTTTAAAAACAAAGTTAAGCAAGATTATATTTACAAATAATTACAGAAAATAGAAGAAAAAATTAATGTAAAAGATTTAAAAATAAAAGGAAAGGATAAAAAAGATTATGCAGAAAATTATTCAAAAGAAATGGCTAATCAATTTAAGGATAAGATGTTAAACATTAGATTCTTAAAAAATATTTTAAATAAGGAGGACAACAAACAAAATAAAATTTTAAAGGAGGGTGGTATTGTAATAGGAATGACAAAGGAGGGTAACAAAGAAAAAATACACTATATAAAAGATGACGTTCATACCCTTGTAGTTGGTGCTACTAGAAGTGGTAAGTCAAGATGTTTAGTAGTACCTAGCATTTGTACAATAGGACTAGCTAGAGAAAGTATGCTTATATCAGACCCTAAAGGAGAATTATTTCAATATACAAGTAAGTATCTTGAAAGTTTAGGTTATGAAGTTATATGTCTTGACTATAAAAACCTTAATAAAAGTACAAAGTACAATCTTTTACAACCAGTTATAGATGCCGTAAACAGTGGAGATATGGAAAAAGCCGAAATGTATGCTTGGGATATAACTAATATACTTGTTGGAGATAACAGTTCTAACGAAAAGATATGGGAAAATGGAGAAAAAGCAGTTATATGTGTAGCTATATTAAGTGTAGTTATAAATAATTTGAAAGACTATAAAAAATCAAACCCTAATTATCAAAATTTAACTAATGTATATTGGTTTATAAGCAGAAATGAATAAAAAAATAGAAGATAAATATCCTATTGACTTATTTTAAACTTGAAGATGTAGGCAGAAAAAAACAAGCAATATTTTTTATATTGCCAGATGAAAAACTATATATTATCAAGTGGCAAGTTTAGTTGTATCACAGTTGTATGAGTTGTGTTAGTAAGACAAGCAGATGAAAGGGGTGGTAGACTTGAAAATAGAGTAAATTTTATATTAGATGAGTTTGGAAATTTTGTTAAAATAAGTGATTTTACAAATAAGCTAACTGTTGCAGGTGGACGTGGTATGCGTTTTAATCTATTTTTACAGTCTTTTGAACAATTAGATATGAAATATGGTAAAGAAGAAAGCCATATAATAAAAGCTAATTGTCAAAATTGGGTATATTTACAAGCAGATGATGACGAAACATTACAGTCTATTTGTAATAATTTGGGAAAATATACAACAAGTGCATATCAATTATCTAGTAATCACGCAAAATTTACAAATCCTAGCTCATCACATAGTTTAAGCCTTGTATCAAGAGAACTTTTAACAACAGATGAAATAAGGAGAATAAACAGACCATATCAAATAGTTATGGGAAGAAACTATCCTTGTATGTCTATTGCTGATGATTTAAGTAAGTGGTATTTTAATATTATGTGTGGGCTTGGAGATAAAGAACACAACAGACTAATAAGGCAGAAACGAGAAAATGAAAGGGATTGTATTGACCTTAATAAAGATGTGGAATTGTGGGAAATATGGGAGTTATACAAATATTTAATAAGAAATGGTTTAAATGGAGGTAATATTAATGAAAAAAATAAAAATACGACTAAAAATAATAAGCTTAACAATAAAAATGATAATGCTTCAAATAGAAAAAATTATATATCTAGCCAAAATGAAAATATTAAAAAAGAAATAGAAAATATTGAAAAAGATGATAATTCATTAAAAACTAAAAAAGTAACTTTAGGAAAGGAATAAATTTATATGTTAAAAAAGATAAAAGAATTTTTAAAAATAAGTACATCAAGTTTTGTATTTATTTTTTTTATATTTTTAAATAAAATATACGCAAGTAATATAGCTAATAGTCAAATAGCAAAAGGACTTGATAAACTATTAAAAGATTTAACGAGTTGGGCATACAAAATAATACCAACAGTTGGAACAATATTAGTAATATACTTTTTTATAAGACGAGGTTCAGCAGATGAAATGGATATAAAAAAGTGGGACAATAGAATTAAAACTTGTGTAATATCTTCAGTTGGTGCAGTTTTAGGAGCAGTAATAATTGATTTAGCTATTGGTTACTTTCAATAATAATATTGACAAAAATATTTTTTTATTATACAATGTAACAAAATATGCACTTAATTAGGAGGATTTTTATGAATAATAAAATTAATATAATTGAGACGGGTTCAAGTGTTGAAAGTTAATGGTGTATTTTATAGTTAACTTTCAACACATAATATAATAAAATATTATTATATTTTGAGAGGACTTGTAAAAGTGAAATTATATAAAACAGATAATTATAATAAAGATTTTGTAAATAAAAATATGATGGGACCAAATTCAATGTTAATTTTAGAAGAATTAACTAAAGATATTCCTTTAAAAAAGGGTATGAAAGTGTTAGATTTAGGTTGTGGTACAGGACTTACTTCTATTTTTTTGGCAAAAGAGTTTGGTGTAGAAGTGTATGCTGTTGATTTATGGATATCAGCTACTGAAAATTATAGAAGATTTAAATATATGAATTTAGATAATTTAATTATACCAATTAATACAGATGCTAATAATTTGCCATTTGCTGAAGATTATTTTGATGTAATTATTAGTGTTGATTCATACCATTACTTCGGTAATAATGATACTTATTTTCCTTATGTAAAAAAATTCTTAAAGAAAGATGGTATATTACCATTGTCATTTGTTGGTATGAAATTTGAAGTTCATAATAACATACCAAAAGAAATGGAACATTTATGGGAAAAAGAAGCACTTGAAATGTGGCATTCTATTGAATGGTGGAAACCTAAATTTGAAAATTATTTATATAATATTGATATTGGGGAAATAGAGTGTTTTGAAAGAGCTTGGCAAGATTGGTTAAATTGTGGAAATTCATATGTACTTGAAGATAAGGAAATGATAGAAACAGATAATGGAAGATTTATGAATATAATTTACATAAAAGGAAATTTAAAGTAAGTTTTAATATTAAATTAAAAAGGTAATTGAGAAATCAGTTACCTTTTTTGTATTTTAAATAAAAAGGAGTGATAATTATGAACTTTAGAGTAAATATAAATAAAACATTTAAAAGGGGAAATTTAAAAGCATTTGCTACCCTTATAATAGAAGATAAAATATATATAACAGGTTTTAAAGTAATAGAAAATAATGGAAATTTATATGTTTTTTATGGTAGAAGAAAAGACAAGCAAGGAAAAAATAAAGATATATATTTTATAACAGATAAAGATTTAAGAGCTAAAATATATAGAGCAATATTAGTTGAATATCAAATATATAAAAATTTTTATGAAGTAAGTAGGTATTAGTATGGATATTATACTTTTAGGACTAATAGGTGTTGTATTAACAGGCAGTATAAAATTAATAGATGAATTACTTGTAGGAGTTTTAGATATATGTTTATATGCAGATAAATATATGACTGGTACTGGTGGTGGAAGTTTAGTAGATGGAATATTTGATATTGTTTTGGGTACAGGTGTTTCACTAATAATATTAAAATTTTTGAAAAAAGGTTTTGAATGCTATGTATTATGGACAGACGGAGATACAGACTCTAAGCCTATTTTAATATTAACAAGGTTTGCTATCAAAGCAACCAAAACAATTAGAAAACTATACATTTGTATTAATATTTGCTGATAAAATATTTAAAGACCCAGAACGAAAAAGAAAAATAAAAAGAATTATAAAAATAAGTATAACAATAATAGTGGTATTGTTAATAATAAGTTTAATATTTTATATGTTTTATAAAAGAAGAATAAAACGAATAGAAACATTAAACTTAACATATCAAAACACAATAGAATACATACAAGATAACAATTATATAAGAGCAAAAGAAGAATGTAATAAAGCAATAGAAGTAGCTAATAAATTAAATAATAAAGAAAAGGGAAAAGATTTAAATAATTACTTAAAATTAATAGAAACCACAATACTTGCAGATGAGGCTTTAAAATCAGAAAATTATAAAGAGGCACAAGAAAACTATATGAATGCAAAAGATAGAGCTAGATATGCAGATAATGTAAATGAAGAATATGTAGATAAGAAATTAGAAGAAACAAAAAATTACTTAAACGTATATGATTACATAAATTTAGGGGATAAATTAAAAGAAACAGGAGATTATTAAGGTGCAGAGAAAAAATATTTAGAAGCTAAAAATATAGCAAGTAATATATACTTTGATAAGGGAAAAGAAAAAGCAATACAATCTCTTGAAAAACTATATGAAGACTGGGGCAAAGTAAAAGAAGAAACTAATAATAAAATTTGTGCTATATTTAATGTAGAACAAAAAGGAGAAAATAAGGATAAGCTATATTTAACAAAAACTAAAGAAATACAATGTGTTGAAAGTGAAACTAAAGATTATAAGATACTTTTTATGGAAAAGGAAACTTCAGAAAAAGTATTTAAAGTATATAATGGAAGCATAGGAATAAATATTGGAGTAAAGTTTTATTGTATGCCCCTTCTTACATTTGAAGTAAGAGAGTTAATAAAAGTAAATATGCCATTAGCAATAGACTTTGGGACAGTAAATACAACAGTAGGAATTTATTTAGATGAAAATTATTTTGAACAAAGAGAATGTAGCTTAAGTAAAAATAATGTAAATTATGTAACTTTTTATGATATTGAAAATAGTTATAAAGAAATGCCAGTATTTCCAAGTGTTATAGCAATAAATAAAATACAAGAAGATGGACAAGTTGATTGTTTATTTGGGTATGAAGCAGAAAAATTATCAAATGCAAGCTATATAGATGAAAGTTCTTGTATATTTTATGATATAAAAAGATGGATATCTGATTATGAAAAAGAAGAAATATATGATAAAACAGGAAAACGTGCTTTTATAAAAAGAAAAGATATGATAAAAGCTTATTTTGATTATTTATTAGAAGAAGCTACAAATTATTTTAAAATAGAAATAGAAGAAATACATATGTCAAGTCCAGTAAAACAAAAGTTTTTATTTAATAAATTATTTAAGTAATTATTTGGAGAAAAAATATTGTCGCCAGAGGAAAGTATAGATGAAGCTATGGCAGTATTATATAGTATTATTTCTGATATGATAAAACAAAATAAATATATAGATAATCAATATTATAATGCATTAATAATAGATTGTGGTGGGGGAACAACAGATGTATGTAGTTGTAAATTTAATATTTTAGATAATAGAGTATCTTATAATATAAATATAGAAACAGCATATGAAAACGGAGATACAGACTTTGGAGGAAATAATTTAACATATAGAATAATGCAAATATTAAAAATATGTATAGTAAATAGTTTAAATAATGAAGTATGTATGAAATTTAAGGATATTTTAAATAGTTTTGATTTAGATATATTTAGATATGTAGATAATAATGGAGTTAAAAAATTTTATAAATTGATAGAAAAAGAATATCAAAAAGCAGAAAGCGTTTTACCAACAAAATTTAAAAATTTTGAAAGTTTAAGTAAAGAAGAATATTATAAAGTAAGACATAATTTTTATTATTTATATACAACAGCAGAAAAATTAAAAAAAATATTTTATAGTAAACTAGGAACATTAAAAGTATTAGTAAGCTGTAATGAAAAAGAAGAAGTAGATGAAAATACAGAAATTTTAGTGTTTGAAAAATGGAGATTATCTCAAAATACAAGTAAAGGTCTTGAAGTAATAAAGGAAACACCAAATATAATATTTAATATATTTGATATAGAAGTAATATTAAAATCAGATGTATATAATATAATAAGTAAGTTTATGAAAAATATGCAACTAGGGAATAAATTTAGTATAATAAAATTAACAGGACAATCTTGTAAAATAGAATTATTTAGAGATAGTTTAAAAGAATATATACCTGGAAGGTACATACAATTTAAAAGAACAGATAAAGATATAAGTAATAACTTTGATTTAAAAATGACATGTGTAGATGGATGTATAAAATATTTATATGATAAAAAGTACGGATTAGCAAAAGTAGAGTTAAAGACAGAAGTACCAGCATTGCCATATCAAATAGTAGGTTATACACATAGAAATACAGAATTAGAATTAATAAAACCATTTGATAAAGATGGAGAAGTAAGAAGTATATCAAGAAATATAACAGATTTAACATTAAAGTTATATTTAAAAGATACAGAAAATAATAAAAAATATAGTTATACAATAGCATTTAAAAAACAGGACTTTAAATATATAGAAAAAGATGAAATATTAAATATAACAAACGGAAAAATTAAGCAAAATTTAACAGATGACATAGTTGAATCTGAAGTTAGATTTTTTGTATGGAGTGAGCCTGAAAATATAGGATTTAAAGTAGTACCAATATACAGAGAAAAGGAAACCTTATATATAGGACTTGAAAAATTTGTAAATTATGAAAATGAAACTTGGATAAATAACTTTTTTGATGGTTTTAAATAAGAGTTAAAGTTTTAAATATCTAAGAAAGGAGTGAAAAAATGGAATATTTATACCCAAACTTTGAAAGACACAGTATATTAAAAAAAGAACTTTTAAATTCAGTAAGAGATTATAGTATAGAATATTTAAAAGTAAAATATGAAAAATATACAAAAGGAGTAATAACAGGATTTGAAATAAAAGTAATAGAAGATAAATATATAGAAATATCGAAAGGAATAGCAAAATTTGAAGATTTTATATATATAGCAGACAAAAAAGCAAAAATAAAGTATACTGAAACAAATAAATATAAAAGTTTAAAAATAATATTAGAAAAGGATACAAAAATAAGAGATTATGATAGATATAAATTAAGTTATAAATTAGATGAAAATTTACAATTAAATGAAAATGAAATAGAAATATGTAGATTTAAATTAATGGAAGGATTTGACTTAAGAGATAAACATAAAAGCTTTGAAGATATAGAAACAGAGTTTGATACAATAAACTATTTAAATTCAACTTGGGCCGGAAAAGAAAGAGAAAGTATAAACCCATATATAATAAAAAGATTTGCGAAAGAAGCAATAAAAAGTAAGCTTGAAAATATGGAAGATATAATATTTTGTTATATGTGTATTAATGAGGAAAAAATATTAAATATAGAATTGATAGAACAGTATATCAAAAGTAGAAAAAATATAGATAAAGAAAAATTAACAAAAGAAGAGATATATAAATATTTGTTAATAATATTAAATGATATAAAAAATAAAAAAATAAATACTAAAAGTTATTTTGAAGAAAATAAAATATTGTTATTATAATAAAAAATACAGGATAAAAAATATCCTGTATTTTTTACTATATAGAGAATAGTACCTATTCTACAAGAGGTTTTTAAAATGGACAGTAATAGTTTAGAATATACAAAGTGGTATATGGTGTTTATACAAAATATAAGGTGTAGGTGATATATGTAAAATAAAAGAAGATATAGGAAAGATATTAAGAAAATTATGTTAACAAAAAGGTTTGGAAATAATAGAAGTATAAGTATTTAAATAAAAAAATAAAAAATGAATAGAATATAGAGAGGAAAAATAGTGTAATTTATGCTTATTTACATTTTACTTGACAAATAATATTATTTATTATAATATAATAGTGTTAATCATAACTAACAAAAGTTATTTGGAGGTAAAATTATGAAATTTAAAAAATTTAGTTTAGTTTTAACTATTATTTTAGGAATTACTATTAGCGGATGTTCTAATAAAAATAATATTCAAACATCAGAAAATAATAAAATAAATAATCAATCTAAAAGTGAAAAAAATATTAATAATAACTATCCTATTACTATAAAACATGCCTTTGGTGAAACAATAATTAAAACTAAACCAGAAAATATAGCAACTATATCTTGGAGTAATCAAGACGTACCATTAGCTCTTGGTATTTTGCCAGTTGGTGTATCCAAAGCAACCTATGGCATTTCTAATGAAGAAGGTTTATTACCTTGGACTAAAGAAAAATTTAAAGAATTAGGAGAAGAGAACCCTAATATTTTTGATGATACAGATGGTTTAGATTTCGAAGCTATAAGTGCATCAAATCCAGATGTTATATTAGCTGCATATTCTGGTATAACACAAGAAGATTATGATTTATTAAGTCAAATAGCACCTGTTGTAGCATATCCAGAGCTTCCTTGGCAAACTAAATGGAGAGAACAGATATCGATAAATTCTAGAGCTATAGGTATGGAACAAGAGGGGAATGAATTAATTATAGATTTAGAAAATACAATAAAAAAAGAAATAAATAAATATCCTCAAATAAAAGATAAAAATGCGGCATTTTTCTATTTTAATCCTTCAGATTTAGGTAAGTTTTATATATATTTATTAGATGATCCTAGAGCTAATTATTTACTAGATTTAGGTTTTGCCTTGCCAGAAAGTGTTGCAAATCTTTCAAAAGAATCTGATTCTTTTACTTTAGAGTTGAGTTCTGAAAATGTAGATATGTTAAGTGATGTAGATGTTATAGTTTGCTATGGTGATGAAAATTTATTAAAAACATTACAAGAAGATAAATTAATAGGTAGTATACCAGCTATAAAAAGAGGTTCTGTTGCACTTATAGAAGATGGTACACCACTTGCAGCCTCTGTAAATCCATCGGCGTTATCTATACCAGCAACTATAGAAGAATATGTTAAAATACTTAGTGAGGCAGTTGATAAAATTTAATGAAACCAACAAGAAATATATTTATAATTTTTATTATATTGATAGCTTTAATATTATGTATCTTTAGTTCCTTAATTTTTGGAGCTAAACATATTGAATTTAAAACTGTTATATACATATTAAAAAATTTAAATTTAGATAGTTTTGATGCTCTAGTTATAAAAGAAAGAATACCTCGAACAATTTTTGGGATTTTAGCGGGAGCTTCTCTTGGGATATCAGGAACTCTTATGCAGTCTATAACAAGAAATCCTATTGCAGACCCAAGCATTTTAGGTATAAATACAGGAGCAGCTTTATTTGTTGTTTTGGGTATTGCTTTTTTAGAAATTAATTCTTATAAAGAATACATATTTTTAGCTTTAATAGGTGGAATGATTACTGCTATAATAGTTTATTTTATCTCATTTATTGGTAGTGGAGGGAGCTCTCCTATGAAGCTTGCATTAGCTGGTGTTATAGTTTCGGCTATTTTATCATCTTTAATAAATATAGTTATTTTGCCAAGAACTGATGCTATGAATAATTTTAGATTTTGGCAAGTAGGAAGTATTAGTGGTGTTACTTGGCAAGCTATAATATCAATGACCCCATTTATAACTATTGGTATAATACTTAGCCTTATAGTAGCGCCATCTTTAAATGTATTAGCTTTAGGTGATGAGGTTGCAATAGGTTTAGGTGTTAAGGTTGGTTTAACTAGATTTATTAGTTCTATATCTGCTATATTATTATGTGGGACTATAACAGCTTTAGCAGGACCTATTAGTTTCATTGGATTAATGGCTCCTCATATTATTAGAATGTTATTTAGTAATAATATTAAATTTATAATACCTATTTCAGCATGTATAGGTGGAATATTATTGACTTTTTCTGATGTTATAGGAAGAATAATAAGCTATCCTAGAGAGCTTGAAGTTGGTATTGTTACAGCTTTTATAGGTGCTCCTATATTTATTATTATTTCTATGAAAGCGAAGGTGCGTTCATTATGAAAAAAACGATTGATATTAGAAAGTCCTATTTAAAGTCAAGAATAAAAGCGATGTTTATAACAATAATCTTATTAATAATAACTGTAACTTTATGTATTAGTATGTTAATGATAGGTAAAGAAAAATATTCTATAGAAACAATAATAAAAGTCTTGTTTGGTCAAAAAATAGAGAATGCTAATTTTGCTATATATGTAATAAGACTTCCAAGAATGTTAACAGCACTTTTAGTGGGCATATCTTTTGCAATTGCTGGAAATACATTTCAAACTATTTTAAGAAATCCATTAGCTAGTCCAGATGTTATAGGTATTAGTACTAGCTCAAGTGCAGCAGCAGTTTTCTGTATATTAGTATTAAATTATTCTGGATTTATTGTTTCTATAATAGCTACATTATTTGGAATAGTTATATCAATAATAATATATTTTCTTGCAAAAGGTAAGGTATTTTGTAATAATAGACTTATATTAATAGGTATAGGGGTACAAACAATGTTAAATGCTGTTATTTCTTATATTATGGTTAACGCAAATGAATATAATGTGTCAGAAGCGTTAAGATGGCTTAGTGGGAGCTTAAATGGTGTGCAAATGAAAAATATACCTAGTTTGGCTATAATAACTATTGTTTTTTCTTCTATAATATTATTTTTAGAAAAACATTTAAAAATTATGGAGTCAGGTGAGGAGCTATCTATTACTTTAGGTGTAAATACTAATATAGTTAGAATAATACTTATAATAAGTTCTGTGTTTTTAATAGCTTTTTCTACATCTATTAGTGGACCTATAGCTTTTATATCATTTTTATCAGGACCTATAGCTAAAAAATTAGTAGGTACAGGACGTAGAAATATATTTATATCTGGATTGATAGGGGCTATTTTAGTTTTATTATCTGATTTAATAGGGCAATTTGCTTTAAATACAAGATATCCAGTTGGTGTTATAACAGGAGTTTTAGGCGCACCATATCTTTTAATATTATTAATCAAATTAAATAAAAAAGGTGGTTTATAGTATGAATAGAAAACAAATATTAAAAGCTAATAATATAACTTTAAACTATGACAATAGAGATATAATTCATAATTTAGATATAACAATACCACCAAATAAAATAAATGTTATAATAGGTTCTAATGGATGTGGGAAATCTACTTTATTAAAAAGTTTTGCAAGGTTATTGAATCCTAAAGAGGGTAAAATATCTATAAATGATAAGGAGCTTAAAAAATTTAATTCTAAAGAATTAGCTCAAATTTTAGGCTTATTGCCTCAATCGCCAATAGTACCAGAAGGTATAAGTGTATTTGATTTAGTATATAGAGGGAGATTTCCTTATCAAAGTTTTTTAAAATCAAATATTTTAGAAGATAGAAAAGCAGTTGAAGAGGCTCTTAAAATTATGGATATTGAAGAACTAGCAAATAGAAATGTAGATGAACTATCTGGAGGTCAACGTCAGAGAGTATGGATAGCTATGGCATTGGCTCAACAATCAGACATATTATTGCTAGATGAACCAACAACTTATTTAGATATATCATATCAAATTGAAATTTTAGATTTATTAACAGAGATAAATAAAAAACATAAAATAACAATAGTTATGGTTTTACACGATATAAATTTATCTGCTAGATATGCAGATTATATTTTTGCATTGAGTAATGGAAAACTTATATGTGAAGGAGAGCCAAAAGAGGTTATATCAGAAGATTTAATAAAACAAGTATTTAATTTAGATTGTGTAGTTATAGAAGATCCTATTTCAAAAACTCCTATGATTGTTCCAAAAGGGAAGTATCATATAAAATGTTAGCTTATAATTTGTATTTTTAATAATATTGAAATATTAAAAAATAGATTTAACAATATAATAAAAATAATTTAAGGTATAGAAAAATTTAAAATTCTATACCTTTTTTAATTTATAATTTTTTATTTTCATAAAGTTTTCATTTTTTAGCGAATAATATATTTATAAAAAATATAAAATAAAAAAGTGATAGCAAATATTCTATCACTTAAACTAAAAATATAAAAATTACTTTCTATTTTGTTTCTTATTTTCTAACTTTTCATAAGCAGATATAATTTTTTGTACTAGAGGGTGTCTTACAACATCTTTATTAGTAAGATGACAAATAGCAATATCATCTATGTCATTTAATATTTTAACGGCATCTATAAGACCAGAACATCTACCTTTAGGTAAATCTACTTGTGTTAAATCACCTGTTATTATAGCTTTAGAACCAAAACCAATACGCGTTAAAAACATTTTCATTTGTTCTGGAGTTGTATTCTGGGCTTCATCTAAAACTATAAAGGCATTATCTAAAGTTCTACCTCTCATATAGGCTAGTGGAGCTACCTCTATAAGTCCTCTTTCCATATTTTTTTGAAAACTTTCTGCTCCCATTATTTCATATAAAGCATCATATAAAGGTCTAAGATATGGGTCTACTTTTTGTTGTAAATCTCCAGGTAAAAAACCAAGATTTTCTCCGGCTTCTATAGCTGGACGTGTTAGTATTATTCTGTTTACTTCATTATTTTTAAAAGCAGTTATTGCCATAGCCATAGCTAAATATGTCTTTCCTGTACCTGCTGGACCAATACCAAAAACTATAGTATTTTTTCTTATTTGATTTATATAAGCTTTTTGCCCTAAAGTTTTAGGTCTTAATGCCTTGCCTGTTATAGTCATACATATAAAATCATCATTTATTTTTTCTATATCTTTAAAAGCTTCATCTTCTACTTGAGCTATTAAATAATTTATATTTTGTTCTGTTATTTCTTCTCCTTTTTTAGCTATATTTATTATGCTAGATAATACTTTATTTGCACGTTCTATACCATATTTACTACCAGATAATATTATATCTTCGCCTCTATTTATTATATTTACAGAAAAGCTTTTTTCTATTTTTTTTATGTTTTCATCATACTTTCCAAAAATATTGAGCATCAAATGGCTATCTATTTGAATTTTCATTTGTTCCATATTCTTCATTACTCCTTTCTAAGCTAGAGATAGGAACTTGTTTTCCTATCTCCTGTATTATGGTTAAATCAACAGTTGCTATAAGTTCATTTTTATTTTGCTTATATGAAATATTTTTTTCTAAAATATCTGAAGAAAAATTTATATCAGAAATAATTTTTTCATTTATTAATTTATTTATAACTAAATTAGCATCTTTTATAGAATATTTTTTATTTATAGGTTTATATTCTTTATATGTAGTCTTTTTTATTATAAAAGGAAGATAAAAATTATCTGATAATTTAAGAGGTATTCTTTCTACTTTTGTATCATAATTTTCAAAAGGTATTTTATTAAAAAAATCAAAAGAAAAAGTTTTATTAAAAGCTATTAAAGATAAACTAGTTTTTTGTTTACCAGTATATTGTTTATCCTTATAAGAATAAGGAAGGGTAATAGAAAAAGATTTTTTTACTTTAGCTTTTATATCAGCATCTGAATATGCATAATAACTGCCTACAATATTTTCACCATCTTTTAAAAAAAGCTCCCCAGAAACTAAAATATCTCCTTTTTTAACTATATCTTTTTCTTTTACAAGAGGTCTTCCAGTCTTAGTTACAATTTCTGTTATAACACCTGTTTCTGTAGCTATTATATCACAAGGATTTTTAAATTCAAGTTCTTTTTTTTCTGTTATATTTTCAGATATATTTATTTTTACATTTGTTCCTTTTATCTGTACATTTGCCCAAGATATTTCAGGAAAATTATTTTTTAATTTTGTTTGTAATTCTTTTGTATCTATCTTATTTTTATAAGCTCCAAGATATAAATTGTTTTTTTCACAAAATCTTAATATTTCGTTATTATCTACTTTGTCGTTGCCTTTTATTTCTATGTTCCAAACAAAAGAGGAAAAAAAGTATAAAAGAAAAATAAATAACATAATTCCTATTATAAAAAATATTCTTTTTTTATTTTTAAATATAAAAAATGGTAATCCATATTTAGATACTATCTTATATTTACAAGCTGTTTTCCTAGATATTCCTTTTAAACTTTTAAAATCCTTTATGTCCACTTTACATATTAATCCATCAGACTTTTCTTCTAAATCATATAAAACTATATTCTTATTCAAACATAAATTTAAAAAACGTTCTATAGAAAATCCAGTTATTTTTATATAAACATATCCTTTTAAATATTTAAACATTTTATCACCTACTTTATAAAACGAATTTAAAACTTTCTATATTTCCTTTAATAGATATTTTATTTTTAGTTAGTTCTTTTAAAAACAAGTCTTTTCCATTTATTTCTATAATACCGCAAGTTGTTTTTATTTTTATTATATTTTCAGAATATTGATATATATTTTTAAAATTTTCTATAACCATCTTTGTTTTACCAGTTAAATTTATAAGAGGTATATTTAATAAAACTTCTTCTGGTAAATCTAAATTTTTTGATATATTAGTTTTTAGATTTTTTAGATTTTTCATTTTTTGCTCCTTAAATATATATGATAAATCTATGTTAAATTTTAGATAAATAGACTATAAATATATTTTAAATTTATAGTATTTATGTTATAATTTAGAAAAAATAAATAGGAGGTTTTTATGAATACATTAGCTAAAAAACAATTTATTATGCAATGTTGTGTATTAATAATTAGTTTTACTCTTTTAGGAGCTGGTCTTACTAAAGCATTTACTACTCTTTTAGTAACACAAAAACAAAATGTACTTATACAACAAAGTAAAAAAATTGTAAAGTCTTTCAAACAAGTTTATTTTTTAGAAAACAATTATAGTATATTAGCTTTTCAAAAGGAAATGAAAATATTAGAAGATTATTTAGGTGCAAGCTTTATATTTTTAGATGAAAATGATTATTTAAAACTTGCTTCTAATGATATAGATGAAAAATGGTATAATAAAAAAATAGACTTTTATAAAAATATAAAAAAAATAAAAAATGGAGATTATTATGAATTAAGAGGAACGATGGAAGGTATATTTGAAACTCCAATGCTTAGTATAGGAACTCCCTTAGATATAAACGAAGTACATTTAGGTACAATATTTATAAATGCTCCTATAACAGATCTTATTATAACTGTTGAAAAATCTTATGAAATAATAATTTTATTTATATGTCTTGCTATAATAGGTTCTTTTATATTAGTATATTTCTTTTCAAAGAGAATATCTTTACCTCTTGTAGAGATAAATAATGTAGCTAAAATTATGGCTAGTGGAGACTTTAAAAAACGTATTTATATAAACAGTAATGATGAGATAGGAGAGCTTGCAAATGTTCTTAATACTATGGCTAGCAGTTTAGATGAGCAAGAAACTAAGAGAAGACAATTTATATCTAATATATCACACGATATACGTTCTCCACTTACTTCTATGAAAGGATTTTTACAAGCTATGATAGATGGAACTATACCAGAAGAAAAAAAAGAAAAATATCTTAATATAGTTCTTGAAGAAACTGAAAGACTTACAGGGCTTGCTAATAATATATTAGATATAAATAAGTTAGAAGAAACAAATTCTATAGAAAATTTTATTTCATTTGATATAAACGAGCTTATAAGAAGAGTAGTAATAAGTTTTGAAGCAAGAGCAATAAGTAAAAATTTAGATATAAAAATATCTTTTGCAGAAAAAGAAACTTTTGTAGTTGCTGATTTAGAAAAAACACAAAGAGTTGTTTATAATCTTATAGATAATGCTATAAAATTTACTGAAAAAGGGAAACGAATTTTTATAACAACTAATATAAAAAATGGAAAAGTATTTGTATCTATAAAAGATGAGGGATGTGGGATATCTGAAGAAGAACAAAAAAGAGTATTTGATAGATTTTATAAAACAGATTATTCTAGAGGAAAAGATAAAAAAGGGAGTGGACTTGGTCTATCAATAGTAAAAGATTTTGTATTATCTCAAAATGAAAATATAGAACTAAAAAGTAAACTTAATGAAGGTAGCGAATTTATATTTACTTTAACAAAGATGAAATAAGGAGGAATTAATTTGAAAATATTACATACATCTGATTGGCATCTTGGAAAATATTTAGATAAATACTCTAGGATAGAAGAACAGGAAATGTTTTTAAATGAACTACATGAAATTTGTGAAAAACAAAAAATAGACTTAATAATAATAGCAGGTGATATATATGATACTTCAAATCCTCCTATAAATGCCGAAAAATTATTTTTTTCTGCTATGAAAAAACTATCTAAAAATGGTTCTAGACCTATAATTATAATACCTGGAAACCACGATAGCTCTAGCAAATTATTATCTCCAAGTCCTCTAGCATCTGAATTCGGAATAATAATCCAAGGAAATATAGATACTATAGCATCTTGTGGAGAATATGATGGATTTAAAATAGTAAATGCAGGAGAAGGCTTTTTAGAATTGAGTATAAATAATGAAAACATAATATTAATTACTATACCATATATAACAGAAAAATCTATAAATAAAATTATTTTTAGTGCTAATAATGAACTAAATATGCAAAAAAATTATTCTGATAAAGTAAAAGAAATATTAGATAATTTAAAACAAAATTTTAAAGAAGATACTATAAATATAATTGTATCTCATTTATTTGTTAGAGGAAGTATAGAAAGTGATAGTGAAAGAAAAATACAAGCAATAGGAGGCAGTTATGCAGTAGATGGCAATATATTTCCTAAAGAAGCAGATTATGTAGCACTTGGACATCTTCATCGTATGCAAAAAGTCAAAAATGATAATACACTTATATATTATTCTGGTTCTCCTATAAGATATAGTCAAAGTGAAACAAACTATGATAAATGTGTATTAATTTTAGACATAGAAAAAAATAAGCATATAAATATAGAAAAATATATTCTTAAAGATTATAAACCTATAATAGTATTAAAGTGTGATAGTTATAATGATGCTTTAGAAAAATGTATCAAAATTAATGAAGAAAATAGTTATGTATTTATAGAGATAACATCAGAAACAGGACTTAATGCAGAAGAAATAAGAAATATAAGAGAAACAAAAAATGATATAGTAAGCATAATAGTAAAATCAGATAAAGAAGAAAAAGTATACTATGAAGTGCAAGAAGAAAAAAGTATATTAGAACAATTTAAAGATTTTTATATACATAAAAAAAATTTAGAACCTAGAGAAGAACTCTTAAACGAATTTCTAAATATTTTAAATGAAATAGAAAACGAAGAGGGGGAAAGCTTTAAAGATGAAACCATATATTCTTAAAATAGATGGAATAAATAGTTTTAACAAAATGCAAGAAATAGATTTTTCTAAAGTTTTAAATTGTGGAATATTTGGTATATTAGGCGATACTGGAAGTGGAAAGTCTACAATAATAGATGCTATAACATTATCTTTATATGGAAAAATAGCTAGGTATATCGGAGATAATAAAAATGGAGATTTTATAAATTTAAATAGAAAAGATGCTAGTGTAAGTTTAATATTTTCTATAAAAGAAGCAAAAGAAGAAATATTTTTTGAAATAATAAGAAAATTTAAAAGAGATAATAAAGGAAGCATTAAAACAAATGTAGCACGTCTTAGTGTTATTTGTGATGGAGAATATAATATAATATCAGATAAAAAGACGCAAATAGATAATAAAATTAAAGAAATAATAGGTCTTAGTTATGATGACTTTACTAGAGCAGTTGTATTACCTCAAGGTAAATTTAGCGAATTTCTTATGCTTGATAAGAAAGAAAAAAGAGAGATGCTACAAAGAATTTTTGGATTAGAAAAATATGGAGATAAACTTAAAAATAAAATAAATGAAAAAAAGTATTTTAAAGAAAAAATAGTAAATAATCTTAAGTTACAACTTGAGTATCTTGGGGATATATCAGAAAATAATATAAAAAATTTAGAAGATATTATATTAGAACAAAAAAAGCTTCTTAAAAATAAAAATAATGAAATAAAAATATTAAGAGAAGAGGAAAAAAATTTAAGTAATATTTATGAGTTAAAAAAAGGTTATGATGAGTATGATAATAAAATAAAAGAGCTTTTAAAACATAAAGATAAATTTGAAAATTTTCAAAATATTTTAAAACTTGCCGAGGAAGTAGACAAGATATTTTTTCATATAAAAGAAAAAGAAAATATTTTAGAACAATCCATACAACTTCAAAAATATATATCAAGTATAGAAGTAGAATTTGATAAAGAATCTACAAACTTTGATATAGCCAAAGATAAATTAGAGAATATTAAAGAAAAAGAAAAATTTGATATACCAAAACTTGAAGAATTAGAAAATAATATTATAGAATATATAGAAATTGAAAAAGAACTAAAAAATAATCAAAAAAACATATTAGAATTTAATACTAAAAAATCAAATTTAAATGTTAAAAAACAAGAATATATAAAAAATATAGAAAAACTTGAAAACGAAGAAAAAAATATTAAAAACGCTATCAAAAATATATTAGAATTTAATGAAAAATATAGAGAAGAATTAAATTTAAAAGAAAATCTAAAAAATGCAATAGATATAAACAAATCTATTATGGAAATACAAAAAAATATTTCTAATCTAGAAAATTTTATTTCAGATTATGAACAAGAACAAAATAAACTTATTAATAAACAAAAAGATAATTTAGAAATGCTTGAAAAATTAAAAAATCAAATTATAAAATATATAATTTCTAATAAATTAAATTATGAACTAAATATAAATTCAAATAATAAAAATATAGATGATATAATATTTGAAAATGAAAGTTTTTCAAAACAAATAAAAGATTTAGAAATACAAATAAAATTACAAAATAATAACAATTTTATGTTAGAACTTGCAAATAGTCTTACAGAAGGAGAAAGCTGTCCTTTATGTGGTTCTAAAACTCATCCTAATATATTTAATATTGTTTCAAATACTTTAGAAAATGAACTTAATAAACAAAAACAGGAAATAGAAACTAAAATAAATAGTAATATTAAAATTATAAATAGATATAAAATTAAAAATGAAACTTTAGTTAATCTTATAGATAATATAAAAACATTTGCATCTAAATATGAAATATCTAATTTTGATAAAATATATGATGAATTTATAATAGATGAAGATAATATTTTAAATAAAATTTATTATTTAAATGAAGAAATATCTAATTTATTAAATAAAAATGAAAATATAAAAATTAATATTCAAAATATTATTCAAAATAAGAAACAAAAACAAAAAGAATTAGAAGAAGAAAATAAGAAATTAACAAATAAATTTTTGCAGTATAAAGAGTTAAACTTAAACTATACTCAAGATGAACTTAGCTTTAAATATAAAAATATTTTGAGTATTGAAAAAACTATAAGTGAAAATTCTACAAAATTATCTGATATTAATAAATTATTAGAAAAAAATTCTTTAATAATATCACAACAGAAAAATAAATTAGATGAAATATCTAAAGAAGAATTAGATTTAGAAGTTAATATTACTAAAGCTACAGCATCTATAGATGAACTAAATAATAGAAAAAAAATAAATGATATAGAAAATCCAAATGAAGAGTTGACATATGTAAAACAAGAAATAAATAATTTGAAATTAGATATAGAAAAAATAGAAAAAGAGTATAAAGAAATTACAGAAAAGAAAGATAATATTTTAAAAAAGCTTGAGGAAAACAAAATAAAACAAAAAATTAACCAAGATATTATATTACAAAAAAATAAGTATATAGATGATTTTTTATCTTCTACTAACAATTTTGAAAATGAAAATGATATAAAAAGTAGGTATAAATCTAAAGAAGAACAAGAATATTGTAAAGAAAAGATAAAAAGCTATACTGATAAAATGTCTAATTATACTATAAATTTTAATAGATTTAAAAAAGAACTAGCGGATATGAATTTAAATGCAAATAATATTAGCTTAGAAGAAATAAAAAATAAATTAAATATTGAAAAAAACAATTTAGATAAATTAGAAAAAGAAGAAAAAGATATAATAGAAGAGCTTACTAAATTGAAAATAGATATAGAAAAAAGTAAGGAAAATTTAGAAAAAAGCAAAAATATAAAAGAAAATCTAAAACAAGAACAAAAGCATCTAGATATTTTAAAAGAACTTTCAGAAGTAAATAATGGAGGAGTTTTTTTAGAGTATGTAGCAAATAGACAACTAAGACATATAGTTTTAGATGCAAGCAAAAGACTTTCTTCTATGAGCCTTAATAAATATTCTTTAGAACTTATAGATAATAATTTTTATATAAAAGACAACTATAACGCTGGCAGTATAAGAAGTACTAAAAGTTTATCTGGAGGAGAGCTTTTTATGACTTCTCTTAGTTTAGCTCTTGCTCTTTCTAGTAATTTACAATTAAAAAACAAATCACCTTTAGAAGTATTTTTTCTTGATGAAGGATTTGGTACTTTAGATATTTCTACTATAGATATTGTTATAAATACCCTAGAACAATTACAAACAAATAATATAAGCGTTGGTATAATAACTCATGTTGAAGAAATAAAAAATAGAGTACAAAATAAGATATTAGTAAATTCTTCTGATACAGGAGCAAATATAAAAATTATATAAAATACTAGCATTTTTTTGTTGAATTATATATAATATAATTTGAATATTTTTAATTTTAGAGGTGAATTTTTTTGAAGAGTTTTAAAAAAGTTTTTAGTATTATATTAGTAATTTGCCTTATATTTTTAAACTTATCTACTATTTATGCAAACACACAGGATATACCAGAAATTATAGTAGGTTTATTAAAATATAGCAAAGTTTTTGAATTAGATTTAAGTGTTAAAGGAGAACTATTAGTCTCTGATGATGAAAATTTTTATAATACAAATTTTAAAAATATTTCATTTAAAATAAAATCTATTTCAAGTTATATAATAAAAGAAGATAAAACAAACATGCCATCATTTATAAATAATGATAATAATAAATTTATTTTAAAAGATGGAGATTTTTATTATGCTTATGGACTTTTTTCTAATGAAGCACAAGCTAAAGATTTCTATACTAAAAATAATCTAAAAGGATATATAAAAAAAGAAAATTTAATCGGATTATTTATAGATAACAAACTAGTTATGGCTTGTAAAAATAGTTTATTTATTAAATCATCAGATGGATTTATTACTGTAGGAAAAGATAAGTATAGAAATTTTACAGAAATTACATATAGAAATAATGGATTATATACTTTAAATCATATAAGTGTAGAAGAATATTTATATAGTGTTGTACCATCAGAGATGCCTCCTTCTTGGCATAAAGAAGCATTAAAAGCACAAGCTGTGGCAGCAAGAAATTATGCAATAGCAAATAGAGGAACACATAGTTTTGAAGGCTTTGACGTCTGTGATAGCATTCATTGTCAAGTATATAGCGGAGTATCTAAAGAACAAGATTCTACAAATGTTGCAGTTGATGAAACTAAAGGAATTATGGCTTATTTTAATGGAGAGTCTATAAATGCTGTGTTTTCTTCATCTAGTGGTGGATATACTGACAATTCTGAAAATGTTTGGGGAAATAAAATACCTTATCTTAGAGCAGTTGAAGATAAGTATGAAGAAGGGTATAAAACTTGGACAAGAACATTTACTTTTGATGAATTATCTAATCTTGCTGGAATAGGAAATATATCAGAAATTATAGTACAAAATTCTACTCAAACAGGCAGGGTATTATCTATAAAACTTATAGGAGATAAAGGTGAAAAAATTTTAGAAAAAGAGGAAGTAAGAACTTTTTTTTCTAAGACTAAAGATGGAAGTCTTCTTAGTAAGAATTTTATTTTATCGAATAATTCAAAATCTATTCAAACTCCAATTTTAGTTAATTCAAAATTAACTACTTTAAATAATGCAAATAATAATGAATTATATATGATTAAAGAAAAATCTGAAATAACTAAGATTAATAATAATATTTATGCTATTGATAAAAATAATAAGATTTCTAATATAAATAGTCCTTACATAATAGATAAAAATAATAAAATTACTAATATTAAAGATAATACGGAAGTTAAACAACCAGAAACAACTCAAACATCTCCTAATGATATTATAGAAACAGCTTATGCTACTAGTTTAAAAAGATCAAATAGCCAAAGTATAACTTTTGTGGGAAAAGGTTGGGGACATGGTGTTGGTATGAGTCAGTATGGAGCTAATAGTTTAGCAAAAAAAGGATATAAATTTAATGACATTTTAAAATATTATTATACAGGAATAGAAGTGAGGTAATATAAATTATGAATTTAAAAGATTTTTATTTTGATTTGCCAGAAGAGCTAATAGCACAAACTCCTCTTAATGATAGGACAAGCTCTAAACTTATGGTACTAAATAAAGCAACTGGTGAAATAAAACATGAAGAAAAATTTTCTAATATATTAGATTATTTAAAAGAGGGAGATTGTCTTGTGCTTAATGAAACAAGAGTTATACCAGCTAGATTATTTGGTAAAAGAAAGCATACAGGAGCTAATATAGAATTTCTACTTTTAGAAAGAAAAACAAAAGATAGATGGGAAGTCCTTGTAAATCCTGGTAGGAAAGCTAAAATAGGAGATATAGTTATATTTAGTGATAAGCTAGAAGCAGAAATAATAGATATTACAGATGGTGGAAATAGAATAGTTGAATTTAAATATCAAGGGATATTTGAACAAATACTTGATGAACTTGGACAAATGCCATTACCACCTTACATAAAAGAAAAATTAGAAGATAGAGAAAGGTATCAAACAGTATATGCTAAAAATGAAGGTTCTTGTGCTGCTCCAACTGCCGGATTACATTTTACAGAAGAACTTTTAAGTAAAGCAAAAAAGAAAGGAGTTCATATAGCTAAACTTACATTACATGTTGGACTTGGAACATTTAGACCAGTTAAAGTAGATAATATATTAGAGCATAAAATGCATTCTGAATATTATATGATAGATGAAGAAAATGCTGATATTATAAATAAATGTAAGAAAAATGGGGGTAGGGTAATAGCAGTAGGTACTACTAGTGCTAGAACTTTAGAAAGCGTGGTAGATGAACAAGGTTTTGTTAAAAAAAGTAGTGGATATACAGACATTTTTATATATCCATCGTATAATTTTAAAATAGTAGATAATCTTATAACAAATTTTCATTTGCCAGAATCTACACTTATAATGTTAGTTAGTGCTCTTGCAAATAAGGATATAATATTAAATGCATATAAAGAAGCAATAAAAAACAATTATAGATTTTTTAGCTTTGGCGACGCTATGTTTATAACAAAATGGTGATTTTATGGATTTATTTGAATATCAAAATAACAAAATTAAAGATAAAAAGCCACTTGCTGATAGATTACGTCCAAAAACTCTAGAAGATTTTATAGGACAAGAAGAAATTTTAGGACAAAATGGGATATTATATAGAGCTATTAAAAAAGATTGTCTTTCTTCTCTTATACTATATGGGCCTTCTGGAACTGGAAAAACAAGTCTTGCAAAAATTATAGCAAATACAACTAAATCACATTTTGAAACTTTAAATGCTACAGGTTCAGCATCTAAAGACTTAAAACAAATTATGATAGAAGCTAAAAATCGAAGAAGATTTAATATAAAAACTATTTTATTTATAGATGAGATACACAGATATAATAAGGCACAACAAGATTTATTATTACCATATTTAGAAGATGGTAGTATAATTTTAATAGGTGCAACAACTGAAAATCCTTATTTTGAAATAAATAAGGCTATTATATCTAGAAGTCTTGTGTATAAATTTGAACCCATTAGTAAAAATAATATTAAAAATCTTATTTTAAAGGCTTTATCTGATTGTAAAGATGGAATAGGGGAATTGAATATTTCTATAGAAGAAGAGGCTTTAGAATTTCTTGCTATAAATGCTAATGGAGATTGTAGAGTAGCTTTAAACCATTTAGAACTTATTGCTCCTATATTTGAAAATGATAAAATAACTCTTAAAGATATAGAAAATTGTTTTCAAAATAAATACATTAAATATGATAAAGATGGAGATAATCATTATGATTATATATCTGCTTTTATAAAAAGTATTCGTGGTAGTGATATTGATGCGTCTTTATATTATTTAGCTAGGATGCTTTTAGCTGGTGAAGATATTAAATTTATTGCAAGAAGACTTATTATACTTGCGTCTGAAGATATCGGAAATGCTAATCCACAAGCTTTGCAATTAGCTACTTCTAATTTTTATGCTATTTCTGTAGTAGGTATGCCAGAAGCTAGAATAATCCTTGCTCAAACTACTATATATCTAGCTTCTTCTCCTAAAAGTAATGCTTCTTATTTAGCTATAGAAAAAGCACTTCAAGATGCTAAAATACCTATAAAAACTATACCTTATCATATAAAAGATGCACATTATCAAGGTTCAGAAAAATTTGGGAATGGAATAGACTATAAATACCCACATAATTATAAAAATTCCTATGTAGAACAACAGTATTTACCAGATGAAGTTAAAGATAGTCATTACTATTTTGCAAAAGACATTGGTTATGAAAAACAAATAAAAAGTTGGATTAAAAATTTAAAGGAGTGTTAATATGAATGAATTTAATAACAATTCTAGCTTAGATTTTAATTTTAAAAAATTTCAATTTATAGCTAATCCTTGGGCATTTTTTGGATATACTATAATAGTATCTCTTGGAAGTGCACTTACTTTTGGTATACTATATCCATTTTTAAGCGGTGTTATGGTTAGATGGTGTGTAAGAAATACACTATATGAAGGAAGAAATTTAGAATTTGTAGGTTCTTCTTCAGAATTATATATTAAAATAATAATTTTTGGAATAATAAGTATATTTACTTTTGGGCTTGGTATGATATTTTATGGATATTATTTTGTAAAATGGATTATAGAAAATATTAAAATAAGTTAAAAAGAGAGCATATATATGCTCTCTTTATTTTATAAAGCTAGTAGCCTCATCTACCATATTATTAACAGATATAAGTCCAGTTCCTGCTATATACCAGTATTCTGCATTTAACATTATTATTTTATTATTTTTATAAGCATTTGTATTTTTTATAAGTTCATTATCTATAGCTACAGTTGCTTTTCCATCTCCTCCAACTACAGAATCTCTATCTACAACAAATAAAATATCTGGATTTATTTTAGATATATATTCATATGAAATTTCTTTTCCGTGAGTTGGTATTTCTTCTCCATCTTTATATATATTTTCATCTGCTTGTTTAAATCCTAAAACATCATGAATAAACCCAAAGCGAGAACCAGAACCATATACACTTAATTTTCCTCCATTAGTTAAAATAACTAAGGCTTTTTCATCTAAATTATTTATTTTTTGTTTAGCTTCATCTATCTTTTTAACTAATTCGTTATATTTTTCTTCTGCTAAATCTTGCTTATTAAATATTTTACCTACATTTGTAACATTTGTTTTTAAATCTTGCATAAAGTTTTTATAATCCATATCTACATATATAGTAGGTGCAATTTTATTAAGTTCTTCGTAAAAATCTGCTTGTCTTCCACTTATAAATATAACATCTGGTTTAAAATTATAAATTTCTTCTAAATTAGGCTCTTTTAATCCACCAGCATTTATAGAATTTTCAAATCCTGTTATATATGAAGGTATATTTTTTAAAGGTAATGCAAATTCTGCATCAATTTCTAAGGCTTTCATAGTATCTAAAGTACTCATATCAAACACAACAACTTTTTTAGGATTTAATTTTACAGTTGCTTCTCCTTTAGAATGTTTTATGGTTATTGTTTGTTCTTGTTGTTCTTCATTACTTGTGATGTTGTCTTGATTATTTGTAGTAGATTTAGTGCTTCCACAAGCAAATAAGCTAGATGCTATTAAAAATGTGATTGATAATTTTATAAATTTTTTCATAAAAATTCTCCTTTATATTTTTATATTTATTTATAATAGAGACATATATTATCTCCATCTATATTTTTTACTTTTATATCTATATTGTATATTTCTTTTAAAACAGATTCTTTTATTATTTCTTCTTTTTTATCTATTTTTATTATTTTTCCATTTTTCATTGCTATTATATAATCTGCATATAAGGATACAAAATTTATATCATGTATTACTATAATTACAGTTTTACCCATTTCTTCTGTAAGTTTTTTAACATTTTTCATAATTTTTACACAATGATGCATATCTAGATTATTTAAAGGTTCATCCAGAAATATATATTCTGTATCTTGAGCTATAATCATTGAAATAAAAGCCATCTGTCTTTGACCACCTGAAAGTTCATCTATGTATCTATCTTGTAATTCTTCTATTTCCATATATTTTATAGCATTATCTACTTTTTCTTTATCTTGATTAGTAAGTATACCATTAGAATATGGAAATCTACCAAAATTTACAAGCTCTCTTACTGTAAGTTTTATGTTGAGATTATTAGTTTGTTTTAATGTAGAAATTTTTTTTGATAATTCATTTGTTTTCCAAGAAGATAATTCTTTTTCATCTATAAATATTTCACCACTATTTTTAGATAATGTACGACTTATTATAGAAAGTAGGGTACTTTTACCAGCTCCATTAGAACCTATAAAAGCTATTACTTTTCCTTTTGGTATTTCTAAGGATACATTATCTATTATTTTTTTATCACCATATTTTTTATTAATATTTTTTAATTTTATCATTAATTTTTAGTCTCCTTTAATATTAGATACAGAAAATATAGACCTCCTATAAAATTTATTAATGTTCCCACAGTAGTAGAAAAATTGAATACTTTTTCTACTAAAAATTGTCCTAAAACTAAAGAAAAAAATCCAATTAAAAATCCACAAAATATCCTATGTCTATGACTATAAGTTTTTAGTATTTCTCTTGAAATACTAGCGACTAATATTCCTAAGAAAGTTATAGGTCCTACAAGAGCAGTAGAAACGGATACTAATATACTTATTACCATTAAATTTTTTAATATAAATTTATTATAGCTTATCCCAAGATTTATAGCTTGGTCTTTACCTAAACATAATACATCTAATTTACTACTATCCTTTATAGTTATCAAAAATAGAATTAATACTATTATTAAACTTATAAAAAGTAAACTAAAATTTATATTTGAAAAACTAGCAAACATTTTTCCTTGTAAAACTAAAAATTCATTTGGATCAAGTATTACTTGCATAAATGTAGATATACCATCAAAGAAATTTCCTAAAATCATTCCACATAAAATTAGAAAGTATAAATTTCGGTTTTCTTTTAAGAATAATATAAAAAATAAAATAAAAGAAAAAAATAACATAAATAAAATGGATAGAAAATAATTTGTATATCCTGTCATCATAGAAAGAGTTTTTGAACCAAAGAAATATACTATAAATGTTTGAACAAACATATATAAAGAATCTAATCCTATTACAGAAGGGGTTAAAATATTATTATTTGTTATAGTTTGAAAACTTATAGATGAATATGCTATACAATAGCTACATAAGCCTATAGCAATAATTTTTGATAATCTTTTTGGTAAAAAATATTCTATATTATCTTTAGTTATACCTAAAAATATAGATAATAGACAAGCAGATATTGTAAGTACGGATAATACAATAATTTTTTGATTTTTAGACATAAACCCTCCTTAATTATATATTCTTTTTAAATAATATAATCAAAAAAATAAAACTTCCTAAGATGCTGATTATAGTACTTACATTTATTTCGTATGGGAATATAATAACTCTACTTAATATATCACAAATAAGTACAAATATAGCGCCTATTAATCCTATATCAAAAATTGTATGTTTTATATTATCTCCTTTTGTCATAGAAACTAAATTTGGTATTATAAGTCCTACAAAAGGTATACTGCCTATAGTAACAACTATTAATGATGTTATAAATGAAACAATTATAAGTCCTATAGATACTATTTTTTGGTAATTAACACCTAAATTTGTAGAAAGTTCTTCTCCCATACTTGCTATAGTAAATTTATCAGCATATATATAAGCTAATATAAAAGCCGGTAATCCAAGATATAAAATTTCATAATTGCCCTTGACAACTGCAGAAAAATTACCATTTAGCCAAGATGAAATATTCTGGATAATATCATATTTATAAGCAATAAAGCTTGTTATAGAAGTTATAACATTACCTATCATCATTCCTATAAGAGGTACAATTAAATTATTTTTAAATTTTACTTTTTTTAATATTCCAACAAAAATTAAATTCCCTAAAATAGCTATTAAAAACGCAATAAAAATTTTTATTAATTTGCTTTCTTTATTGAAAAATAAAATAACAAAAACAATTCCTAGTTTGCACCACTGCATAGTACCAGCTGTTGAAGGGGATACAAATTTATTATTAGTTATATTTTGCATAATAAGACCACAAATACTAAGCAAAGCACCTGTCAATATTGTAGCAAATAATCTAGGAAAACGACTAATTGTTATTATAAATAAATCTTCTTTATTTTGAGCTATTGCTCCTAATATACTAAAATCTTTTACACCTATTTGTATAGATATAAGGCTTAAGCATATTAGTAATACAATATTAAAAATTCTATTTTTAAATAATAGCATATTACCTCCTTTTTAAAGTAGTTAGATTATGGTTTTATTTGTAATCTAAAACTAACTTAAATTAGTTTAACATAACATATTTAAATTGTCAAGTTTATTATAATAACAAAAAACCCTATCTAATATAAATTTTTGTCATTAGATAGAGTTTTTTAAATTATATATAAATAAAATATATATTTAAAACTATTGTTTTTTTAAAATTAATACATTATAATTATAAAAAATAATAAAAGAAGAATTAATCTATTATATTGGCTATATAATTAGCTATAAATAAATTACCTTTTCTATTTGGGTGAATTCCATCAAAAAACCATTGTGGTCTTTTTTTAGTAAAGTTGTATAAATCTATTATATTTATATTTGCTTCATCAGCAATTTCTCTTATTATAGGACAAATTTCATCGCGTATAACTTTATTTTGTATAGATTTATCATTTTTAACTTTTATAAAAGCTTTAGGGGGCGTCATAATATATATTTTAGAATTTTTTAAAAGAATCTTATAAGTTTTTACAAGCTTAAGATATTCTTCTTTATATTTTTTTGCATTCCAATTTATAGCTTTAGAATCATTTGAACCTAGCATAATTATAACTATATCTGGATTTTGAGAAAGCGATTTTTCTATAAAGCTAGTTTTTTTATAAGGATGATTACCGGTACTTAGCAATGTTCTGCTACTTGCTCCATAATTAAAAATTTTATATTTTTTACCAAGAATTTTAGAAAGCATATAAGGGTAGGTACTAAAAGTCCTTCTAAATTCTACACCAAGTCCATATGTTATACTGTCTCCTATGCATACTATTTTTTTGTTTCCTTTACCTATTTTTTGAACACTAGGATAGAAAATTTTATATGCTTTAATAGAAATAATAGATAAGATAAATAATAATTTTAAATAATATTTATAATAATTTTGATTTTTTTTCATATATATCACCCCTTCTTTTATTTAATATTAATTAATTTTGTATATTTTGTCAATAAAAATCTTAGGAGGTTTAGAAATGAAAGAGAGAAATCTTTTATTTGATAATATAAAGGGTATTTTAATATTTCTAGTTGTATTTGGGCATAGCTTAGAATTATTAAAAGATAAGTATATATTAGCTAACATAATATATGCGTATATTTATATGTTTCATATGCCTTCATTTATATTTACATCTGGATATTTTTCAAAAAATCTAAAAAAATCTCAAGATAGTGCATTTGAAAAGTTTTTGTTACCTTTTCTTTTAATAACTATTCCTTGGAATGTAGTGGGTTTTTTAATGGGAGTTAGTAATTATTCCTTTTTTACTCCAGCTTGGGCTATGTGGTATTTATTTAGTATGTTTTTATGGAAATTAACATTACCATATTTAATAAAAATAAAAGGTATCTTTAAAATATCTCTTTTGCTTGGTATAACAGCTGGAATGTTTATGGAATTTAACTCTTTTATGTCTTTATCTAGAACATTTACTTTTTTACCTTATTTTTTGGCTGGATATTTTTTTGACGAGCATCTTATACAAAAAATAAGAGAAAAACCTAAAATTTTAGCTATATTAATATTTATTATAGTTTTCTTGATAGCTATTTATTTTTCAATTGCAAATGATATACCTATAGAAATATTATGGTTAGATAGACCATTTATAAACCTTAATTATTCTATAAAATTAGGACTTATTATAAGAATTATACTTTATATAATAGGATTTTTAATGACATTTTCTATATTAAATTTAATAACTACTAAAAAAACTATATTCGCTAATATAGGTAGAAATACTTTATCTGTTTATCTTTTACATATATTTTTAATTGGGATGTTTTTTGGAATATCAAGATATATAAATAATAATATTTTAAATTTAATTTTATCTTTTATTTTATCTATAATAGTAACTTATATTTTATCAAGAGATAAAATAAACAATTTAATAAATAAAATTTTAAGTTCTATTTCTAGAAAAGTTATGCATAAATAAAAACCATCAGGTTTACTGATGGTTCAAGATAGTAGATATATTCTACTATTTTTTTATTTCCAATTATTTATAGTTTCTATTGCTTTTTCTAATTGTAAATCTTTAGATGAATTTTCATCATTTAAAACTTTAATATCTGGCTCTATACCAGTACCATTAATGCAAATTCCATTTGGAGTATAGTATTTTGCTATAGTTACTTTAATTCCACTATCATCTGATAGTTTATATAAGTTTTGTACAACACCTTTTCCATATGTCTTTTCTCCTACGAGTTTACCAACTCCAAAATCTTTTACAGCTCCTGATAATACTTCTGATGCTGAAGCTGAATTTTCATTCACAAGAATAACTAAAGGTTTATTATAATAATTTTCATCAGAATAACTATAATTCTTTTTACCATTTTTATCTTCTATATATGTTATAGTCCCTTTAGGTACTAACATATCTGTTATAGCTGTTGCCGTAGTTAATAATCCCCCTGGATTATTTCTTAAATCTATTATTAATCCTTTAGCATTACTTAGATTATTAAAAGCGTTTTTAAATTGTTCTGTAGTAACTCTATCAAATTGTGATATACTTATATATCCTATATTATCTTGGAGCATATTATATTTTACTGTGGGTACGTCTATACTTTTTCTTGTAACAGTAAAATCAAGAGTTTTATTTTCTTTAGGTCTAGATACAGTTAAATTAACATTTGTTCCTTCTTCTCCTTTAATTTTTGCTAAAATATCCTTGTAAGAACTAGTTGTTATTTCCGAATTTTCAACCTTTAAAATAATATCTTCTACTTTAAGTCCTGCTTCTTCAGCTGGAGAACCTTCAAATACTTTATTTATTATCATTTTATTTTCATCATTTAATCTTACTTCTATTCCAATTCCAACATAATTTCCTTCTGTATCTTGTAAAAATATATTAAGTTCTTCTTTTGTCATATAATAAGAGTAGGGGTCATTTAAAGATATCACCATACCCTTATACATTGCTTCTTCTAAAAGTGATTTTTCATATTCATTTACATAATGTTTATCTATTATGTTTTCTATTTCTGAAATTTTTTGAGATATACTTAAATCTTTTAATATATATTTTCTAAATATGTTAATTCCACTTACACTTATACTAATTACTAAAATTGTTATTATAACACCTAATAGTATTCCCTTTAAAAAACTACCTCTATCATTTATTTTGCTTTGTCTTTGCATATTTTCACCTCTCTTTTTTAAACTAAAGTCTTAAGCCATTTACCTTTTTTTATCCTATTTGTACCAAAAAATACTTTAACAAATTCTTCAAAATATACCATAGAATATGTAATATATATTGGAAAATGCAAATAATAGGAACCTAAAAAGGCCATAGGAATAGCTATAAACCAAACTGTGCAGAAATCTAAAATAGCAGTATATGTAGTATCTCCACCACTTCTTAAAACTCCAACTATAGCTGTATAGTTATAACTTTTAAATATTAAACCTATAGATACTATAAGTAATAGATATTTTGTATATTCTTTTACTTCTTCTTGAATATTAAATATATTTATTATAAAAGGGGAGGCTATATATAGCATAATTCCCATAATAAAACTAAATATAATAGTTAAAATTAAACATTTTTTAGCATATGTCTTAGCTTTTTCTATGTCTTTATTTCCTAAAGTATTAGATAATAAAATACCACAACCACTTCCTATTGCTACTCCCATAACAGTAAAAAGATTTTGCACTGTACTTGTTATTTGTATAGCAGATTGAGCATTAGTACCACTAAATTTATATGCCATATTACAAATAGTAACACCTAAAGCCCAAAGTACTTCATTTATTATAACTGGTAAACAAATTTTAATATATTGTATTATAAAATCTTTATTAAATTGTAAGTAATTTGTTATTTTAGTTATTATTGGCAATTTTTTATAAAATATGATTGAAAATTGACATATCAATTCTATAGTCCTAGCAAGAAGAGTTGCTAAACCAGCACCAATTACTCCAAAATTTAGTATAAAAATAAAAATATAATTTAAAATTATATTACATATAAGAGCTATAAAAGTTGTAATCATAGGATATGAGGGTTTTTTTATAGCTTTTAAAATAGCATTTATACATACTGTTATCGATATTAGTATATAAGCAGGCGATACAACTTTTAAATATTTTACGCTTTCTCTTATTACTTCTAAATCTTTAGAATATAAAGACATTAAATATTCAGGAATAAACATTATTAATGTAAAAAAGAATAGGGCATTTAATATACTTAATATTAAACCAAACCCCATAACTTTATGAATGCCGTGTATGTCACCTTTACCAAAATATTGACCTATAAAAACACCAGCTCCGCTATTTATACCAAATAAAACTAGATTAAAAACAAAAAATATTTGGTTTGCAATTCCAACAGCAGTTATAGATACTTCGCCTAGTTGTCCTATCATAAAATTATCAACAAGATTTACAGAAGAATTTAAAAGCTCTTGAAATATTATAGGAATAACTAGAATAAATAAACTTTTAAAAAAAATTTTATCCTCTAAAAATTCTTTTATATTATTTTTAAAAGTATTTGTTTTTATCATATAAAACCTCCAAGTTTATTATCTAGTTAATTTTATCATTAATTTATACTAAATGCAATAATTAAACCATATTTAAAACTATGTCTAAGATGCTTAAAAATTGTTTTTTTTCATTTGGATTTAATTTTTCTACTATTGTATCTATTAATAGTTTTGTTTGTTTAGAACTCAAGCCTTGTTTACCGGCATTTCTTTTATAAAATTCCATTATATGTAATATAGCAGTATTAGAATCTTGATTTTTTATATTCTCTGATAAAATTTGAAATTCTTTTAAAGTTTCTTTGTTTAAATCTTTAAATACATCTTGCTCAAATAAATTTTTATAATCCATTTTTTTCTCCTTTATTTTTTACTATTTCATTTATTTCTAAAAATTTTAATAATACATCTACCATATATTTTTTATCTTCATTTATATTTGATTTTATTGTATCTATAGTTTCTTTTTTTAAATCAAATACTTGATTAGTAGATATTGTATTATAAGATAATTTATAATCATTTATAAATTGACTTATTTCTATTGTGTTTATTATTTTATCTAAAATAGGGGAGTTTTGATTAGATAAATAAGGCAACATATTTTTTACCATAGTTACTTGATTAGAATTTGTTTTTAATAGTTTATTAGAATTATCTTTAGGTTTATTTAAGATGCTAGATAAAAGTTGTAAGTTATCTGTATTTAGATTATTAGACATATAAAATTCTCCTTAATATAGTGGTTAATAAATAATATGATAATTATCTTAAATAAATACTAAAATTTATAAAAGAGTTTATCTGTTTAAAATTTCGCGAAATAAACCTTTTAAGAATAGTTGATTGTAAAAATTAAAAAGCCATATTATATGGCCTTAATTTATTATATCTATTAATATATTATTTACTATATTTGCATTTGCTCTATAATCTAATTTTTTTAAAGTAGCTCCAAGCAAAAATTTTAATGATTTTAAATTACCATTTTTATAATCATCTAAAGCTTTTTTATTTTCTTCTAAAACTATATCAATAGCATCTTTTATTATATTTTCATCATCTATTAAGTATAAATCATTTTTTTCTATATATTCCTCTGGATTTTGATTATTCTTTAATATTTCATAAAAAGTTTTCTTATAAGTATCTCTAGTTATTTTTTCATCTAAAAATATATTTATTAGATTAGCTATATAAGTAATATTTAAATTTTTAATATCTATATTTTCTTTATTTAATATTTTTAAAAATTCTCCACAAATTAAATTTATAACTTCTCTTGGATTTTTCGTTTTAACACATAAAGCTTCAAATATTGAGTAAAATAATATATTTTCAAATAAAATATCTATTTCATCATCACTTATATTATATTTAGTTTTATAAAATACCCTTTTTTCATTTGGTAATATAGGAAGATTTTTTCTTATATTTTCTATAAAATCATCTTCAATATAAATTTCTTTAATATCAACTTCTTTTAAATATTTATAATCTTTTATAGTTTCTTTATTTCTCATAAAAATTGTTTTATTTTTATTTTCATCAAAACATCTTGTATGTTCTAATATAATATTATTTTCTTCTAATAGTTTTATTTGTCTTTCTTGTTCGTATAAAATGGCATTTTTTATAGATTTAAAAGAACCTACATTTTTTATTTCTACTCTATTCCCTAACAAATTATCCTTAGAAACAGAAATATTTATATCTACACGCATAGAACCTTCTTCAATTTTAGCATCTGAAATATCTAAAAATAAAAGAATTTCTCTAAGACTTTTTAAAAATTCTATAACTTCTTCATAACTTGTGAAATCAGGTTCTGTTACTATCTCAAGCAAAGGTATACCACAACGATTAAAATCTATATTATCACCTTTAGTTTTTCCAGCATCTTCTTCTATATGTATTTCTTTAATATTTATTATTTTATTTTCAATTTGTAAATTACCATTTCTTAAGACAGGATTAAAAAATTGAGTAGTTTGAAATCCTTTTGGTAAGTCTTTATAAAAATAATGCTTCCTATCAAAACTAATAATATTACTAATATCAGAAGAAAGAGCTAAACCAAGCTTTATAGCAAGATGTAAAACTTCTTTCTTATTAAATTTAGGTAAAGTACCGGCCATACCAAGACAAATAGGACAAGTATTTAGATTTGAGCTAGCATTAAAATTAGTTTTACAATTACAAAATAATTTTTTTAATGTTTTTAATTCTATATGAATTTCTAATCCAATAGTAGTTTTATACATAAATTAACTCCTTATATCTTAGGTTTTTTAAGATGAAAATCTGTATTTTCTTGAAAATGTATGGCTAAATTTAATAATAAATCATCATTTAGATTTTTAGAAATAATTTGCATACCTATAGGCATATTATTTCTATCAAAACCACAAGGTATAGATATAGATGGAGTTTTAGTAAGATTAGAACCTATAAGAAAAATATCAGTATTAAAATTCTCATTATAAGAAAAAGCAGTTTTAGGAGTAGTCGGCATAATAATAACATCATATTTGTCTAAATAATAGCTATATATTTTATTTATATATTGCTTACTTTTTAATGCTTTGTCATAATAGTCTGTATAGTTTAAAATATAATTACCATACATTATACGTTTTTTTACTTCTTTGCCAAAAAGCTTTGTTCTGCTACTTATACATATATCTTCATAAGAATCATCTTCAAAATAATTACTAAAATTAAAATTATCATATCTAGCCATATTAGAAACAGCATAGACACTAGATAATACTTGATAAGTTGGTGTTACATAATCTAAAATATTAAAGTTTATTTCTTCTATTTTACAATTTTTAAATATTTTAATAGCATCTAAAACACAACTTGCAACGTCATCATCACTATAATCTAAAAAGTTTTTACAGATACCTATTTTAAGACTAGAAATATTTAAATCTCTAAAATTATAATATATAGTTGTATCATCATTTTTATCTTTTCCAGAAATAATTTTCATAATATTTAAACAATCTATAGCATCTTTAGTTATAGGACAAATTTGGTCAAATTCTGGAGCAAATCCTATAAGACCATATCTAGAAATAATGCCATAACTAGGTTTTATAGAAGTTTGGTTACAAAAAGAAGCTGGTTGTCTTGCCGAACCTCCAGTATCAGAACCTAAAGTGCATATAGCTTCATTATATGCAAGACTGCTAACACAACCACTACTAGAACCTCCAGTAGTTTTTTCTATATCCCAAGGATTTTTGCATTTACCATAATAAGAAGTAATACCCATATCTCCCATAGCAAATTCATCTAAATTTAGTTTTCCAATTATTATAGCTCCTTCTTTTTCTAGCTTATCTATAACTGTAGCATTATAATATGGAATATAATTTTCTAGCATTTTAGATGCACTTGTTGTTTTTATATCTTTAGTGCAAATATTATCTTTTATAGAAATTGGTACACCTGCTAAAATAGAAATTTCTTCCTTATTATCAATTTTCTTTTGTATTTCTAAAGCTCTTTTATAAGAATAATCTTTACATAATGATATATAAGAATTACCTTTATCTTCAAAATCTTTAAAAAATTCATCTAAAACTTCTTTACAACTAATGTTTCTATTTCTTATTTCTAAGCCTATATTAGTTGCCGTCATATTCATTAAATTCATAGTTAAACTCCATTTCTAAATTATCAAATACTTTAGCATTATTTAACATTAAATCAAATTTTTCTAAGATATATTGTTTTTCTTCTAAAGATATATTAAATTTACATTGTTTTTCTAATAAATCAAAATCTATATTTTTCATAAGAATCCTCCTTAAGCTTTAGCATTAAAAGAACTAAGTTTTATATTATCGTTAGCTTTATTTTTATAATTTGTAATAATATTAAATTTTTCATCTAATTTTTTAACAACAACATCTTTTAATAATAAATTTTTTTCTTTAAGGTATTCATCTAACATAAATATATTATCTCTTAAAAATTTTATATTATCTTCATCTTCTAGCCTAAATTGGCAATATATATTATTATCTATTTTATCTATATAAGCTTCTAGCTTTCCTATATTAACAAGATTTAAAGATAAAAGAGCAGAACAATTATTCCCTTTTTTATTTTTAGAATTTTTCTTATCTGAAAAAACAAATAGTTCGGTATTTGTAGGATTATTATTTATCATAATAGGTATTTGCAAAAATATACCATCTTTTATGTTAGACATAAAACTTAGATTTTTTTCAACATCTGAAATATTATCTAAAATTTTGTCAGAATTTATACCTAACTCCCCTATTTCCTTTTTAATTTTATGTGTTATAGAATTTATCTCATTATAAAACTCTCCTATATCTTCCATATTATTTTTATCTAAATTAAAAGTAAATTTGTCTTCAAATCTTTTATTTATAAATTCAATATTTTTAAATGTTTTTTCAAATTCTGGTTTTAACTTTTTATTATTAAATGTAAATAATAGAGCATCTTTAATTATATTAAATTCTTGTTTTGACAAAGTTTCAAATTTTGTTTTTACATCCAAACTAAATAAATTTTTAAAATTATCTTTATTTATATTCTCTTTATAAAATATATCTTTTATTATATTTAATTTATTCTTATCAAAGATAATATCTTTTGATATAACTTCGTCTAATATATTTATAATATCTTTTGTATTATTATTTTGAAGTTTTGAAAATACTTCTTTTTTTATATTATTATTTATATTATTTAAAAACTCTTTAGCCAATATAACATCTTTAGAAAAATTTTCTCCTCTAAAAACATTATCTAATAAATATATTGTTTCTTCACTATCTATTAATGATTTAAATAAATTTTCTATTTCTTTATTTAAATCTGCTTCTTTAAAAATATATTTTTCTATTTGATTTATATTTTCTTTAGTTGGTTGCATTTTATTACTTATTAAAAATAAAGCTTTTTCTACACTATCAGAACTACTCATTTTATTAGTTTGTATCATAGTTTTAATGTTAGTATCTGTAAGAGTTATAGAATTTTTAATAAGAATATCTAATAATTTTATATTTTCTTTAGTAGGAGTAAGATTTAAATTATTTAAAATAAGTTTTATTTCATCAGTTAAACTAATATCTAAATTTTCTGTTTTTATACTTTCTACTAGATTATTTTCTATATTTAATTTTTTATCCCCTACAGTATTTAAAAAATTATTTTTTATAAAACCACTTAAAATATTATTATTAATATCCATAAAATTCCCCCTAGTCTAAAGTATTATTATATAAAATATATTATATAAAAAGTTTTTAATTGTCAACTAATCTAGAAATTATGTAAGTTTTTAAATATTTTTGTATAAAAGTTTTAAAAAAATTTTTATATTTTAGTTGAAAATATTTATAAAATATATTAAAATTAAGAAAAGTTATTTTGGTAAAATTTATATTATTATTTTACCCTATTTTAATACAATAATACAAAATGATATTTAGGTGATTTTATGAATTTTAAACATATTTCAGTTTTGCTAGATGAATGTATAGAAAACCTAAACATAAGGGAAGGACTTATCTATGTAGATGGAACTATGGGGGGTGCTGGACATTCGTATCAAATAGCAAAAAAATTAAATAATAAAGGTAAACTTATATGTATAGACCAAGACCAAAATGCTATAAAAGTTGGAAAAGAACGTTTAGCAGAATTTAGTAATATAAGTTTTGTACATAAAAATTTTTCTAATATAAAAGAAATATATAATTCTTTTAATAATGAGCTTAATGGCATAGATGGTATATTGCTAGATCTTGGAGTATCCTCTCACCAGTTAGACGAGGCTTCGCGAGGATTTTCTTATATGCAAGATGCTCCACTTGATATGCGTATGGATATAAGAGAACCTATTTCTGCCTATACTGTTGTAAATACATATGATGAAAAAAAGTTATACAAAATAATAAAAGAATATGGCGAAGAAAGATGGGCAAAAAGAATAGCTAATTTTATAGTAATAGAAAGAGAGAAAAAACCTATAGAAACAACCTTTGAATTAGTTTCTATTATAAAAAAAGCTATTCCTAAAAATGCTAGAATAGACGGATCACATCCTGCTAAAAGGACTTTTCAAGCTATCAGAATAGAAGTAAATCAAGAATTAGCTATTTTAAAATCTACAATAACGGATATGGTAAGTCTTCTAAATAAAAATGGTAGACTATGTATAATAACATTTCATTCCTTAGAAGATAGAATAGTAAAAAATATCTTTAAAGAATTTGAAAACCCTTGTATTTGTCCTAGAGATTTCCCAGTTTGTGTATGTGGTAAAAAACCTCTTGGTAAAGTAATTACTAAAAAACCTATATTGCCTTCTGATAATGAGTTAGAACAAAATCATCGTTCTAGAAGTGCAAAACTTAGAGTTTTTGAACGTTTATAAGCTCTAATACAAAAAAATAATAAAGGGGCAATTATATGTATTCAAAAAGAAATAATAATAAAAAATATGCTAATAATTATTACAATTATACTTCAGAAGCATATGACTATAAAAGCTCTTATACATATTCTCCAAAAACTAAAAATAAAAAGCTTAAAGAAAAATATGTTAAGGCAGAAGAAAATTCACAAATCTTTACATTTAAATTTATATCTACTATTTTGTTATTTGTTATATGTATAATGTCTATTATTTTTATAGAAGCCTTAATAATACAACGACGTTTTGAAATAGATGATTTAAATAGACAACTAAAACAAATAACAGAAAATAACAAAAATCTTGAGACAGAACTTGCAAAAACATTAGACTTAGACTATGTAGAATATATAGCTATAAGTGAACTTGGTATGCAAAAACCAACTTCAAATCAAATAGTAAAAATAAATATTCCTAAAGAAAGTTATTCTCAAAAGTCAGATAACTATAATAATGATAAAATTTTATCTGGATTAAAAAAACTTTCAAATAATTAATAATAAGGATTGATTTTTTTGACTCAAAATAAAAACAAAAGAAAAAATAATACTAATAATACAAAAAAAACACAACAAACAAAATCTAAAAATAGAAAAATAAAACATGAAAGATTAATAAAAAAACGTATTGTATTTTTAATTTTTATTTTTATATTTGCTTTAGTATTTGTTGGAATTATAAGAGTTTTTTTTATAAAAGCTGAAAATGGAGATGAATTTGAGAAAAATGCTATAGAGAATCAAATAAATAAAGTTCAGGATACTACAGTTATAGCAAATAGAGGAAGTATATTAGATAGAAATAATCAAGCTCTTGCAATAAGTTCTACAGTATATAATGTTGCTTTGGATATAAGAATGTTATCTGAATTTTCGCAAGATGAAGTTGATAAAATATTTACAAAACTTTCAAAACTTTTAAATATAGAAAAAAGTCAATTAGATTCATATCTAAAAAAAGATGCTAAAGGAAATCTTCTTCCAGAAAATGATACTCATTGGAAAATTATCAAAAAGAAAATACCATACGATTTAGGTAAAAAAATACAAGAAGAAAAATTAAAAGGCGTAAATTTAGAAACAGATACAAAACGTTCATATCCACAAAAAAATACAGCAGCGCAAACTATAGGGTTCATACGTGGCGATACTATGTGGGGATTAGAAGCTACATATAATGATGAATTAACAGGTACACCAGGAAGAATTTATCGAACTTATGAAAATAATTCATCTATAGTAACAAATGATATAGAACCTATAAATGGTAATAATATAGTTACTACTTTAGATTTAACATTACAACAGTATGCTCAAGAAGTGATAAAAAAAGCTTATAATGATTTATCTCCTACTTATACTCCAGAGACTATATCGCTTATACTTATGAATCCTAAAACTGGAGAAATTTTAACTATGGCACAATATCCAGATTTTGATCTAAATGACCCTAATAATATATCTCTTCTTGAAAATAAAGCTTATAAAGAAAAATTTGATAAAATGACTCAAGAAGAACAACTTAAGATTGAAAACTCAATTTGGAAAAATTTTGCTATAACAGATGCGTTCGAACCAGGTTCTACATTTAAAGCTATAACTGTTGCAGCAGCACTAGAAGAAGGAGTTATTAATAAAAATGATACTTTTTATTGTGCTGGATATAAACAGGTAGCAGACTATAAAATACGTTGTCATAAAAGAGATGGACATGGTACATTAACTCTTACAGAAGCTCTAGAAAAATCTTGTAATATGGCTATGCTTGAAATAGCAGAAAAATTAAAAAGAAATTCTTTTTATAAATATCAAAGAGATTTTGGATTTGGATATAAAACTGGTATAGATCTTACTGGAGAGATAAGCGCAAATAATTATATATTGCCAATTGAAAAATTAAATATTACAGAGCTTGCTACTAGTGCTTTTGGACAAACTTTTACTGCAACTCCTATACAAATAATAAATTCTTTTGCTGCTACAATAAATGGTGGAAATTTATTAAAACCTTATTTAGTATCACAAATTACAGATGAAAGCGGAAATATAGTAAAAGAAAATTCTCCAGAAATTGTGAGAAAAGTTATTTCTGAAGATACTTCTAGTTTTCTAAGAGAAGCTATGGTTCAAACTTTAGAAAAAGGTGGAACTGGATATAAAGCACATATAAATGGTTATCGTATAGGTGGTAAAACTGCTACTGCACAACAAGGTGATCGTTCTAAAGAAATTTATACTCTTGGTTTTGCTGCATATTTACCAGCTGATGACCCGGAATATCTTGCTCTTATAACTATAAGTAAACCTAAAGACTATTATAAATCTCCTCCTGGAGTAGTTTCTCCAGTACCTATTATGAAGGAATTTTTAGAAAAATTAATAGCTTATAAGGCTATTCCTCCTTCTGATGACTCTAAAGTGGAAGAAAAAACTAATAATTCTGAAAAAATTATTTTAAAAGATTACACTAATAAAAGTTTAAAATCTGTTATAAAGGAATTAAATTCTTCTAATATAGATTTTCAAATTGTTGGTGGTGGCGGTGATACTGTAGTAAAACAAATACCGCCGGCTAATACCGGATTAGATAAAAATGGAAGTATACTTTTATATGTAGAAACTAAAAATAGTAAAACACAATTGGTATCTGTACCAGATACTAAAAATCTTACTGTAGATGAAGCTACAAAACTTTTAAAAGAACAGGGATTTGAAGTTTCTGTTTCTGAAAAAGCACCAACTCAAAAAGAGCTAGAAATGTTGGAGCAAAATATTATTTTAAAAGATAATAATGATAAAGATATAAAAACAAATAATGACATAATAGAAAAAGTGGACGAGCAAGGAAAAGAAAATGATAAATCTACTAAAAAAGTTTTTGAACAAATACCAGAATCTGGAGTATTTATAGAAAAAGGAAGTTTAATTAAAATAAAAATTAAATAACATAAAAAAGACAAAATTAATTATAATTTTGTCTTTTTTATATATTTTGATTTTATATAATATTTACAATATATTAGAAAATTTATATAATACTTATATAATAGATTGGAGAGATGTAAATATGAGTTTAAATTTATCAGAAATAGATTTTAAATATTTAGATTTTAATATTAAACCTTTTATAAGTAATGGATATAAATATTATAGGATACAAAAACAATTAGATAAAAATAATAAAATAAATATTACTGCAAAAACAAAAAATTTAGTAAAACAAAAATATTTTGAAAAATTAGAAAAATATTTAAAAAATTTAAATGGAAATATTGATTTAGAAGATATTAATTTTTCAGACTTTGTAAAATATTATCTATTTGAAATTGTCCTACCTAGTAACTCTATAAAACAAAAAACCTTTTCTTGTTATGAGTCTTTTTATAGAATACATATAAAAGATAGTATTTTTAATAATATAAAATTAAATCAACTAAAAAAAGAACATTTTCAAAAATTTTTTAATAATTTACAAGAAAAAAATCTTAAATTATCAACTATTAAGCAAATAAAAATATTTATAAATATAGTATTAAACTATGCTATAGAAGAAGAATATATAAATAAAAATTTTTGTAAAAATATAAAATTGCCAAAAGATATGGATATAAAAAATAATAAATATTTGTCTGATGATGAAATAAATATTATTTTTAAAAAATGTAAAGATGAAAAATTACTTATAATAATAAAAATAGCATTATCTACAGGTATGAGAATAAATGAGATTTTAGCTTTAACAGAAAAAGATTTTAATTTTGAAAAATATTATATAAATGTGGATAAAATAATATCATCTTCAAAACAATTTATAGATGAAAATAATTATAAAAATGAAATAATAATAACACCTCCAAAATCAAAAAATAGTATAAGAAAAGCTTATTTTAATAAAAATATATCAGAAGATATAAAAAAATATATTTTATCAGAAAAAGAAAGATATTTAAAAAATGGTAAATCTTATACTACAGAAACATTAATATTTACTAACAAATATTTTAATCCTTATAATTTTTATTCTTTAAATATAAAAGTAAATAAATTATTTAAAGATTGCAATATAAATGCCAGAAGTTTCCATATTTTTAGACATACTAGCGGAAGTAAACTATATGAATCTGGTGTAAATATAAAAACTATATCTGAACAATTAGGACATGCTAATACAAATATAACTAGTAATATATATGTTCATTTAGATGAAAATCTGAAAAAAGAAGCCATAGAAAATCTTGATATATATTTTAAAAAGATAAATTAAAGTTAGTAAAATTGTTAGTAAAAAATATTTTTATTGTTTAAAAAATCCTTTATTTTCAGTAATTTATAAAATTATTTTATTTATGAGATATAAATAAAAATATAAAAAGAGAGTAATTATTTTACCCTCTTTTTATACTATTTAGAAAATACTAAAACCTCATAAGCTCTTAAAATATTTTCTTTTATATTATTATAATTTTTAAATAAAATATTCCCTTTATAATTTATATTAATATTTTGATCAGAAAAATTAGCATATAATATAAATTTATCTTTTTCCATAGTTAAAATTTTTCCATCTGTTTTAAAAATTGCTTTACTATCTATTTTACTATAGTTTTCTTTTCTATATTTAATTATATTTTTATAATAATTAAATATGCTATCTATACTATTTATATCTTTCGCTACATTTATTTCTTTATAATTTTTATTAATTTTAAGCCAAGGTTTTCCTTTTGTAAAACCAGCATTCTCTATATTATCCCATTGCATAGGCACTCTAGCGTTATCTCTAGATATAAGCTTTATGATATCCATTATTTTATCTTCAGATATATTTTTTTCTTTAAGCTCGTTATATTTATTTAAAGTTTCTACATCTATATAATCATCAATATTATCAAAATAAGCATTAGTCATGCCTATTTCTTCTCCTTGATAAATATATAAATTTCCTTTCAAAAGTCCAAATAAAGTTATTAATAATTTAGCACTTTCTTTTCTATATTCTTTATCATTAAGCCATAAAGAAATTAATCTAGGTAAATCATGATTATTCATAACTATAGCTTCTATACCTTTGTATTCATTTTCCCAAGTATCAAGAATACTACAAAGTTTAGATAAATCAAGTTTCGTTTGATTCCATTTATCGCCATCTTTATTGGTAAGACATTGATACGTAAAGTGAAATGCTTGTGTAAGTCCATCTTTATTACACATCTTATAACTTTCTTCTATGCTAGAACCCCAACATTCTCCTACTGTTAATAATTTATCTTTAAATGTATTATTGTTAAGCTCTTTTAAATATTCATAAAATTTAGGACCTTTTCCCAGTATCATTTTATCTGGTTCTTTTCCTATTAAATCTATTACATCTAAGCGAAAACCTTCTACCCCTTTATTTATCCAATAATTTATCATTTTATATAGGTCTTTTCTTACTTCTTCATTTTCCCAGTTTAAATCTGGTTGTGTTTTATCAAAAAGTCTAAGATAATATTTGCCTACTTCTTCACTATAGCTCCAAGCGCTGCCACCAAACATAGACTTAATATTATTAGGTTTATCCCTCCAAATATAATAATTATAATATTTTTCATCTTTTTCTAAGGCTTTTTTAAACCAAATATGTTCACTCGAAGTATGATTTAATACTAAGTCCATCATTACTTTTATATTTCTTTTTTTAGCCTCTTTTATAAGATTTTCATAATCATCATTAGTCCCAAAAAGCTCATCTATTTGCATATAATCGGATATATCATAACCATTATCATTTTGTGGCGATTTACAACAAGGACTTAGCCATATATAGTCTACTCCTAAATCTTGTAAATAATCTAGTTTTTCAATTATACCTTGTATATCACCATACCCATTACCTGTTGTATCTTTAAAACTTTTAGGATATATTTGATATATAACTTTATTTTCTAAATTTCTCATAATATCTCCTTATATATTTTTAATATTTCAGATACACTCCAAGCTTGAGCAAAACAACCCCTGCTTTCATTAGGTATAAGCCCATCATATATTTCTGCTATTTGCCCAACACAACCTTCTCTAATAGCATCTTCAAATAAAGAAAGTTGTTTTTTTACTATTTCTTTAGCTTTATTACTATAATCATTAACTTTTAGATAAGCTTTAAAATATGAACCCAAAGGAAAAGTCCAAACTGTTCCTTGATGATAAGACATATCCCTTTTATAATGTGTTCCGCTATATTCTGGTACAAATTGCTTATCATCTGGGCTTAGGCTTCTAAGCCCATAAGGGGTATATAATTTTTCAAAAACTTTATCTACAACTAACTTAGCCTTATCTTTATTTAAAGGCGAAAACTCACAAGAAACAGCCCATATTTGATTGCACCTTACCTGATAGTCATACTCATTATCAGATACAACATCTTTTAAACAATTTTCATTATTATTCCAAAATTTTTCATTAAAAGAAATTTTAACTTTTTCTGCTATTTCTTCATATTTTTTAATATCCTTATCTAAAATCTTACCAAGCTTAGTAACTATCATTAAAGAGCTATACCAAAAAGCATTTATTTCAACGGGCTTATCGTGTCTTGGAGTTGGCAATTCATCGCCATATCTAACGTCCATCCAAGTTAATTGATTAAATCCACTACCTGCTTTTATAAGATAATCATTATCCATTTTTATATCATAATCTGTACCTTTTATATAATTTTCTATAATAGAAATAATATATGGATATACTTCTTTTATAAAATCTATATCCTTTGTAGCGTTATAGTATGTATAAATACTTTGAATAAATAGTAAAGATGCATCTACTGTATTATAAAGAGGTTTATTCTCTCCTTCTGGGAAAAGATTAGGCATAATACCATTTTTTAAATATTTAATAAACGTTCTAAAGATATTTTTGGCATCTTCATATCTGTTAGTAGCTATACAACACCCTTCTAAAGCAAACATAGTATCTCTACCCCAATCTGCAAAAAAAGGATATCCTGCTATTATAGTTAAACTATTTGTAGATTCTCTTTTACAAATAAACTGGTCAGATGCTCTTACTAAAGCTTTTGCAATTTCACTTTCAAAACCAGCATTTTCTATTAAATTTTTTTGTCTTTCTATTTCATTATCAAAAAGAATTTGAGTATCTATTATTTTATTTTCTAAAGTAAATTGTAAATCTGCTATTTCTTTATTATTAAAATTATATGTATAACTAACTGCTTTTGCAAATCTTCCTACCGATTCTCTTCCGTCTTTAGCATCATAACTATAATATATATCATTTTCATATTCTATATTATTAAAAATATTTATATCCCAATCTTTAGCAATAATGTTCATATTTATATTATTTGAACTAATTTTATCTTTAGTTATAACAAATTGTTGATTAAAAGGCATTATCTCACCTTTAATACAAAATTGTAATGCAGGCGTTACCTCTATACTAACTTTTTTATTAAGATGGTTTATTATTTCATATTTAACACCTAAAGTATTTTCTCCATATGCTAATACTATACTTTTGTTTATTTCTATTCCATCTAATATATAATGCCAACTAGGGAGATATTTTTGACTAAAATTTGCTAAATATTTCTCTCCATCTTTATTCTTTGTATATTGTACATATTCTTGAGAAGTAAGTTCATATTTTTTACCATCTATAATAACTATTTCCTCTAGCTTGCTTATCAAAACATATCTTATATTAGGAGCAGTTGTAGCCACAACAAAAACTCCATTATCATTTCTTATAATAGAATTTATAATAGATAAGGTGCTATATCCACCTAATCCATTTGTTAGTAAATAGCAATTTTCTTGTGCAATATTTTTATTTTTAAATTTGCTAAATATTTCTCTCCATCTTTATTCTTTGTATATTGTACATATTCTTGAGAAGTAAGTTCATATTTTTTACCATCTATAATAACTATTTCCTCTAGCTTGCTTATCAAAACATATCTTATATTAGGAGCAGTTGTAGCCACAACAAAAACTCCATTATCATTTCTTATAATAGAATTTATAATAGATAAGGTGCTATATCCACCTAATCCATTTGTTAGTAAATAGCAATTTTCTTGTGCAATATTTTTATTTTTAAAATTGTTTTTACCATAGCTAAAATTTATCACGCTTTTTTATCCTTTCTATTAAAACTCCATTAGATTTTAAAATGTTCCCATTTAATAAATTGCAAAATAATATATCTTCAAAAGATATATCAATATCAGTGTCACTAGCATTTATAGTAACTATGATTTTTTGCTCATCATCTTCTTTTAAATATTTTATAACTCTTTTATTATTTATATCATTAATAAAACTTAAATTACTATTTCTAAAAGCTTCTATATCTTTTCTAAGCCTTATTAATTTTTTCATTTTATCTATTCTTTCATTAAAAAGTCCCTCTTCTATCATATTCCAAGGCATACAAGCTCTACAATCTGGATCAAAAGCTCCCTCTAAAACTATTTCTGTTCCATAAAATATACAAGGACTACCAACTAATGTAAACAAAATACTCATTTGTTGCCAAAATATATCTTCATTTTTAACCCTATATATCAATCTATCAGTATCGTGTGAATCCAAAAGATTAAATAATACTTTATTTGTTTGTTCCATATAAACTTCATAACATCTATTTATCTTATGCATAAAATCTACATTAGACATATTTTTATCAAACCAAAAATTATTTATGGCATTTTGCAAAGGATAATTCATAACAGAATCAAATTCATCTCCTCTTAGCCATTCTATAGCATCGTGCCATATTTCACCTAAAATATAAATATCTTTATTTATACTTTTTAATCTTGTTCTTATTTCTTTGCATAAATAATGTGATATTTCATTAGCAACATCCAAACGCCAACCATCTATGTCAAATTCTTTTATCCAATATTCACAAATGCCTAATATATAGTCAACTACTTCCCTATTATTAGTATTTAATTTTGGCATATTAGCAGTAAAAGCAAAGGAATAAAAACTTTTATCTTCCGTGCCTTTTTTTGTTTCATCTATAGGCCATTTATTAACCATAAACCAATTATAATATTTAGAATTTTCTCCTTTTTTTATTACATCTTGCCAATAAGGAAAATTTTTACCACAATGATTAAATACGCCATCTAGCATAATTTTTATGCCTTTTTTATGAGCTTTTTCTACTAATTCTTTAAATGTTTTTTTATCCCCAAAGCTCTCATCTATCTCAAAATAATCTATTGTGTCATACTTATGTGTAGAATCTGCTTTAAAAATAGGAGTTAAATATATACCATTTATTCCTAAATCTTTTAGATAATCAAGTTTATTAATTATTCCTCTTAAATCTCCACCATATATATCTTCATTTTTAGGAGACTTACTCCCCCATTCTAATACATAAGGAGAATTTATAGAATTATCTCCATTATAAAATCTATCTGGAAAAATTTGATACCAGATAGTCTTATTTACCCAAGATGGAGTATGTTTTACATCTATAGGGTTTAGCCAAGGCTTAACAAAACCTTGACCTTTTCCCTCTTCTTTAAAAAATCCATCTTCATAAAAATATATAGTTTCAATATCAGAAATTAGCTCAAAATAATATTTTAGTCTTTTATATTCTGGCTTTATTTTTATTTTCCATAATATATGATAATCGAGTTCTATTTTTTCTGTTATTTCTAGCTTAGTACCTTTCCATTGACAGTTACCTCCTAAAATACCTGCAGAAAAAGGATCGCCATATATTATATTTACTTTTTCTATATCATAACCTGTTTTTAAACTTATTTGTATAGTGTCATTATCTAATGGATAACAAAAATTATCTGCATTTCTATGTATTATAGCTCCAAAATTCATAAAATCCTCCTTAGCCTTTTACAGCTCCACTAACTCCTTCAGTATAGTATTTTTGAGTTAATAAGAATAGTATAGCTATAGGTATTGATATTATTACACAACCGGCATAAAATTGAGTATAATATGTTTCTATAAACTCTCTTTCTAGCATTGTCCATAATCCTATAGCAATTGTATAGTATTGTCTATCAGTACCTAATATAACTTTTGCAAAAATATAATCAACCCAAGGTCCCATAAATGCTGTTAATAAAGTATATACTATTATTGGTTTTGATAATGGAATAGTTATATTTTTAAACACATCCCATTTTGTAGCACCATCTATATACGCAGCCTCATCTATACTAATAGGTATAGTATCAAAAAACCCTTTAGCTATATAAAATCCTAGCCCTGCCCCTCCAGAATATACCATAACAAGAGCTATTAGTTTTAACTGTCCTGTTTCTAAAAATCCTAAACCTTTTAATATATAATATATAGCTATCATAGACATAAATCCAGGGAACATTCCTAATATAAGAGCTACATTCATAAGAGGCTTACGCATTTTAAATCTTAGTCTTGACATAACATAAGAAACAAAAAGTACAAAAAGAGTTGATAATAAACAACTTGCTATTGATACTAAAAGTGTATTAAAAAACCATCTTGTATAATCTATACCACTAGAAGTGTTTGTAAATAAATTTATATAATTATCTAAAGTATATCCCTTAGGAAAAATATAGCTTTTATATGAACCTTTTTCTGCTCTAAATGAAGTTAATATTACAAAAAATATAGGTAATACCCATATAAAACCCAGTACAGCTAAAAACCCATGTACTAATGTTTCTTTGAAAAACTTTTTAACTTTCATAGTCTAATCACCTCTTCTTATTGGAATGAGCTTTCATTTTTATATGCATTTGTCCTTCTATAAGTAATTAAAGAAATTGTAGCCAAAATCACAAACACTAAAATACCTATTACAGAACCTAAGTTATAATCTTTTTGTGTTATGGTAAGTTTATATAACCAAGTAACAAGTAAGTCTGTTTTACCAGCATAATAATATTCTAAAGAATCTGGGCCACCACCTGACAATAAGTATATAACATTAAAATTATTTATATTTCCAGCAAATGTTGTTATTAAATAAGGTGTTGTAACAAATAACATATAAGGAAGAGTTATTTTTCTAAATATTGTAGCTGGAGAAGCACCATCTACTCTAGCTGCTTCAAATAATTCTTTAGGTATATTTTGTAGTATACCTGTTGTTGTAAGCATAGTAAATGGAACACCTATCCATATATTTACTACTATTATTGTTATCTTAGCTAATAGAGGGTCTGTAAAAAATGGTATAGCATCTGTTTGAGCTATTAAGCCTAAATCTCTTAATAATACATTCATAGGACCATTTGTATTAAATATAGTTCTCATAGTAAGAAGACTAACAAATGATGGTACTGCTACAGATAAAGAAAATACAAATCTCCAAAATCCCTTACATTTTGTTTCTTTTCTATTTATTAATAATGCAAGAAGCATGCCTAAAATATAGCAAGAAAATGTAGATACAATAGCCCAAGTAATAGTCCAAGCTAAAACCGGAAAGAATGTTTTTGCTAAATCTCCACCTAAGCTAAACATATTTTTAAAGTTTTCAAGTCCTACCCAAGTGAATAGATTTCCTGGGGGCTGATGATTATGGTCATAATTTGTAAAAGCTATACAAATCATAAATACTATTGGTATTATTGTAAATAAAAGTATTCCTAAAATAGGTAAAGTTAGTAAAGCTATATGCAAACGTTCCTCTTTTAAACTTTTTATATCATCTATAAATTTAGGAATAGGTTTTCCATTTTCTTTTTTAACTTGTACATTATAAGCACTTTTAAAAGATATAAACATTAAATAAATAAATCCTAAAGTTATAAATATTGTTATAATACCATATAGCAAAAATAACATAGAATTATCACCAGATACATATTCATATATTTGTTTTGCTTCGTTAAATAATTCTTGTTGTGTATTAGTACCTAAAGTTGTTAAATTTACTAAAGAATTAAATCCAAAAGATACCATATATAAAATATAAAATATTTCAATTGAAAAATATATTAAACCTTTTAGTATCTGTTTATTACAAATATTTCCAAAACCAAGGATAAACATAGAAAGTTTTGTTGTTATATTAGAATTTTTTAATGCGTCTTTTAAACTAATCTCCTTATGCATATTAACGCTCCTCTCTAAATGATATATTTATATACAAATGGGACATCTAATAAAATGCCCCACTTATATATAATACATTATTATTTTACAGCCATAGCATCAACAAATTTATCCATTTTTTCTTGTACATTTTCTTTTGTTAATGTTCCGCCTCTTATCTCTGTAGCAATAGCTCCAGCATTTACCCAATATCTTTTGCTAAATTCTACTGAAGTTGGTTGAACAACAGATGCTTTTTCAGATTCTTCTATTAATACTTTAGAAACAATATCATTTTTTACTTCTTCTGTTTCAGATGCTTTTAAATTTGTAGGAGCTTGAGCTGTTTCCCTAAATCTTTGCATTTGCATTTCTTCGCTACCTAAATATTTAGCAAATTCTACAGCCACTTCTGGATTTTTAGTTTTAGAATTAACTCCTATTGCTTTTGAACTATAAAAACTTCTTAATTGATAATTATTTCCATCTGGATTAAATGTAGGTAATATAGCTACTCCTAAATTATCTCCTAAAGCTTGTTTATATACATTATAGTTCCAAGCACCATCAAACCAAGCTCCTAGTCTATGCCCTTCTATAAGCTCTGTTATAGAAATATCATCAGCATAAGCAACTTTAGGATTTTTTAATAAGTCTATTATATAATTAGTAACGGCTATACCAGTTGGATTATTCCAATTACAACCTTTATTAAATTGAGTACCATCTTCTCCATATACAGAAAGTCCGGCTCCATAATACCAAGCACCAAGTTTCCAACCTCCAGCATTATCAAAGCAGAAGTTATATACATTATCTGGAGTAGAAACAGATAAAATATCTTCAACAGATTTTATTTTATCTTCTGGTATTAAACTTTTGTCATAATACATAAAAAATGTATTGTGTGTAAAAGGTATACCATAGATACTTCCATCATAAGTTGCAGTATCTACAACTTGTGGAGACATTTGCTCTTTAACCATAGCTTCTGCACTTCCTCCAAGCTTAGCTATAGCTCCAGCACTAACTAAGTCTGATAGTTGATCGCTAGCAAAGAAAAATACATCTCCAGCCATTTCCACATCTTTTAATATTTCATCTTTAGCAACATCTTCTCCTACCACTTCTATAGAATAATTTATTTTCCATTCTGGGTGCAATTCTTGGAAAGATTTTGTTATAGAATCCATAGTTCCACTAGATACTTGATTTTCAGCAGTCCATATTTTTAAATCAACTTCTTTTACTTCAGCTTCTGCAGATGATGCAGGTTCTTTAGAGCTAACTTCTTTACTAGCTCCACAACCAGTAAGGGCAGTAGCAGCTAAAGCTACTGTAAGTAATGTAGATAATATTTGCTTTTTCATATAATCCCCTCCATTTTTTCGTTTTTTTTCGATATAGTCATTATACAATATTAAAATGTAATTTGTCTACATTTTTTATTAATTTTTTGTAATTTTAGCATATTATATATTTTTTAAATAGTATTTTTGTTAACTTTTTTGATAAATTAAAATTTATTTTTTAGTTAAAATACACATATTTTTGTTTTTTATAAATAAATTATTTTCAACAATAGTACAAATATTATTATTAAATAAAAGTTTCCAATTTTCACTAGATAAAGTTATTTTATTTTCACAATCTTTAGAATTATAAACTAAGCAAATTTTATCATAATCTTGTTTACAAATTTCGCTCTTATCTAAGTAGATAATAATCGCTCCGTTCTCTTCAATAATCTTAGCTTTATCAACATAAGTATTATCTTGATTACATAAAATAGGTAATTTTTTCCTTATTTTTATAAGTTCTTTGTAATAATTTACCAGGTTTTTAAACTCTTTTGTTCTTTCCCAATCTAAAGCATTTATACTTGCAGAAGATTTATAGCTATTTTCATCACCTTGTTTTGTTCTTGCAAACTCTTCTCCAGCTTGAAAAAATGGTATACCACAAGTAGTAAATACTATGCTACTAGCTAACATATTTTGATTTACTAATTCATCATCATATATGCTAAAATTAGGTTCTTTATTATTAGTTATAACGAGTTTATCCCAAAGTGTAAGATTATCGTGTGCAGAAACATAATTTATAAATTGTTTAGGAAATTTAGCACTAAAATTTTGTATTTTTTCGTTATTCCAAACTTTATTTAGATATTTTGATAAATCTGATGATATATTACCATTAACATATCCACAACTTTTTTCAATAAATACATCACCTTTTATTAAATCCCTAATTACATCACAAAAAGCACTAATATTTTCATCTAAAAGATATAAATTTTCTTTAGTAGTAGAAATACTATTATCTTTCATAGCTGTTTCCCCAGCACACCAAGGCTCACCATAAATTAAAATCTTTCCTTTTCCAAACTCTTTATCTAAAGCTTCTCTTATTTTATTCATAGTTTCTATATCGTGAAGCCCCATAAGGTCAAATCTAAAACCATCTATATGATATTCTTTTGCCCAATATAAAATAGAATCTATCATATATTTTCTATACATAATATTATCACTTGCCGTTTCATTTCCACAAGCAGAACCATTAGAAAAATTTCCATCTTTATCTATTCTATAATAATAATAAGGTACGGTTCTATTAAAATTACTATTGATATTAAAAGTATGATTATATACAACGTCCATAATAACGCCTATGCCTTCATTATGTAAAGCTTTTATCATTTCTTTTACTTCTTTAATTCTAACTTTACCATCATATGCATTAGTAGAATAACTGCCCTCTGGTACATTATAATTTACAGGGTCATATCCCCAATTAAAGTTATCTTTTTTACTAGCTTCATCAATAGAACCAAAATCATAAAAAGGTAATAAATGAATATAAGTAATACCTAGATTTTTTATATAATCTATTCCAGTTGGATAATTTTTATCTCCTTCAAGAGTTGTTTCTTTTTGTGTAAAAGCAAGATATTTACCACGATATTTTTCATCTATACCAGAATTTTTATTATAAGAAAAATCTTTTATATGTAGTTCGTAGATAATTCTTTGTTCTATAGGTATATCAGGACGTTTATCATTTTCCCAACCTTTAGGATTAGTTTCTTTTAAATCTACAATCATGCTTCTTATACCATTAACACCAGAGGCTTTAGCATTTATATCATTTGTTTCATTTTCTTCCCCATTAGCTACTATTGTATAAGTATAATATAAATCTTTTAAATCTTTTTCTATACAGATGCTCCATACACCTCGTTCTTCTTGTAACATAGAATAAGAATTTATCTTTTTATTATTTTTTTCATCATTACTTCCTTTTGTATATAAATTTAAAACTACACTGTCTGCCGTTGGAGCCCATATTTTAAATATAGTCTTATCTTTACTATAATTACAACCTAAATCATTCTCAAGATATTTATATTTTTCTTCAAATTCATTTGATGTAAATATTTTTTTCCATTCTAATGGACTTTTTCTACCTTTTATATCCATACTATCACCTCTTTTATATTTAGGCTCTATTAGTTTTTTCTATCCAATTAGAATATTTATCTATTTTTTCTATAAGTTCTTTATAAGTATTTAATTTCCATTCCCAGTTAGGACTACCTATAGTAGATGGAGTATTAATTCTAGCTCTATCATCCATATTTAATATATCTTGCGTAGGTATTATAACAAGATTAGATAAACTATCTAAGCATCTATAAATCATTTTATCTATAATATTATCTCCACAATATTTATCAAACATTTTTATAATATTTTCTTGATCTTGCTTATCAAAACTATAAAAAGCTCCTTTTAATGTTTGATTATCGTGTGTTCCAGTATATAAAATAGTATTTTGAGTTTCCTCAAAATCATTATTGGTTTCTTTAGGATTTAGCTCAAATTGTAATATTTTCATACCACTTAATTTATAACAATCTCTAAGTTCTAAAACTTCTTTCCTTAAATCTCCTAAATCTTCTACTACTATTTTTATATCTGGTATTACGCTAAATATTTTATCAAATAAAGCATAGCCTGGAGCTTCTACCCATTCACCTTCTACAGCAGTAGGACAACTAGAAGGTATTTTCCAGTAAGTATCAAATGCTCTAAAATGGTCTATCCTTATAATATCATATATTTTTTTATTCCATTTAAGCCTATCTATCCAAAATTTAAAATTATCTTTTTCCATATAATCCCAATCATATATAGGATTTCCCCATCTTTGTCCTGTAGTGCTAAAATAATCTGGTGGAACTCCTGCTATAAATATAGGGTTTCCTTCTTTATCTAATAAAAAGTTATCTTTATTTTCCCATACATCAACAGAGTCTATACCAACATAAATAGGTATATCCCCTAAAATTTCTATCCCGTTTTTATTAGCATAAGCTTTTAGCTCAAACCATTGTTTATAAAATAAAAACTGAACAAACATTTCATAATCTATAGTATCTTTTAAATTATATAATTCTTCTCTACTATCTATCCAAGATTTATCTTTAATATCCCATTCTATCCAACATTTTAAAGAATTATTTTTCTTTAAAGTTATAAAAGTTGCATAAGTTTTTACCCAAGAATTTTCTTTAACAAATTTTTCAAATTCTGCTTTTAAGATGCCATTTTCTTCCATTTTGTTAAAAGCTTTTTTAAAGTATTTAGTTTTAAATTCTCTAGCTTTTTCATAATCTACTTTTTCTTCTTTATAGTTTATATCATCTATATTTTCTATAAGTCCTTCTTCTTTTAGTTTATCAAGAGAAATATAAATTTCTTCTCCGGCATAAGAAGAATAAGGTTGATAAGGCGAGTTACCATATCCTATTGGATTTAATGGTAAAATCTGCCATATTTTAAACTTAGATTGTTTTATAATATCTATAAATTTGTATGCCATATCCCCAAAGTCGCCAATATAATGACGACTTGGTAAGGAAAATATAGGCATTAATATACCTGCTTTTTTCATTATATATCCTCCTATTTTAATTTCCAAATATCTTCGTTATATTCTTTTATTGTTCTATCTGAAGAAAAGAAACCAGCCTTAGCAATATTAATTAACATAGATTTTGTCCATCTATCTCTATCTAAATAATCATTAAAAGCCTTATCTTTTGTTTTTATATAATCTTCTATATCTAATAAAGTCATAAACCAATCTTTATTTAATATTTCATTATAAAGTCTTTCTAAATTTTCTTTATTTCCTAAAGAAATTACTCTCTCATCTATAATAAAATCTACTATTTCTTTAATTAGTGGACTATTTTCATAAAATTTTCTAGATACATAATCTCCTTTAGCATAGTGTTCTATAACTTGTTCAGATTTTTCGCCAAATAAATAAATATTTTCTTCACCTACAAGCTCTGCTATTTCAACATTTGCTCCATCTAAAGTTCCAAGTGTAATAGCTCCATTTAACATAAATTTCATATTTCCAGTACCACTAGCTTCTTTACTAGCAAGAGAAATTTGTTCTGATATATCACAAGCCGGTATTAATTTTTCTGCTTTAGATACATTATAATTTTCTATAAATACAATTTTCATATATTTAGATACTTCTTTATCTTTTTCTACAAGCTCTTGCATACATAATAAGAAATGGATAATATCTTTAGCTATTATATAAGCCGGAGCTGCTTTAGCACCAAAAATAAATGTAATAGGGTTTTTAGGTAAATTACCTTTTTTAATTTCTAAATATTTATATACTATATATAAAGCATTCATTTGTTGTCTTTTATATTCGTGAAGTCTTTTTATCTGTATATCAAAAATAGAATTTTCGTCTATTTCTATATTTTGTGTAGCTTTTATATAATCTTTTAATTGTTTTTTCTTGATAGATTTTATTTCATCTAGTTTATATAAAACTTCTTTATCTTCTATAAATTTTAATAAATTCTCTAATTTGATAGAATCTTTTTTATATTCATCTCCAATTAAGGAAATTATATAGTCAGATAATTCATTATTACAATGTAAAAGCCATCTTCTAAAAGTTATACCATTTGTTTTATTATTAAATTTTTCAGGATAAATTTTATAAAAATTATTAAGCTCAGAATTTTTTAATATTTCTGTATGTAACTGTGCAACTCCATTTACACTATATCCAAAATGTATATCTATATGTGCCATATGAACTCTTTCTTCATCATCTATAATATATACAGATTTATCCTCAAATTTTTCACGCACTATCATATCTAAAGCTTCTATAATAGGCATAAGATGAGGAACTACTTTATATAAATATTTAGATGGCCATTTTTCCAAAGCTTCTGCTAATATTGTATGGTTTGTATATGCGCAAGTCTTAGAAACTATTTCTGTAGCCTCTTTCATTCTAATACCTTCTTGCATCAATAAATATATAAGCTCTGGTATAATCATTGTTGGATGGGTATCATTTATTTGAATTGTTACATTTTTATATAATTCTTCTAATTTATGCCCTTTTCTTTTCTCCTCTTTTAATATATATTGAGCTCCACTGCTTACCATAAAATATTGTTGAAATATCCTAAGTAAATGTCCTGCTTCATCGCTATCATCTGGATATAAAAATAATGTTAAATTTTCTTCTATATTTTCTTTATCAAAATTTATTCCATCTAAAACAATACTTTCATCTACTGTTTCTAAATCAAATAAATGTAATTTATTTATTCCTTCTTCATATCCTATAACATCTATATCATACATTCTAGATTTAACTTTTTTATCTCCAAAATGTATATTAAAAGTAGTTTCTGTTTTTTGTAACCAACTTTCATCTTCTATCCATTCATTTTTATATTCTTTTTGTAAATTATTTTCGAATTTTTGTTTAAATAATCCAAAATGATAATTAAGCCCTATACCATCTCCGCTAAGCCCAAGACTAGCTATAGAATCTAAAAAGCAAGATGCAAGACGTCCAAGTCCTCCATTTCCTAATGATGGTTCTGGTTCTATTTCTTCTATATCTGAGAGCTTTTTTCCGTTTTCTTTTAATATTTTTTTTATTTCTTCATATAACCCAAGATTTATAAGATTATTTGATAACAATTTTCCTATCAAAAATTCTGCAGATACATAATAAACTTTCTTTTTATTTTCAATAATATTTTTTTTACTAGTTTCATTTTTTACTAATTCTAAAATTGCATAATATAACTGTGAATTAGTACATTCTGAAATTTTTTTGTTGTATTTTGACCAAGTTATATTTTCTAATTTTGTTTTAATCATAAAAGCACCTCTTTTTTTCGTAAAGTTTCGTTTATTGAATTATACTATCTTTAATATATTTTGTCTATATATTTTTTATTATTATATAATTTTTATATAATTTTTACTATTTTTAATTTGCATATATTTTTAATTTTTATATATTTTATATATAATACAAAATTGTTAAAAATTGATATTATAGTTGACTAAAATAATAAAAAATTTTATAATATATAAATAACCAAATTATTATTAATTTCTCATTATCAATATTAATCATATATTAAATTTTCGGTAAATTTCGAATTATTATATTAAGGGGGTGAAAATATGGCTGTAAAAATTAAAGATATAGCTCAAAGGCTAAATATATCTGTAGGGACTGTATCTAAAGGATTAAATGGTGCTTCAGATATAAGTTATGAAATATCCCAACAAATTTTGGATACTGCTATAGAAATGGGATATAAACCTAAAAAAATGTTAAAAGATGATAATAAAAAACTTTGTATATTTATTACTAATATGGATTATAAATCTAAAAATGATTTTGGATATGATATTGTTTTAGGATTTAAAACACACGCTATAAGAGAAAATTGGAAAGTATATATAGAAGAAGTTAATCACAGTTTCCAAAAACAAAATAATTATGACAAATATATGTTATATAAAGGATATAGAGGTGCTTTTTTTGTGGGATTTGCTTTAGATGATATTTGGTTACAAAATCTATCTAAAACTTCTACTCCAACAGTCCTTTTAGATAACTATATACCTAAAAATTTTAATGTAAGTTATGTAGGAACAGATAATTTTGAAGCTTTTGATATTTTGGTAGATTATTTAGTATCTATAGGACATAAAAAAATAGGGTTTTTTAGTGCTAATTTAGATTCTGTAGTAGCAAAAGAAAGATATGAAGCATTTTTAAAAGCTATGAAAAATAATGATTTAGAAATTGATAATAATCTTATAAGTTTTGGACATTATTCTATAGATTCAGCTAAATATCATATTCCTAAAATAATAGAGCATAAACCAACTGCTATATTATGTGGTAGTGATTTAATGGCTTATGGTGCTATAAAGGTTTGTCAAGATATAGGACTTAATGTACCAGAAGATATTAGTATACTTGGATTTGATGATATAGATTTATGTAAAAAATCTAATCCAACTATAACAACTATAAAACAAAATCGTTTAGAAATCGGCAAGTGTGCTTATATATCATTAGAAGGTATTATGCGTAATGTTTGTATTAATAAAACAACACTAAGACCAAAATTAGTAAAAAGAAAATCTGTAAATAAAATAATTAGATAAGCTATTAATATAAAAAAGGCGTAGATTAAAAAATCTACCGCCTTAAAAATCAAATTATTTAATTACTTTTTTTCTAACATATAAATTATTTTCAAAACAAGAATTACTAATTGTCATAACTCCAGCTTGTAAAAATAATAAAGCAGAAATATCATTTGTGTAGAAAATACTTACACCAAAACATAAAACTCCAAAGTATATAAAAATATATTTTAATGGTTTATACCCTTCAAAACAAGGTTGTTTAAACTTTTCTATTATTAAAAATGGTGTAGTTATAAAAAGAACTATATAAGAAATTATTAAAAATAAATTGTTATTTATAAATGACATACTTCCTATAATATTTAATATTAAAGCCGTCAAAACAGAATATTTTATATACTTATTTTTAATAAAATTTAAGAATATAGTTATAATACATAAAGAATTTATTATAATCATAAAATCACCTCTTTATTATTATAATATAACTATTTTAATAATAAATCAATGTTAATTTATATATTTTTCATACAACTGTAAATTGCATCTATATCTATATTTTTAGAAAATTCTTCCGCTAATATATCAAATTGTTGATTTAAGTATTTTATATAATTCTCTTCTGTCTTTTCTACATCCAAATTTTGAATAAGACTTTCTTTAGTTTTCATTTCTTTTCCATCTGTAAGGTCATCTTCATCTTCTAAATTTATATCAAAATGAGGTAATATACCTAAAACTTTTTTATTACAAATTTTTTCTATAAGATGCTTTCCATCTTCAAAATAAGATATTTCACCTTTAAATTTATTTACTATAATACCTTTTATAAGCTCTTGTTGATTTTTTTCTAATAAGTTTATAGTTCCATATAAAGAAGCAAATATACCACCTCTAGATATATCAGATGCTAATATAACTGGAGAAGATACTTTTGTAGCAAAGCCCATATTTACTATATCATTTTGCATTAAATTTAACTCAACAGGACTTCCCGCTCCTTCTATTATCACTATATCATTTTCATCACATAAACTATAAAATGAATCTAAAACTTTAGAAAATATTTCATCTTTAGCATCATTATAAGAAAATCTGTCCATATTTTCCAAAAATTCACCATTTAAATATACTTTGGTTTTACCATTGTTAGGTACAAGTAAAATAGGGTTCATTCTAAAATCTGGTTCCTTATTACAAGCATAAGCTTGTATAGCTTGAGAACGAGCCATTTTATCTCCATTTAAAAAGGTATGAGAATTAGAAGACATATTTTGTGCTTTAAAAGGCGAAACTTTGTACCCCTTATTTGTAAATATTCTGCAAAGAGAAGTTGTAATAGTAGATTTACCAACCCCAGAACAAGTTCCTTGAATCATTATTATTTTAGTCATATATTCACCTTAATTAAAAATTTCCGGATATAAAGCTTTAGCCATACTTTCAAAAGCTGCTATAGATCTTTCATTTGCTCTAGCACTTGTATTTTTTTCTATTAGATAAACTCTATTATTTTTTACAGCATTTATTTCTGAAAATCCATCTCTATTTTTTATATCTTCTATAGGATTTTCTAAAAAGTCTGCATTTGTTAAAATGACATCCGGATTTTTAGCAACAACTTGTTCTAAAGATACTGGTATCCAACCTTTTTCTTCACCAAATATATTAGTAGCACCTAATTTATTTAGCATATCATTAAGGAAAGTATCTTGTCCAAAAGTATAAGCTTTTGGCATAGGAGAAGTTTCAAAATATACTTTAAGAGGTTCTTTATCTTTTGGTAATTTAGCTATTATATCATTTATAGCTTTATCATAGTTATCTACTATTTCTTTTGCTTTATCTTTTGTTTTAGTAACTTCGCCTATAAATAATATATCTTCTTTAATACCTTCTATACTTGTTGAAGTTGGAATAACTGTTACAAATGTTCCTAAATCTTTCATAGGTTTAAATGGATCTGTTCCGTTAGATTTACTCATACCAGTACCAAAAATAATATCTGGTTTTAAAGCTACTATATTTTCGGCATCTGGGTTCATAATATCAAATATAGGTAAATTTTTATCAACACCCTCTACTTCTAAAGAATATTTATCTACTGCAACAAGATTTCCACCAAGCCCTAAGTCTACAAGAGTTTCTGTTATACTAGGAGCTAAAGAAATAATCTTTTCTGTTTTATCTGGTAATGTTATTGTGTTTCCCTCTCTGTCTATTACTTGAGTATTTTCTGTTTGTGTAGTTGCCGTTTTTTCTTTAGATGAGCAACCAACAAGAGTTATAGCAAAAATAAACATTACCATAACTAATAAGTTTTTTAATTTTTTCATAATTTTCCTCCAATTTTTTCATATGTAATTTTTTTATCTTTAAAAATTATAGAATATCCTTCACCATTTTTAATTCCCCAAGAATAAAAGTTTTTATCTTTTTCTAAAGGAAATAATTCTTGCATTATAGTAGCTATAACGCCATTATGACAAACAATAACTATATTTTTAAATTCATTATTATATATATTTTCAAAAGAATTTAAAACTCTTTTTTTAAAATCTTTCTTACTTTCTCCATTAGGTATTTTATTTTCTTCTACATTTTCTATCCAAGTTAAATAAGACTCATTATTTTTAAGTTGTTCATAAGATTTTAGCTCAAAATCTCCAAAATTTATTTCCTTAAAATCACTATTCTCTATATATGGTTTATCAAATAATATTTTCATAGTTTGATTAGTTCTTTTCATACCACTTGTTATGTATAAATCAAAATCTGTATATATATTTTCATCTTTTATTTTATATAAAGATGCTATTCCTTTTTCACTAAGTTCTATATCAGAAAAACCACAATATAACCTTTGTTCATTTGCAATAGTTTCACCGTGTCTTATAATAGTTATTCTTTTATTATTGTTGCTATCCCACAAAATAATCTAACCACCTTGTCACTATTTTTAGAAAATTTAGTCATTATTGCTCCGTTATAATCTCTAAGTAATCTATCTTTATATTCTATAGGTACTATTCCACAAGACATATCTTCAAAAGCTATAATTTTATCATTAAATTTTTCAAAATTATTTTCTATATATAAAACAGGGTTTAAATCTTTATCTATTTGAGCTTTTATAAATTTTTCTAAACCATATATAACTTCTTTAGAAAAATCTATATTATCATCATAACAAAAAAATATTTCTTCATCATTTTTCTTAAGCTCATTTTTTATATAGTCTAACTTACCTTGATAAGCTCCTCCTATTATTAATATCATAATATCCCCTCCTTACAAACTAAGATATAAAATACCTATAAAAGAAGTTAAAGTTATTATAAATCCACATAAATCTCCAGAAATTCCTTGAAATATTCTTTTACAGTATATATATAATATAAAACTAATTAAAAGCATAATTATAAATAAATCTATACCTATATATAAATAAGATAGAATAGAAAAAAAGGATAAAAGTATTAATCCTATATAAAAATGTTTTTGTTTTAAATCTTTTTTAAAACTAGATATAAAACCACTATTTAAACTAGGATTTGTTTTCATTATATAAATACTTACAAATCCTCTAGAAAACATAGGTATAAATATTAAAGAATTTATATTTTTATTTTGTTTTAATATTTCATACATACATATATAATAAAAAATACTTATAATAACAAAACCTATTACTGCAAAAGCCCCTACTCTAGAATCTTTCAATATTTCATATTTTTTCTCTAAACTAGCTCTAGAAAATATAGCATCACAAGTATCCATAAATCCATCTATATGAATAAAACCACTTAAAAATAAAGGTATAACACATATTATAGCAGTTTTTATAGTAAGTGAAAAATCAAAAATATTTATAATATTTACTAAAAAAACCCAAATTATACCTATAACTATTCCTACAATACTTAAATTAGCTATTATATATGGAAAGTTTTTATCATTCCATTTATTAGGCATAGGTATAGTTGTATACATAGAAAAAGCCATGATAATACCATCTAACATAATAAATCACCTATTTTTTCTTTACCTTTATGTATTTCTTTGTGTATTATTTTATTTCCATAACATATTTCAAGAACAACATCTGCTTTTTCACAAATAGCTTTATCTATATAAGCCAACCCTTTTCTATAAGCTTTAGTTATTTCATCATACTCTATACTATCAGAAAATATATAGTCAGATACAATAACTATATTTTTAAGTTTTTCTATTATAAGTAATAAATCTTTTGTAACTTTTTTATAAGCTTTGAAATTTATTTCATCTTCTAAAAACATTTCATTCATTAAAAGTGCTGTAGTACTATCTAATAAAAATGTAGAATTTATATTTGCAATATTTAATATTTTGTATATATCTTTATTAATTTCCAGTGTTTCAAAATTTAGATTTTGTCTTTCTTTTCTGTGTTTTTCTATTCTAAGTATATCTTCTTTATCTACAGGTTTCATAGTAGCTATATAATACATATTCTCATCTTTATTTTTTAGTTTTATACAAATATTCTCTGCTATGCTAGATTTTCCATTTTTACAACCACCAGATATATAAATAATCATAAAGCCCTCCTAAATCTTAGGTATATTTTTTAAATAATCCTTAGATATATTAGCCTCTTCAAATGTAGCCATCTCATTAAAAATACTTATACTAGCATCTATTATAGAAAACATAAGAGGACATCCACTTCCTTCACCAAGACGCATTTTAAGATTTAAATATGAAGGTAAATTAAGCTCGTCACACGCTAATTTATATCCCTTTTCCATAGACTGATGAGATAAAAATATATAATCTTTTATATTCTTATTTAATTTAATAGCACAAAGGCTAGCCACTATAGATATAAATCCATCCACAACAATAGGCATTTTATAATAAGAGCAAGCTATATATACTCCTATCATACCAGCTATATCATATCCACCTACTTTTTGAACAATATCTAAAACATTAGATTTATCAATATTTCTATTTTTTATACCATCTTTTATAACTTGAACTTTCTTTTTATACGCCTCTTCACTAAGTCCTGCTCCAAGTCCTACTACATTTTCTATATCATCTTCATTAAGATTTAAAAGGCAAGCAAGAACAGCACTACTAGTCGTGGTGTTAGCTATTCCCATTTCTCCAAGTCCAAAGAGTTTATTTCCTTGTTTTATTGCTTTTTCAACAAGTTCTATACCAATATTTATAGCTTTAATAAGTTCATCTTTTGTCATAGCATCTTCTTTTAAAAAATTTCTAGTAGATTTTCTTATTTTCTTATTTATTATTCCATCATAATTTATATCAGCATTTATTCCTAAATCACATACCATAAGATTTATATTAAAATGTTTTGCTAAAACTCCAACACCAGTTTTATTTTTAGATATATTTATGCTTTGTATAGCAGTAACCTCTTGTGGAGTAGAGGCTACACCTTCTTCAAATATTCCATTATCAGAGGCAAGAACTATTATACATTTTTTTTCAATATTAATTTTTAAACTAGAATAAATACTACAAAGTCTAGCAGATATTTCTTCAAGTTCACCTAAACTTCCTATAGGTTTTGCTAAATTATCTAAATGCTCTTTAGCAAGCATATATATTTTTTTATTAGCTTTTTCTATATTGTTTAAATATTTTTCCATAAAACACCAAAAGCCCTAGGTTTACTAGGGCTACTTTCTATCTATTATAAATTTAAGCATCAAAATAAAATCATAATATAATAGTAAACTTTAATTCCCTGTAAAGTTTAAAATTCTAACTTTATGGCAGGTATTCCGACTAAGATTCAACATTTGTTTAAGCCTTCCCAGTTTTCCCAGTGGCATATTATAAACAAACTCTTCATCACGGCAGCAAGGACTGTTTAAGATTTACACTTAATTCCCTATTATCGTTTATAAAACGCACCATAAAATCTATTTTTAATTATATCTTTTTTATATTATTTTGTCAAATTATATTTTTTTTAAATAAAAACTTTTTATTGCATTTTATATTCAATTCTATTATAATAATATCTATGAGTTGTATACTAATAAAAAGGAAATTTTAAATATGAAAATATTACTTGAAAAACTATCATCCAAATATGATGAATATAAAGATGATATATTAAATTATACTATAATATCTCAAAAAACTTTTTCTTTTTACCTTTTTTTATTTTTTGTTTTATATATAATACTCACTAATATTATAGAATATGTTGATGGAAATAAATTTAATCCGGCTACTTGGCTTTGTGTTTTAGAAGCTATTATTTCTTTGGTAGCATATTTATTATTCAAATATTATTTTATTTCTCATAAAAAATTTGCTATTTTTATGGCTTATATAAATATAATGCAAACTATTATTCTTTTAGATGCTCATTTCCTTTTATATAGCCGTTATATATCTTTTATGGCAGCAAATTGTATTATTATGGCTACAGCATTAACTACTATTAGTTGTGGAATTCCTTATTTCTTTTGCATAGCTCCTATTTTTACTATAGACACTATTATCTATTTTTATACGTTTAACAACTTATCTTTAAGGGATATTCTTGTATATGCTATGGACAATATTTTTATTGTTCTATTTGCAGTAGGTATACATATGTATTTTTCTACTATAAAATATGAAGATTTTAAATTAAAACATAAACTTTTATATCTTAGTCAAAATGATAGTCTTACAGGACTTCTTAATCGAAATGCAGTAGAAAAATTCGTAGAAGATTATTCTAAAAGCAAAAATTTATCAGCAATGTTTATCTTAGATATAGATAATTTTAAATTGTTAAATGACACTTTAGGTCATATAAAAGGAGATGAAGCACTAATAGATATTTCTAAAAATCTTAAAGAAATATTTTCAAATAAAGAGTGTGTTGCTAGACTTGGTGGAGACGAATTTGTAATTTTTATTCCTTCTATTGAAAATAAAGAATATTCAATAGAAAAGGCAAGAAAAATTTTAAATACATTCCCTATGGATTATAAAAATGATAATATTACTATATCTCTTGGGTGTAGTATAGGTATCGCTTTTTCAAAAGGCCCTGATCATAATTTATATGATAATCTTTATAAAAATGCTGATAATGCTATGTATCAAGTAAAAAAAGCTGGAAAAAATAAAATAAAAATTTACAATGAAACGGGATATATAGAATAATTTCAATTTTAAGGTATAGACTTTTGTCTATGCCTTTTAAAGTTGCACTTTTTCTTAAAATATTATATACTTTATTTATAATAATTAAAAGGAGTATTACTAATGAAAAATATCTACCTAAACAATATAATGTTAACAGAATATATTAATATAGCAGAAAAATGTTTTGAAAATAAAGAATTTAATGAAGCTATAAAAAATTATTCTAAGATACTAAATTTAGATAGAGAATATATAGATGCCTATTACAAAAGAGGACTTTGTTATAATGAAATTTGTGAGTATGAAAAAGCAATAAAAGATTTTAATAAATTTCTTGATTTAAACCAAGAAATAGATAATGTAACAGTATACTATACTGCTGGTTTTTGCTATGCTAATCTTTTAAAATATAAAGAAGCTATAAAATATTTTTTAGAAGCACTAAATTTAAAAAAAGATTTTGCTTTTTGCTATTATAGTATAGCTATGTGCTATTATGAACTTTTAGACTATAATAAATCTTTAAAATATTTTAAAAAAGCTTTATCATATGAAAAAGATTTAGAAAACAAACTTTTATATTATTATAATTTAGCTCTTTGTTATGAAAAACTTTTGGAATATAAAAATAGTATAAAATATTTAAATAAAGTTTTAGAAATAAACCCTAATTTTACTAATGCATATTATGAACGTGCTTTTTGTTATAAATCTATTAAAGATTTCTTAAATGCCATAAATAATTATTCTAAAGCTATTTCTATAAAACAAGATTTTATAGATTGTTATTATGAACGAGGGATTTGTTATAAAAATTTAAACAATTATGAAGATGCCATAAAAGATTTTAAAATAGTATTAGATTTAGATGAAAATTATGCTGGAACATATTTTCAATTAGCTAATTCTTATCAAAAACTAGAAAATTATGAAGATGCTATTTTAAATTATAAAAAAGCTATTTCTTTAGATAAAGATTATTTTTTATCATACTATAATTTAGCTTTTTGCTACGAAAAAATAAATGATTATAAAAATGCTATCATAAATTATATATCTTCTATAAATTTAGATAAAACTTATGTTAATTCTTATAATCATTTGGGAATTTGTTACCAAAATATAGAAGAACATACAAAAGCTATAAAAACTTTTTCAAAGCTTATAGAAATTGTAGAAAACAAAAATTCTATTTATTATTATCAACGTGGTATATCATATACTGAAATATTTGAATATGAAAAAGCTATAGAAGATTTTAATACATCTATAGAATTAGATAAAAAATATTTATACTATTATGAAAGAGCTTTTTGTTATAAGAATTTAGAAAATTACAAACAAGCTATAGAAGATTATAGTTTATCTATAGAATTAAATAAAACTTTTTTTTATAATTACTATGAGCGAGGGATTTGTTATGAAAAAATTAATGATTTTGAAAATGCTATAAAAGATTTCAATATAGCTATTTCCTATGATAATAACGATTTAGATTTTTATTATGAAAGAGCTATGTCATATCTTAGATTGAATAATTACGAAGAAGCTATAAAAGATTATAAAAAAATAATTGAAAATAAAGAAAATGAATCTGAAGAAATTTGTTTATATTGTTTAGCTTTTTGTTATAAAAACATTAAAGATTATGAAAATGCTATATATTATTATAGTCAAGTTATTTATTTAAATCAAGATTATTTCTATATATCATTATTCGAACGTGGAATTTGCTATAAGAATATAGAAGAATATGATAAAGCTATAGAAGATTTTAATTTAGTTATATTTGATGAAAAAGAAAGTAAAGAAATATACTATGAAAGAGGTATTTGTTATGCTAATTTGGAAGATTATGATTTAGCTATAGATGACTTTAATAGAATAAAAACTTTAGATCCAGATTTTGCTGGTTCTTATTTTCAAATAGGACTTTGTTATATTAATCTTGAAATTTATGACAAAGCTATTCATATGTTTAATATAGCTATAGATATAGATGAAAATTATGATGATTTTTATTTTCAAAGAGGATTTTGTTATCAAAATTTAGAAGAATATGATAAAGCTATAGAAGATTTTAGTCTTGCTATTGATATAAATAAAAATTGTGAAAAATACTATCATCAAAGAGGATTTTGTTATAGTCTTATTTTTGAATATAAAAATGCTATAGAAGATTTTAGCTTAGCTTTGTCATTTAATAAATCATATATCCCATCTTATTATCAAAGAGCTATTTGTTACAAAGAAATTAAAGAATATAATAAAGCTATAGAAGATTTTACAGAAGTTATTATTTTAGATAAGACTTTTGAAGGTTCTTATTATCAAAGAGGAATATGTTATAGTCTTTCTTCCGATTACAAACAGGCTATAGAGGATTTTAATTTAGCTCTTAGTTCAAATGAAGATAATTATAATTTTTATTATGAGAGAGCCTTTTGTTTTAGTCAATTAGAAGAATATGAAAATGCTATTCAAGATTATACAAAATCTATAAAATTAAATAAAAATTTTGTAGGCTCATATTATGAAAGAGCTTTTTGCTTTACAAAACTTAAGGAATATAAAAAATCTATTAAAGACTATACAAGATGTATAAAATTAGATAAAAATTTTGATAGTGCATATTATGAACGTGCCCTATCTTATATAGAGCTTAAAGAAAATAATAAAGCTATATCAGATTTTAGTAAATGTTTAAAATTGAATAGTGATTATTATGGTCTACAAGATTATATAGAAAAATTATCTAAAAAATCTGTAAAATCTAGAAGATTATTTTTTAAGTATTAATTTAAAAAAAGACTAAATATATAATTAAAATTTAGTCTTTTTTATTTATAATTATTATATTTTTTATGTTTTATTTTTATTTTATATAATTATATTATTCGCTAAAAATTTTTTCGAAAAAAGTCCATTATATATCTATATTAACTTAAATATAATCCTTAAAATGAATCTTTTATGAATATTAAAAATATTATAAAAAAGATTGTATATTATTTTTATATAACTAAAAATGGTATACAATCTTTAAATATTATATATTAAGATATTAATGCTATAACTTCAACTTCCACTAAAACTTGTTTAGGTAATTCTTTTACAGCAACACAAGAACGAGCTGGATTAGATATAAAATACTTAGAATAAACTTCATTAAATTCACTAAAATTTGACATATCTGATAAAAAACAAGTAGTTTTTATAGCATTTTCAAAATTTGTGCCAGCTTCTTCTAAAACTGCCTTTAAATTTTTCATAACTTGTTCTGTTTGAGTTTTTATATCAGTTCCAACAATATCTCCATTTAAATCTAAAGGTATTTGTCCAGATGTATAAATAATATTATTAACTACTACTGCTTGAGAATAAGGACCTATTGCTTTAGGTGCATTTTCTGAATGTATTTTTTTCATAATATTTCCTCCTATTTTATACTTAAATTTTAAATTAAAGACCTTGTATTTAAGTAATTTTCTGAAAATTAAATAAAAATCTTACAATTAATATTATATCAATTTATTAAATAAAAAACAACTATATTTACTTTCTAAATATATTTAATATTTTAAGTAATCTAAATGTGGAATTTTCTGTGCGGTAACATTATGTATATTAGCAATATAATTTAAAATGTAGTTTTACCACTTACACTAGTTCCCATTATCCCTACAAATTTTTCTTTATCTACTTTAAAACTAATATTATTTAAAATTATATCATTAATTTAAATTTTTAAATATTTATTTTATTTCATAAATATTACATTTTTGTAATACTACTTATAAATATTAAAAATATTAAAACATAAAAAAGCAACTAGCTATACACTGATTGCACTATTAAATATAAAATATATATTATTATTTTATATCCATTTATCACTAACTTTAAAAATTGCATTTGTTTCTAATGCTTCAAAATGCTTTTTGCCACACTGAATTTTTAAATTTTCTCTAATTCTCAAATCATAACTATTCATGCTACCTTTAGTTTCTATAACAAAATAAAGTTTTTCCGAATTATTCTCTTGTTTATAAACTGCCCAATCTGGATTATAGCTACCAATAGGAGTGTCTATTTTAAATTTAGATGGAAATTTAAAAAACATTTTTACATTCGGGTCATTATCAAGTGCTTTAGCAAAAGATTTTTCTATACCCTCACTATCATAAACAATATAATCATAAGGAGTTTTTTCATTCTCTATTTTTAATGCATTTTTATCTAAATATGCTATTATGTCAGTTGTATCAAAAACTTCTTGAACATAATATTCTTCTTCTTCATTCTTAATATAGTATATGCCATCAATAATAGTTTTAGATTGTACCTCTTTAAACACTTCTATAACTTGCTCACTAAATTTCTTAGGATCATTAAATATTTCATTAAATCTTCCACTTTCTTTAAGTGTTTCTAAAATTAGATTTATATGATTTTTTGATTTTATAGCAATATTTTTAATATCTTGCATAGTTGGTTTAAAAATTTTTTCTATATTCGTAAATTTTTCATATTTTTCCTCAGAATAAACTCCATCTTTTGTTATATCTATATCCACATTTTTTGTTTCAATTCTAACTTTATTTATTTTAGGCATTTCTATTAATTTCTTTATACATTCTTTTTTATAGTTTTCTTCATCTAGCTTAAATCTATATTTTGTTTTATATTTTATCTTTTCCCAAAGTTCTAAAAATTCTGGACTTATAAGCACTTGTTTTTTTAACTTAACCAAAACTTGTTTATTAGCATTATTAATAGGCAATTTTATAGCAGATTTTAAAACTATATTTTGTATATCATTTTTAGCATTTTGAAATCTTTCTGGAAGTTTTAAATTACCAGTTTCTAAATCTATTTTTAAAGTTGTTGTTACTTGTCCTTTTTTATCTAAATATTTATTATCATAAAAACTTTGACAAATTTCTCTAGCATCTTCTTCTGTTATAATTTTTTCTTCTTTAATAATCTTTTCATAAGTAATATTAGTTAATACTTCTGTATTAATATTTTCAATTTTTTGCTGTGTAAATATATTCTCTACTTCTTTTTTAACATTTTCAAATTTTTCTGGTATATTAAAAAAATCATCTTCTATATCATTTTTTATTTTTTGTACATCAATATTTCCATTATCATCGATATAATCTACATTCTTAAAATGATTAATAAGCTCTTTTGCATCTTCATTTTTTATATTAACTTGTTCTATAACTGTCTGTTCATAAGTCATACCTATAAAAGAGGTCATATCAAGACTTCCAAATTTCAAACCTGTTTCTTCTTCAATTTCTTTTTGCAAATTCTTAGCAAAGTCTTCAAAACTTTCATTAGCTATAATATGTAAAATATTTATATTTCTATCTTCTATACGTTCTCCATCTTGATTTACACAAAGCCTAAGCCCACGCCCTATTTTTTGCCTTGCACTAAATTTTGATTTTTGTTCAATAAGAGTACAAACTTGAAAAACATTAGGATTATCCCAACCTTCTTTTAACGCACTATGAGAAAATATAAATCTTAAAGGACATTCAAAGGATAATAAATATTCTTTATCTTGCATAATTGTTTTATAAGTATTATCATCATCATTACTATCCCCTTTAGTATTTTTAAGCTTACCTTTCTTATCTTTAGAAAAATAACCATCATGTATTTTTTCAATAGGTTGTGTAAATTTTTCCTTTAAAGGTTGATATTTAGGTAAATTTATAAGTTCTTCATAACATTCTTCAAACATTCTAGCATATATACCTTTTTCATTATCATCTAATCTATACTTATCTACTTTATCAATAAAAAATAATGATAAAATTTTAATTCCTTTATTTGTATAAATAAGTTCTTTTTCAAAATGTTCTTCTATTGTTCTTTTTATCTGTTCTCTTTTTATTAAATCTTCATCAATATCACCTATTACTTTGCCTAAACTTAAAACTTCTGTATTAGCAAATTCTATATGTTCATTATTTTCAGTACAATCTATATTAGTTATAATATAACCATAGTATTCTGGACGATTTGTTATTATTTCTAAATTATCATTTTGTTTTAATATTTTTTTGGTTCTTGTTATTCTTCCATTCTTTAATATATCAATCTCTAATTTTGCCTTAAAATTTACCCCACCGGTAGCTCCATTATCCATAGATACTTCAAGAAGTTTTATGTAAGGTGTATTAAAATCTTGTGATGAAGATACTGAAGAAACAGAAATTTGCTTAACTATCCCCATTTGAAAAGCATCAACTGGAGTTAGTCTATAAATTAAGTTTGTTTTTTCTCTATGAGTAGCAGAATATTTTAAAATTGCAAGTGGATTTAAAGACTGTATAGCATCTTTAGATTTTTCTGTATTATCTACAGATTGAGGCTCATCTATAATAACAATAGGATTTGTCTGATTTATATATTCTATTGGAACTTTAGATAATTTATCATTAGCTTGATTAATAATATTTTCATCTTTTTTAAATGCATCTATATTTATAATCATAATTTCAATATTGTTAGAAGTAGCAAAATTTTTAACTTGATTTAACTTATTAGAATTATAGATAAAAACATTGTAGTTTTCATTATAGAGTTTAAGCTCATCTTCCATTATTTGAAAAGACTTAAATACACCTTGTTTAATAGCAATACTAGGTACAACAATAATAAATTTTTTAAAACCATATTTTTTATTAAGTTCAAAAATAGTTTTAGTATATGTATAAGTTTTTCCTGTACCTGTTTCCATTTCTATACAAAAAGTATTATTTTCTAATGTTTTTGTAGTTACTAACATATTGCTTTTTTGTACTCTTTGCATATTTTCTATCATTTTCTGACTAGATATATTAATATTATTTAATACTATTTCATTAGGTAAAAATGTCGTTTGAATATCATAATTCTCATATGTTGTAGTATAATCTTTTTTATCTTGTCCATTAAAAAGATTTATAACACTTTTTATAGCTTGTTGTTGAAATGCTTGCTCTTTAAATTTAATTTTCACTCTTTTAACCCTCCTTATAAAAACCAGTAGATTTAATTTTCTACTGGTTAGTATTAATTTTATAAATAAGTTTTAGCCTCTTCTTCTGTTA